>JBKBIO010000004.1:0-199393 GCA_046299355.1 Aquabacterium sp. | reverse complement strand
CCGCATCGACACCGATCTGGTGCTCAATGCGTTGCTGATGGCGCTGTGGCGCAGGCAACCCAAAGATACAGTGCTGGTGCATTCCGACCAGGGCTGTCAATTTACGGGCCATGACTGGCAGGGTTTCCTGCGGGACCACAATCTGGTCAGCAGCATGAGCAGGCGTGGCAATTGCCATGACAACGCGGTGGCTGAAAGCTTCTTCCAGTTGCTCAAGCGCGAGCGGATTCGCCGCCAGATTTACCTAACCCGCCAGGATGCCCGTGCCGATGTCTTCAATTACATCGAGATGTTCTACAACCCCAAGCGCCGCCACAACACGTCTGGCGGTGTTTCTCCGGTAGAGTTCGAAAAACGTCAATCCCAACGGCTCGGAAGTGTCTAGTAGATCCGGGTCGATTCAAGTCGGCCCTGAACAATTGCCTCAAACTGCAACCAATTCGACCTGATGGCCTTATTCGCCGTGTGAGCGCTTAAGCCAGACCGGCATAGCGGCCCTCAAATGAGCAACAAAAAGGCTCAACAGCAGATGGATGTTGTGTCCGGCGCCGCACAACACGGCATGCAGGGCACCACCCGGCGCGCCCTTGAGTGGATTCGTAGACTCCCCTGTCAAGTGGACAGTTCAAAACTAGAGACAACCGGTTTAAAAATCCTGGGCATGAATGCCAGAGGTGGCACGTCCCCCAGAGACTCATGTGGTCGGTATTCGTTGTAATCGATCAGCCAATCGTCCGCAGCGGCTTGCGCCTCGGAGATCGAATTGAACAGATTGGCATCAAGCACTTCTTGGACAGGCTATTGAAGTACCAACACGGTAGTCGAGCCCAAAACAGGTCGGCGCCAGATTGCCACGCCACCTACACCACCACCCTGATCGCCCGTGAATGCGTCACCACATCCCATCCTTGCGCATCGACCCCATCGATCACCACCAAAAACAGGTCATGGGTCCCTGCGGGTAGGCCGCCTGTGTTCAATGTGAGGGTGATGTTGTTGTCCCAGTTGGTCCAAGCCTGAAGCTCTCGGACTGTGGCATCGCGTAAGGAGACGGTGTCACGCAGTTCGACTCGCTGCCAACCGGAGCGAGCATCGTTGCCAACAATGACACGGCTGTCATCGGACCACAGCTCGCGAACGTCGGGCTTGGGCAAGGGGTTGTTGACGCCGTCTTCCACTTGCCCAAAGTTGCCGAAATAGTTTTGCTCGATGAAGTGCCTCAAGCGCATCGTGGGGTCGGCGTACACGCGCTCGGTTTGCCTGTTTTGATTCACATACGTTCTGCCATTGACATGGGCTCTTGTCACCACTTTTCCGTCATTGGCGCCCTGTGACCCGGTATAGACCATGATCTCGAGCAAGGCCCAATCGCTGTTGGCCTTGATGACTTGGCCACCCCAATAGACACTCTTGTCGGATGCCGATCGGTTGACAAAGGTCATCAGCCCTCCGCCCCCATTGGGGTAGTCGTGCACCTTGATTTCGCAATCGCCATCGACGATGGTGTTGCGCCAGTTCACGCGTTCATGCTTCCACTGAAAGCTCTTCAGATAGGGTTGCCCTTCGAGCAAGAGCACGCTGCGAACCCAATGCGCTTTGTAGAAGTAGCGTTGCTCTGCAATCGCGAAGCCAGGATCGAAATGGCGCGTGGCGTTGTAATGATCGCGGTCCTCTGGGGTGAACAAAACCTTGCCACGCTTGGCGTCGGCCATCACTCGGGTGCGATGGCCCAATTCGTTGAAATACCAGCCGTTGCCGTCGGCAATCTCCGCACCTGCCTGACATGACTCGATCATGCCGTTGGCGCCGCCCAGAAACGTTTGCGTGACATCCGTTTGCCCAAACGCACCTTCAATGGTGATCTGGTCTCCGTGTGCGAAGCTGGCCACGCTGGTGTTGCCGCCAACCTCACCGCCTGTTCCGCCACCCGCTCCTCCACCAGAGCCCCCACCCGGGTTGCCACCTGAATCGCCCACCGTGTCGCTCACGGTGCTGCCAGCCGTGGTGCCACTGTCGCCCCCGCCGCCACACCCGCCCAGCAACAGGCCTGGCGCCGTCGCGGCAAGGCTCAGCCACCCGAGGGAGTCACGACGTGTCATCAGGCGGCTTGACTTCATCTTTGGCGTCTCTTTTGTTGTGATGTCTACGGTGACATCCAGTGTAGTGATAAGAAAATCACAAAGCTGTAAGCGACTGCAGCAAATGTGATGAGCTGCAGGGATCCCGTCTGAAAACCCATGTCTCGTGCAGGATTCCGCCAAGCGAGCTAGGATGTGTACCTGTCTCTCTTCGCCTCATCACAACATGACCACCCCCAAGCTGCGCGCCATCGACGCTCCCTCCCAGGGAGACTCCACCCAAGACGAAGGCGTGCCGGTGTCGGTCAAGATTCGACAACGGATCAAAGAGGCGCAAAAGCGCTTCCATGCCAACGACAACATCGCAGATTTCATTCAGCCAGGCGAGCTCGAGCAGCTGCTGGACGAGGTGGCGGGCAAGATGCAGGGCGTGTTGTCCAGCTTGGTGATTGACACCGAAAGCGATCACAACACCCAGGACACAGCACGCCGGGTGGCCAAGATGTACTTGAAGGAAATCTTCAAGGGGCGTTTTGAGGCGGCGCCCAGCGTCACTGAATTTCCCAATGTGGAAAGACTCAATGAGTTGATGATCGTCGGCCCGATCACCGTGCGCAGCGCCTGCTCGCACCACCTGTGCCCCATCATGGGCAAGGTCTGGATCGGGATCATGCCCAACGAGCACTCCAACCTGATTGGGTTGTCGAAGTACGCACGCCTGATCGACTGGATCATGAGCCGCCCTCAGATCCAAGAAGAAGCCGTCACGCAAGTGGCAGACCTTCTGCAAACGCGCATGAACCCGGACGGCTTGGCTGTCGTGATGGAGGCCGATCACTTCTGTATGCAATGGCGCGGGGTGAAGGACATGGATTCGCGCATGATCAACAGTGTGATGCGAGGCTCGTTCCTCAAGGATCCGAACCTGCGTCGTGAATTCCTGGCTCTCGTCAACAATCGCAAGGGTTGAACAACATGCTGGTTCGTTTGCTTTATGCCAGCCGCGCCAAGGCTGCTTTGACGTCAGAAGTCATTGATCAGATCGTGGCGGTGTCCCGCCAAGAGAACCCCACCCACGGTATCACGGGCCTGCTTTGCTACAGCGGCGATATCTTCATGCAGGTGCTGGAGGGCGGGCGCGATGCGGTCAGCCAGTTGTACGCCCGGATTGCCGCAGACCCTCGGCACCAAGACGTGGTCTTGCTGATGTTTGAAGAGATCACCGAGCGACGCTTTGCCGGCTGGACCATGGGCCAAGTGAATTTGTCTCGGGTCAACCCATCGATCTTGCTGAAGTACTCCGAACGCCCGGTGTTGGACCCCTACGCCGTGTCCGGCAAGGTGTCGATGGCCATGCTCGATGAGTTGATTGCCACGGCCGCGATCTGCAGCCGTTAAGCCGGCCAGGCGCTGACATCGATGGCCCCGCAGGCGGCCTCAACCCCGCTTTGCGGCGACAATGTCGGCCATGAGTGATTCCCTGCCCCCATTGATCGACGTGTTGGGCCAACCGGCCCTGAAAATTCAATCGCCGTGCGGTTCAGAAGCCACGGTGATGCTGCATGGCGGCCACCTGGTCTCCTGGAAACCTGCTGGCGCCGACGAACAGTTGTACCTCTCGCCCAAGGCGGTTGCCGGACAAGGCCAAGCCATTCGTGGCGGTGTGCCTGTGATCTTTCCGCAATTCGAATTGCGCGGCCCCGATGTGAGCCTGCCTCGACATGGTCTGGCTCGCACGCGGACCTGGAAAATCGACGAGTATCGTCAAGGCAAAGACCACGCCCAAGCCACCTTGATGCTGTGTGATGACGACAGCACGCGCGCATGGTGGCCGCATCAGTTCACCCTGGAGTTGACGATCTCGATCAGCGGCGGCCAACTGGACATGGAGCTGTACGTCCACAACCCCGGGCAAAGCACTTGGCCCTTCTCAGCCGCGTTGCACACCTATTTGGCCGTGAGTGATCTGACCCATGTGCGCCTGCAAGGCTTGGATGGCTGCCACTACATCGATTGCTTGCTGGGCGGAGAAACCATCGAAGACCACCCCGAGAAGCGCTTCCATGGCGAGATCGATCGCATCTACGCCAAAACGGGCAATCTCTTGCTGCGTGACGGCCCTCGGCGTTTGATCATCGAAAACGAGGACATGTCCGACACCGTGCTCTGGAACCCCGGCCCAGAAAAGTGTGCCGAGATGAAAGACATGCCCAGCGATGGTTGGCAGCACATGCTGTGCGTGGAAGCCGCTCGCATCAACGAGCCCGTGACACTGGGCCCGGACGAGAGCTGGACAGGCCGCCAGAGCCTGTCGCTCGAGGCTATTTAAGCAGCTGTTTCAAGTCTGCGGCAAGGGGCTCAGCCCCCATGCCGTAGCGCACGAACAGGCGCACTTGACCATCGCGGTCAAACACAAACGCGCCTGCCGTGTGGTCAATGGTGTAGCTGCCCTCAGCCTTGCCTGGTACCTTTTGGTAGAAGACTTTGAAGTCTTTGGTGGCGGCGTCAATCTGCTCGCGTGTGCCCGTGAGGCCCACAAAGCTGGGGTCCATGGCACCCAGATAGGCTTTGAGCACCTGAGGCGTGTCCCGATCGGGATCCACTGTGACGAACACGCCTTGAATCTGATCGCCATCCGCACCCAGCTTTTTGCGAACCGCAGCCAACTCGGCCATGGTTGTAGGGCAGACATCCGGGCACTGGGTGTAGCCAAAGAACAGGAAAACAACCTTGCCCTTGAAGTCGGCCAAGCTACGCGGCTTGCCATCCACATCGGTCAACTGCAACTGACGTGCGTACTTGGCGCCCGTGATGTCGACCGCGTTGAATGACAAGGAAGACTGGGCAGCGGGAGCGGTGCCCGACGCGGCAGTCGATGCATCCGAGCCAGATGGCTTGCAGCCTGTGAGCGACATGCTGGTCAGGGCCACAACGGAACTTGCTGCCACAGTGGCTGCCAGGGTACGCATGGCCTTCAGGCGACGCGCAGGCCCCTGATGGGGGCAATGGGTCATGATGCTTAGATCTTGTAGTAGTGATCAACCAGCAGCGCTGCGAACATCAGCATCAGATGGAAGATCGAGAACTTGAAGGTTTGGCGAGCCAGTGCGTCACTGTACTCGCGCCACAACCTGTAAGCGTAAACCACAAACCATACGCCCAAGATCACCGCAGACACCAAATAGATCAATCCGCTCATGCCATAGATGTACGGCAGCAAGGTGGCCGCCAACAGGATCACGGTGTAGAGCAAGATATGCAAGCGGGTGAAGGCATTGCCATGTGTGACAGGCAACATGGGCAGGCCAGCGCGCTTGTAGTCTTCAACACGGTACAGCGCCAGTGCCCAGAAATGGGGCGGCGTCCACAGGAAGATGATCAGGCACAACATCAAGGACTCGGGATCGACCGAGCCGGTCATGGCCGCCCAACCCAGTACGGGCGGCATGGCGCCCGAGGCACCACCAATGACGATGTTCTGCGGCGTCATGGGCTTGAGCACCACCGTGTAGATGATGGCGTAGCCGACAAAGGTACCCAGCGTGAGCCACATGGTCAGCGAGTTCACCCACACAGCCAAGATCAACATACCCAAAGCACAGAGACCGGTGCTGAACAGCAAGGTTTGTTGCCGCGTGAGCTCACCCCGCGCGGTGGGCCGCCAAGCGGTGCGCTTCATGCGCGAATCGATTTCTTGTTCGACCAGGCAGTTGAATGCGGCGGCAGCCCCTGCCACCAACCAAATGCCGATACAGGCGGCGAGCGCCTTGAACATCTCTGCACCTGTCGGAATACCCGGCACCGCCAGGGCCATGCCGATGACCGCGCAAAACACAATGAGTTGAACCACACGAGGTTTGGTCAACACATAAAACTGTTGAAACCGCGATGGGGTATGAGATGCAATCGATGGCGCAACAATCGTTGCATCGGCGACGTGAGCGGGTGCGATGGTGTCTGACATGGGCGAGCCCTGCGGGATGTCGTCAACATCCAATTCTTGAGTTGGATTCATTGTGGGTGCCTCCCCTGCACCACGCCAGCGGAATCACCCTGATAAACAGGAACCACGGTCCATTTGGTCAATCGCCAGATGATCAAAGCGGCACCCAAGGTATGCCCCAAAGCCGATGCCAAGGGCCAATCGAGCACCACATTGCTCAAGCCTGTCGCCACTTGCCAGACAGCCAGGCCAAGTAACCAGCGCCGATCGTTCTGCCATTCAACACGTGCTCGCAAAACCCAGGCCAACCACAACAAACTACCCACCGCCAACAGCGCCATCCAGCGGTGCGTCATGTGGATGGCCGTCAAGGCGGCCAAAGTGATCCAACCGCCCTGCCCATCGGTGCCCAGAGGGCGCCACAGATGGAAGCCTGTTTCGAAATCCATTGCGGGCCACCAACTGTTTTGACACATGGGGAAGGTGTCGCACGCGAGCACCGCATAGTTGGTGCTCACCCATGCGCCCGAGGCCATTTGCAACACACAGATCGCCATCACCCACCAAGCCGCTCGTCGTTGTGGCGACTGCCGCCAAGCGGCATGGCTGGCCGCATCCCCCACCCAAGCCTCCGTTTTGCGCGCCTGTGCGGTCAACAAGCCCACGCCCAACATGGCCCCCAGAAGGTGGCCCGTGACAATGATGGGTTGCAACTTCATGGTGACCGTCAGTGCGCCAAACGCGCCCTGCACGCACACCCAGACGAAAGTGGCCGTGGCCCACCAGGGCGACAAGGCGCCCGGCCTATCACGCATGCGCCAAGCTTGCACCATCAACAAGGTGATCAAAGCTCCGACCGCGGTGGCCAAATAGCGGTGGATCATTTCGATCCATGCCTTGCTGTGGCTCACCGGCCCGGTGGGGCTCACCGTCAAAGCTTGGTTGATGTGCGCTTTGGCGCCCCAAGGGCTGGTCTCACCATAACAACCGGGCCAATCTGGACAACCCAAGCCGGAATCGGTCAAACGGGTAAAGGCCCCGAATACCACCAGATCCATGGTCAAAAACAGCGTGGCCACGGTCAGTGCACGCTGCCATGCGGCCCAGCCGGTCAGGCCCGCGCGACGCGATTGCCGAGCCACCACCGCGACAGGTATGCCTGCTAGCAATGCGCCCAGCAGCGCGACCTCCAGTGCCGGTGCGAGGTTGATCAGGTCGACCGAGGTGCTCATGCCATCAACGCCCTGCTTCGTCCCAGGAATCGTTGGCCTTCATCAAGCGAGTCAGGTCCTTCTTGATGCGGGAGGGATCAGCCTGAGCAGGAAAACGCATCATCCAATCACCTCTCGGGTCGACCAGATACAGATGTGAGGACAAAGCCTGACCCGACTCAGGCTTGAGCCATTGCTTGACCGCACTCTCGTCCGCACGCAACACCCAACTGTTTTGCAAAGCCGGCAACAGGCTTTCTTTAACTGGCTGCTGATCGGTCACCAGCCACACACGGTCGAGTCGATCTTTGTCTTTGCCCAGAATCTCGCGCAATTGACGCTGTTGATAGAGGTGGTCCTCGCAAGATCGATCACACGCACCGCTGGACACTGACACCAACAGCCACTGCCCCTTCAAGGACGATGGCAAGACCGTGGTGGACTGCAGATTGCTCAAGCGCCACAGCTTGTCAGCGGGCATCGGCACCGGGGGCTGAATCAACTCGCCGTAGTTGACGCGCCCATGCGGCTTGATCACGTAATACGTGAGATACGAAGCGACGACCGGTGCAGCACACACAGCCCACACCGCCAACATCTTGGCGCGCCCCCATCGGGTGCGAGCGGGATCGGCAGTGGGTGTGGTGGAGGGCATGCTGTGAACACTGAACTGCAACAATGCGCCAGCATCAGCGTGCTCGGCGTGGGCGGATGAGTTGGAACCAGACATAGAGTCCTGTGAGGGTAAAAGCCAAAGCGAACCACTGGGCAGCATACGCATGATGCTTGTCCACACCGGTATCAGGGGCGGGCCAATCCCGCTTCAAAGAAGTAGAAAGCGATGGATCCGTCTGCCCTGCAGTGGGTTCCGCTGCAGGCTGTGTTTGCAACAAGACGCCAGGCAACCATGCCACGTTCGGCAACCATGCGCGCCAGGCAGATGCATCCATGTTTTGCCTCAGCACGGGACCTTGGATGGACGGATTCAAAGCGCCCTCGTCTCCCAAGGCATATACCTGATGCGGCGTGGGCTGCCAGCGTCCCTGCAATTGAATCACCCCAGCCTCAATAGGCAAAGTTGGCAGTTGGGTGCGGTCATGGGCATGACGGGGCAACCAACCACGCTGAACCAACACCACCTTGGCGCCGCAAGCGGGAACAGGCTGCAATTCAAATGGGGTGACCACGAAAAACCCGGGTTGACCAGACATCTGCCGATTGTCAAGATAGACCGTGTGCCCTGACATCCACGATCCAGTCAATCGAGCGGGCCGCTGCGCCCAAGATGCAGGATCGGTCGGCATGGCACAGGGCCAATCTAGATTCCCGATGGGAGCGAGGGCTTGTTGTTGGGCCAGTTGGGCGGCCAAGGCTTGTTTTTGGTCGGCACGACTCAGTTGCCAAAAGCCGAGCGATACGGTCAAACCAATGGCCGCGATCGCAGCCAACAACACCGCCCATCGCCTTGCATTAACCGACATAAACTGAAGCCATGAAATACCTGATCGCTGTGGCACTGCTTGCCATCATTGCCTTCCTGCTGCTGGCGGGTCGAGCCATGCTGAAGGATGGGCGCCATGGCGCCCCTAAGACCAATCGTATGGCTTCCGCCCTGGCTTGGCGAGTAGGGTTGTCCATCGCATTGTTTCTATTTGTGCTGCTGAGCTACAAAATGGGCTGGATTCAACCCACAGGCATTCAGGTCACACCCAAGTAAATCCAGATCAGTGAACCATGCAAAAGGGCACCCGAGGGTGCCCTTGTTTGCTGGGATGTCAGCGCATGCGCGCTGAACGCTACAGCTCAAGTCCAGTAGACGATCAGGTACAAGCCCAACCAGACCACGTCCACAAAGTGCCAGTACCAGGCGGCCCCTTCGAAGCCGAAATGGCGCTGAGCGGTGAAGTGCCCCTTTTGCAAGCGCAGGGTGATGACCAAGAGCATCAACATCCCGACGAACACGTGCAAGCCGTGGAAGCCTGTGAGCATGAAGAAAGTTGAACCATACACACCCGAGGTGAGCTTGAGATTCAGATGGGTATAGGCCTCGTAGTACTCATAGCCCTGGAAGCCCAAGAACACGACCCCCAACAGCACCGTCATCCACATGAACGCGATGCACTTGCCACGCAGGTTGTCACGCAGTGCGTGGTGCGCAATGGTCAGCGTCACACCCGACGTCAACAGCAATGCCGTATTCAAGGTCGGAATTGGCCAAGGGCCCATGATCTTGAACGGCTCGACCGTACCAGCGGGAGAGCCCGTCGCCCCAGCCATCTCTGAGGGCCAGACACCCTTGAAACCAGGCCACAGCAAGGCGTTCTCCATGTCACCCAAATCAGGGACGGAGTGAATCCGGGCCCAATACAAGGCGCCGAAGAAAGAACCGAAGAACATGACCTCGGAGAAGATGAACCAAGCCATGCTCCAACGGAAGGACACGTCGATGTTGTCGCTGTATTGGCCGGATTCGCTCTCACGAATGGCATCCCCAAACCATTGTTTGAGAACCACCAACCACCACACGATGCCCAACGCCACCGAATAAGGGCCCCAGGATGCGCCGTTGACCCACTGGCCCGCACCCAAAGCGACAAAGAACAGACCCGTTGCCGCCATCATGGGATGACGGGACGGCCCTGGCACGTAGTAGTAAGGGGTTCCCCCCTTGGACACCGATGCCGACATGTTGAGCTCCTCGTTACACCGACTTTTACTGGGCTACACCGCTGCTGACGATCCAACGGATCAACAGGATCAAGCCCACCACAAACAACACAGCCCCGATCACGCCCGCCACGATCACATGGATCGGATTGATCTTGGCCACATCCTCGGCGTAGTCCGTTGACTTACGCACTCCAAAAAAAGACCAGGCTACTGCTTTCACAGTCTGCAGAAACGAGCCTTCGCGCTTCGCTGCTGCTTTCAGATCGTCGCTCATACCCCTCCAGATGGCGCCGGCGGCACCTTGCCACCCACCTCGAAGAAGGTGTAGGACAAGGTGATGGTTTGCACATCCTTGGGCAATTTCGGATCGATCACAAACGTGACTGGCCAGCGTTTGGTTTCGCCCGGTTTGAGCGTGTATTCGTTGAAACAAAAACAAGCCATCTTGTTGAAATGCGCGGTGGCTTGTTTGGGGGCATAACTAGGGATGGCCTGCGCCGCCATCGTCCGGTTTTGAATATTGGTGAACTCGTACATCACGGTGGTGATTTCGCCGGGATGCACATCCACATAACGTTGCTCTGGCTTGAAGTGCCAGGGACCGCGCACATTGGCATCGAACTCCACCGTGATCTTGCGGCTCAAGTCAACCTGAGTATTGGTTTTGCGTGAGGCCGACGCGCCAGGCACCTGCTGCTCAGTGAGGGACAAGACGTTGATACCCAGTGCTGCACAAATGTGCTTGTACATGGGCACCATCGCGTAGCCGAAGACAAACATCATGCCGGCCACCACCAGCAACTTACCCACCATGGCCGCATTGGCACGCTGCAGGCGTTGCCTGAACGAGTATGCAGTTGGGGCCGTGGTGCTGGACATGGTCAAGTGTTGGGTTGGGCGTTGGCCTGAGTGCTCTGAACGCGACGCGTCATTCCATCAGTGCGACAGCAACACCACCTTCGCAATGAAACCCAGGAAAAACGTGGCTGCGATGGAGGCCAAGATCAGCCCCAGGCGCCGATTTTTCGCCTGGGTGCCAGTGGTTTGCTCGACTGAAGTGGTTGTCAGCATGCTGGGATTCCCTTTTTGATTCAACCGATCACCTTGGTGGCGGTCGCATCAAGCTTGGGTGGATTCTCGAAGGTGTGGAAAGGTGCGGGAGATGGCACTTCCCACTCCAAGCCTTCTGCACCTTCCCAAGGATTGGCAGGAGCAGGCGTGCCCTTGCCACGCATGGCTGGAATCAACACCACGAAGATGAAGAAGACCTGCGCAAAGCCGAAGGCAAATGCTCCGACGGATGCCAGTGCATTGAAGTCGGCAAACTGCATTGGGTAGTCGGCATAACGACGTGGCATACCGGCCAAGCCCAGGAAGTGCATGGGGAAGAAGGTCACGTTGAAAGCAATGAGCGACCACCAGAAGTGCAGCTGCCCCTTCCACTCAGGGATCATCACACCGGTCCACTTGGGCGCCCAGTAGTAGAAGCCGGCAAACAGAGCAAACAGGGAACCCGCCACCAACACGTAGTGGAAGTGAGCCACCACATAGTAAGTGTCTTGGATCTGGGTGTCGATCGGGGCCATCGAACAGATCAGGCCTGTGAAGCCGCCCATGGTGAACACGAAGATGAAGCCCACCGCCCAAACCATGGGGGCCTCAAAGGTCATCGAGCCTCGCCACATGGTGGCCACCCAGTTGAACACCTTCACACCCGTGGGCACGGAGATCAGCATCGTGGCGTACATGAAGAACAACTGGCCAGTGACGGGCATGCCGGTGGCAAACATGTGGTGAGCCCACACGATGAAGCTCAAGATCGCGATCGAGGCGGTGGCGTACACCATGGAGGCGTAGCCAAACAGCTTCTTGCGTGCAAATGCAGGCACGATGTGACTGACGATGCCGAAGGCCGGCAAGATCATGATGTACACCTCTGGGTGTCCGAAGAACCAGAAGATGTGCTGGTACATGATGGGGTCACCACCACCAGCCGGGTTGAAGAAGCTGGTACCGAAGTGACGGTCGGTCAGTGTCATGGTGATGGCACCGGCCAGAACGGGGATCACAGCGATCAACAGATAGGCCGTGATCAGCCAGGTCCAGCAGAACATCGGCATCTTCATCAAGGTCATGCCAGGGGCACGCATATTGAGAATGGTGACGATGATGTTGATGGAGCCCATGATCGAGCTGGCACCCAGGATGTGCATGGCGAAAATGCCAGCGTCCATCGAAGGCCCCATTTGCAGTGTCAGGGGCGCATACAGGGTCCAGCCCGCAGCGGGCGCACCACCAGGCAGGAAGAAGGACGCGACCAGCAAAATGGCAGCAGGGATCATCAGCCAGAAGCTGAAGTTATTCATCCGTGCGAAGGCCATGTCCGAAGCACCGATCTGCAACGGAATCATCCAGTTCGCGAAACCCACGAAGGCCGGCATGATGGCGCCGAACACCATGATGATGCCGTGCATGGTGGTGAACTGGTTGAACAACTCTGGGTTCACAAACTGCAGGCCGGGCTGGAACAACTCCGCCCGAATACCCAAGGCCAACACGCCGCCGATCATCAACATGGTCAGCGAGAACAGCATGTAGAGGGTGCCGATGTCCTTGTGGTTGGTGGCATAGACCCAGCGACGCCAGCCGTGTGGGTGATCGTGATGATCGTCGTGTGCGTGATCACCGTGGTGAAGAACTGCGCTCATGGTTTGATCCTTTCTTGATCCGGTGATACGGTTTACTTACGGGCGGCCATCACTTCGGATGGCTGCACGGTCTGCCCCGTCTTGTTGGACCAATGGTTCTTCGTGTAGGTGATCACGGCAGCGATTTCCACATCAGAGAGATGCTTCCAAGCCGGCATGATGTTGTTCTGACCGTTGAGCAGCACTGCAATCTGCTTGCTCTTGTCTTCATCCAGCACCACTGGCGAACCATCCACAGGTTTGATCGCACCGGCACCCTTACCCGTTGGCAAGTGGCAAGCAGCACAGTTGGCGGCATAGACCTTTTCACCACGAGCAATCAGGTCTTCCTGCTTCCAGACCTTGTTGGGGTCATCGGCCTTCGCTTGCATTTCCTTTTGCTTGTCTGCCACCCACTTGGAGTAATCTTCAGCGGACAACACCTTCACATGAATAGGCATGTAGGCGTGCTCTTTGCCGCACAACTCGGCGCACTGGCCGTAAAAGTCACCCACCTTGGTGGCACGGAACCAGGTGTCCCGCACGAAACCAGGGATGGCATCTTGCTTGATACCGAAACTGGGCACCATGAAGGAGTGAATCACGTCATTCGCCGTGGTGATGATGCGCACCTTCTTATCGACAGGCACCACCAAGGGGTTATCCACCTTCAAGAGGTAGTTGTCGCCAGCAGGCTTGCCGGCGTCAGACAAAGCACGCTGCGAGGCATCCAGCGTGGAGAGGAAGCCAATGCCCTCACCTTCGCCCTTCAGATAGTCGTAACCCCACTTCCACTGGTAGCCGGTCGCCTTGATGGTGATGTCGGCGTTGGTGGTGTCCTTTTGCGCGACGACCACCTTGGTCGCCGGCAAAGCCATGCCGATCACAATCAGGAACGGAATGATCGTCCAGATGATTTCGACCGTGGTCGACTCATGGAAGTCAGCGGGCTTGGCGCCCTTGGATTTGCGATGCTTGAAGATGGAGTAGAACATCACCCCGAACACCGCCACAAAGATGGCACCGCAGATGTACAACATCATGTAGTGCAGATCGGTTTGCGCTGCCGCGATCTTGGTTGCCGACGGATGCAAATCCAACTGATTGACGGCTGGGCCACCGGGCAAGTCATTGACTGCCATCGCGGAAGTGGCGGCCAGTGCCGAACCGATCACCCCCAACTTTGAAACTACCTGCCCAACTCGACTCACCCGATACGCAAGATCGTTGATCATGTCTTCGCTCGCCAAAGATTGAAATGTCGATTCGATCTGCGCTTCGCACAACGAATCGTTCTTCACGCCCGCTTCGGGCATGAGATTTGTCAATTCATTCTAGTGAGCGACTTGATCGGCCTCAATAAGAATTGAGCTTGCCGATGCTATGAATAACCCTCGCTTTGACCCGGATTGCCAACACTTTGGTCTCATCTGGGTTCACCCTGATGGCATTCAGGTACGAGGCTTGTCGCGCTTGATCATGGTGCGCATGTCATCCAAGGACACGCGCGTCTCCTCACTGACCTTGGCCCGAGGCACGGGCTTGATGGCGTGGCCGTAGACCAACTCCAAGGTCAAACCCAGCCGACCATCGGGTCGCGTGAGATGTTCACGCATGGCAGCCATCAACTTGGCGCGCCAACGGGGCGTGCGCCAGCCTGCGAAGCGACCAAACGCGACATTGCCACCCCATGTACGCAACTCGGCCAGCATGGCCTCTGGCGTTGCCCAGGTGAGCGTCAAACGCTCCATGTCCATCACCGGATCGGCAAATCCGGCTTTGACCAATTCATCGCCCAGATCGTGCATGTCGACAAAATCGATGGTTGGCAGCGACCATCCCAAGCTTTGGTACATGGCACGCAACTCTTTGGCGGTGTCAGGCCCCAAACCGGAGCACATCAGGAATCCATCCACCGCCAAGTGCCGGTGCCACTGCCCCATCATGGTGGGAAGATCGGCGGCACCATGCAATGTCATGTTGGCCCACAACAGGTCAACGCCTGATGGCAACCAAGGCGCCTGGACGACAGGCTCCGTGACCACCAGATCAGCATCCCGCTTGAAAAGGCTTCGCAATACGCGAAAGCCTTCTTGGCTTCGCTGCTGCCCACGGCGTGCACCGAGTGCATCGAGGGGCTCCACAGCCCAACGCTTGGCCTTGGGATAGCGCGCCTGCACCAGCTCGGTGCCCGCCCCCAGAAAGGCCGACCAATCGACCCATGATTGGGGCATGAGTTTGATGGCATCCAACTTGTCGGCCAACCGTCGCGCCACTTCCTGATGCAGCCAAGGTGACTCGGGCAACTGGGCAAGGCGCGTCATCTGCCGGCGCAATGCAGCAGGCTGGGGGGCGCAGGAAATCGGTGGCGTTGGATCAGACATGCGGGAGACTCTTTCGGACAGTCGGGAGTATAGGGAGAGTCGCCGCACAGCACCCCCATCAGGGTCACATTTCCGGGCGAGGCACACAAGAGGCCGCTGGCCTAACCTCACTAGACCATGCCCGCACACCTCATCACACATCCAAGCGCCTATCGTTCATCACTGCCAACGGCCTTGCGCCAATGGCTCCGTCGCTGCAACTGCCGTGTTTGCGGCCTATGGCAAGACCAAGCCGTGTGCAAACCGTGCCGCCAACAGTTGTCACCCGCACGAACGAGATGCATCCGCTGCGGCTTGTCGGCGCCACACACCTCTTATGAGGACCTGACGTGCGACCTATGCCGAGACTACCCGCCGGAGATGGACGCCGTGATCGTGGGCACCGACTTTGCGCCACCTTGGTCTGGCTTGATTTCAGGCTTGAAGTTTCGACAACAACCGGCCAGTGCCCTGCCCTTGGTCGACATGCTGGTGGATGGGATTCTGGCCGCCAACCGCACCCAGTACGCCCACCCCACACCGGATTTGATCGTACCCATTCCTCTGGCACCCAACCGCTGGCAAGAACGCGGATTCAATCAAGCTTGGTGGCTGGCACAACAGGTGGCGGGCCAATTGAAGCTCACGAATCGCCTGCACGCCAACACCTTGCTTCGCCAGCATGACACCGGACGCCTCATGTCCATGAAAGCGAGCGACCGATTGGGGTGCATACATGGCGCCTTCACGATCGCGGCTGAAGAACGACATCGCGTAGAGGGGCAGCACGTGGTGATTGTGGATGACGTGATGACAACAGGCGCCACGGCCAACGAAGCCAGTCGTTGTTTGTTGGACGCAGGCGCGGCCAGCGTGACGGGATGGTTTGCGACTCGAACTCCCGCACCCAAACTGAGTCAATCAAAACTTCACAGTGTTGAAGCTCATCCCTCAGCCTGAGGCTGCGCCGTCCACTCCGCCACCAGTCGATAGCCCAGCGCCAACAAGGTGGGTCCCAAGAATGCGCCAATCACCCCAAAGGCCAGCACCCCACCCAACACGCCCAAGAACACCACAGCAAAAGGCAAGCTGGAGCCGCGACTGATGATGAAGGGCTTGATCACGTTGTCCACGCCACTGATGCCAATGAAGCCCCAGATGGCCATGAAGATGGCCCATCCGGTGTCGCCTTGCTGAAACAGCCAGATCGCCGCCCCCCCCCACAACAAGGGCGGACCAATGGGCACCACAGACAAGAAGAAGGTGGCCACCCCCAGCAACATCGCCCCGGGCACACCTGCGATCAAAAAGCCAATCGAGGCCAACACCGCTTGTGCCAAGGCCGTGCCCAAAATGCCGTAGATCACGCCATGGATCGTGCCCTTGGTGATGTCCAGCAGGTAAATCGCGCGCTCACCCGCCAACCGGTGCAAAGCCACCTTCAAACGGGTGGCCAAGGCCTCACCGTGCAAAAACAAGAAAAAGGCCAGGAACACCGAAATGCTCATGTCCACCACGCCCTTGCCCACCACGGAGCCCGCGCTGAGGGCCATTTGTTGCGCCGGTTTGGCCAACTTGTTCAGTTCGGCAACCAGCCTTTGACCGTCGTGGGCCAGACGCTGCCAATACTCGAACGCCCATTGACCGATCACGGGGACGTCCTTGAGCCACGCTGGGGCATCCGGCAACCCAGAGGTCACCATGTTCGACACGGCGCGCCCCAACTCCGCCAAGTTGTCCGCCAAACCCAGTGCCACCGTCAAAACGGGTCCCAGCACAAAGATGGTGATGAGACTGGTCATGATGGTGGCAGCCAGGACACGGCGCCCACCCAACATGCGATCCAGCCACATCAATGGCGCCCAGCAAGTCGACGCCAAAATGGCCGCCCACATCAGCGAGGTTAAAAATGGGGCCAGCACATATACGCAACCGATGGCCAACAAAGCCAAGGCTACTGTAGCCAAGAGTCGATCTGAACGAAGTGAATCCATACGCCTGTTATCCGAATCGTTGACGCCATTATGGCGGGCGTGCGCGTTTCCGAAATTCCCAATGAAATCAACGATCAACCTGTGATTGGATCGGGTTTGCAACACAGATCCAGAATTTTCGTGAAATGTCACAGCACCGTGAACTCGACGTGACTCAGGTTCGTTGACCCTCAACCGATGACTGGGCACACTGACGTCAAGAATTGGGAGCGGGAACATGCCGTTAGAACAGCAACTGAAAGACTCTGTACAGAAAATGAACGGACTGTGCTTCGAGCTCGACGAGGCGCACGGCTGGAAGTCTTTGCTGGTGGTACTCCACGAATCCCGCGTTGGCATCGTCATGGTGCGAACCGATGACCACGAACCCAGCACCTTGCAATGTGCATGGCTGCAACAATTCGAAGAACGGGGGCTGCCCATTGGCGCAGCCCGCAACCCCGACGATCTGGACGCCTTCTTGGAACGGATCGGCGAAATGACCATGCCGGCCTGATCGACGGATCACTCCCCGCCACAAGCGCCCAAACGGGCGCTTTTTTCATGATGCAAACAAGTTGATTACCGTGAAGCCGCACTCACGTCAATCAACTCACGCACAAAACACCGCAACGCGTTATACGCTTTGCGCCACGCATCAGTAATTCTACTCAAGGGATTCTCTGGGATGCGGACCTGTCGCCCATTCATCCACACTGGGATGGCATTTGGGGACCCTTTTCGATTCGAGCGCTCGAGTTTTCCGACCTGTTCCATCACCGAGGAGACGACCGATGAAAAGAGCATTCGGCGCCATGCGCGCTGTTGTGCCGGCTTTGGCATTGCTGAGCCTGGTTTCTGCTGCGCAAGCCAGCACCCTGAACCAAAACGTGTCATGGACAATTGACCGTGCCAACACCACCACCAAGTACCGTGTGGTGGCTTACGGTGACTCGATCTATGCGGGCTACAACGGCTCCACCACCAATGCAGCCAAATACTCGGCCCCGACCATCGAGGCCGAGTATCTGTCAGCCGCCTGGAATGCCGACATCGAAAGCGTGCGTCGCACCAAGTCTGGCGCTGTGGCTTCCGACGTTTACAACAACAAGATCGTGGCCGAGAAGTCTTACATGCAGGCGACCAACACCCGTGTGGTCACCTTCGAGATGTGTGGCAACGACGGACTGCAAGCCCGCTCAGCACTCAAAAGCCAAACCGGCACCTGCGACTACAGCGGTCTGACCGCCGCTGTGAACAACTGCAAGACCTATGTGGCCAAGGCCATGGACTACATCAATGCCAACGCCTACTCTGGCGTGAAGCTGAAGGTGATCTCCAACGTCTACTACCCAGGCTACAACGCTGACAACGTGCAGAGCTCGTGCAAGGACGCATCGACCGGCGCCACCATCAACCTGCGCGACAAGTTCCTGCCCTTGTTGGCCACCATGAACTACTGGATGTGTGAATACGCCCGCCAGAAGGGTTTCAAGTGCGCCGACAGTTTTGCTGAATTCATGGGGGCCGACTACGACACCAATGGCGACGGCAAGATCGACATCGATGGTCTGCGCTACGTGTCTGGCGAAAGCGAATCGAGCTACGTGACCCGTATCTCGTCCACGCTGAAGTCCACCATCCGCGATGCCAACACCAAGTTTGTGTCGGCCAGCAGCAGCTATGACTACATCCAGTCGGACGACACCCACCCCACCTACAACGGTGGCACCGTGTCAGCGGGCTTGCTGGGTGGCACAACGGGGTCGGGCGCCGCGCGCTACACCACCATCACCGGCGGCAAGAACCCGATCTGGAACACATTGGGTCACGAACGCATGGGCTGGACGGTCTCCACCACCAACCCTGCTGCACCTTGATGTCCTGACCGAGGCTTGACATGAACGCGCCACGCTCACCACGCTTCAGCTCCACACATCCTGCTGAACAAGGCGGTGGCTGGCGCGCTCGCCTCTACCTCGCCGCAGGTCTGACCTTGGTCGCCTGCGGCATCTATTACCTGTGGTCGACTTTGTCGAACACACCCGAACTGCGCAACACCCCCTTGGCCTCCAACACCACATCGCGCAGCACCAAGGGCAGCGGCGATGACACGCGATGGCCTTGGGATCTGAGCACGGACACCGGCACCACCAAGCCCCCTTCCTCGTCGCCTCAGACACCCAACGTGACGCACACGGAAGGCGACGCTGATCCCACAGCTGATTTATCCAGCCATGTGCCCCGAGGGGCCACCCCGACCATGAACGAGGTCATTGAACGACTGCACCAAGCAGGCATTCGGACAGGGCTGGCCGCCTTCAACCCACCAGGCACCAAACCACCCTTGGTCGGCCTGGCTGTACCGGAAGGCTTTCCACTGCCTGATGGCTATGTGCGGCACTACCAATCCACCGACGATGGACAGAACATCGAACCCATCTTGATGTACGCCCCCGATCGGAAGTTTGTCGACGCAAGTGGCCAACCGATTACGGTGCCAGAAGACCGTGTCGTGCCACCAGAACTCGCCCCCGCCGGGCTCCCTATCCGAAAAGTGGTGATCCCGGCCCCCACTGAAACTCGTAGTGCCGGCCTCTGAGGCCGTTAGATGTTGTGCAAGCAGTCAAACCCCGTATGTGGATAGGCATCGCCCTAAGCGCCTTATTGGCGACCCTCTATGCCCATGGCCATCAAGCCTGGGCATTGGCATTTCTGGCCTTTGTCGCCTGGGTTCCTTGGTTGGTTTCACTTCATACCCAAAGCCGATGGCGTGATGTGATCGTCTCGGCGTATGGGATGACGCTGGCCTACACCGCTTGCGTATTCGCCTGGTTTGGATCGGCCATTGGCGACTACACAGAGGCCGGTGCCACCTGGGGCTTGTTGGCGCTGTTATTGGGTGCCCCCTTGCTCCAGCCTCAGATCATGGTGTTTGCCTTGGTCAGACGATGGGCGCAAGGCCATGCACAGGGACGCAACAGCTTGTGGCTGGCCATGGCAGGCCCCTGCGCATGGGTCGCAACCGAGGCCTTCATACCCAAGATGCTGGGAGACACTTGGAGCCATGGGCTCTACCCTGCAGCCTATCTTCGGCAAGCCGCAGACCTGATCGGCACAGCAGGCCTCACTTGGTTGGCTTTGTTCAGCAACGAGGCCCTGGCCATCGCCTGGCGACAACGTTCCCCTTATTGGAAGGCATGCTTCCAGCCACTGGTTTTGGCAACTTGCGCGCCACTGGCCTTGGCCCTGTATGGCTGGGCCTACCTACAACAGACACCAGCAGAATCAGGCACACCGCTCAAAGTCGGCATGGTGCAGGCCAATCTGGTGCACTACGAACAGATGCGCAAAGAGTTGGGCGCCTATCAAGCCGTTCGCCAAGTTCTGGATACCCATTACGCCATGAGCTACGACGCCGTGGTCAACCAGAAAGCCGACGCGGTGCTGTGGTCTGAAACCAGCTACCCCACCACACTCGGACATCCCAAGAGCCCCACAGGCGCTGAATTGGATCGCGAGCTGCTCGGAGTCGTGCGTGCGGCAGGCGTGCCCTTTGTACTGGGTACCTACGATCGCGATGAACAAGGCGAATACAACGCGGCCGCGTTTGTAGAACCGCAAGGCGGACTGTTGGGCATGTACCGCAAAACCCGCCTGTTCCCCATGACCGAGTTCGTGCCTTCATGGATGAACGCCGAACTCGTGCAACGATGGCTCCCCTGGGTCGGCCAATGGCAAGCGGGCAACGGCGCACGCGTATTCCCCTTGCGTTTGGCAGACGGCCGTGAGATTCCCGTGCTGCCCTTGATTTGCCTAGACGATGTCGACACCTCATTGGCCTTGGATGGGGCCCGGCTGGGTGCCCATGCCATCCTGACCTTGTCTAACGACAGTTGGTTCACCGATTACCCACAAGGCATGGCCCTGCATCATGCTGCGGCCGCGTTTCGCAGCATCGAAACACGACTTCCTCAATTCAGGCTGACGACGAATGGCTTCAGCGCCATCATTGCGCCCTCGGGCGCGGTCATTGCGGGATCCAAACCAGGCGAACGCACCTTGGTGGTGGGTAGCGTCTACACCCGTGAGACACCGCCAACGTTGTTGGTGAAATGGGGCAATTGGGTCGGCGTGGCTTGCTTGATCTTCCTGGGTGGCCTGGCTTGCGCCACACTGGCTCCTACCTGGTCTCGCTGGCCCCCCCCTCAGCCCATGCACCACACCCTGACCTTCCCCGTCTCCGTTTTCTTGCTGCCCCCACCTGCACGCATCCTGGTGGGTGCGCTGCACGTGGCTGCGCGTTTGGGGCTGCTGGCGCTGGGCGTGATGCTGTTGCTCAACGACGCCTGGCGAACCCAAACCTTGCTGCAGATTCGATTGTTTGTCGGCTTGGTCGTTGTGCCTGAAGTGGCGGCCTGGTTGCTGTTACGCGCCTTCCAAGCCAAGCTCGATATCCAAAACGGCCAATTGATCTTGACCCAAGGGGCACGCCAACAAGCCCTGGCCTTGGACACCCTGACCCATGCTCGACTGTGGCGCATGCCCATCCCGGGAGCGGGACTTCATCTGCAAGGTGGCGTAGCGCCGGGTTCTACCTGGTCCATTGCGATGCGTGAACCCCAAGGACTCATCAGAGCGCTCAGCGCCTATGGGCTCCACTTCGATACACCCACCCCAACCGGTCGCAATTGGTTCACCTATGTGCAAGCCCGCACAGCCATGCCGCGTCGCTGGCTTGATCGGGCCTGGCTCAAGTTTGGGCTCCTGCCCTTGGCTTTGTCATTGCCTGCCTTCCGGATGCATCAATACATTGCCTATGGCAGCGGTGTAGGCGAGTGGCAAACCTTTGGCGCCAAAGCATACTTCACCACCCTGCTGATCTGGTGGGCAGCATGGACGATTGGGGTCATGTTGTGTGCGGCTGGCGTGCGGGCGGCCATTGAAACCGGCACGGTCTTCTCCCTCCTCATCCGCCCCCGCGCTGCAGCCTCAGCACGCCTGTGGTTAGAGCGTGCTGGGTTGGCTGTGTTGTACCTGGGCTTGCCCATTTGGTTGCTGACGAGGATGTGGATGGGCTGACCCTATCGCGGAGCCGTGAGCATTTCAACGCCAGAGTTTGCGAACCTTCAGAAAAAGTTGGTAAGCAGGCTCTGCGAGCCACAACACTGGTCGACAGGCCAGCAGCCGTCCGGCCCACGCCCATCGAGGCAATGTTTGCCATAGGGCCGCGAAGGCAGCAACGCCGCTGATCAACTCACCGTTGCTATGCCTGAAATGCAATTGCTGCAAGGCGTCTTGTCGATTCAGACCTGCGCCTAGATCACTTTCGGCGCAACGGGTCACGTCGACCCATTGGATCTGACAAGCCCCCTCCTGCTTTTGATACAAAGCGACCTCTTTGGCGCACACGGGGCAGGCACCGTCGTAATACAAGGCGGGAGGTGTTGGCTTGGCGTCCATTTTCATTCCTAGTGAGACAAACCAGGTTGTCTCAACTATCGCGCGAATGGGATAGCCCTGCCGGCATTGGGCCTGCTGACTTATGAATGCGTCAGCGCATGCGGATTCTTTGCGCGAGCCCAAAAGTCCAAAAGTAAATCCAAGCCGACACTACGATGGCGATGCGGCTCAAGTTGCGCCATTTGGTTCAACCAACTCGCCTGGGAGATGGACTGCAAAGCCGACAAGGGCGACTCAGCGAAACCCATTTGCCATTGAGGGAAATAGCGCTCCATCACTGGCCCGTTAAACAACTCGATCAAGCCATGATGCTTCCCCGACTGCAGAATGCGTCGGTAGACAGTCGCTACACCGGCAGTGGGGCCTTCGATGTACTGCAGAAAATTGCCATCGTGATGCAACAACACCCCTGAAACATCGCACTTGGCATTGAATTCCCGCGCATGGATCAGCAGCGCATCGATTTCGTCAGGATCAGCCAACATGGGCGACGCGCTACTGACATAGGCGATGGCATGGAGTGTTGGCATGGCTGGGCAACTCCTAGATTCCGATGCCCACTGGTTCGTTGGAACGACACCCAATGAGGATCCGGAAGGATGGGATTTCCAGACTGTATCTTGATTACCCCCATTCCGCTGGCGGGTTAACCACAAAGGCCGCCATCCGCAGCCTGAGTCTGAACGGTTAGAACTGGTTTTGCTCGACCAAAGAAAAAGCACCTAGCATCGCTGCTAAGTGCTTGATTTTCTTGGTGGGCGGTGCAGGGTTCGAACCTGCGACCCCTGCCGTGTGAAGGCAGTGCTCTACCACTGAGCTAACCGCCCGAAACTTGTTCGGGTTGCTGATTTAATGTCGCAATCAGCGAAGACCATGACTATAACACAAGATTCAGCGTTTTCCACAAAGTTTTTTGTTCGCTGGCCTTGTCGATGCCTTCCAGGTGCTTCACAAAGGCCTCGTCCTCTTCCGGTGTAGGCCCCACAACGGCCAGTTGGAACTGGCTGAAGTCCATGGCCTCGGCGGCACCACCGGCGCCATCGCCGTTGTCTGAGCTGCCTGCGTCAATCAGCAAGGCGTCTTGGCCTCGCGTCATGTTGATGTAGACCTCGGCCAGCAGCTCGGCATCCATCAGCGCGCCGTGCAGCGTCCGGTGGGTGTTGTCCACTTCCAAACGCCGACACAGTGCGTCCAGCGAATTGGATTTGCCAGGGAACATCTCCCGGGCCATGACCAGGCTGTCGATCACACCGCCCACATGATCGGTGAACAGGCCTTTGTTCAGACGCTTGAGTTCGGCGTTCAGGAAGCCGATGTCGAACGCGGCGTTGTGGATGATGATCTCGGCGCCCCGGCAGTAGTCCAGGATCTCGTCGACCAAGGCTGCAAACACGGGCTTGTCGGCCAGGAATTCGTCGGTCAGACCGTGGATGCGAACAGCGTCTTCGTGGTTGGGCCGCTCAGGGTTGATGTAGAAATGCAAATGCCGCCCGGTGAGGCGGCGGTTGATCATCTCCACGCAACCGATTTCAATGATGCGGTCGCCCGATTCGGGGCTCAGGCCGGTGGTTTCGGTATCGAGGAAGATCTGTCTGGACATGCGTAACTGTAACGCCTGTGGCAGTGAGCTAGGGGCTCAATGATTCTCGCGAGCGTGGTTGATCGTGTACTTGGGGATTTCGATGGTGAGATCCTGACCAGCCACAAAAGCTTGGCAGCTCAACCGCGAGTTGGGCTCCAGACCCCATGCGCGGTCCAGCAAGTCTTCTTCCGTCTCTTCGATTTCATTGAGGCTGTTGAAGCCTTCACGCACGATGACGTGACAGGTGGTGCACGCTGCACTCATGTCGCAGGCGTGTTCGATTTCAACGTGGTTCTCAAGGAGAGCTTCGCAGATGCTGGTGCCAGGCGCCACCGTCAAGGTCTTACCTTGAGGACAAAGCGTGGCGTGGGGCAGGATCTTGATGATGGGCATGATGGGATCTCTTGTTCTTCAGACTTGATCGAGCTTGCGGCCAGCCAGGGCTTGGCGAATGCTGCGGTTCATGCGCTCGGCCGCAAACGCTTCCGTGCCTTGGGCCAACGCTTTGGTGGCGGCCTCCAGCGCTTCCAGATCGCCGCGATCACAACGTTGGCCGATCTGGGCCATGAGGCCATCGATTTCTGCGCGTTGTTCTGGGGTGAGCAAATCGCCATCGGCCGCCAGGGCGGTACGTGTGGCTTCCAGCATGCGTTCAGCCTCGACGCGAGCTTCGCGCAGGGCTCGATCCTTCATGTCAGACGCCGCTGTGGCAAAGCCTTCGCGCAGCATGTTGGCCACTTGGTCATCGCTCAAACCATAGCTGGGCTTGACCACCACCGAAGCTTCAACGCCAGAGAGTTGTTCTTTGGCGAACACGCTCAACAAACCGTCGGCATCGACCTGGAAGGTGACGCGAATGCGCGCAGCACCAGCCGCCATGGGCGGAATGCCACGCAACTCAAATCGCGCCAGGGAGCGGCAGAACTCGACTTGCTCGCGCTCGCCTTGCACCACATGCACAGCCAAAGCGGTTTGACCATCTTTGAAGGTGGTGAAGTCTTGAGCGCGGGCACATGGAATGGGCGTGTTGCGTGGAATGACGCGCTCCACCAGGCCACCCATGGTTTCCAAACCCAAGGACAAGGGCAAGACGTCCAGCAGCAGGTGCTCGCCTTGGGTGTTGTTGCCCGCCAGCAGGTTGGCCTGGATGGCGGCGCCCAGGGCGACCACTTCGTCCGGGTTCAGATCGGTCAAGGGCGTTTGACCAAAGAAGGTGCCCACGGCATCGCGCACGGCAGGCATGCGGGTGGAGCCGCCGACCATGACCACACCCTTGACCTCATCGGCCTTGACTTTGGCGTCACGCAACACGCGCTTGACCGATGCCAGGGTCTTGTCGATCAAGGGCTTAGCCAGTTCAGCCAGACGCTCGCGGGTGAAATTGACCGACAACATGCCGGTGGACAAGGCGCAAGACAGGTGCGCATTGCCATCTGTAGAAAGCTTTTCTTTGGTCCGACGTGCCGCGACGAGCACGGCGCGCTTGTCTTGCGGCGTGACCGCGTCCATCTTGGCATCTGCCAAGGCGGCATCGGCCAAGACGTGATCGACGTCGTCCCCACCCAGGGCGGAGTCACCGCCTGTGGCGACCACTTCGAACACGCCACGGCTGAGTTGCAGCAGCGAAATGTCAAACGTGCCGCCACCCAGGTCATAAATGGCATACAGGCCTTCGGCGCCGTTGTCCAAGCCATAGGCAATGGCCGCAGCAGTGGGCTCGTTCAGCAAGCGCAACACATTGATGCCCGCCATTTGCGCGGCATCTTTGGTGGCCTGGCGCTGAGCGTCGTCGAAATAGGCCGGCACGGTGATGACGGCACCAAACAAGTCGTCGTTGAAGGTGTCTTCGGCGCGTTGGCGCAAGTTAGCCAGGATTTCTGCGGAGACTTCGACGGGCGACTTGATCCCGGCAACCGTCTTGACCGACACCATGCCGGGCTGATCTTCAAACTGATAGGGCAAACGACCAGGCTCGATCAGGTCAGACAGCTTGCGACCCATGAATCGCTTGACCGACACGATGGTGTTTTGCGGATCTTCGGCTTGCTGCGCCAAGGCGTCATAACCGATCTGGCGACGGGTCTGGCCGCGATCGTCCAGGAAGTAGCGCACAGCAGAGGGCAGGATCACCCGGCCCTGTTCATCGGGCAAACATTCAGCAGAACCATGGCGCACCGAGGCCACCAAGGAGTGTGTGGTCCCCAGATCGATGCCGACGGCAATGCGGCGTTGATGGGGATCTGACGATTGTCCGGGTTCAGAGATTTGCAGCAGGGCCATGGGTCAGCTCGATCGCTTCAACGGGCGTCTTCGTATTGTTCAAGTCGCGCATCGATCTCTTCCAGCAAGCGATCGATGAACATCAAGGCACGCACTTCCTGTGCGGCTTGGGCGGGGTTGTGGTCGGTGTCGAGCAGTTGCTTGACGCGCGCCAAGCGCGCCTGACGCTGCGCGGTGACTTCGTCAGACAAGGCCTCGACATCGGCCGCCTGACTCGCCTCTTCCAGGGCTTCACGCCATTGCATTTGCTGCATCAGGAAATCGCCAGGCATCGCGGTGTTGCTGTGGGCGTGAACGGGCGCACCGCCCAGTTCGCACAAATACGCGGCACGCTTGAGCGGATCTTTCAGGCGCTGATGGGCCTCGTTCACGCGCACGGCCCATTGCATGGCCAAACGTTGGGCTGCACCACCTTCGGCCGCAAAGCGATCGGGGTGCACTTGGGCCTGCAGCGCCTTCCAGGCACTGTCCAGCTCTGAGCGATTGAGATCGAACTTGCGGTTCAGACCCAACAGCGTGAAATCGTCAGCGTCAATGTTCATGGCATTTGAAATGCGAAACCCCACCACAAGGTGGGGCTTCATCCGACAAGAGGCCCACAGCCTGCGAGATCAGATGCGGAAAGATTCCCCACAACCGCAACGGTCGCGCTCGTTCGGGTTGTTGAACTTGAAGCCTTCGTTCAGGCCTTCACGGACAAAATCCAATTGCGTGCCGTCGATGTAAGGCAGGCTCTTGGGGTCGACCAGAATCTTGACGCCCTGTTGTTCGAACACGATGTCTTCAGGCTCGATCTCGTCGGCGAACTCAATCTTGTAAGCCAGACCCGAACAGCCGGTGGTCTTCACACCCAAGCGGATCCCAACACCCTTGCCACGACGGGTCAAGTAGCGAGTGATGTGACGGGCAGCGGCGTCCGTCAACTCCACCTTCATGTTGGCGTTGATTTCGGCGATTTCAGCCAGAGGCCCGTTTCCGGGGCCTGCTGTGCACGAACCTGCTGCGGCGGAATTAGTTTCCATGTTTGGCCTTGTAATCGTTGACGGCTGCTTTGATCGCATCTTCCGCCAGGATTGAGCAGTGAATCTTGACCGGGGGCAAAGCCAGCTCTTCGGCGATCTGGGTGTTCTTGATGCTCAGGGCTTCGTCGAGGGTCTTGCCGCGCACCCACTCGGTCACCAGAGAGCTCGACGCAATGGCCGATCCGCAACCGTAGGTCTTGAAGCGTGCGTCTTCGATCACGCCGGTGGAGGGGTTGACCTTGATTTGCAGCTTCATCACGTCGCCGCAAGCCGGCGCGCCAACCATGCCGGTGCCAACCGACTCGTCGCCCTTTTCGAAGGAGCCAACGTTGCGGGGATTTTCGTAGTGGTCAATGACCTTGTCGCTGTATGCCATGGTAATGCTCCAATATCAGTGTGCCGCCCATTGAATGGTCGACAGATCGATGCCGTCTTTGTACATATCCCACAAGGGGGACAGCTCGCGCAACTTGGCAACGCGATCCTTCAAGGTCGAGACGGCGAAGTCGATTTCTTCTTCGGTGGTGAAACGGCCGATGGTCATGCGCAGAGAGCTGTGGGCCAACTCGTCGCTGCGACCCAGGGCACGCAACACATAGCTGGGTTCCAGGCTGGCGGAGGTACATGCCGAGCCCGACGACACAGCGATGCCCTTTATGCCCATGATCAGGGACTCACCTTCCACATAGTTGAACGAGATGTTCAGGTTGTGGGGGATGCGTTGGTCCAAGTCACCGTTGACGAAGATCTGCTCGATGTCTTGCAGGCCCTTCAGCAGGCGCTGTTGCAAGCCACGAATGCGCTCGTTTTCGGTGTGCATCTCTTCTTTGGCGATGCGGAAGGCTTCGCCCATGCCCACGATTTGGTGCGTAGGCAAGGTGCCCGAGCGCATGCCGCGCTCGTGACCGCCGCCGTGCATCTGCGCTTCGATGCGGATGCGTGGCTTGCGGCGCACGTACAAAGCACCGATGCCTTTGGGACCATAGGTCTTGTGCGAGGCCAAGCTCATCAGATCAACCGGCAGTTGGGTCAAATCGATGTCGACCTTGCCGGTGGCTTGGGCCGCGTCCACGTGGAAGATGATGCCCTTTTCACGGCACAGTGCGCCAATGGTGGGGATGTCTTGAATGACACCAATCTCGTTGTTCACATACATGACCGAGATCAGGATGGTGTCGGGGCGAATGGCCGCCTTCAGCGCTTCCAGATCCAGCAAGCCGTTTTCTTGAACGTCGAGGTAGGTGGCCTCAAAGCCTTGGCGTTCGAGTTCACGAACCGTGTCCAGCACAGCCTTGTGCTCGGTCTTGACGGTGATGATGTGTTTGCCGCGGCTCTTGTAGAAGTGCGCTGCGCCCTTCAAGGCCAGGTTGTTGGACTCGGTGGCGCCAGAGGTCCACACGATTTCACGGGGGTCGGCGCCGATGAGCGCGGCCACATTGGCACGTGCTGTTTCAACGGCTTGCTCCGCCTCCCAACCGTAAGCATGGGTACGCGACGCTGGGTTGCCGAAGTGCTCGCGCAGCCAAGGAATCATCGCGTCAACCACGCGGGGGTCACACGGCGTGGTGGCGCCGTAGTCCATGTAGATCGGGAAGTGTGGGGTCATGTCCATGATGGGGACTCAAGCTAGCGCTTTCACCCTATGAAAAGTGCAAGGCGCCGGTCAAACAAAAGCGAGATTATCGCGGGGGAATGGATCCCCCTGCTGTGATCAAGGACCAGTTTTGGTCAAGGTCGTACCCAGGGCGAACACAGAATTCGGTGCCGTGACTTTGATGGGTTTCACCACCGGCACTGTCGAAATGGCTCGCTTGATGGGTTGCGCCTCGATGGACACACCTTTGGCCAACTGTTCATCCACCAACTTGCGCAGGCTGATCGAATCGAGGTATTCGATCATCTTGGCATTCAAGCTGGTCCACAAATCGTGGGTCATGCAACGCGCACCGTCATCGCCCATACAGTTTTCTTTGCCGCCGCAGCCGGTGGCATCAATGGGCTCGTCCACCGCCACAATGATGTCGGCCACGGTGATGTCTTCCGACTTGCGACCCAGCGAGTAACCGCCGCCAGGGCCGCGCGTGCTCTCGACCAATTCGTGACGGCGCAACTTACCGAAGAGCTGCTCCAGGTAAGACAAAGAAATTTGCTGCCGTTGGCTGATGGCCGCCAAGGCGACAGGGCCAGTGTGCTCTCGCAAAGCGAGATCGATCATGGCGGTGACGGCGAACCGTCCTTTGGTGGTCAGACGCATGACTCAACTCCTTTAGTCGGGTAGATCTGATTCGGGTCAGGGTTGACCCGATAGAGTCCGGAAAGGGATCGCCAGTTCCCGGCAAGATCGTTAATTCCCGAGTATTTAAGTCGATTTTAAAGAAGTCGACTAATTTTGTCAACTTAAATCCAGGGTCAACCCTGATTTCGCTGCGCCAACTGCCTCCGCACGTGCATGACAACACCGTCACAAGCGGCCTCGATCAGATCCAGCACGACGTCAAAACCGGCAGGTCCGCCGTAGTACGGGTCGGGCACGACCTGCGCCCCGGCATGCTGAGAATCCGGAGGGATGAACTCGACCAATCGCTTCAGCCGACGTCTGGCTGGGTGATCTTCTGGACACGCATCCTCGAGCAAAGCGAGGTTGTCCCAGTCCATGGCCAAGATGAGATCAAAGTAGTCAAAGTCGCTGGGGTCCACCTTGCGCGCACGCTGGTCCGAGAGGTCGTACCCGCGTGACTTGGCGTGCTTTTGCGATCGATCATCGGGGGGACTGCCTATGTGGTACGCGTGGGTGCCAGCCGAATCCACCTGCACGCGCTCGAGCAATTGCGCTTCCCTGAGCTTGTGGCGCAAGACGCCCTCTGCCGTGGGACTGCGACAGATATTGCCCATGCAGACCATCAAAACCCGAAACTCGGGCACGGGTTGCGCTTCACCCGTGCGAGAAAACAAGCGCGTCAACATATTCATGCTTTTTTCCCTGAAGCGATGGGCACCACCTTGTCGTGCCCCGCAGCGCCGAATACCTGCTCCTTGAGGATGGCCAGTTGGTCGCGCAAGCGAGCCGCCTTTTCAAACTCCAAGCTTCGCGCCGCTTCCAGCATCTCCTTTTCCAGCTGCTTCATGCGACGACTCAGGTCCTTTTCACTCATGTCACTGGCGCCTGCGACAGATTCGGCCAGCGCTTGTGCGGCTTTGAGGTCGTCCTTGGCCGCATTGGACATGACCCCATCGATCAGCTCCTTGACCTTCTTGTTGACCGTGCGTGGCGTGATGCCGAGCGCCTCGTTGTGGGCGATCTGTTTGGTTCGACGGCGTTCGGTTTCACCAATCGCCTTGCGCATGGACTCGGTCATCTTGTCGGCATACAGAATGGCCATGCCATTCTGGTTTCGCGCGGCACGCCCAATGGTCTGAATCAGGCTGCGCTCAGCGCGCAGGAAGCCTTCCTTGTCGGCGTCCAAAATGGCCACCAAGGACACCTCTGGAATGTCCAGGCCCTCGCGCAGCAGGTTGATGCCCACCAGCACGTCGAAGGTGCCCAGGCGCAGGTCGCGCAAGATTTCAACGCGCTCGACCGTATCGATGTCGGAGTGCAAATAACGGACCTTGACACCATTGTCAGTGAGGTAGTCGGTAAGCTGCTCGGCCATGCGCTTGGTCAGCGTGGTGATCAGTACACGCTCGTCTTTGTCGACGCGAACCCTAATTTCCTGCAGCACATCGTCCACCTGATGCGTGGCGGGGCGGACCTCCACGATCGGGTCTAGCAGGCCCGTGGGGCGCACCACCTGCTCGACCACGTTATCGGTGTGGTTCTTTTCCCAGTCACCGGGCGTGGCCGACACGAAAATGACCTGGCGCATCTTGCGCTCGAACTCTTCGAACTTGAGTGGGCGGTTGTCCAATGCCGATGGCAAACGGAACCCATATTCCACCAAGGTCGTCTTACGAGAGCGGTCGCCGTTGTACATGCCACCGAGCTGGCCAATCATGACGTGGCTTTCGTCCAGGAACATGATGGCATCGGGCGGCATGTAGTCGACCAAAGTGGGAGGCGGATCGCCAGGACGGGCCCCCGATAGATGGCGGGTGTAGTTCTCAATGCCTTTGCAGTGGCCCACCTCCTGCAGCATCTCCAAGTCGAACCGGGTGCGCTGCTCAATACGCTGCGCCTCCACCAACTTGCCCATGCCGACCAGTTCTTTCACGCGCACGTTGAGCTCATCTTTGATGGCCTCGATGGCCGCCAGCACACGCTCACGCGGGGTCACATAGTGACTCGATGGGTATATGGTGAATCGGGGAATCTTCTGCTGAATGCGACCCGTGAGTGGGTCAAACAACTGGATCGAATCGATCTCGTCATCAAACAACTCAATGCGCACGGCCAACTCGCTGTGTTCGGCTGGGAACACGTCAATGGTGTCGCCCCGAACGCGGAAGGTGCCGCGCCCAAAGTCCATGTCATTGCGCTGGTATTGCATGCGGATGAGCTGCGCAATCACGTCGCGCTGGCCCATCTTGTCGCCCACTCGGGCGATCAACACCATCTGCATGTAGTCCTCAGGCTTGCCGATACCGTAGATGGCCGACACGGTGGCCACAATGACCACATCGCGGCGCTCCAGAATGCTCTTGGTGGCACTCAAGCGCATCTGTTCGATGGCTTCGTTGATGGCGCTGTCTTTCTCGATGAAAAGATCGCGCTGCGGAACATAGGCCTCGGGCTGGTAGTAGTCGTAGTAGCTGACGAAATATTCGACGGCGTTGTTGGGGAAGAACTCCCGGAACTCGGCGTACAACTGCGCCGCCAAGGTTTTATTAGGCGCAAACACGATGGCCGGACGCCCCAGTCGGGCGATCGTGTTGGCCATGGTGAAGGTCTTGCCCGATCCGGTCACCCCCAGCAACGTTTGAAAGACCAGACCATCCTGCACTCCTTCTACCAACCCTTGAATGGCCGTGGGCTGGTCGCCCGCAGGGGGATAAGGCTGGAACAACTGGAACGGCGAGTCGGGAAAAGTCACGAATTGGCCGCCGGAATCACCTGCCGCGCCCCCGTTTGCGAGCGTTTGTGAACTGTTGACGTCAATCAGATCTGGCATGTTCGGACTTTGGCGAGCTAAAATAAAGGGTTTGCCCGAGGAACCAAACTGGCGTCACCCAACAGGTGCAGCCAAGGTCAACTCGGTGCGTATTGCTTTTCAGCTTATCCCAACCCACCGGAGACTGCTTGCATGGCCTCTTTGTTTGCCACCGTTGAAATGGCCCCCCGTGACCCGATTTTGGGCCTCAACGAACAATTCAACGCCGACACCAACCCCAACAAGGTGAACCTGGGCGTGGGTGTGTACACCGACGACAACGGCAAGCTGCCCCTGCTCAAGTGCGTTGCCGCCGCTGAAAAGCAGATGATGGAAGCCCCCAAGGCACGCGGCTACCTGCCCATCGACGGCATCGTGGCCTATGACAAGGCTGTGCAAGGCCTGGTGTTCGGCGCCGAGCACCCTGCTGTCAAGGGTGGTCGCATCGCCACCGCTCAAGCCATCGGTGGCACCGGCGGTCTGAAGCTGGGTGCTGACTTCTTGAAGCGTCTGAACCCCGACGCACAAGTGCTGATTTCCGACCCCAGCTGGGAAAACCACCGCGCTCTGTTCGAGTCGGCCGGCTTCCCCGTGGACGTCTACCCCTACTACGACGCAGCCAACCGTGGCATCAACTTCGACGGCATGATCGCCAAGTTGAAGGCATCGGCGCCGGGCACCATCGTGTTGCTGCACGCTTGCTGCCACAACCCCACCGGCTACGATCTGACTGACGCCCAATGGGATGAAGTGATCGCCGTGATCAAGGCTGGCGGCCTGGTGCCCTTCCTGGACATGGCTTACCAAGGTTTTGGCAACGGCATCGCCGAAGACGGCCAAGTGGTGATCAAGTTCCTGGAAGCAGGTCTGAGCTACTTCGTGTCCACCAGCTTCTCCAAGAGCTTCTCGCTGTACGGCGAGCGCGTGGGCGCCCTGAGCATCGTGAGCGAAACCGCCGAAGAATGCGCTCGCGTGCTGAGCCAATTGAAGCGCGTGATTCGCACCAACTACTCCAACCCACCCACACATGGCGCCCAAGTGGTCGCCACCGTGCTGACCAGCCCTGAGCTGCGCCAGATGTGGGAAGACGAGTTGGCCGAAATGCGTGACCGCATCAAGCTGATGCGCACCGCCCTGGTCAACGAACTGACCGCCGCTGGCGTGCAAGGCGACCTGAGCTACATCACCCGCCAAAAGGGAATGTTCAGCTACTCCGGCTTGAACGCGGCGCAAATGCAGCGCCTGCGCTCGGAGTTCGGCATCTACGGTGTTGACTCTGGTCGCATCTGCGTGGCCGCACTGAACACCAAGAACATCAAGGCTGTGGCGGCTGCCATCAAGGCTGTGATGTAAGCGAGACCGAGAAAGCACGCAGCTTTCTTAAATCAAAAAGGGCCAGCGGTATCAATCGCTGGCCCTTTTTGTTTAGCTTTACACGGCCTATGGCGTTGCCATCAAATCGTCATCGCTCCTCTGCAACATCGACAACATCTGTTTCCCACAGGTCATCCACTGTGCAATCACGAGGAGTACATATGAGCCAGATCGAGACCCGCCACGCCAATGACATGGAAGACGTGAGCGTCAACCCATCCAACAACCCCAGCTTTGACGCGATCGTTGAGACTGCCGTCGCTCGCCGCGGCTTCCTGAAAACCGGTATCGGCGCCGCTGCAGCTGCGTTTTTTGGTATCCCTGCGTTGACTAGCGCCTCCAAAGCTGAAGCGGCAGCTACAGGCGCCAGTGTTTCCTTGGGCTTCAGCTCTGTGCCTTTGCCCCCCTTGGCAGGTACGGAGGACCTCGTAGTTGTGCCTCCTGGCTACAACGTTCAGGTCCTGTATGCATGGGGTGACCCCATTGGCAAGATGGGCGTCCCAGCCGGCCAACCAGCCTGGTCCGGCACCGCCTCTGAAACCGCCGCAGAACAAGAATTGCAGTCTGGCGCACACCATGACGGCATGCACTTCTTCCCATTCCCTGCACGAGGCGCAGGCAGCACAGCTGGCTTGTCGAATACGCGTGGCCTGCTGGTGATGAACCACGAATACGTGGACCAAGGCTTGCTCTACAACGACGGCATGGCCAACTGGAATCTGGACAAGGTTCGCAAGTCTCAGGCCGCTCATGGCGTTTCCGTTGTTGAAACACGTACCGGCGCGAACGGCTGGGAGATCGTGCGTCCATCGAACTACGCACGCCGTATCACCACCAACACCCCAGTCAAGTTCAGCGGCCCAGCCACCAATGTGGTCGGCACTTCAGGCTTCGGAACCTTGAACAATTGCGCCCACGGTTACACCCCTTGGGGCACCTATCTGACCTGTGAAGAAAACTTCAACGGCTACTTTGGCGCTAAAACGACCAACGCGGCTGGCGCACCGGTAAACGATGCCACCTTTGTCCCCAACGCCCTGGAAGTGCGTTATGGCATCAATGCGGGTGGCTTTGGCTACAACTGGCACCATCACGACCCACGCTTTGATCTGAACACCCCTGAAGGTCGAGCAGAAGCGAATCGCTTTGGCTGGGTTGTAGAAATCGATCCATTCAATCCAAACGCACAACCTGTGAAGCGCACTGCTCTGGGCCGCATCAAGCACGAAGGCGCCACCTATGCCATGGCCAAGGATGGTCGCGTTGTGGTCTACATGGGCGACGACCAAGCAGGTGAATACATCTACAAGTTCGTCACCAAGAACAAATACAACCCCACCAATCGCGCAGCCAACCTGAATTTGCTCGACGAAGGCACCTTGTACGTGGCCCGATTTGACGCTGGTGCAGTGGCCGGTGACAAGATGGGCTCCGGTCAATGGTTGGAGTTGTCGTTGAACGTACCAGCTTTGGCCGCGGCCTTCGCTACGATGGGCGACTTGCTGGTCAACACTCGCAAGGCAGCCGACATCGTTGGCGCCACCAAGATGGACCGTCCAGAGTGGATTGCCGTGAACCCCACCGCTGCTGGCGAGGTGTATTGCACACTGACCAACAACAGCGGCCGCACCGCAGCAACGGTGGATGAAGCCAACCCACGCGCCAACAATCGTTACGGCCACATCATCCGCTGGAATGAAACTGCCGGCGATACCGCAGCCCTCACCTTCGAATGGGATGTTTTCGTCCTGGCAGGTGACCCAGCTTTGGCGGCAAATGCTGGCACCGTTCAAACTGGCAATATCAATGGCGACACCTTTGGCTCGCCCGACGGTCTGTGGTTTGACAAACAAGGCCGCCTCTGGATCCAGACGGATATCTCGACCAGCGCTTTGGGCAAAGGGACCTCCGCTGGCGGTTACGTGAACATGACCAACAACATGATGTTGGCTGCCGACACAGTGACCGGCGAAATCAAACGTTTCTTGACAGGCCCTAAGGGCTGTGAAGTCACAGGCGTGATCACCACACCAGACGGCAAGACCATGTTCGTGAACATCCAACACCCTGGTGAAGGCGCGAGCGACAACAGCAATCCCGCTGATGCCCTTTACCCCAACGTGGTCAGCATGTGGCCGAGCAGCCAGGGCTACGGCTTCCAAGGCGTTGCTGGCGACGACAAGCTCCGCCCACGTTCCGGTACGGTGGTGATCACGCGTACGGACGGCGGCGTGATCGGCGCTTGATACAGGACCGCATACCAGGAGTAAATCATGACTATCAAGTCTCTTGGCATGGCCTGTGCACTTGCGCTGTCTGCCGCCGTTCCGTCCGCCTATGCGGATCTGATCATCGATGCATCGGACCTCACGCCAGGGGCGTTGGTCCAAACCTTCGATGACGCCGCCGGCTATGACAACAGTGCGTCACGTGTCCAGATCGGTCAATCACTGAGCGTTGATCTGGGTGTGTCCGCACTGGGCGGCACGCTGAACTTCGGCGCCCCGTATGGCGCCTGGAGTTTGGGCGATAACGGCGAGTGGACAGGCAACGCTTTCGCTGGCGTCGACGGCGACTTCGTCGATCAATCGAACGGTATTGCTGCCTCCTTGGTGTTCGATTTCGGAGACAAGACCGTCTCCGAAGTCGGCGCCCTGATGAACTTTGACCCTGGTTTTGTGTACGGCGAAGGCCTGCCACTGCCTCTGTTCATCGCAGCGTACGACAAGCTGGGTAATGAAGTGGAATCGCACTTCTTGCCTGTTTGGACGCCCGCAGACGAGTTCGGCAACCCTGCTTTGAACACCGGCATGTTCTTCGGCATCCGGTCCGCCAGCGCAAACATCTCGCGATTTGAAATTTCCGGCCCTTATGCTGTGGTTGACAACGTCAGCTTCTCTGCACCCGTGCCGGAGCCACAGAGCTGGGCACTCGCGCTGGCTGGCATCGCGATCGGTTTTGGCTGTATGCGACAACAACGCCGCAAGTGAGCGACTGATGAAAGTCGTACCAAAGCGACAATGCGTCAGTTTTTGAGGGGCCATCAGGCCCCTCTTTTTTTGGACGCCCGTGAGGACAAATCATCTCCGACGCACCTGGAATTTGTCCGGCTTTCACTCTGGAGCGAGCTCAAACCTGCAAAACCAAGGGCATGAAGCACCACGCCATCGTCGACAAACCGAAAAATGCACGGCCAATTCGACTCTGTTGCCACTGTTGGACTAGGCAAACAGGTGCAAAGATGATTAAAGTGATTTATGCTGCACTGCACAAAGTCGCCACCGCGGCTTTGAAATGATGGCATCCAACCTAGAACCCAAAAGGTCACACCATGCTTTATCAGATCTACGAAACCCAACGCGCCTGGCTGAGCCCTTTCTCTGAATTCGCCAGCGCCGCCTCCAAGCTGTACAGCCATCCCATGTCGCCCATGGCTCAAATGCCACAGGCACACCGTGTCGCTGCCGGTTTCGACTTGATGCATCGGTTGACCAAAGAGTACGAAAAACCTGAATTCAACATCCGCCAGGTCAAGGTGGGTGACACCGAAGTGGTGATTCAAGAGCAGGTCGTGGTGTCCAAACCTTTCTGCAACTTGGTCCGTTTCAAGCGCTTCACCGACGACGCAGAAGTGCTGTCGGAAATGCGCGAGCAACCCACCGTGCTGGTCGTTGCGCCGTTGTCTGGTCACCACGCCACCCTGCTGCGTGACACCGTGCGCACTTTGCTGCAAGACCACAAGGTCTACATCACCGACTGGATCGATGCTCGGATGGTGCCGGTGGAAGAAGGCGCCTTCCACCTGGATGACTACGTCAACTACGTGCAAGAGTTCATTCGCCACATCGGCCCGAACATCCACGTCATTTCGGTGTGCCAACCTACGGTGCCCGTGCTGGCTGCTGTGTCTTTGATGGCCAGCCGCGGCGAAAAGACCCCATTGACCATGACCATGATGGGCGGCCCTATCGACGCCCGTAAGTCGCCCACGGCTGTGAACAATCTGGCCATGAACAAGGCCTACGAGTGGTTTGAGGCCAACGTGATCTACCGTGTGCCACCGAACTACCCCGGTGCCACCCGCCGCGTCTACCCAGGCTTCATGCAGCACACTGGCTTCGTGGCCATGAACCCCGATCGTCACGCCAGCTCTCACTACGACTACTTCCTGGATCTGGTCCGTGGTGATGGTGACAGCGCCGACGCGCACCGCCAGTTCTACGACGAGTACAACGCCGTCTTGGACTTGCCTGCCGACTACTATCTGGACACCATCAAGACCGTGTTCCAGGACTTCGCACTGGTCAATGGCACCTGGGAAGTGATGAGCCCAGAAGGCAAAAAGGAATTGGTGCGCCCCCAAGACATCAAGACCACGGCCCTGTTGACCGTGGAAGGTGAGTTGGACGACATCTCCGGCGCGGGCCAAACCGAAGCAGCCCATGACTTGTGCACCGGCATCCCCAAGGGCCGTCACCAGCACTACACCGTCGCGGGTGCCGGTCACTACGGCATCTTCTCGGGCCGTCGCTGGCGCGAAATGGCATACCCGGAGATCAAGGCCTTCATCTACGCCCACAACGAACTGGCTCGTGTCTCGGCCAAGTCGGCCGGCAAGACCGTGCCCGCAAAAACTTCCAGCAAGGCCAAATAAGGGCGGCGCTGGATTCGGTCGGGGAAGGTTGTAGACTGCGGCGCCTATGCTGGACGCCGACAAGATCAACCTTCTCCTGCCCCAAACGCAGTGCACACGCTGCGGCTACCCTGATTGCGCCAGTTACGCCCAGGCGATCGTCCGAGGCGAAGCTGGCATCAACCAATGCCCCCCGGGAGGGAGTGAAGGCATTGAACGATTGGCAAAGGCCACAGGCTTGCCGGTCGTGCCCTTGAGCGAATCGCACGGATTGGAAGGCCCCAGATCGCTGGCCGTGATTGATGAAACTTGGTGCATTGGCTGCACCCTGTGCATCAAGGCTTGCCCGGTCGACTGCATCATTGGTTCCCCCAAACACATGCACACGGTCATTGAAGATCAATGCACGGGGTGCGAGCTGTGCATCCCCGCTTGCCCGGTGGATTGCATCTCTCTGGTGCCGGCTCACACGACCGACCCTGCACCTACAGGCTGGTCAGCCTGGACGACAGCACAAGCAGACGAGGCACGCGAACGTTACGCATTCCGACACATCCGCATCGCGCAAGCCAAAGCCGACAACGACGCGCGCCTGCTGGCCAAAGCCGAACACAAGCTGGCGGACGTGGCAGCAGCTTCTCGCATTCAAGAGCCTGAAGAACTCGACAAAAAGCGAGCGGCCATCGAAGCCGCTTTAGCAAGAGCCCGAGCACGACGCACACGCCCCGAGGGCTCCACGTAAGCCAATCTGCTCACACCCCGCGCAAGGTTGCCACAAGACTAGACCATTCGCCTCACTGAAACCTTCACAGGTAAGGTAAGGCATGCAACACGCTGCAGTAACACTCCTCGCATCACACGATACGAGGTATTCATGTTGTTGCATCGCTCCCCCCATTGGTCCCAAGCCCTGACCGCTATCGCGCTGGCCTCTGCCTCCTTGTTCTCACAAGCGTCGACGAACGGCGTCGTGATCAGCCAGGTCTACGGTGGGGGAGGCAACAGCGGTGCCACCTTGACGCACGATTTCATCGAGCTCTACAACGCGGGCTCTAGCGCAGTCAGCCTCAATGCTTGGTCAGTGCAGTATGCAAGTGCAACAGGCAGCACTTGGCAGGTGACGCCCCTCACCAACGTGAGCCTGCAGCCAGGACAGTATTACCTGGTGCAGCAAGCCAAGGGAACGGGCGGCACCACTGCCCTGCCCACACCTGACGCGATTGGCACCATCGCCATGAGCGCGACGGGTGGCAAAGTGGCTTTGGTCAGCAACGCCACAGCGCTCACCGGTGCGGCACCCACCGGTGCCCAACTGGTCGATTTGGTGGGCTTCGGTTCCGCCAACGCCTACGAGGGCACAGGTGCGGCCCCAGCGCCATCGAACACCGTCGCAGTGGTTCGCGCCTTGAGCGGTTGCACAGACTCCGATCAAAACAACACCGACTTCAGCACCGCCGCGCCCACCCCACGTAACACAGCCCTGATCTCCAGCACCTGTGCGGGCGCTGGACCCACTGCGGCACCGGCCACGATTCCTCAAATTCAGGGTGATGCAGCCCAGAGCCCCTATTTAGGCCAACGGGTTCGCACATCTGGCGTGGTCACCAAGGTGACCAACAATGGTTTCTTCCTGCAAGACCCTCTGGGTGACGCCAATCCAGCCACGTCGGACGGCGTTCTCGTTTACACCGGTTCGACACCCACCGTGGCCGTGGGCCAACGGATACAACTCGATGCCACGGTGGCCGAGTTCAACACCGGTGCAGCAAGCAATGCCTTCACCGCAACCCGCCCTGTGACAGAACTGATCAGCCCCGCTGGCATCACGATCCTGTCTAGCGGACACACCATCCCAGCCACCTTGGTGGCACTGCCTTTGAGCGAGCAAGAGTGGGAACAAGTGGAAGGCATGTTGGTCACCATCACCAACCCCTTGACGGTGTCGCAGAACTATTTCCAAGGCCGATATGGGCAAGTCACCTTGTCCGCAGGCGGCAGACTCGAAAAACCGACCAACCAATACCGCCCGGGCTCGCCCGAGGCGCTGTCTTTGGCCGAGGCCAACACCCGCCATCAAATCCTGCTGGATGATGGCAGCAGCCAACAAAACCCGTCTCCGACGCCATACATCGGCGCGGACAACACCTTGCGCGCTGGCGATACCACATCGCACATCACCGGTGTGATCGATTTTGGTTTGATGACGGCCAGCAACACTGGATTGGCGGGCTTCAAGATTCACCCGACGCAAGCCGTCGTGTTCCAGCGCGATAACCCACGTACAAGCGCACCGACTGCGGTTGGCGGTAATGTACGCATCGCCAGTGCCAACGTGCTGAACTACTTCACCACGTTTGTAGACGGCAAAACCGCGAGCGGCTTGTCCGGCCAAGGTTGTGCGCCGTCGGGCACCACCTCCGACTGTCGAGGCGCCAACAATGCGGCCGAATTTGCACGTCAACGCAGCAAGACCTTGGCCATGCTGCAAGGACTGAATGCCGATGTGGTTGGCCTGATGGAGTTGCAGAACAACTCGGAGGCCATCGCTGACCTGGTAGCTGGCCTCAACGCTCAAATGGGCGCAGGCACCTATGCATTCATCCAAGACCCAGCCTCTGGGGTCGGTACCGATGCCATCAAACTCGGCTTGATCTACAAGCCTGGTGCCCTCACACCCGTTGGTGCGTCCGTCAGCAGCACCGACCCGTCACACAAGCGTCCTCCATTGGCACAAACCTTCTCCGCCGCCAATGGTGAACGATTCACTGTGGTGGTCAACCACTTCAAATCCAAAGGCTGCTCTGGCGCCACCGGATTGGATGCAGATCAGGGTGACGGCCAAGGATGCTTCAATGCCTCGCGCATCGAAGAGGCCCAGGCTTTGAATGCCTTTGTGAATGAACTCAAAGTAACTGGTGGAACACCAAGGGTGCTTGTCCTTGGCGACTTGAACGCCTATGGCAAGGAAGACCCAGTGGTGAGCTTGACCGATGCGGGTCTTGTAGACCTCGCCAAGCGCTTCAATCGTTTCGACTACTCCTATGTATTTGACGGTGAGGCCGGGTCACTGGACCACGCTTTGGCAACGCCAGAACTCAATTCGATCGTCACGGGCACAACTGTCTGGCATATCAATGCAGATGAACCTTCGGTGATTGACTACAACCTGGAGTTCAAACAACCTGCCTGCGCGACCTGCGGCCCCGATTACTACAGCGCAACGCCCTATCGTTCCTCCGACCATGACCCACTGGTGATGGGTTTGAACCTCACCAAGAGCATCTCTGGCGGCACGGGCCGAGACACGATTGTGGGTACCGCGGGTGACGACATCATCACGGGCGGGGAGCAAAGCGATACCCTGACCGGAGGACAGGGCCGAGATGTGTTTGTGTACCGAAGCATCCGCGATGGCCTGGACGCGATCACTGACTTTGTACCGGGCACCGACCGCATCGATTTGAGCGAGTTGCTGAGCAGCTTGGGCATCACACCTTCTGCTGCGATCGCAAACAACCACATCCGCTTGGTGAACACCTCCGCAGGCACGCAGATTCAAGTCGACGTCGATGGCAGCAGCGGCAGTGCACTGCCACGCGCACTTACCTTGCTCAAGGGCATCTCCCCTGCCCAACTCTTGATCGCCCGCGACCTGGGTTTGTAAATCCCTCCAGCCATTGGAATCCATCATGAAGTTCAAACATCTGGCTGTTGCGACAGCATGCCTGGCCGGCGCCTCTCAAGCTGCTGTCATCAACGGTAGGTTCAATCACGGCCTGACTGGCTGGCAAACCTTGGGCGATGTTTCCGTCCAGCACGCTTACAACAATCCCCGCGGCTTGCCTATTGAGGGCGCAAGCAGCACCCTGATCCTGACCACCGCATCGCTCTACGACGACGACGTGACTGGTTTGGATGCTTGGCTCAATTTGTCTGGCCAGCAAACTGTTGACGTGAACACGGATCTGGCCGCATTCGTTGGCAGCACGGCCACAGACTTAGAACTAGACCCTGTGGACCACACCATCAGCGCGATCGAGGGCTCTGCCGCTCGTCAGAACTTGCTGGTATCCGCAGGCGACACCCTGAGCTTTCAATGGAATCTGTTGACGCGAGATCTGGCTCAGCCCGACACCGCATGGCTGGTGCTGTCGCCCATCTCGGAAAGCGGCTCGGCACAGATTTTCACATTGGGACAATCACCATCAGCGGGCTTGATCTTGGAATCGTCCATCACGAATCAAACAGGATGGCAAAGCTTCCAATACACCTTCTCGAGCACCGGCCATGTGGGCATGTCTCTCGCGGTGGCGGATATGAACGATTGGGGGCAGACATCGATGCTGGCTGTTCAGAACGTTCAAATCACCGCTGTGCCTGAACCCGAATCGGCAGGCTTGGCCATCGCCGCATTGGCGCTGATCGGTGTTCAACTCTGGCGCAGACGTCTGGGCTGAGTACAACCCGCCACAGTTGCAGGATATGGCACCGAAATAGCCCCCCGGACATTCCCTCGACTGGGGGTCATTACGGTGTCATACCTGGCCCACAAAATGCATGCTCACGGTGTGGGTGGCGCTTAGCGCCGCAACTCACGAGATGGAGTACGCCATGCGCGCTTTGATGAACCTTGCGATTGAACCAGCCCAACGTCTGTTTGAAGTGTCCACCCTAGTTGTGATCGATCCGTCACAACGGGCTGTGAAACGTGTCTTGAAAGTCTTGGCAGACACACCCATGGGCGCGGTTCAAATTGTTCGCGATCGTTATCCACGCTCCCGATCACACGAGGTGTTGGCGTGTCACGCCATTCCTGCCATGTGACATCGGCTGCCGCCTCCCAGTGGCAGCCCACTTGAAAACTCAGGATTGGACCCGATCTGAGAGATCGATGGCACATTAAGAAAAGTGCATCGACTTGGTGAAAGGACCGTTATGCCCCTGAGGACCACGCTACGCCGAATCGGCGCAGCCGCTTTGATCGTTTCAGCCAGCACAGCCATGACCGGTTGCGGCTACAACGACTTTCAACGCCTGGACGAGCAAACCAAAGCCGACTGGTCCGAAGTGGTGAATCAGTACCAGCGGCGTGCTGATTTGGTGCCCAACATTGTGGCCACCGTGAAGGGCGAGGCCAATTTCGAGCAAGAAACGCTCACCAAAGTGGTGGAGGCGCGCGCCAAAGCCACCAGCATTCAGGCCACGCCAGAGTTGGTCAACAACCCGGAAGCCTTCAACAAATTCCAACAAGCCCAAGGTGAACTGAGTGGCGCACTGTCACGCTTGTTGGTGGTCAGCGAAAACTACCCCAACCTGAAAGCCAATCAAGGTTTCCAGGATTTGCGTGTGCAGCTGGAAGGCACCGAGAACCGCATCACCGTGGCCCGCAACCGGTACATCAAATCGGTGCAAGAGTACAACGTGCTGGCGCGCAGTTTCCCGACCAACTTGACCGCCATGGCCTTCAGTTATCAGATCAAGCCGAACTTCACGGTGCAGAACGAAGCGCAAATCGCTGTGCCGCCCACGGTTGATTTCTCCAAGAAATAAGACATGAGCGCCTCTCGCATAGGGTGGTGGCACTGGCTGGCAGTCATGCTGCTGTGCCTGCCCATGTGGGGGCACGCGCAAGACGTTCAGCCGGTACCTGCCCTGACCGGGTACGTGATCGATCAGACCCAAACACTGAGCCCGGCCGAGCAACAGGCGCTTGAGCAGCGACTCACGGGCATCGAGGCACAACTGGGCTCGCAGGTGGTCGTGCTGATCGTGAGTACCACGCAGCCCGAAGACATCGCCGCTTACGCGCAACGCGTGGGCGACACCTGGAAAGTCGGGCGCAAACAGGTGGGCGATGGCTTGCTGTTGGTGGTGGCCAAGCAAGATCGCCGTGTTCGCATCGAGGTCGCCAAAGCCCTTGAAGGCGCCATTCCAGACTTGGCGGCCAAACGCATCATTGATCAAGCCATCACGCCTGCGTTCAAAGCGGGCCAGTTCGCACAGGGCCTGAATCAGGGCATCGACCAGATCGAGGCACGCATCAAGGGTGAAAGTTTGCCCCTGCCCACGCCAGCAAGCAGCAAACAAGTTCCAAGAGATGCCCTGTCATGGGAACAGTGGCTCGTGTTCGGCATGTTCGCCGTGCCCATCCTGGGGCAAATCCTGCGGGCCATCTTTGGGCGCACCGGGGCCTCGGCCATCACAGGGGTGATTGGCGCAGGGCTGGTCTGGCTGCTGACCTCCAGCCTCATCATGGCCCTGATCGCTTGGGTGTTTGTCTTTTTGCTGGCCCTGGCCTTTGGCGGAGGTGGTGCGCGCCATGGTGGATGGGGTGGCCCACGCTCTGGCGGCTGGGGCGGTGGTGGTCACGGTGGCTGGGGTTCCGGAGGCGGCTTTTCCTCCGGCGGTGGCGGCGATTTTGGTGGCGGCGGCGCCTCCGGGAGATGGTGATGCCAACCAACCTTCCCCTTCACGCAAGCAGTGGATGGCGCCGTTGGTGGCCACACTTCCTCGCGCATGCGCGCGGCGCTCGCCGTTGCCTGAAGCGCGGTGAGCTGCAAGCGCTAGAGCAGCAGATTAAGGCCAGTGAAATTCGGCATTTGGGTGAGCTGCGCATCTGCATCGAATCCAGCCTGAGCCCAGAGGGGCTTTGGCGAGGTCAAACCGCGCGACAACGCGCCGCCGAGCTGTTTTCGATCTTGGGCGTCTGGGATACCGAGCACAACAACGGTGTGCTCATCTATTTGCTGCTGGCCGAGCGCCGAATTGAGGTCTTGGCTGATCGTGGCTTGGCGCATCACCCCGACGCTCAAGCGGCGTTCGACACCATCGTGAACACCCTGCTCCCAGACCTGCAGCGCGACGACTTTGCCTCAGCGCTGTCAAAGGCCATCGTGCAAGTGGGCGAGCTGCTGGCCAAACATTACCCCGCCGAGAGCGGCGAGCGCAACGACAACGAACTGAGCAATGCCATCGTGTTGCTGTGAGCACCGCCCGGTCCAGACCCGGCCCGCCCCGGCACGAGTAGACTGACGGCCCATGAAAGTTGCCGACATCCCCTTGTTTTTTGGCACGCTGCAAGCCGCCAATCCGCACCCCGAAACCGAGCTGGAATACAGCACGCCGTTTGAACTGCTCACGGCGGTGCTGCTGTCTGCACAAGCCACGGACGTCGGGGTCAACAAGGCCACGCGCAAGTTGTTCCCGGTGGCCCATACGCCGCAACAGATCCTCGATCTGGGCATGGATGGTTTGTGCGAGTACATCAAGACCATTGGCTTGTACAAGAGCAAAGCCAAACACTTGTTGGAAACCTGCCAGATCTTGTTGACCCAGCATGGCGGCGAAGTGCCCCGCACGCGCGAAGAACTGGAAGCCCTGCCGGGCGTGGGCCGCAAGACAGCCAATGTCGTGTTGAATGTGGCCTTTGGCGAACCCACCTGTGCCGTCGACACCCACATCTTTCGGGTGAGCAACCGAACGGGTCTGGCGCCCGGCAAGACGCCTCTAGAGGTGGAACTCAAACTGCTGAAGCGGGTGCCTGAAGCCTTCAAGCTTCATGCACACCACTGGCTGATCTTGCATGGCCGCTACATCTGCCAAGCACGCAAACCACGCTGCTGGGAATGCAGCGTGGCGGACTACTGCAAGTTCAAGCCCAAAACGCCTCAACCCAAGAGCTGACGACGGCGCATCGCGCCCACGACCAGCACACCCGCCAGCAGCAGGCCCCAGGTTTCTGGCTCAGGCACCGCTGCGACCGCCATGGCCTTGCCCACATAGGCGTGCACACCAGCGGTGGGGTGAACACCGTCCCACATGAAATACTGATCGGGATTGGCGCACTGGGCACCAGCGCCCAAGTAATTGCCAGTCCAGCAGCGATCAGTGATGTTGCCACCCGCTGCAGCCAAGGCACTGCGGTAAGCAGCCAAAGGCTGGTTGGTGTCAAACACCTGGATATTGGCGCCGATGAGGGTGCCTTCCAATTTGGTCATCGCACTGGTCAGGCCACCATTGAAGTAGGCAGACAACATGCCAGCACCAGCTTGGTAAGCGGCGCCCTTTTCAAAGGCCTCGGCACTCCAGGCCAGGTTGGGCAGCAGGGGCACAAAGAACTCACGCGCACCCGCGGCATACAACTGAGCCACTTCGTTCGACAAATTGGCAATGGCCGTGTTGGCGGTGGCCAAGGTGGCCGACGAGAAGAAGTCATTGCCGCCGCCCCACACCACATACAAGGCCGATGCATCGGCGGTGGCGCCCAGGGTCGAGAGCACGTTCGTGTAGGCATTGACCTGGGCTTGCAGACCGGTCTGGATGATCGAGTCCATGCCTGGGATGCGGTTGGTCACGCCGGTAGTGGCGCCGCCAAAAGCATAGTTCTCCAGGGTCAAGCCCAAGGTGGATGCCATCACCTCGACGGCCACAGGGCCGTTGGTAAAGCGACCATCGAAATACGGCGCAGCAGGCAAGTTGACGCCAGCATAGGTGCTCAACAAGGCGTGTGCATTGCCGTTGTCGGACAAGCTGTCACCAAACACCACCAGCTTGCTGTAAGCCTGTGCGGACACAGACACCAAGGCTGCCGCGGCCAAAGCGGCTGCGCGCAGACAAAACTTAGAAAACGACATAGAGAGTCCCACTCGATGAAACAACGAAAGTGGGCGACCTTATCACCAGATGAAAGGTCTCTCGTCACTGATCCATCCCCATGAAGGGGGATGCGACTCAGCCGTGACGCAAGCCGTCTTGCACCGTGGGGTAGCGGAGCTTGAAGCGCAAGTCGGCCTTCATACGCTCATTGATCAGCCGCCGCGATTCAGACCAGAACGACAGTTGCATCACCGTCAGGGTGCGTTGGGCCTCCGCCAAGGTGATTTTGGGGGGACGCGGCAGTTGGTAATGATCGGCCACCCACTCGAAGTAGGCGCCCATTTTCATTTCGGTGTCGTCACTGGCATGCAGCACACGTTGCGGCTTGCCGCGCCACATCGCCATCACCGCGATGCGAGCCAAATCATCGGCGTGAATGTGGTTGGTGTAGACGTCATCCTCCGCCACCAGGGTCGGGGAACCCTTCTCGACGCGATCGCGCGGATGGCCGCCCTCACGATCGGGGGCATAAATGCCTGGAATCCGCAAAATGCTGGCCCGCGTCCCCGAACTCATGTGCTGGCGCCCAAACCACCGAACACGTGCCTCCGCATCCACGCGCCGGCGCGCGCGCGGTGTCGTGGGATTCAAGGGGCGCGTTTCGTCAAACCGTTCGCCCTGGGCATCGCCATACACGCCGGTGGTGCTGCCGTAGACCAAGGCCCGAACACCACCCCGTCGCCCCAGGGCTTGCAATATGTTGGCCGTGCGAGGATCAGTCGCCCCCGTATTGGGCGGTGGCGCCATGTGCACCACATAGGATGCCAAGCCCGCCAGTCGACCCAAAGTGGCCGCTTGGTCGAGATTGCCCACCAAGGGGACCAAGCCCAACTCACGCAGCGCGGGCACCCGTGTCACCTGTGAGGTCAAAGCCCGAACCCGACAATGCGCCAACTGCCGTGCCACACGCAGGCCCACATCACCGCAGCCCACAATGAGGACACGCGGGCGTTTGAACAGGGACAAGCGTTGCGGCTGCGGATTGAACATGACAAAGGCTGGTCTTGAGCGAAAATCTCGGTTTGCCTATTTTCTCTCGTCAGAGGTCGTATCCATGAGCTTTTCCGTCCACATCCAACCCAGTGGTCGCGAATTCACCATGCAACGTGATGAAACCGTGCTCGGCGCGGCCATCCAAGCTGGCATTGGCCTGCCCTACGGCTGCAAAGATGGTGCTTGCGGCTCCTGCAAGTGCAAACTCCTTGAAGGCCGCGTCATCCATGGTGCCCATCAAGCCAAGGCCCTGTCGGAAGCCGAAGAGGCTGCAGGCTTCATGCTGACCTGCTGCGCCACGCCCCAAACCGATTTGGTGATCGAAGCCAAACAGGTGGTCGGCCTGGGCGACTTCCCCGTGCAGAAAATGCCCACACGGGTGACCAGTATGACGCGCGCTGCGCCGGATGTGATGATCATCAAGCTGCAACTGCCCGCCAACAACAGCTTTGGCTTCCGTGCAGGCCAATACGTCGAATTCATCTTGCGCGATGGTGCGCGGCGCAGCTATTCCATGGCCAACGCCCCCCACACCCTGGCCGAAGGCACAGGGGTCGAACTGCACCTGCGCCACATGCCCGGCGGCAAGTTCACCGACCATGTGTTTGGTGACATGAAAGAAAAGGAGATCCTGCGCATGGAGGGCCCCTTCGGCACCTTCTTCTTGCGTGAAGATTCCGAACGCCCCATCGTGCTGCTGGCCTCGGGCACGGGCTTTGCGCCCATCAAGGCCATCGTCGAGCACATGCGTCACAAGGGCATCACCCGCCCTACCCGCTTGTACTGGGGCTGCCGCACCCAAGCCGATCTGTACGCGCATGCATGGGCCGAGCAAATGGCCGCCGAACTGCCTTGGTTGACTTACGTACCCGTGTTGTCCAACGTGCCCGAAGAAGATCCCTGGGCGGGTCGTCGCGGACTGGTCCACCAAGCGGTGCTGGCGGACTTGCCAGACTTATCTGGCCACGAAATCTACGCCTGCGGTGCGCCGATCATGGTGCAATCCGCACAGCGTGATTTCGTTGAACAAGCCAGCTTGCCCGCAGAATACTTCTATGCGGACGCCTTCACCAGCGAAGCTGACAAACACTGACAGGAGCCATCATGTCCTACGACACCAACAACATCTTCGCCAAGATTCTGCGCGGCGAGATCCCTTGCATCAAACTCTTTGAAGACGCCCACACGCTGGCGTTCATGGACATCATGCCCCAGACTGATGGTCACGCCTTGGTCATCCCCAAAGAAGCGGCCACGACCTTGTTTGAGTTGTCGGATGAAGCGGCGGCGGCGTGCATGGCCACCGTGCGCAAGATTGGCAACGCACAAAAGAAAGGGCTGGGCGCAGACGGCGTGGTTCTGATGCAGCTCAATGGTCCGGGCGCTGGCCAGACGGTGCCGCACTTTCACATCCATGTCATCCCGGGCTCGATTGCCGATTTGCGCAAGCCCCATGCCGCTGTGATGGCCGACACCACGCATCTCAAAGCACTGGCCGACAAAATCATCGCTGCGCTCTGAGCCAGAACTGACTGTGCAAGAGGCCAGCTTCTCAATAGCTGGCCTGCCATGGTGCCTTACGCGCCCAGATACGCCGCTTGCACCTGCGGATCGCGCAGCAAATCAGCGGCTGCACCGGACAGCACCAACTCACCCGATTCGAGCACATAGGCGCGGTGCGCCAACTCCAGGGCGCGGTGTGCGTTCTGTTCCACCAACAAGACCGTCACGCCTTGTTTTGACACGTCTTCGATCACCTTGAAGATCTGGTCCACCATGATCGGCGCCAAGCCCATCGAGGGTTCGTCCAACAGCAGCAACTTGGGTCGGGATAACAGCGCACGGCCCATGGCCAGCATTTGTTGCTCGCCGCCTGACAAGGTGCCCGCCAACTGTTTGTGGCGTTCCTTCAATCGAGGAAAGCGGGCATAGACCGATTCGATATCGGTATCGATCTCCGCATCACGGCGCAGGTAGGCACCCATGTGCAGGTTTTCTTCAATCGTCATACGCGTGAAGATGCCTCGGCCTTCGGGCACCATCACCAAGCCTTGCGAGACCAGATCCCACGGGCCTTGGCCAGCAATGGCTCGGCCTTGATACAGCACCTGGCCCGCCTGCGGCGGCAACAAGCCACAAATCGCCTTGAGGGTGGTGGTCTTGCCTGCGCCGTTGGCACCGATCAAACTGACCAATTCGCCTGGATACAGATCCAGACTGAGGTTCTTGACCGCTTGAATCCCACCATAGGACACACTCAGGTGACGAATCGACAACAAAGATTCAGCCATCACAGTCCTCAATTCGTCGGCACGGGTTGATGCGAGGTGCCCAGATAGGCGGCGATCACGGCAGGATCTTGCTGCACGGCCGCTGGCGCGCCCGACGCGATCAATTTGCCTTGGTCCAGCACGGTCACATGGTCACACAGGCCCATGACCAGCTTCACATCGTGTTCAATCAGGAGCACGGCACGACCTTGCGCACGAATGCGCTCAATCAGTTCGCGCAGTTGCAACTTCTCGGTGGCGTTCATGCCCGCCGCGGGCTCGTCCAAAGCCAGCAGTTTGGGTTCGGTGGCCAGCGCACGCGCAATCTCCAGGCGACGTTGATCGCCGTAGCTCAAGGTGCGTGCCGTTTGTTGGGCTTTGTGCGCCAAGCCCACAAAGGCGAGCAAGGCCATCGCATCCTCGGTGATTTGCGCCTCTTCGCGCTGGAAAGCGCGGGTTCTGAACACCGCTTGCCACCAGCCCACGCGTGTTCGCACATGGCGCCCGACGCGCACATTGTCCAGGGCCGACATGTCTGAAAACAAGCGGATGTTCTGGAAGGTGCGGGCGATGCCAGCTTGTGCGACCTTGTGCACCGCCGTCGGCTTGTACGCCTGGCCTGCCAGCTCAAACCGCCCCTGATCAGAAGGCACCAAGCCTGTGATCACATTGAAGAACGTGGTCTTACCCGCACCATTGGGTCCGATCAAACCATGCACCTGACCGGCTTGGATGCTCAAGCCGACATCCGTGAGGGCTTGCACACCACCGAAGCGCTTCGACACCCTAGCCACATTCAACAAGACTTGGCTCATGCGCGGCCTCCGTCTTGCTCTTCGGGGATCAAGCGGTCTTCATGGCGCGGTGAAGGCCACAAGCCACGCGGGCGCAAGAGCATGATGCCGATCATGGCCAAGGCGACCAGCAGTTGGCGCAAGATGGCGGCATCCAACCGACCATCGGTCATGGCCTGCAAGGGGCCGGCCACGTAGCGCAGCACTTCGGGCAGCGCCGCCAATAAGAAGGCGCCCAGGATCACACCTGGGATGTGGCCCAAGCCGCCCAGCACCACCATGGCCACCACCATCACCGACTCCTGCAAGCTGAAGGACTCGGGCGAGACAAAGCCCTGGAAACTGGCAAACAACACACCCGACACGCCACCAAAACTGGCCCCCAGGCCAAAGGCCAAGAGCTTGAGGTTGCGCACATTGAGGCCCATGGCCTTGGCGGCGATCTCGTCTTCGCGGATGGCAATCCAGGCACGCCCCAGACGTGAATCGTGCAACCGCGATGACAGGATCACGGCCAGCACCACCATGCTCAAGAACAGGTAGTAGTGCAAGGTGACCGGTTCCAGCGTGAAGCCCGCGATGTGCCAAGGTTCACCCAAACTGACAGAACCCACTTTGAGCGGATCGATGCTGTCGATACCCATGGGGCCATTGGTGATGTTGACCGGCGCATCCAGGTTGTTCATGAACACGCGGATGATCTCGCCAAAGCCCAAAGTCACGATGGCCAGATAGTCGCCACGCAACTTCAAGGTGGGTGCACCCAACAAGACGCCAGCCATGGCGGCCAACCCCGCCCCCAAGGGAATCACCAACCAAATGGGCGTGTGCATGCCATCGGGATACATGGCTGCCAAAGCGGGGAAACTTTCTGTGAGATGGGGCGAAGCCAACAAGGCAAACAGGTAGGCGCCCACCGCATAGAAGGCGATGTAACCCAGGTCCAGCAAGCCCGCCATGCCCACCACGATGTTGAGGCCCAGCGCCAGCAGGATGTAGAGCAAGGCGACATCAACGATGCGCACCCAGGCATGCCCCACGCCTTGCAACAACAAGGGCAGCACCGCCAAAGCCACGGCACTCAAGACGAAACCGATCACACGCTTGTTCATGAGCTTGTCCATGTCAGCTCCCTCAAGCACGATCGGCCACGCGTTCACCCAGCAAACCCTGCGGACGCAAGGTCAAGATCAGGATCAACACGGCAAACGCAAAAATGTCTTGATAGTGGCTGCCCAGCACACCGCCGGTCAGGTCGCCGATGTAGCCCGCGCCCATCGCTTCGATCAGGCCTAGCAGCAAGCCCCCCACCACGGCACCACCCAAATTGCCGATGCCGCCGAACACGGCGGCGGTGAAGGCTTTGAGGCCTGGCAAGAAGCCCATGGTGTGTTGCACAGAACCATAGTTCACGGCCCACATCACACCAGCCAAGGCCGCCAAGGCCGCGCCAATGATGAAGGTGGCCGAGATGATGTGATCGGGTCGCACACCCATCAATTGCGCCACGCGTGGGTTTTCAGCGGTGGCACGCATGGCTCGCCCCAAACGGGTGCCATGAATGAGCGCCATCAGGCCTGCCAGCACAAAGGCTGTCACCGCCAAGATCAAGATCTGAGCCACGTTGATGGTGGCACCCATGACCTCGTAAGGCTCGTCGGGCAACAAGATGGGATACGGCTTGTAATCAGGCTTCCAGATGATCATGGCCAGGGTTTGCAACAGCAGCGACACCCCCATGGCGGTGATCAAGGGCGCCAAGCGCGGTGCATTGCGCAGTGGGCGATAGGCCAGCTTCTCAATGACAAAGTTCAAGGCCATGCACACAACCATGGCCGCCAACAACGACAGGGACAGCAAGGCCCAACCCGGCAGTCCACTGTTTTCCAGATAGGTGACCACCGTCCAGCTGACCAAGGCCCCCACCATCAAGACCTCGCCATGCGCGAAGTTGATCAAATTGATGATGCCGTAGACCATGGTGTAGCCCAAGGCGACCAGCGCATACATGCTGCCAACCACCAAACCATTGATCAATTGCTGAATGAAGATGTCCACAATGTTCCAGACATGCAAAAAGCCCGCCATGCAGCGGTGAGCCAATGGGCGGGCGGGGGATTTGGGGCCGAATTATCGCGGCAAAAACGCGCTGATTTTCGGACACCCTCAGATCAGAACAGTTTGGGCAGGCGCAGGATGTCGACCGTGGCGCGGATCAGCTTTTGTTTGAAATCGGTATAGGGCGGGAAGAACAACTTGGCCACCAGGATGGGGCCCGACTTCAGCACGGCACGCTCGTGCGAGAACGCTTTGAAGCCGAAGTGCCCGTGGGCATTGCCAATGCCTGAATTGTTGACACCACCGAAGGGCAGGTTGCCCTGAGCATAGTGCAGCACACAATGGTTGATGGCTACACCGCCCGAGCTGGTGCGGCCTAGCAAACGACGGGTGCGGGCCTTGTTGGTGCTGAACACATACAACGCCAGGGGTTTAGGCTGCGCATTGATCTCGCGAATCACCTCGTCGACGTTCTCGTAAGTGATGATGGGCAACACGGGTCCGAAGATCTCTTCGGACATGATTTGCGCCTCTTGCGGCACCTGCTCAATCAAGGTGGGCGCGATGTAGCACGCCGACACATCCACTTCCCCACCGGCCAGCACGCGTGCGCCACGCGATTGAGCGTCTTGCAACAAACCCGCAATGCGTTGGGTGTGCCGTTGGTTGATGACACGAGCCAAATGTGGGCTGTTGCGTTGCTCTTGGGGCGTCACGCCATAACGCTCAGCCAAGACGGCCTTGCATTGCGCCACCAGCTTGTCTTTTACCGACGCGTGCACGTAGACATGATCAGGCGCCACACAAATCTGACCGCAGTTGGTGAACTTGCCCCACATCAGCGCCTCAGCGGTCAAACGCAGATTGGCCGACTCGTCCACGATCACGGGTGATTTACCGCCAAGCTCAAGCGTCACACTGGTCAGATGCTTGGCTGCCGCCGTCATCACGACCTTACCCACGGCGGGTGAGCCGGTGAAGAAGATGTGATCAAAAGGCAAGTCCAGCAGGGCCTGCGATGTGGGCAGGCTGCCCTCGAACAAGGCCACCTCATTGCGCGGGAAGGTTTGGGCAATGATCTCCGCCATGATGGCGCTGACGGCGGGCGTCATCTCGGAGGGCTTCAGGATCACCGTGTTGCCTGCCGCCAAGGCCGAGACCATGGGGCCGAAACACAGGTTCAGCGGGAAGTTCCAAGGCGCAATGATGAGGCTGCGACCACGCGGCTGGTACTCGATCCAACTGCTGGTCATGGCCGACGCGATGGTGGGCCACACCTTGGTGGGCTTCATCCACTTCTTGAGGCTGCCGATCGCGTGACGGATCTCATCCAGCACTGGCATGAACTCCGTACCCTCGACCTCGGCCGACGGCTTACGGTAGTCCTGCATGAACGCGGCATAGAAGTCTTCGCGACGCGCCATCATCGCTTCACGCAGTTTTTTCAAGCGGGCGATGCGCTCGGCTGCCGTGGACTCACGCCAAGCCAAGGCTGTATCCAACTGCGCATCGAACACACGCCGGATTTCGGCCGGGTCTGCTTCGCCGGTGTGCTGCGGAACCACTTGCATCAGGGGTCGGCTCATGTTCGATCTCCTCGAGAGCTGGAAAGGATCTGGACGGTCAAAAAATCAAAAGTCCAACCGTCATTTGCTGGTCTTGGCGGCCGTTTTGGTGCTTGCCTTCTTGGCTGCGACTTTCTTGGCCGCCACCTTCTTGACCGGTACCTTCTTGGCTGGCACTTTCTCTGGCTCGGCCTTCTTGGCCACGACCTTCTTGGCTGCTTCCTTTGTTGCTGGCGCTTTCTTGGCAGGAGCTTTCTTCGCAGCAAGCTGGGGTGCATCACCCGCAGCCAAGCCCGCACGCAGCAAGCGTTCCGTCACGGCGTTCAAATTGCCGCCCTCTTGTTCGGCGAGTTGGCGCAGCGTACCGATGAGGTCATCATGCAACTTGCACGCGAATGGCACAAGCCCTTCTGCTTGCTCCAGCTTGCGGCGTTCTTTGCGATCGAGCAATTGGGTCGCGCCTTGGGCGAAACGACCCGGCACGCCGGCCTTTTTCATGCTTTGGGAAATTTTCAGGCCCAAGTTCTTGGCCAAGTCTGTTTTTTTCAAGGACATGATGAAATCTGGAAACACCGAAGTGCACAATCTGAGCCGATTGTGCCCCTATTTACTGTGCGTCCCCATACATGGCATCCCTGAAACAAATCCAGTTCGACCTGCGCGGCGAGTTCATTCCACTCGATAGTTTGCTGAAAGCAGCGGGTGTGGCCGAGAGCGGTGGTCGAGCCAAGTCGATGGTGGCCGAAGGCATGATTCAGGTCGACGGGCAGGACGAAATGCGTAAAACGGCCAAGATCCGAGCGGGTCAAGTCGTCTCTGCGCCCGGTTTCCGCATCAAAGTGGTGCAACCTGAGTTCGATGCCGAGGACTGATCGGCGCCCACACTCACGTGTTTCTACGTGTCCAGCCCCCCTGCGCAACTACGCCGCTGACGTGACCTTCGTCAACCCGGGACATACCGACAAGCGTTGAAGCCCTTGACGGCCCGGAAGTTGCGGGTTGATGATCTCAGCCGGAGATTGCATACATGTCCTTGATCAGTGCCAGCGAAGAAGTAGATCGCCTCACGGCCTTGACAGCACGAGTGCTGGGCGTGCCTTGGTGCGGCATCACGTTCAGACGCGGCGACACCTGGTGGGCCGCGACGCCTCAGCATGAACCCACACAACCGTGGTCGGTCGCACTGTCGGGCCCGCACTCTCCTCAGCACTATCTTGACGGCCTGACCCGGGCCCCAGCTTCACAGCCCCCCTTGCCGCTGAGCAACCCCTTTTGTTCAGACAGCCAAGCTCAGCCATTGCGCTTCATTGCCAGCCAGTCGCTGACACCGCCCGCCGACATCGACCAAGCCGTTTTGTGGTTGCTGGACACGGAAGACCGTCCCGATTTGGGCGACACCCACATGGCGTGGCTGCAGTCCTTTGCCAAGCTGCTGTCAGACACCGTGGCCCAATGGGGTGACCATCCCGATCTGAGCACCCGCGAACATCTGCAACTGGCCCTCGATTCAGCCCAAATGGGGACGTGGGACTTCAATTTTGAAACCCACACGCGCTTCATCAACCAACGCACAGCCCACATGCTGGGTTTTGCGCCAGAAGACGTCAGTCCCAGCACGCTCGAGACCTGGGTGGAATTGATCCATCCTGATGACTTGCACAAGTTCATTGAAGCGTCGAAGGTGTACGTGCGCGCTCGCAGCGACATCATTTCGATCGAGTACCGCATTCGGCACAGGCTGGGGCACTACATCTGGGTGCAAAGTTACGGCAAATTGGTCGAGCGCGACCAACGCGGCCGACCCAAGCGAGTGGTGGGTACCCTGCGTGACATCACCGAACAAAAGCGACGTGAGGTGTTGCACATCAAACAACGCCAGGTGCTCGACCTGATCAACCTGGCGCAAGCCACCTTCTTGGTCAACCACGAGATCAAGGACACATGCGAGGCATTGATCTCCCCGCTGCTGCACTTGAGTGAATGCCGGTTCGGGGCGATCGGCATCGTGCGCCATACCCAACAAGGCCAACCCTATTTGGTCGTGCCAACCCTAACCACGTTTGACCTGCAAGGACAACGTGTCATTCGGGCCACCGAGTACCAGGACTTGCATCACGTGTTTGGTCGGGTGGTTACCTCCAACAACACTGTCTGGGTTGACGAGCAGTACCCTGATTTGATCCCTCCGGTCTGGCCCGTGGGCGTGCAAGCGCCTCGTCAATTCATGGGGCTGCCCATCCGTTTCGACAACGAAGTGGTGGGCTTCATCGGTCTGGGCGATAACGAGCACCTGATTGATCACGGTTTGCTCGACCTCCTGGCCCCGCTCATCAGCACATTGGGCACCTTGATTCATGCGCGCCAACAAGAAGAGGCACGCATGGAGGCTGAACAAGAATGGCTGCGCCTCGCGACGGAAGACACACTCACCGGTCTGCCCAACCGACGTCACTTCTTTGACGTGGCCGAGGCCAGCTTGATGCAGACCCGCCGCTACGGCAACCCCATGACCGTGGCCCTGCTGGATCTGGACAACTTCAAACAGATCAACGACACCTATGGTCACCATGTGGGTGATGAGGTGCTACGTGTGATGGCAGACATCCTGCGCCAAACCCTGCGGGACGCTGACACCCCCGCTCGCATTGGTGGCGAAGAATTTGCCATTGTGTTGAGCAACACGTCTCTGGCCGACTCGGTGATCGCACTGGAGCGGATTCGTGCCACCCTCAGCTTGACGCCCGTTCGGGTTGGCGGCAAAACGCTCCATGCCACGGTGAGCATTGGTGCGGTGCAATGGCGTGCCGATGACCACGAACACGTGCACGGCATGTTGATGCAAGCAGACGCCGCCTTGTACCGAGCCAAACGCCGAGGCCGTAACCGCGTCGAAGTCTACGATCCGCTACAGAGCGATGGCGTACCCGAACCCGCACCGGACACCAGTTGGGGTATGACCGGTCTGGCTTGAGGCCCGTCACGTCCGACAGCCCAAAGTTAGAGTAAGTTACGGGTCATGAACCTGTTTACTGCTCTGCGCGCTGCGTGGCCGGCCACGCTGGAAGAACCCGCCATCATGCTGGATGGTGGTCGATACTATTCATGGCTTGACCTGGAGCGCGCCACCGCGATGTTGGCGAACCTGCTCGAAGGACTGAAGCTCAAAGGCGTAGGTGGCCGCCCTCCCGTGGTGGCGGCACATGTCGACAAGTCGGTCGAGTCGTTGCTGCTGTATCTGGCCACCCTGCGTGCGGGCGCCGTCTACCTGCCATTGAACCCCGCTTACAAAGCGGCGGAGTTGGACTACTTCGTCGCCGATGCGCGCCCTGCGGTGCTGGTGTGTCGCCCCGAAGATCAGGACTGGATCGTGCCCTTGGCGGCCCATCGCCAAGTGGAGCATCTGTTCACCTTGGGCGACCAACAAACAGGCAGCCTGTTGACCCATGCGGCCAATCAATCCGACACCCATGAACCCGCTCGACGCGCCAGCCAAGATCTGGCCGCGATTTTGTACACATCAGGCACGACCGGTCGCAGCAAAGGCGCCATGCTCACCCATGGCAACCTATTGAGCAACGCGCGTACGCTCTTGCGCCATTGGGATTGGCGCACCGATGATGTTCTCATCCACGCGCTGCCCATCTTCCACATTCACGGTTTGTTTGTGGCCGTGCATTGCGCTCTACTGTCCGGCACCCCCATGCGGTGGCTGAGCAAATTTGATGCAGCCAGCGTGATCCGCCATATTGCTGATACGCACCAACCTCGCGCCACGGTCTTCATGGGCGTCCCCACGATGTATGGCCGCTTGATGCAAGACGCCCGACTGACCGGTGCAGCATGCGAGCACATGCGCTTGTTTGTCAGTGGCTCGGCCCCCTTGTTGCCATCCGCCTTTGAGCAGTTCCAAGCCATGACCGGGCACACCATTCTGGAACGCTACGGCATGAGCGAAACCGGCATGTTGTGCTCCAACCCCTGCCGCGGCGCTGAGGGAGAGCGCATCTCCGGCAGCGTCGGCCCGGCCCTGCCCGGTGTGCAAGTGCGCATCGTCAACGATGAGGACCAAGCCTGCACAGCCAATGAAATTGGCCATGTCGAGGTCAAGGGAGCGAACGTCTTTGTGGGCTATCTGGGCATGCCTGACAAGACCGCTGAAGCCTTCACCCACGATGGATGGTTTAGAACAGGCGATGTCGGCAAGATCGATGATCGAAACTATGTTCACCTGATCGGTCGGGCCAAGGATTTGATCATCAGCGGTGGATTCAACGTTTACCCCGCCGAGGTCGAAAGCCATGTCGACAAGCTCCCCGGCGTTCAAGAATCAGCCGTGATTGGCGTGCCCCATGCCGATTTTGGTGAGGGTGTGGTGGCCGTGGTGGTGCCAGAGCCTGACGCACAACTGTTTGAGCACGACATGATCCGGCAGTTGAAAGACACCATCGCGGGCTTCAAGGTACCCAAACGCATCGTCATCACCGACGAATTGCCACGCAATGCCATGGGCAAAGTTCAAAAGAATCTGCTGCGTCTGAGCCATCAAGACTTGTTCCAGGAAGCCTGATATGAAGCAGTTGGCCATCATTGGCAGCATGGTTGCGGGTGCCTTGATTTTGAGCACCGTCCTGGTCGTCGGACACGACAAGCTATCCGGCGCGCCCAGCACACCGTCGGGCATCGCACCACCTTGGCAGGTTGAACTGCTACCCCAGCAACACACCCGTGCCTTGGGCATCACACTGGGCCCTCAAGGCGACACCTTGGCTGATGTGCAGCGCATCTGGGGCGCCAACGTCGAAGTGGCCTTGATCGCCGCACCTGGGGAAAATGGGGCCATCGAAGCCTTCATTGACCCCGCGCAAGCAGGCGGTATCAACGGCAAACTCATCGTGGCATTGCAGGCCACGCCGCAAGAGGTGAAGACGATGCGCGAACGCGCCATCACCGCCGACTTCATGGAAAGCACGACACGCAAGTACAAGCTGGCACCTGCTGACTTGCAAGCGGCGGCGGCATTGAAGGTCAGTGCATTGACCTTCATCCCACAAGCCAAGCTGGATGAACAAGCGGTGATCGATCGCTTTGGCCCCACCCCACAGCGACGCCGAGCGGGCGAAGGCACTGAGCACTTTCTCTATCCCGACAAAGGGCTGGACGTGGGCCTGAACCCCAAGGGCAAAGACGTCCTCCAATACGTGGCCCCCGCCGACTTCGCCAAACTCAGTGCACCCCTGAAATGACAAAGGCAGCATGAGCCGCCATGTGTTGAGCCATGAAGCGCAGATTGAATCAGCGCTTGAACTTCCCTTGCTGGAAGTCCGCCATCAGTTGACCCATTTCTTGATCTTTGGCCACCCACAAAGCATCAATCCAAGTCTGCAGTCGTCGACGATAGCCTTTATCAGCGGGATCAACGGTCCGCAAGTCTTGAGGAATTTCACGGCGATGCACCTTCACGATCACGTCTTTGACGCGCCCCGAGAGCAAATCGCCAAAGGTGGGCACACCATGTGGGTAGACGATGGTCACGTCCAGCATGCACTCGAACTTTTCACCGATGGTTTCCAGCGCCATGCCAATGCCACCGGTTTTAGGCTTGAGCAAGTGCTTATAGGGTGACTTTTGCTCAGCATGTTTGGAGGGCGTCACGCGCGTGCCTTCCAGAAAGCTGATCACCGAAGTAGGGTTCAAGCGAAAAATCTCGCAGGCTTTGCGTGCCGCTTCGAGATCCTTGGCTGCCGCGCTGCCGCCCTTGCGGCGCATGAAGGGAAAGTCGAGCGCCCACCATGCCAAGCCCATCAGCGGCACATAAATCAGCTCTTTCTTGATGAAGAACTTCAACAAAGGCACTTGCCCATCAAAGGTACGCTGCAAGACCAAGATGTCTACCCAACTCTGATGGTTGCTGCCCACCAGATACCAGCCCTTGCGAGACAGGCCGGACACATTGCTCACGTGCCATGGCTCAGGCTGCACCAATTGCATCCACAAGGAGTTGTTGTGCACCCAAGCATCGGCAACCGGATTGATCAGGATGTTGCAGAACCGACGCACGAAGGGGAATGGCAGCACCAGCTTGACCACCCCCAACGGAAACACCCAGGCGAAAGCCACCACGATGTTCAAGATGAGCAAGGTGGTAGCCAGCGTGGCTTTGAAGAATTCGATCAGTCTTTGAAACATGACTTGCCTTGGTCGATCACAGACCCATTCTGACAATACAGCTGTGCATTATCGTCGATGCCACTCACCACACTTCGCGCAGGCGCAGACCGACGAGCCAATTTGATAAATCTCGCAATTGATGTGCAAATTGTCATAGCTTGCAAAACTGCCCTCAACCCTTCAGAGCCCATGTCCGATATAAGTGAGACAGACCTGTTCAACCAGGGGATACAGCATGGGGGCTTTCCGCATCGGATTCATGTCGATGTTCATGCGACTGATGGCAGTCGCACGCTACCGCTTTATTGTGGAGCTGACCGTGATCTTCGTGCTGGTGTGGTGCGGCTGCGCGGTCCTGATCTACGTCTTCGAATTTGGCAAGAACCCCAAGCTCCATTCCCTGGGAGACGCCATCTACTTCCTGCTGGTGACCATGACCACCTCAGGCGACTCCTCGGTACAACCTTTGACCTTCGGCGGCCGCTTCGTCATGGGCTTTGCCGTGATCTTGTCCAAGCTGCTGACCGCCCTGCTGTGCGCTTTGGCCGCAGCAGTGCTGATTGAAAGAAAAGTCAAAGAGGAAATGGGGTTGAAAATGCACAAGCTCGAACACCACATCGTATTGATCGGTTGGAACCTCAAAGGCAAACAGATCATTTCGACCTTGAGGGCCGACCCGGCATTGCATGACACCCCCATCGTCATCATGGCGGACATGGAACACAAGCCCATCGACGACCCCTTGGTGATGTTCACTCGCTCGCCCTACCCAATCCGAGGCGAATCAATTGATCGAGCCTGCCTGCGTTCGGCTGACACCGTGGTGGTCCTGGCCAACTACGCCGAGAAAAGCAATGCCGATGCCCTGACCGCCGTGAACTGCATGTTGGCTCGACGGGTGAACAAAGACGCACGCATCATCAGCGAATTGCTCGATCCCGCTCAGCGCCTGTACATGGAGGCTGCCGGTGCAGACGAAGTCGTTGGTATTGGCGAAGTGGGCGGCTTCTTGCTGGCCGAGGCCACGATTGGCAACGAAGAGGCGAAGAAACTGCTCGCCTACGTGGCCGAAGGCGGCGGTCGACGCACCGCCGCACCCATCGGTTGATGCCCTTCATTCCTCCAACGGCCAGCCGAAAACGCGAGGCAGGGTCGGGCAAAGAATCATCCTCAAATTGCCAGATTTCTCACATTCGGTGTCCTATGGCAGATCAAGACCTGAGCACGAACTCCGAAGTTGATCGTATCTTGTCAGAACACTTGGCACCCCATTCAGATTGCATTTGCAAGACAGGTAAGCAGCATGTTGGCCACCACCAAGACTCATGATGAAGCCATGACAGACACACCTGTATCCGAAACTTTGCTACGTTGGAGTCGCTGGCAGGACCTGTCTGAGTGGCTGGAACCCCTGCTCTTGAATCCGGGTAACAGCACTTCGTTTGTCGCCGACATCAACCATTGCTCTCACACCTTGGTCAAACTGGTCGACGAAGACCCGGACCTGGCCATTTTCCACATCGTGCATGCCAGCCCTGAAAAGATGGCGCGGTACGGGATCGTGCACGCCATGCACACCGGCATGTTGATCACCCTGGTTGGGCGACGCAAGGACTGGGTGGGGCCCCGCATCGACAGTGCCGTCAAAGCGGCGCTGACCATGAACCTGTCCATCACGGCCTTGCAGATCGTGCTGGCACAACAAGTGGAGCCGCCTACGGCTGAACAACGTCAGGCGATTGCGGCGCACCCATTGGCCACCTGGCACATGCTGCGCCAACTGGGCGTGACCGATGAAGAATGGCTGATTGCCGTGGCCCAACACCACGAACAACCCGACGGCAAAGGCTACCCACAAGGCCTGACCGACCTCGATCAAACCGCAGATGCGCTGCGCACCTGCGATGTGTTCGGCGCCAAGCTCAGCCCTCGCATCAGCCGCAGCGGCATGCTGTCCACACGTGCAGCCGCTGAGATCTTCCGTCAACGCAGCGCGGGGTACTTCGGCGCCACCATCATCCGCGAACTGGGGCTCTATCCGCCCGGCTGTTTGGTGGAGTTGAACACCGGGGAACAGGGGGTCGTCATCCGCCGGACAAACGACCCCATGTCGCCTGAAATTGTGCTGCTGACCGACGAACTGGGCCAACAACGCCAAACGCCCATCAAGACACGCACGGGGCGCGCCCATGGTCGCTCGGTGATCGGCGCATCAGAGAACGAAGCCGTGGCCAAATACTTTGACGCCAACTTGGTGCTGGCCCTGGCTTGACCCTGGCCCATCAGGGCTGAGCCAGAATAGGCTACCCTTGGGGCTCAGGATCGAACATGATCCAGGGAGCTAGCGCGTGTGGAGTGCCTTTGAAAAACTGGTGAATCCTTACCCCGAGGATTTGCCCACCGCCCCGCCCAGGGGCTTTTTTGTTTTTTTGTGGACCTGCAGCAAGGGCCTCAAGCGCTACGTGTTGGGCATGACCACACTGACGGCACTCGTGGGTGCGTTCGAAGCCCTGCTGTTCAGCATGCTCGGCCAAATCGTGGACTGGCTGGCTGCGGTCAAACCAGCCGCGCTGTGGACCGAACACCGCACGCAATTGCTGACCTTGGTGGCCATTTTGCTGATCAGCCCGCTGGCGGTCATGGTGCAAACCATGCTCAAACACCAAACCTTGGCCGGCAATTTCCCGATGCGCCTGCGCTGGAACTTCCACCGTTGGATGCTGGGCCAAAGCATGGGCTTTTACCAGGATGAGTTCGCAGGCCGCATTGCCACCAAAGTCATGCAGACCGCACTGGCCGTGCGCGACACCATTCTGATCGTGGCCGACATTCTGGTGTTCGTGGTGATTTACTTCGTCACCATGAGTGCCGTGGTGGGCGGATTTGATTTGTGGCTGCTCTTACCCTTCTTGGGTTGGCTGGCGTGCTACGGCGTCGCACTGTGGTTCTTCATCCCACGCCTGAGTCAAAAAGCCAAAGCGCAGGCCGACGCGCGCTCGCTGATGACTGGCCGCGTGACCGATGCGTACACCAATATTGCGACCGTTAAATTGTTTTCACATGCCCACCGCGAAGCGCAATATGCCAAAACGGCCATGCAGGACTTCATGGTGACCGTTCACGGCCAGATGCGTTTGGTCAGCGGCTTCGAAGTGGTCAACCACAGCTTGAGCATGCTGCTGATCTTGAGCACCAGTGGCGTCGCCTTGTGGTTGTGGACACAAGGCCAGGTGGGCATTGGCGCCGTGGCTGCGGCCACCGCGATGGCGCTGCGCCTCAATGGCATCTCGCATTGGATGATGTGGGAGATGGCCATGCTGTTTGAACACGTGGGCACCGTACAAGATGGCATCAACACCTTGTCGCGCCCGCATACCGTCGTCGACGCACCCGAGGCACGCGAGCTATGTGTCACGCAAGGCGCCATTGAATTCAAGGATGTCAGTTTTGCTTACGGTGAGCACAAGCCCGTCATTGAACATTTGAATCTGCGCATTCAACCCGGCGAAAAGATTGGCCTGGTTGGCCGATCCGGTGCGGGCAAATCCACCATCGTGAATCTGCTGCTGCGCTTCTATGACCTGGAATCGGGGCAGATCACCATTGATGGACAAGACATCCGCCAGGTGACGCAAAACAGCCTGCGGGCGCAGATTGGCATGGTCACCCAAGACACCTCTTTGCTGCATCGATCCGTGCGCGACAACATCCTGTACGGCAAGCCCGATGCGTCGGATGTCGACATGATGCAAGCCGCCCAACGCGCAGAAGCGGCCGATTTCATTGCCAGCCTGACCGATCCGCATGGACGCCAGGGCTACGATGCACACGTGGGCGAGCGTGGCGTGAAGTTGTCAGGCGGACAACGCCAGCGCATCGCGATTGCGCGGGTGATGCTCAAGGATGCGCCGATCCTGCTCTTGGATGAGGCCACCAGTGCACTCGACTCTGAAGTGGAAGCGGCCATTCAGGCCAGCCTGTATCGACTGATGGAGGGCAAGACCGTGGTGGCGATCGCGCACCGCTTGTCGACCATTGCCGCCATGGACCGCCTGATCGTGCTCGACCAAGGCCGCATCGTAGAAGAAGGCACCCATGCCAGCCTGCTGGCGCAGAACGGCTTGTATGCGCGCCTGTGGGCCCACCAAAGTGGTGGCTTCCTGGGCAACGAGGATCAGGCCTGAGCCTGTATCCAGGCCACCAACTCATTGGCGGGCATGGGGCGAGCAAAGGCATAGCCCTGAACCTCGTCACAGCCTAAGCCTGCGAGGGTGTCCGCCACCGACATGGTTTCCACACCCTCGGCAATGGTTTTCAAGCCGAGGCTGTGCGCCATCTGAATGATGGCGCGCACGATACCGACGTCTTCTGGCGCCTTGATGAGATCACGTACAAAGCTCTGATCAATCTTGAGCTTGTCAACCGAGAACTTTCTCAGATAAGACAGGCTCGAGTATCCGGTGCCAAAGTCATCGATAGACAAGATCACGCCCAGGGCCTTCAAGGCTTTGAGTCGGCTCTCGACGGCGTCGGAATCACTGATCAAGACCGACTCCGTGAGTTCCAGCTCCAACAACTCGGGTGCCAAGCCAGTCGTGGCCAGGGTGTCCCGCACCACCGCTTCGAGGTGGCCGCGTCGAAACTGCACCGCCGACAGGTTCACGGCCACAGTCATGGGCTGCAACCCTTGAGCCTGCCATGCAAGGTTTTGTCGCGCCGCCTCCTGAATCACCCAATCGCCCATGGCCACGATCAGGCCACTCTCTTCCGCAGCCGGGATGAACACGGCCGGCGATAGCAAGCCACGCTCCGGATGCCGCCAACGGATCAGCGCTTCCACCCCCACCAACTGACGGGTGCTCAAATCCATTTGGGGCTGGTAGAACAGCTCAAACTGTTTCTGGTCGAGGGCTTTGCGCAAATCTTGCTGCAAGGTCATGCGTTCCAACAACTCACGGTTCATGCGATCGTCAAAGAACCGATAGGTGTGACGCCCCTCTTCCTTGGCGCGATACATGGCGATGTCAGCATGCTGCGACAAGGTCTCAAAGTCCTGTCCATCGTGGGGTGCCATGGCAATCCCCATCGAACCCGCGGTGGCGAGTTCATGACCGTCCAACACCATGGGCTTGGACAACTCAGCCAGAAGTTTGGTCACCACAGGCACGACCGATTCGACATCCGGCAGGTCCTTGAGAATCAACAAGAACTCATCCCCACCCAGGCGACATACCGTATCGGATTGACGGACATGCTCACGCAAGCACTGCGCCACCCACTGCAACAAGCGATCGCCCACGGCATGCCCCAAGGTGTCATTGATCGTCTTGAAGTCATCCAGATCAATGAAAACCATCGCCACCAAGGTACGTCGCCGCTGGCACTCCACCAAAGCTTGTTGAAAACGGTCCTTCGCGAGCTCGCGATTAGGCAGTCGCGTCAACACATCGTGATAGGCCAGAAACTCGACCCGTTGTTCAGCCTCGCGGCGCTCCTGGACCTCGGCACGCAACCGGGTATAGGGATCGCGCATGCTTGTCACAAACACAGCGCGATAGATGAAGTAATAGGCAATGATCTTGTAGAGATGCCCCAAGAGCATGTAGAGGCCATGTACATTCTCGTAAAGCGTGAAACAGACCTCTGACAAGACCGTGATCAAAGCGGCCAGACACAGATCTTGCGTGTTGTAGGTCCGCCCCGACCGCCCCCAACGGATCAATGCAAACGCAGCCAAGCCAGACAACACCATCACGCCACGCTCGGCCCAGATCTTGAATGGCGTCAGGCCTTCACCCGCAATGAAGGTGCGCGGCCAAACCTCCGGATAGAAGATGCACACGGTATAAACACCAGCCACATACACCAGGGTGCCACCCAAGACAACATAGCGCCCGCCACCCCAGGTATGTGGGCGAAGTGGCAGCGCCGCCATCAACAAGACCAATGCGGCGGTATAGCGCGCGGCCAACCAGAACCGAATGGCTTTCTCGGTGTCCGCTGGCGTGAAAAACATGGGCATGCCCTGGTAAGACAGCGTGTGCCCGAGGTCGATCATCCCCACGGCAAGCAATCCACACCCGATCAACAAGACATAACCTGGCTGACCAATGACGCTGGTGTGCCAGGCGACCGAAAACACCAGGAAGGCAAACAGCACCGCACCGAACTCCATCAGCGTGTGCAATGAAACAGGGAACCAGGTTCCGCCTTGAGTCGTCATCCACCCTTGGACCGTTGAACTGGCACCCAAGACCAAACCGACCACCAACACCAGCATCAACAGTAATGTGCGCAGGACTTCCTGGCGCTGCCCTTGCCAACCGACGGTCATTTTCTGGAGGAGTGAAGTGGTCATAGCGATGCCGACACCCATCGATTCGGGGCGTCAGACAGATCGGATATCGGCCAATTGCCCTGACAATTCAGGTTTGACTTCAAACTCATTGGGATATCGCAATGGCTTCCAGCCTCCTGGCATTGATTGATGACATCGCCACCGTACTGGACGATGTCGCTGTGTTGACCAAAGTCGCCGCCAAGAAGACCTCAGGCGTCCTGGGCGATGACCTGGCTCTCAATGCGCAACAGGTCACCGGCGTCAATGCCGATCGGGAACTGCCCGTGGTGTGGGCCGTCGCCAAAGGCTCTCTCAAGAACAAAGCCATCCTGGTGCCCGCAGCGCTGTTGATCAGCGTCTTCGCGCCTTGGCTCATCACACCCCTGTTGATGATCGGCGGCGCCTTCCTGTGCTTTGAAGGCTTTGAAAAACTCGCGCACAAGTTCCTGCATTCGGCCGAAGAAGACCAAGCCCACCACGATCAACTCGTGCAGGCATTGTCAGACCCCAAGGTGGACTTGGTGGCCTACGAAAAAGAAAAGATCACCGGCGCGGTTCGTACCGACTTCATCTTGTCAGCCGAAATCATTGCGATCACCCTCGGCACGGTTGCGCAGTCTCCTCTGCAGACCCAGTTCGCTGTGCTGGCAGGGGTCGCGCTCATCATGACGGTCGGTGTGTATGGTTTGGTCGGCGCCATCGTGAAAATGGATGACGCAGGCCTCTACCTGCACCGCCGCCCGGGGCCGTTCAAGGTCTTGGGAACCGGCTTGCTCAAGGCTGCACCGCTGTTGATGAAGTTCCTGGCTGTCGCAGGCACGGCAGCCATGTTCATGGTGGGTGGCAGCATCCTGATGCACGGCATCCCTGCTGCGCATGATCTCGTCCACCATGTCACGCACTGGGCTGAGGCGCAAGCCGGTGGTGCCATCCTCGCAGCCATCTTGCCAACCCTGTTGGACGCTGTCGCTGGGGTCATCGCGGGTGGCGTGGTCTTGGTCGGTGTCACGCTGGTGCAAAAGATCGTTGCCAAAGTGCGGGGTCGCGCCTGATCTGACGAGGGCGGATAATCCGCCCCATGAACGCACCTCAGACATCCAGCCCCTCCTTCGGCAGCCTGCCGCTCAGCCCCGCCATGCAGGACACCCTGCAAAGCCTGGGTTACCTGAGCATGACCCCCATTCAGGCTGCCAGCTTGCCTTTGGCTTTGGCGGGACATGACCTGATCGCCCAAGCCAAAACGGGTAGCGGCAAAACCGCGGCGTTCACGCTGCCCTTGCTCAACCGCCTGGATGTCAAGAACCTCAACGTTCAGGCCCTGATCCTGTGCCCCACGCGGGAACTGGCCGATCAGGTGGCGCAAGAGGTGCGCCGCCTGGCGCGATCCGAGGCTAACGTCAAGGTGATCACTTTGTGCGGCGGCAGCACCATGCGCCCCCAAATTGAAAGCCTGGCCCATGGCGCCCACATTGCCGTGGGTACACCGGGCCGGATCATGGACCACCTGGAACGTGGCACGCTCGATCTGGGCGCCCTCAACACCCTGGTGCTGGATGAAGCCGACCGCATGCTGGACATGGGCTTCCATGACGACATCGTCTACGTGGCACGCCAATGCCCCAAAGACCGCCAGACCTTGCTGTTCTCAGCCACTTACCCCGAAGGCATTGCCAAGCTGAGCGCCCAATTCTTGCGCCAGCCCAAAGAGGTCAAAGTGGCCGCCACGCATGAGGCCAGCAAGATCCGCCAGCGTTGGTATGAAGTCGATCGCGAGACGCGCCTGGACGCCGTCGCCCAACTGCTGCTGCACTATCGCCCCGCCAGCACCATCGCGTTTTGCAACACCAAACAGCAATGCCGCGATCTGGTCGACGTACTGACGGCCCATGGCATCGAGGCCATCGCCTTGCACGGCGACCTGGAGCAGCGTGACCGCGATCAAGTGCTGATTCAGTTTGCCAACCGCAGCGCCTCGGTGCTGGTCGCCACCGATGTGGCGGCCCGTGGCCTGGACATCGCCCAACTCGAAGCCGTGATCAACGTGGACGTGACACCCGACCCCGAGATCCACATTCACCGCATTGGCCGCACCGGCCGAGGCGATGCCGAAGGTTGGGCCTTGAACCTGGCCAGCATGGACGAGATGGGCCGTGTGGGCAACATCGAGCTACAACAAGGCCGCGAGTCCGAATGGCACAAGTTGAGCGAACTGACACCTGCCAGTCAAGAGCCCCTGCTGCCGCCCATGGTCACCATCCAGTTGCTGGGCGGCAAAAAGGAAAAGCTGCGCCCCGGTGACTTGCTGGGTGCTCTGACGGGTGAAGGCGGCTTCCAGGGCAGCCAGATCGGCAAAATCAACGTGACCGACTTCCACACCTACGTGGCGATCGAACGCAGCGTGGCCGCCAAGGCGGTGTCTCAGCTCAACAAAATCAACGTCAAAGGCAAGAAGACCAAGGCACGGCTGCTCAAAGACGTGATCAAACAGACGCGCTGAGGTCATCCCGCCGCCCCAAAAGCCCTTTAAAAAATGGGGCCTCTTCCAGAGGCAGAGCGACGACAATAGCGGGTTGCACGCCCTTTGCCCTTCGCGCGCCCTGCCCCCATGTCTGATTTGACCGTCGAGTCCCCTGCCGCTCCCGCCATCCCCAGCGCCAAGCCCATTGACAGCTACACGCCGTACAGGCTGTCTGGGGCCAAACGCCTCGGCACGGCCAAGTTCCTGCCCACCAGTCGCGCCGAGATGGATGCGCTGGGTTGGGACAGTTGCGACATCATCATCGTCACGGGCGACGCCTATGTGGACCACCCCAGCTTCGGCATGGCGGTCATCGGCCGCGTGCTGGAGAACCAGGGCTTCCGTGTGGGCATCATCGCGCAGCCCGACTGGTTGAGCGCCGAGCCCTTCAAGGTGCTGGGCAAGCCCAATCTGTTCTGGGGCGTGGCTGCGGGCAACATGGACTCGATGATCAACCGCTACACGGCCGATCGCAAAATTCGCAGTGACGACGCCTACACCCCCGGTGGGCTGGGTGGCGCCCGCCCCGACCGCTGCTCGGCCGTGTATGCCCAGCGCTGCCGCGAAGCCTTCAAAGATGTGCCCATCATCATGGGTGGCATCGAAGCCTCGCTGCGCCGCATTGCCCATTACGACTACTGGTCAGACAAGGTCCGCCGCTCCATCCTGATGGACGCGAAGGCCGACTTGCTGCTTTACGGCAATGCCGAACGCGCCATCATCGAAGTCGCCCATCGCCTGGCTGCGGGCGAGCCCGTGTCCACCATCACCGATGTGCGTGGCACGGCTTTCATTCGACGCCGCAAGGACACCTCCGCCCAAGACTGGTTCGAGCTGAACTCGACCGAGGTGGACCTGCCCGGACGCATCGACCAGCACATCAACCCCTACATGACCACCGGTCAGCTGGCGGCCGAACAAGGCGGTTCATGTGCCTTGGAGGAAGCCGGCGAATTCGATCCCACCAAGAAGACCTCGCCAATGGGGCAAGCGGATTTGGCCGGTGGCGCCAAGCCGATCAAGATCGTGGCCAATCCGGCCTTGGCCTCCAAAAAATCAGCATCCACTGAAATGGTGTTGCCCGCGCGTAGCGGCAAGATCGTCATGCCCGCGCGTGACCGCACCGTCATCCGCCTGCCGTCTTACGAACAAGTGGCCAACGACCCGGTGCTGTATGCCCACGCCAACCGCGTGTTGCACCTGGAGACCAACCCTGGCAACGCTCGCGCTCTGGTCCAGCGTCATGGCGAAGGCCCCGGCGCGCAGGATGTGTGGATCAACCCGCCGCCCATCCCTTTGACCACGCCCGAAATGGACCTGGTCTTTGACCTGCCTTACGCCCGCGCGCCCCACCCCAAGTACGGCGATGCCAAGATCCCCGCATGGGAGATGATCCGCTTCAGTGTGAACATCATGCGTGGCTGCTTTGGTGGCTGCACCTTCTGCTCCATCACCGAGCACGAAGGCCGCATCATCCAGAGCCGCTCCGAAGCCTCTGTGCTCAAGGAGATCGAAGACATCCGAGACAAGGTCAAAGGCTTCACCGGCGTCATCTCTGACCTGGGTGGCCCCACGGCCAATATGTATCGCTTAGGCTGCGCCTCCAAGGCCATTGAGGCCGCTTGCCGCAAGCCATCGTGCGTGTATCCGGGCATCTGCTCGAACTTGCACACCGATCACGGCCCGCTGGTGCGCATGTACCGCCGAGCGCGCGCCCTGCCCGGCATCAAGAAGATCTTGATTGGATCGGGCCTGCGCTATGACCTGGCCGTGCGCGCACCCGAGTACGTCAAAGAGCTGGTGACCCACCACGTGGGTGGCTACCTCAAGATCGCGCCCGAGCACACCGAGAATGGGCCGCTGACCAAGATGATGAAGCCGGGCATCGGCACCTATGACCGCTTCAAGCAGATGTTTGAGCAGTTCAGTGAAGAGGCCGGCAAGAAGCAATACCTCATCCCCTACTTCATCGCGGCCCACCCCGGCACCACCGATGAAGACATGATGAACCTGGCGATTTGGCTCAAGCGCAATGGCTTCAAGGCCGACCAGGTCCAGACCTTCTACCCGAGCCCCATGGCCACCGCCACGGCGATGTACCACTCGGGCTTGAACCCGCTCAAAGGCATCAGCCGCCAAGCGGGCAAAGGCGAAAAGGTCGACATCGTCAAGGGTGAGAAGCGCCGCCGCCTGCACAAGGCCTTCTTGCGTTATCACGACCCCAACAACTGGCCGCTGTTGCGCGATGCGCTCAAGGCCATGGGTCGCTACGACCTGATCGGCAACGGCCCCAACCACCTGATCCCCAACTACCAACCGGCTACAGATGGGGCTTATGAAAGCGCGCGCCGCAAAAACTCGACCGCCTCAGGCACCAAGGCTTCCGTGGTCACCACGGGACGTGTCAAACGAAATGGCACAGGCACCAACCGCACCGCGGAACCTGCAGATCCGCGCGGCATCCAAAAGGGCAAACCACGCCCAGGCACGATGCTGACGCAGCACACAGGCTTGCCGCCGAGAGAGACTGGCGGCCGCCCTGCCAACGCTCGCACGGCCCCGCGCAAAAAGCCACGTTGACCCGGCGATGGGCTGCGGTCGCCTGACTAGGCCCACACCACCCACGCCCAGCCCACGACCAGGTTCAGGCCTAAGGCGAACGCCACCCCCGACCCAAAACGCCATCCGCCCGACACCACCGCCACGGTGGACCGGGTGATGGCGTTCGCGCTCATGGCCACCATGATCCCCAGGATCAGATGGTCATGACTCAGATGCCCCGCGCCAAACAGCGACAGCAAGCTGGCCATGGGCGCATGGGCATCTGCCATAGCCGCCACACCGATGCCCATCAGCAGGCTGGTCATGCCCCGTTGTTGCGCCCAGTTGACCAAGATTGCCCCGCCGAGCAACAAGCCCGCGACCATCAAGGCCTCGCGCAAGCGCAACACCGAGCGAGGTGCAGATGAGGGAACACCGTGCCCATCCTGCCGCCACAGCATCGCCCCCAACAACATGGGCACCATGCCACCCACCATTACCAGGGGCCAAACATGCCCCCATGCCGCAGGCGCGACCACACTGGCCATCAACAAGATTTGCAACCACGTGGCCACCATCGACAAGATGGCCGCGCAAGTTGCCAGCCGCCAGGACACGTGAGCGCCACGTTGCAAGCCGCCCATGGCCGCAATCGTGGCCGAACTCGATACGAATCCCCCCAACAAGCCTGACAAGGCCAAACCAGCACGCGCCCCCAACAAGCGCTGAGCCAAATGCCCCCCGGCCTGCATACACAAAATCACGATCACCAACATCAGCACACGCTGTGGCGACAACTGCCCCAACCAGGACACGGGTGTGTTGGGCAGCAAAGGCAGCAATACCAGCGCCAAGGCGGCCAACAACAGCCCATCGTGCAGTTCTTCTTCGGTCAACCAATCGGTTGCGAAACGATGCAGACGCTCTTTCGCGGCCAATACGCCCGCCAACATGGCGGCGCACGCGGCAGCCAGGGCGGGTTCATTGACGGCCAAGACGCCGATCAGGTTGGTCGCAATCAAAGCAAACTCGGTGGTCAGGCCAGGGTCACGCGACTGACGTCGCCAATAGGACACCCCGGCCAACACAATCACCCCAGCCAAGGCCACCGCCGCCAAGGCCGTCGAAATCACCTGCGACACGGCACCAGCCAAGGCCGCCACCATGAAGGTTCTCAGCCCTGCCGCCTTGCGATCCGGTCCCTGACCTTTGCGGCGCTCGCGCTCCAAGCCGATTAGCAAGCCCGCACCCAGGGCCACCATCAGGCCCATCTGTTCAGACGACAACACACTGATCAAGCCAACCTCACGGTCATGTTTCCCAAGACGATATGGTGCCACCCTACCAGGGAAGGCGGTCGCTCTGCCTTAAACTTGCGCTTTTGTCAGCGATTGCCGTCCGATGTCTGCCGCACCCTCCGGAAACGCTTCTGCTCTGTTCGACCTGAAAAGCGCCTCGCTCACCCTGGTCTCCTTCATCTTGAAGACCGGGAACTTCCAGGCGCTGGAAGCGGCCATGACCGAACGGTTTGGCGACACGCCTGATTTCTTCAGCCACGATCCCGTGGTGGTTGACCTCACCCACCTGTCGAGCTTGGCGGTCGCGACCATCAATTTCCCCGCCCTGATCGAGTTGCTCAAGCGCTTCCGCCTGACCCCGGTGGCTGTGCGCGGCGGTAACGCCAAGCAAATGGCCGATGCACTCGAAGCTGGTTTGGGCGAAGCGCCAGAGAGCAATGCGCCACGCCAGTCCACCACACCGGAAGTGGTGGTCAAGGAAGTGATCCGGGAAGTGCCGGTCGAAGTGCGCGTGGAAGTGCCGGTTTCGTCCCCCACCATGATCATCGACAAGCCACTCCGCTCGGGCCAACAGATTTACGCCAAGGGCGGCGACTTGGTGGTCCTGGCCGTGGTCAATCACGGCGCTGAAGTGATCGCCGACGGCAGCATTCACGTCTACGCCCCACTGCGCGGCAAGGCCATCGCCGGCGCCAAAGGCAATCCGCAAGCCCGCATTTTTTCCACCTGCATGGAACCAGAGTTGCTTTCCATCGCAGGCACTTATCGCACGACCGAGAACCCCCTCCCCCCCGAAGTGCTGGGCAAACCCGCACAAATTCGTCTGGATGGGGAGCGTTTGGTCTACGAAGCCATCAAAATCTAAGACTTACAGTTGAAAGGACAGCCACCAATGGCCAAGATCGTCGTGGTGACCTCCGGTAAAGGAGGCGTCGGCAAAACAACCACCAGCGCGAGCTTCGCATCGGGCCTGGCCCTGCGCGGCTTCAAGACCGCCGTGATCGACTTTGACGTCGGCCTGCGTAACCTCGACCTCATCATGGGCTGCGAACGCCGTGTGGTGTACGACTTGATCAACGTCATCCATGACGAAGCCAAGCTCACGCAAGCGCTGATCAAAGACAAGCAGTGCGACAACCTGTATGTGTTGGCCGCTTCGCAAACCCGCGACAAAGACGCCCTGACCCAAGAAGGCGTGGAGCGCGTGCTCAAAGACCTGGGCGAGATGGGCTTTGACTACATCGTTTGCGATTCGCCTGCAGGCATTGAAACTGGCGCCCTGATGGCCATGCACTTTGCTGACGAAGCCCTGGTGGTGACCAACCCTGAAGTTTCGTCGGTGCGTGACTCCGACCGCATCCTGGGCATGCTCAACAGCAAGACCAAGCGTGCGCAAGAAGGTGGCGAGCCGATCAAAGAACACCTGCTGATCACCCGCTACAACCCCAACCGCGTCGAAGGCGGTCAGATGCTGTCGCTGGAAGACATCCACGAAATCCTGCGTGTGAAGCTGATCGGCGTTATTCCGGAATCGGAATCGGTGCTGAACGCGTCGAACCAGGGCGTGCCCGCCATCCACCTGGAAGGCTCCGATGTGTCCGAGGCCTACAAGGACGTCATCGCCCGCTTCCTGGGTGAAGACAAGCCCATGCGTTTTGTCGATGCCGTCAAGCCCGGCTTCTTCAAGCGCCTGTTTGGAGGCAAGTGATCACCATGGGATTCCTGTCTTTCTTCCTCGGCGAAAAGAAGCAGACCGCCACGGTGGCCAAGGAGCGCCTGCAGCTCATCTTGGCGCACGAACGTGGTGCCCGCACGACCAGCCCGACCTACCTGGCCGACTTGCAGCGCGAGCTGGTGGCCGTGATTTCCAAGTACGTTCAGATCAATCCGGATGACATCAAAGTATCAATGGAACGACAGGACAACCTGGAAGTGCTCGAAGTCAAGATCGAACTGCCCGAAGCCGGCCGTTGATCCGCATCAGGTGCCCGCGCAACGGGCACCAAAGCTGGGGCCTTCCCGCAAAAAAAGTCGTCGTGTTGCGTTGCACAATACGGTTGACGCGAAACAAGGAAGGTTCCGGCTCATGCGCTACGTTGTTTTCAATCAAAAAGGTGGTGTCGGCAAGTCCACCATCACCAGCAACCTGGCTGCCATCAGCGCCCATCAAGGGCTGCGCACATTGGTGGTCGACCTGGATCCGCAAGGCAACTCCACCCACTATCTGCTGGGCGGCGCGCAAGAAGACGCCGATGTCAGCGCGGCCGAATTCTTCGAGCAAACGCTGCGATTCAGTGCGCGCGACAAAAACGCCACCGACTACATCGTCGAAACCCCTTGGGAAAACCTGAACCTGATGCCTTCGCACCCGATGCTGGAGGAGCTGCAACCCAAGCTGGAATCGCGCTACAAGATCTACAAGCTGCGTGATGCGCTGCAAGAGTTGGCCGAAGACTACGACCGCATCTACATCGACACGCCTCCCGCCCTGAACTTCTACACCCGCTCGGCGCTGATTGCGGCCCAGGGCTGCCTGATTCCGTTTGACTGCGACGATTTCTCGCGCCGCGCCCTCTACACGCTGCTGGACAACGTGCAAGAAATCCAGGCCGATCACAACAAGGATCTGGCAGTGAGTGGCATTGTGGTCAACCAATTCCAGCCCCGGGCCAATCTGCCTCAGAAATTGGTTCAGGAGTTGATCGACGAGGGCCTGCCTGTGTTGCAACCTTATCTCAGCTCATCGGTGAAGATCCGCGAATCGCACCAATTGGCCAAGCCCATGATCCACATGGATGCGCGCCACAAGCTGACGCAAGAACTGATCACCTTGCACGACCTGCTGGGGCAGTAACCTCCGAGGACCGGTCCTGAGCCTCGCTCAGGCCGCGTCCAGCATGTCGCGCAACTCCAGGTCCCACGTCTCGAGTTCTTCTTCGGTGACCTCAAGCCACTGAAGAACTTGGGCTGACGAGTCCAACCAATCACGATCGGGCTCAATGCCCTCGTGCTTGTGCATCATGCGCTCAGCCAGCATGCCGACCGCCGCCAGCATCTTCACCTCGGTATCGATGCGATGGTCTTCAAGGATGTCGTAGTCGTGATGCAAACGAATCGCGGCCATGACGGAGGGTGCCAAGCGCCACACCCGGGCCACCAATGCGCCCACGACGGCATGGTCGGTCTTGTGGTTCACGTTTTCGGTCTGAATCATGGTGCGATCTTTGCGCGCACGGGCCTCGACCAAGGTACCGCCATAGCCCGGCACGCTTTGCATCATCACGGGTAAGCCAACGTGGCAAAACAGCCCATAGGTATGGGCCACGTCTTCCGACATGCCGGGAAACTTGCGCGACAGAAAGATCATCGCCATGGCCCGTTTGGCTGCGCGCTCCCAAAAGCGCTGCAAATGGACACTGGTGACCTTGATGGCACGCTGCACCAAAAAGCCTGTGAGCACCGATGCGGTTTGCTGCAAACCCAATCGATTCATGGCCTGCCCCACTGTTTGCACGGGCTGCCCGGCCGCGAACATCGGACCATTCGCCTGACGAATCAAAACGGCCGACATGGCCACATCGCTCGATGCGATGCGAGCCACCTCCTGCAAATCAGGGTCGGGCTGAGCTAACACCTCACGTAAGCGACTCAACAGTTCAGGACATGGCGGAATGACGATGCGCTGCAGCGCACCTTGGCGTCGTCCCTTGTCCAATTCTTCTGAAATCGATTGGATCGTCGGCGCAGCCTGCGCAGGAATCGCGGTCACGGTCATGGCGGCTCCCCGTCAAATATCGGACAAGAGGTCACTCAGCTCTTCTTGCCACATGGCCATATCTTCATCGGTGATCTGCAGCCAAGCCATGGCTTTTTCGCTATAGGTCTTCCAATCGACATCAGGCTGCAGGCCTTCGTGGACCCGCATCAGTTGTTCAGCCACCAATCCTGCCGCCAGCAAAGTGTGCACATCGCTGTCAATGGTGCTGTCCCCCAAGCTGGACAAGTCGTGATGCAAGCGAATGCCTGCCACCACCATGGGGTGCATGCGCCAGGTGCGCGCCACCAAGGCGCCCACCACAGCGTGGTCGGTTTTGTGGTTCACGTTTTCGGTCTCCACAAATGAGCGGTCAATGCGCGCGAGGGCCTCAACCAGTGTGCTGGTGTATCCCTTCAAACTTTGCGCCATCACAGCAATGCCCATGTGACAGAACAGGCCAAAGGTATAGGCAATGTCCGTCGACATCCCTGGCAGCTTGCGAGACATGAAGGCCATGGCCACGGCACGCTTGGTCGCACGCTCCCAGAATCGCGCCAACTGAGAGCTGCTGATCTTCACAGCGCGTTGCGCCAGAAAGCCGGTCATCACGGCCGCCGTGTTGTCCAGGCCCAGGATGTTCATGGCTTGACCAATGGTCTGCACGGGCTGCCCCAAGGCGTACAAAGGGCTGTTAGCCGCTTTGAGCAGCGCCATGGACATGGCCACATCGCTGGACGCAATGCGCGACACTTCGTTCAGATCAGGCTCTTCTTGGGCCAAGGCCTCCTGGAGTTTGCGCAACAACTCCGGATAGGGAGGGAACACGATGTTTTGCATCGGACCGGATTTGCGCAACTGATCCAACACCTCGATGATCGAGGTGGTGAAAGGCGTGTCCTTGGGCGGCACGTATGCGGGGCGCTCAACGGCTTCTGTGGTCATGACGAAAAAGATCCTTGCTTGATCGTCTTCTTATCGGCGCTGGTCGATCACGCATGAAGCAAAAGTACGCCGCTGCGCTGTGCAACCGTTCACGTTTTCGTACACTTACGCCCTGCTTGAATTGCCCCCATTACACGCCCCATGGCCATCATGCTCGCCCCAATGGAGGGCCTCCTGGATTTCGCCTTGCGAGATATCCTGACCCGCTTGGGCGGGGTGGACCGGTGTGTCTCGGAATTCATTCGCATCACCGACACCTTGCTGCCGCCCAGAGCGTTTTTGCGCATCGTGCCGGAATTGGCCAACAACAGTCGCACCCCGTCAGGCGTGCCCGTGCGTGGGCAGCTTTTGGGCTCGGATCCCATTTGCATGGCCGACAACGCCGCGCGCTTGGCCGAGATGGGATCCGCCGGGATCGACCTCAACTTTGGCTGCCCCGCGAAGGTGGTCAATCGCCACGGCGGTGGTGCCGCCTTGCTGCAAGACCCAGAGCATGTGGGGCGCATTGTGGCGGCCGTGCGCGCAGCGGTGCCCGCGCACCTGCCCGTGTCAGCCAAGATGCGTTTGGGCTTCCATGATGACCAACTGGCCGAGGCGTGCGCCCAGTCCATCGAAGCGGCAGGGGCCTCCGAGTTGGTGGTGCATGCGCGCACCAAGGCGCACGGCTATCGGCCACCAGCTTACTGGGATCGCATTGCCGACATCCGCCAACACGTGCGCCTACCCTTGATCGCCAACGGCGAAATCTGGACGCTGGAAGATGCCCGTCGCTGCCAAGCCGTGACCGGTTGCGAAGATGTGATGATCGGCCGAGGCGCCGTATCAGATCCCGGATTGGCTCTGGCCATCGCAGGCAGTGCGCACGCCGTCACTTGGAACGACATCATTCCCTTGCTGCATGCCTTCTGGGGTCTGATCTGCCCGCATGTGGTGCCCAAACACCGTGCGGGTCGGATGAAACAGTGGCTGAACTACCTGCGCCGCACCTACCCCGAAGCCCAGGAGGTGTACGACACCGTGCGCACATTGAATGACTCAAGGCAGATGCAAGAGTGGCTGCAAACGCACTTACCACTCGTAGCACCGCTCAAAACAGACGACGCCCACCACCCAGGAACATGTGCCAGCGCTTTTCATTGCGCCGCTTAGTTTGAGTCAGCGCCAGGTTGGCTTCATCGACCAACTCGGCGCCAGAGCCAATCATGTCGTGATAGGCCGCCATGCCAATGGAGATGCCCACCCCCACGGTGTCCCCGGTCGTGAGCTCGATGGGCTCGGCAATGGCCTTGGTGATCCGTTTGGACAGCACTTCAGCCGCATCCTCCGCGCCATGGCGCATGACCACGGCAAACTCGTCGTCACGCAAGCGTACCAAGGTGTCGCCCAAGCGCACCTGTTGACGCAAACGGCGCGCCACTTCGCAAAGCACTTCGTCGCCTGCGGCATGGCCAAAACCATCATTCACGGCCTTGAAGCCATCAAGGTCCATACAAAGCACCGTAAACGGTGACCCGCTGCGCATGGCTTGCCCCATTTCCACCTGCAAGGCCAAATCAAATTGCGCCTTGTTGCCAATGCCGGTGAGAGGGTCGGTCATGGCCAGGCGGGTCAATTGGCCCGCACGACGACGGGATTCCATCACCGATAAGACCACGGTGGTGGCCAGCCCCAATTGCTGCAGCACGACATCGTGTTGGGCTCGCGGGACCGTATCGGCGAGACCGACCAAACCCAACACCATGCCAGCGGAATCGACCACCGGCATCAAGGCCAGACATTGCGCGTTGGGCATCGCGGCCGCCCAGGGATGCTGAGCCCAGCGTGCCTCTGCAGCCAAGTCTTCCACCCAAATGTGCTCTCTGGGACGTGTCAGCAACTGCACACACAACCAGTCATCGCCGGGCAGTTCTCGCCCCTCTAGACCCATTTGTGCTTTCAAAGACACGCTGTCGGGCCCCATGAGACCGAACCATGCCAGAGGCGCCCGCACCGAGTGGGACAAAAGCCCCAACCAGGCATCGAAATCCGGCTCAGCTGGGGTGTCCAAGAGGTCGTAAGCCTGCAATGCGTTCAGACGCTGGGGATGCTGGGCCAGGGAGAGGTACTGCTCGTTCGACATGTTGTAGACCATGAAGGTATGAGGGCATATCGGACAGTGCCGGGGAAATTTCAGTAACCGGTAGCGAATCCCGGCCTTGGGCGTGATTTTGTTGAACTTGACCCAATTCGTCCAGAACCAACGACAATGTGCGCTTTTGCGCAAGACAAATCCGTAGACCATGGGCATTCAATGGTTCCCCGGTCACATGAATGTGACCAAAAAAGCCATCAGCGACCGCATCAAAGAAATCGATGTCGTCATTGAACTGCTGGACGCTCGCCTGCCAGGCTCAAGCGCCAACCCCATGCTGGCGCAGCTCACCGGCACACGCGCCAAGCTCAAGGTGCTGAACAAGCAAGACTTGGCTGACCCCGAACGCACGCAAACCTGGCTCGACTGGTACAACACCAAAGAAGACACACGCGCGATTGCGCTGGACGCCAGCGAAACGGCCCCCGCCCAAAAACTCATCAAGGCTTGCCGTGAGTTGGTGCCCAACCGGGGTGGCATGGACAAGCCTGTACGGGTTCTGATCTGTGGCATTCCCAACGTGGGCAAATCCACGTTGATGAACACCCTGGTGGGCCGCAAAGCCGCCAAGACTGGCGACGAAGCGGGCGTGACGCGCATTGAGCAACGCATCAACCTGGCGAGCGATTTCTATCTGTTTGACACGCCTGGCATGCTTTGGCCCAAGATCATCGTTGAGAAAGGTGGCTACCACTTGGCGGCCAGCGGTGCCGTGGGCCGCAACGCCTATGACGAAGAAGAAGTCGCCCTGGAGTTGATCAACAGCCTGAAGGCGCCCTACCCGGCCCAACTGGCCGCGCGCTACAAGCTCGACGACGTCGACCACATCGCCACCATGCACGATGACGAACTGCTCACCCAAATCGGGAAAAAGCGCGGCGCGGTCATGTCCGGTGGCCGCGTCAACATGCAAAAAGCCGCGGAGATCGTGTTGAACGATTTCCGCAGCGGCGTGATCGGCCGCGCCACTTTGGAAACACCCGAACAATTCGAGAACTGGCTGCAGCACGCATTGGCTGTGGAGGCAGAACTCAAAGCACAGCGCTTGGCCAAAAACCAAAAGCGCAAACAAAGCTATACCGAACGCGATTGACATCGCAGGTCAAACACCATGGCATCTCCCTCCGACCACATCAGCATGGCCCTGTTTTGCGACTTCGAGAACGTCGCACTCGGGGTTCGTGACGCCAACTACGACAAGTTCGACATCAAGCGCGTGCTGGAGCGTTTGCTCCTCAAAGGCAGCATTGTGGTCAAGAAAGCCTATTGCGATTGGGATCGCTACAAGACCTTCAAGTCTCCCATGCACGAAGCCAACTTCGAGTTGATCGAAATCCCGCACGTGCGGCAGTCTGGCAAGAACTCTGCCGACATCCGCTTGGTAGTGGATGCGCTGGACCTTTGCTACACCAAGTCCCACGTCAACACATTTGTGATCATCTCGGGCGACTCTGATTTTTCGCCCTTGGTATCCAAGTTGCGTGAGAACGCCAAATATGTGATCGGGGTCGGCGTCAAGCAATCGACCTCCGACTTGCTGATCGCCAACTGCGACGAATTCATCTTCTACGATGACCTGGTTCGTGAGAGCCAACGCAACAGTGCGCGCCGTGACAACCGCGACAACAACGCCCCACGCCGGTCGCCAGAAGAAGAGCAACGTCGCCGCGCCGAAATGGACACGCGTCGCACCAAGGCCATCGAAATGGCGGTGGAAACCTACGAGGCCTTGGTCACCGACCGCGATGTGGGCGGCAAGATCTGGGCGTCGGTGCTCAAAGAAGCCATCAAGCGACGCAATCCCGGCTTCAATGAAAATTACTATGGCTTTCGCACCTTTGGCAATTTGTTGGAAGAGGCGCAAAACCGTGGCCTGCTGGAGTTTGGTCGCGACGAAAAATCCAGTGCGTTCGTGACGCGTGGTACAGGTGTCACACAATCCGTGCGCACTGAGGGACAAACAGACTTGGAAGCTTCAGCCCAAGGTGCAATCGCTATCGGGTCCGCCATCGAGCCCGATCTCGCGGACACGCAAGCAGCACCTTCGTCGTCAGCACTGGCCGACGATACGGAAACTGCGCCAGCAAGCCAAGTGGAGGCAGGCCATGGCGAATCTGCATCTCGACCACGACGAACACGTGGAGGTCGCGGGCGCTCCAAGACGGCGATGACAGAGGGGGCCGGCCCAGCCGTTCATGCCGATGGACTAGCCACGGCAGCACCAGCAACGGCGCCTGTCGATGCGCCACCTCGCGAGCCACTCACCAAGTCGGAACGCAGCGAGATCACGGCAGAAGCCGCGATCGCAGGCACGAGTGAGACAGCATCAACGCCTGCGGCCAAAAAAGCGAGCAAACCACGCCGACGTCCTGCGGCAAAAAAAGCCAGTCGCCCTAGCACCAAGCGATCTGCGGGCACTGACTCCGCTGGTTGAGACGTCCCAGACGTACCATAGACCGAGCCTAGTCTCGGTCTCTAAATGCAAACCAACCGGCCAGTACCGTCACGGTCAAGACCATTGCCACAACGGTCCAAAACCCGTGCGCGTGCTCGGCAAACGGAATGCCGCCTACATTCATGCCCATCAAGCCGGCCACCATGTTGATGGGCAAAGCTAAAACAGTGACCACTGTCAGTGTGAAGACACTGCGATTGGTTTGCTCGCCAACTTGAGCGGCAATCTCCTCTTGCAGCAGCTTGATGCGCTCTTGCAGGGCAGACAGATCTCGGATCACCAAAGAGAACTCTTCGGTTGCTTGGCGCAGGTCATCCAACTCCTCGCTGCTCATCCAGGGTGGCGGCTGTCTTTGCAAACGGAACAGTGCGGCGGGTTCAGGTGCCAATAAGCGCTGCAACCGCACCAAGACGCGTCGCAATTGCCCCAGCTCCGCACGCTTGAGCTGCAGCCGGCCATTCAGCAAGCCATCTTCAATTCTGTCCACCTGCAATGTGGCATCTCTGACAATGCGAACCAGAACGTCACCCTGGTTGCGCAAGAAGTGGTTCAAGAAAGCCACCGAGGACTCAAAGCGGCGCCCCTCTTTCACCGACTTGCGCAATCGATCAATAGACCGCAGTGGATGCGTACGCGCGCTGACCACCAGCCGGGAGTTCACCATCAACCACAAGGTGGCCATCTCGGATGCATCGAAGGCGAACTCATACGCCACGTCATTCACCACGGCGACCAAGGTGTCATTGGCATCTTCAATGCGGGTCGATCTTGAGCCCTCGCGAAGGGCCTCAAAGAACTCCGGCACCACATCGAGATTGGCGCTCATCCATGGTTCTGCATTGGCGTCGGCCAGATTGAAGTGCAACCACACAAAGCCCTCTCGGCTCCACGGATCGTGTTCACTCAACCATTGTTTGGCCTCTTCCAAACTGACAGCGCGGCCGGCCTCATTGGCTTCGAACAAGTAGCCGCACAACAAACCATTTCGCTCAGACCCGTAGGTGTATTGCATGAGATCAATACACCTGAGGCACGATCATGTCTTGCGAAACGGGTTGCCGTGTGTAGTCCTCTCGACGCTCTCGTTGAGGCAGCGCAATCGGTGTGCGCTCGACATCCGAGTACGGAATTTGCGTCAACAAATGCTGAATGCAGTTAAGTCGCGCCTTTTTCTTGTCATCGGCTGGCACCACCCACCAAGGCGCTTCGGCAATGTGCGTGCGTTCGAGCATCACTTCTTTGGCCTTGGTGTATTCCTCCCAGCGACGCCGAGACTCCAGATCCATGGGGCTCAGCTTCCACTGTTTGAGGGGATCGTGTATGCGTCCCAGGAAGCGCAGCTTCTGCTCGTCGTCGGAGATCGAGAACCAGTACTTGATGACCTGAATCCCTGAGCGGACCAGCATCCGTTCAAACTCTGGCGTGGATCGAAAAAACTCTTCGTATTGGTCGTCGGTGCAAAAGCCCATGACGCGCTCAACACCGGCTCGGTTGTACCAACTCCGGTCGAATAACACGATTTCACCGCCGGCAGGCAGGTGTGCGGCATAGCGTTGGAAGTACCACTGCGTGCGCTCACGGTCGTTCGGCGCAGGAAGCGCAGCGACACGACACACACGCGGATTCAAACGCTGTGTGATGCGTTTGATCACGCCCCCTTTGCCGGCGGCGTCGCGCCCCTCGAAAATGATCACCACCTTGTGACGGGTGTGCACGACCCAGTCCTGAAGTTTGACCAACTCACCCTGCAAACGAAACAACTCACGGAAATAGGCACGTCTGGCATCCAGGTCCATCCGCGAAGCATCATCGGGGTTCAATGAAGCCGCGAGTCGGTCCAGGTTGCGATCCTCCAACTCCAATTCGTACTCTTCGTCATAGCTGTCCATCAAATCGCGATGGATGCGTTGCAAGATGTCTTCGTCCAGGGGATCCACGGCTTATTCCTCATGTCATCAAAGTGCCACGCGCGCGAGCATAGGCGCCAAATGTGGCAAGCCGATGACCAGAATCCTGACGCAACGAGAAGCCACTGCTCACCGCTTGACGTAACCAGAATCAGACGTCAAGGCACAGCTCGCCATATATTCCCGCACGACCGTGCATTAAGGAGTTACACCGAGGGTACGGAGCGGCGAGGCGTAAGACGATGCTCGCGCGTCTTGACGTAAGACGCCAACAATTCATCAATAAGGAAACAGCAATGAAGAAGCTCATCGTCGCCGCCATGATCGTCGCCGCCCCCTATGCCGCGCTGGCCGACACCACCCCCATGCCAGCACAAGACATGGTGGAGATCTCTGATGCCGATTTGGCTGCAGTCACCGGCCAAGCTGGCCTGAACATCGACCCAGCCAAGATCATCGCTGGCCTGAATCAGATCAACTCCTTCGCCACCATCATCAAACCCATTCTGCCCAAGCAAGGCCAACAAGTGGTGAGCCTGATTGGTGTCGCGGCCAACACAGCCCCCGTGATCAACAATCTGGTCAATGGCGGCAAACTGACAGCTGCAGACATCAGCCTGCTGCTTAAGAATGGTCTGACCGCAGGCGTGGCCATCGGTCAACTGACTTCGGGTCTGTGATCTCCCGATGATTTGCTAGGATCGGAGCCATTCACCGGCTTCGATCCTGTCATGCAAGTCCTACGCATCAATCGCTTCTTCGCTCAGCCGCACCACGCTGAGGATTTGTTCGAGTTTCTGCAGAGCATTCTGCCCACCATTCAAGCCGCCGATGGCTGCGAATCGGTGCAGTTGCTACGCGGCAAAGACGACCCACACGAGTTCGTGTTGCTCGAAACTTGGGCATCGGTCGCAGCCCACAAGGGCGCCACCAAAGCCATCCCACCAGAAAAGTTCGATCTGGTGCTACCGATGTTGGCCAAGCCCCCTACCGGCGCTTACTACGTCTCCTGAGCACCCACATGGATCAGGAAGATCGCTTCGCGCGTGGACAACGCACCCTGGCCTCCATTCACGGCCATGTCGGTCAAGGTGTGATGCAGACCTTGCAAGACATCGCGCCCGATTTCGCCCGCATGATCATTGAGTTCCCCTATGGCGATGTCTACGCCAGGGGCATCCTCAGCCCACGTGAGCGCCAAATCGCCACCATTGCCTCACTGACCACACAAGGCAACGCAGGCAAAGAACTCAAAGCCCACATCCAAGGCGCCCTCAATGTGGGGTGTAGCCGCCAGGAGGTGGTCGAAGTGCTCATGCAAATGGCCGTGTACGCCGGCTTTCCGGCCGCGCTCAACGGCATCATGGTCGCCAAGGAGTTGTTCGACGAACTTGATCAAGCCACTTGATTCGCCGGTTGTTCAGGCGGATCTCTCACACGATAAACCACCAGAGAGGAACACATGGAGATCCGACAAGCCCGCATCGATGACGACGCCGCACTGGCCCAGATGATTTACAGCGCTGGCCCCGAGCTCTACGACTTCATCTATCGCACATCCAAGCACGATGCACTCGACTACATCCGCTACGAATTTCAATCGGGGCGAGGCTTTTGCGGACACCGCAATGTCACCGTGGCGGCAGAAGGCGATCGGGTGCTGGGAACAGGGTGCTTCTACGATGCCAAGCGCTACGGCAAGCTCACGCTGGGCACTTTGGCCAACATAATTCGCTTCTACGGCTGGAAGGATGTATGGCCGGTCTTGGCTCGCTCTGGGCACATTGGCAGCGTGATGAAAAAGCCGCGCCGAGGTGAACTCTATCTGTCCAATTTTGGCGTTGCGCCGGACCGTCGGGGATCGGGGGTTGGATCCACCATGATTCGGCACAAACTCGATGAAGCCAAACACAAAGGCTATCGCGTCTTTGGTTTGGATGTGGCCGATACCAATCCTCGCGCAGAACGACTCTACCAGCGGCTAGGTTTGCAGCAAGTGGCCTTCAAGCACTTCACGGGCAAGCGCAAAGGCATGCAAATTCCGAACAGCAAGAAGATGGAATTGCCCATCCAGCACTGATCAAGGAGGCACCCACCTCATGTTGAAGCCATCGAACCCGCCCGAACTGCGAGAGCACCAGGGCATGAAGCTGGTGGGCTTACGCCGACATCATGCGTTTGCGTCAGCGCAGGCCACCATTCCCCAACAATGGGATGAGCTGAATGCGGCATCACGGCCATGGAACAACCTGGATGCCTCGGTCAGTTACGGCGCAGTGTGTGGGGTGACGGCTGACAGCATGGAGTACTTGTGTGGTCATGCCGTGGCGTCTTTTGATGGCATCGGACCTGAGTGGGGGCGCATGATCGTGCCCCCGCAGCGCTATGCAGTCTTTGTGCATGAAGGCCCCATCGTTGGTATTCAACAAAGCTGGGAGCGTGCCATGGCCTGGCTGCAGGCTTCCCAAGAATGGGAAGATGGCCATACCCCACCGTTTGAGCGGTATGACCATCGATATCACCCGTCAACCGCCAGCGGCCACGTCGAGATCTGGCTGCCAGTTCAAGCCAGAAGGCGTTGATCGGCACCCACAGGCTGTCACTGCGCCGTGTAGCCACCGTCAATGGTCAGCGTCTGGCCATTGATGAAGCTCGATGCAGACGACAACAAGAAGGCGACGGGGCGCGCCACCTCATCCACCGCACCCGCACGACCGGCTGGACTGGCCGCCATCATCGCGTGGAGCGCTTCGGGCGAACCAAAGCCCGCCAAAGACATCGGTGTTTCAATCGGGCCTGGGCACACGGCATTGACTCGAATGCTTTGCTTGAACACCTCCAATGCAGCGGCGCGGGTCAAGCCCAACACCGCATGCTTGCTCGCGGTGTAATGCGCCAAACCCGGAAAGGCCACTTGCCCCACGATGGATGCGTTGTTGACGATGCTGCCGCCGCCGGTGCGCAACATCGCAGCAATCTGGTACTTCATGGACCAGAACACGCCCATCACATTCGTTTGCATGACCGCATTGAATTCTTCGGTTGTGAGTTCGAACAAGGGCTTGCCTTGTCCCAAGACCCCGGCGTTGTTGAACGCACCATCCAATCGACCAAAGTGTTCAACCGCAGCCGAAACGGCATGCTGAACATCTTGTTCTTGCGTTGCGTCCATTCGCAAGACCAGCGCCTGGCCTCCCGCTTGCGTGATCGCATGGGCGACGTCATGACACGCCGCTTCACGTCTGGCGGCCAACACGACATTGGCCCCCGATTGCCCCAGTAGCCTGGCTGTGGCTGCCCCCATGCCCGACGATGCGCCGGTCACAAAATAGGTCTTCCCATTCCCTTCGGATGTGTGTGTATACATGTCCATGCTCCATGTGTTTGATCAGAGGCACTCAGGTTAATGGTCCGAACCCATTGCGACAATCCACACATTGATTCACGCATTGATGAGCTATTCTCATCAATATGAACACCCCCAATCTGACAGATTTGCAATCCTTTGCCGCTGTGGCGAAGTGGTGCAGTTTCCGCAAAGCCGCGCTGGAACTGGGCGTCACCCCCTCGGCACTGAGCCACAGCATGCGTGCCCTGGAGACCCGTCTGGGCCTGCGCCTCCTTCATCGCACCACCCGCAGCGTGTCGCTCACGGAAGCCGGGCAGCAGTTGCTCGACAAATTGGTCCCCGCCCTGCAAGACATTGCATTGGCTGTGGACGAGGTCAATGCCTTTCGCGACACCCCCATGGGTCTACTGCGTATCAATGCTCCCCGCGCAGCCGCCAACTGGGTGCTGCCCACCATCGTGGCGCAGTTCATGACCTCGCATCCCGGCATGCGTGTGGAAGTGGTCAGCGACGATGCTTTTGTTGATATCGTCGCGGCGGGTTTCGACGCCGGCGTTCGCTACGGCGAGAGTCTGCAGCAAGACATGGTCGCCATCCCCATGGGGCCGCCCCAAGAGTTCATGGTGGTGGCTTCGCCCGAGTACTTGGCGCGCCACGGCAAGCCCAAACACCCTCGCGATTTGCAGCAACACCCATGCATCCGACTTCGCTTTCCCAGCGGGGCCTACTACCGATGGGAATTCAGGAAAGGCCAACAATCGCTGGCCATCGATGTGCAGGGACCGCTGACCACCAACGACACACACTTGATGTTGCAGTGCGCACAAGCGGGCCTGGGCATCAGCTATGCCTATGCGCAACAAGCCCGGCCCTTGGTGGAAGCGGGCCTATTGATCAACCTGCTCGACAACTGGATCCCACCACCCGAGCGGCTGTTTCTGTACTACCCCAGTCGCCGAGGCATGTCGGCCGGACTTCGCGCCTTCATCGAGATCATCAAAGAAAACGGCCAGGCTATTTAGCCTGGCCGCGATGTCGGAGTCACGCTAGCGCGCGCGTCACTTCCAGCTGTCTTTCAGCCCGGTGATCTTGTTGAACACAGGCTTGCCTGGCTGGTGGTCCTTGCGGTCGGCCACGAAGTAGCCAAAGCGCTCGAACTGGAACTTCTGATCCGCTGCTGCTTGGGCCAGCGATGGCTCCACATAGGCCTTCACGACCTTCTTGCTATCCGGATTCAAGCTGGCCTTGAAGTCCTTGCCACCCGCGTCAGGGTGCGGATCGGTGAACAAGCGGTCATACACGCGCACCTCCGCTTCGACGCCATCGGCCGCACCCACCCAGGTGATGGCGGCCTTGACCTTGACGCTATCGGCACCGGGTGTGCCGCTCTTGGTGTCAGGCACCACAGTGGCCAGCACCTCGGTCACACGACCTTCTGCGTCTTTGGTGCAGCCGGTGCACTCGATCACATAGCCGCCCTTGAGGCGAACCTTGTTACCGGGGAACAGGCGCTTGTAGCCCTTGGGAGGCACTTCCTCGAAGTCTTCGCGCTCGATCCACACTTCGCGTCCCAGCTTGAAGTGGCGCACCGGCGATTCGGTGCCTTCTGGGGGATGAGGCAAAGCGGGCAAGGCACATGGCTCCAGGTGGCCTGCGCCCATGACCTCGTCCCAATTGGTCAACACCAACTTGACGGGATCGAGCACGGCCATGCCACGGTGGGCCTTGTTTTCTAGGTCGTCACGCAGGGCGATGTCGAGCGTGCTGTAGTCAATCCAGCTATCGGCCTTGCTCACGCCAATGCGCTCACAGAACAGCTGAATGGCCTCGGGTGTATAGCCGCGGCGGCGCAAGCCGACGATGGTGGGCATGCGGGGGTCATCCCAACCTTCGACCACATTTTCATCGACCAGCGCTTTGAGCTTGCGCTTGGAGGTGATGACGTAGGTGAGGTTCAAACGTGCGAATTCGTACTGCTTGGGTGCGGGCTGCTTGAGCAGGCCGACCGCAGACAGCTTGTCCATCAACCAGTCATAGAAGGGACGCTGGTCTTCGAATTCGAGCGTACAGATCGAATGGGTGATTTGTTCCAGCGCGTCTTCAATGGGGTGCGCGAAGGTGTACATCGGGTAGATGCACCACTTGTCGCCCGTGTTGTGGTGGGTGGCACGGCGAATGCGATAGATGGCCGGGTCCCGCATATTGATGTTGGGGCTGGCCATGTCGATTTTGGCGCGCAGCACCATCGACCCGTCGGGGTGCTTGCCGTCGCGCATTTCGCGGAAGCGCGCCAGGTTTTCGTCAGCTGTGCGACTGCGGAAAGGGCTGTCTTTACCCGGGGTGGAGAAGTCGCCCCGGTTGGCACGCATTTCTTCGGGCGTTTGCTCGTCCACATAGGCCAAGCCTGCCTTGATCAAGGCCTCGGCCGCTTCGTACATGAAGTCGAAGTAGTTGCTGGCGTAGTACAGGTGGCTTTCAGCCTTGCCGTTGAACTTGGAGTCCCAGCCAAAGCCCAGCCACGTTACCGCGTCCAGGATGGAGTCGACGTACTCCTGTTCTTCCTTTTCGGGGTTGGTGTCGTCAAAGCGCATGTGGCAGACGCCACCGTAGTCGCGCGCCAGGCCGAAGTTCAGGCAAATGCTCTTGGCATGGCCCACGTGCAAATAGCCATTGGGCTCTGGCGGAAAACGGGTGCGAATCTTGGCGGGATCCGGCTCGCCCGCTTCGTGATGCGCCGCGCCACCCGGCGAGCCAGCCCAACGGCGGCTGGCGTAGGTGCCCTGCTCCAGATCGCGGTCGATGATGCCGCGCAGGAAGTTGGTGGGCTTGTGTTCTTCTTTGCTTGGCTCTGCGCCAGGGGTAGGTGCGTTCATGTGGGAATCGTGACCAGTGTTAGTTCGATTCTACCGAGCCTGCATGGGGCGTCTGGCCTTCGCGGGCTCGTTCTGCATAGCGATTGAAGCGCCATGCACTCGATTCGATGGAGATGCGGCGCCAGGTGGCGCGTTTTTCGGCAGGGCTCATTTCAGGCCACAACTGGACCTCGTCAAATGTGCGGCCACAGCCTTTGCACATGTCATCGCCTTGGCTGGTCGAGCAAATGGCGATGCAGGGTGTGTCAGGGGTGGACTCATACCAGTCCAACCACGCTTGCTTGGCTGCAGGCGGCATGGACTGCTCGTCGCACAGGGTCTCGTGGTAGTACACCATCAAGGCGTAGACCTCTGCCAAGGCCGCCACTTCTGGCGCCAGACCCAAGTCTTCGCCCACGGGAAACTGTTCGCGCCACCAGTTGATGGCCGCTTCGATGTCGGTGATGTGGATGCCAGCCATGTGGCGCGATCACTCCTGCGATGCCAGCAGTGCAGCCAAGGCAGCCTCCACTGCCTCGCGCGACACGCCATCAGGCAGGGACACGGGCGCATCCGCCAAAGCCACCGCGCCTTCGGTTTTCAAACGCTTGACCCAGCCACCGGCTTCGCGGCCTTCGGCAAAACCCCGGCTTTGCAGCAGCAAATGGCCCTGCGCATCGGTCAGCTTGAAATAGAACTGGTTGTCCGATTCACGGTATTGCTTGAACACGGGCAACGCCACCTTGGCTTGCTGCTCGGCTGCCGCTTGAGGCTTGGCCACGGCCACCATGCGGCGCAACCCCACGGCTTGGCGCAATTCATTCAAGAACGGCGTGGCCGTTTGACGGGCTTTGGCGGCACCGGCTTGCAGCACGTCTTCAATTTGCTCAGGGTGCGCCATCAGCTCGGCATACGTGGCGCGCATGGGGCCCACATGGGCCTCAATCAACTCCACCACGCGTTGTTTGGCATCCCCCCAACCCAAGCCACCACGCAGGTCGGCATGGAAAGCTGCTTTGACCTCGGGCGTGGCAAAGGCGTCATGAATGGTCACCAAGTGGGCGTTGTCCGGATCTTTGGCTTCGCCTGGCAGACGCGAATCGGTCACGATGCGGGCAATCGCGTCTTTCAAAGCCTTGGGGCCGCCCTCAAACAAAGGCACGGTGTTGTCATAGCTTTTGGACATCTTGCGGCCATCCAGGCCCGGCAAGGTCGCCACGCTCTCTTCGATTTCGGCGTCGGGCAACACAAACAGCTCTTTGCCTTGGCCAAACAAATGGTTGAAGCGCTGGGCCACATCGCGGGCCATTTCAATGTGCTGCACCTGATCGCGGCCCACGGGCACACGATGGGCGTTGAACAGCAAGATGTCAGCGGCCATCAAGATGGGGTAGCAGTACAGGCCCATCGTCACGCCAGCATCGGTCTCTTCGCCCGCCGCCTCATTGGCATCCACCGAGGCCTTGTAAGCGTGTGCACGGTTCATCTGGCCCTTGGCGGTGACACAGGTCAGCAGCCAGTTCAGTTCCGTGATCTCAGGGATGTCGCTTTGGCGATAAAACGTGACGCGTGCAGGATCGAGGCCAGCCGCCAGCCAAGTGGCCGCAATTTCCAGACGCGAACGCTCAATGCGCTCCGGGTCGGCACACTTGATCAGGGCGTGATAGTCAGCCAGGAAGAAAAAGCTCTCGACGCCGGCCTGGCGGCTGGCCGCGATGGCTGGACGGATGGCACCCACGTAATTGCCCAAGTGGGGCGTGCCGGTGGTGGTGATGCCGGTGAGAACTCGCTGCGTTTTGGCCATTTTCGCGCTATGAACTGTGAACAGGGGAAGGACTGAGATTGTAGGTCGCGGCGCTACACTGGAGCCCGCATGAAGAACATTGTCATTTTGATTTCAGGACGAGGCTCCAATATGGAGGCCATCGTTCACGCCTGCGCCCAGGAAAAATGGAACGCCCGCATCGCGGCCGTGATCAGCAACAAAGCCTCTGCGGGTGGATTGGCCTTTGCGCAGTCGCACGGCGTCGCCACGGCGGTGGTGGACCACAAACAGTTCGACAGCCGCGAAGCGTTTGACGCCGAACTGGCCCGCGTGATCGACGAGTACCAACCCGACTTGGTGGTGCTGGCCGGCTTCATGCGTATCCTCACCGAAGGGTTTGTGCGCCATTACGAGGGCCGACTGCTCAACATCCACCCCTCGCTGCTGCCAGCATTTCCTGGTCTGCATACCCACGAGCGAGCCATCGAGGCAGGCTGCAAATTGGCCGGTGCCACCGTGCACTTCGTTACCCCCGAGCTAGATCACGGCCCCATCGTGATCCAAGCGGCCGTACCGGTTTTGCCGGGGGACACCGGCGACACCTTGTCCGCTCGTGTTCTGAGGCAAGAGCATCAGATCTATCCGCGTGCGGTGCGTTGGTTTGTGGACGATGCGCTGACGACGTCAGATGGTGTCGTCCAACAAACTCAGGGCCAACCTCAAGTGGTTTGGAGCGAGACTCCCTGAAGTCGGGCCTGATTCAGTTCAGGCGTCGCTCAGTTCGCCATGCGAATGGGGACATCGAACCAGAACAGGCTGCCGCTGCCGGGCCGACTGCTGACCCCAATTCGGCCCTCCATCATGTCGACCAGGCGCTTACAAATGGCCAGGCCCAAGCCACTGCCACCGTATTGACGCATGGTTTGATCACTCGCTGGGCTGAAGGGCTGGAACAGTTGTGCCTGCACCTCCAGCGGAATGCCGATGCCCGTGTCTTGCACTTCGACATGGAGTGTAGGCTCGCTGCCACTGGCTAACTCAGCCTGACACCGCACGCGCACCGTGCCCTTTTCGGTGAACTTCAAGGCGTTACCCAACAAGTTCAAGATCACTTGTTTCAGCCGCAAGGGGTCCCCCACCACACTCAAAGCCGTAGAGGGCAGTTCCCGCACGATCACCACGCCTTTGTGCTGGGCCACCGATTCCATCATGTCGATGGCCTCATGTGCCACTTTGATGGGGTCAAATGCCACTTGCGTCAACTGCGTCGGAGCCGACTCCAATCGCGAAAAGTCCAGAACCTCATTGACGATCTGAAGCAAGGTATCGCTGCACTTGTTGACCTGCTCAAGGTAGCTGAGTTGCTGCGGCGTCAAGGAGGTCTGCTTGAGCAATTGCAGGAATCCGACTAAACCGTTCAAGGGGGTTCGCACCTCATGACTGATGGATGCAAACATGCGGGTGCGCTCCAGATTCGCCTGCTGCACGGCTTGCAGCATGTCTTCCAAGGTCTGATTGCGTTGCGCCAAGGCTTGGTGCTGCTCATCGATCGTGCGTTGCTTTTGTTCGATAGCACGGTTGTATCGATCAAAGGCCGATCGAACAATCAAGCCAAATGACAGCACCACCATCACGTAAACCACTTGCATCAACTGGACAGGGTTGTCCTCGGGCCGCAAGATCGGCGTGATCCATTGGTAGTGCTCATTGGCCCAGATGAAGGTTACGCCAGCCGCACCAATCAAAAACCACACCAGACCGTCGACCACACCGATGAGGTGCGCCACGAACAAGGGCCACAGCGCACACCACCAAGCGCTGGTACTGGCGGGCATGCCCATCCAGATCAGGCTGACGACCAGGCCCATGAAATCAACGACCAATGCGGCATGACTGAGCAAACGAAGCAGTTGGCGTCGGATCTGTGTCTTGGAGAGAGGGAAAAGCGCCAAGACCAACAAAGATGGCAGCGTCAGTCCTAGGCCAATCGGGGCAGCGCCCAGATACAGACCATAAAAGACCGCGAACACAAAATGTCCGCTGACCGACAAAAAGATCAGCTCACTGAAACGCCGGTACTGTTCCCAACCACCGGTCGTCTCGGCGCTACGCTGAATCGCCATCCTTACTCCTTTGGACACACGATCAAGCGCCCCAAAAGGGGCATACCGCAAACACAGCGAGCCTAACGCATACAGCCACTAATTCACAATTTGAAACATGAGGGTTTATGCGAGTTTGTCGCCTCCCTGTCAAACAGCCGTGGTACGGCTGGCCAAGGCCGCCGCTGCCGCACGTGTTTCCACACCGAGCTTTTCGTAGATGTGTTCGAGGTGCTTGTTGACCGTGCGATGGCTCATGCCCAAGATGTCAGCGATGTCTCGATTGGTCTTGCCTTTGGCCAGCCACGACAGCACCTCCGTTTCACGGGGCGTCAAGGCCGCATCCTGAATGCGCTGCTGCACTTCGGGCTCAGGACGCGCGCTGGCACTCAACCATGCTTTGGCCAAACGCGCATTGCGGATGTGGGTCTGCAAACGCACCAGCACTTCCTCAATCCGGACCGGTTTGACGACGTAGTCCACACCGCCTGCAGCGAAGCCCGCCACGATATCGGTGGTATCGGATAGCCCCGTCATGAAGATCACAGGAATGTGCGCGCCGTCAGCCCGGGCCTTGATGACTTGGCAGGTTTCAAACCCACTCATGCCGGGCATGACTGCATCCATCAAGATGGCGTCAGGCGACACAAAAGCCAGGCGCTCAATCGCCTGCGCGCCATCACGGGCCACCAACACGGTGTAGCCCTCTGCAGCCAGTGCATCACACAACATCCGCAGTGTGTCGGGTGCATCGTCGACGACCAACACCACATCGCTCATCACACCACCTCCTTGGCATCAGGTGAACTGAAGCGTCGCACCACCTCGTCGAGGTCGAAGGCTTCGATAGACCGAGAAACCCAAGACCAGACGCCGCTCTGTTCTGGATGAATCGCTTGCCACTTCACCACGGCCTCCTTGAGACCCAGCACATGGCCCATCTGTGCCAGCTTCAAGAACTCGGCACGGCAAGCGGCCGGCAAGACCGAAGGCGAATCTCGATCCACAGCAGCAGACGCATCCGATGAATCCGACGACAAGAGCGCTGCCGGAGGCACCGCATCGACCACCCACTCCAAATCCAAGTGGGCGCCCAGCGCATGCAATAACTCAGACTCCATGACCGGCTTGGCCACAAAGCCCTGACACTGCGCCGCTTGTAGGTTCTCAGGGCGGTTCTCAAATACGTTGGCCGAGACCATGATGATGGGCACATCCGTCCATCCGGCTTGCCGAATGGCTCGCGCCGTCTGCCAACCATCCATGTCATCCATGCTGATGTCCAACAAGATGGCATCGGGTAAGGCATGGCGCACACACTCCAGGCATTCGTGACCACTGGCCGCCTCGGTCACGACAAATCCAAGGGGCAACAACATGCCAGCGAGCATCTGCCTTTGCGTGGGTTGATCATCCACCACCAACAGGGTTCGACGTGGCCCCAAATAGCCTGTGACCGGTCGCAACTGCTCGACCAAGCCGGTGTTGGCAGCAAACAGTTCCGCTTGCTGCGGCGCTTGGATCTCACGCAAATACAGCCGCACCACAAAGGTACTGCCTTGCCCTTGTTGGCTGGTGACACTCAGCTGCCCACCCATGAGCTCACTCAGCAGGTGTGTGATGGTGAGCCCCAAACCCGTTCCGGGCTCAGCAGAGCGCCGCCCTGCACTGCCGCGCTCAAAGGGCAAGAAGATGCGCTCCAAATCTTGTGGGGCAATGCCGATGCCGGTGTCGATCACTTCAAAACGCAGCACTTCTCGCCGCGCGTCAACCCTCAACTTCACCTCACCGGCGTGGGTGAAGCGCACCGCGTTGCTCAACAAGTTCAACAAGATCTGACGCAGGCGCTTGGCATCGGCCTGCACCCACTCGGGGACGCGTCCACGCGTTTCGAGCTGAAAGCGCAAGCCTTTGGCCTGCGCCTGGGGCTGCACCATGCTGACCACATCGTCGATGAAGGCACGCAAGGGCAACGGTGCCGACTCCAACCTCAGGCGCCCGGCCTCAATGCGAGCCAGATCGAGCAGACCATCGATCAGACCCATCAAATGTTCGCCACTGCGGTGAATGGTGGTCAATGCACCCAGACGTGGTCCACCTGTGGGCTCGTCTTTCAGCAGGATTTGGGCATAGCCCAGGATGCTATTGAGCGGTGTACGCAACTCATGCGTCATGCCAGCCACGTACCGGGTTTTGGCTTGATTGGCCGACTCGGCCACTTCTTTGGCCTTTTGAAGTGCGGCATCGGTGCGGCGGTGCGCATCGATCTCCATTTGCAGCAACTGGTTATGGCGCTGTGATTCGTCTTGCGCCAACCGTCTGCTTTCAGATGCCAGCACCACCCACCAGGCACACACCGCCGCAGCCAGAGCAAGCAAGGCGTACACCTTCAAGAATGGACCTTGAAGCACATCGGTCCGCCCCGACACCAGCCCCTCTTGGTAATAAACCACACCCACCACAAAGCCCAACAACACGGCCAAGGTCAACACCACCACCAGGTAGTGCCCCACCCGAAAATTCATGCGTTTGGACAAGGCCTGCGGCAACACCTGCCTCAAGCCATGCGCCACCTGTTCTGCCGCGCGCGATCGGGTCTTACACCGATCATGGCAGCGAGACTCAAGCGTGCAACACAGAGAACAAATCGGCGCGTCATAGGCAGGGCAAGTGGCCATGTCTTCCGATTCAAACTCGTTTTCACAAACCGAGCACTTCACCAACTGGCCAGGCCGCCAAGGCACGGTCCGTGGCCGCGCCAAGTAATACCGGCCTTGGGTCAACCAAGCCAGCGCGGGCGACATGACCATGGCCACACCCAACGCCACAAAGGGCGACCAGGCAGATAAGGTGTCGCCGAACACACCACCATGCGCAGCAATCGCAACGGCTGCAGAAACAATGGTGGCGCCCAAGCCGACCGGGTTCAAATCAAACAGGTAGGCACGCTTGAACTCCACCCCCTTGGGGCTCCAGCCCATCTGTTTGTTGATGACCAGATCGGCCACCAAAGCCCCGATCCATCCAATCGCCACATTGCTATACAGCCCCAACACCGATTCCAAAGCACTGAAGACACCCAAGGTCATCAACAGTACGGCGATCATCACGTTAAACACCAACCACACCACACGACCAGGGTGGCTGTGTGTGAGACGAGCAAAGAAGTTAGACCAAGCGAGAGAACCCGCATAGGCATTGGTCACATTGATCTTGACTTGCGACACGATCACAAACAGCACCGTGGCAGCCAAGGCCATGGTGGGTGAAGCGAACACCAGACTGAAGCCCGCCAGATACATCTGCGTGGGTTCGACGGCACGCTCAAACGGCACCTCTTGCTGCAAGGCCAGGAAGGCCAGGAAGGCGCCGGCCATCATCTTCAACATGCCGGGAATGATCCACCCAGGGCCGGCAATCAACACGGCGGTCCACCACTGTTTGCGGTTGTGTCGCGTGCGCTCGGGCATGAAGCGCAGAAGGTCAAGCTGGTGAACTCGACATAGGTCTGTGGACGCTGCCAGGCCACGTAGGCAAAGGGCAACACCCACAACACAAACCACAGGGGTTGCGTCCACAACTGCAAGCGCGAGATCAGCGTGATGCCGTGGGTGACCAGCGGAATGATCACCAAGGACGCCAGGACATAACAAACCGGCAAGCTCCAATCAAACACCATCTGAATGGCCAAGGCCATGATGGCGGCTTCGAGCGCAAAGAAGATGAACGTGAAGCTGGCATAGATCAGCGAGGTCAGAGTCGAACCCAAATAGCCAAAGCCAGCTCCACGGGTCAACAAATCCATGTCGACTCCGTATTTGGCTGCGTAGTAGCTGATCGGCAGCCCCGTCAAAAACGTGACCAGCCCCACCAAGAGGATGGCCCACATCGCATTGGTAAAGCCGTAGTTCAGTGCAATCGCGCCACCAATCGCTTCCAAAGCCAGAAAAGACACGGCACCAAACGCGGTATTGGCGACCCTGAATTCGCTCCACTTGCGAAACGTGCGCGGCGTGTAGCGCAGCGCGTAGTCCTCCAGGGTCTCGTTAGCGACCCAGGAGTTGTACTCGCGGCGAATGCGAAAGATCTTTTGCCGGGCTACGGACACGAACAGGCTCCGATCTGGTCAGGGCGAAAGGGAGTATGCAAAAAGCGATCCAGGTCTTGCTACGCATGGATGTACGTTGAATAACGTATTCATGGAAAACCCGCTGATCCCTAAGGTTGCACCCAAGGCCAAGTGCTGGATGCACCACAAGGAGACGGAGCACCAACACATGGCATGAGCAACCCCTTTTTTGTGCAAGGAGCTTTTCATGTCACATGATCAAAACGATCCCCGCAACTCCGACCTCAGCCGTCGTCGCCTGCTGCAGGGCATGGGTGCACTGCCCCTGATGGGCATGACCGGTCTGAGCCATGCCGCGCCCCCCGCCACTTCGGCGATCAACACCACCAAGTTGGCGGTGACCGACACCGAGGTCATCGTGGGTCAATTGCACTCGGCCACCGGCACCATGGCGATTTCGGAGACCGGTTCGATCCAGGCTGAGCAATTGGCCATTGACCAGATCAATGCCATGGGCGGGATCCTGGGCCGCAAGATCAAGGTGATCAAGGAAGACGGCGCCTCCGACTGGCCCACCTTCGCTGAAAAGTCCAAGAAGCTGCTGGTCAACGACCGCGTCGCGTGCGTGTTCGGTTGCTGGACCTCGGCCTCGCGCAAAGCCGTGTTGCCCATCTTCGAAAAAGAAAACGGCCTGCTGTACTACCCCACCTTCTACGAAGGTCTGGAGCAGTCCAAGAACGTGATCTACACCGGCCAGGAAGCCACGCAACAGATCATCTACGGTCTGGACTGGGGTGCCAAAGAGAAAAAGGCCAAGACTTTCTTCTTGGTCGGCTCTGACTACATCTGGCCACGCACCTCGATGAAGATTGCGCGCAAGCACATCGAGTCGGTCGGCAAGCTGGGCAAGGTCGTCGGTGAAGAGTACTACCCACTGGGCCATACCAACTTCAACTCCTTGATCAACAAGATCAAGGTGGCCAAGCCAGACTGCATCTTCGCTGCGGTGGTGGGCGGCTCTAACGTGGCCTTCTACAAGCAGCTCAAGGCCGCCGGCATCACGGGCGCCAAGCAGTTCCTGCTGACCTTGTCGGTGACCGAAGACGAAATGCTGGGCGTGGGCGGCGAAAACTTCGCAGGCTTCTACAGCTCGATGAAGTACTTCCAATCGCTGACCAATGACAACAACAAGAAGTTCGTGGAAGCCTTCAAGAAGGCCTACGGACCGAAGGCTGTGATTGGTGACGTGACCCAGGCCGCATACCTGGGCCCCTGGTTGTGGAAGGCTGCGGTCGAGAAAGCAGGTTCGTTCGACGTGGACAAGGTCGTGGCGGCTTCGCCTGGCATCGAACTCAAGACCGCGCCGGAAGGTTATGTGAAGGTGCACGCCAACCATCACCTGTGGAGCAAATCGCGCATTGCCCAGGGCTTGCCGGACGGCACGTTCAAGGTGGTGGCCGAGTCACCAGGCCTGATCGAACCCAACCCCTTCCCCAAGGGATATCAATAACCCTGTGGTGTGCACTGGGTTGGACAGCGTGAGCGCGCAGGTGGTGCTGGTGGCACCGTCTGCTTCCTGCGTCGGTCGAACGAGGCTGGTCGGTCGGCGCAGGCTTTTCCCGATAAGAAGGTGACCAACATGGACATGACGTTTTCTGACATGCTCAACATCGGACTGATGCAAGGCTTCGCCGGCCTCAGTCTCTTTTCCGTGCTGCTGTTGATGGGCTTGGGACTGGCCGTGATCTTTGGGCAGATGGGCGTCATCAACATGGCGCACGGTGAGTTCATGACCATTGGGGCCTACACGATCTTCCTGGCTTCCACGCTCACAGAGAAGTACGCACCGAATCTGATTCAGATGTATTTCCCGGTCGCCATCGTGGCGGCCTTCATCTTCGCCTTTGCGGCGGGGTGGTTGACGGAGTGGGCACTGATTCGCCACCTCTACAAACGTCCCTTGGATACGCTGCTGGCCACCTGGGGTTTGAGCCTGGGCCTGCAACAAGTCTTTCGCTCCACCTTCGGCCCCAAAGAAGTGAGCCCCACCTTGCCTGATTGGTTGATGGGCTCCTGGGCACCGCAAGAAGGCTTGGACATTCCCATCAACGGTTTGTTCGTGATGGGCCTGACCGCTGTGGTGACCGCCCTGCTGTTGTTGGCTTTGTACAAGTTCCGCTGGGGCCTGCGTGTGCGTGCCACCGTGAGCAACCGCGTCATGGCCGACGCCATCGGCATCAACACCAAGCGCACCGACCGTCTGAGCTTCGCGATTGGTTGCGGCATCGCCGGCGTGGCTGGCGCGGCTTTCACGACGATTGGCTCAACAGGCCCGACCAGTGGCTCGCTCTACATCGTTGACTCATTCCTGGTGGTGACCTTCGGTGGCGCAGCCAGCTTGCTGGGTACCGTTGCCTCTGCCTTCGGTATTGCGCAAACACAGTCGATTGCCGAGTTCTTCATGACCGGCTCGAACGCCAAGGTGCTGACCTTGTTGCTGGTGGTGACGATCTTGATGATCCGCCCGCAAGGCCTGTTTGCCGCCAAGGTCCGTCGCTGACCGCTCACAGATTCAGAACTGCATACCTGGAGTCTCATCATGCAAGCGCTTTACTCGTGGGTGAACAAACAGAAGCTGGGCAGCATCGCGCTGTTGGCCCTGATTCTGATTGTCGTGCTGCCCCTCACGCTCGACATCTTCCGTTTGAACCTGGTTGGCAAGTACCTCACCTATGCCTTCGTGGCGCTGGGCCTGGTCATGCTGTGGGGGCATGCAGGCATCTTGAGCCTCGGTCAAGGGGTGTTCTTTGGCTTGGGTGGCTACATGATGGCCATGTTCCTCAAGCTGGAAGCCTCTGACCCCGAGAGCACCAAGATCCAATCCACCCCTGGCATCCCAGACTTCATGGACTGGAACCAGTTGACGGAGTTGCCCTGGTGGTGGGAGCCCTTCAAGAGCCTGCCCTTTGCCATCCTGGCTGTGCTGGCCATCCCCACCATCCTGGCTTTCATCATCAGCTTTGCGATGTTCAAGCGACGCGTGGGCGGCGTGTACTTCGCCATCATCACGCAAGCCGTTGCTTTGATCTTGACGGTGCTGATCATCGGTCAACAAGGTTTCACTGGTGGCGTGAACGGCATCACCGACCTGAAGACACTGATGGGCTGGGACATCCGCACCGACAGCGCCAAGTACGTGCTTTATTTCGTGTGCGTGGGTCTGTTGCTCGCTTCGGTGATGCTGTGCCGCTGGGTGCAAGCCTCCAAGCTCGGCACTCTGCTGCTGGCCATGCGTGACAAAGAAGACCGCGTGCGCTTCTCCGGCTACGACGTGTCCATGTTCAAGGTGTTTGCCTTCTGCCTGGCTGCCATGTTGTCAGCCATTGGCGGGGCGATGTTCACCTTGCAGGTTGGCTTCATGTCGCCTTCCTTCGTGGGCATCGTGCCTTCCATCGAAATGGTGATCTTTGCGGCGGTGGGTGGGCGCATGAGCTTGGTCGGTGCCATCTACGGTGCCCTGATCGTGAACTTCGGTAAGACCTACTTCTCGGAGAGTGCGCCTGATCTCTGGTTGTTCTTGATGGCTGCGTTGTTCATCGGCGTGACCATGGCCTTCCCTGACGGATTGGCTGGCCTGTGGGAGCAAAAGATCAAGCCCTGGTGGGCCAAGCGTCAGGCTGATCGCCGCGAGCAAGCCGCGCGCATCAAGGCAGCGCAAGCGGCTTACCCCGATGTGCTGCCCCCCAAGAGCAGCGGCCTGCCCAACAGTGTCAGTGGCCAACAAGCCTGATCCCCCGTCCCCGTATCAACTCCAAAGGAGCGCCACATGAGTGCCAAAGAGTTTGTGCTGTACATCGAGGACCTGACGGTTTCCTTTGACGGCTTCAAAGCAATCGACAAGCTGAACCTGTATGTGGACAAGAACGAGCTGCGCGTGATCATTGGCCCCAATGGGGCCGGCAAGACCACCTTGCTCGACTTGATTTGCGGCAAGACCAAAGCCAGCGCGGGCAGCATCAAGTTCAAGGACACGGAGCTGACCAAGCGGTCCGAGCACGCCATCGTTCGATCCGGCGTGGGCCGCAAGTTCCAAACCCCGTCCATCTACGAAAACCTCAACGTCTTCCAGAACCTCGAAGTGTCTTACCCCGAAGGCCGTTCCGTGTTTGGCGCGCTCGGCTTCAAGTGCACCGACGAGGTCAAGGCCCGCGTGCAGGTGGTGGCCGAAGAGATCGGCTTGGCCGACAAGCTGGACATGGAAGCCGGTCTGTTGTCTCACGGCCAGAAGCAATGGCTGGAGATCGGCATGTTGCTGATGCAAGAGCCTGAGCTGCTGATGCTGGATGAGCCCATTGCCGGCATGAGCGCCAAGGAGCGAGAGCTGACCGCGGACTTGCTCAAACGCATCTGCAAGAACCGCTCGATGATCGTGATCGAACACGACATGGACTTCGTCAAGCAGATCGCATCAAAGGTGACCGTGATGCACCAAGGAAAGATCCTCGCCGAAGGGACGATGGACCAGGTGCAAAGCGACCCCAAGGTCATTGACGTTTACCTCGGCCACTGAAAGGAACACACCATGTTGGAAGTCAAAGACCTGTATGTGGCCTATGGCCAGAGTGAAGCGCTGCACGGTATCTCATTCGAAGCCAACAAGAACGAGACCGTGGCCATCATGGGCCGCAATGGCATGGGCAAGACCACGCTGTTCAAGAGCCTGATGGGCGTGCTGCCAGCCAAAGGCGGTGAGATCAATGTGGCGGGGCAAAGCGTTGTCAAAGACGAGAGCTACAAGCGCGTCGCCAAGGGCATCGCTTATGTCCCCCAAGGGCGGATGATTTTCCCCACCCTTACCGTGGAAGAAAACATCCAGACCGGTTTGGAAAACGCCAGGCACAAGAAGATTCCCGAGGAGATCTACGCCCTGTTCCCCGTGCTGTTTGACATGCGCAACCGCAAAGGGGGCAATTTGTCGGGGGGACAACAACAGCAACTGGCCATCGCACGCGCGCTGGTCACCAACCCCAAGGTGCTGCTGCTGGATGAACCGACCGAAGGCATCCAACCTTCGATCATCAAGGACATCGCCAAGGCCCTCAACGAGATCCGCAAGCTACGCGAGATCACCATCGTTGTCTCCGAGCAAGTGCTGAGCTTTGCGATGGATGTGGCCGACCGCTTGTTCGTGATCGAAGGCGGCCGGCTGGTTCATGAAACCACCCGAGCAGAAACAGACGCCGACCGGATCAAGGCCTACCTGTCTGTGTGACCCCATTTCTATTGCGATCTCTGTTTGCAACCTGACTGATCTTTACCCCACCTTTCTTACACAACGCGAGGCACGCCATGGCTGATACCCTCATCAAAGTCGATCTGTCCCAATCGCCCACCACCAACGAAAACGTTCACAACCGTTGGCACCCTGACATCCCCATGGCTTGCTGGGTGAACCCTGGTGACGAGTTCATTCTGGAAACCTACGACTGGACTGGCGGTTTCATCAAGAACAACGACAGCGCCGACGATGTGCGCGACATCGACCTCAGCACCGTGCACTATCTCAGCGGCCCGGTCGGCGTGAAAGGTGCTGAGCCCGGAGACCTGCTGGTGGTCGACCTGCTGGACATTGGCGCCAAGCAAGACTCGCTGTGGGGCTTCAACGGCTTTTTTAGCAAGAAGAACGGCGGCGGCTTCCTGACCGAACATTTCCCACTGGCGCAGAAATCGATTTGGGACATCCACGGCATGTTCACCAAGAGCCGTCACGTGCCCGGCGTGAGCTACGCCGGCCTGATCCACCCTGGTTTGATCGGTTGCCTGCCCGACCACAAGATGCTCGAAGCCTGGAACACCCGCGAGCAAGAACTGATCGATTCCAACCCCGGCGTGACCGGCTTGGCCAACCCACCCTTTGCCGGTACCGCCCACATGGGCAAGCTGACGGGCGAAGCCAAAGACAAGGCCGCCGCCACCGCAGCCCGCACCGTGCCCCCACGCGAACACGGCGGCAACTGCGACATCAAAGACCTGTCGCGTGGCTCCAAGGTCTACTTCCCCGTGTATGTGGATGGCGCTGGCTTGTCGGTGGGCGACCTGCACTTCAGCCAGGGCGATGGCGAGATCACCTTCTGCGGCGCGATCGAGATGGCCGGCTGGGTGCACATGAAGGTCACCCTGATCAAGGGCGGCATGGCCAAGTACGGCATCAAGAACCCCATCTTCAAGCCCAGCCCCATCAAGCCCGTCTACAACGACTACCTGATCTTCGAAGGCATCTCGGTTGACGAGAAAGGCAAGCAGCTTTACCTTGATGTGAATGTGGCCTACCGGCAGGCCTGCTTGAACGCCATCGAATACCTCAAGAAGTTTGGCTACAGCGGTGCGCAGGCCTACTCCATCTTGGGTACAGCACCGGTTCAAGGCCACATCAGTGGCGTGGTCGACGTACCCAATGCCTGCGCCACCTTGTGGTTGCCCACCGAGATCTTTGACTTCGACATCAACCCGACGGCATCCGGCCCGATCAAGATGCTGGACGGCAGCATCGACATGCCGATTTCGCCCGACGTGATCTGACCGACTGGAGCGGCCTATGCCTACCTATGACTACGCTTGCCCCCAATGCGGTGGCTTTGAAGCCTTCAGAACGCTGGCCGCTCGCAATGATCCGCTGGCCTGCCCCGACTGCGGCACCGACGCACAACGTGTGTTTGTGACCGCACCGCGTCTGGCCTGCGTGAGCAGCGACACCCGCATCGCCATGGAAACCAATGAGCGTGCCCGACACGCCCCCATGAGCTCCAAGGAGTATGGCGCCTATCAGCGCCTCAAACACCCAGCAGGGTGCGGGTGTTGCTCAACGGGCAAGAGCAAGGCCACCGTTACCGGAGCCAACGGCAACAAGATGTTCCCCAGCAAACGCCCCTGGATGATCAGTCATTGAACTCGGGCCATGGCCAGCTCAAGAGCTCGGCCAGCCGCGTCACCACCCAGCGCGCCTCGGATTCGGACACCCCGGATTCCGGCGCGCACAAGCCTTTGTGGCAACGCACCAGCACCTCTTGCTCATCCACACCAATTTCAACGTGGATGCTCTGGCAATGCCGCGTCAGGTGGTTGGCCAGGTCTTCGCACACCTCATAGCGATCACGCAGTTCCGCTTGTGAAATGGTGAGCCGCTTGCGCGCATCCTGGTACAGCTCGATGAAGGATGGCGGGATGATGATCTGATAGTCGTCACTCATGCAAAGGGCGTACCGCAGTGAGCGGCCAAGGCTACGTCAAAGAACGTATTGGAACCCAAGCCAGCGTGATTTCAAACTGTTTAGGTGTCCCCACCTTCAGGAGCCCAACATGCTTCACGGCGATATTTCCAGCAGTGACGACACCGTCGGTGTCGCCGTCGTCAACTACAAGATGCCGCGCCTGCACACCAAGGCCGAGGTCTTGCAAAACGCCCACAAGATCCGACAGATGATCGAGGGCATGAAGCTGGGCCTGCCGGGCTTGGACCTGGTGATCTTTCCGGAGTACAGCACCCACGGGATCATGTACGACCGCCAGGAAATGATGGACACGGCCTCGACCATTCCCGGAGAAGAAACCGAGATCTTCGCGCAGGCTTGCCGCAATGCCAAAGTCTGGGGCGTGTTCTCGCTCACCGGCGAACGCCACGAAGAGCACCCGAAGAAAGTGCCCTACAACACCTTGATCTTGATGAACCCTCAAGGCGAGGTCGTTCAGAAGTACCGCAAGATCATGCCCTGGACGCCCATTGAAGGCTGGTATCCGGGCGACAAGACCTATGTGTCTGACGGCCCCAAGGGCATGAAGATCAGCCTGATCATTTGCGACGACGGCAACTACCCAGAGATCTGGCGCGACTGCGCTATGAAAGGCGCCGAGTTGATCGTGCGCTGCCAGGGTTATATGTACCCGGCCAAAGACCAGCAGGTGCTCATGGCCAAAGCCATGGCTTGGGCCAACAACAGTTATGTGGCCGTGGCCAATGCAGCCGGCTTCGATGGCGTCTACAGCTACTTTGGCCACTCGGCCATCATCGGCTTTGATGGCCGCACCTTGGGCGAATGTGGTGAAGAACACTATGGCATTCAGTACGCGCAACTGAGCAAGCGGCTGATTCGCGATGCACGCAGCACGGCGCAATCGCAAAACCACCTCTACAAGCTCTTGCACCGGGGCTACACCGGCAAGATCAATTCAGGCGAAGACCCCAAGGGGGTGGCCGCTTGCCCCTATGAGTTCTATGAGAAGTGGATCAAGGACCCGGCCGGCACCCAGGCCATGGTGGAAGCCATCACCCGGCCTACACCGGGCACGGCGGAATGCCCGATTGAAGGCATTCCCAATGACGCACGCTTGAAATACGAGTGATCTCAAACGGGTTGTTTCGTCAGGCCTGGACGCTTTCTCAATGCAAAGATGTCCATGGCCTCGATGAACGACTCAGCCGTTCGGTCGATCAAGAACCTGGATCTGAAACAGCTCTTTGCATCGGCACCCATTTGACGCCATTGGTCCTGAGGTGTTTCGAGCCAACCTTGAATCAACCGTTCGGTACCTTCAACCGAATCTGCATCAACCAATCCGCCATTGGCATGCTGAATCTCGCGCCAGATATTGACCTGATTGGAGATCAGCACTGGCACGCCACACGCCATTGATTCGGCCACAGCGATGCCAAAGTTCTCCTGATGGGATGGCAAGATGAAAGCTTCGGCATGGCGAAATGCACCCCACTTCACATCTCCAGAGACCATGCCTGTCCAAGTTGTTTCAGGATCGAGTCCGAGATTACTGCAAAGGCTTCTGATCTTCATTCCATACGCATCATCTGAAGGCCCCGCCATGACGATTTGTACGTCTCGCACTAATTCGGGTGAGCGTGCCTTCACATTGGCAAATGCCTTAAACAACAAATCCGGCCCCTTTTTCTCGTGCAATCGCCCCAAAAAGAGCAGACACCGCTTCCCATCCAATTCAGGAAAACGGGCCAGGAATGCTGCCTTCTGCTCAACAGGTCGATCTGGCGGGGCACTGGTGCCATAGCTCACCACATACTCGTCGGCTCGATACAACCAGAACGACTGCCTGGCCAATCGACGCTCATCTTCACAGGTGAACATCACCGCCGCAGCATCTCGCAAGGCTCGGTACTCAGCCCACGGCCAGAACAACCACTTTTTGAGATGTTTTAGTGGATAAGTTCGCTTGAACCAAGGGTCCAGCATGCCATGGGTAAAAACGAAATAAGGCGTCTTCGTGCCGCGCAGCGCACGCCAAACCCCAAACACATGGTATTGCCAAATGCCATTCACGATGACAGCGTCATATTGGTGTGCATGCGCCTTCAGCCAAGGAACCCAGCGCGGTGAATAGGCGTAGTTGCCCACATAGGTGGGCCCCATGGCATGGCATGGTAAGGGGAACTCTTTCACCCAAGGGTCGTCCGGACAATCTAGGGTCAACACCTCAATCTGGTGACCATGTTGCTGATTGATGCGAGACAGTTGTTTGACGCCCTCAATCGGGCCGCCTTTTTTGGGATTGACCGACGAAATGCAGTGAAGGATTCGAAAGGACATGATGCGGGAACCTCAAGCAGACTGCCGGTAGCCGCCACGCGCATACGCGTGACGAGCGCAATCGGGGCAGACGCGCGAGAGCGGTGTTGCGCCACCAAACTCCCGCAAATAGTTATCCATCGACCACCAATAGCCCTTGTCATCACTGATGCTGTGACAACTGCTGCAAACGGGTCTCTCCCCACCGAATGCATCCAGTCGGCGCTGCATGATGGCGCGGCGAACTTCAAAGTAATGCACCACCCAAACGGCGAGAGCGAAACAAAGGAAGCGATTCAGGGCATTGGCGTACCAAATCCACTCTTGGCTGTATTGATGCCCGCTCCAACGATCAGCAACCATCCATACTAGGGTGGCGGTCAAAGCCATGGACCACCCCGCAGCACGACCAAAGTAGCGCGTGCACAAGGCCACAGGGATCACATACAGAAAAAAGACCGAGACCTCATATCCGCTGGCCCAATCCAATGTGGCCACACCGAATAAAGATCCCAGAGCCCAAGCGCCCTGAGTCCACCTACGCTGATACCCGTGTGGGGCTGACATGAGTGAAGCATTCATGGTCTGAATGCTGCACAACCGATGTGTCGTGGCGTTGTCCAGCATGATCCGAACGGATCATGCCGTCACGACTCACCACAAGGATCGATGGTCTTCGGTGACGCCCACCAGTTTGACGACACGAATGGGCTCCGCACTGGCTGTGGCCTTCACCCATCCTGAAAATGTGCCGACGGGTTGAATGTAGTAACTGGCCGCAAAGCCTAAGTTGCGGTCTTGTTTGCGCGCACCTTCGGGTGTGAACTCCAAGTCCAGCAGCCCATCCGCGGTGCTCACTCGCCATGGCTTCATGGGCTGTTGGGGGTCGAACTCAAACTTGGCATGCGCCAAAGGAATCAACTGTTGACCCAACCACAGTGCGTTTTCGTTGTCCCCAAAATAGCCGTCTTGCAAGTTGAAGCCGACCTCTGCACCTTGCGCGCAGGCCCATCGCCAAGCGGTTTCGCGCGCCAGCAAGCCATTGGAGCTGTCCAAACAACCGATCCCATCACTCAAAGACCAAGTTTGCCCGCCCACTGTCACTTGACCCCGCACTGCCAGTGCAGAAGACTTCTGGGTGGCATGCGCCAAGCCCCCATCGATGGGGCCGACAGCCAACAGGAAGGGCGCAGCCCCATTCAAATTGAGTTGCGCATCCAGATCGATACCGCCGGCCTTGACGCGCACATGAATCAGCCCACCAGTCTGCTCGATAGACAACTGTCGGCCAAAGGATCGAAACCAGGATCGGCCGTTCAGGACCGGTTCCGCCGACACATCACCGTTCAAGCCTGGCACGCCATCCGTCGTCCAATCGGCCACCACTTTTTGGCGCTGCCGATCAAACACATAGGCAAAGGCCGTTTGGCACCACCCTACATTCACAATCGCCAGGCCTATGAACAGGGCGTCCGAACCGATGCCGACGTATTGCCAACGCTTGTGATGCGTCAACTGCCAAAGTCGCCCTTTGGTCTTCAAGCCCGCCAGCCCCTGCCAATCAAAGCTTGGCATGAAACCGGCGTAGCGGCCCATCGAAGCCTCACCGGCTTGCACCAAGGCGGCCGGTGGTGCTGGCAATGCTGATTTCATGCGGCCTCGCTCAAGGTCTCGGCCAACTGCTTTTTGCGCCACTGCGCGGGGGCCATCCCGGTCCAGTTACGAAACGCCCGAGTGAAGGCACTTTGCTCGGAGTAACCCAGCAACAGCGCCATCTCAACCAAGTCCAGCGTGGAGTCCAACAAATAGCTACGCGCCAACTGGAAGCGTGTTTCATCCAGCAATCGCTGAAAGGTCAGCCGATGTTCGGTCAAGCGTCGTTGCAGACTTCGGGGGCTGGTGTGGTGCACCGCAGCCAATTCGGCCAAGGTGGCCCGGCCTTCACGAATCAAGGGGATCAATGCGCGGCGCCAAGCATCTACGGCAGCCGGCACAGCCGACACGCGAGTGAGCAACTCTTGTGCTTGCCGATCCAACTCCGCCAACATCGCCGGATCCATTTGACGAATGGGCAAAGCCAGGTATTGCAGATCAATCACCACACGGGTGGCGGGTTGATCAAACCGGACCACGCCACCAAAGAAGTCTTCGTAGGGTGTGGTGTCTAGCGGCTTGGGATTGACGAAATCAACCTGCGTGATGGGCCAGTAGCGCCCCGTCATGTTGCGCGCCAGTTGAATCAAGCTGGCAATGGCAGTTTCATCCACCAAAGCACCAGGTCGCCCACGGGCCACGCCCCACTGAATGGTCACCCCTTGCTCTGAATTCAGCACCTCGGCAGGGTTAGCGTCGTAGACCGATGCGTGATAGCGCTCCAAGCGCAGCAAGGCTTCTGCCAGGGTGTCACACGCCATCGCCACGTAGCCCACCACACCGAAATGTCGCGGACTGACTTTTTCAGCAATGCGCAAGCCCAGCGCGGGCCGACCATCGTGGGCCTGCACCTTGGCCAGCATCGACTGCCAACTCGACATAGGAACAAAGTGTTCTTGCAGTGACGGTGCAGCCCCCAGCCATTGGGGCGCGTCAATGCCCTCTGCTTCGAGGTACTCGTAGAGCAGGTGAACGTATGAAGCGGCAACACGGGAAACAACCATTTCCACATGATGCCGCCACGTGTAACAGAACGCATCAGGAGTTGTAGCGGGGTCCCAACCCTCCATTTGGCGCAATCTGTCAAGAAATACACCTGTCCTTTTTGTTCAGATGCGAGCATGCTCCTTTTCGGTTGAAGCCATGACGTTCCAAGATTTGCCCCCACCCCTCCTCAACCTGCTGGCTGAAACCGACTGGCGTGACTGGTTTTTGATTGGTTTGACACCTTTGTTTGTGCTGGTCGTGGCCATGGAGTGGTGGCACTACCGCAAGACCGGCGTCTACCAGTGGCGCGATTCCTTGGCCAGCATGAATCTGGGCGGCGCCTACATGCTGGTGGATGTCGTCTGGGTCGTGCTGGTGATCCTGCCGGCCATGGATTGGGTCTACCAATACCGTCTCACCACCATCGACATCAATCCGCTGTCCTTCTTGGCTTTGTACCTAGGGGTCGAGTTTTGCTACTACTGGTTCCACCGCGCCAGCCACCGCATTCGCTGGTTCTGGTGTGCCCACGTGGTGCACCATGCTTCTGAGCACATGAACTTCACCACCGCCATGCGCCAAAGCTGGCTCTACAGCTTTGCCGGTAACTGGATCTTCTATGTTCCCATGGCCTGGATCGGTTTTGACCCACGTTGGGTGCTGTTCGCCTTGTCTGCCAACCTGGCGTATCAGTTCTTCATCCACACGCAGTGGATTCAGAAAATGCCAGCCTGGTACGAGTACCTCTTCAACACCCCTTCACACCATCGGGCCCACCACGGACGCAATCCGCAATACATCGACCGTAACTACGGCGGCACACTGATCATCTTTGACCGCATCTTCGGCACCTTCGTCGCAGAGGGCGCGCCGGTTGATTACGGCATTGTTCGCCAGGTCCACAGCTACAACGTCCTGTGGCTCACGGTCCATGAATGGGTGGACATGATTCGTGACATGCTGCGCCCCGGCCCCCTGGCTCAACGACTGAAACATCTCTGGGCGCCACCAGAATGGACTCGGACACCGGATAATCGCGTCCATGCATCCTCAAGCCCTACTCGACCTGACCAGCACCCTGCTGCGTGAAGTCCTCAAATTCGAATTTGCCGCCGACAACGTCGTCTCGACCTTTTTCCGTCTAAACCGGAATCTGGGATCGCGCGAGCGGCACACCCTGGCCGAAACCACCTACCACGTGCTACGGCAACGCCTGTTGCTTCAAAACCTGGCTCAGTCTGGCAAAGGCCCCATGGAACGCCGTCTGGCCATCCTGGGTTGGCAAGGGCAACCCAGCTTCCTGAAAGCGGCCATCACCGCTGACGAAGCGCAGTGGCTCGAGCACTCCCAGGCCATTGACCGGGGGACCCTGCCAGACAAGTTGCGCCACAACATGCCCGACTGGCTGGCTAACCCGCTGCGCGAGCAATTGGGCGACGAAGAATTCTGGGCCCTGGTCGACAGCATGTCAGGCACGGCCCCGTTGGACCTGCGCGTCAACACCTTCAAGGCCAAACGCGAAGCCGTGTTGGAGGCACTGAAAGCCGCTCAGATCGAAGCGACGCCCACCACCTACTCCCCCACCGGCATCCGCATCAACGGCAAACCTGCCCTGCAAAAGCTGGATGTATTCACCAGCGGCCAGGTCGAAGTGCAGGACGAAGGCAGCCAAATGCTCGCCCTGTTGACCGGTGCCAAACGCGGCGAAATGGTCGTGGACTTCTGCGCGGGTGCCGGCGGCAAGACCTTGGCCTTGGGCGCCATGATGCGCAACACCGGCCGCCTGTATGCCTTTGACACGTCCGGGCACCGCCTGGATGCGATCAAGCCCCGTCTGGCACGCAGCGGTCTGTCGAACGTGTACGCCACCGCCATTGCCCACGAGCGTGACGAACGTGTCAAACGCCTGAGCGGCAAGATCGACCGCGTGCTGGTCGATGCCCCTTGTTCCGGCACCGGCACCCTGCGCCGCAATCCCGACATCAAGTGGCGTCAAAGCCCCAAGGCCATCGCCGAGCTCAACGAGATGCAGGCGGCCATCCTCAAGAGTGCCGCGCGCATGGTCAAGCCGGGTGGGCGCCTGGTTTACGCCACCTGCAGCTTGTTGAAGTCGGAAAACGAGGCCATTGCAGAGCAGTTTGCTCAAGCGCACCCAGACTTTGTGCAACTCAATGCCGCCGAAAAACTGGATCAGGCCGGGGTCAGCCAGGCGGAATCGCTGGTGACCGAGGCGGGCCACCTCAGACTGTGGCCGCACCGCCATGCCACAGACGGTTTCTACGCCGTGGCATGGGAAAAGAAGGCCTGATCAGAACAGGCTTTCCTTGATGTAGACGATGTCATTGGCCTGCAGCTTGTCATTCAGACCAGGCTGCAGGACTTGCATCTGTCCGCTGGCATCGCGACGGTTCAGGCGCACACCACGCTCGGTGCCGCGCAAGGTCAAACCACCGGCACCGGCCAAGGCTTGCAACACGGTCATCTCACGCTCCAAACGCAGGGCGCCAGGACGTTGCACTTCACCGTAGATGTAGATCATGGGGGCGCGATCCACCCAGATGGCATCGCCGTTTTCCAAGACCACATCTTCAGCGTTACCGCCAGCAGCGAACACTTGGGCAAAGTCGATTTCCTTGCGGAAGGGCTTGCCATCACGTTTGCCAGCCACGACCACGATGTCGGAGCCGCCCACAGGCACAATGCCACCCGCTTGCGCCAACAGTTCGCTCAACTTGGTCGAGCCCGACTCGAGCGGATAACGCCCGGGACGGTTCACCTGACCCAGCACCGACACCTGGTTGGACTTGACTTGCAGGACCAGCAAAGACACTTGTGGCTGCTTCAAAAAGTTGCCGTCGCGCAAGCCTGCGGCCAGTTTCTTTTCAGCCGACGACACAGACAAGCCACCCAGCTTCACTTCACCCAACAAAGGGTAGGAAATGGTGCCCGCGTCAGACACGCGTGTCTCCAAGGTCAGGTCGGGGTTTTGGTACACCGAAATACGAATGGTGTCACCCGCACCCAGCACATAGTCAGCCACAGGCGCGGCGTGCGCAAAACCAAACACCAACAAACACAGAGCGAACAGGCGTTGCAGCCATCCACGCATCCCAGTCATAACACTCATCCTCTAATGAATACTCTGAAGCTGGCCAGGCGGCCAACTGACATCGCGTCAATGTATCACCGGCCCAAGCCAGCCAGATGACAATTCATCCCCCTGCATCACAGGGGGCTTCGCATGGATGCACATTTCCTGCCAAGGTTCCACCGCGAGAACCACGCAATCAGGCGGGTTCAGCCACCGTTGAGCGTGCCAAGAAGGCCTGGATCTGGTCCGCGGCCATGGGGCGAGCGATGTGATAGCCCTGCACGTCGTCGCACCCCAGGGCCTTGAGCATCTGCATCTGCTCGGGCGTCTCAATGCCCTCGGCGGTGGTGTCCAGCTTCAAGGCGCGCGCCAAACTGATGATGGCGGTCACCACGGCTTGGGCGTCCACATCTCGATCCAGCGAGCGCACAAACATGCCGTCGATCTTGAGTTTGTCCATCGAGAAGCGCCGCAAATAGGCCAACGAGGAGTAGCCTGTGCCAAAGTCATCCATCGCGACTCGCACACCACGGCTGCGCAAGGCCTCCAAGGTCGCCTGCGCGGCCTCGTCGTCCTCCAACAAGGCCGACTCCGTGATCTCCAACTCCAAGCGCTCCGCCGCCAGTCCAGTCTCTGCCAACACTTCGTCCACGATGTCCACAACCGACGAGCTGCGAAACTGAACGGCGGAGAGGTTGACCGCCACGCGCAGGTGGGCTGGCCAGGTGACGGCCGCCCGACATGCCGCTCGCAGCACCCACATGCCCAAAGGCACGATCTGCCCCGTTTCTTCCGCGACCGGAATGAACTCCGCAGGGCCGATCAAACCACGCTCAGAGTGTTGCCAGCGCACCAGCGCCTCAAAGCCACGCATGTCGCCCGTCTGCAGGTTCATCTGGGGCTGGAAGTGCAGGGTGAACTGCTCTGTCGCAAGGGCGTGCCCTAACTCGTGTTGCAGCCGAGCTCGCGCACGCGTGCTCTCGCCCATTTCCACACTGAAGAAGCGGTAGGTGTTGCGGCCCGCCGCTTTGGCTGCATACAAAGCCAAATCAGCGCACTGCAACAAGGCCTGAGGGTCTTGCCCATCCTCTGGGGCCAAAGCCACACCCACGCTGGTGCTGACCTCGACCAACACGCCATCGAGCTGAACGGGCTCAGACAGCGCCGCCACCAGACGGCGCGCCAAGACCTCGGCCTCGTCGCGGTTCATGCGCAGCAGAGACAAGAACGCAAACTCATCGCCGCCCAAGCGAGCCAGCAAATCACCCTCTCGGATGCACGACTTCAAACGTTTGGCCACGACCTTGAGCAACTGGTCGCCCACCCCATGGCCCAGCGTGTCGTTCACCGTTTTGAAGTTGTCCAGATCCAGGAACATCAGACAGCAAGGGCTGCGCGCCCCCGCCCCATCGGTCGCCATTTGATTCAGCACGGTCGAGAACCGATGCCTATTGGCCAGACCTGTGAGCGAATCGTAATTGGCCATCACCGCCAGGTCATCACGCGCCTTGCGTGCCCGGGTGATGTCGGCACCCACACCCCGCCAACCCACCGCGCGTCCGCGCTCATCATGCAAAGGCTTGGCCGTCAAAGACCACCAGCGTGTCTCCTGCCCTACTTTGACCGGCAACTCCAAGTCCCGGAAAGGCTGGCCCAAACGCAAATGATTGGTGAGGGTGTTGAGCGCCATCTCGCCAACCGGATCGGCCTTCGGCACCATCCCGTACAACAGCTCGACGAAAGAGCGTTGCAGCAACAAAGGCGCAGGCAAGCCAAAAGCCTGAGCCAAGCGGGCAGACACATGGCGCAGATGGCCATTGGGGGCGATTTCCCACAACCAGTCGCTGGCATGCTCCTCAAAGTCTTTCAGGAGCAAGTCGACCAATTGCTTTTGTTTGTCTGACTCGGCTTCGGCCCGCAAGCGACTCATGAACAGCCGAGCGCCAATCATCACGATGCCAAACAACAAGCCGACGTAGCCCAGCAAGAGCAGCATGAACAAGCCATGGCTGGTATACGCCGACCGCATCACCCCAATCGCGCAGGCCAACGACAGCACCGCGATGTAGGCCGTTGCCGCCATGACGTGGGGCGCCAGGATGAAGCCCCCGCCGCAAATCATGCCCATGATCATGATGGCGATCATCAATTCCTCTGCCCGCCCTTGACTGAGCGGAAACAGATAGACCGGCACCACCGCCCAACACAGAGAAAACAGCCCCACATGCAGGGCCACGAGGCGACTGGAGCGTCGAGAAGCGAGTGCACGTCCCATGTCGCGGATCAACATGGGCCACCCCAGCGCCATCAACACCAAAGCCCCCAACACGATCGAGACCCAGGTGACCAGCCCCACGGGGTGCAAGCGCCCCCAGAACACGGTGACAAGGGCCAATGCATTCGCAATCGACCCAGCCAAAACCAAAGGCACTTGAGCCAACACGGCCTGGATCTGACGTGCGCGAAAGTGCCGAGCCATGGGCCCATCCATCTGTTCTGATGGCGCAACCTCGTGCCACACACGGGTAGCGAAGTCGATCACTTTTTTAGCAATATGAAACATTCCGACGGTGCAGACGATCTGATCTCGTCAAATTCGGCATCGGCGCACCAAACTTGACCATGGCCCGTTAACTAAGGGGTGGGTTTGAACCCCTGCAGTCCAAGTTGTGGGCGCAATTCGCGTACCATGACGCCCCTGCCGAGAAAAAGAGCACGAAATGAGTTCCGCCAAGCCCCTATCCGACGCCGAACAAGCCCTGCGCGACGCAGCCAACGAATATCACCGCCTGCCCACGCGCGGCAAGATCTCCGTCACCCCCACCAAACCGCTGTCCAACCAGCGTGATTTGTCTCTGGCGTACTCGCCCGGTGTCGCCTACCCCTGCTTGGCCATCGAGCAAGATCCCACTTTGGCGGCCGAATACACCTCACGCGGCAATTTGGTTGCGGTGGTAACCAACGGCACCGCCGTGCTGGGCCTGGGCGATATCGGCCCCCTGGCCTCCAAGCCGGTCATGGAAGGCAAAGGCTGCTTGTTCAAGAAGTTCGCCGGCGTCGACGTGTTCGACATTGAATTGGCCGAACGCGACCCTGACAAGCTGGTGGACATCATTGCCGCGCTCGAGCCTACGCTGGGCGGCATCAACCTGGAAGACATCAAGGCCCCGGAGTGCTTCTACATCGAGAAGCAACTGTCGGCGCGCATGAACATCCCTGTCTTCCACGACGACCAACACGGCACAGCCATCATTTCCAGCGCCGCTTTGCTCAACGGTCTGGAGTTGGTCGGCAAACAACTGGGCGAGATCAAGATGGCGGTTTCCGGCGCAGGCGCCGCTGCCATTGCTTGCCTGGATTTGATGGTGGAACTCGGCGTCAAGCGCGAAAACATCTTCGTGTGTGACTCCAAGGGCGTCATCCACCACGAGCGCACCGACAAGCTGGACGTGTCCAAGCAGCGCTACCAGCAAACCACCACGGCACGCACTCTGGCTGATGCGGTTGATGGTGCCGACGTGTTCCTGGGCTGCTCTGCCGCTGGCGTGTTGACGGCTGACATGGTCAAAACCATGGCCGACAAGCCCTTGATCCTGGCATTGGCCAACCCCGAGCCCGAGATTCGTCCGGAAGTGGCCAAGGCCGCCCGCCCAGACTGCATCATCGCTACCGGTCGCTCTGACTATCCGAACCAGGTCAACAACGTCCTGTGCTTCCCCTACATCTTCCGTGGCGCCCTGGATTGCGGCGCCACCAAGATCACCGAAGCCATGAAACTGGCCTGCGTGCGCCAGATTGCGGACCTGGCCAAGGCTGAAATCTCGGACGAAGTGGCCGCCGCCTATCCTGGCCGCGAACTTCGTTTTGGCCCAGACTACCTGATCCCCACCCCGTTTGACTCGCGCCTGATTCTGTTGATCGCGCCAGCTGTGGCTGAAGCGGCGGCGGCATCGGGTGTGGCCACACGCCCCATCACCGATTTGAAGGCCTACCGTGAATCGCTGATGCAGTTCGTGACCAACACCGGTCTGTTCATGCGTCCGCTGTTCCTGGGTGCCAAAGCCGCACCCAAGCGCATCGCTTACGCCGAAGGTGAAGACGAGCGCGTGCTGCGTGCTGCCCAAGTAGCAGTTGACGAAGGCATCGCCAAGCCCATTCTGATCGGTCGCCCCGACGTGATCGCCACCCGCATCGAACGCGCAGGCCTGCGCCTGCAGGCAGGCGTGAACTGCGAAGTGGTCAACCCCGGCAATGACCCCCGTTTCAAGCAGTACTACGACACGTATCACAAGCTGCGTGCCCGTGATGGCATCACCCCCGAGTTGTCCAAGGTGGCAGTGCGTCGCTCCAACTCGTTGATCGCCACCATGATGGTCAAGCTGGGCGATGCCGACGGCATGATCTGCGGTGTGATCGGTCGCTACGACCTGCACCTGGATCACATCCGTGATGTCATCGGCGTGCGACCTGAAGCACATGGCCTGGCAGCCCTGAACGCGCTGATTCTGGACAACCACAATCTGTTCATCGCTGACACCTTCGTCAACGAAGACCCCACAGCGGAACAGTTGGCTGACATCGCCGTCTTGGCGGTGGAAGAAGTGAAGCGCTTTGGCCTGCCCCCTCGCGTGGCCTTCCTGTCGCACTCCATGTTTGGCTCTAGCAGCCGCCCATCGGCCAAGAAGATGCGCAAGGCGCGAGACCTGTTCGTGGCTCGCATGCCCAACGTTCCTGCCGATGGTGAAATGCAGGGCGACGCCGCTTTGAGTGAATCGGTCCGCACCAAGCTGCTGCCTGAAACCACACTCGACGGTACCGCCAACATCCTCATTTGCCCGAACCTGGACGCTGCCAACATCCTGTTCAACGTGCTGAAGATGACGGGTGGCAATGGCATCACCGTGGGCCCCATCCTGCTGGGTGCCGCCGCCCCTGCCCACATTCTCAACCCGTCGGCGACTGTGCGACGCATTGTCAACATGACTGCGGTCGCGGTTGCACATGGCAAAACCTGAGTTCATGAGATGAACCTACAAACAGGGGAGCATCTGCTCCCCTTGTTTTTTACAGGGCATCCCCCTTGATCAGGGTATTTCCTCGGTGCATCGGATCGTCCGACAATGTTTCCAACGCCGTAACAATTTGTAGTCCACCATGAAACAACTGACTCAAGCATTCACCAAGACCGCTGCAGCCTTGGCTCTGTGTGGCGCAGTTGGCTCCGCCCAGGCTTATTCGTTTGAATGCGTCACGGGTGCGGTGACACCGGCCACTGACGCGCTGGGTTGCACCAATGTCGGCGAGTCTCTGTTGCAGTGGACTGTCGTCGGCAACATGCTCCTGATTGGCAACAACGACGTCCCCGGTAACGTCTCGTCAATCACTGGCATCAGCTTTCTGACCGCAGCCGGTCAATCGGTGGACTTGTCTCCCTTCCCCATGCCAGGCGTGGCGTTCACCACCGGTGGTGGCGCCAAATTGCCCGCTTCTTTGGGCTGGGGCACCACTGTGGATTTCAAGGCCAACAAAAAGCCCATGACCAACGGTGTCAACGGCGGCGAAATGATCGTGTTTGACCTGAGTGGCGTTACCCCTGCTTCCATCGCCTCCGGCGCGTTCAAGTTTGGTGTGCACCTGCAAGGTCTGCCCGACGGTCGCAGCGAGAAGCTGATCTCGGCTGTGCCCGAAGCGGAAACCTATGCCCTGGGCTTGGCGGGCCTGCTGACCGTTGGCGTGCTGGCTCGTCGCCGCCAACGTCAGGCTTGATTTAGCCTCATCGCCCCACACAACGCCTCCCTCGGGAGGCGTTTTTCATGGCTTCAGATCGAAACAGCAGAACTACCATCTGGACGGGAACTTTTCAGCCGTTAGCACTCAAAGCAATAGAGTGCTAGTATTAGCTGAAGACGAACCCGAAAGGATTCTGAACATGACATCAACCACTGCCTTGACTGTACGCGACCCCTGGAGCGTGGTGCCCTCGCTGGGCAACCTCGATGCCTACGTGCGCGCCGTTCAAGACATCCCCATGCTGGAGGCTGACGAAGAACAAGCCCTGGCGCGCCGTCTGCGGGATCAACAAGACCTGCAGGCCGCCGGGAAACTGGTGCTGTCTCACCTGCGGCTGGTGGTGTCGATCTCCCGTCAATATGTGGGCTACGGTTTGCCCCAAGGTGACCTGATCCAAGAAGGCAACATCGGCCTGATGAAAGCCGTCAAGCGTTTCGACCCTGATCAGGGTGTGCGCTTGGTCAGCTACGCCATGCACTGGATCAAGGCCGAAATCCACGAGTACATCCTGCGCAACTGGCGCATGGTCAAAGTGGCGACCACCAAGGCCCAACGCAAGTTGTTCTTCAATCTGCGCTCGCTCAAACACCAATTCAAGGGTGAAGCCGACGACGCACAGGTCAGCCGCCCTGGTTTCAGTGAGTCCGAAATCATGCGCGTGGCGCGTGAGCTGGATGTTCGCCCTGAAGACGTGGTCGAAATGGAAACGCGACTGGCAGGAGGCGACATCGCCCTGGAGTCGCCCTTGGACGACGACCACGAAGGCAGCATCGCGCCCGTGGCCTACCTGGCCGACGAGCGCAACGAGCCCACTCGTGTGATCGAATCGGCCCGCCGTGACTGGCTCGCCAGCGACGGCATCACGCAGGCTTTATCCCAGTTGGACGACCGCAGCCGCCGCATCGTGGAAGAGCGCTGGCTGAAGGTCAACGACGATGGCTCTGGCGGCATGACCTTGCACGAACTGGCTGCCGAATACGGTGTCAGTGCAGAGCGCGTGCGCCAGATTGAAGCTGCTGCCATGAAAAAGATGCGCAAGGCACTGAGCGACACCGTCGACGCCTGAACCGACATGACCCAACAAAAAGCCCGGACTCGCACCGGGCTTTTTTCATCTGAGAAACGAGTAGATCGGGTTGGATTCACCCAGCCGACTCAGGGATGCTTCAAGCGCCCAATCATCGCGACACTGGCCGCATCCATGGCTGAGAGGTCACCATGCTGCATGGCGGCGGTCACGCTCTTGCACAAGGCCTTGCCCAACTCCACGCCCCACTGGTCAAACGAATTGATGCCCCACAGGGCGCCCGCCACAAAGGTGCGATGCTCGTACAGCGCGACCAACGCCCCCAAGGCGCGCGGCGTCAACTGGTCCAGCAGCAAAGTCATGCTGGGTCGGTTGCCTGGGAAGGTCCGCTGTCGGGCCAACTCATGCGCGTCAACCGTAGCCGACGCGGTGGGGGGGCGGGCTTCGGCTTCAGCTTCCGCGGTCGACTTCCCCCACATCAAGGCCTGCGCCTGAGCCAAACCATTGGCCAACAAGGCTTGGTGCTGATCAGCGAGTCGTTGCTGCAAAGTCTCCGACGCGGCCACCTCGGTGGCAAATGTAGGCGACTTGACCAAGATGAACTCGACGGGGATCACGTCGGTGCCTTGGTGCAGCATCTGGAAAAACGCATGCTGTCCATTCGTACCAGGCTCCCCCCAAACGACGTCAGACGTCGCATAGGTCAAGGCCTGCCCCTGAGCATCCACGCCTTTGCCATTGCTTTCCATGACCAGTTGCTGCAGATAGGCAGGCAAGCGCCGCAATCCGTGATAGTAGGGCGAGACACAGCGGCTGGTATAGCCATGGAAATTTCGGTTCCAGACATCCATCAAGCCCAACAACATGGGCAAGTTGGACTCGATGGGGCTCTGCGCGAAATGCTCGTCCATGGCACGGGCACCCGCCAGCATGGCTCGGAACTGTTCGGCACCCAGGGCCAACGCGATGGGCAAGCCAATGGCCGACCACATCGAGAATCGCCCCCCCACCCAGTCCCAGAAGCCAAACGTGGTGTCGATGCCGAACTCGGCCGCCGCCTTGACCTGGGTGGTCGTGGCGACAAAGTGCCGAGCAACGTCAGCCTGGGAGCCACCTTGATCCAGAAACCACTGCTTGGCAGCCTCGGCATTGGCCATGGTTTCCAAGGTGGTGAAGGTTTTCGATGCGACGATGAACAAAGTGTGGGCCGGCTTGACCCGGCGCAGCACTTCCATCAAATCGTGGCCATCCACATTGGAGACGAAGTGAAACCTCAGCCCAGGGTGCACAAAGGGATCCAGCGCCGGAATGACCATCTGAGGGCCCAGATCGGAGCCACCGATGCCGATGTTGACCACATCGTGAATGTGCCCGGGCAAAGCGCCGCCTGCGTTGGCACGCACTTGCTCAACGAAGGCCAACATGCGGTCCAGCACGTCGTGAACCTCGTCAGAGTGCGGTGCAGTCCCCTCGGGCGCACGCAAAGCGGTGTGCAACACGGCCCGCCCCTCGCTGCCATTGATGGCCTCGCCACGCAACATGGCGTCGCGCCGCGCTGGCAGTTGGCACTCACGAGCCAAATCAGCCAAGTGGCGCAAAGTCGCCACATCCCATTTCACCCGTGACAGGTCGGCCAGAACCTCCGGGGCTTGGAGCGTCAAACGTGTCACCCGCGCGGGATCCACCTCAAACAGTTGGCGCAAATCCAGATCGCGGCCATGGGCCTGCCAATGCCCCTGGAGAGCCCCCCAGGCGACAGTCTGATCACAGCGATACACGGTCATGCCCGATGCCCGATCAACGCAGCGCCTCGATCATGGCATCCAGCTTGCCGGCATCGACCGCAAAAGCACGAATCCCTTCAGCCAATTTTTCTGTGGCCATGGCGTCTTCGTTGAGTGCGTAGCGGAACGCCGCTTCGGTCAATGGGGCTGGCGCAGCTTGTACATTCGCAGGCGCCTGCAGGTAGCGCGTCACCGGGTGAGCCACAGCATCCACAGCCTGCAGTTGTGCCAACAAATCGGGGCTGATGGTCAGCAGATCGCAACCAGCCAAGGCCAGGATTTGCCCCACGTTACGGAAACTCGCGCCCATGACTTCCGTGCGGATACCGTGCTGCTTGTAGTAGTCGTAAATGCGTGTCACCGACTTTACGCCCGGGTCGTTCAAACCCGCGTTGGCTGCTTCATCCCAATTGGCACCGGCTGACTTCTTGTACCAGTCATAAATACGGCCCACGAACGGCGAGATCAATTGCACGCCGGCATCGCCACAGGCCTGCGCCTGAGCAAAAGCAAACAACAGGGTCAAATTGCAATGGATGCCTTCTTGCTCAAGCACCTTGGCGGCTTGGATACCTTCCCAGGTTGCAGCGATCTTGATCAAGACACGATCGCGGCCAATGCCCGCCTGCTCGTACAGGGCCATGATGCGGCGTGCTCGCGCGATGGTCGCATCACGATCAAAACTCAAGCGCGCATCGACCTCGGTCGAGACCCGACCGGGCACCACTTTCAGGATCTCCAGGCCAAAGCGAACCAAAATCCGGTCAACGATGTCATCCAGTGCTGCGCCTGGATGAGCGGCCACCACCTCTTTCAACAGGGGCGCATATTCAGGTTTCTGAACCGCCTTCAGGATCAAGGAAGGATTGGTGGTGGCGTCGCGCGGCGTGAACTGCGCCAATTGCATGAAATCGCCGGTATCGGCCACGACCGTGGTGACGGCTTTGAGTTGTTCGAGTTGGGTACCCATGGCTTTACAAAATTCTTGGATCGCAATAACTGGATCTTTGCCCTTATTTTGTATGCATTTTGGTGACAAACGATCAAGGCATACTGGAATCTCGCTAGCATGGCCGAAGAAAGCGGCGTTTGATCGGTACACATGGCATTCGATCTGGTGTTTTTTGGGGGGACGGGCGACCTGACCTGGCGCAAACTGATGCCCTCGCTGTTCCAAGCGTGGCGGCATGGCAAGTTGCCGCGCGACGGCCGCATCCTGGCGGTGGCGCGCGATGACAGCGACGACACACGCTATCGCCTGTGGCTAGAAGAACGACTGCAAGAGGCCGACAGTGCCAAAAGACCGAGCCCAGAGGAGTTTGCGCAATTTGCGGCGCAAATTCATTACCTGCGCATGGATTTGTCTCAGCCCGACGATTACGCACGGCTGAAAACATGGCTGGATCAACGCACCCCCGAAACGGTCGTGATCTACCTGGCCACCAGCCCGCATCTGTTCCCCACCATCTGTGAGCAACTGGGCGCCAAGGGCATCAACGGCCCCCATGTGCGCGTGGTGCTCGAGAAACCGCTGGGCCATGACTTGGCCAGCGCGCAGTCCATCAATCGCGCGGTGGGCGCCGTTTTCTCTGAAAAGCAGGCCCTGCGAATTGACCACTACTTGGGCAAGCCATCCGTTCAAAACTTGATGGCCTTGCGCTTTGGCAATGTCTTGTTCGAACCGCTGTGGCGCCGCGAAAGCATTGCCAACATCCAGATCACCCTGGCAGAAAGCCTGGGGGTGGGCAGCCGAGGCGACTTTTATGACCGCACCGGGGCCCTGCGGGACATGATTCAGAACCATGCGCTGCAACTCCTGACGATGGTGGCCATGGAGCCCCCCTCCAGCGCCGATGCCGACGCCATCCGCGATGAAAAACTCAAGGTCCTCAAATCCCTGAAGCCCTTCGATTTGGGCAGTGTGGCGCGCGATGTGGTGCGCGGCCAGTACCGCGGTGGTGTGATCGAAGGACAAGCCGTCAAAGGCTATCTGGAAGAATCTAAAGTGCCCCAGGACAGCCACACGGAAACCTTTGTGGCCCTGCGCTGCGAGGTCCAGAACTGGCGATGGGCGGGCGTGCCGTTTTACCTGCGCACCGGCAAGCGCATGGCCAGTCGCCACGCTGAAATCGTGGTGAACTTTCGACCCACGCCGCACCAGATCTTTCCTGGCGCAAACACGCCCAACAAGTTGGTGATCAAGCTCCAACCCGATGACGGCCTGGAGTTGCACTTGCTCGCGGCCAAGGGAACGGTATCCAGTGTGCTGTCAGGGCAAGGTGCGGAAACGCTCTCCCCTGTGTCCCTCGATCTGGATTTTGACAAGGCCTTCCCGACAGACCGTGTGGGCGCCTATGAACGCATGCTCTTGGACGCCTTGGCAGGCAGATTGAACTTGTTTGTGCGCTCGGACGAGCAAGAACAAGCTTGGCGATGGGTGGAACCCATCTTGGAGAGCTGGCGCGTTGACGACAACTCTCTCAAGCCTTACACGGCGGGGTCCTGGGGCCCACCGGCAGCCAGCGCCCTGGTGGCACGCGATGGCTTTGCTTGGGCCGAAGAAGTCTGATCAGGCAGACTGAAGCAGCCCGTCCACGCCGTACAGACGTGCCAACTCCATGAGTTTGGGCGGCAGCGATTGCACAGCAAACGCGCGGCCGCGACTGCGGGCCAAACGTTGGCACTCCAGCAGCACAGCCAAGGCGCTGGAGTCAAATTGCTGCAATGCCGAGCCATCCACCGTCAGCATGGCCACGGCACCCTGCCCCGCTGCTGCGGCCTGATCCAGCGTTTCACGGAACAGGCGCAGCACGGCAGGAACCTCTGCGTGGGTGATGACAGCAGGCAGCATCAACATGATCAGCGGGGCTTTTTCGCGGCCAGTTGCTTGTTGCGCTCAGCGAGCTTGGCAATCAAGCCATCGATACCCGACGCTGATACTTCCTGGGCAAAGCTGCTTTGATAGGTTTGCACCAACCAGGCGCCGAGCACATTGACGTCGTACACCTTCCAGGCTGTACCGGCCTTTTCCAGTCGGTAGTCGATCTGGATGGGCTCACCCTGACCACGCACCACCGAACGCACGACCACCTCGGTGTCCTCGGGACGGTTGCGCATGGGCTTGTACTCCACGGTCTGATCCTTGATCTGAGCCGCAGCACCCGCGTAGGTGTAGATCAACAGGTTCTTGAACTCTTCCTGCAAACGCTTTTGTTGCTCAGGGGTGGCTTGACGCCAATTGCGGCCCACGGCCGAGGCGGTCATGCGCTGGAAGTTCACATGGGGAATGATCTTGGTTTCGATCAGAGCGATGATCTTGCGCAGATCGCCAGATTGAATGGCTTTGTCACCCTTCACTGCGGCAAAAACTTCGTTGGTGATTTCTTTGATGAAAGCGTCGGCGGGCAAATTGGCTTGCACCACAGCGCCTGCAGCAACAGGTTCAGCTGACCAGGATGACAAAGATGTTGCAGCCAGGGCGGCTGCCACCAACACTTTGAGTGTCAACGTTTTCAAAACTCGCTCCTTTGCGTTACAGCATGCGCATTGCCTTATTGGCCAATGCGCCATCCCTTAACGCGCGCCCTCCACATCCGGAGGACATGTTTCTTTGAAATGGACTTACTCGCCTGACGGGTCATCTGCACCTGCAGGTGCATCGTCGTCCTCGTCATCGGGCGGATCGCCGTTGTAGACCAGATTCTGCCTTCTTTGCAGGTAGGCGTCCCGCAGGAAGGCATATTGGTCGAGCGCCACGTCATCCAGCAAGCCCGTCGCCCCCAGGAAATTGGCGCGCGTATTGAGGATACTGACGACCCGCATGCGGTTGATGGCCGCCGAATTATGCGTCAATGTGGTTGGAGAAAAATACATCTCCCCAGGCATCCCCAAGGAGTCGCGTACCGTAGATGGCCCGAACAAGGGCCACACGATGTAGGCACCAGGCCCCATCCCCCACACGCCGAGCGTCTGACCAAAATCTTCATTCGACTTGTACAGGCGCATTGGCGTGGCGACGTCCAAGATGCCACCCAATCCCAAGGTTGTGTTCATGCCAACGCGCAAGACACCCACCGTGCCATCGCCAAAGCGTCCCTGCAGGAACAAATTGGTCGTGGACCACATGTCCTTGAAGTTGCCAAAAAAGTTGGACACCCCGGTGCGGAAAAAATCAGGCGTCACAGCCTGATAGGCCTGCGCCGCCGGACGCACAACTCGGCGATCCAATCCGTCATTGAAGCTGTACACCTTTCGGTTCCAGGATTCCAATGGGTCAGGGTTCTGACGGGTGGCGCAACCACTCAATACCGTGGCGCACACCAAAGACACGACCATCAAGATGCGACGGGATGCGGCCATCATTTGGCGCCTCCGTCGGTGGCCCCCTCCGCCGCCTTGCTGTAAAGGAACTGACTGATCAGGCTTTCCAAGACGATGGCTGACTGAGTGCTCTTGATGGCATCGCCTTGGGCTAGGTTGGTTTGTTCGTAGCCGGGCTCGAGACCGATGTATTGCTCACCCAGCAAACCAGCCGTCAGGATCTTGGCAGAAGTGTCTTTGGGAAAGACCACGCCCTTATTGAGGGCGATCTCAACTTCCGCTTGGTAGGTCTTGCTGTCAAAGCGAATGGCTTGAACACGGCCGACGACCACACCTGCACTCTTCACGGCGGCCTTGGGCTTGAGACCACCAATGTTGTCAAAGCGAGCCTTGACGACATAGCCTGAGTCGAACGTCAGGGTCAGAAGGTTGCCGGCCTGAAGGGCCAGAAACAGGATGGCCGCGGCTCCGATCAGGACAAACAACCCCACCCACACGTCATGCTTTGATCTTTGCATGTTTATTCTTCCTCGTTCCAAAGATGGCCATCAGATGGAGAACATCATGGCCGTCAAAACAAAGTCCAAGGCCAACACGGCCAACGATGCCATCACCACGGTGCGCGTCGTCGCACGTGACACGCCTTCAGGCGTAGGCTGACATTCGAAACCTTGCAAAAGGGCCACGAAAGTCACTGTCAAACCGAAGACCACGCTCTTGAGCAAGCCGTTACCGACATCAGCCCAGACTTCGACACCGCTTTGCATCTGGGACCAGAATGCGCCGGGATCGACGCCAATCATGACGACGCCCACAACCCAGCCACCGATGATGCCGACTGCCGAAAAGACCGCGGCCAATAGGGGCATGGCGATGACACCCGCCCAGAAGCGCGGTGCGAGCACGCGTTGAATGGGATCAACTGCCATCATTTCCATCGCAGCCAACTGCTCACCTGCCTTCATGAGGCCAATGCCCGCCGTCAACGAGGTGCCAGCACGGCCTGCGAACAAGAGTGCTGCCACCACGGGCCCCAACTCACGGACCAGCGACAAGGCCACCATCAGACCTAGCGCTTCACTGGAACCGTATCGCTGCAGGATGTAGTAACCCTGCAAGCCCAACACAAAACCGACAAACAGGCCCGAGACCACAATGATGGCCAAGGAGTGATTGCCCAAAAAGTGAATTTGCTCGCCGACCAATCTGCCACGACGAAAGGTGGCGCCGAAAGACAACAGCAGTTTGAAAAACAGTCTTGTGGCGTAGCCGATGTCCGAAATCTTCAGACGCACCGCCTGACCGATGACAGTAGGACGCAGATACTGAAACATCAACGCACCCCGTAATCCACGCCTGCGTCTTGAGCAGGGTGATGGAAGCGAACCGGACCATCCGGTGCAGCATGGACGAATTGGCGAACCAGCGGATCTTCACTGGCACGCATCTCCACGGGCGTGCCTTGGGCCACGATCCGCCCGTTGGCCACCAGAACAACATGGTCGGCAATCAGGAAGGTTTCCTCCACGTCATGCGAAACGATGATGCTGGTCAGCCCCATGGTGTCGTTCAACTCACGGATCAAACGCGCCGCGACCCCCATCGAAATCGGATCGAGCCCTGCAAAGGGTTCGTCGTACAACATCAATTCGGGGTCAAGGGCCATGGCACGCGCCAAAGCCACGCGCCGGGCCATACCGCCAGAGATCTCGCTGGGCATCAAGTCACGTGCCCCACGCAAACCCACGGCGTTGAGCTTCATCAGGACCAGATCTCGAACCAGGGCTTCGGGCAACCGCGTGTGCTCCCGCAAGGGAAAGGCCACGTTGTCGAACACACTCAAATCAGTGAACAAGGCACCAAACTGAAACAGCATGCCCATGCGACGACGCGCGGCCATCAAGCCTGCTGCGTCCAGATCAGCCATGTCACGCCCGTCAACCAGTACCTGCCCACTCATGGGCGAGATTTGACGCCCAATCAAACGGAGAACGGTCGTCTTGCCACCACCCGACGTGCCCATCAACGCGACGACCTTGCCTTTGGGAACGACAAGGTTGATGTCCTGGAGGATGATGCGATCACCATATCCGCAGGTGACGCCACGCAACTCGACCATGGTGTCGGGCAAGCGCGAAGGCACAACGGTATCGGGCAATTGGAACGAGGTAGCGGCCATAGGCAAAAAAATTGGCCGGTGCACAATGCACCGGCCATCCAATCATAGGGGAATTACAGCCTGATCACAGGGACCGCGAGGATCCCTCACCACAGCGCCCCCTATTTTGCAGGGGCACTTGCGGGGCAAAGATCAACGTGGCAGGCTGGTGGAACCCATCAAGAACGCATCGACTTCACGCGCAGCCTGACGGCCTTCGCGGATGGCCCAGACCACCAGCGATTGACCACGACGCACGTCGCCAGCAGCGAACACGCCTTCCACGTTGGTCTTGTAGCCGCCGATGTCGGTCGAAGCCTTGGCGTTACCGCGACCGTCCTTCTCCACGCCGAAGCCTTCCAGCAAGGTGTTGACGGGGTTGGTGAAGCCCATGGCCAGCAGGACCATGTCAGCCTTGTAGGACTTCTCGGTGCCGGGGATTTCCACGAACTTGCCGTCCTTGAACTCGACGTTCACGGTCTTCAAGCCAGTGACCTTGCCCTTTTCGCCGATGAATTCCTTGGTGGCGATGGCGAATTCGCGCACGCAACCTTCTTCATGGCTGGAAGAGGTACGCAGCTTCACGGGCCAATAAGGCCAGGTCAGCTCCTTGTTCTCTTCTTCGGGCGGCATGGGCATCAGTTCGAACTGGGTGACGCTCTTGGCGCCGTGACGGTTCGAAGTACCCACGCAGTCGGAACCGGTGTCACCACCGCCGATGACGATCACATCCTTGCCGTCAGCGCGGAGTTGTTCCTTCATCTTCACGCCAGCGTTGACGCGGTTTTGCTGGGGCAGGAACTCCATGGCGAAGTGGATGCCGTCCAGGTCGCGACCGGGCACGGGCAGGTCACGCGATTGCTCAGCGCCACCAGCCAGAATCACGGCGTCGAAGTCCTTCTTCAGCTGTTCAGCCGAAACGGTTTCCTTGGCCCAGTTGGTGACCTTGGAGCCCTTGGGCATGTCGCCCACGATGACGTTGGTCTTGAAGACCACGCCTTCGGCTTCCATTTGCTTGACACGCTTGTCGATGTGAGCCTTGTCAAACTTGAAGTCAGGGATACCGAAACGCAGCAGGCCACCGATGGTGTCGTTCTTCTCGAACACGGTCACAGCGTGACCGGCACGAGCCAACTGCTGGGCAGCGGCCATGCCAGCGGGGCCGGAGCCCACGATGGCAACCTTCTTGCCAGTCTTGACCTTGGCAGGCTGAGGCTTGATCCAGCCTTCGGCCCAGGCGCGGTCCACGATCGCGTGTTCGATCGACTTGATGCCGACGGCATCATTGTTGATGTTCAACACGCAAGCGGCTTCGCAAGGTGCGGGGCAGACACGACCGGTGAAGTCGGGGAAGTTGTTGGTCGAGTGCAGAACCTCGATCGCGTTCTTCCAGTCGTTGCGGTACACCAGGTCGTTGAAGTCCGGGATGATGTTGTTGACTGGGCAGCCGTTGTTGCAGAAGGGCGTGCCGCAGTCCATGCAGCGCGCGCCTTGTTGCTTGGACTGCTCAGGCGTCAAACCAATGACGAACTCTTTGTAGTTTTTGACGCGCTTTTCAACGGCTTCGTAGCCCTCTTCCAGACGCTCAAATTCCAGAAAGCCAGTGACTTTTCCCATTTCAATTCACTCCTAACGTCCTGATCAGGCCTTGGCCTTGGTGGACTTGGCCTTGGCAACTGTGGCCGCGGCTTCTTGCTTGGCGCCCATTTCGGTCAGGGCACGGCGATACTCAGTCGGGAAGACCTTGACGAACTTGCCCATGGCAGTGGACCAGTTGTCGAGGATCTCGCGGGCACGGAGCGAACCGGTCCAGCGGTGGTGATCTTCGATGAGCTTCTTGAGCAAGGCTTCGTCGGTTTGACCCTTGTGTTGTGGAATACCGGCTTCGACTTGTTCAGCAGAAGGCAGCACCTTGTCCAGCGACACTTGAGCGGTGTTGACGCGCTTGGCGAACTGGCCGTCTTCGTCGAAGACGTAAGCCACGCCACCGGACATACCGGCAGCAAAGTTACGGCCAGTCTTACCCAACACGACGACGGTACCGCCGGTCATGTATTCGCAACCGTGGTCACCGGTACCTTCCACCACAGCGGTGGCACCCGACAGACGCACGCCGAAACGCTCGCCGCCCACACCGCGGAAGAACGCTTCACCGCTGGTGGCACCGTACAGCACGGTGTTACCGACGATGATGTTCTCAGACGCGTTGCCACGGAAGTCGATGCTGGGGCGAACCACCACGCGACCGCCGGACAAGCCCTTGCCGGTGTAGTCGTTGGCTTCACCGATCAGGTACATGGTGATGCCCTTGGCCAGGAATGCGCCGAACGATTGACCGCCTGTGCCTTCCATCTGGATGAACACGGTGTCATCAGGCAGACCATCAGGATGGTGCTTGATCAACTCGCCCGACAGCATGGCGCCAACGGTACGGTTCACGTTCTTGGCCACTTCCATGAACTTGACGGCTTCGCCACGCTCGATGGCAGGCTTGGCCTTCTCGATCAGGCGCACGTCCAGCGCCTTGTCCAGACCGTGGTCTTGGGTGTCGACGTGCAAACGTGGGATGTCAGCTGGCACGGGTGGCAGCGCGAAGACGCGGCTGAAGTCCAGGCCTTGAGCCTTCCAGTGCTCGATGCCCTTCTTCATGTCCAGCAGGTCAGCACGGCCAATCAGGTCGTCAAACTTGCGGATACCCAACTGAGCCATGATCTGACGCGCTTCTTCGGCGACGAAGAAGAAGTAGTTCACGACGTGCTCAGGCTTGCCGGAGAACTTCTTACGCAGGACAGGGTCTTGCGTGGCCACGCCCACCGGGCAGGTGTTCAGGTGGCACTTGCGCATCATGATGCAGCCCTCGACGACCAGCGGCGCGGTCGCGAAGCCGAACTCGTCCGCACCCAGCAGAGCGCCCACAACCACATCGCGGCCGGTCTTGATCTGACCGTCGGTCTGCACGCGCACACGGCCACGCAGACGGTTCAGCACCAGGGTTTGCTGTGTTTCAGCCAGACCCAGCTCCCATGGGGTGCCGCAGTGCTTAATGGACGACCAGGGCGATGCACCGGTACCACCGTCATGACCTGCGATCACGATGTGGTCGGCCTTGGCCTTGGCCACACCGGCTGCCACGGTACCCACGCCCACTTCGGACACCAGCTTGACGGAGATGTCAGCCTTGGGGTTGACGTTCTTCAGATCGTGAATCAGCTGAGCCAAGTCTTCGATCGAGTAGATGTCGTGGTGAGGAGGTGGCGAAATCAGACCCACGCCAGGCACGGAGTGACGCAGCTTACCGATGTACTCGGACACCTTGCCACCAGGCAACTGACCGCCTTCACCGGGCTTGGCGCCCTGAGCCATCTTGATCTGGATCTGATCAGCAGACACCAAGTACTCGGTGGTCACACCGAAGCGGCCCGATGCCACCTGCTTGATCTTGGAGCGCAGGCTGTCACCTTCCTTCATCTCGTAGTCGGCTTCGATGCGCGAAGCGCCCACCACGTCCGACACCTTGGTGCCGGCCTTGATGAAGATGCCCTTCATTTCGTCGCGATAACGGCGCTCGTCTTCACCACCTTCACCGGTGTTGGACTTGCCGCCGATGCGGTTCATGGCCAGAGCCAGGGTCGAGTGGGCTTCGGTCGAGATGGAGCCCAGCGACATGGCACCGGTGGCGAAACGCTTGACGATTTCGGAGGCGGGTTCGACCTCGTCCAAAGGAATGGCCTTGGTTGGATCGATCTTGAACTCGAACAGGCCACGCAGGGTCAGGTGACGCTTGCTCTGATCGTTGATGATCTGGGCATATTCTTTGTAGGTATCGAACTTGCCCGCACGTGTCGAGTGCTGCAGCTTGGCAATCGCGTCAGGCGTCCACATGTGCTCTTCGCCGCGGGTACGCCAGGCGTATTCGCCGCCAGCGTCAAGCATGTTGGCCAGCACAGGGTCGTCACCGAAAGCAGCCTTGTGGTTGCGGATGGCTTCTTCAGCCACTTCGAACACACCGATGCCGCCGACTTGCGTGGGGGTGCCACGGAAGTACTTGTCGATCAGTTCCTTGTTCAGACCGATGGCTTCGAAGATCTGCGCACCGCAGTAGGACATGTAGGTGCTGATGCCCATCTTCGACATGATCTTGGACAGACCCTTGCCGATCGCCTTGATGTAGTTGTAGATGGCCTTGTCAGCCGACAGGTCGCCTGGCAGGTCCTTGGCCATGTCAGCCAAGGTTTCCATCGCCACATAGGGGTGAACGGCTTCGGCGCCATAGCCAGCCAGCACGGCGAAGTGGTGCACTTCGCGGGCGGTACCGGTTTCCACGACCAGACCGGTCGAGGTGCGCAGGCCCTTGCGAACCAGGTGGTGGTGGATGGCCGACAGAGCCAGCAAGGCTGGGATCGCAATGTTGTTGCGGTCCATCTTGCGGTCGGTCACGATCATGATGTTGTGACCGGACTGGATGGCTTCCACGGCTTCAGCGCACAGCGAGGCCAAACGTGCCTCGACACCCTCGTGGCCCCAGGCAGCGGGGTAGGTGATGTCGATTTCGTAAGGCTTGAACTTGCCGCCAGTGTGCTTCTCGATGTTGCGCAGGCGAGCCATGTCGTCGAAGTCCAGCACGGGCTGGGACACTTCCAAACGCATGGGTGGGTTCACCGCGTTGATGTCGAGCAGGTTGGGCTTGGGACCGATGAAGGACACCAGCGACATCACCACCGCTTCACGGATGGGGTCGATCGGTGGGTTGGTCACCTGGGCGAACAACTGCTTGAAGTAGTTGTACAGCGGCTTGTTCTTGTCAGACAAGACAGCCAGAGGCGAGTCATTGCCCATGGAGCCGGTGGCTTCTTCACCGTTTTGGGCCATCGGGGCCATCAGGAACTTGATGTCTTCCTGAGTGAAGCCGAAGGCTTGCTGACGGTCCAGCAGCGATTCAGAGAATTCGCCTGCGCTGCCCTTGGCATCGATGGTGTCGAGCTTGACGCGGACGTTCTCGATCCATTGACGGTAAGGCTTGGCCGAAGCGTACTGAGCCTTGAGCTCTTCGTCTTCGATGATGCGACCTTGTTCGAAGTCGATCAGCAGCATCTTGCCGGGCTGCAGACGCCACTTCTTGACGATCTTATTCTCGGGGATGGGCAGCACGCCGGATTCCGAGGCCAGCACGATCACGTCGTCATCAGTGATGATGAAACGAGCAGGACGCAGGCCATTACGGTCCAGGGTGGCGCCAATCTGGCGGCCATCGGTGAAGACCATGGCGGCGGGGCCGTCCCATGGTTCCATCATGGCAGCGTGGTATTCATAGAAGGCGCGGCGGCGCTCGTCCATGGTGCTGTGTTGTTCCCAGGCTTCTGGGATCATCATCATGGCGGCTTGAGCCAGTGGGTAACCAGACATCACCAACAATTCGAGCGCATTGTCGAAAGTGGCGGTGTCAGACTGACCTTCCAGGCTGATGGGGTACAGCTTCTTCAGGTCATCGCCCAGCACGGGAGACTTCATCACGCCTTCGCGGGCGCGCATCCAGTTGAAGTTGCCCTTGACGGTGTTGATTTCACCGTTGTGAGCGACCATGCGGTAGGGGTGAGCCAGTGGCCACTCAGGGAAAGTGTTGGTCGAGAAACGTTGGTGCACCAGCGCCAGGGCCGACACGACACGCTCGTCCTTCAGGTCGTTGTAGTACTTGCCAACTTGATCGGCCAACAACAGACCCTTATAGATGATGGTGCGGCACGACATGCTGGGCACGTAGTACTCGGAACCGTGGGTCAGGTTCAGGCTCTGGATCTTGCTGGAGGCGGTCTTACGGATGACGTACAGCTTGCGCTCCAGGGCATCGGGCACCAGGATGTCTGGGCCGCGACCAATGAAGACTTGGCGAATGACGGGTTCTTTTTCGCGGACCAGGGGCGACATGGGCATGTCGGCATCCACGGGCACATCGCGCCAGCCCAAGAGGAGCTGACCTTCGGCCTTGATGGCACGCTCCATCTCTTGCTCACAAGCTTGGCGCGAAGCGCTTTCCTTGGGCAAGAAGATCATGCCAACGCCGTACTCGCCAGGTGGAGGCAACTCAACACCTTGCTTGGCCATTTCGGCACGGTAGAACTCGTCGGGGATCTGGATGAGCAGACCAGCACCGTCACCCATCAGGGGATCGGCACCCACGGCGCCACGGTGATCGATGTTTTCCAGGATCTGCAGACCTTGGCGAACGATGCTGTGCGCTTTTTGGCCCTTGATGTGCGCCACGAAGCCAACGCCGCAAGCGTCGTGTTCGGCGTTGACATACATGCCGTGCTCGGCAGCAGCCTGGATTTCCTGACGGGTGGCCATGGAGGTGGCGGCTGCGTCGGACGCGGGGTGAATGGGGAACGTCGTTCCCGAAGTCGCCTGGGTCATGTGGGCGCTCCAGATGTTAGTGTGGAAAAACAACACGGGGACCGGCGAGGATACTCCTGAATCCCAGGGTTTTCAAGGATTAATAAATAGGGTCAGATCACAATTTCAAAAACGAGACTTTCTCTAGAGAAATAAATAGGGACACATCAAGAATTTGGTGAACGAGGTGGGCGCCCTCTTTTGGCGGGCGTCAAGCGTCGATCGGTGAGTTGCTGCAGGCGCAGGATGTCGACTTCCAGACCGAGAGCCCAGCCTTTCATGACCGCGTCATGCAATTGACTCTGCCGTGCCGCAGGCAAACCATCGTCCAGACGGCGCCGCCAGGCGGCATCACGTTCGAAGGGCGTATTGCCCAATGTCCAAAACTGCGCATGTTCAGCAATCAGGGGGTCCACCCGCACACCGAGATGGTGCGGCGCACTGGAACATCCCTGCAATGGCGCCTGCAACTCCACCAAGGCCATGGCATCGAGCAAGTCCTGTGCCGATGCCAGGACACATGAGCGGAATCGTCCCGACCAGAGGGATCCCTCGCGTGCGTGCCGGCGGTTGAAAAACGCCACATATTGGCGGCCCACGGCTTGAACCATGAGGCTCAGGCCCGCTTCCGACACCGGCGTAGCCAAGGCCCACCAGGTTTGGTCGGACACCGCGTAGGCGTGGATGGCCACACGGTGGTCTTTCGCGGCTGTGCGCAAGATGTCGACAAAACGCTGTCGGTCCACATCGTCACGAACCAAGCTCTGCCCCTCATGCACCCGCTGCATGAGCAAATGGGGAATGCCTGCTAATCCGGAGCGGGCCTGACGGGCCATGTCGCGCTTTCTGAACCTGTGAGGGAATAAGGGGCAATTATCAGATGCGGGACGGGTGCCTTCGGCGACCACACCTCGCAAATGTCTGGACTGAGAACACCCCGCTTCATTTCGCCTTGGGATGGGAATGTCGGATTTTTTCTGACAAGGACCTCAGCGCGACACCGACGTGGATTACAGCGGCACGCCTATTCAGAAAAAAAAGAGGGGTCTTCACAATCCGTTTCATGCTGATACGAATTCAGCAGATGAAACAGACAAGCACCAAACCACTTTCAAATCGTTTTAAGGAGATTGACATGAACGCCGACCAAATCCTGATGGAAATCCGCGAAACCAATCTGTCTTACCTGATGCTGGCGCAAAGCCTGATTCGCGCCGATCGCGAACAAGCCTTGTTCCGCCTGGGTATCTCCGAAGACACCGCCACCACCCTCGCGATGCTGTCGCCCGCTCAGATCATGAAGATCGCTTCGAGCAACACCTTGCTGTGCCGCATGCGCATCGACGACGACATGGTGTGGAACCTGTTGACCAACCACGGCAAAGCCGGCAGCGACAACGTAACCCGCTTGCACGCCAACATCCTGATGGCCGGTCGTCATCAAGAAGCCGCCTGATTCCACTGATCACTGCCCTGGGAGCCCCTCATGCGTAACAAGAGCCTGTTGTCCGAAGCCAAGCAAATTGAAACCGCCGTCACCCTGATCAACCTGGGTGCCCGCCTGCAGGTGCTGGAGTCGGAAACCGACTTGTCGTATGAGCGTCTGCTGCGCCTCTATAAAGAAGTGGCCGGCAAATCGCCCTCCAAGGGACAACTGCCCTTCTCGACCGACTGGTTCATGACTTGGCAGCCCAATATTCACGCTTCCCTGTTCCTCAACATCCATGAGTACTTGAACAAGGCGGCGGAGTTGGATGACATTGACACCATCATCAAGGCTTACAAGCTTTATCTGGAGCAGACCGAGAACCAAGGTCTGGAGCCGATGCTGTCGGTGACTCGCGCATGGCGCCTGGTCAAGTTCATTGATAACGGCATGCTGACCATGACCAAGTGCTCGAAATGTGGTGGCCATTTTGTGACCCATCCCCACGAAATTTCTCGCCACTTTGTGTGCGGCCTTTGCAACCCACCCGCTCGTGCCGGTAAGGGCAAAGCGGCTGGCGCACTGCAAATGCACTGAAACCTGTGTGACTTATTTCCGCTCCAGAGGTCTGATCGCTGAAAAAGACCTCAAGAAACCGTCCAGTTGACCGAATCAACAGACGGACGGTTTGGAAGTGAAGCGTCCTTGCTTGTCTCCTCCTAGCACAGTCTCGTGTGCTTTCTTGCGGACCCGATGGGTCCGCTTTTTTATGCGCAAGGCTTTTCCATATCAAGAAATGACGTCCCGACGTGGCGTTGTTCACGGCTTTCGATCCCGCTGGAATGTCGATGATGTCAGCATGATTCGACCATCGCGTTAACCACCATGTTCGTTGCAATCGGCTACGTTGTCTGTCTAGGCTGCATCTTTGGCGCCTACATCATCCACGGCGGGAATATGCAGGTCATCATCAAGGCGCTTCCAACCGAGATGATGGCCATTGCAGGCGGAGCCATTGGCGCGTTCCTGGTGAACAACCAACCCAAGACCGTCAAAGCGGTGATGGCTAACTTCGGGCCCTTGTTCAAAGGCTCCAAGTACACCAAGGACCGCTACATGGAGTTGATGGCCATGCTCTACGAAATCCTGCAGAAGGTTCGTAAAGAGGGCCTGATGTCCATTGAAAAAGACGTGGAAGACCCCCACAACTCGGCCCTGTTCAAGAAGTACCCCAACATCGGCCATGACCACCACGTGATCGAATTCGTGACCGACTACTTGCGCATGATGGTGTCGGGCAACCTGAATGCCCACGAAATCGAAGCCCTGATGGACAACGAAATCGACACCCACCACCACGAGGGACACGCCGCGTGTGCTGCCGTGGCGCGCCTGGCTGGCGCCCTGCCCGCCTTCGGGATCGTGGCCGCCGTGCTTGGTGTGGTGAACACCATGGGCTCGGTGGGCCAACCACCCGCCGTGCTGGGCGGCATGATCGGTTCCGCGCTGGTGGGTACCTTCCTGGGGATTCTGCTGGCCTACGGTGTGGTGGAGCCTCTGGGCGGCTTGATGGAGCAAAAGCTCGACGAAGCCACCAAAGAATTTCAAGTGACCAAAACGGTCTTGCTGGCCTCCATGCAAGGCTACGCGCCCCAAGTGGCCGTGGAATTTGGCCGCAAGGTGCTGTATTCCACCGAGCGCCCCACCTTTGCCGAGCTCGAAGCTCACGTCAAGAAGAAGTAAGCCATGGCCGGCGATTCCAAAAAAGTCCAACCGATCATCATCAAGCGCGTCAAGAAGGGCGGCCATGCCGCTCACGGCGGCGCCTGGAAGATTGCTTATGCCGACTTCGTGACGGCGATGATGGCTTTCTTCCTGTTGATGTGGCTGTTGGGCTCGACTACCGAAGGTGATCGCAAAGGCATCGCAGACTATTTCAATAGCCCGCTGAAAGTGGCCTTCTTTGGGGGCTCTGGCGCGGGTGATGCCACATCCTTGGTCAAAGGGGGTGGCAACAGTTTGAGCGAGAGCGCAGGCCAGGTCAAAAAAGGCGCCTCCGAGCAAGCTGAAATCAAGGCACGCAAAAAAGCACTGCAAGCACAGATGGCTGCAGCCGAAGCTGCTCGACTGAAAGTCGTCAAAGAAAAGGTCGAAGAGGTCATCGCCAATGACTCTCGCTTGGCTCAGTACAAGCAACAAATCAGACTCGACATCACCGCCGAAGGATTGCGCATCCAGATTGTGGATGACCAGAGCCGACCGATGTTTGCCTCGGGCGACGCCAATGTGCAAGGCTATATGCGAGACCTGCTACGCGCCATCGGCGCCGTGCTGGAGGTGGTGCCCAATCGGCTGACGATTGAAGGCCACACGGATGCCAAACCATTCAGCGGAGGGGAAGCCGGTTATAGCAACTGGGAACTCTCTGCCGATCGCGCCAACGCATCAAGACGAGAGCTGATCGCCGGTGGCCTATCAGGAGACAAGATCCTGCGCGTACAGGGCCTGGCTGCCAGCATGCTCTATGAAAAGGATGATCCAGAGAGCCCCCTCAATCGCCGCATCAGCATCATCGTGATGAACCGTGCAGCGGAGGACCGCATCTTCGAATCTGCTCAAGCTGAAGCCAATGCTTCCGACAACACTGAAGAGGAAACCCCACCCTGAAAGGGCTCAAGCCCGTCAGGAGATGGCCGATAACACCCCTAGCGACGACAGCGTCGACAACGTTAACCAGACCGCGGATTGAATCAAGGACAAGCCATGACCAACCCAGCCGACATGAAATTTCTCATCGTGGACGACTTTTCCACCATGCGCCGCATTGTCCGCGGGCTGTTGAAAGAGATTGGCTACAACAATGCCGAAGAAGCCGAAGACGGCGCGGTCGGGCTGAACATGTTGAAGAACGGCAAATTTGATTTTGTCGTCAGCGACATCAACATGCCAAATATGAACGGTTTTGAGCTTCTCAAAGCCATTAAGGCCGATGACAGCCTGAAGCACCTGCCCGTGCTCATGGTGACGGCCGAAGCACGCAAAGAAGACATCGTGTTGGCAGCCCAATCTGGCGCCGCTGGCTACATCGTCAAGCCCTTCACGAAAGCCACGCTGGAAGAGAAGGTGCAGAAGATCATGCAAAAGTTGGCCGCCACTGCTTGATAGGGAGCCGAACATGAAAATGGACGAATTGCCTCCCGTCGCGATACCTGCGGCATCGCCCGAGATCTTTCATCAACTGGGCTTGCTGACGCGTCAACTGCATGACACGATGAACATGCTGGGCGTGATGCCGAAGCTGCGAGACACCGTCGAGAACATCCCCGATGCACGCACCCGCCTGAGCTACATCGCCACCAAAACGGCGGAAGCGGCAGACAAAGTGCTGACATTGGTCGATAAAGCCAAGCACGATCAGGATCACATCGCCGCAGAGACACGCAAGCTGGCCGAATTGATCGTCAAAGATCCGGTCAAGGCAGTGGCCACCGGCGCTGTCATGAACTTCGTTCAGGATGTGGAAGCGACGACACAACGCGTCGATCAGCACCTCACCGACATCATGATGGCGCAAGACTTCCATGACCTAACGGGTCAAGTGGTCGCCAAAGTGGTCAAGCTGGCCAACGACCTGGAAGCTCAATTGGTCAAGGTGCTGGTCCAAGCGGCTCCGCCCGAACAACACCACAAGGTGGAAGCCGTCCTCACGCAGGCGCTGCCCACCGAGGAGGTCAAGTTGGAGGGACCCGTGGTCGCCCCCGAAGGCCGCACCGATGTGGTGGCCAACCAAAGCGAAGTGGACGACCTGCTCGCCAGCCTCGGTTTCTGATTGCTCTTTTTTCTCGATTGCCAGTTGGCCAGTCGCTCAGCGGCTGGCCATTTTTTCTTTCACCAAGGCGACCTGTCGGCGCGAAACGGCCAAGGTGTCCCCCACGGGCGACACCGTCAAGAGCCAGGTTTCATGTTCTGTCTCTGGTTCAATCTGCTTGGCCAACTTGTGCATGGCCTGCACACTGACCAGCGCATTGCGATGAATGCGAAGCATCGCATCGCCGCACTGCTGGGCCAAGTCATTGAGGGAGGCATCCATGTTGTAGGTCGCATCCTTGGTGCGCATCACCACGTGTTTGTGCTCGGCTTTGAAGTACAAGACGTCTGCCAGGTCCACCCGCAACAAGGCACCTTCGTGCTGCACCACCCACCCTTCCGCACGACTGGTACCGAGGCCTAGACGCGTGGCCACACGCTGCAGGGCCGATTCCAAACGTTCTTGCCGAATCGGCTTGGTCAAATAATCCACCGCATCGACCTCAAACGCTGCCAAGGCATGTTCGGGATGTGCAGTGACGAACACGACTGGGCAAGTCACTTGCATGGATTGAAGCGCCCGCGCCAATGCCAAGCCGTTGTCGCCGGGCATCTCGATGTCCAAGAAAATGACATCAGGCTGGAGCGAGGGCGCATCGTCGTTTCGATGCCATTGCTGCGCAGAGGCCAACAAGGCAGCGCCATGCGACCACTCCCCCACCACCTCCGTGCGGGTCTCACACCCGGCCAATACATGGCGCATGCGCATGCGCGCCAAAGGTTCGTCGTCCACGATCCCGATCTTCAAACACCAACTCACAAGCCAGTCTCCTCAGGCACCGTCAAGGTCACCAGAACGTGATGATCCGCCTGCACTTCGACCGTGAGCGCGGCCTCCACGTCATACATCAAACGCAATCGCTCACGCACGTTATTGAGCGCCATGCCCTGCCCGGTTGATGTGCCCTTCGCTTGTGGCGGGCGCGGCAGAGTATTGCGAATCTGCACCTCCACGGATCCGGCTGAGCGCCTGACCACAATGTCGATCGCACCCGGCTCCACCGAGGGCTCAATGCCATGTCGCACCGCGTTCTCCACCAAAGGCTGCAAGATCAAGGCTGGCACCACCACGGGATGCGTCTGCGCATCCACGACCCAGGACACTGTCATGCGATCCCCAAACCGCAAAGCTTCAATCTCCAGATAGCGCTGAGCCAATGCCATCTCTTGGCCCAGGTTGGACAAGGCATTGGGCGCCGCCATGGCCTGCCGAAACAACTCGGACAAATCCTCCAAGACACGCTCCGCCTTTTGGGGATCAATCTGAACCAATGCGATGGCCGTGTTGAGGGTGTTGAACAAAAAGTGCGGGCGAATGCGAGCCTGGAGTTCATCCAGACGCGCCTGGGCAGCCATCGGCACCGCCCGGTTCACCCGTGATTGCAACCACATGCACACCGCCAGCCCAAAGCCAGCGCCAGTTAGCGCAGTTGCCAGCCACTGCGGCTCAGCCAAAGCCACCCATGCCAGCACTTGCGTCAAATGGTGCAGCAGGGCCAATGACAGAACCGCCACTGCCGCCCCCCAAGCGGCACAGACCCACCGCTGGACGCCCATCGTGGCACGCGACAAGGGCGCCGACAGGGCACACAGCCCAAACAACCACACCAAGGTCGGCGGCAGCACCCAGACCAACAGTTCAGCCCATTTCTGCAGCGCGACGTTCCAATGAGGCGAGGCAAACAGCGCCACGATCATGAAGGGGACCTGAACCCCCAAGATCACGCGCCACAGTACCCCCAACCGACACACGGCGAAAGGATGGGGTGCGCGATCCATCTTGGACACGACTTGGGGCTGAGACTCGGTAAAATCCATGGTTTGCACATTTTGCGCGAAGTGCGCACCCTGGACGTCAGCCATGAGCACCAACCAACTCGACAAAAAATCCCAAGCGTGGTCGGCCTTGTTTTCCGAACCCATGAGCGAGCTGGTCAAGCGCTACACCGCCAGCGTCTTCTTCGACAAGCGTCTGTGGAAAGCCGACATCCAAGGCTCTCTGGCCCACGCTGACATGCTGCAGGCCCAAGGCCTGATCTCAGCCGAAGACTTGGCCGCCATCCAGAAGGGCATGGCCCAAATCACGCAAGAAATCGAGTCTGGCCAGTTCGAGTGGAAGCTCGACCTGGAAGACGTGCACTTGAACATCGAAGCCCGCCTGACCCAGTTGGTGGGCGACGCCGGCAAGCGACTGCACACCGGCCGCTCGCGTAATGACCAAGTCGCCACCGACGTGCGCCTGTGGCTGCGCGGCGAGATCGACGAAATTGGCGTGCTGCTGACCGAGTTGCAAAAAGCCCTGGTGGACGTGGCCGAGCAAAACGCTGACACCATCCTGCCTGGCTTCACCCACTTGCAAGTGGCCCAGCCCGTGGCCTTTGGCCACCACCTGCTGGCCTATGTGGAAATGTTTGCCCGTGATGCCGAACGCATGATCGACCTGCGCAAGCGCGTGAACCGTCTGCCACTGGGCTCTGCCGCGCTGGCCGGCACCAGCTACCCGCTGGACCGCGAGCGCGTGGCCCGCACCCTGGGCTTCGAAGCCGTCTGCCAGAACAGCCTGGACGGCGTGTCCGACCGCGACTTCGCCATCGAATTCACCGCCGCCGCCTCGCTGTTGATGGTGCACGTCTCGCGCCTGAGCGAAGAGCTGATCCTGTGGATGAGCCAGTCTTTCGGCTTCATCGACCTGGCCGACCGCTTCTGCACGGGCTCGTCGATCATGCCGCAGAAGAAGAACCCCGATGTGCCCGAACTGGCGCGCGGCAAGACCGGCCGCGTGGTGGGCCACCTGATGGGCCTGATCACCCTGATGAAGGGCCAGCCCCTGGCCTATAACAAGGACAACCAGGAAGACAAGGAACCCTTGTTCGACACCGTCGACACCTTGAAGGACACCTTGCGCATCTTCGCCGAAATGGCGGCTGGCATCACCGTCAAGCCCGAAGCCATGGAGCGTGCTGCCAAGAAGGGCTATGCCACCGCCACCGACCTGGCCGACTATCTGGTGAAGAAGGGCCTGCCCTTCCGTGACGCCCATGAAGTGGTCGCCCATGCAGTGAAGGACGCCATTGCCGCCGGCGTGGATCTGTCGGAGTTGCCACTCGACAAACTCAAGGCCTACAACCCTGCGATCGAGCAGGATGTGTACGAGGTCTTGAGCCTGCGTGGCTCACTCAACGCACGCAACATTCTGGGCGGCACAGCGCCTGAACAGGTGCGCGCTCAAGTTGCAAGACATCGGGTCCGCCTGGCTTGATCCACTGCCGAGAAATCAAAAAAAGAAGGGAAGCCGCGGCTTCCCTTTTTCATGGTCAAAGAGCCCTCTTTAAGCTCGCCGGCGAACACTCAAGATCAGCCCAGCCAGACCCAGCGCCATCAGTGCGGCCGTCCCGTTCTCAGGAACCACAGAGATCTGACGAGCAGCCACCAATGACAATGTGGGGACGGATGAAGCCGAACCGGCCATGCCAATGACCAGGCTACCGATACCGGCGCCAGATGCCACGCCAAAATCTGACAGATCGATCGACACCCGATTCAAGGCGTAGCCCAAAGATGAACTGGTTGCCACGGAGGTGAATGAACGACTGATCCCATTGATGGTCACCGACAAGGCATTGGGCGTCCCCAACTCGTAAAGATCGATGTCTGCACCGATGCCATTGGATGCTTGCCTACCAGCCCACCCCAGTGTCAGTTGCGCCCCAGCACTGAAAGAAAACGCGTAGGTGCCCGCATCCCGATCCGTGATGACCGAGGCCAAGGGGCCGCCGGACGTGGTGAATGCACCCGAATAGCCCAGCAACTGATCCACCACGGCATTGTCTGCATAGGTCGCATCCGCGACCACAATCGCTGCCTGCGCCACGCTGGCGTGCAGACCTGCAGCCAGAATCACAGGTAGAAAACGCTTGGACATAGGGACTCCGATCCACTTCACTACTTGAAAGCCGAAGGACATCAAACGGCCATCATTGGACATGTCCAAGTGAACCAGATCAGAGACAGGTCGACAACGGATGAAATGCGACAACCCCAGGCTCATGGGGCGGGTTTCACCCAAGACAATGACGCCCTCTGTTCCCCGACCTGCATCCAGCGGCACAAAGGCCGAGGAATTGAGCCAACGCAAAGGCGAATACCAACGGGGTGGTTACCCTTTCGGCGCCACTCCACTGAACGTATTTTTGAGGTTAGAAGATGTCACTCGTTTGGTCCGAATCCATGTCCTTGGCCATGCCCGCCATGGACCACGCCCACGAAGAACTGGTTGACCAGTTGGCCTTGGTTGAAACCGCGAGCGATGAACAAGTGCTAGAGGCCTGGCAGGCCATGATCGAGCAAACGGCCGAGCATTTCGCGGAAGAAGATCGCTGGATGCAAGCCACGGGCTTTGCGCCCGACAACTGCCACAGCTCTCAACACGCCATCGTGCTGAAAATCATGCGTGAGGGCGCAGAGAAAGGCGCGAAAGGCGACCTGGGTGTGATCCGCCAGATGGCCTATGAACTCACGGTGTGGTTGCCACACCATGTGTCCGCCATGGACGCGGGCTTGGCGCTGCACCTCAAGAGCGTCGGCTTCAACACCGAAACCGGGCAGATCGACAATCCGGACGCGCTTCCCCAAACGACCCTGACCAGTTGCCGATCAGAGCCCTGCGAGGATCACGCTGCCTGAGTCAAGCGCTCGCGAATCGCTTTTTCGATACCGGCGGCGTCCAAACCGCACAGCGCCAACAACTTGGCGGGGTCACCATGCTCGATGAACTCATCGGGCAGCCCCAGCATCAGCAGAGGCTTGGCCACACCTGCTTTCGCCAAGGCCTCCGCCACGGCGGAGCCAGCGCCACCGGTCACACAGCCCTCTTCCACCGTCACGATCAAATCGTGCGTGCGGGCCAACTCCAGGGTCAAATCCACATCCAGAGGCTTGACGAAGCGCATGTTGGCAACGGTCGCATCCAAGGACTCGGCTGCTGCCAAGGCCGGATACAGCAAGGTACCAAAGGCCAAGATGGCCACCTTGGGCTGACCAGCCACCGATGATTGGCGACGGATTTCGCCCTTGCCCCAAGGCATGGCGGTGAGCTCAGACGATACCGCGGCACCGACCCCAGCGCCACGCGGATAACGCACGGCCACAGGGTGATTCTGCTGGTGCGCCGCCGTCAGGGCTTGACGCAGTTCATTTTCATCCGCAGGGGTGAGCATGCTCATGTTGGGGATGCAGCGCACAAAGGCGATGTCAAACGCGCCCATGTGCGTCGCGCCATCGGCACCGACGATGCCTGCACGGTCCAAGGCAAACACCATCGGCAGGTTCTGCAAGGCCACGTCGTGAATCAACTGGTCGTAACCACGCTGCAAGAAGGTGGAGTAAATCGCCACCACGGGCTTGAGCCCTTCGCAAGCCAAACCACCCGCAAAGGTGACTGCGTGCTGTTCCGCAATACCGACATCAAAGTAGCGTCCAGGGAAACGCTGCTCAAACTCCACCATGCCGGAGCCCTCACGCATGGCCGGCGTGATCGCCACCAAGCGCGGGTCTGCCGCAGCCATGTCGCACAACCACTGGCCAAAGACCTGAGTAAACGTGGGCTTCACTGGCTCGGTCGCGGCCACCTTCTTGATGCCTACCGCTGGATCAAACTTGCCCGGGCCGTGGTAGGTGATGGGGTCGGCTTCAGCGAGCTTGTAGCCATAGCCTTTTTTGGTCACCACATGCAGGAACTGCGGCCCTGAGCGATCTCGCAGGTTTTCCAGTGTGGGGATCAAAGAGTCCAGATCGTGGCCATCGATGGGGCCAACGTAGTTGAAGCCGAACTCTTCAAAAATCGTGGCTGGCACCACCATGCCCTTGGCATGCTCTTCCAGCTTTTTGGCCAGCTCAAACAAAGGCGGCGCATTGCGCAGCACTTGCTTGGCACTCTCACGCGCGGCGGCATAGAAACGGCCAGACATCAAGCGCGCCAGATAACGATTCAGTGCACCCACGGGTGGCGAAATGGACATGTCATTGTCATTGAGCACCACCAGGACATCGGCCATGCGTCCATGATGTGGCACACCCGCATTATTCAGGGCTTCAAAGGCCATGCCGGCGGTCATGGCGCCATCGCCAATGATGGCGACCGCTTTGCGCGACTCGCCGCGAATCTGCGCGCCGATGGCCATCCCCAAAGCCGCCGAAATGGATGTCGACGAATGCGCGGTGCCGAAGGTATCGTACTCACTCTCGTCACGACGCGGGAAGCCACTCATGCCGCCAAACTGGCGCAGGGTGGGCATGCGATCACGACGCCCCGTCAAAATCTTGTGGGGATAGGTTTGATGACCCACGTCCCACACCAATCGGTCATCAGGGGTGTTGAACACGTGATGCAAGGCGACGGTCAACTCAACCGTGCCGAGGTTGGATGACAGATGGCCGCCGGTACGCGCCACACTTTGCAAAAGGTATTCACGCAACTCCACCGCCAACTGCTTGAGCTCAGTACGCGACAAACGGCGCACATCGGCAGGCGATTCAATGCGGGACAACAAAGGGTAGGTCATAACAGTTCCATCCATCACATCAATGTGAAGGTCAGTGATCTCGGTGAACGATGCGATCGGCCAAAGCCGCCAACATGGCTGTAGCCTCTGTTGACAAGCCCGAGGCCTGAAGTGCTGTCAAGGCACGCGCCAACAAGGCATTTGATTCGGCTTTGGCACCGTCCAGGCCCAGCAAGCTCACATAGGTCGGCTTGTTGGCATCGGCGTCTTTGCCCGCGGTTTTGCCCAGTTTGTCTGAGCCCTGGGTGGCGTCCAGCACGTCGTCGACCACCTGAAAGGCCAGCCCGATGGCGTGCCCGTAATGCTCGAATGCTTGCCACACAGGTGTGGTCGGAGACAAGCCCGCGCAGGCTGCCCCCATCAACACACTGCCGCACAGCAACGCACCCGTCTTGCGACGATGCATGTCGCGCAAGGTGGCCTCATCCAAAGCGTGGCCAACACTGGCCAAGTCAATGGCCTGCCCACCCGCCATGCCGGCATGCCCCGAAGCACGTGCCAGCAAGCGCACCAACAAGGCTTGCACAGCGGGCACCATGGCATCGTCATCGTCTGGGGTCAACACCTCGAAGGCCAAGGCTTGCATGGCGTCGCCGGCCAACATGGCCTGCGCTTCACCATACTTGACGTGCACCGTGGGCTTGCCACGCCGCAGCACGTCGTTGTCCATGCAGGGCATGTCGTCATGCACCAGCGAATAGGCGTGAATCAACTCCACGGCACAGGCTGCACGCATGGCTGCACGCTGGCAAGCTGGCGCGTCACCACCTACAGCTTGGGCTGCAGCCAGAACCAGGAGGGCGCGCAAACGCTTGCCACCGTCGAGTACGCCGTAACGCATGGCCTCCCCCAAACCGGCTGGAGCATCAGAGGGCACCCACGCGTTCAGCGCACGCTCGACAGAGGACAGGGCCTGGTCAGACCAGGCATGAAAGGCAACAGCATTCATGGCGCGTTCAGGGGCTTGAGTTGCCCAGCCTCCAGGAGTTTGACTTGCTCTTCGACCGCATCGAGCTTGTCGCGGCACGCCTTGAGCAATTGCGCCCCCCGCTGGTAACTGGTCAACAACTGGTCGAGAGGCAACTGGCCCGCTTCCATGAGCGCCACCAAGCCTTCCAGCTCAGCAAGCGCTTCTTCGTAGCTCAGATCAAGCGTCCCACCCGATTCTTCGGTGGACAGATTCTTTTTGGCAGCAGTGGCAGACGTTTTGGCCATGTTGTCGCCCGAAATTCGGGGGTCGGAGGCAATCGCGTATTCTATTTCCACCCTGCACCAAATTTGACCCCACTGCCCGCGGGGAACTGGCATGGACGGCCCCTACTCCCGGTGGTCGAATTAACACCGATCAAACCTCATCGGCCGGGTCAGGGTACAATCATGGGTTTCCCCGCATATGGGTACGCGGGGGGTTGACATTGGTTTTTGGAGATCCTGGGGATCATGTCTGACCTGAGTAATGCGCTCACAGCTCTTTCCCGCAGCCGCACGCAGCTGCCGGTATCCGTCTACTTTGACGAGTCTCTTTACCAAAAGGAGATTGAGCGCATCTTCCAGTCCGGTCCACGCTACCTGGGGCACGCCAACGCGGTGCCAGAGGTAGGCGACTACTACGCACTCCCGCAAGAAGGGGAAGGGCGCGTACTCGTGCGCACCAAAGATGGTGTGGAGTTGCTCTCGAACGTGTGTCGCCACCGTCAGGCGGTCATGCTCAAAGGCCGCGGCAACACCAAGCACAACATCGTTTGCCCGCTGCACCGCTGGACTTACAGCCACCATGGTGAGCTGATTGGTGCGCCGCACTTCGATCACGATCCCTGCCTGAACCTGAACAACTACAAGTTGCAGAACTGGAACGGCTTGCTGTTCGAGGACAACAGCCGCAACGTCGCAGCAGATTTGGCCGGCATCGACGCACGCTTCAAACCCGGTGGTGACCTGGACTTCAGTGGCTACGTGCTCGACAAGGTTGAATTGCACGAGTGCAACTACAACTGGAAGACCTTCATCGAGGTCTACCTCGAGGACTACCACGTCGGCCCCTTCCACCCCGGCCTGGGTAACTTCGTCACTTGTGATGACTTGCGCTGGGACATGGCCCAGGAATACTCGGTGCAAACCGTGGGCGTGGCCAAGACCTTCGACAAGCCCGGCTCGGACGTCTACAAGAAGTGGCGTGAAGTCCTGCTGAAATACCGTGGCGGCGAAAAGCCCAACCAAGGTGCTGTGTGGCTGACCTATTACCCCACGATGATGGTGGAGTGGTATCCGCACGTGCTGGTGGTGTCGAACATGTACCCACAAGGTCCACAAAAGACCCTGAACGTGGTCGAGTTCTACTACCCCGAAGAAATCGTGGCCTTCGAGCGTGAATTTGTGGAAGCCCAACAAGCGGCTTACATGGAAACCTGCATCGAAGACGATGAAATCGGCGAACGCATGGATGCGGGCCGCAAGGCCCTGTTCCAACGTGGTGACAACGAAGTCGGCCCCTACCAAAGCCCGATGGAAGACGGCATGCAGCACTTCCACGAGTGGTATCGCCGCGTGATGGACTTCAAGGACTGAGGCCCCGGCCCATGCATGCAGTCAGTCGGCTTGTCAGCAAACTGTCAGCCGCCTGGTTGATGGTGTGGGCCACACTGCTGTTTGCAGGCATGGGTGTCTGTGTCAAAAAAGCCTCTGCCGAGGTCACCACGGCAGAGGTTGTTTTTTTTCGGGGCCTGGTCGGCGCCATCATGATGGGCGGGCTGGCCTGGTGGCAAGGTTTGAACCTGCACACCAAGGTCCCTACACTGCACTTCTTTCGTGGGCTGGCCGGTGTGTCAGCACTCAGCCTATGGTTCTACACCATCGGCAAGTTGCCGCTGTCCACGGCCGTCACCTTGAACTACATGTCCTCGGTGTGGATGGCGGTGTTTCTGGTGTTGCGCCAGGTTTGGCGGCGCTGGCAGGATCAACCGAATAAACCCATCCCCTTGCCCTTGCTGGCCGCCGTCGCACTGGGTTTTGTGGGCGTGGCCTTGGTTTTGCGCCCCACATTCGAGCGTGAACAATGGCTGGAGGCGCTGCTGGGTATCGCATCAGGCATGTTGTCGGCATGGGCCTACCTGCAGGTGGCCAGCTTGGGCAGGGCTGGCGAGCCTGAGCATCGTGTGGTGTTCTATTTTTCCTTGTTTGGCACAGCCGCCGGACTCTTGATCAGCGGCGGCATGCACCTGAGCGGCCAAACGGCCTGGCGCTCTCCGAGCCCTGAGGGCTGGATGTGGCTGATTGGGATTGGCTTGTTTGCCACCGTGGCCCAACTGGCGATGACACGCGCCTACGCTCAGGGCAAAGCACTGGTCATGGCCAGCTTGCAATACCTGGGTATTGCACACGCTTTTATCTTGGGCATTGTGCTGTTTGATGACCCGATCAACCCGCTGTCGATCGTGGGCATGGGTTTGATTGTGCTGGCCGGCATTGGGGCCACACGAACCAGCGCCAGCGTCAAGGACTGACGGACATCATCGACCCAAGGATGTACTCAATGCGCGTGGTCTTGGTGATCGTGCGCAGCGGGCTGACTGGCGGGTGCACTGCCGGGCTCGCCTGCATGACCATGCTCGTGTCCGTGGTCATGCAGATCCAAACCGTGCACCAGGGTGGCAATCAGTGCCAAGCCGATGGCCAGCCAGAGAATCTGCTGCCAGGTGTCACGCCAGCTCAAGCGCTTTTGCAGCTGTGGAATCAGGTCGGCCACCGCGACATACACAAAACTGCTGGCGGCCACCACCATCATGTAGGGCAGGTAATCACGCCAAGGCCCAATGAGGAAGTAGCCCAAAACACCCCCGACCACCGCCGCCATGCCTGACAGCGCGTTGTAAAACAGGGCGCGGCGTTTGGAAAAGCCTGCATTGATCAGAACAATGTAGTCGCCCACTTCTTGCGGAATTTCATGGGCGATGATCGCGAAGGCTGTGACCATACCCAGATGCGGGTCGGCCAAAAATGCGGCTGCAATCAGCACCCCATCACAGAAGTTGTGAATGCTGTCGCCAACCAGGACGCTCCAGCCGCCCCGCCCTGCTTGTTCCGCATCAAAGCCATGGTGGTGGTCGTGATCATCGTGCTCGTGGTGGTGACCATGGCGATACAGCTCGGCCTTCTCTAGCAGGAAGAAAAACAGCAAACCACCCAACAAGGTCAAAAACAGGGCTTGTGGCGAATGTCCAGAACTGAAGGCCTCTGGCAGCACATGCAACAAAGCCGTACCCAGCAGGACGCCCGTTGACAGGCTGACCAAGTGCCGCACGATGAGTGTCAGCAAGGGTTGCGACACCGCTGCGGCCAGAACCACTGAAACCACTCCACCGAGGAAGGTTGCAGCCAAGATGTATGTCAAAGTCATCATGCGATCTTAGCAACGATGTCAACCCATGCAGATCAGAACCGGTGTCATAAAGCCGTTGCAAAATACAGGCTTGTCTTTCGCACCGGAATCAACCGCAGCTGACTCATGCCAAGCAATCTCGATGCCACACGCTTCCCTCACCTGCTGGCAGCCATCGATATGGGATCCAACAGCTTCCGGCTGGAGATTGCAGAGATCTACAAAGGTCGCTACAAGCGGGTGGACTATCTCAAGGAAACGGTGCGATTGGGCGCTGGGCTCGACGAGAACCGCTTGCTCACAGAAGAAGCCGCACAACGGGGCTTGGCCTGCCTGGCGCGTTTTGCCCAAAGGCTGCGCGGCTTTGCGCCCGGCCAAGTTCGCGCCGTGGCCACCCAAACCTTGCGGGAAGCGCGCAATCGCGACGCGTTCTTGATGCGGGCCAACGGCGCCCTCGGCCACCCCATTGAGGTGATCGCCGGTCGTGAAGAGGCCCGTCTGATTTACCAAGGTGTCTCCCGCCTGCAACCCAGTGAACTGCCGCGACTGGTCATTGACATCGGTGGGCGATCCACAGAGATGATCCTGGGCCGCGGGCGGCAGGCCCTGCGCGCTGAATCCTTTGGGATTGGCAGCGTCAGTTTGTCGATGACGCATTTCCCCGATGGCCGCTATACCGCCGAGGGCTTCCGGGCCGCACAGATCGCAGCAGGCGCAGAGCTCGAAGAGGCCCTGACGATTTTTTCACCCACGCAATGGCAAGAAGCGCTGGGCTCATCAGGCACCGTGGGTGCTGTGTCGCAATTGCTGGCGGCCAACCAGATCACCGATGGCAGCATCACGCCCGAGGCCTTACGTTGGTGCATTCAGCAGTGCATCGATGCAGGCAGCATGGATGCACTGAACCTGCCAGGCCTGAAAGCCGACCGCAAGGCCGTGCTGGGTGGCGGTTTGTCGATTTTGTACACGCTGGCCATGCAGTTCCAGATCGAGGTCATCAAGCCAGCCAAAGGCGCCTTACGTCAAGGTGTGATCTTTGATCTTGACGAGCGTTTGGAAGCGGCACGCAACCCCCGCTTGGCCGACCCGCGCGATGCGGCCGTGCAGGAACTGCAGCGGCGCTTCAAAGTTGACGAAGAACATGCCCACCGCATTCACCAACGCGCATTGAGTTTGTGGCACGGCATGCAGGGCGCACAAACGCCAGACATCGAGCTGGAGCGCGAGTTGGGTTGGGCGGCTCATCTGCATGAAATCGGCATGATGGTGTCCCACCATGACCACCACCGACACTCGGCCTATTTGTTGGGGCACGTGGATGCTGCAGGCTTTTCACAGTCGCAACTGAGACGATTGGCTGCACTGGTCCTGGGTCAGCGCGGCGAGCTGATCAAGCTGGCCGAGCACCTGCACGACAAGCCCTTGATGAGCCAGGTCTTGTGCCTGCGCGTGGCAGTGATCCTGCACCATGCGCGCGTGAACCTGCCCGCACAGGTGGCTCGCATTCAAAAGGGGCGAGTCAAGCATCGCATCTGCCTGCAACGCCGCTGGGCTGAACAACACCCCCGGACCATGCATTTGCTGCAGGAAGAACAACGCCGCTGGGCCACGCAAGGCTCCAGCGGCGTTGACATTGTCTTGGAGTGAGGCTTACTTCTTCTTGCTCAAGCTGCGCTTGTAAACGGGGCCCCACATCGGATGGCCCGCTTCCGACTTGCTCAAAGCGAACTTGGGATCTGCTGCACGCGCAGCCTTGAAGGCGCTCAAGCACAGGGCCTCACGCTTGCTGGTGCAGTAGATGAAGGCCAGGTGCTTGTGCGCCGCAGCCAGATCAGCGGGCTTGCTCAAACCCATTTGCACGGCCGACTTCAAATCCAACTCGGCTTGTTGGTACTGCGCCGCTTGATATGCCTTCAGGCCTTGCGCCAAAACCGACTCCGGTGTGGTCACGACGGCTGGGGCCGGTACGGGCGCCGGTGCGGGTGCAGGCGCTGCAACGGCTGGCGCCGCGGGCGCTGCCGCCTCAGGTGCGGTGTTGTAGGACGCGCAACCAGCCAGGCTGGCTACCAGGGCGGCGCTGATCAATGCACCCGAAAAGCGAAAAGAGGCAAATGTCATGGTTCTCTGCTTTGGTTATCGAAATTGATGCTCAATGGCATGGGCCTTACCAGATCGCACATTGAGCACTTTCCTGTAGGGCTTGGCATCGCCATTGCTGATGACGATGGTGTGTTTGCCGGGCGGCAAGTTTAGATGAGTCAAAGGGGGCGCCACGCCCATGTGTTGCCCATCCACCGACACTTCGCCCCAAGGACTGACGGCAAATGTGACTCGACCTGGCGGCCCCTCGGGAACGGCTTCGGTAGGCGCTGCCGCCACAGATTTCGCTTCAGTGGCTGCAGGGGTAGGTGGCGTCTGCACTGAGGATGGCGCAAGCGCATCAGAGCCGCTTGGTGACGCAGGGGTTTCCGACACAGCAGAGGCTGCCACAACTGGCACGGGAGCAGGTGCGACCACGGCCTGGGTCTGGGGCGCAGGCGTTGGAAGAGACACCGCCACCGGGACTGGCTGCGTTGACACGGCACTGTTGCTCGACGCCACTGCAGGTGCGGCTTTCGAAGGCGACATGCGCCAGGCCATCCACGCTGAGACCACCACCGTCAAAGCCCCCAGAGAGGCCAAGATGGGCAACCACGGCACGGTTTTGATCACTTTGAGCGGGCTGGCTGCAGGCTTCTTTTCCAGATCAGTGCTGGTGAGCGCATCGTCCGACAGGCGATTCGCTTTGGACTCATCCAACCAGTCACGCAATTCCTGCGACATGACGCGCGCAGACCGGGTCCGCTGCGACAGGTCACGTGCCATGGCCCGTGCCGCGATCTCCGACAAAGCCTTGGGCACTTCAGGGTTGACCTCGTGGGCCATCGGTACACGCTTGTTCAACACCGCATCGGCAATCTCTTCCAGGCTGTTACCGCTGAACGCACGGGTGCCGGTGAGCATCTCGTAGAGCACCACACCCAAGGCATACACATCGACACGGCGGTCCACAGCCTCACGACGCACTTGCTCAGGCGCCATGTAGTAGGGAGACCCGCCCACGATTTCCTGGAAACGACTCTGTTCATCATCGCGGCTGAACGATTCGACTTGTCGAACCCGCGCAATGCCAAAGTCCAACACGCGAGGCTGAGCTCGCCCCACCATGAAGATGTTGGCGGGTTTGATGTCTCGGTGAATGACGCCTTTGTGGTGCGCGTAGCTCAGCGCATCAGCAACCCGGCGAACCACCAGTGCGGCCTGCACTGCGGTTGGCCGCCACCCGACCGACAACAGTTGCCTCAGGTCCTTGCCCTTGAGCAACTCCATGGCAATGTAGGTGCCGTTTTCGCTCGTGCCGGCGTCATAGACCGTCACGATATTGGGATGGTTGAGGCTACCCGCAGCCTTCGCTTCGTTCAAGAACAGGGCGTTGAACTGCTCGCGGTCCTGTTCGGACAAATCGACGTGCAAGGTCTTGATGGCAATCAGGCGGGACAGCAGAGGATCGTGCGCGGCGTAGACGCGACCCAATCCACCTTCACCAATCACAAACTTGAGTGCGTATCGACCGATGTGGCCCACACTGGGCATGAGGTCTGGACGCTCACGACGCGCGTCAGCCACCTCAGGCTCAGGCGGTAGTGGACGGGTTTGCTCCAGCGTTTCGGCGTCGTCCACAGGAACCGGACGCGCCACGACATCCTCTTCATGAGGCTCGGTGACAGCTGGCTGTGTAGGCTGAAAAGACACGGAAAAGGAACCCCCTGGAGGACGTCCCTTTACCGCTTGACGGGACGTGCCGCTTTAACTTCGTCAGGCCTGAGGCCCGGCGCCAAATGATCCAGCACACCGTTGACATACTTATGCCCATCGGTGCCACCGAAGCTCTTGGCCAACTCTACGGCTTCATTGATGGCAACTTTATAGGGAACATCAATGCAATGTGCCAATTCGTACGCACCAATCCAGAGCACAGCATGCTCCACAGGCGACAACTCGACAATCGGGCGGTCCAGGAACTGCGCCAAATCGGCATCCAGCTTGGCCGATTGCTCGATGCACCCATACAGCAAAGCGTCGTAGTGAGGGCGATCACACTTCGCGAATTCTTCGATTTCACGGATGTGCGCGTCGATCGAGGCCGGCTCACGTTGATTCAACTGCCACTCGTACAGACCTTGCAGCGCAAACTCGCGTGCACGACGACGAGACGACTTGGCACGATCGCGGCCACCAGCGGTGGGCTTGCGGGCAGGACGGCCTTCCAAAGGCTTGGTGTTATCGGTCGTGTCGTTCACTGCAGCGCTTCCAGCAAGTTGGCCATTTCCACTGCCACACGTGCGGCGTCGCGGCTCTTGTCGACCACGCGAGCTTCTGCTTGCGCTTCGTTCTCGACGGTGAGGATCGCGTTCGCAATGGGCAACTGGTAGTCCAGCGTCAAGCGGGTCACGCCCGAGCCACTTTCGTTGGCCACCAACTCAAAGTGATAGGTTTCACCACGGATGATGCAACCCAGCGCCACCAAGGCGTCATATTGCTCGCTGTTGGCCATGGCCTGCAGGGCCAGCGGCACTTCCAAGGCACCGGGTACGGTGACGTGGCGAATGTCTTCGGCAGACACACCCAGTGATGTCAGTTCCGCGATGCACTCCTGAGCCATGCGGCCCGTGAGTTCGTCATTGAAGCGAGCTTGGACGATCCCGATCCGCAGGTTGCGGCCATCCAGGTTCGTCGCTTGTCCTTTGTCTGCGCCTTGCATGTGTCAATTCCAAAAAGAGCGAAGGTTGAATACGTAAAGAACGAAGGTGACAGGTGTCACGTCGAAGGCGATAGCACGCGTCCGTCTGCGGTCAGGAAGCCGGTGACTTCCAGACCGTAGCCGACCATGCTGGGCAGGCGCTGCTGGTTGCCCATCAAGCGCATGCGGTGCACACCGAGGGTGCGCAGAATTTGGGCGCCTACGCCATAAGTCCGCAGGTCAACCGGTGTTTTGGGCGCCTGTTGAGGCTCAGCAGGCAACAAACGCTCGACCAGACGGTCCTTGTCGTCGCCCGCGTTGAGCAAAATCACCACGCCACGACCGGCTTCCTGGATGGCAGCCAAGGCCTTGGGCAAAGCCCATGAGTGCGCGCGGCTACCCGCATCCAGCCAATCCAGCGCCGAGAACGGCTCGTGCACACGCACCAGCACATCGTCGGCAGAAGTCCATTGGCCGAGGCTCAAAGCCAGGTGCACGCCACCGGTGCGGTCCTTGAACACACGCGCATCGAAAGTGCCCGCGGGGGTTTCCATCTGGCGGGTGCCCACTTGCTGAATCAGCGATTCGTTGCGGCTGCGGTACTCGATGAGATCAGCGATGGTGCCAATCTTGAGGCCATGCTCCTTGGCGAAGATCTCGAGATCAGGGAGGCGCGCCATGGTGCCGTCGTCGTTCATGATCTCGCAGATCACAGACGATGGGGTCAGACCGGCCATGCCTGCCAGATCGCAACCAGCTTCGGTGTGACCCGCACGCATCAACACACCACCGTCTTGCGCTTGTAAGGGGAATATGTGACCGGGCTGAACCAGATCGGTCGCTTTGGCATCACGCGCCACGGCGGCTTGCACGGTTCGGGCACGGTCAGCGGCAGAAATACCGGTGGTCACGCCCTCCACGGCTTCGATGGACACGGTGAACGCGGTGCCATGTTTGGTGCCGTTACGGGTGGCCATGGGCGGCAGTTGCAGACGCTCGCAGCGATCGCGCGTGAGCGTCAGGCAGATCAAGCCACGGCCGTACTTGGCCATGAAGTTGATGGCTTCGGGCGTGACATGGTCAGAGGCCAGAACAAGGTCGCCTTCGTTTTCGCGGTCTTCTTCATCCACCAGGATGACCATGCGACCGGCGGCCAACTCGGCAATCAGCTCAGGAATGGGTGAAATCGGCATGGGGCGATTGTAGGCGGGACGACCGCCTCTTTTGGGGAAAACACCAAGAATGGTTCACGTTATTGGGGCAATTTGCCTTCAACCGTCAGCATTCTTTCCACATAGCGGGCGATCAGGTCGACCTCGAGGTTCACTTTCGATCCGACTTTGAGGTGCCCCAAGGCCGTGTTCTCGATGGTGTGCGGGATCAGGTTGATGCTGAACTGCGTGCTGCCGTCCACCGCATCGTCAACCTGGTTGACCGTGAGGCTGACACCGTTGACGGTGATCGAGCCCTTGTAGGCCAGGAAACGAGCCAGGCTCTGCGGGGCTCGGATCTTCAACAACCAAGACTCGCCCACGGGCTCGAACACGGTGACATCGCCAACGCCGTCGACGTGACCGGTGACCAGGTGCCCACCCAAACGGTCATGAGTGCGCAGGGCTTGCTCCATGTTGACCGGGCCCAACTGATTCAGACCCACGGTGCGTGCGAGGCTTTCGGCGGACACGTCGATCGTGAAGCGCCCGGCTGCCACGTCAAATGTGGTGACGGTCATGCAGGCGCCATTGATGGCGATGCTATCGCCCAGGCCCACGCCCTCCAGATAACCCGCTGGGGTTTGCAGGGTCAGTCGACGTCCATGAGTCGGTTCGGTGCCCAGGGGCTGCGAATCAATGATTTGACCTACGCCAGTGATGATGCCGGTGAACATGGGTTGCCTTCTGCCATACAAAAATCAAAAACACTCGCGCCCGGGTTCGACGACGCGAAGTTGCAGATCATCGCCGATTTGCTGCACCTCCAAGAAGCGCAGGGCTTTGGCTTGTGCCACTTTTTCCAATTCCGGCAAGTGTGCCAAAGGTCGGCCCGGCCCAATGAACTTGGGGGCCACATACAACAGGTATTCGTCCACCAAGTTGGCTTGCATGAGCGCCGCATTGAGGGTGGCACCTGCTTCCACATGCAATTCGTTGATCCCGCGCCGCCCCAGGTCCTGCATCAGCCAATTCAAGTCCACACGATCTTGGTGAAGGGGGCTCTGCACGAAGGTGGCCGACGATGCAGCGGGCGCCTGGAGGCCATACACCAACACCTCACCAGGTGGCGCCAGGATCTTGGCCGTGGCAGGCAATCGACCGTGGCTGTCGAGCACCACACGCATCGGCACGCGCTCGCTCTCCACATCGCGAATGTCCAAGCGAGGGTCGTCGTCCAACACGGTACCGATGCCGGTGAGGATGGCGCCCGATCGGGCTCGCCAACGGCGCCCCGCCAAGCGCGCCGCCTCGCCGGTGATCCATTGGCTGTCGCCATTGTGAAGCGCTGTTCGGCCATCCAAGGAGCCCGCCATCTTCATGCGAACCCAAGGCCGCCCTCGCACCATGCGAGAAAAGAACCCGATGTTGTCCATCCACGCTTCTTGCGCCAGGGCATGATCACGCGGTAGCACATCGACTTGGATGCCGGCCTCTTTCAAGATTTGAACGCCCTTGCCGGCCACGAGCGGATTGGGATCCAGCAGGGCGATCACCACACGGGCCACACGTTCCCGCACCAAAGCCTCTGCACATGGTGGGGTGCGCCCATGATGGGCACAAGGCTCCAAGGTGACGTAGGCGGTGGCACCCACCAGACTTTCGCCACGAGATTGCGCATCGCGCATGGCCATGACCTCGGCATGCGGACCACCTGTTTGCTGCGTGTGCCCGGCGCCGATCAGGCGCTCGCCCTGCCAAAGCGTACAACCCACAGCAGGGTTGGGCGGACACAGCATTTGCGCACGACGGCCCCAAGCCAAGGCTTGGCTCATGGCCGATTGATCATGCGAAGAAATGAGGAAATCGCTCATAGGCGACATCATCGCATCACTGCGCCATGTCGGGCGCCAAGCTCACCACGTAAGTGACAGGCACCGCTTGGCCCGCCAAGGTGGCCGGGAACATCGGCGTGCGCGCAAACGAGATCACCATGCGTGCACCCCAATCACCTGCGGGCTTGGCATCCAGCACTTCCACATGGTCGATGTCACCCAGCGCAGAGACCCACAAACGCAACGTCATCACCCAGCCCATGGCACCCGTGGGTGCCGCCTGCCAGTCGAGCAGCCAATCCTCTTTGGGGATGGGCAAAGTGTCCACCTGTTCGTCGCTGAAATAGTGCGAAGGGATGGGACGCCATAATGGCTCCGATGCCACAGGCGCCTGATGGCTGGCCGCCACAGCGACGGGATGATCTGATTGTTGGTTCTCAGCCTGGGTCGGTATCGGCGCAGCCGACTCAAGAGAGGCGTGCCACTCGGCTGCATCAGGCGTCGACCTGGCATCCATCGATGGAGATGACACTTCAGGCGCGGCCGCTGCCTTCATGACCGTGGCACGCACCCTCAAGGCGAACGGCGATGGCTGGGTCTGGATATCCTGGTTGGATCGCTGCGTATGCCACCAACTGATCAACAACACATGGATCAGCAACACAGCCAGCACCAAAGCCGCCAATGGCTTTTTAGATGGCCCGCGCATGCCTAAGGGATCGATCAATTCAATGCCAACACGCTGCAATGGCAGCATTCACATTGGCATATTTCGTTGTACTGTAGTTCACCACCGACTTCGTTCCCACCCGATTGACGGTGAGGTCGCCACATGGGTCAGCCGCCATGGGGCTGGTGGCGCTTCGAGTGGCTGTGAGGGTGTAGTCCGTCGCGGAGACCGTGGCCGCGATGTTGTACATCGTCGCGCCCTCTGATGTGGGTGGCGACGTGACGAATGAAGTTTGCGCCGCGAACTCCTTGTTCTTGTCGGTCTCACCGGCCGACACATAGCTGTAGCGCTCGGTGTAGTAGCGCTCCATCCATTGCTGCGCGGCCATCAAACGGGCACGTGCATCGGCCCGACGGCCCTTGGCCACGTGCTCGGTGTATGAGGGGTAAGCCACTGCCGCCAAGATGCCGATGATCGCGACCGTGATCATCAACTCGATCAGCGTGAAGCCCTTCGCGCGTGTAGGTCGTGTCGACATTGATTTCATGAACACCCTTGCTGAACGGACCTGAGACATCAATGCGTCTTCAGGCCAGGAATGACACGCCACTGGATGCGGCCGCTGGATGCGGCTGCCTTCAAAGGCATTTCCCAGTTACGGCCCTCGACGCGCAGGGACTCCTTACCGACCTCGGTATCGCCAGTTTGATCCGACACCACGAGGATCTTGGAGTCTTGCACCCCCCAACCCATGGCGCCGGCTGTGGGCAACAAGCCGTTCACAGCAGTGCCCGATACAGGGTTCACCGCATAGAGGGTCGCAAAGGGCGAAGTCTGACACATGGACTCGGACCCATTGGGCCACACGGTCGTGAAGAACAAAATGCCCGAGCGAACGACCGGAGCCGACAAGACCATGTCGCCGGAACCCGATGTCTGCCCTGCGGTGACCGGGAAGTCGAGATACCAGCCATCTCTATTGGTCCAGTCAATCGTCCAGTCCTTCGCCTCTCCAGCCAAGCTGACGGTGCCTGTTTCGGCGTTGCGCACGGCCTGACGGCTTGCCAAAGTGGCGTGCGTAGGCAAGGCACGTTTGGTGGAGACGACTCCTGCCACCACCGACTCGGTCGTGAAGCTACCGCGATCCCAGATCGTGTAGAAGCGCTGAGTGAGGGTCGTCTTGGGGAAATCGCCATCCACGATGGACTTACCCGTGCCAAAGCTGACCAGCACTCCGCCCATCGCAGGCAAGCTCACGGTCGGAGGTGTGGTGATCGGCAAAACAGCCCCATCGCTTGGAGGGCCAGACTTGGCTTGGAACAAGGGTTTGGCGACGCCGGTACCGACTTCGAAAGCGGACTTCCATTCAGCTGGGTTGCTGGAGGAGACATCAAACTTCCAGACTTGCCCCTTGAGGTCGGTGGCGTAAATCCAGTCAGCCGTGCCATTGTTGTCAATGTCGACCCAGGTGGCACCCATCAAACCGTTGCCGGAATCGGTGTCTGCGGTGACCAGTGATTTCACTCGGTCGCCCCAAGTGCCATCCGGATAACGACCTTGCACATCCACCAAGAACAGCACAGCTCGGCCGTTGGCCGAACCATATCCATTGGGGACCATCAAGGCAAACTTGCCATTGTTGAGTCGGACCACCGGCGTAGGTTGACCGGATGTGCGATGCACCACGGGATCCGTCAACACATGCCCCATGTCGGCACTGTCTTCAGAACTGAACATCCACTTGAAGACATTGCCCGCGTTCCGTTCTGTCAGGTCCGCAGGATTCGTCACATCCAAAGCAAACACGGCGCGACCACCACGACCGAGACTCGAGAACAGGTAGGTGCGCCAATTGCCACTCGGCGAAGATGGCAAATAGACATCCGCTGTATAGGGACTGCCGTCCATGGTCGCTGTGATGGTTTTGGTGCTATCGCGGCTGGCTGCACGCAGGCCGGCCATCAAGGGGCTGGGCAAGTAAGAGAACAGTGCTTCGCCCGTGTCCGCATTGAAGGCATGAAGCATCGAGTCATTGGAGGCGACCCACAGCACAGACGGATAGGCATTGTCCAAACGGGTCTTCACGAACGATCGATACGATGCCCAACCCGCAGGCAGTTCCACATCAGTCATGCGCAACATGGCGCCACGTTGTAGCCATGGTGCAGCATTGACGATGGGGCCCAGGACGTTGCTCAGACGTGGACGCAAATCGCCTGTTGCCACACCACCGCGCACATAGGGCACCAACTCTTTCCAAGAATCGGTTCCAGCATCCGCATTCAGGTTGGTTTTCACCGTGGCGTTGGTGGGGGTATCCGCTTCGAATGAAGCGACCTTGAACGGCACCCCCAGCAACCCCACGTTGGTCATGATCTGGCGCGCACCAGTCGCCCCCTCACTCAGCATCGAGGCTTCAGTGAGTTTGGCTCCTAATGCAAATTTAGGCGTTGTCTTGAAAAACTTGGTCTCAGCATCCAACTCGTAAGCTTTGACTTCACCCGTCATCGCCTTGGCATCAAACTCAGCCACGTATTTCAGACTGGTGCTGATCAACTGGGCAGTCGACACGGCTGGGGTGGAGTTACCTGCGGACAAGATCTTGTCGAGCGCACGACGCAAGCCCATTTCGAGCTTGGCGGGATCTCGCGCAAGGAAGTAGCCATCGGTGGAGTCGGTTGCCTTGGGCAACTCACCCTTGTAGACAGTAGAAAAACTGGTTTCAGCAGTATCAAAGCTTCCGTATTTGGCCGCATACCAAAGGGGATCCTGCAAAACCGAACCCGATTGGGCCGTGTTGATCGAGAACGACTTTGTGATGCTGGAAGGTTGTTCACCCGCACCAAATCCAATCGTCGTACCGTCATAGGCGGTAGGCCATTGCCAACCGTCATAACTGGCCAGGTCTCGCGCCCGTGGCATGCCGTCGTTGCGGAATCGACAGCGGCGATTGAAATCCGCGGTCTTACCGGCTGACCACAAGTCAGCGCATTCGCCATACTTGAATCCATTGGATCCATGCGTCAGGTATGTACCCGCCCCATCGACTGCGCCGGTGATCGTGAAGCCATGCGAGCCCGCCATCCCTGCGTCCACATCCAAGATGTCGGTGGTGATCTTCAATTCACCATCTTCAATCGAGTAAGAAATGTACCCGACGATATCCATGTCGTAGTCGCCGCCAAACTGTGAATCATTCCAAGTGACGACATACGACGCTGCCACCGTTCGGCCGTCTACAGTCTTGGAGTTCAACAATTTGATGGTCAGCAGCGCACCAGCCATCCAAGGGCTATCGGTCTTTTCCGACTCTGGAACTTTCCCTGTGAGATCCCAAAAGCTAGTTGGCGTGATGTACGCCTTCAACGGCCCCTTCGATGCGTCCGGGTTCGGCAGCAAAACTTCAATCCGAGCGACACCACCACCCATCGCTGCTGCCAACGTTTTGACCCTCAGTGCGTTCCCTGGCAAATCCGCAGGCAAATCACTTGCATTCCTGTAACCAGGAATCTCGGAAGTGCCTGAGCCAATGGAGCGAATCGCATGCGTGTTGGCGTAAAGGGCCGCGCCGGCCGATATATAGCTGCCTCTTGTCGCAGGCGCCTCTGGACAGATACCAGACACATCCCACAAGAAGGTCACATCCTTACCTTTGCAGTCGCCGTTCCATCCGCCCGTCCCGTCGGCCTTGACACCCGCGGCATCGGCAACGGATCGCTTGCTACCGTTGATGTTCTCTCGGGCACCCACATCGTTGGTGAACTTTGCAAGACCGCTCCCCTCCGCACGATTAGGCAGTCGGTCAAAGGCACCCAATTCATCTCGATCAAAGCTAACCGCGCTACTCGATATGGCGAGGGTATTCATCGACCGACAAACACTCTTGCCATAAAGTTGCCCACGATTCTTGCCCTCAGCGCCAGCGACCGCAATGGAATCGGACAAAGGATCCTGCCAAGCAGGGGTTGGTAGACCGAGCGATGCATCAATGCTGGTTGCGGTGCTCTTGTAGGTTGAAGGCCCCTTGTTTGAATAGTAAGAGAGGGCTTCCAAAAGCATTTCACCGACAGGATTGCCCCAAGACGGGAACTCACCGTTATTGAGACGCCAAGGTTGCCGCCATTGGAATGAGGGCAAGGTTGTGTAGCGTGATTCAACCGCGTACAACCGAATCGCATCCATCGACTTGATGATGCTCCCCGCATCTGGACACGTTCCAGTGTTGTGACAGAACGTACCGTCAGAGCGGATCTCATCATTCAGATTCCCCATGTTCTTTCTAAGCACCCCGCCAGAAAGATTTCTTTCGAAACTTCCAGAGATCAATCCAAACTCGGCTCGAGCCGAAGCCTCAGAAGATGCTGAATATCCATAGTCGATGAGAATGCCGGAGGGTTTCAGTGCAGTTTTACGCACCCCTCCCTCTACGTACTCGAACCGTTTGCAGTTTTCTTGGCCTATCAACGAGGCACTGACACAAGCTTTGACGCGAACATTTAAGCCCGCCTTGGGAATCGATGGCGGTAGGTCATCAGCGTCACCAAATGGAGCGACCAACCCGTGCGCGGGCATTCCCTCGAGATCTGACCCAGAAATGGCCGCATCACGCTTGAAATACTCGACTAGCTTTTGTCCAAATAGAAAGTTGATGTTGCCAGGATCGCGCACATCCTTATTGGGACGCCAGCGGCACACCTTGCCTGCGGTGGTAGACCACAAAAGGTAATTGCCCTTTGCCATCACCATCACTGGCACACCCCTCGTCGCGTCGGTCGACTCCGACAACGTGCAGGTCGTCAGGCCAACATACGTGCCACTCACAGTCAGGTCTGAAGTACTGAACGGGGTGTACTTGGCAATGTCACTACCACGGTAGTACTTCGCAAACGCGTGCGCGTCATTACCCAGCAAAGCGAGTTGCAGCACGGTTTCTGTGGGGGTATCGACAGAGCGATAACCGCCGTAGAGCATCTTGCGCACCACATCGATGCGCGTCATCGTGGCCCAATTCAGGAAATTGCCACTCCAGCGACCGGCGCTGTCTGCAAAATTACATGCCCGCTCGACCGCAAATGCCTTCGGCACAAAAGTGCCTGATTCGTATGCATAGCACTTGGTTGGATCAAAGTACCCGTAGTAGCTGAAGGTGGGCACGAAGGTGGGGTCAATGCGACCGCTGCCCGTCAGGTCTTCGTAGTCCGTGAACATCGGACCAAACAAGGTGTGGTCGCGCGAGGCGGCCAACATCATCATGGCGGGAAAGTCGCGGCCCGTGATGTTGGGCGGAATGGCTTGAATGGGGGCCGCTGTATAGGGTGACGTTTGCGCCCACACTGACACCGCTGTCAGCAAGGTCACGAGCAAAGGCGCAATCCAGCGTTGAAATGCATTCATGATGATTTACTCGGTTTCTGGGGGCAAAAAGTAACTCTGAACCACGGCCTGCGTGGCCACGTCGTAACCAAAGCCTCGGGCAGTCAGCCGGAACAGAGGGCGGCCATTGCGTGGACCCATGTACTCAATCAGGTACTCTGGCTGTTGGGCCACTTCTTGAATGTGAGGCACGCCGGTGTAAGTGCCCAATGGCACACCACCGGTGAAGGTCGTGCACTTGTCGCCTTTGCTTGCTGGCTTGTCACTGAACGAGTTGTTCCACATGCCGCCCTTCTCTGAGGGCCACCAAGGTTGCCCCACTATAACGGGCGCAGAAGAACCTACGACTGGCTTCGCGGGATTGAAATCCACGCTCTTTCGAGATGCATCGGTCAATTGGCAGATGCCGGCCAAACAACTCCCGGTCGCGACCAGCGCAGCCACCTTGGCGGCCATGGGCCTGGCGCCGGGCCGGGTACAAAAAGCAGCGGAGGGCTCTTTGCCTTCGGCCATGATCAAGTCTGCTTCGGCATCACGCAGTGCAGCCTCTGCGGCCTGTCGCGCCACCTGGGCATCGAGCACGTTTCGGGCGATCTTTTCACCAAACACGGCTTGTCGGGCGCCATACAAACTGATGGCGGTCAAAGCCAGCAGGAACACCAGCACCACCACCAGGGCGATACCGGATTGCTGAGGGCGATGCGCAGAGGGATGGTTTTGCATTGGGGTCATTCCATCACGCCATCAGGACACACGGTTTTTCACCGCGAAGACCTGCATGAAACGGCGGCGTTGAACACCATCGTTTGGCAGCACGGCGTCATCACAGTCCAGACGGGTTTCAGCACCTGCACCCTTGAATCGGGTTTCACTCAACGAACGCGCGACCACGCACACCTGCACCGACACGACACGCTCCCAACCGGTCATCGATTCATCGTTCACGGTGATGGTGCCGGCTGCCCCTACGCCTGCGGCGTTCACATAGGTGGTGGCTCGCATGCCAGAGGCATCACGCAAACCGTAGCGAATGCGTAATTGCTCAATGCCTGGCACCAGCATCTGGTAAGAGGGGGTGGCACGACCGATGCCACGGCAAGCCAAGCCAAATGTAGAAATGGACCTTCCCGATGGGGTGGGGTAGGTCACGTCAGCCAGTGTGTAGGCATTCGACACAAACAAGGGATGCTCAGGCGCACGGTTCACAAGATCCTTCGCCGCGCCCAGTCGCACATCGGTATTGATGGTCGTCGCGTTGTCCACGCTGTTGCCTTGACAGTCAGCGCGGGACCCGGCGGTGGTGGTCATGGCGTCGTCAGTGAAATAGTTCAGCACCAAACCGTCACCCTTGAAGTCCTTCGACCCCGATGAGCTTTGACACACGGTGCCATCGAATCGACCTGTATCGCATCCAAAGACACCTGCACCATAAGCAGACACGGCAGGCTGAGGGTTGACGTAACGGCCCCGGTTGACAGTGATGGCGACACCCGGCTCGTTCATGTGAGCAGGATAAAAACCGGCATTGCCGATTTCCTGACCAATGAGTTCGAGTGCCAACTGGCCGTTCTCAAACAGCGCAGAGCGCTCTTCGACCGCTTGCTGGGTGCTTCGGCCATTCAGGTAAAGATAGGCTGCCACCAAAACCACGACCAAATTGATGGCCACGGCCACCAACAATTCCACCAGGGTCAAACCCTTTTGGCGCTGCCCCATTTCGACGGTCATACGCTTCATGGCAAGATCAAGAAGTTAGCGCACCGAACACCGGCGGGCAACGACACAGGGCAGCAGTTACGCGCCTCGGCGGGCGTCGGGTTGGCTGCACACACGGGAGATGCTGAGCCCAATTCGTTGTCTTGCCACATGATGGTCACATCCATGCCGTTTTGCAGGGTGCCACGCACTTGCGCAGAACCTCTGGGCAACTCCTCGCGCACACGCTGGCGCCACAAGGCCATGTCCCATTGAGCCAAGGTGGCGGCGTCGGCACAGCCGACTTTGATGCAATCTGTGCCTGGCGCGGAAGGCGCAGTGCCCTGCTCTTCCCAGGTCGCCGTCAACAGATAAGGCGAAGACGACGCCGCAGCGCCACTGCCGCCAGGGGCTGCTTCGCGATTGGCGCGCACGCGTTCGGAAAAGTCACTGACCAACATCGACAGCACGGCCCGATTGGCGCTGCCCAGTTGGTACTTCACGGTATAAGACTGCAGCCCGGCCAAGCTGATCAAGGCCAAACCCAAAATCAAAATCGATACCAGCACCTCGATCAACGTGATGCCACTTTGCTGACGCAGCGCAGGCATCACTCGCTCCCGGCTGCAACAGTTTCACCGCTACCGGCAGGGGGCGTTTCTCGGTTGGTCGCGACCACACGTCCAGATCGACTGACAGCAATCAGGCGCTCACCCGCGCCATTGCTGCCTCGCGTATCGGTGAAAGCCATGGTGGTAAAGCCATTGAGCACAATGCCACGTGGCGTGAACACAATGACCTCGGGCGCATCACCCTTTTCCCCATTGATGGCCATCGATTCAGGCCCGGGATCACGCGCACGCAACAAGGTGCCCGCGGGTGGATCTGTGGCATCCACAGAACCCGAGCAATTGGGGTTCTCAAACACCAGCCAGCCGGCTCGCCAACTGCCATCGGACGCTGCACAAGTCTGACTGGACTCCGCACGGCGGCACACCGACACACACCGGTTACGTGACACTGCCTCCATGCGGGCATATTGCATGGCGCCAGTGAAGTCATTCACCACCGCATTCATCTGGCTACGCGCCAGAAAGCCGCTCAGCATGGGAACGGCCACCGCGGCCAAAATGGCGGCAATGGCGACGGTCACCAGCATCTCCACCAGGGTGAAGCCTCTGTGTCCAGAAAATAATGTGCCCAGTTTCATGGATGCCGACTGTATCGAACACCGTCGATCAGGGCATCACCTTTGATCAGGGGGTTGTTGCCGTTCGTCGGCAGTTTGATACCGCTTGTCGTTGAACCATTCGCATCCACCCCCCAGGCATAACCCTAGGCACTGGATTTTTTGCCGGTTTCCTTGATGGCCGCAACGAACTCACTGACGTCATCAAAGCTGCGGTAAACCGATGCAAAGCGGACATAGGCGACCTTGTCCAATTTGCGCAGCTCCTGCATCACCCACTCGCCCAGCTGCGTCGACGACACTTCCTTGTCACCGCATTGGCGCAACCTGGCTTCGATGCTTTCAATCGCACCGTCGAGGGCTTCGGCGCCAACAGGCCGCTTGCGCAGCGCGATCATCAATGAGCCTTTGAGCTTGGCGCGGTCGTAGTCGGTTCGACGACCGTCACGCTTGACGATCACGGGCAATTCGATTTCGGCCCGTTCGTAAGTGGTGAAGCGCTTGTCGCATGACTGACAACGGCGACGGCGGCGAGTGGAATCGCCCTCGTCCGAATCGCGAGTTTCAACAACCTGGGTATCGTGGTGTCCGCAAAATGGGCAACGCATGATGATGAAGAGCAGGCAAAAACAAAAAAGCCCGGCGCGAGGCCGGGCTTGTTGCGTCGATCAGCGATAGACGGGGAACTGACGGGTCAGCGCCGCCACTTGCTCACGCACGCGAGCGATGGTGGCTTCGTCATGGGGGTTGTCCAGCACGTCAGCGATCAAGTTACCCACGATCACGGCTTGCTCTTCCTTGAAACCACGGGTGGTGAAGGCGGGGCTGCCCAGACGGATACCCGAGGTGATCATCGGCTTTTGTGGGTCGTTAGGGATGCCGTTCTTGTTGCAGGTCATGTGCGCTGCACCCAGGATGGCTTCCGCTTCCTTACCTGTCAGGTTCTTCGGACGCAGGTCCACCAGCATCACGTGGCTCTCGGTGCGACCAGAGACGATGCGCAAGCCGCGCTTGGTCAGGGTGTCAGCCAGCGCAGCAGCGTTCTTCACCACTTGCTGTTGGTAAGCCTTGAACTCGGGCGAAGCGGCTTCCTTGAACGCCACAGCCTTGCCAGCGATCACATGCATCAGAGGACCACCCTGGATGCCGGGGAAGATCGCGGAGTTGATCTTCTTGGCGACTTCTTCCGAGCGCATCAGGATGATGCCGCCACGTGGGCCGCGCAGGCTCTTGTGAGTGGTCGAGGTGACCACGTCAGCGTGAGGCACAGGGTTGGGGTACACGCCCGCAGCGATCAGACCGGCGTAGTGAGCCATGTCGACCATGAAGTAGGCGCCGATTTCCTTGGCGATCTTGGCGAAACGCTCGAAGTCGATGCGCAGCGCGAAAGCGGACGCGCCAGCGATGATCAGCTTGGGCTTGTGCTCGCGAGCCAGGGCTTCCATCTGGTCATAGTCGATGTCTTCCTGGGCATTCAGACCATAGGACACGACCTTGAACCACTTGCCCGACATGTTCAGGGGCATGCCGTGGGTCAAGTGACCGCCTTCGGCCAAGCTCAGACCCATGATGGTATCGCCGGGCTGCAGCAGACCGAAGAACACGGCCTGGTTGGCTTGCGAGCCGGAGTTGGCTTGCACGTTGGCGAACTCGGCGCCGAACAGGGCCTTCAGGCGGTCGATGGCCAGTTGCTCGACCACGTCCACGTTTTCGCAACCGCCGTAGTAACGCTTGCCAGGATAGCCCTCGGCGTACTTATTGGTCAGTTGGGAACCTTGCGCCTCCATCACGGCGGGCGAGGTGTAGTTTTCAGAAGCGATCAGCTCAATGTGATCTTCCTGGCGCTGGTTTTCAGCTTGAATTGCGGCCCACAGATCGGGGTCAACATTGGCCAGGGTGTGTGTTGCACGGTCAAACATGACTTGGCAGTCCTCTTCATGGTTGAAGACCCACAGGAGCACCATGCTCCATGAGGGCTGCCCAGGCGAACGGCTGACACAGCCTTGCGGGCGTCAGACAGATCGCCCTGGGGCTGGCCGCGCTTCCCGGTGGTTCACCACCTCAGGCCCAGAATTTGGACCATGTATCGCCAGTCGCGCGGCAAGTTCGGGATTGTACGGGAGTCCGGGCTCAGGGCGCCAGTGCCAATTGCTCAGGACGGAGAGCTGCAGGCGTCGACTCGCTGGCAGCTGGAGCGTTTGGAAGCGCCGCAGGCATCGCCGGCGGAGTCGCTTGCCCACCTGCATTGGCCGGCGCGCTGGTCTGAACGACCGATGTGGCCTGCGGCAGGGGCGCATTCACCGCCACCTTGCGACCTGCGGACACCTGACGCAAATGGTTCAACTCGGCCATGACCTTGGCGGCATAACCGCCGTCGTCAGGCAGATTGGCTGCACCCACGTAATACTTCAAGCCCGCTTCCAAGCTACCCGCACGGCGGATGCAGTCTTTCAGCACCTGCACGCCCACACGCAGATTGGTGACCGGATCAAACGCGGCGTGACGCCCACCAAAGATCTCGTACTTATCCTGATGCACGCGGGTCATCACTTGCATCAAGCCCTGCGCCCCGACATGGCTCTGCGCAAATGGGTTGAAGCCAGACTCGACGGCCATCACCGCCAGAACCAGATTCGGATCCAGCTTGGCCTTTTGGCCTGCGGCCCACGCCTCTTGCACCAATCGACTGATGGGCTCAGGCGCCACGTTATAGCGTCGCGCAATCCACTGCACCACCAAACCCTGTTGGCGATTCAGCTCGGCCGGATCTGCGGCCGTGGCGCGATTGATGGCCTCTGGCTCTGCCATGGCCAACAACACATCGTCAGACGTTTCGCTGTCAGAGGCCAAACGACCCTGCACGCGCTCCGTCAGCCAAGCCAGTGCTTGAGACTCAAGGGAATGCCGCAGCTCAGGCTTCTGCACCAGGAACAGGGTGCAGACAATCGCCACCAGGCCCACCATGGCCAAGGTGTTATGACTGACTAAACGAACACCCGACCAAACATCGGTCAGGAACAACTTCAAACGGGGGGAGCCCCCCTTCTTCACGACCTTGGCAGATGCACTGGCACGCGCATTCGCGGCAGTGGACACCTCGTCGGTCCAGGCACGATCAGACGCTGTCATGGTTCTCCTTTCCTCACGGCCTGCACGGTGACAAGGTTTACTGCTTGCGCAGCATGCCCTGGTCGCACATGACTGTGATAATGGCCCCGACTGATCGGACACCGAGGCTGTGCAGGCCTGGGTGCCAGGGAGGGAAACAGACCGGTTGGTCTCTGCCCCTCCAGCCGAAGCTGGCAGCGTTGCACCCCTTACGGGACACAAGGGTAAACCCGAATCAAACTCCTTCGGGATCGACGGAGGCGGATTCTAGGCACCCTGCAAATAACCAGTCAAGGATAACAAACACAATTTTGATAACTTTTAGATATGAAATACCGCGATCTGCGTGACTTCATGACAGGCCTGGAACAGACAGGACAGTTGATTCACGTCCAAGACCCTGTGTCTGTGAAGCTAGAAATGACCGCGTTGAGCGACCGAGTCCTCCGTTCAGGGGGGCCCGCCCTGGTGTTTCACCATCCGGCAGGTGAAACAGGTCGTTACAAAACACCGGTTCTGGCCAATTTATTTGGCACCCCTCAGCGCGTGGCCATGGGCATGGGCGCCAGTGATGTCCATGAATTGCGCGACATCGGGCGCGTATTGGCCAGCCTGAAAGAGCCTGAGCCGCCCAAGGGGCTCAAAGATGCGGGCAAACTGCTCCAGATGGCCAAGGCCCTGTGGGACATGAAGCCCGCCACCGTTCGCAAAGCCGCGTGCCAGGAACACATACTGGAGGGTGAAGAAATCGACCTGGGCACATTGCCTGTGCAATGGTGCTGGCCGGAAGACGCGGCCCCCTTGATCACCTGGGGCCTGGTGGTGACTCGTGGCCCCCAGAACGTGCCCAACCCTCGTCGTCGACAAAACCTCGGCATCTATCGACAACAAGTGATCGGCAAACGCCAGGTCATCATGCGATGGCTGGCCCACCGGGGCGGCGCACTCGATTTCCGAGAGTTCGCCATCGCCAACCCCGGCCAGCCCTTCCCCATCGCCGTGGCGCTGGGCGCAGATCCCGCCACGATCCTGGGTGCGGTCACCCCGGTTCCAGACACGCTCGGTGAGTATCAATTCGCGGGCTTGCTACGTGGCAGCCGAACCGAAGTGGTCAACACCTCGGTCGGACAAACCACGTCAGACGGCGAGCATTGGCTACAGGTGCCGGCCAGCGCCGAGTTTGTTCTCGAGGGGCACATCCCGACCGCGCCAACCGGCTACAAAGGTGTGAGTGAACACGGTGTGCCCCTGATGGAAAGAGGCGGCTACCTGCACGCTCTGGAAGGCCCCTATGGCGACCACACCGGCTACTACAACGAGCAAGACTGGTTCCCCGTCTTCGAGATCCAAAGACTCACTCACCGCAAAGACCCCATCTACCACTCCACCTACACCGGCAAACCACCTGACGAGCCAGCCGTGCTCGGCGTGGCCTTGAATGAGGTTTTTGTCCCGATTCTGCAAAAGCAGTTTCCAGAGATCGTCGACTTCTATTTGCCACCCGAGGGCTGCAGTTACCGCATGGCCATCGTGAGCATGAAGAAAGCCTATGCCGGTCATGCCAAGCGGCTGATGTTCGGCGTCTGGAGTTTCTTGCGCCAGTTCATGTACACCAAGTTCATCGTCATCGTCGACGAGGACGTGGACACCCGCAATTGGCAAGAAGTGATCTGGGCCATCACCACACGCATGGACCCTGTGCGGGACACAACCTTGGTCGACAGCACGCCGATTGACTACCTCGACTTCGCCTCGCCGATCAGTGGCTTGGGCGGCAAGATGGGGCTGGACGCCACCAACAAGTGGCCGGGTGAAACCAACCGCGAATGGGGCCGGACCATCACCATGCCGGCAGATGTCACACAAAAAATGGATGCGTTGATCGAAAAGATCTTGCCTTCGGGTAAGGCTTGAATTAATCTTCAGTTGCCGGCTGATGCCGGTCTCAACTGAGATGCAGTCACTGCATCTTGGGAAGTGGCAAACCCTAATCTTTGCCCTTTCCTCGGACGGCCCGCGCGCCGCTCCACCCCCCGGCTTCGTCCGGGGGTTTCTCATTTCTGGGTGGCCAATCGTTTGAATTTGCCACACTGACCGGTTCAAGCCATCACCCTTCGGTGCCGAAAAAGCCCGAATGGCAGACACACCTACCCCCCATTCCGACGCGCCAGTGACGGCTCCGAGTCCTTTGCTGTTTGGTGATTCCAAAGGCCAGCGCTACGCCACCAAGCGCTTGATGCTGACTTGGCCTTGTTATGCCCTGGCCGACTTGATCCTGGGCCTGGCTGCTGTGTTTGGCTACATGGAAGTCTGGAAAGCCGGTATTCAGATTGGCTACCACGTGCTCGGCATGGCGGTGTTCTACAGCTTGCTACGTTCTGGCAGGTTCGAGCGTCATCCAGAACCGACGCTGGCCTACCCGCAAATGCTGTTTGGCTGCAGCGCAGTCATCTTGAGCTACAGCTTGGAGCATGCAGCCAGCGCGTCAGCCCTGCAGTTGTTGCCTCTGATTCTGATCTTCGACTTGCAACGCTTGTCCATGCGACAGGTGTTGACGGCTGTCTTGGGCACACCTGCCATCCTGTGCGCGGTGTTGGGCGTCACTTGGCTGCTCGCGCCTGAGAGCATTCAAGGCCGACGCGAGCTGCTCGATTTGCTGGCCACGTGCATCTTGCTACCGGCCTTGGGCCTCATCGCCAAAGATGTCAGAGACCTGCGTCAAAGGCAGTTGGATCAACGCATCGAGCTGCAACGCACCTTGAAGCAATTGCAAGAGTTGTCCATTCATGACAGCCTGACCACGCTGTACAACCGCCAGCACATGCTGGGTTTGCTGGACAACGAGCTCAAGCGCCAAAAGCGCAATGGCCGCCCCTTCAGTTTGGCCTTGCTGGACATTGACCAGTTCAAACACATCAATGATCGATTCGGGCATGCCACCGGGGACAAGGTTCTGACGGAGTTCGCCAAGTTGGCCAATGAATGCATTGGCGCGGCCGACACCCTGGCACGCTGGGGCGGAGAAGAGTTCTTGCTCTTGATGCCCGAGCACGATCCTCATGAGGCCCTGCAGACCTTGATCCGGGTTCGCCAAGCGGTCAACGAGTTTGACTGGGGCAGCCTCAAGGAAGGCTTGTCCGTGAGTTTCTCGGCAGGCATCACGGAACAACGCGCCAAGGACGAACTCAAGGACACCTTGGAGCGCGCTGATCGCGGCTTGCGCCAGGCCAATCAAAAGGGCAAGGGTGAATTGGTCGTAGTGGAGGGTGGTCAATGACCCCAAACTCCTCCGGCGGCAAGCTGGTGGAATGGGTTCTGGGACCCGATCCACGCATGCGAGGCCGCACCCGCCTGTGCCTGCTGGCATCCGTGCTGTATCTGGTATGGATATGCGTGATTGCAGCCGGCATCGAAGCGGGACTCTTCATCTCCACCCACGCAGCAGAGTGGGCCATCGCACTCAATGTGCTGGCCATGCTGATTGGCTACCCAATCGTGCGCAGCGGGAAGTCCATGCATTGGAAGGACCCAGCCCTGGTCTTACCTCAGATGCTGGGGGCACAGGCCTTGGCTTGCTTCGCCTATGCCACGGCACCGGATGCCCGAGGGGCACTGATGCAATGGATGTGCTTCATCCAGGTGTTTGGCTTGTTCAGCCTCAGCCCCAGGGAAGTGAAGTTATACGGCACGGGCTCCATCTTGATATTGGTGTTGATGCTGTTCATTGCCACCAGCATTGGCTTACCCACCTTCCACCCCGGCGAGCAAACCCTGCGCGTGATCATGCAGGGATTCATCATGGGCATCTTGTGCTGGGTGTCTTACCACTACAGCATCATGCGCAAGCGCGTGCGGCAACAAAAACAAGAATTGACGCAGGCGGTCAAAGCCGTACAAGACATCATTGAACATGACTCCCTGACGGGCTTGTACAACCGCCGTCACATGCAGATCTTGCTGCAGGCGGAGATGGAACGTGTCGCCCGCTCAGGCTACGGCTTTTGCATTGCCTGGGTGGACCTGGATCACTTCAAGTACATCAATGAAACCTATGGCCCACATGTGGGCGACGAAGTGATTCGCAACTTCGGTCGACATGCGCGGATGATCTTGCGCGAGACCGATGTCATCGCACGCTGGGGTGGCGAAGAGTTCCTCTTGATCATGCCCGACACGAATCCTTCCGAGCGTGCTCGTGTGGGCTTGGATCGCCTACGCCGTTCATTGTTATTGCAGACCATGTCGAGCAAGGCCCCTGACCTGCGGGCCACCTTCTCGGCAGGGATCGCCGTCCACCATGAAGGCGAAACCATGGACCAATTGCTGGAGCGCGCAGACAAGGCCCTCTACATGGCCAAGTCGGAAGGCCGCAGCCGCACGATTCTGGCCGCAGATGAGCTGGACTCACAGCCCCGCGGCCCAGCCCAATAGTTCGTGGCTGGCCATGCGGACGTTGTAGAACCCCTGGGCCGAGGGCAGCCAGTCCAATAAGGGACGCTCCCCCTTCTGCCAGAACGCCATGGGGGCTGGCACGATCCGGATCAGGGGCCGCAAGGGGTCGGACTGCATGGTCTGCAGGGCGGCTCGCTCGAAAGCTCGGCGCGCGCGCGGCATGTGGAACGCCTGTGTCACCAACACGATTTCTTCAATGCCCTGAGGGGCCAACAACGCCAAGGTTTGCACCGCATTGCGCGAGGTATCTTGCGACTGACGCTCCAGCCAACGGATGTCATAGGCATAGTGCGTGCGAGCCACCTGCGCTGCCACATCGGCCTCCGACACCTGCGCATCGACACCTTGTTGGGCCCAACCGACACCACCGCTGAATACCATCGGCCACCCGGATTGGCGACTCAACCAAATGCCGTAACGCAGGCGCTCTGCCGAGTTAACGGACAAGCCCGGGCCACCATACTCTCGCGCATCAGCATCGCGTCCGCCACCCAGCACCACGATGGCCCTTCGGGTGCTGGCGGTTGACTTCAAAGCCGTCCATTTGTCCCCCACCAAAGGCTGGGGAGGTTGGATGAGGCGGTCCTGCAAAGTCACGGCCGTGACCTGACAGCCACTGAACCAAACCACCAATACGCCCGCCAACAAAGTGCTGTAGCCCAGACCTCGCTTGACGAAAATCATCCGGGCTCCTAGCAAAATAAGCAGCAAGCCTGGGACCGGTGGCAACAACAATGCGGTCACCACGGGCTTCCACAGCCCGATGTCCAAGAGGCCGCCCATCAGAAGAAGGCCTGCAGGCCGGTTTGCGCACGCCCCAGGATCAGGGCATGGATGTCATGCGTGCCTTCATAGGTGTTGACCGTCTCCAGGTTCACCATATGCCGCATGACGTGGTACTCGTCATGGATGCCGTTGCCGCCGTGCATGTCTCGCGCCAAGCGAGCCACATCCAAAGCCTTGCCACAGTTGTTGCGCTTGATCAGGCTGACCATCTCGGGACAGGCTTGCCCCTCGTCCATCAATCGGCCCACACGCAGAGCCGCTTGCAATCCCAAGGCAATTTCCGTCTGTATGTCTGCGAGCTTGCGTTGCACCAATTGGGTCTGAGCCAGTGGCCTGCCGAACTGCTGCCGCGCCAAGGTGTAGCTGCGCGCACCATGCCAACAAGCCTCCGCCGCACCCATCGCCCCCCAGGCGATGCCATAGCGCGCCTTGTTCAAGCAAGCAAAAGGCCCCTTCAAACCACTGACACCGGGCAGGATGTGATCAGCGGGCACAAAGACCTGCTCCATCACGATCTCACCCGTGATGGACGCACGCAGACTCAATTTGCCATCAATCTTCGGCGTGCGCAGGCCTGACATGCCTCGCTCCAGGATGAAGCCTCGGATCTCTCCGTCCAACTTGGCCCAAACCACCAACACGTCCGCAATCGGGGCGTTGGTGATCCACATCTTGCTACCCTTCAGCAGATAACCGCCGTCCACTGCGGTCGCACGCGCCGCCATGTTGCCGGGGTCCGAGCCAAAGTCAGGCTCGGTGAGACCAAAGCACCCGACCCATTCGCCGCTGGCCAATTTGGGCAAGTACTTGGCCTTTTGTGCTTCGGTCCCGAATGCATCAATGGGGTACATCACCAGGGAACTCTGCACACTCATCGCGCTGCGATAGCCCGAATCCACACGTTCGACTTCTCTGGCTACCAAACCATAAGCCACGTGAGACAAGCCAGGACAACCGTACCCTTGGATCGTCGCCCCCAATAATCCCAGGGCGCCCATCTCGGACATGATTTCCCGGTCAAAGTGCTCTTCCCTGTTGGCCTGCACAATGCGAGACTGCAACTGTTCCTGACAGTACGCATTCGCGGCATCGCGGATGGCGCGCTCGTCGGCACTCAACTGGCCGTCCAGGTTCAAAGGGTCCGACCAGGAAAAGGATGCTTTGCTCATATTCACCGCGTAAGTTCACTGCCTAATTGGAAAGTCAGCCATGGACGACGAATCATCCGTCATCGAGGTTCCCCTGTCACCCCAGGACGCCACGTTTGGCGCCGGCTGTTTTTGGTGTGTTGAAGCAGTATTCCAGCAGATTCAGGGTGTTTTGCATGTGGAGTCCGGTTATTGCAACGGCTCACACCCCGAACCCACATACGACATTGTCTGCACTGGCAAGTCCGGCCACGCTGAAGTGGTGCGCGTGCAGTACGACGAACACGTGGTGACCTACGACCAATTGCTGCGCGTGTTTTTCAGCATCCACGACCCGACCTCTTTGAATCGTCAAGGCGCAGATGCCGGCACACAGTACCGCTCAGGCGTCTACACGCACAACGAAAAGCAACAAGAGGCCGCTGAACGCATGATTCGCGAACTGGCCAAATTTGAGGTCTACAAGCGCCCCGTGGTCACCGAAGTCAAACCCATCAGCAACTATCACAAGGCTGAGGACTACCACCAGCGCTACTTTGAGCAGCACCCCGACCAAGGCTACTGCGCCATGGTGGTGGCCCCCAAGGTGGCCAAATTCCAGGCCGAATTCAGCCAGCTGCTGAAAAAATCAGACGCCTGAAAAGTCAGGCGCCTGATCAGGACCGGATCAAGGCGCGAGTCTTTTCAGCGCCCAAGTTCCGTCCGTCTGACGATCGAACGCAATGCGGTCGTGCAGACGCGATGGACGACCTTGCCAAAACTCCCAGTGATCTGGAATCAGGCGGTAGCCCCCCCAGTGGGGCGGGCGAGGTGGATCTTCGCCCAAGCGCGTTTGGAAGTCGCTCCAAGCCGATTCCAGCTCCTCGCGAGAGGACAACACCTTGCTTTGTGGCGAGGCCCAGGCCCCGATGCGCGAGCCCAAAGGGCGGATCTTGTAGTAGTCGTCCGACTCTTGCTCAGACACCCGCTCCACTCGCCCTTCGATTCGCACCACCCGCTCTAACTCATGCCAGAAAAACTGCATGGCGGCGAAGGGGTTGGCAGCCAAATCCTGCCCCTTGCGGCTGTTGTAGTTGGTGTACCAAACCAGACCAGTCTCATCGACGCCCTTGAGCAGGAGGATACGACTGGATGGACGCCCTTGCGGGGATGCCGTTGACAGGGTCATGGCATTGGGCTCATCGACCTTGGCGTGCACCGCGTCGTCAAACCAACGCTGGAACTGCGCCATGGGATCCGTCAACACGTGAGATTCGTCGAGCGCCGCACGCTCGTAACTCTTGCGCATTTGCGCCAAGTCGTGGGGGGTTTGCTTTTCCATCTCTGCAGTATCGGACAGATCGGGCCAAGGTGAATATGACCCCTATCAAAACGTGTTTTCCCTAATCAAGAACTGTCGCAAACACCCGAAACCCTGAGCGGGTATGTCCTTAAGTAAACGCACCGTGGTGCAGTGCAACAAAAGCCGTCACACTTGTTTCAGGATGGTAAACACCATGAACTCAAACCCCACGCTCATCGTTGTGGCCGACATGACCCCGCCTTCGACAGAGGGCGGCACCGCATTGAGCATCTTGGCGCAGACCTTGAGGGTCGGGTTAGAGAGCGAGCTACCGATCGTTTTGGTCGCTCCGCCAGACGCGGCGCAATTTGCACGCGCCACGCTTCCGGGCAATGCCATCGTTGAATTGAATGACACCGGCACAGAGGCGGTCAGCCGCTCCGATTGCTTGGCCCGTGCCGTCGCGGCAGGCGTTTTGGCCAGCCCACACGCACCAGGCTGGCTCATCTGGCCGGGTGACATGGCTGATGTCATGCCACAAACGCTGAAGGAGTTGGCCCAAAGCGTCACGCGCTATCCGATGGTCTTTCCTCAATACAAGCAGCAACGTGGCCACCCGGTGGGACTGTCATCCGAGTTCTTCTCAGAACTGATTCGCCTTCAGTCTGGACGCGATTTAGGCCGACTCATGACGCGCTACCCCGCCTTGGGCATTGACGTGGACGATCCCGGCATTTTGGAGAGCGTGGCAGCGCCTGAGGGCCTGGAGACGCTCAGATCGCGGCTGCAAGGCATACCGGCAGGCGCACCCGCCGCGCCCGCACTGGTACTGGTTTAACCTAACACCCATCCACAGGGATCAAAACTCTCGCCCCACACTCAGCATCATGATGGTGTTGTCCAACGTGGTCTTCTGCTTTCGCACAAAAGTACCCAGCGTTGCTGTTCCGGACACGCCGGGCCCCGGCACGGCACCAGTGGCTTTGTAATTGGCGTAATCACTCATCAGGCGAGTCGTGAACCCGTTAGGGTACAAAGGAGCGCCTCCGACGGTCGTTGAATCAAATCCGTCACCGACTTCGATCGCAGTCGTCACATTTGGACCATAGTCCTTTGTTACAGCTGAGGTCGAGGTGATAACGGTGTTCTTGGTGATCAATGTCGCTTCAGTTTTCAATCGCACGTGGCCAATGTTGAACCTGGCTTGCCAACCGTCGCCAAATTTTGCCTCGACACCCAGAAACGGGCCAACTCCAAATGCGTTCTTGATAGACACAGAAGTGTCCGACAAGGACTGCCCGCCTTGGTAAGCATTCAACTCTGCTGTCGGCTTGGTATCGAAAAACACTGCATACATGGCACCCACCCCAGCGTAGGGTCGGAAAGCAGAATTCTGATCGCCAAAATATCGCCCGAGAATGGCCGTTGGAGGCAACAACTTGGTCTTGATGATTTCCTTGCCGCTCAAGCCGTTAGGTGTCCCACGTTGGGTCACACCATCGCCATAGACCGATACATCCATCGGAAGACCCAACAACAGCGCTTCAGCTGCCCACTGCTTCTTCTCATCAAGAAATACCCCGACGCTCAAAGCGACTGTTGCCCCATTACCGGCACGAGCCTTGATCCCTTTGGGCGTACCCAATCCCGTCCCCGTTGGGTCATCCGCTCTAATTCCCGTTTCAGATCCACCGTCCGGTGGATCGAGCGCATCGATTGCACGACGATACTGATCGCGAAGCCTGAATTGAATGCGCTGATCCGTCGTACCACTAGATGAGCCGGCCGGCATCGCCGCCAACATGGCCCGTAATGTAGCGATGTCCACCACATTCCCGGTCACGTCATACGCATCACCAGACTTCGTCTTGGTGCTGGCGTATACCGTGTTCAAGCGCCAAAACACGCGCTCCTTGTAGGCCGGTTGCAGATTCGCAAACAACCGAGGTGGCTCTTGCGCCATGGCCGGTGAAACAGCACCGACCAAATAGGCGGCTCCCAACGACAGAGCAGACAGACCTAGCTTGCGCAGCATGTTGACGAATCTCCTGACTTCCCCTCACCATGGAAGGAAAAAGGTAATGGTTTAAAAACAGTAGACAAATGAAAAGCCGCTCACAACAACGACGAGCGGCTTTTCATTGGTCTGACTGAGCACCAAGAGCTCAGTCAGAAACAAAACGCGCAGATTAAGCAGCGCGACGACGAGCCACAGCAGCGATACCGACCAGACCCAAGCCCATCAGAGCGTAGGTGGATGGCTCAGGCACGGCTGGAGGTGTCAACACGGCAGAGGCGTTGACAGTGGTAGTGATGGTGCCGAAGTCGGCAACGGTTGCCAAAGCACCCTTGCCCAGCGACAACAAGCCCAGCGACTTGACGAAAGTGTCAAAACCAGCTGTCGTGATCTTCAGGCCAGACACTTCGGTCAGCAGGTTGGTGCCAGCTGCAAAGGTGTCAACTGGGGTAGGGTTCACGATGTCCCACAGGTGGAAGTTGGACAAGGTACCCACGCCGTTGGCGCCGATCACGGTTGCGTAGATCTTGTTGTTGACCAAGTCGACATTCAGATCACCGACAGTCAAAGAGCCACCACTGGACACGCCCTTCAGAGCAGGCGAGGTTTGGGTTGCACCACCGGCAGTCGCCACGGACAGGATCTCGTTGGTCGCGGAGTCAATCACCATGCTGGTGATAACAGCTGTCGCAGACACTTCGGTGTAGAAACCGTCCGCGTCCTTTGCGCCGATGGCAGTACCAGGAGCCCACGAGCTCACGGCGACCTTACCGGTATCCAGAGCGGCCAGCAGGTCTGCACTGAAAGACAGCTTGCCTGTACCACCGTTCAAGGTGATGCCATTGATGGCGCTACCGACGTTCACGGTGGTAGCAGCAGCGCTGGCGGCACCGGCAGCCACGAAAGCAACGGCAGCCACCACGCTCTTGAATGCAAATTTCATCTTTATCTCCACTAAATTGCGGCCCTTTGGAAAAACTTTTGTTTTCCTACCGAAGGCATCCGCCGGCTCCTTCAGCTCGTCACAGACTTGATTTGTCTGCACGGTTCAAGAATAACGACGCACCTTCCGTAGCCACAACCAGCGGTATTCGTCTTCTCACCCCTCACCCCAAAATGGACAAAGCATGAAAGAAACAAACCCCACAAACGCGGTGGAGGGCTAACCCCTAAATGCTGCAATTCACAGCAGATCAGCCCTCCCAGGCGGCACATGCGTGCCGCCCATCTCATCAACTAGCGCGGCGACGGCTCACAGCAGCAATGCCTACCAGACCCAAGCCCATCAACAAGTAGGTTGAGGGCTCAGGCACGGCAGTCACATTCAAAGTCGTGGTGATGGTGCCGAAATCGGCCACAGTGGCCAGTGCACCCTTCCCCAGGGACAACAACCCCAAAGACTTCGAGAATGTGTCAAAACCGGCACTGGTGATTTGAAGACCAGAGATCTGGGTCAAAACCTGGTTTTCCCCAGCCTTGTAGGTTTCAGTGGGGAGGGGATTCACGATGTCCCACAGGTGGAAATTGGACAGCGTGCCGACACCGTTACCGCCAATCACGGTGGCGTAAATCTTGGCATTGACCAAATCCACATTCAAATCAGCAACGGTCAAGGAACCGCCACTGGAAACACCCTTCAAGACTGGCGACGTTTGAGTCGCACCACCTGCGGTCGAAGCAGACAGAATCTTGTTGGTCGCATCATCGACGACCAAGCTGTTGATCACAGCCGTGGCCGAGACTTCGGTGTAGAAACCATCAGCGTCTTTAGCACCAATGGCCACACCAGGCGCATAAGAGGCAACGGACACCTTACCGGTGTCCAGAGCAGATAACAGGTCAGCGCTAAATGCCAACTTACCAGTCCCACTCACCAGGGTCAGCCCATTCAGGGTGCCACCCACGTTAACGGTCGCTGGGGCAGCGCTGGCGGCACCCATCATCACGAAAGCTGTTGCAGCAACGAGGCTCTTGACTACGAATTTCATGTTTGTTCTCCACTAAGTTTTGCGGCCCTTTGGGGTTGGCTTACTTGTTCGGCTGAAGGCATCCGCCGTTTCCTTCAACTCGCCCAGACACTGCTGCCTGACCGAATGAAGAATAACGAGCACCGTTAAGCGACAACAAGCTTAGTGATTCGTAGTCTGTTCCCCTCCCATTTAACAAAAGACGCCAAAAATTCCCAGGACAAAAAAAACCATGGGAAACCTCAAGAGGGTTTCCCAGAGTTAGCTTAGTTCAAGGTCACTTTGGCGAATTTACGTTTGCCCACCTGCAAGACATATTCACCTGCCGGCAATTTCAGCGATTTGTCACCAATAGACTCTGAGTTCACGCGGACGCCACCTTGCTCCACCATGCGCGCCGCTTCGCTGGTCGATGCCACCAGCCCCGCTTGCTTCAACAAGGCTCCGATGCCCATCTCGGTTTGCCCATCAGGCAAGGACACTGCGACAGAAGGAATGTCATCCGGCACACCGCCACGGGCTCGATTGGTGAAATCGGCTAACGCGGCATTTGCAGCCTCAGCACTGTGGAAGCGGGTCACGATTTCTTGCGCCAACATCACCTTGGCATCGCGTGGGTTGCGGCCAGCCGCACACTCAGCTTTGAGCGACTCAATCTCGGTCAGCGGACGGAAGCTCAACAAAGTGAAGTACTTCCACATCAGGTCATCGCTGATGCTCATGAGCTTGCCAAACATCTCGTTCGCCGGCTCGCTGATGCCGATGTAATTGTTCTTGGACTTCGACATCTTTTCGACGCCATCCAAGCCCTCGAGCAGCGGCATGGTCAAGATGCATTGCTGTTCTTGCCCGTATTCGGCTTGCAGGTGACGACCCATCAGCAAATTGAACTTTTGGTCCGTACCACCCAACTCGAGGTCAGACTTCAGCGCAACAGAGTCATAGCCCTGCATCAAGGGATACAAAAATTCATGCACGCTGATGGGCGTCCCGGCCTTGAAGCGCTTGGTGAAGTCGTCGCGCTCCATCATGCGGGCCACGGTATAGCGCGAAGCCAGTTGGATCATGCCGCGGGCGCCCAGGGCATCGCACCACTCGCTGTTGTATCGAATCTCAGTGCGAGCGGGGTCCAGCACCAAGCTCGCCTGGCGGTAATAGGTTTCCGCGTTGGCCTTGACCTGCTCAGCGGTCAAGGGGGGGCGCGTGCTGTTTCGGCCTGAAGGATCACCAATCAGCGAGGTGAAATCCCCGATCAGGAAGATCACGGTGTGCCCCAGATCTTGCAATTGGCGCAGCTTGTTGAGCACCACGGTGTGACCCAAGTGGATATCTGGCGCGGTAGGGTCCAAGCCCAGCTTGATCCGCAGTGGCACGCCAGTTGCTTCCGATTTCGCCAGTTTCTTGACCCACTCGCCTTCGGGCAGCAGTTCTTCGCATCCGCGCTGAGTGATCGCCAAAGCCTCGCGAACCCGATCGGTGATCGGGAAATCTGGCTGGGTTTGAGAAGGTTTTTCAGAGTGCGACATAACCGGCCGATAAGTGAAAATGATGAGATGGCTCAAAGCCTGCACGACGCTATACTCACAAAATTGTCATGTCAGGCAGCCATTTTGGTTGCGGGCAGATTCTAGGGGACAGCCCTCCAACCGTGGAACTTCCGTTTTGACTTCCAGCAAGTTGTTCATCGAAGGCGCTCGCGCCGTACAGACAGCCATTCACCGTCACCCTCGCCGCTTCAGCGCCGTTGTCATGGCGCTGATGGCTGGTACTGCGGTCACCGCATTCGGTGTGGCCCCTTTGGCAGCACTACCTGAAGCCGCTACGCCCACCGTTCGCCAGCTGTCCGAACCCCTGCCCCTGCCGGATCTACCCACCCAACTCGGTCAACTCGACGAGCAAAGCCTGACGCTGTACCGAACAGAAGTCTCCAAGAGCACTGACACCGTTGACAGCTTGTTGCGCCGCCTGGGCGTGGACGACGCTGCCGCCGCGCAATTCTTGCGTACCGACGCTGGCGCTTTGGCCGTTTTGCATGGCCGAGCAGGCCGTTTGGTGCAAGCCCAAGTCCAAGATGGTCGACTCCAAAGCATGGTCGTTCGCGGCCCTGCCCTGACAGAAGGCTTGGGCGAGTCCCATTTCACGCGACTCACCATCTCGCGTGTCGGTAGCGCATTCCAGAGCCAATCTGAACAAGTCGCCTACCAACACCGCCAGCAATTGGCTTCGGGCACCATCCAATCGTCGCTGTTTCAAGCGGCAGACGACGCCAACATTCCCGATGCGGTCACCAACCAAGTCGCTGAAATCTTTGGCAATGACATCGATTTCCGCCGCGAATTGCGTAAGGGCGATAGCTTCAGCGTGGTTTATGAAGCCATGACTGCAGATGGCGAGCCCGTGACGTGGGCCGTGTCAGCTGGCAAGGTCCTCGCCGCGCGCTTCATCAACCAAGGTGAAGTGCATGATGCGATCTGGTTCCAGGAGCCAGGCCGCAAGGGCGCCTACTTCGACACCACCGGGCGCAGCAAAGTGCGCGCCTTCTTGGCTTCGCCCCTGGCCTTCTCGCGTGTGACGTCTGGTTTCGCCATGCGCTTCCACCCCATCCATCAAACCTGGCGCGCTCACTTAGGCGTCGACTATGGCGCGCCTACCGGCACCCCAGTTCGCAGCGTGGGTGACGGTGTGGTGGCTTTCTCGGGCTGGCAAAACGGCTATGGCAATGTCGTGCAACTTCAGCACTCCGGCAACCGCATGACGGTCTATGCGCACTTGAGTCGCGTCGACGTGCGCAAGGGCCAGAAGGTCGAGCAAGGACAAAAGATTGGTGCAGTTGGCGCCACAGGCTGGGCCACAGGTCCGCACCTGCATTTCGAATTCAAGGTGGCTGGCAAGCATGTCGACCCCATGAAGATCGCTCGCGCATCTGAAAGCCTGCAACTGTCTGCGAGCGCCACACAACAGTTCCGCCAATTGGTGGGCTCCCTGGCACCACGCCTGAACACGGCCAAGGATATGCAAACTGCCGGCGCTGCCACCGGCCGTCGCTTTGAATAAGCACGAGCCCAAGCTCGTCATCGGCCTGATGTCCGGCACGTCGCTGGATGGGGTCGACGGCGTGCTCGCACGCATTTCCGCTGATCGCATTGAGACTTTGGGGCACGTGTTCCAAGCCTTACCTGCAACCCTGCGTGCGCAATTGCTGGCTTTGAACACACCTGCTGGTAATGAGCTACACGAAGCAGCCTTGGCTTCTCAGGCCTTGGCAGTGGTGTACGCCGATGTGGTTCAAAGCCTGTGTGAACTTTGCGATGTGCTGCCCGCTGAGGTCGCCTCCATTGGTGCACATGGCCAGACCGTCCGCCATCGGCCCGAGTTGGGTTACACGATCCAATTGAATCACCCTGCTTTGTTGGCTGAACTCAGCGGCATCGACGTGGTGGCAGACTTCCGCAGCCGCGATGTGGCAGCCGGTGGTCAAGGGGCGCCATTGGTGCCCGCCTTCCATCAATCGGTGTTCGCCAAGCCCGACAGCACGGTCGTGGTCGTGAATGTGGGCGGCATGTCCAACATCAGCATCCTGCGCAGTGGCCAGCCGCCAATTGGCTTTGACTGCGGACCAGGCAACGCCCTGCTAGACGCCTGGTGCGAACTTCACACCGGCCAAGCTTTTGATGCCAATGGAGAATGGGGCGCCACCGGGCTGGTACGTGAAGACTGGCTGATGGACGCCCTCCGAGAGCCCTTCTTCCAGCAAAAGCCCCCTAAGAGCACAGGCCGGGACTTATTCAATACCGATTGGCTGAATCGTTGGCTGGCCTCACATGGTCACACCGATGGCCCGCAATCGGATCCTCAATTGGCGCGCGATGTCCAAGCGACCTTGTGCGAGTTGAGCGCACGCGCCATTGCGATGGCGGTGGACGAATATGCGCCTGAAGCGCGGGACGTGATCGTGTGCGGAGGCGGCGCTCTCAATGGCGACCTGCTGCAACGCCTGGGTGAACAGCTGCCAGGGCAAACCGTCAGCACATCCGACCAATGGGGCATGGATGTGATGCAAGTGGAGGCCTGCGCCTTTGCTTGGCTCGCCTGGGCCCATTTGCACCGGGTGCCCGGCAACGTGCCAGAAGTAACGGGGGCACGCGGCCCCCGTATCTTGGGCGCGCTGTATCCAGCGCGCTGAAACGTCAATTCGTTGAAACGGCGTCAGACCGAAAAGCTCGAACCGCAACCGCAGGTGGTGGTGGCGTTCGGGTTACGAATCACGAATTGCGAACCTTCCAGATCGTCCTTGTAATCGATTTCAGCGCCGACCAGATACTGCAGGCTCATGGCATCGATCAACAAGGTCACGCCATTCTTTTCCATCTTGGTGTCATCTTCGTTGACGATTTCGTCAAAGGTGAAACCGTATTGGAAGCCCGAGCAGCCGCCACCTTGGACGAACACGCGCAACTTCAGGTCAGGGTTACCCTCTTCTGCGACCAATTCAGCCACTTTCGAAGCAGCGCTGTCGGTGAAGACGATGGGAGCGGGAAAGTCGTTGGTGGTGTCTGCGGCGACTTGTGCGACGGCGGTCATGGGAATACTCCGAGAAATCAATGGGGCTGGGCTGGCAGCATGCGCATCATGACACGCTGCCTTTTCCCTTCGCTCGCGCATGGGTGATGTCCAATGCGCGGCGCAATCCTTAGTGTTTTGGTCAACTAAGCCAGACTGTGCCACGTCGCAAGCAGTCTGTCAAAGATCCAGATCAAGGCAGAACGGGCACCAACGTCAGGCCCAGATGCTCTTCCAGGCCACACATCAGGTTCATACACTGCACGGCCTGACCTGCTGCGCCCTTGGTGAGGTTGTCTTCCACCACCAGCACCATCACCGTGTCGGGTTGAGGCTTGTGAACGGCAATGCGAACATGGTTGCTGGCGCGGACGCTACGAGTCTCTGGGGCACTGCCAGCCGGCAACACGTCCACAAAGCGCTCATCGCGGTAGCAAGACTCGAACAGGGCTTGCAGGTCGGTGGCCTGACCTTCTGCATTCAAGCGGGCATACAAAGTAGAGTGAATACCACGAATGATGGGCAGCAGGTGCGGCACGAACAGGCAGTTCACCGAGGCATCGCCGCCCACGGCGCGCAATTGCTGATTGATCTCAGGACCATGGCGGTGGCCCTTGACGCCATAGGCCTTGAAGTTATCAGCCGCCTCGGCCAACAGGGTGTGCACCTCGGCTTTGCGGCCGGCACCAGATACGCCCGATGCGCAGTTGGCGATCAGGTGTGTGGGCTCGATCAGCTTGTTGCGCAGCAAGGGCGCAAAGCCCAGCTGCACGGAAGTGGGATAGCAACCGGGATTGCCGATGATGCGGGCCTTCTTGATGGCTTCGCGATTCAACTCCGGCAAACCGTAGACGGCTTCGGCCAATAAGTCTGGGCAGCTGTGGGGCATGCCGTACCACTTCTCAAACTCGGCCACATCTTTCAGGCGGAAGTCAGCGGCCAAGTCAATGACCTTGACGCCGGCGGCCAAGAGCTCACGAGCCTGAGCCATGGCCACGCCGTGCGGCGTCGCGAAGAAGACCACATCGCACTCGGTCAGGCGGGCATCGTCCGGCGTCACAAAAGCCAGATCCACATGGCCACGCAGGCTGGGATACATGTCCGCCACAGGCAGACCGGCTTCCTTTCGGGACGTGATGGCCTGCAGCTTGACCTGGGGGTGCTGCGACAACAAGCGCAACAGTTCCACCCCGGTGTATCCGGTGCCACCCACAATGCCCACTTTGATCATCTGAAATCCTTTCGAAACCGGGGGCCTGACGTCATCCATCAGGGAAAACCGCCATTCTAGAAAAGTCGCCACCCAAATCACAGACCCGGTGATGAATTCCACCGCATTTTCTTGATTTGTAAAGGCTTGGGTGAACGTGAACTGCGTCACACCGTGCCGCTCATCCCTGTCCGGAATCTGTCGAAAAGGACACAAGTCTCTCGATGGATACCGGCAAGATGCGTACCGCTTTGAAATGGATCACCTTCAGCTCGCTGATGAGCCTCGGCGGTAGTTTGTGCGCCCAAGTCAGCTTCAATCCAACGCTGAGCGAGTACAACTGGTCGACATCGGTCTCGCAACTGGGCATGAGCAACATCCACGGCCGCGGCATTTTGGGGCGTGGCGTGGTGGTGGCAGTGCTCGATACAGGCGTCAACCTTCAACACAGTGAATTCGCCGGCAGTGGCCGTTTATTGACCGCCTATAACGCCACCAACGGCGGCACCGATGTCACCGACAGCAGTGGCCATGGCACCCACGTGGCGGGCATCTTGACGGCCAGCGGCAATGGCACCGGCATGTACGGGGTCGCCCCCGGGGCCACCCTGCTGCCCATCAAAGTCTTCAGCGGTGCCACGGCACCAGCGTCGGCCGTCACCGCCGGCTTGGACCACGCCATTGCCAACGGTGCTCGCGTCATCAATCTGAGCCTGGGAGCGACAAGCCCCACAGGTGACACCGGGCTGCGACGCGCCGCCGCGACGAACACCGCCGTGATCGTGATTGCCGCAGGCAACGACGGTGCCGCCATGCCCAACTGGCCTGGCCGTTACGCCAAAGAATCCTGGGCCAACGGCACGATGTTGGTCGTGGGTGCCGTCAACAGCCAAAGACGAATCCTGTCGGAAGCCAACCGTGCGGGTGAACTGGCACCTTACTACCTGGTCGCCCCGGGCGTGAACATCATCTCGGCCTACGGCAGCGGCTACGGCTACATGACGGGCACGTCGATGGCCACCCCAGCCGTGTCAGGCGCGGCGGCTTTGGTCACAGGCTATTGGCCATATTTGCAGGCCAACCAAGTGGCGACCATTTTGCTGAAGACCGCTGATGATTTGGGCGCTCCCGGTGTGGATGCGATTTACGGACATGGCATGCTCAATGTCAACCGGGCCCTCTCTCCAATTGGTCGCTATCGCTACCGGCTGCTGGGTGGTGGCGTCACCCAAATCAGCCTCGCCACTGCGGGCGTGACCTCCACACAACCTGCGATTTCGACACCTTCCGCTTTTGGCAATGTGGTCACCGAAGTGTTCGACGATTTCGAACGCAACTTCACAAGCCAGGAGGGCGCCGCGCTGTCAACCCGGACAGCATTGACAGTGGAAGGCATGATGGGCCGCGCGCAGCGCTTGGCCGACACCACCGACACCCTGTTGGATGATGGCGCGAGGCTGACCCAACTGCGTTGGTCTGAGCGCCCATCCATGACCGTCGCATCGGCACAAAACGGCAATGCGTCGGGTGACGCATGGAACCATCTGCATGAGCAAACGCAGGGCTATATGGCTTACCAGGCACGTGATGGACGCAGCCTGAGTTTCGGCAATGGCGGCTTGTCTGCCCTCAGCTTGGGGCTGGCGAGCACCGATTGGGGTCGCCATCTGTCCGGCTTGGAGGCCTTGCTGCAAAACCCCCTCACGCGCTTTTCACCTCAGCATCAATTCATCAGCGCCGCCACGCCACAGTGGCAAGGATGGTCGGTGAAAGCCGCCGCGCTGGACGCCAAAAAGCAGGCTGCCGCCCGGGGTGATGTGAAGTTGACTGAACTGAACTACATCGGTGCTCGCGCAGCGTTGTCTTTGTCGACAGCCAGACTAGACGAACAGGGCCTCTTGGGGGGCTACTCGAATGACGTCATGGGATTGAATCAAGCCACCCAGACTCGAGGTTGGTCTTTGAGCGGTGCTTATTTGCTTAAAACGGACTGGGCCATTGCCGGAAACTGGAGCCGGACCCACACCAACGCCCCGGCCGCACAAGGTCTCCTGACGTCGGCCACCGACATTCAAGCCCAAGCACTCGGACTGGGTGTGGTGCACGCCAATTGGCTCAAAACCGGTGATCGATTGAGTTTGAGTTGGCAAACGCCCTTGAGCGCGACATCTGGCACCTTGCAATACACCGTGGTGACCCAAGTTGACGAAACCGGTGCCGCCGCATTTGGCACGCAAACCGTGACGCTGAAGCCGATTCAGCGCGAACACACTTGGGACCTGCGCTACCTGCAGCCATTGGGTTGGGGGCAGACATTGACCGCAGCTGTGTCCTGGCGCCAAAACCCCGATCACGATGCCAACGCGCCAGACCAATGGGCACTGGGCATTCGATACCAAAAAGTGTTCTGACCATAAAAAAACCCGCCAGGGCGAACCAAGGCGGGTTTTTGGGGGGAAGCGTCGATCAGCGCTTGCTGAACTGCTTACGACGACGAGCGCCGTGCAGACCGACCTTCTTACGTTCGACTTCGCGAGCGTCGCGAGTCACGAAGCCGGCGCGGCTCAGTTCGGGCTTCAACGCAGCGTCGAAGTCGATCAGAGCACGGGTCACGCCGTGGCGCACAGCGCCGGCTTGACCGGATTCGCCACCACCGTGCACGTTCACCTTGATGTCGAAAGCTTCGACATTGTTGGTCAGTGCCAGAGGCTGCTTGACGATCATGATCGAGGTTTGACGGCCGAAATATTGTTCGACAGGCTTACCGTTGACGATGATCTGGCCAGTGCCCTTCTTGATGAAGACACGTGCCACGGAGGACTTGCGACGGCCAGTGCCGTAGTTCCAGTTACCAATCATGTGGCCGCTCCTTAGATTTCCAGGGCCTTGGGCTGCTGGGCGGCGTGCGGATGCTCGCTACCTGCGTAGACCTTCAGCTTCTTGATCATGGCGTAGCCCAGAGGACCCTTGGGCAGCATGCCCTTGACGGCCTTCTCGATCGCACGACCGGGGTGCTTGGCTTGCATGTCCTTGAACTTCGTGGCGTAGATGCCGCCAGGGAAGCCAGAGTGACGGTAGTAAACCTTGTCGTTGGCCTTGGTGCCAGTGACGCGGATCTTGTCAGCGTTGACGATGACGATGAAATCGCCGGTATCCACGTGAGGCGTGTAAATGGCCTTGTGCTTACCACGCAAACGGAGAGCAACTTCGCTGGCTACTCGTCCGAGCACCTTGTCGGTGGCGTCGATCACAAACCACTCGTGCTTCACTTCGGCCGGCTTGGCGCTGAAGGTCTTCATGAGATGTTCCTTGTTAAAAATAGACTGACCGCTGTTCTTGGCGCCACTTCTCGTGAATTTGTTGGTGGCCTCGCGAGCAACTTGTACGCATGATTCGAACAACCTTGACGACTGGACGAACACACGCTCCCCGGCAATCTGGACGGGAATCCAGCAATATAGCCTATTCACCACAGTCTTGGCAAGCGTTCGAGCCGGGAACTCGTCAAATTTGGCCTAGGTCAAGCTTTCCTATGGTCTAAGCAGGGTTTCACCCGCATTTCCCTACACATAGGTATTAACCCTAGGGTAAGATTCACGCACAATTCGGCCACCCCACCGATGCACCAATTTGGGGTGACTCCTTGATCAAAGGGGACGCGATGATGACCTCCGTTCACCCACGACCCAATCTGGACAAATTCGGGCTACGGGATACCCCCCCAGAGCCCCAGCCCTCCGGCGAAGCGCCTGCTTCGAACGGCTGGATTCCCATTCGCGATTTGCATGCACGGCACCGTCACCGCATCCTCGACCACCTGATGCAGTTGGACGAGCATGACCGCTATCTGCGTTTTGGCAACCACATGCAGCCTGAGCAATTGGCCAAGTACGTGGCGGCCATCGATTTCAAGCGCGACGAGGTCTACGGCATCTTCAACCGCAAGCTGCAACTGATCGCCGTGGCTCACCTGGCAGCCATGCCCGGCACCCACTCGCAACGCGGCCACGCCATGGAGTTTGGTGTGTCCGTGTCGCCCGAGGCTCGCGGCAAGGGATTGGGGTTGCGCTTGTTTCAACATGCCATCACCCACGCACGCAATCGTCATGCCAGCCATTTGATGATTCATGCGCTGACTGAAAACGCCCCCATGCTGCGCATCGCGGCCAAATGCGGTGCCGTCATTGAGAAGGACGGCATGGATGCGGAAGCCTGGCTGAAACTGCCCCCCGACACCGTGGGCACCCATCTGGACAGCTCGCTGCAATCGCTGGCTGCAGAGGTGATTTACCGCGTGAAGTACCGCGTCATGCACATCAGTGATTGGATGCGCATGATGCTGCCACCGAGCTAAGCTCGAATCAAAGAACGGCCTGACGCATCCAACGCACAACATATCCACCGGGCAATTGCCGTTAACATTCCGTCACGATGGCACGGAGGGGACATGGCAGTTGACCCATGGTGGGCAGGTTTGGCGGGGCTGATGTTGGCCCTTGGATGTGGGCTGGGTTGGTATTGGCGCGGCCGACTGGACCAAGCACGCAAACAGGCTTGGCCCAAAGAGTGGAACCTCAATGCACGCCCAGTGTTCTCTACGCATGAGCGGGCTTTGTATCGGGACCTGAAAGCCGCCCTGCCTAACCACGTGATTCTGGCCAAGGTGGGCATCTTGCGTTTTTGCCATTCGGGCGATGAAAAACATGCGCGCGAGTGGTACGAACGCCTGAATCACCTGAACGTATCGATGGCCATTTGCACCCCCAATGGCGCGGTGGTGTCCGTCATCGACATCGACACTGGTCATTCAGGACGCTCCGCACAGAAGCATCACCGGACCAAAGAAGCGGTGATGGAGGCCTGCCGGATTCGCTATGTGCGCTGCCAACCCGGCCAGTGGCCGCAAGCCGAGTTGCTGGCGCCCTGGGCACTGGGCCAAACGGGAAGCGCGGCGCCCGCGTCTTCCAGCCAGCAAACTGGCATGCGAGACAAACTCAACAGCGCTGGCAACGAGTTGGCGAACAAGCTCAAGCAGCGACGCGCCGAACGCAAGACCGGATGGAGTGAGTCCGGTTTCTCACAAGACTCGTTTTTCGCGACCGACAGCCGCTTTGATCACTTGAGCGCAGCCAACTCGATGCCAGGCACGCTCGATGAACTCGACCGCACCCGGTCGTCAAACCCCGTTAAGCCGTCACCAGAATCGAATTGACACGACGCACGTAGGCGGCAGGGTCTTCGAGGTGACCGCCTTCGGCCAGCACGGCTTGATCAAACAAGATGTGCGCGAGGTCATCAAACCGCTCCGTGGTGTCCAACTTCTTCACCAAGGGGTGAGACGGGTTCACCTCGAGGATAGGCTTGGCATTGGGCGCAGCCTGCCCCGCCTGTTTGAGCAAGCGCGCCAGATGAGCACTCACATCGTGCTCGTCGACCACCAAGCAAGCGGGTGAGTCAACCAAGCGCGTGGTCACGCGTACCTCTTTGGCTCGCTCTTCCAGCACCGACTTGAGGCGATCCAAAACGGGCTTGAAGGACTCCGCCGCTTGCTCAGCCTCCTTCTTCTCAGCCTCGTCTTGCAGCTTGCCCAAGTCCACCGCGCCCTTGGCAACGCTCTGCAGCGAATGCCCCTCAAACTCATACAGGTGCGACAGCAGCCACTCATCGACGCGGTCAGTCAACAACAGCACCTCGATGCCCTTCTTCTTGAAGATTTCGAGCTGTGGGCTGTTTTTGGCGGCGGCCAATGAATCGGCGGTGATGACGTAGATGGCGTCTTGCCCTTCCTTCATGCGACCGACGTAGTCGGCCAGCGAGACGCCCTTGTCAGCGTGTGTGGAGGCAAAACGCAGCAGCTTGGCCAAGCGCTCACGGTTGGCAAAGTCTTCGCCTACGCCTTCTTTGAGGACCGCGCCAAACTCATCCCAAAACGCAGCGTATTGATCACGCTTGGCTTGGTCTTCGTTGTTGGCCAAGTCTTCCAGCATGGACAAAACACGCTTGGTGCAACCCTCACGAATGGCCTTGACGTCGCGGCTTTCCTGCAAGATCTCGCGAGACACGTTCAGCGGCAGATCGGCGCTGTCGACCACACCCTTCACAAAGCGGAGATAGCTGGGCAGCAGGGCCTCCGCGTCGTCCATGATGAAGACGCGCTTGACGTAGAGCTTGAGTCCACCACGCTTGTCACGGTTCCACAGGTCGTAGGGCGCCTTGGCCGGCACGTAGAGCAGTTGCGTGTATTCGCTGCGGCCCTCGACTCGGTTGTGGGTGTGCGCCAGCGGATCTTCGGTGTCGTGACTGATCTGCTTGTAGAACTCGTTGTATTGCTCAGGCGTGATGTCGCTCTTGGAACGTGTCCACAGCGCAGCGGCTTTGTTGACGGTTTCCCACTCGTCGCGGATGACGTACTCGCCCTTGTCCTTGTCCCACTCTTCCTTTTGCATCAGGATGGGCAGCGAGATGTGGTCGGAGTATTTGCCGATGATGCTGCGCAGCTTCCAGGCAGTGAGGAATTCGTCTTCGCCGTCACGCAGGTGCAGGATGATGTCGGTGCCGCGAGCAGGCTTGGTGATGGTTTCAACTTCGAAGTCGCCCGTGCCTTCGCTGCTCCAACGCACGCCCTCTTCTGCCTTCAGGCCCGCGCGACGCGACTCGACCGTAATGCGATCAGCCACGATGTAGCCACTGTAGAAGCCCACGCCGAACTGGCCGATTAGCTGCGCGTCTTTTTGCTGGTCACCCGACAGGCGGCCCATGAAGTCTTTGGTGCCTGACTTGGCGATGGTGCCCAGGTGGTCGATGGCCTCCTGCGCACTCATGCCAATGCCGTTGTCGCGAATGGTGAGCGTCTTGTTGGCCTTGTCGACCAGGATCCGCACATCCAGATTCGGTGCGTCTTCGTACAACGCGCTGTCGTCCAAGGCCTCGAAGCGGAGCTTGTCGCACGCATCCGACGCATTGGAGATCAGCTCGCGCAAGAAGATTTCTTTGTTGGAATACAGCGAGTGAGTCACGAGGTGCAGCAGTTGCTTGACCTCTGCCTGGAAGGAATGGGTTTGCTTTTCCATGATCCGTTCTAAGTGCTTGCCAATGAAAAGGAATTGATGCGTAGGCGGAGATAGGGGCAGCCTTCGGTCTTTTCAAGAGGTGGGGCATTTTTTTGACACCCACTTGCCAAGCACAAAAAAATCGGTATATACTTTCAGTCTCGTTGGCGCTTTAGCTCAGCCGGTTAGAGCGACGGAATCATAATCCGCAGGTCCGGGGTTCGAATCCCTGAAGCGCCACCAAAAATTCTCTAAGCGTGTCAACGACTTAGATGCAAAAGCCACCCTCGCGGTGGCTTTTTGTTTTTCCAGGCGACAGCGCGATGTAAGGGCGGATGTAAGACCAAAAAGCCACAGCCAGGTGATGACCAACACCAAAGCAAAGCAATTCGCACGCCCCATCGAGCAAAGATCGGCTTTTGCAAAAAGCCGTCTAGCCTTTATGACGAACTGTGATCGGTCCACACGGCGACCTCGACCAATACCGAGCCGAGTGGCGCGAATTGCCGCTTTGCAGCGTGAGCGGCCGGTCAACCCTAGACGGTCACACCACAACCAAATTGCGACCACAAAGCCGCGCAGCGGCCATTCGAAAGCGTCGGCGTTCACCCCAAAGCGGGCACCCACGATGCGACCGGCCTCGGCTGCGCCAAGCTTCCTTGGCTTCAACGACCCCAAACCGAATGATTGCAACGCTCGTCGCCACCGACAATGATGGCCTATTGGATTGCCTCGCACGCACGATGTGAACCATACCGCATTGCTCCTCGCCATCAGCTGACACCATCTATACAGAGCCGCGATTCAACAAATGGTGCAGACCTCACCTAAAAGGCTCACCGAAATGCGCATCAACCGTCGGGTTCGAGCCCACAGAGGATCGTTTTGGCCTTGTCGGGATGACGGGCACCGCAATCGTCATCTTTCAACGGACTAAGAAGGTCACGCAGAACCACCCTAGAAGCATCGCTAGGGATAGCAGGAACGGTCCGAGTGCGCCATTCGGCCGGAGCACACTGAGATGGGTTAAGGCAACCGCCACCAAGTTTCGTCTATGCGTGGCCAATGCGCGCCAGCGGTTCCAGACCCTCAAGCATCCCAGAAGCGTGGCACCCACCGATGCCGAAAGAAACACTCCGCCGAAGATCATCATCAGGTCGAGTTCGCCATTGGCGAGCTTCTTGTAACCCAGGGCAACGAAGGCCATGCAAAAGGTTGCGGCCAAAGAGACGACGAGATACTTGTAGAGGGCTCGTCGACTGCTCAACGCAATCTCGGCCAACTCCGCCTTCATATGATCGACCTTTTCGATCACAAAGTCGGACGCCTCCTCTTTAGCAATCAGCAGCCGGGCATCAATGGCGTGACCTATGCGCTCTGTCGCGTAGTCGATAAGTTTGATGATCTCATCACTCGTCAGTTTGCGGTGATTGTGAACTTCATTGGTTAGTTGCTGGATAGTGTTCTGAAGTCTGTCGCCGGTCTCGTTCACGACGCCTTTGAGCTCTCGCGCCGCTCGTCCAAGCGCCGTGTTGATCATTGGACTCAGTTGCTCGTCGACGATGTCTCGCGTCGTTGCCTTGACTTGCTGAAGCTCGTCGCTCCAATCCGTTTTGAAGATGGCCATGAAACTTCCCTCTGAAGAAGGTTTGCGGGAAGAGGGTGTCGCGTTCAGCGCAGTTCTTGCGCCAAGCTCTCGGCCACTGAGCTCTTGCCAGCAGCCTCCAACTGATCGCAGACCCAGGCGAGCACTTGTTCGCGACCCTTCGCACCAAACCCCAATCGAGGATCCGGATCGAAGGCCGTCTCCAAGAGTTCCACGTCGCCTCCTAGGCGCTCTTCTGCCACTTTGCGCAGACTGTCATGCTTCCCGTCGCGTACGAGGTCCCACTTGTTCAAGCACACCAGGATCGGCTTCTTGAACGCGCGGATCTTCGTTAGCATCGCCTGGTCGGCGCCGGAGATGCCGCCATTCACGTCAACCACCATGATGAAGGCGTCGGTGTGCCGCAGCATCTCGTCTGTGCGCCGATTGACTTTCGGGCGGTAGTCGTTGAACCCCGGATAGTTGATGACTTCAGCCGTCCCAGACGAGCCAAGGGGATAGCTGATTGCCTGCTCCGTGGATCCGGCGACAGGATCGATGTTGGCGGGCAACTTGAACACGTTTTGAATGAGTGAGTCCTTGCCTGCCGACCCGTCCCCGACCACGCCAAGGCTAACGCGATTCAGCAGCCACTGGCGCAGCATCGCCACGTAGAGCACCGCTGGAACGGTCTTCCGGAAGGCTGGCCCCGCCAAGTCAATCGCCAGCCAAGCACCAGTTGCAATCCAGCCGATCGGGCCCAGAAGTGCGCCGACCGAGCGGGTGATGGTCACGTTCGCCGCAAAGCTCAAGCCGGTCCCCAGCAAGGCCCGTGCAACCATGTTGGCGAGGATGACCGCGAAGCGATAGGTGGCGAAGCCGCCGAATTGCTTCAAAAGGATCTGTATCAAAATCGACGATGCAGCTCCCAAGGGAATTTCCGAGACGTCCACATTCATGGACTGGAATAGCGCGCGACGTTCGTCCAGCGACATGGCGTCGAGGGCGTCCGCGAACATCTTCTCCAGGATGACAGCCTCGTTGCGTTCGACACTGTTGGCCTTGCTCGCACCGGAGGCCTTCAGTTTTTGGGCGACGTCCAGGACGACTTCGTCGTAGGGCACACCTTCGCCGCCCCGATAGAGAAAGGTGGCGAAGTCGTTGCTACCCTGGCGACGCATATGGGATGCGATGTCTGCTGCAGTGTCTCGGCTGGCTAGGTCTTTGGTTGTTGACGCCAACCGAAAACTGACCATTTTTTGAGGGTTGTGCCAACCCAAAATTGACCAGGGTGTATCAAGTACCTGCTGCATTTTTGAGCAGGAGCAAGACGAGGTGATCACCATGGACATGTTAGGCAAGGTTCGTCGCATGAAACTGCGCGATGGACTGACACACAGTGAGATAGCTCGGCGCACGGGGCTGTCTAGAAACACGGTCAAGAAGTGGCTCAAGGTTATCGGGGTGGCTACACCACTGTGACCAACTTCATCCGTGATTGGCGGGCGCAGTGCGGCAAAGATAGCACTCGGGCCTTTGTGCCACTGAGCTTTGAGTTGGGGGAGGCCTTCCAGTTCGATTGGAGCGAGGAAGGGATCGTCATTGCCGGGGTGTACTACCAAGCGCAGG
>JBKBIO010000003.1:142174-293521 GCA_046299355.1 Aquabacterium sp. | reverse complement strand
CCGATTCTCTCGAACCAAGGCCTGAACTTTTTTTAGGTAAGCCACTTCCGCGCGCAGGTGCTCGTTTTCCTTGCGCAGCGCTTCCAGTGCGCTGGCATCGTCAACCTGCGCAGGCAGGACTTTGGGTGGCTTAGGTGTTGGCATCTTCTTGGGGCGTCCCCGAGGCTTGGGCTTGAGTGCCTCTGGGCCACCTTCATGATACTGGCGCAGCCATCTCGCGATGGCACCCGCCTCTCGCACGTCAAACAACACTTCTGCCTGATTGAGCGACAACTCCTGTCGCTCAATCTCGCGCAGCACGGACAGTTTGAATTCCGCGCTGTACTGGCTGCGCTTGGCCCGCAGCCCCTCGATTCCGTGCTGGCGATAACCCGCTACCCAGCGAACGATGCGCGTGCGGCCAATGCCGTACTTCTTTGCCAGGGACTTCGCCCCCATGCCCCCCGACAAATATTCCTGAACAACTTCAAGCTTCTGAATCTCGTCGTACTTCGCCATGAAAAACACCCCAGAGGTTGAACTGATGTCCAACTTCTGGGGTGCAGCTCAACGGGCGCCTTTTTGTTTGCCTTAGATAGTTCTGGGTGGCGGGCGCAAGCGTTGGCGAATGGGCGCCTCAAATCGCGTAAAGGACTGGTGCGCGAAGACGATGACCACGGCGATCGACAGGAAAATAGCCAAGTGGTAGGAACCAGAGAGCTTTTCCACGATGCCCCGCATGGGGTGCATCAACAATTGGTGGAAGAGATAAACGCCGTAAGAAGCCTGCCCAGTGAGGACAACCCAGCGTGCGTTAAGGCCCGCACTCAACCAACCATCCGTTCGCGAGGCAGCCAAGATCACCATGGGAATGAGCATGGCGATCAGGACTGGCTCCAGCGCGTAGGCGAACACATACTTGTAAGTCTGATTATGGTGGAAGGTGCCTGAGGTCATCAGCAACGCAAACAATCCGATCATCAGGCCAGGCGTCTGCCAAAGCCGCTCAAACCAACGACACCAATCAGCCCTTTTCAGCAACAAAGCCAACAAACAGCCCATCAGCAAATGATCGGCTCTCGTATCCAAGGCGCGGTACAGGTACTCGTCCGTGTGCCAACCGGTGAGTTGTGACGCAGCCCGATACACCCAGACGGCGAGGATCAAGCCTACCAAAGTCCAATCGAGGCGCCATTTCAGCCGAATCACGAGCGCGACGATCAGTGGCCAAACAAAATAGAACTGCTCTTCCACCGCCAGCGACCAACAGTGCGACAGGAAGTGCGCCTCTGCCCCATTGAAAGCTTGGAAATAGTTGATCACATAGAACGAACCGGCGACCACCGCATCCCATGGCACAGGCTTGTGCCGTAGCGTGAGATAGACGATGCCCACCAGCACGTAGGCGTAGAAAATGGGCAACAAGCGCGCAGCACGCCTTTGAAAGAAGTCCTTGAAGCTGATCGATCCAAAACGATCGATCTCCTCCAGCAGCATGGATGTGATCAAGAAGCCGCTCAGGACAAAGAAAATCTCCACGCCAATTCCACCGTTGACGATGCCCAAAGGCCCGCCAAATTTGTACTCGGTGTGGTCAATCAAAACGAAGACGACCGCGAGCGCACGCAGAAAATCCAAACCAGGAATTCTGGAGCCCGCCAAGGCGGATGACAGTGAAGGTTGATTCAAGCGAATGTCTCTCAAGAACTTCAGACTAGCCGCGCACCTTAGCTGATTCAGCTAGGGCGAGCAATTCCTTGAATGCATGAAAAAAGCCGCTTGGTTCACAAGCGGCTGATGAATTTGGTGCCGGAGAGAGGAATCGAACCCCCGACCTTCTCATTACGAATGAGCTGCTCTACCGACTGAGCTACACCGGCATCACCCCACGCATCGCGTGGAGAGCCGAAATTGTATATCAGCCCTTGGCTGCTTCTTGGTGGTACGCGGTCACGCGCTCGACTTCGTTCTTTGAGCCCAACACCACCGCCACACGCTCATGCAACTGACCAGGCTGCAGCTCCATGATGCGCTGCAAACCATTGGTGGCTGCACCACCTGCTTGCTCGACCAGGAAGCTCATCGGGTTGGCTTCGTACATCAGACGCAGCTTGCCCGGCTTGCTGGGCTCACGCTTGTCCCATGGGTACATGAAGATGCCGCCACGGGTCAGGATGCGATGCACGTCGGCCACCATGGAGGCGATCCAACGCATATTGAAGTCCTTGCCGCGCACGCCCTCTTTGCCTTGCAGGCACTCGTCGATGTAGCGCTTGACGGGCGGCGCCCAGTGACGCATGTTGGACATGTTGATGGCGAATTCCTTGGTGTCTTCAGGAATGCGCACGTTGTCTTCGGTCATGACCCATGAGCCTTGCTCGCGGTCGAGGGTGAACATGACCACGCCCTTGCCCACGGTCAGCACCAGCGTGGTTTGAGGACCATACACACAGTAGCCTGCGCAAACTTGAGCGGTACCGGGTTGCAGGAAGCTGTCGTTGGTAACGGGCGCGCCGTCTTGATGCTTCAGCACCGAGAAGATGGTGCCAATGCTGACGTTGACGTCAATGTTGCTGGAGCCGTCGAGGGGATCAAACAGCAGCAGGTATTCGCCTTGCGGATAGCGGTTAGGCACTGCGTGCATGTCGTCCATTTCTTCGGACGCCATGCCGGCCAAGTGACCGCCCCACTCGTTGGCTTCAATGAGGACCTCGTTGGCGATCACGTCCAGCTTCTTTTGGACTTCACCTTGGACGTTCTCGCTACCGGCGGTGCCCAGCACATCACCCAGCGCGCCCTTGTTCACGCTGATGGCGATGCTCTTGCAAGCGCGGGCCACCACTTCGATGAGCAAACGCAGTTGCGCAGGGATTTGCGCTTCACCGCGCTGTTGCTCGATCAGGTACTGCGTGAGGCTGATACGTTTAGTCATGTCAAAAACTCATTCAAAGAAAATCAATCTTGCAAGGCGCGGGTGACGATTTCGCGTACGTCATCCGACAACTCGGCCTTGGCCGCCACGCGAGCGATGGCTTCGCGCGCCGCACTGCGATAGGGCTCGGCCAATCGACGCCAGTGATCCAGGGAGCGTGCCAAGCGAGCCGCCAATTGGGGGTTGATGCCGTCGATCTCGATCACACGATCGGCCCAGAACACATAGCCAGCGGCATCGGTGCGATGGAAAGCGGCCGGGTTCATCTGGCACAGGGCCATCAGCAAACTGCGTGCCCGGTTAGGCGTACGCAGGGTGAAATCGGGGTGCTGCATCAAGGTCTTGCAACGGGCAAAGACTTGACCGTTCTTTTCCGATGCGCTGGCCTGCAGGGCAAACCACTTGTCGATGACCAAGGCCTCGTTCTTGTACTGGGCATGGAATCGATCCAGGGCCGCTGTAGCCAGATCCGAATGGCCATTGACCAAAGCAGACAAGGCGCCCAAGCGGTCGGTCATGTTGGTGGCGTCCTTGAAACGCTGGAAGGCTTTGCCGGTCCAGATGGGGTTGCCACGGTGGGCATCATGCAGCACCAACCACGACAGGGCCAGATTGGCCAGGGCACGGCGCCCCGCGCTGACAGGATCGGGTGAATAGGCACCGGTGTCATGGTGCTGCTCGTAGGCCCAGATCAAGTCTTCGTGCAAGGCATGCGCCAATTGCAACTTCATGGACTCGCGCACCGCATGGATGCGCTGTGGATCCACCACCGCCACCTGCTCGGCCACATAGGCCTCGCTCGGCAGGGTCAGCACCAACTCCTTGAAGGCGGCATCGAGATCTGCGTGGCGCAACACCGAACGCATGGCGTTGATGAATCGCGCATCCAACTCCAAGTGACCATTGCCATCCACGGCTGTCAGGATGCGGCGCAGAGCCAATTTCTGACCGGCTTCCCACCGGTTGAATGGATCCTGGTCATGCTCCAGCAAGGTGAAGAGGGCTTGGTCGTCCAACTCGGCATCGAGCACCACAGGCGCCGAGAAACCGCGGAATAGCGACGGCACAGGCTCGGTGGGCACGTGCACGAAGGTAAAGGTTTGCTCAGCCTCGCTCAACACCAACACGGTGTTGTGACCAATCGGCATGGCCTCGCCTTCGAGGTGCAGGTTCAGGTGGCGACCATCGTGGGCCACCAGGCCCATGGCCACAGGAATCACAAATGGCTCTTTGTTCGGCTGACCCGCGCTGGGCGCGCAGCTTTGGCTCAGCGTCAGGGTGTAGATGCGGTGTTCCGCATCGTACTGACCGCGAGCCTGAACACGAGGCGTGCCGGCTTGGGCGTACCAACGTTTGAACTGCGGCAACTGAGCCGTCAATGCGCTGTTTGGATTGGCGTCGGCAATGGCTTGCGCAAAGTCATCGCAGGTGACTGCATGACCATCGTGGCGGAAGAAGTACAGCTCCATGCCTTTGGCAAAGCCGTCTTCACCCACCAGGGTGTGCATCATGCGCACCACTTCGGCACCCTTTTCGTACACCGTGGCCGTATAGAAGTTGTCGATGGCCAGATAGCTGTCTGGACGCACGGGGTGCGCCATGGGGCCCGCATCTTCTGGGAACTGCATTTGGCGCAGGGTGCGCACATCTTCAATGCGCTTGACCGCACGGGCACTGCGACTGCCGGCCATGTCCTGGCTGAACTGTTGATCTCGGAAAACGGTCAAGCCTTCCTTCAACGACAACTGGAACCAGTCACGGCAGGTGACGCGGTTGCCCGTCCAGTTGTGGAAATACTCGTGGGCGACCACGCTCTCGACATTGCCGAAATCGATGTCGGTGGCGGTAGCAGGGTTGGCCAGCACGAACTTGGTGTTGAAAATATTCAACCCCTTGTTCTCCATGGCGCCCATATTGAAGTCGGACACGGCCACGATCATGAAGCGCTCCAGATCCAGGCTCAGGCCAAAGCGGGCCTCGTCCCAGATGATGGACGCGATCAGCGAGTTCATCGCGTGCTCGGTCTTGTCCAAGTCACCCGCGCGCACGAAGATCTGCAGCAAGTGGTCCTTGCCCTCGCGGGTGCGGATGCGCTGCTCGCGGCTGACCAGATCGGCCGCCACCAAGGCAAACAGGTAGCAAGGCTTGGGATGGGGGTCGTGCCACACGGCAAAGTGGCGACCGTTTTCCAGAGCGCCCTCTTCCACCAGGTTGCCGTTGGACAGCAGCACAGGGAACTTGGCCTTGTCGGCCTTCAGGGTCACCTTGTAGGTGGCCATGACGTCCGGGCGATCCAGGAAGTAGGTGATGCGACGGAAGCCTTGGGCTTCACACTGGGTGAAGAAACCGCCGCCCGAGGTGTACAGACCCGAGAGTTGGGTGTTCTTCTCGGGAGCGCAGGTGTTGCGAATCTCGAGGGTGAACGGCTGGTCTGGCAGGTTGTCCAGCACCAACTGGCCATTTTCAACCCGGAACGACACGGACTCGCCATCAACGAGCACGCGCGTCAGATTCAGGTCTTCACCGTCGAGGCGCAAGGGGGCGCCAGGTTGACCAGGGTTACGCTCCAAAGTCATCTTGTTGATGACCAGGGTCTTGGCCGGATCGAGATCGAATGTCAGGTCGACAGTTTTGATCCAGAAAGCCGGTGCGGTGTATTCCTCGCGACGGATCAACATGGCAGCACCTTCACGCATGGCGGTCATTCAGATGGTCTTTCTTGATGGCGATGGTGATCAGATACCCTGCTTCAGGCTGGCCTCGATGAACATATCGAGGTCGCCGTCGAGCACCTTCTGGGTGTTGGACACTTCGACGTTGGTACGCAAATCCTTGATGCGGCTTTGGTCCAGCACGTAAGAACGAATCTGGTGACCCCAACCCACATCGGTCTTGGTGTCTTCCAGCTTCTGTTGCGCTTCCATGCGCTTGCGCATTTCGAAGTCATACAGACGGGAGCGCAGACGGCGCCAAGCCACATCGCGGTTGCTGTGCTGCGAACGACCGTCCTGACACTGCACCACGATACCCGTTGGGATGTGGGTCAACCGCACGGCAGAGTCGGTTTTGTTGATGTGCTGACCACCCGCGCCCGAAGCGCGGAAAGTATCGGTCCGCACGTCAGCGGGGTTGATCTCGATTTCAATGGAGTCATCGATTTCGGGATACACGAACACCGAGGCAAAGGAGGTGTGACGACCGCCCGACGAATCAAACGGCGACTTGCGCACCAGACGATGCACACCGGTCTCCGTACGCAGGAAACCAAACGCGTACTCACCCTCGACCTTGATGGTGGCACTCTTGATGCCTGCCACGTCGCCCGGGGTTTCGTCTTCCATTTCTGCTTTGAAGCCCTTGCGTTCGCAGTAACGCACGTACTGGCGCAACAACATGGAGGCCCAATCGCAGGCCTCGGTGCCGCCAGCACCGGCTTGGATGTCAACAAAGCAGTTCAGCGGGTCGGCTTCATTGCTGAACATCCGGCGGAATTCCAGCCCCTCGACCGATTGGCACAGGGTTTGGACGTCGTCATGAATGGCTTGCAGGCCCGCTTCGTCGCCCTCTTCTTTCGACATCTCGAAGAGTTCAGCGTTGTCAGCGAGATTACTGGTCAAGTGAGCGATGACGAGAACAACGTCCTCGAGGGACTTTTTCTCTTTGCCCAGGGCTTGCGCACGCTTGGGGTCGTTCCAGACGCTGGGATCTTCCAGCTCGGCATTCACTTCGGCCAGGCGACGGGACTTTTCATCCCAGTCAAAGATACCTCCGTAATTCCTGGGTGCGCTGCGTAAGGTCAGCGATTTGGGTACCCAGGGCGTTGATTTGTTCGATATCCATGTTGTTGTCCTGCAAGGGGTTTCTTGAAATTTGGGCCGCATTTTCTCATGGCGCAGGCCCCTTTGGACTCAAACCAGGAAGTGAGCGATGTGCTGGGCCAATTCGGCGGGTTGATCATGATGCAGCATATGGCCAGCCTGCTCAATGGTTTCCATGCGGAAATCCGCCACATGGGTCATGCGTTTCAAAAATTCGTCGCGAGAATATTTGCCATCGAACAGCATGAAATAGAGGGTTTGGGCGCCTTCGACGAACAACACCGGCATCGTCATGCGCTTCAAACTGGCCTGCACCTCCTCCAAACGGTACAGGAAGGGTTGGGGTCGCTTATGCACCGGGTCGGCATTGATGACCCAGCGACCGCCCTCTTGACGGGCCCAATGCGAGGCCAGCCACAAAGCGCGATCAGGCGGGATCAAGGGATTGTTGTCGCGCAGGCGCTTGGCCACCCCAGCCAACTGGTCGTAATCCTTGAGTCGGACAGGCGTTTTGATCTCATCCAGCCATTTCACATAGCGGTCCGGCGCCTCATCGGCTGGCAGCGTGGGCAGACCAAAGCCTTCCAGATTCACCAGCTTGCGAATTCGGTGGGGACGCACGCCCCCGAAGAGCATGGAGACGTTGCCCCCCATGCTGTGCCCCAACAGGTCAATGGGGGACTCGGGCGCCAGATGATCCAGCAAAGCGTCCAGATCGGCGAGGTAGTCGACAAAGAAGTAACTGTCCCGGCCCGAGGCCTGAGTTTGACCAAAACCGCGCCAATCCAGTGCCACGATTGGGCGTTTTTCCCATCCTGGCATCGCGCGTAACGCATCCACCATGAACTGGAACGATGCGGCCACGTCCATCCAGCCATGCACCATCACCAAGACGGGCTGCTCCACGGTCGCGCTGGCCAGATCACCCCAGATCAGCAGGTGATGCCGCAAGCCGCGCAGGTCCACAAAGCGAGACTCGGGCAGGTGTTGGGGTTGATAGGGCTGGATATCTGAAAAATCGATGGACATGGTGTTGTCGCTGTCTGACCACCCGCAGGTGTGAAGTAGTCCCGAACCACTGACCCTCGCATAAGGGGGTGGCCACATGTAACACCCTGCATCATGACGGATTCGCCGATTTTTCACCTAAGCTGCGCGCCAAACCGTCGTTGAAGTACCCCTGACACCCCCGCCGATGACTCCTGTGCACGACAAATTGAGCGCTCACATTCCCGCACTGGGACGGCTGGGGCCATTGGCTTTGGCGGTGGGCACCCTGGCAGCGATCAGCATGGGGTTGTTGGCCTGGTCGCACCACGGCTGGTCGGCGCTGCAGGAGCGCACGCACACGGCGGAATCACTGCTGAACACCGCGCGCTTTGAGAGCCGCCAAGGCGTCTGGCTCACCGAACAGCGTCTGGCAGGTCGCAACGTGAGTGTGAGTGCTGCGCAAGACCCCATCCGTGAGGCCATCAAGGCCGGACGGCAGTGGACGCAATCAGCCCCAGGCTCGCTCAAACCGTCGCTGGAAAAGCTCAGCCTCGCCCTGGCGCATCTGGCCTATTTGCAAGATGAGCGCTTGAAGCATCCTGACAAGGTCGATGCCAGCCGCTTGGCCGCCGCACAAGACCAAGTCGAACAGGCCGCCGTGGCTGCGGAGGCGCAATGGGCCCAGCACCTGAAACAAGCTAATCAAGATCAACATCAATTGGTGTGGATGAATGTGGGCGTGATCGGCGGCCTGTCGGCCCTGCTGTTGATCATGATTGCGCGCGCCTATCGTCAGCGGGAGCAATCTCGACTGGACTTGGAAGCCCGGGAAGCGCAACTGGACGCTTTTGCGCAAGCCTTGCCGGACTTGGCCTTCATCCTCGACCGAGAGGGTCGTTACGTCAGCGTCTTTGGCAACAACTTAGCGCTGTTGGGTCGCAACCGCGATGACTTGGTGGGCCGACACATCAAAGACTTTTTCAGTCAAGAAAAGTCGGCCCTGTTCATGCGCGTGCTGCATCAAGCACTCGACACCCGGGAGACCCAACAACTGTCCTACCCCGTCAAGATCATGGGTGGCGTACGCCACTTTGACAGCCGCTGCGCGCCCGTGGGCGACACGGACCAAGTGGTCTGGATGATCTGGGACGTGACGCAGCGACGCCATGCCGAACAGCGTTTGATGCACATGACCCGGCTCTATGACTTCCTCAGCCAAGTCAACCACGCCATCGTGCGCTCCAGCGACGAGCAAAGTCTGATGGACCAAATTTGCACAGCCGCCCTGGCCCACGGCCGCTTCAAGAAGGCTGCCGTGGTGATGTTTGAGAATGACGGGGATGGCGCATTGCGACTGCACTGCCGAGCTGAAGCCGGCCTGCCCGGCTTACCCAGCCTGTCAGCCTCCTTTGATTTGCTGGCCGAGCGAGATGCGAACGCGCCGATCGACATTGCTTTGCGCGATGGCCGCATCTTCCACTCTGGCGACATCAGCCTGATCGATCAACGCCCTGCGTGGGCCAGCACCGCCCTCAACTGTGGACTGGGTGGCTGCGCCACGATCCCGCTCAAGCGGGATGGCCAATTGATCGGCCACCTGATCCTGCTGGACACCAGCCTCAATGCGCAAGACACGGATGAGCGGGCCTTGATGGAAGATCTGGCCAGCGATTTGTCCTTTGCCTTGACCAATCTGCACCGCGAAAATCTGCACAAGCAAACCGAAGAGCGCATTCGTTTGCATGCAGCCGCGCTGGAAAGCACGCAAGATGGCATGGTGGTGTTCAACCGCGATCAATTGATCGTGTCGGTGAACCCTGCGTTCACGTCCATCACGGGCTATCACGACCACGAAATCATGGGCTACTCAGCGGAGTTCTTGTTGCCTGACGGCGCACAAGACACGCTGGAAGAGATCACGTCCCAGATGGCCGATGGCGGCAACTGGCAAGGCGAGGTGTGGTGTCAGCGCAAGAACGGTGAGCTGTTCATGACCAAGGTGTCAGTCAGTGCGGTGCGTAATCGTCGCGGCAGCCCCAGCCACTTTGTGGGCGTCTTCACAGACATCACCCAACTCAAGCAAACCGAAGAACGCTTGGCGCGCATGGCGCACTTCGATGCGCTGACCGGCCTGCCCAACCGCGCCTTGATCATGGAACGCTTGAGCCATGCCATCAATCTCGCGGCGCGTCACCAAACCATGGTGGGCATCATCTTCATCGACCTGGACAACTTCAAAACCGTCAATGACGGCCTGGGGCACGTCGCGGGCGACCACCTCCTGCAACAGGTGGCACAACGTCTGAGCAAGCGCGTCCGCCAGGAGGACACCTTGGGTCGTTTGGGTGGTGATGAATTCGTATTGGTTCTCGAACACCTGCGTCACCCCCAACAAGCGGCTCACGTGGCACAAAGCATCCTGGAAACGCTGGAAGAGCCCTTCATGCTGGAAGGCGAACAAGCGGTGTATGTGCGCGCATCCATCGGCATCAGCATGTATCCGGCTGATGGCCAATCGGCCATGGAACTGCTGCGAGACGCAGATGCCGCGATGTATGAGTCCAAGCGCCGGGGGCGCAACAGTTTCAGCTTCTACACGTCCTCGTTCACCACCGACGCCACCACACGCCTGCAACTGGAAACGCGCTTACGCCGGGCTGTGGAGCACAACGAATTTGTTTTGCACTACCAACCCATGGTGCGTGCGCAAGATCGCCGCGTGGTGGGTGTGGAAGCCTTGGTGCGACTCAAGAGCCACCACGAACTCGACACACACCTCACGCCGATTGGCCCCAATGAGTTCATTCCGGTGATGGAAGAAACCGGCATGATCGTGTCCCTGAGTGACTGGGTCATGCAAGAGGCCTGTAGCCAAGCCAAGCAATGGCTGGATGACGGCCTGGAGTTTGGCCGCATCTGCATCAATCTGTCGCCCAGCGAGATCCGCCGGGGCGGCGTCATCGAACGCGTGTCACGCATCTTGTCAGACACTGGTTTGCCTGCCAGCCGACTGGAGTTGGAGATCACCGAAAGTGGTTTGATGGAGTCGCATGTGGGCGCCGAACAGATGCTGCAAGAGTTGCATAACCTCGGCGTCTCGCTCTCCATTGACGACTTCGGAACAGGCTACTCCTCACTGGCCTACCTCAAGCGCTTCCCCGTCCATCAACTCAAGATCGATCGCAGCTTCATTCAAGACCTACCTGGCAACGACAGCGATGCCCAATTGGTCAATACCATGATTGCGATGGCACAAGGTTTGAAGCTGGGTATCGTGGCCGAAGGGGTGGAAATGCCCGATCAGGAAGCCTTCCTGGCGAGCAAGGGCTGCGACGTCATCCAGGGCTACCTGGTCAGCCGTCCGATGCCGGCGACACAAATCGAACCCTTGTTGGCGTCAAATGTTCACTGAGAACAGACACAAATAGCACGATCGTTCGATAATGCCCCATCGTTTTCGTTTCAACGGGCATTTATGAGCGCAGTTTCACTCAACACACCGCTGGCTGACATCCTGAGCAACCGAGCCCGTGACGCACATCGCGTTCGGTTCCAGGTCACGCCAGACTGGCAACAAGGTCGCACCACCTTTGGTGGCTTGCTCTCCGTGCTAGCGGTCCAGGCGATGCGCGACACCTTCGGTGCCGACTGGCCTCTGCGAGCGCTTCAAACCAACTTTGTCGGCCCTGTGGCCCCCGGGGAATGCACGGCTGAGGTGACCTTGCTGAGACAAGGCAAGAACATTCGCCAAGTGCAGTGCCGCATTCTGCAAACGAACGCAGATGGACAAGAGGAAGTGGGCGGCGTGTTGTTGGGCGTATTCGGTGTGGCACGCGACAGCGGCTTACCAGCCCTGAACGCCACCCAACCAGCCACAGCCAAGGTCCCGGAAGACGCGCTGCTGCTGCCCTTTATTCCTGGTTTGACGCCCGAGTTCACGCGGTACTTGGAGTTTCGCGTGTCTGAAGGAGGCATTCCCTTCACGAACTCCCCAGACTGGCACAGCCGCACGCACATTCGGCTGAAACAGCCCGACAGCATCGATCACGAACTGATGAGCATCTTGCTGGCCGATGCGGGCCCCACGCCCGCGCTGGCTCGGCTGAATCGGCCTGCCCCAGCTTCATCGGTGTCATGGGCCTTGGAATTGCGGCCCGTTGCCGCCACCTTTGCCCCAGATGGCCATTGGCGCATGGACAAGGACGCGTTGGTCGTCTCCGAAGGCTATGTCAACGAGCGTACTCATTTGTGGACGCCTGATGGACAACTCGCGGCACTGGGCTACCAAGTCGTTGCGGTTTACGGCTGATGCTTGTCGGCTGACTCGCTGCCCACCATGCTTTCGCCCAAGCCCCCCATCAACGCACCGGGATCGGTTTGGGAGTTGTTCTGGGCTTTTTCCAGCCTGGCCATGCAGGGCTTCGGTGGCGTGTTGGCGGTGGCACAGAAAGAACTGTGCGACCGACGCGCCTGGCTGACCGCAGATGAGTTCTTGAATCTGCTCAGCACCGCACAAGTGCTCCCCGGCCCCAACGTCTGCAATCTGTCACTGATGATTGGTGATCGATTCTTTGGGTGGCGGGGCGCCTTGGCGGCGCTGGCTGGCATGGTGACCTTGCCATTGCTCACACTACTGTGCCTGGCCTTTGCGTTAGACCACGCTCAGCAACTGCCTGCGGGACAAGGAATGTTGAAAGGCGCGCTCAGCGGGATTGCTACCGTGGCTGCTGGCCAAATCATCGGCACGGTACTCAAACTGTCGGCACCCTTGAAATCGCATCCGCTCGGTTGGCCCACTGCCTGGATCTGGGCCGTACTGGCTTTTGTCATGATGGCGTGGTTGCGCTGGCCCTTGATTTGGATCTTGCTGGGCCTGGGTAGCGCCGCTTGCGTCTACACCTATTGGGTCCTGCGGCGACGTGCGAGCACGCCATGAATGACCTGATCGCTCGCGCCGACACCTGGCTGGTGCTGTTTGGTCACTTCATGGCTCTGTCGTTGATGTCGATTGGTGGCGCCATCACCCTGGTGCCCGATATGCATCGTCGATTGGTCGAACAAGACCAACTCATCACCGACGCGGATTTCACTGCATCCATTGCCTTGGCTCAAGCGGCACCCGGCCCCAACGTGCTCTTTGTGGCCATAATGGGCTGGTATGCCGCAGGCTTGGGGGGCGCTCTCATCAGCTTGATCGGCGTGATGATTCCATCGACCACGCTGGCGCTGATGGCAGCCCGATGGGTCGCCACGCGTCGCGATTGGTTGAGCGTTCAAGCCTTCCAACAAGGTATGGCCCCGGTCACGGTGGGCCTGTTACTGGCCACGGGTGTCTTGTTGATGCCAGCATGGGATGAGCCCCGCGCCTGGCTCACCAGCTTGATCGTCGCGCTCGTGGTTTGGCGTACGCGCGTCCGATTGATCTGGCTCGTTGCAGCAGGTGCAACCCTGGGTGGCTTAGGTTGGATTTGACTTGCTCAACAACGCCAATTGGCAAAGTGTGATGCTTGTCACATGAACAGGGGGATCCCCCCCTGACACAGGGCTCCGGCCGCTGATTACTTCATGGCAGCAGACAGGTCGTTTGGTACAAACAACATCTTGTTACCAATCGAGATCAGTGGCGGTCAGGCATGTCATTTTTTCCCAAACGGATCTATCAGGGCTTCACCATCGAGCTCGTAGAGCTGCCTGCGCGCGAGCAACTCCAACATGACTGGCGGGAGTTGGAACAACGTAGTCAAGGTTCGTTCTTCACCAGTTGGACCTGGATTGGGGCCTGGCTAGAAAGTCTGCCCCACGATATCCAACCCGTCCTGCTGCGCGCATCACGTCAGGGCCGTGTGATGGGCATGGGCATCCTCGTTTCAGCCATGCAACGCAAAGCCAAGCTGATCCCGATCAAGACTTGGTACCTGCATGAAACTGGCCGCCCTGCGCTTGACAACATCACGATCGAATACAACGGCTTGTTGGTCGACGACCTCGTGCGAGATGAGTTGGAACCGTTGATGTTGCAGTACTTGTTAGGCGAGACGACTCAATGGGATGAGCTGCAACTCAATGCCTTGAGCCGCCCAGTCCCCGAATCAACCAACAACCACATCAGGCTATCAAACGGACATGGCGCACGTTTCAAACAAGACACCAAAGTAGCCTACCAAGTGCCCTTGGCGTCGGTGAGAGCGGCGGGTCAATATGTCGATCTCATCAAGCCCAAGCCCAGGTATCACATCAAACGCAGCTTGCAGGCATTCGAAACAGCTGGCCCTGTGACACTGACTGAAGCACGCACGAAAGAGGAAGCACGCGCTTTCATGGAACGCCTGAAAGCCCTGCACCGTGCCTATTGGGAACACAAGGGCCAAGGAGGTGCATTTGGCGATGCCTTCTTCAATCAGTTTCATGATCGACTGATTGACGCAGGCTTCGAGCGTGGGGAGATCCAAATCCTGGCCATCAAAGCAGGCGAGCATGAGATTGGTTATTTGTACAACTTTGTTTGGCAAGGCCACGTCTACAACTACCAATCAGGTATCGACTATGAAGCCATGGGGGGCAAACACAGCCCAGGTATGGTGTGTCATGCTCTGGCCATCTCCCACAACGCAAATCGAGGCCATCGCACCTATGATTTGATGGCAGGCGACCATCAATACAAACGGGCTCTGACATTGGAAACCGTCCCCTTGGCGTGGCACACCGCTCGGCGAGTCAACTTCTGTACCTCGTTGGAAGACGGACTCAAGGCGGTGGCAAAACGCTCTGCCAATGTGACACAGGTTGGCACCATGGGCCCTCACGTACCGGATTGGTTCTTTGCCACACCCATCAGCATGCTGGCATGACACGGATCGTCAATCCGCTACATTGCGAATCAGACTATCCATTCCTCATATTGCAATGAAGCCCGACATCGTTGTCACCCACGAAGCTCACCGTCGCTGCTTTGAAACCATCGTCGATGGCCTACGCTGCGAACTCGACTATGTATTGGATGGTGACGTCATGCGCATCACCCACACCGGCGTGCCTCGCCCACTGGAAGGTCGTGGCATTGCTGCCGAATTGGTTCGCACGGGTTTGTCATGGGCGAGAAACCAAGGGCTCAACGTGAATCCGGTGTGCAGTTATGTCGCCGTGTACATGCGCCGCCACCCAGAATGGTCTGACTTGCGTGTCTGATGCCTAACTTGGCGCGCCAAAAACTCGAAGGCGTTGGCTACGGGTCATGGCTTGGGCCATGTCCATGATGAAACTCGCCTGAAGAGTCCAAGCTGCGTCCAAATCTGGATCAATGCTGGATACACGCACCAATAAGCCGTCCATCAACGACGCCCCAGTCCAGGACAAAGACTGTAGGCGGAAGTGGGTTGCGTCATCGACGACCGTCTCACCCAGCAAGCGCCAGTAAGTGATCGGCTCTGGCCGACCATCCATGTGCGCAAAAAGTCGGGTCACCGGCAAGCCATTTCCCTGCACCGACAACTTCTGGTCGTTGACCGCATCGATCTTGAAGCCACCCGCTTTGTAGCAAACCTCCGGTCGATGCATCTGCAAGCCGACAGACTGCTGTCTGCCATAAGCGACGGACAACATGATGCGATGGCCCAGTCGATTGACGTAAGTGCGCTCCAAGACCTGGTCGTAAATCTGGAAGCGCCGGGCCACATCAAATGCGGGCCGAATGGGCGCCACCGCCGATGGATCCAAAGCCCAATCGCCAAACTTGGAAGGGAACAATTGCTCCAAGGGGACAGCCGCTCGAACTTGCACCGCAGGATCAAGTCGAGGCTTCAACAAAATGCTAGCCAACGCCGTCAGCAACATCAGGCCAACCCACAACCAGGTTTTGCTTGATTGGCTCATGCTCGCCCCGTACCTGGCTTCCGGTCTGGCCAGATCAACCCGAGTAATGCGTCGACCAACGCCATCAACACCAGTGCCACAGCGAACAACAGTACTCCTGCAAAATGGTGCGCAAAGCCTTGTCCGTAAGCATCGCCCCAGTGATAGGTCACCAACATCAAGATCAGGACGCGTACCACATTGGCGATGAATGACACCGGGATGGCCAACACGGCCAAACTGAGGTTTCGCCACCACGAGGCGTGCTGCATCAAATGGCTGTAAAGCAAGCCCATGGCCTCCAATACGAACATCGAATGCAAACCGGCACAGGCCTCCGCGACCAAGAGCTGATATTGGCCGACGGTGACCACGACCCCTGTGCGCGCAACAGGATAACCCAGCCAAGCCAACACCCAGGTCGCGACCCAAGAGACCGCCTCCTTCAGTGGCGCGGTCAAGGCCAGCACCCAAGAGAAAGGCAGCGGTAGAGCAAACAAGGCGAACACCCAGACAAACCAGGTCCGTCGCCACATCGAACTCCCCCAAATCAGGCAAACCACCATCTGGGAGATCCACCACAGGGCAATCAACTCGATGCGAATGAATTCCTGTGTCCGACCAAACAGATAGGCAACCAAGCCGAGCACCAGCCCGACATGAGGCCAACACCAAGCTGCATGCGGCTGCTGGAGAGGCGCATCACGCCCTTGCCGGACCAAGAGCCATGCAGACACGGAGAGCAGCAATAACTCATGCCCTTGGCTATAGCTCTTCCACGCACCAAACAAGTAGTCCCACAAGGTGGGCAAAGCCAAACTGGCCCACCCCAGCAACCAGGGGCCCAGCAGGCCCCACTGGGATCTGCGCTCTGGCCGTTGAACCGCACTCAAGGTTAGCGAGCCTCTTGGGCTGGTGCCGATGCAGAGCCACCAACAGGTTGGCGAGTGATCTTGGCTTGCTCACGCAATGCGTTCATCCCCTTCTGGATGGCTTGCTTACGCCGCAAGGACCACAACACCTCTCGGATTGCGGGCTTGGCCTGATTCAAGGTCAAAGGTGATTCTTCAGCAGACACGATGGTCAAGATGACAGCCCCATCTGGGCGATCAATCCAGACAGACTGCCCCACCGACTTGCTGGCCAATTTGCCGAGCAACTCCATTGGCAGAGCCTCAGCCCATTGACTTGATTGGCGCGCCGAATACTTGACTGCCGCCTTCTGCAAAACCCCATTGATCGCGCTCACAGACCCCGCGGACTCCACTTGAGACCTTAGCGCGGCCAATTCGGCACTCTCAGCCCGGACGACAGCTTCCTGTAAGCCATACAGCCGACGCTTAACAAACAATTCTGGGTGCTGCTTGTAATACTCCTCGACGTCCGCATCGTCAGGCATGGTCACTTTCGATGCCACTTGATCCTGGTACGCGCGAGCGAGTACCTCGCGCTGGGACAAGGCCAAAGCCTGTACCACCTTGGGGGTCTGATCGAGTCCTGCGGCCTTTGCTGCCTGCGCTGCCAACTCCTGCTCGATCAGACTGTCAAGTACGCGTTCAGACGACTGCTCACCAAACTGGTGTGCCAATTTCGGCTGCAACTCCAGCACCGTTTGAACCTGGTGGATCGATATCTCTTTGCTGTTGACTGTCGCGACCACCTGACTGGTCGAGGAATCGCTGCTTCCAGTCTTGGTGCACCCAGACACACTCCCAAGCAAGGTCAGACCGCATACGGCGTAGGCCGTTGACCTCATCGCAGACGAACGCAAGACAAACAACATGCAGACCCCTCTTCGACATTCACTCGTGATGTCGGATTATCGACAAATGAACCCGATCATTCATCGCCCACAAAAGAAAAACGGACCCGAAGGTCCGTTTTCATGCAAACACCAGAATTTACTTGGCGGAGCGGCGGCGGCGAACCAGCCAAGCTACACCACCCAGGCCCATCGCAGTCATCAGCAAGTCGGATGCTTCAGGGGTTGGCGATGCAACGGGCGCAGCGACAGCCTTGATCGTGCCTGAGTATGCGCCAGCGATGGCCAAGGCACCAGTCACAGCACCATTCACAGCCAAGGTGTACGAACCAGAGGCCAAACCAGAGAAGCTGAAGGAACTTGCTGAGTAGTCTTTGGCCAATGCCACCGACGAGCCCGAGTTGGTCAACGTCAACGACTTGAGTGTCACATCTTTGGTGAACAGCAGGACGTAGCTGGTGTCAACAATAGTGCCCGACACAGTGCCGGGATCGGCGATCGTGAAGGTGTAGTAGTCGGTGAAGTCAGGTGTGCTTGCAAAGAAAATGTTGCCAAATTCCTTGCCGACAGAGTCGATCACACCGAGGTTTTCGGTCTTGGCTTGAGCACCCAAAGCGGTCAGGGCCAAGGCAGCAGCAGTCAGGCAGCGAGATAACAACATAACAAGCTCACTATTTAACGGATGATCGAATTGTGAACGCCGTCGTTAACATTTGTAACCCCCAGATCAAGGGGCGAGTTCCCCCCATATCGATGCCGCCGCATGACTCGCGGCCCCTCTGTGCGCAAGCGAAAACGCCCTTGCCGCCGCTTGGGCTGCTGGTAATTTTTCAGGCTGAGAAATCGCCAAGGCTGTTACAACTCCAGTAACAAAATCGGCCACCCGGAAGGCTGCGCCAGCGGCCTCGCTTAACTCAGCGGCCTCGGCAAAATTGAAGGTCGACGGTCCCATCACAATGGGGCAGCCACACGCGGCCGCTTCGATCAAGTTTTGCCCACCCAGGGGCTGAAAACTCCCCCCCAGCAGGGCCACATCGGCCGCAGCGTAATAAGCTGGCATTTCACCGATGGAGTCACCCAACCAGACGTCGGCCTGCTGCGCAACCGCATCCGGTTTGCCATCCGGCCACGCACTCCTTCGCGACAAGCTCAGCCCGGCTTGCTCAACCATGCGAGCGACCTCATCAAAGCGCTGCGGATGCCTCGGCACAATCCACAAACGTGGCATGCCCTGTGCCTGCCGAGTTTGACGCTGCGCTTGCCAAGCCGCGAGCAACTCCGGCTCCTCGCCTTCCCGAGAACTGGCCATCATGACGATGCCTCGGCCGCCGGATGCTTGTCGCCATGCTTCGCCCCGGGCCAACAAGGCCTCCGACGGCGTCATATCGAATTTGATGTTGCCAGACACCTCCACACGCTCAGCCCCCATGCGTTCAAACCTATCGGCATCCGCTCGCGTTTGAGCTTGTACCAATCGCATGGCTTGTGCAGCAGGACGCATCAGGGCGGAGAGCCGAAGGCCTTGCTTCAAACTCTTTTCGCTCAACCGCCCATTGGCCAAGATCATGGGAACACCCATCTCCCGCGCCACATGCTGCACGTTGGGCCAGACCTCGGTCTCCATCAACACCCCACCGAGTGGTCGATGCAAAGCCAGAAAGCGGCGCACCGCACCGGGCGTGTCGAAGGGCAACCAGGTTTGTAGATCCCCCGGCTGCAGGAGCTTTTGCCCCGCCTCTCGCCCGGTGGCCGTGCTGTGGGTCAAGAGCAAGCGCATGTCAGGCCGCTTTGCGCGTAAGGCATCAATCAATGGTGCAACCGCACGGGTCTCACCCAACGACACCGCATGCAGCCAGACCAATGGCCTGAACTCACCTTGGGCAGCGTGTCGGTGCTGAGCCAAGGCGGCCCGATACGCCGGACCATACAGGCCCAAGCGCTCCCACCATACGGCCCGATAGCCGGGCTCGGTTCGCCCGCGCGACCACACCCGCCACAAATAGGCAGGTGTCCCCAGCCTCAACAGCAAGCTGTAAGCCTGCCGAGCCAACCCAGCCGAATCCAACAAACCCGTCAGACCTCAGTGCGCAGCAGCGCCCACGTGGGCGTCTGGCTTAACGGCCAGCAATTGCGACATGAAATGCTTCTGGATCCGCTCCATGGCTTCGGGCGTATGCCCTTCAAAGCGCAGGACCAAGACAGGCGTGGTGTTCGAGGCACGAACCAGGCCAAAACCATCGGCGTAATCGGCACGCAAGCCATCAATGGTGGTCAAGTCCGCGCCATCAAACTTGGCGGTTTGACGCAGCTTTTCGATGACCTCGTGGTGCTCACCCTCGGCGCAAGGCACGTTCAACTCTGGCGTGCTGTAGCTGGTGGGCAAATCGTTGAGCACGGCACTCGGGTCGGCCACTTTGCTGAGGATCTCGAGCAAACGTGCGGCGGTATAGGTCGCGTCATCGAAGCCATACCAACGCTCGGCAAAGAAGATGTGGCCGCTCATCTCGCCGGCGAAGGGCGAGCCGGTTTCCTTGAGCTTGGCCTTCACCAGGCTGTGCCCAGTCTTGTACATCACGGGCTCACCACCCGCTTCGCGAATCGCCACGGCCAAACGCTGGCTGCACTTCACGTCGAAAATGATCTTGCCACCAGGCACACGCGACAACACATCACGTGCGAACAACATGATTTGACGATCAGGGAAGATGTTGTTGCCTTCCTTGGTGATCACACCCAAGCGATCGCCGTCACCATCGAAGGCCAAACCCAGATCCGCGCCCTGCTCTTTCACCGCCTTGATCAGGTCTTGCAGGTTTTCAGGCTTGGAGGGATCGGGGTGGTGATTAGGGAAGTCGCCATCGACCTCCGAGTACAACTCTGTGACTTCGCAGCCCAGCGCGCGCAAGATGCCAGGCGCCGAAGCACCCGGGATGCCGTTGCCAGAGTCGACCACGATCTTGAGCGGACGGGCCAACTTGCAATCCGACACGATGCGTTGGGTGTACTCGGGCAGCACGTTCAACTCAGAGACCGAGCCCGCACCTTGGGCGTAGTCTTCCGCTTCGATGCGCTTGCGCAAGCCTTGGATGTCATCACCATAAATGGCGCGACCCGCCAAGACCATCTTGAAGCCGTTGTAGTCCTTCGGATTGTGGCTACCTGTCACCTGGATGCCGCTGTGGCAGCCTTGCTCACCCCGGGTGGCCGCAACGTAATACAACATGGGCGTGGTGACGGCACCCAGATCGATCACATTGATACCGGTGGAGCGCAAGCCCTTGATCAAGGCGCCGCTCAAGGATGGACCCGACACACGACCATCTCGGCCCACAGCGACGGCCTTCTCGCCCAGCTTCAACGCTTCGGTGCCGAAAGCGCGACCCAAATGTTCGGCGACCGCCTCACTGAGCGTTTGGCCCACGATACCGCGAATGTCGTAGGCCTTGAAGATGGAAGCGGCAACTTGCATGTGTGTTCCTTTTGGTAACGGTGAGGGAGTGTCCAATCGCACTTTTGGTGCGCCTCCTAGGACAAACCATGATTTTAGAGAGACGACAGTGACACTTTGCAAAAAGCCTGCCGCGAAATGGCCTCCACCCGGCAAATAGGGGATGCCACTGCTACATTGATCACATGAACGCCACTCGTCGCACCCCACACCTTGTTGCCCAGATGCACATTTCGACGCCGCTGGGCACGATGCTGGCAGCACGCTCGGCGTCTGGGCTGGCAGGTTTGTGGTTTACCGACCAGGCTGACTGCCCCGATGGGATCACCGTCCCCTTTGTTAGCGCGGACCCCATTTTGGATGATTGCGCGGCACACCTCGAAGCCTATTGGCTTGGGCGGCAACCGGTGTGGCGTGGGCCGACTGATTTGCACGGCACAGCCTTTCAGCGCAGCATCTGGCAAGCCCTGTTGCGCATTCCACCAGGCCAGTCGGTCAGTTACGGTGACTTGGCTAAACAGGTGGACCGCGCCAACGCACATCGTGCCGTAGGTGTCGCCGTCGGCGCCAACCCTATTTCTGTGCTGATCCCCTGCCACCGGGTGATCGGGGCTCAAGGTGCATTGACCGGTTTTTCTGGCGGCATGCATCGCAAGATCGCATTGCTTCAGCACGAAGGATTCCAAATCCAGCAAGGACGCGTAAAGGCCGCTCAGGCGACGCTGTTTCCAGAGCGTTGCGCCTAAAGTCCCCGCGGCCCATGCACCTTCGCCATCATCTGCAAATGCTCTTGCTGGCAGCCATCTGGGGTGGCTCATTTCTGTTTTTGAAGATCTGCGCGCCGATCATCGGGCCCTTGGCTGTGGCGGCAGGACGCATCAGTCTGGCCGCGCTTTTGTTGTTGCCGCTGGCCTGGCGCGCCATGCAAGACACACGGCTGCAGCCCGTCCTGAGTACATTGCTCTTGTCCGGCATTCTGTCGTGTGCCCTGCCCTTCATCGGCTTGAGCACAGCCGCCCGGAGCTTGCCAGCCGGCTTGCTGTCGATCTTGAACGCAACCACACCGTTGTGGGGTGCCGTCGTGGGATGGTTGTGGGCGAAAGAGCACCTCACGCGAGGCCAAGTGCTGGGCTTGCTGACAGGCTTTGCCGGTGTCGTCTGGCTGGCCACCGTCGAGGGGCAGCAGTTTCACGGTGCATTTGGCTGGCCGGCAGCATTGGCGCTGTGCTCAACGCTGATGTATGCCCTGGCTGTGCACCACAGCAAACGGTATCTGAGCCATCTGCCGCCCTTGGTGGTCACCACTGGCAGTTTGATGGGGGCATCGCTGCTGCTGGCTGGGCCAGCACTGTGGCTCGGGCCTCAACCCAGCGCAGACCATATCCAATCCATCGGGCATGCGTGGTCAGCGGTGCCATGGTCAGTCTGGTGGGCTTTGCTCGCATTGGCGGCACTGTGTACCGCTTGGGCCTATTGGCTGTTTTTCAAACTGATTGCCGACATCGGCCCCAGCCGTGCGCTGACGGTCACGTTCTTGATCCCGGTGTTTGGCATGTTGTGGGGCGCCCTCTTCCTGGGCGAGCGCATTTCGATGGACATGATCGCTTGCACGGCGGTGATCGTGATCGGCACGCAGCTATCGACACGAAAATGATGGCGCCTTGAACAGCGACATCAGAATGCAAAAAGCCCTGATGCTTTCGCATCAGGGCTCTGCAATTTGGCGGAGTGGACGGGACTCGAACCCGCGACCCCCGGCGTGACAGGCCGGTATTCTAACCGACTGAACTACCACTCCGCGTCGGTGACGACTTCGATTGATTGCTCAATCCAAGTGCCGTCAAAACTTGGCGTCCCCTAGGGGATTCGAACCCCTGTAGTCACCGTGAAAGGGTGGTGTCCTAGGCCTCTAGACGAAGGGGACTGAAACTACAACGTTCAAACCAGACTCTACACCAGCTTGGCGCCACCTTTTGATTGGTGGAGGTAAGCGGGATCGAACCGCTGACCTCTTGCATGCCATGCAAGCGCTCTCCCAGCTGAGCTATACCCCCATCGCATATCTTTCGACTTGCGGCAGGTTGCCAAACTGGCACCGAGACTGACTTGTTTTGAGCACTGCTGTGTCACCAGCAACGCTCTGTTAAAGAGCTTGGCGGAGTGGACGGGACTCGAACCCGCGACCCCCGGCGTGACAGGCCGGTATTCTAACCGACTGAACTACCACTCCGCGTCGGTAACGACTTTGGTTGATTGCTCAACCCAAGTGTCGTCAAACTTGGCGTCCCCTAGGGGATTCGAACCCCTGTAGTCACCGTGAAAGGGTGGTGTCCTAGGCCTCTAGACGAAGGGGACTGAATCCTTCATACAACTTGATTGACGCTGTGCTTGGCAACCTAGCAACCCGACCACATCGCAACTTTTGGTTGCTTGGTGGAGGTAAGCGGGATCGAACCGCTGACCTCTTGCATGCCATGCAAGCGCTCTCCCAGCTGAGCTATACCCCCTTGGGATGCCTGCTTGCGCAAACAACTTTCGGGCTTCTCGGCTGCTTTGCCTTCAAACAAAGCGTCGTTCAAGCGAGAATGAGAGTATATACCGAGATTTCAAACGATTGCAAGCCTGACCGCAACTTTTTGATCAAATGGGTGTCGAGGGCTTGCATCAAACCCTCGCGAACCCTGGCAACAAACGGCCCACACTCACCTTCTCCCTAGGGAGAATCGGGCACCATCAAGGTACGCCTCCCACGCGTAGCATTGTTACAACATCACGCCTAGACCGACTAGAGCCCGCATGAAAAAAGGCCCACAAGGGGCCTTCTTTGCAACGTGTCATCCAGCGATCCGCTTGATCGATCAGCCTTTAGACAACCGCGCCACCACGGTGTCACGATCAAACAAGGCCAGCACGGCATCCACAGACGGCGTCTGAGCGCGACCACACACCAGCAGGCGAACAGGAATCGCCAGTTGTGGCATTTTCAAAGTGAATTCAGCCAAGGTGTCTTTCAGGGCTTGGTTGATGCTGGCAGCATCCCAATTGACCTCTGCCAAGCGTTTGGCCAAGGCGGCGACAGCAGGCTTGACGGCATCAGTCAGCTTTTCGGCCAGCTCTTGCGAAGGAGGGGTGACCTCAGCGACAAACATGGCCAACCAATCGGCCAACTCGATGGTGGTGGCGCAACGGTCTTTGAACAAAGCGCACATGGCTGCCAGGCGCGCGTCGCCCTCGCCTGCCATCAATGCCGCTGGCAAGGTTTGGCCACGCTTGACGAATTGTTCGCGCACCAATGTGGCCAGGAAAGCATCGTCGGCCATCTTCATCTGCTGTTGAGCCACCCAGCGCAGTTTGGCTTCGTCAAACTGACCGGCACTCTTACCCAGGTGATCCAGATTGAACCACTCCACCAATTGCGCACGCGAGAAGATCTCGTCGTCACCGTGGCTCCAACCCAGGCGGGCTAGGTAATTCACGATGGCGTCGGCCAGATAGCCTTCGTCGCGATATTGCGTAACCGCTTTGGCGCCATGGCGCTTGCTCATCTTCTCGCCCTGCTCATTGAGCACCGTGGGAAGGTGGGCATACACAGGCGGCTCTTGGCCCAAGGCACGCAGGATGTTGATTTGGCGGGGAGTGTTGTTGACGTGGTCATCACCACGGATCACGTGCGTGATACCCATGTCCATGTCATCGACCACCACACAGAAGTTGTAGGTCGGTGTGCCATCGGGGCGAGCGATGACCAGATCATCGAGTTCGTCATTGCTGATCTCAATGCGGCCTTTGACCTTGTCTTCCCACACCACCGAACCACCTTTGGGGTTCTTGAAGCGCAAGACGGGCTTCACACCCTCTGGCACCGGTGGCAAGGTTTTGCCTGGCTCAGGACGCCAGGTGCCGTCGTAGCGCGGCTTTTCCTTGTTGGCCATTTGACGCTCACGGAGCGCATCCAATTCCGCGGTGCTCATGTAGCAGGGGTAGACCAAGCCTTTGTCGAGCATCTGCTGGAGCACTTCCTTGTAGCGATCCATGCGCTGCATCTGGAAGTAGGGGCCTTCGTCGTGGTCCAAACCCAGCCATTGCATCCCTTCCAGGATGACGTCCACCGCCTCTTGAGAAGAGCGCTCAACGTCGGTGTCTTCAATGCGGAGGATGAACACGCCCTTGTTGGCACGCGCAAACGCCCATGGATAGAGCGCCGAGCGAATGTTACCCAGGTGAATGAATCCGGTGGGAGAAGGCGCAAAGCGCGTTCTGACGGTAGTAGTAGCTTGTGTCATACGTTCAAAGTATCCAGACCACGCGCCAGATCGGCTGTGAGGTCGTCAATATGTTCGAGTCCGACCGAGATGCGCACCATGCCTTGGGTGATGCCTGCGGCCAGGCGCTGCTCTTCGGCCAATCGGCCATGCGACGTGCTGGCAGGATGGGTGATCAGGGTCTTGGTGTCGCCCAGGTTGGCGGTGATCGAACACAAGCGTGTCTGATCAATCACATGGAAGGCAGACTTGCGCAGACGCGCCGGCGCATCGCCCTCACCTGCAGCGGGCTTGACGGTGAAGGACACCACCGCACCACCACAGCCGTTCTGCTGCGCCATGGCCAGATCATGCTGGGGGTGGCTGGGCAAACCGGGGTAGTAAACCTTGTCGATACCAGGTTGGCGCTCCAACCATTGGGCCAGTTTCATGGCATTGGCACTTTGCGCAGCCATGCGAATGGACAGGGTCTCCAAGCCCTTGAGCACGATCCAGGCATTGAAGGGCGACAGGCTCATGCCTGCGCCGCGCATCACCGGCATGAAGGTCCCGTTGATGAGTTTGTCACTGCCGCAGATCGCACCAGCCAACACGCGACCCTGTCCATCCAGGTATTTGGTACCGGAGTGGATGATGAGATCGGCGCCCAGCTTCACGGGCTGCTGCAATGCAGGCGTGCAGAAGCAGTTGTCCACGGCAAGCAAGGCGCCAGCCTCATGGGCAATGTCAGCCAGGGCCCGGATATCGCAGACCTCAGTCAGAGGATTGCTGGGCGTTTCAGCGAACAGCAGCTTGGTGTTGGGCTTGACGGCGGCACGCCACTCATCGACGTCCGTTTGCGAAACGAACGTGGTCTCGACACCAAACTTGCCGAACTCACGCTCCAGCAACACGATGGTGGCACCAAAGACGCTGCGCGAGCAGATGACGTGGTCGCCCGCCTTGAGCAAGCCCATGATCATCAGCAAGATGGCGCTCATGCCACTGGATGTACCGATCGCCGCTTCCGTGCCCTCCAAAGCCGCCAGACGACGCTCAAACATCATCGTGGTCGGGTTGGTGAAGCGCGAATAGACGAAGGACTCTTCTTCGTTGGCAAAGCGGGCCGCAGCCGTCGCGGCATCAGGGTGAATGAAGCTGCTGGTCAAGAACAGCGCTTCGGAGTTCTCACCCCATTGCGTGGCTGGCAGGCCTTCGCGAACTGCCAGGGTTTCGATGCGGGCATCGGCTGGCAGGTCTTTGCGAGGCAGACGCTTTTTGTTGTCAGGTGAGGCCATGCGGGCACTCCGATCTCATCACTCAGGTTTGTTCTGCAAAGCCAGTCGGGAGTTGCTGGCCTCGTCTTCCCCCTTTTGGGTCAGACGCTGCGATTCAATGGCGGCAAAGTCTGCTGCGCTGACATCACCCGTGATGTACTGACCATCGAAACACGAGGCTTCGAAGCCCTTGATATGGGGGTTCAGCTTGCCCATCACCTTCTTCATGGCATCGACGTCTTGATAGATCAAGGCATCACATCCAATGATCTGACGAATGTCTTCCAAGGTACGACCGTGCGCCACAAGTTCAGCCTTGGTGGGCATGTCGATGCCATACACATTGGGGAACTTCACGGGAGGTGCAGCAGAAGCCAGGTACACCTTGTTAGCGCCTGCTTCACGCGCCATCTGCACGATTTCCTTGGAGGTGGTGCCGCGTACGATGGAGTCATCCACCAACAACACGTTACGCCCCTTGAACTCCAGGCCAATGGCGTTGAGCTTTTGACGCACAGACTTCTTACGCACGGACTGGCCAGGCATGATGAAGGTGCGCCCCACATAGCGGTTCTTCACGAAACCTTCGCGATAGGGCTTGCCCAACTTTTGCGCCAACTGCATGGCCGAAGGACGGCTCGACTCGGGGATCGGGATGACCACATCGATTTCGGAAGGCGGCATGGTCGAGATCACGCGCTGAGCCAAGGTCTCGCCCATTTCCAGGCGAGCCTGGTAAACCGACACGCCGTCGATCACGGAGTCTGGACGAGCCAGATACACGTACTCGAACATGCAGGGGTTGAGCACGGCATTGTCAGCACACATCTCCGCGTGCACCACACCGTCGAGGTCGATGAAGAGCGCTTCGCCAGGCTTCACATCGCGCACGAAGCGGTGGCTGGTGCCTTCCAGGGCCACAGACTCGCTGGCCACCATCACCTCGCGGCCTTCGGGCAAATCGGCCTCGCCATAGCACATGGGTCGAATGCCGAATGGATCACGGAAGGCCACCATGCCATACCCTGCGATCAGACAGATCACGGCATAAGAGCCCTTGATGCGCTTGTTCACGGCGCGCACAGCCTTGAAGATCGCTGCAGGCGTCAGGGGCAATTCACGGCCTGCCAATTCGAGCTCGTGCGCAAACACGTTGAGCAGCACTTCGGTGTCGCTATCGGTGTTGAGGTGGCGACGATCGATGTCGAACAACTCTTTGCGCAAGGCGTGGGCGTTGGTCAAGTTGCCGTTGTGAACCAAGACCAAGCCAAATGGCGCGTTGACGTAGAAAGGCTGCGCCTCTTCTTCGTTGAACGCATTGCCTGCTGTGGGATAACGCACTTGACCCAAACCAACCGTGCCGGGCAAAGCGCGCATGTCACGCGTGCGGAACACATCCTTGACCATGCCACGGGCCTTGTGCATGAAGAACTTGCGTCCGTTTGCATCGGGGCCTGCCGTCACGATACCGGCTGCATCTTGACCACGGTGTTGCAGCAGCAACAGCGCGTCATAGATCAATTGGTTGACTGGCGTCTTGGAAATCACTCCGACGATGCCGCACATGGTTCACCTCTTCAAAACAAATCTCAAAAACTGTCAGGACTGCTCGGGCAAGAATTTGACCACCTGCTCGGGCAGGATGGGGGTCAAGCCCCGCAGTAACACGTTCAACCACACCACTGACCGTGAGGACTGCCACAGTTCCCACTTCGCCAAGGGCGTTAAATTCACCAGCGTGCAGACCAACAGGGCCACGATCACGCCGCGCATCAAACCAAATACCGCTCCCATGGTGCGATCTGCACCACTGAGCGCCGAGGCCCGGATGATCTTGCCTGCTGCCCACGACACCAGGGCCCACGCGATCCAAGCCAACACAAACACCACCAACATGCCCGCCGCCTGATTGACGGAGGAACCCGGCGCTCCCACTGGCACATGAGCGGCCATATCCGCCCCCCACCATTGCGCCAGAAAATACGACACCAACCACGCGGCCAAAGACATCACTTCGACCACCAGACCGCGCCAGACGCCCACGGCCATCGACACCAACAGACCCAGTCCAATGACCAGGTCAATCAGGGTCCAGGCGTTGGCCGCCGCTTCGGTCACGGGCACTCGTCCACCTTACAGGGTGAGCAACGCACCAGACAAATTCGCCTTGCGCAAGGTGGCCATGGCTTTGTCTGCAGCGGCTTTGTCCTCAAAGGGGCCCAATCGAACACGAATCTTTTTGTTGGCCCCTTCACCAATCACCTGGGTATAGGTTTTCAGCCCGGCACGCTCTGCCTTCAAACGCACTTCACGCGCTGCAGGAACATCTGAGAATGCGCCAATTTGAATGATGTAGCGGACCTTATCAGCCGCTTTGGAATCGGATTTGGCGTCTGCTTTGAGTTCTGCCTTGGCTTCAGGCTTGGCGGACTTGGTTTCGGCTTTGGCTTCGACTTTTTTGATCTCTGCCTTGGCCTCAGTCTTACCCTCCGACTTGGGCTGTGCTTTCACCTCGGCTTTGGATGCCGCTTTGTCCGCCCGGGCCACCACCGGGGCCTTGGGTTCGGCTGTTGCTTCTGTCTGCTTGGCTTCCTGCTCTGGAGAGCCCGCGGCAGGCGCTTCGGTCACCGATTCGACGGCAGCGCGGACCTCGCCACGTGGCAAGGTTCGGACGGGCGCAGAAGCGCCCTGCTGCACCACTTCCACATCCATCGACATGGGGCGCGGTTTGGTTTCGAACAACCATGGGAAGCCAATCACGCCGATGCCGACCAGCACCGCCATACCAATCAGCCGACGACGGGCACGGACGCGGACCGCCTCGACATCGGCCTCAGACAAGGAGACGGGCTCTGCACCAGGACGCTGACCAACACCCCCTTTGAGGAAGCGTTGAAAAAATGAGGGCAAGGGCATGCTGAAGGGCTGCGAAATTAGGCGGATGTCTTGAGATGAGGCGCGTTTAACTTCGGCAAACCGTCATTCAAAACGCCGCCGACGGTGTAGAACGAGCCAAAGACCACAATTCTATCTTCCGGGTTGGCTTCGGCGAGCGCTGTTTTCAAAGCAGACATGGGATCAGCATGTGCGGAGGCCTTCGCCGCCGGCAACACCAGGCTGCCCGCCTGAGCCCGGGCCTGACCGATGGTGTCGACCAATTGCGCGGCTGTGGCGGCGCGCGGGGTCGGCAAATCACAGCAATACCATGCGTCGACCAGTGGCAGGAGTTTGGCCACCATCCCGGCTGCATCCTTGTCAGCCATGGCGCCCCATACCGCCAGGGTGCGTGGGAAAAATCCCATTTGATCCAGGTTGACGGCCAATGTAGCGGTGGCATGCGGGTTGTGAGCCACGTCCAGAATCAGCGTAGGCTGACCAGGAATGATCTGGAAACGCCCCGGCAATTCGACCGTGGCCAAACCCGTGCGCACGGCCTGGGCCGAAACGGGCAGACGGCTGCGAACCGCCTCCAATGCGGCCAGCACGCCCGAGGCGTTCAACAACTGGTTGGCCCCTCGCAGAGACGGATAGGCCATGCCATTGAACCGTTTGCTACGCCCACCCCAAGACCACTGCTGGCGGTCACCGGCGTAGTTGTGATCACGCCCAAACAGCCACAGGTCAGCACCCAATGCATCGGCCTGGGCAGCAATGCTGGCAGGTGGCTGCGGATCGGAGACCACCACCGGCCTTTGCGCCCGCATGATGCCGGCCTTTTCGCGACCAATCGATTCACGATCAGGCCCCAAATAGTCCATGTGATCCAGGTCGATGCTGGTGATGACCGCGCAATCGGTGTCGATGATGTTGACGGCGTCGAGTCGTCCACCCAAGCCCACCTCCAAGATGACGGCGTCCAGGCCAGAGGCGGCCAACAGGCTCAGGATGGCCAGCGTGGTGAACTCAAAGTAGGTCAAGCCGGTGTCACCACGGGCTTGCTCGACCTTGGCGAAATGAGGCACCAGCGCATCGCCCTGAACAGGCACACCCATGATGCGACACCGTTCTTCAAAGTGGACCAGGTGGGGTGAGCCGTACACGCCGGTACGGAATCCAGAGTTCAGGAGAATGCTCTCCAACATCGCACAGGTCGAGCCTTTGCCATTGGTGCCAGCCACGGTGAACACCACCGGTGCACCATCGACAGGCTCTTGGCCCATCGGTGTGCCCAAGACCACGCCCATGCGCTGCCAGACCTGCGAGACCCGATCCAGACCGAGATCGATGCCTACAGGATGCAGTTGCTCACAATGCGCCAGCCAATCGGCCAAGGGGGACTTGTCGGTCAAGGTCATGATAGGAGTCAGGAAACAAAACGGGCTGCGTGGAAGCAGCCCGTCAGCGAGATCAGTCGGGGAATCAGGCGGCCACAGCGTCGGCGGGCTGACGCAGCAAGATGGCCAACTGGCGCGCGATGGTCATGCGCAACTCGCGGCGGTCAACAATCATGTCGATCGCGCCCTTTTGCAGCAAGAACTCGGCGCGCTGGAAGCCTTCAGGGAGTTTCTCACGCACGGTGTTTTCGATCACGCGAGGGCCTGCAAACCCGATCAGGGCGCGGGGTTCTGCGATGACCACGTCACCCATGAAGGCAAACGAGGCCGACACGCCACCCATGGTGGGATCCGACAGCACGCTGATGTAGGGCAGCTTGGCTTTGGCCAAACGTGTCAGCGCTGCATTGGTCTTGGCCATCTGCATCAGGCTCATCAAACCTTCTTGCATGCGGGCGCCGCCAGTGGCGGTGAAGGACACAAAAGGCATTTTCTGGTCAACGGCTGCTTCCACGCCACGCGCGAAACGTTCGCCCACCACCGAACCCATGGAGCCGCCCATGAAATCGAACTCGAAACAGGCTGCGACCACGGGCACGCTGTGCACAGAGCCACCCAACACGACGAGCGCATCGGTCTCGCCGGTGGCTTCCATGCCCTGCTTCAGGCGGTCCATGTACTTCTTGTTGTCCTTGAACTTCAAGGCATCAACAGGCAAGACCTCTTGACCAATTTCAAATCGGCCTTCTGCGTCGAGGAAGGCGTCCAGGCGAGCACGGGCGCCAATGCGATGGTGGTGTCCGCACTTAGGGCAGACATTGACATTGGCCTCGAGGTCGTTCTTGTACAGAACGGTTTCGCACGATGGGCACTTGACCCACAGCCCCTCTGGCACCGAACGACGCTCAGCGGGGTCGGTCGGTTGAATCTTGGGGGGCAGCAGTTTTTCAAGCCAACTCATCGTCAGGCTCCTTTCAACGAATCCAGTGCAGCACGAATCTCAGCGATGAAATCACGCGCTGCGGACACCACGGTATCCTGTGTTTGGGTTTCAAGCAACTGCACAATGCGAGAACCAATCACAACCGCGTCAGATACCGCAGCAATGGCTTTGGCTGTTTCCGCATCGCGAATACCAAAACCGACGCCAACGGGCGTGTTCACGTGGGCTTTGATGCGCGGCACCATATCAGCCACCGCATCAATATCCAAGTGCCCTGCCCCCGTCACGCCCTTGAGCGAGACGTAGTACACATAACCGGCCGCGATCTTACCGACTTCGGCCATGCGTTTTTCAGTGGAAGTGGGCGCCAACAAGAAAATCGGGGCCAGATCGGCCGATTTCATGCGCGCGGCAAACTCCTGGCACTCCTCCGGTGGGTAGTCCACCACCAGAACGCCATCCACACCAGCCGCCTTCGCATCGCGCACAAAACTGCCTGCACCATGGTGCAAGTCGTAGCACTCGATGGGGTTGGCGTACCCCATCAGCACCACTGGTGTGGTGGCATTGCGGGTGCGGAAACGTTTGACGTCTTCCAGGACATGGGTCAGGGTGATGCCTTTGACGAGGGCACGCTCGGCCGCTCGCTGAATGACGGGGCCGTCGGCCATGGGGTCCGAGAATGGCACACCCAACTCGATGACATCGGCACCGGCGTCCGCGATGGCCCACATCAATTCTGGGGTGAGCTCGGCGTAAGGATCACCGCAGGTGATGAACGGGATCAGCGCCTTGCGACCCTGGGCCTTCAGATTGGCAAACGTGACATCAATACGATTTGTCATGATCAGCCCCCCTTCACCGACAGACCGCGGCAGGATGGGCGGCAATAGAACTCGGCACCGGTAAGGTCAGCCACCGTACCGATGTCCTTGTCACCTCGGCCGGACAAGTTCACCAGCACGTGTTGGTCAGGACGCATGGTGGCAGCCAGCTTCATGGCATGGGCCACGGCGTGCGACGACTCCAGCGCAGGGATGATGCCCTCGGTACGGCACAGACGGTGGAAGGCTTCCAGCGCTTCCTTGTCGGTGATGCCCACGTATTCGGCGCGACCAATGTCTTTCAGATACGCGTGCTCAGGGCCCACACCGGGGTAATCCAAGCCCGCCGACACGGAATGGGTTTCAGTGATCTGGCCGTTTGCGTCTTGCAGCAGATAGGTACGGTTGCCGTGCAGCACGCCCGGCACGCCCTTTTGCAAGGACATGGAGTGCTTGCCGCTGTCATAGCCCTCGCCCGCTGCTTCCACACCAATCAGCTTGACTTGTTCGTGCGGGATGTAGGGGTAGAAGATGCCCATGGCGTTGGAGCCACCGCCCACACAGGCCACCACCGCGTCGGGTTGACGGCCGATTTGATCGGGCATCTGCTTCAGGCACTCCTCACCGATCACGCTTTGGAAATCGCGCACCATGGCTGGGTACGGATGCGGACCCGCGACGGTACCGATGATGTAGAACGTGTTCTCGACGTTGGTGACCCAGTCGCGCATGGCTTCATTGAGCGCGTCTTTCAGTGTCTTCGAACCCGACTCCACGGGCACCACCTTGGCGCCGAGCAAGTGCATGCGGTAGACATTGGGGGACTGACGCTTGACGTCTTCCGAACCCATGTAGACCACGCATTCCATGCCATAACGGGCGCAAATGGTGGCGGTGGCCACACCGTGCTGGCCGGCACCAGTTTCGGCGATCACACGGGGCTTGCCCATGCGCTTGGCCAACAAAGCCTGGCCAATGGTGTTGTTGACCTTGTGGGCGCCGGTGTGATTGAGGTCTTCGCGCTTGAAGTGAATCTGCGCGCCGCCCATTTCACGGCTCAAACGAGCGGCGTGGTAGATCGGGCTGGGGCGGCCAACAAAGTGCGCCAACTCGCGACGGAATTCGGCCTGGAATTCAGGATCGTGACGGTAGTGCTCGTAAGCATCCTTGAGTTGATCCAGGGCTTGGATCAGGGTTTCGGACACGAAAGTGCCGCCGTAGGGGCCAAAGTGGCCGCGGGCATCGGGCTGTTGGTAATTCAGCATGAAATTCTCATTGATCAAACCGTACGGAACACATCCAGCAAGCTTGTGACCACATCACAAGGCGGATTCAGCTTGCAGCCGATCAGCCTCCCGCACGGCCTGGCAGAACTGACGCATCAACCCCGCATCCTTGATGCCCTTGGCTGACTCCACGCCAGAACTCACGTCCACAGCCCAAGGTCGCACGCGCCGAACGCCTTCCAGAACATTGCCTGGGTGCAAACCACCCGACAACACCATGGGACGCGACATCGCTTGCGGCAACAAGGACCAGTCGAAAACCTGCCCACCACCGCCATAGCCTTCGACGTGAGCGTCGACCAGAATGGCTTGGGCGGCAGAGTAGGAACAGGCGAAGTCTAACAAATCGAAACCGGGTGCCATGCGCGCGGCACGAATAAAAGGTCGGCCAGATTTTTCACATTGCGCAGGCTGCTCATCCCCATGGAACTGCCACAAGGCGTTCGGGACCGCCTTGGCTGCCTCCTCCAACAAGGCCTCGTCCGCGTTCACGAACAGCAAGACGGGTGTCACGAAGGGGGGGAGCAGTTGCGCCAAGGTGGCCGCTCTTTGCGCACTCACATACCGGGGGCTCTTGGCGTACAGCACAAATCCGATGGCGTCTGCGCCGGCCTCGACGGCATCCAGAACATCCTGCTCTCGCGTGAGGCCGCAAATCTTGATTCGGGTACGGTGATAGGAGGGCAAGGACATGGGCTGATCACAGGTGACTCAGCCCCTATTGTCTCAAGTTTTGCGAGGCAGCCAGTCCATGGCCGGAACATGCTCAGGGAGATCCCACTGCGCGTCGTAACGTGGGCCCAGGAAGTACAGCCCATCAGGCGAAAACGTGGGTGCCGCTGCATCGCGATTGCGTGCAGCCAAGACATCGGCCGTCCAATCGGGCCGTTGATGCCCCCAACCAACCACCACCAAACAACCCATGATGTTGCGGATCATGTGATGCAAGAAGGCATTGCCCTCGAAATCGAATCGCCAATAGGGCCCGATTTTGTCGATCTCGATCTGTCGCAAGGTTTTGATAGGCGTGGGCGACTGACATTGCGAGGACCGGAAGGAGCTGAAATCATGCTCGCCGATCAGATGTGCCGCGGCAGACCTCATCGCCTCGAGATCCAGGGGCCTGAACACCCAACCCACCTGCCCTGATTCAATGGCAGGCCTGATGGCAGACTCCAACAGGACATAGGCATACCGTCGCCCTCGGGCACTGTTACGCGCATGGAAGTCTGGCCCGACCTCTCGGGCCCATTGCACCGCCACGTCGGGCGGCAGAAATGCATTGGGGCCGCGCACCCACGAGAAGGGCTCTCGGTGCAATGGCGTATCGAGGTGCACCACCTGATTGATGCCATGCACCCCTGCATCGGTACGCCCCGCGCACATGACTTTGACAGGTTGTGCGGCGAATTGGCTCAACGCGGCCTCCAGAGCATCCTGGACCGTGCCACCTGAGGGCTGGCTTTGCCAACCTTTGTAAGCGCTTCCTCGGTAAGAAACACCAAGGGCGATCCGCCGGATCGCCCCTGTCGAGGAAGCTGGGGCTGACGCCCCACTTCTTTCGGAGTCAGTCATGCATCAGCTCAAGCTATCGAGCATGGCCTGAGCCTTGGCTTGCAGCGGGCCTTGTGCGTTGGCCACGACTTCCTGCAGCAACTCACGCGCGCCGTCCAGGTCACCGATTTGACGGAACTCTTCCGCCAACTCGAACTTGCGCTCCATCGGATCTTCTGGTGGAGGCAGATCAGGCGCCTTGCCGCCCAGCAGATCTTCATCAAGGCTGAAGCCACTGTCGACAGAACCCGGGGCTTCCACTTCCAAGTTGATGCTGCTCAGGCCAAAGTCGTCTGCAGGAGCTGGCGCCTTGGCGACGGCTGGTGCGGGTGGCGCAACAGGCTCATCCAGAGACAGATCGAAATCCAGACCACCATCGTCTTGAGCAGGCGCCACCGCAGCAGGTGCGGGAGCAGCAGCCACTGGTTCGTCTTGCATGTCCAGGACAGGCAGATCAACGGGTGCTGCTGCAGGAGGCGCTTCCTCCAAAGGCATGGGCGCAGAGATGTCCAGATCGATGTTGTCCACATCGGCAGACACCGGCACGTCAGGTTCTGCCACGGCATCAACACGAGGCAGGGCATCCAACTGGCTCAGCGATGGCACCACCGAGGCCGGCAGGGTGCTGGCACCCAAGGCATCGTAGGACTGCTGAACATTCAAAGGCTCGGCAGCGGGTTCGCCACCTGGCTGATACAGAGGATTCTCTGGATCAATGCCCAAGCCCATTTCCTGCGCCTTGGCCCAGTCTTCACCATGACCACCAGTCAAGTCGTACAACTGGACAGCCAATTGCTCGTAGCCCTTGGTGTCACGGCGCTTGGCGTAAACCTCGAGAAGCTTGACGCGAACGGCCAAACGATCAGGTGTGGCACGCAAGGCTTCTTTGAGAATCTCTTCTGCTTGCAGGTCACGCCCGTAGGCCAAATAAACATCGGCCTCAGCCACCGGATCCACGTCACCAATGGCGTCGAGCTGGCTCAAGGAGTAGCTCATGGACGATGGGCCACCTGTGGCATCACGGGTATCCACACGCTGACCACCCGACGCACCGAAGAACGAGTCGGGTTGCAGACGGCTTTCCAGGAACGAAGTCTCGCCTGTATCAGAGCGACGACGCGAGCGCAGGAACATGCCAATACCGGCCAACAGAGCCAAGCCAGCGCCACCCGCTGCCAACAGCATCGGATTCAGGGACTCGAGCAAACCGGGCTCTGCAGCTTCTGGGTTTGGAATCGGTGCAGGAACAGCCACTGCAGGCGCAGAAGGCGCAACCGGCACAGACGCCACGGAAGCCACTTGAGCCACAGCTGTCGCCGCTTGAGATGGCGACTCAGCTGGCGCACTGGCTACAGGTGCGGGTGCGGGTGCAGGTGCAGGTGCAGGTGCAGGTGCAGGTGCAGGTGCAGGTGCAGGTGCTGGAGCTGGCGCGGGTGTCGGTGCAGGCTTACCCAACAAAGACTGGGCTGGCATGACAACAGGACCTGTTTTCGCAGCCGCAGAGGCGGCAGCCGCCTTTTCCTTCAGCTTCTTCAGATCCTCAACGTTCTTGGCCAACTCGGCCGCACGTTTGGCTTCTTCTTCCTTGGCACGAGCCTTGGCAATGCGATCTTCCGCACCGGAGGCCTTGGCACCAGCGACACCACCCTTGCTCAGGGTCAGCTTGTCAGGTGTCGGCGCTGCGGATTGCTTTTGATCCTTGACTTCAGCTTGAACCTTACCGGAGGCCGCACGTTGCGGTTGCTGTTGTGCAGTCGCCGTGACGGTGCCAGCCAGTTGCTGACGGTAATTGGCAAAGTCTGCCGACTGCGCCAAGATGGTCTGACGCGCTTGCTCAGGCGTCAATTCCTTGGCTTGCTCGGCGGTTGGCACATTCAACACCACACCCGACTTCAGGCGGTTCATGTTGTTGCCAAAGAAAGCTTGTGGGTTCTGACGATAGAGCCCCACCAACATCTGATCCAAAGACACACCGGATGGCAAGTTGCGCGAGGCGATCTTGGACAGTGTGTCACCACGCTCGACCTTCACAGACTTGGCGCCGGTGTTTTCAGAAGCAGCCGTGCGAGGTGCTGGTGCAGGACGCTGAACGGGAGCCGAAGCCGGTGCAGAGGCCGCAGCAGCTGCCTTCTCCACCTTGGGCTCAGACTTGGTCTTGGGCTTGGCCTCTGCCACTGGCTTCGGAGCCGGCGCAGGCGCCACGGGCGCGGCAACAGGCACAGGAGCGGGCGCAGGCGCGGCCACCACAGGAGCAGGCGCAGGTTTGGACGGCGCCACTGGAGCGGGTGGTGCTGGAGGCACCGGCGCTGCGATGACGGGCGCAGTGGTCACTGCGGGGGTGGACTTGGTTGCAGGAGGATCGAACAGCAGCGTGTATTCGCGCACCAAACGGCCCGACGACCAAGTCAGATCCAAGATGACATCGACGAACGGCTCTTGAACGGTCCGATCACTGGAAATCTTCAGATAGGGCCGACCGTCGCTGCGGCGCTGCAAGGTGATTTGCGTGGCACCCAAGACAGAGTTGTAGTCAACCCCTGCCGCACGGTAGGTTTCCGTCGAGGCCACACGCACCTTGAGGGACGAGCCCTCCTCTGCACTCAGGCTGGTGACATCGATTTCGGCACGCAGCGATTCGCCCAGAGCAGACTGAACATTGAGCTTACCCAGACCCAAGGCCCAGGAAGCGGCAGGCGCCAGCGTCAAGACACTGCAGGCGGCAGCGACTGCAACCCGATTGAGGACAAATTTCCCCGCGGACATCGAATGATCTTTCAAGGCGTCTCCCAAGTCGTCATGGAGCCGTGTGACACGACAAGCAGCGCAAATGGATAACTACAAAGTCCATCCAGCCCACTCCCGCAGACGGTACGCAGCAAAAAAACAAAATAACGTCAAGCATATACGGAGACAAGCTCAGTATTCGCTTAACTTACGCCACCTCAACCCGAGTTCATCCACTGAAAAGCGTAACGAATCGCGTATTGTCGTCGTCGGACAACAAACCCGCGGACTCAGGATGAGGGAGCGAGGTTGCGGCGTCGACTACCCACCACAACCTTCAAACACCCATCAGGCGTCCAGCAGGATACGCAACATGCGACGCAGCGGTTCGGCAGCGCCCCACAGCAGTTGATCCCCGATCGTGAACGCGCCAACGTACTCCGGCCCCATAGCCAGCTTGCGGATACGACCAACCGGAATGGTCAGCGTACCGGTCACGGCAACCGGGGTCAGGTCCTTGATGGTGGCCTCACGCGTATTCGGCACCACCTTGGCCCACGGATTGTCGGCAGCGATCATGGCCTCGATATCGGACAGTGGAACGTCTTTCTTGAGCTTGAAAGTCAATGCCTGACTGTGACAACGCATTGCACCGATGCGAACGCAGAAACCGTCCACCGGAACCGCTGGAGAACCGAAGCCCTCGCCCTGGCCCAGGATCTTGTTGGTCTCGGCCATGCCCTTCCACTCTTCCTTGGACTGACCGTTGCCCAGATCCTTGTCGATCCAGGGGATCAGCGAACCGCCCAGCGGCACGCCAAAGTTGGCTGTCTCGGCCTCGGTCAGCGAACGCTGCTTGGCGATGATCTTGCGATCGATTTCCAAAATGGCACTCTTGGGGTCGTCCAACAGGGAGCGGACTTCGGCGTTCAGGGTGCCAAACTGGGTCAGCAACTCGCGCATGTGCTGCGCACCACCACCGGAAGCGGCCTGGTAAGTCTGGGTGGACATCCACTCCACCAGACCGGCCTTGTACAGCGCCCCCACGCCGATCAGCATGCAGCTGACGGTGCAGTTACCGCCAATCCAGTTCTTGCCACCGTTGGCCAGCGCATTCTTGATCACGGGCATGTTGACCGGATCCAGCACGATGACCGCATCGTCCTTCATGCGCAGCGTGGAGGCCGCGTCAATCCAGTGACCATTCCAGCCAGAGGCACGCAGCTTGGGGAACACCTCGGTGGTGTAGTCGCCACCCTGAGCGGTCAGGATGATGTCGCAGCGCTTGAGGGCGTCGATGTTGTAGGCGTCTTGCAGCGTGGTTTCGTTCTTGGCCATCGAAGGGGCCTTGCCGCCCGCATTCGAAGTCGAGAAGAACAACGGCTCGATGAGGTCGAAGTCGCCTTCGGCTTGCATGCGATCCATCAGCACGGAACCAACCATGCCGCGCCAACCAACCAGACCAACCAACTTAGTAGACATGATGACTTTCCTTCCCGGGATTAGCCCTGGGCCTTGAGGGCAGCCACAACGGCTTCACCCATTTCAACGGTACCGACCTTCTTGGTGCCTTCGCTGTAGATGTCGGGGGTACGCAGACCTTGCTCCAGCACGGATTGCACCGCACGTTCGATGCGCGAAGCGGCTTCTTCCTGATTCAGGCTGAAGCGCAGCATCATGGCGGCAGACAGGATGGTGGCCAGCGGGTTGGCCACGCCCTTGCCGGCAATGTCGGGAGCCGAGCCGTGGCTAGGCTCGTACAAACCTTGGCCCTTGGCGTTCAGCGAGGCCGAGGGCAACATGCCGATCGAGCCGGTCAACATGGCCGCCGCGTCGGACAGGATGTCGCCGAACATGTTGCCGGTAAAGAGCACGTCAAACTTCTTGGGCGCCTTGACCAATTGCATCGCGGCGTTGTCCACGTACATGTGGTCCAACTCGATGTCGGGGTATTGGGCGTGCACCTCGGTGACCACGTCCTTCCAGAACTGGAAGGTTTCCAGCACATTGGCCTTGTCCACGCTGGTCACGCGCTTGTTGCGCTTGCGGGCAGCCTGGAACGCGACGTGGGCGATGCGCTCGATTTCCGGACGGGAGTAGCGCATGGTGTCGAAGGCCTCTGGCGCACCCTTGAATTCGCCGTCCGGGGACTCACGACGGCCGCGAGGCTGACCGAAGTAGATGTCACCCGTCAACTCACGGATGATCAAGATGTCCAGACCCGCCACCAACTCAGGCTTCAGGCTCGAAGCATGGGTCAGCTGGGGATAACAAATGGCGGGACGGAAGTTGGCGAACAGGCCCATGTTCTTGCGCAGACCCAAAATGGCTTGCTCAGGACGCAGAGGGCGATCCAAGGTGTCGTACTTCCAGTCACCGACCGAGCCGAACAGCACGGCGTCCGACTCCATGGCCAGCTTCAAGGTGTGCTCAGGCAGCGGGTGGCCGTGGGCGTCGTAAGCGGCGCCGCCAACCTTGGCTTCCTGCATTTCAAAAGACAGGTCCAGTGCCTTGAGCACCTTCACCGCTTCGGTCACGATTTCCGGGCCAATGCCATCACCCGGCAACACTGCAATCTTCATCGACATGGGCGGTCTCTATCTCAAACAATGCGGTTGTTCAGCCAAGGCTTGTCAGCCAGGCGCTGGGCCTCGTAGGCCTTGATCTTGTCGGCGTGGCGCAGGGTCAGGCCGATGTCATCGAAGCCATTGAGCAAGCAGTACTTGCGGAAGGGCTGCACGTCAAAAGCCAATTCCTTGCCGTCAGGGGTGACCACAACCTGGCGCTCCAGATCCACGGTCAACTCGTAACCGGGCGTGGCTTCCACGGCCTTGAACAAAGCGTCGACCTGCTCTTCACTCAGTACGATGGGCAACAAGCCGTTCTTGAAGCTGTTGTTGAAGAAGATGTCAGCAAAGCTAGGGGCAATGATGGCGCGGAAGCCATATTGATCCAGCGCCCAGGGTGCGTGCTCACGGCTAGAACCACAACCAAAGTTCTTGCGGGCCAGCAGCACGGAAGCACCTTGGTAGCGAGGCAGGTTCAGCACGAACTCGGGGTTGGGCTTGCGAGTCGCTGGATCTTGACCGGGTTCGCCGGCATCCAGGTAGCGCCACTCGTCAAACAAGTTAGGACCAAAGCCGGTGCGCTTGATGGACTTGAGGTATTGCTTCGGGATGATGGCGTCGGTGTCGACGTTGTCCCGGTCCATGGGGGCCACCAGGCCCTTGTGAATGCGGAATGCTTGCATGATGGATATCCGATGGATCAGGCGAATTGACGAACGTCGACGAAGTGACCCTTCATCGCAGCAGCGGCTGCCATGGCAGGGCTCACCAAGTGGGTGCGACCACCCGCGCCTTGACGGCCTTCAAAGTTGCGGTTGCTGGTGGAGGCGCAACGCTCACCGGGCTCCAGACGGTCGGCATTCATGGCCAGACACATCGAGCAACCAGGCTCACGCCACTCAAAACCGGCGGCCTTGAAGATCTTGTCCAGACCTTCGCGCTCCGCTTGCTCCTTGACCAAGCCCGAGCCAGGCACCACCAAAGCCAGCTTGATGTTGCTGGCAACCTGGCCACCAATCTTTTGAACGATGGCAGCCGCTTGGCGCATGTCTTCGATGCGGCTGTTGGTGCAAGAGCCGATGAACACCTTGTCGACCGACACTTCACTCAAAGGCTTGTTGGCATCCAGCGCCATGTACTGCAGCGCGCGCTCCATGGCCGAGCGCTTGACGGGATCCTGCTCGTTGGCGGGGTTGGGCACTTGGTCTTCGATCGACAGCACCATCTCGGGTGATGTACCCCAGGTGACTTGAGGCTTGATCTGCGTAGCATCCAACTCGACCACAGTGTCGAACTGCGCGTCAGCATCAGAATGCAGCGTGCGCCAGTAGGCCACAGCCTGATCCCACAGGTCGCCCGCGGGCGTGAAAGGACGACCCTTCACATAGTTGATGGTGGTGTCATCCACCGCCACCAAACCAGCACGTGCACCTGCTTCAATGGCCATGTTGCACACGGTCATGCGGCCTTCCATGGACAGGTCACGGATGGCGCTGCCAGCAAACTCGATGGTGTAACCGGTACCACCAGCGGTGCCGATCTTGCCAATGATGGCCAGCACGATGTCTTTGGCCGAGCAGGCGGGGTTGAGCTTGCCTTCGACCTTGACCAACATGTTCTTGGCCTTCTTGGCCAACAGGGTCTGGGTGGCCAGGACGTGCTCGACTTCGGAGGTGCCGATACCGTGAGCCAAAGCACCAAAAGCGCCATGGGTGGAAGTGTGGCTGTCGCCGCACACCACGGTCATGCCAGGCAGGGTCGCGCCCTGCTCTGGGCCAATCACGTGCACGATGCCCTGACGCTTGTCAGACATCTTGAACTGGGTGATGCCATTGCGATCGCAATTGGCGTCAAGCGTATCGACCTGCAGCTTCGAGATGGGATCGGCGATGCCTTGGCTACGATCTGTTGTGGGAACGTTGTGGTCGCTAACAGCCAGATTGGCTGACAGACGCCAAACCTTGCGCCCAGCGATGTCCAGACCTTCAAAAGCCTGCGGGCTGGTCACTTCGTGAACCAGATGACGATCAATGTACAGAACGGCGGTGCCGTCATCTTCAGTATGGACGACGTGCTCGTCCCAGATCTTGTCGTAGAGGGTGCGTCCCATGATGCTCGCCAGGGTGACCGCGACGACGCCTCTGGCATGGAGGCGGCCTTCGCAGATCGATGAAAAGGGACTATTTTAGAGCATCAGCTTTCCTCAGCACCAAACTCGATCAATTCCTCACTACCTTCGCCGCTTTACAGGGATAACACTGCCTCCCACCTGGGGGGAGCGCAGCCTCGTATCGGGGACACCCCGGGTTAGTATTCCGAGGCTTTGAGTCTCTAGCCAATCCAGAGGAATTCATGAAAAAGAACGGAACGCACCCTAGCTTTGGCAGGGTTTCGCAGTTCATCAGCATGGTTTGCTTGGCTGCCGCGCTTGCCGGCTGCGCCACACCCCACATCACCCGCCCCGAGGCCGAAGTGATGCCTGTGGCGGCGGGCGTCCGCTATGAGATGCGGCACTTTTACGGACAAGACCAAACCAAGTTGTTCCGACAAGCATGGCTTCCCGACAACAAACCGAAGGGTGTTTTGATCGTCGTTCATGGCCTCAAGGAACATGGCGGTCAATACAGTGAACTCGGACAGCACCTCGCGCAAAAGGGCTATGCGGTCTATGCGCTCGACTTGCGTGGCCACGGACACTCCGGCGGGAACCCTCAATTCATTGACAAGTTCAATGACTACCTGGTGGACTTGGCCTTGATGGTTCGTTCCGCTAGAACCCAAAACCCGGACACACCCATTTATCTTCTGGGCAACGACCTGGGCGGGACCATTGCAACCCGTTTCACGCAAATGATCCCTGACGCGGTCCAAGGCTTGGCCCTGAGCGCACCGATCGTGAGCGTGCAGGAATCCAGGTACAAGTTGGCTGCCCTAAAGGTATTGGCAACCGTGGCGCCCGCCAGCCCACTGAATCGCCTGAACGTGCGCGCCTTCTCTCATGGCAGCTCAGAGAGCGACAAGGTCGGCTCATCAGACCCGTTGGTTTATTCGGGAGGCATCCCAGCCAAGACGGCCAAAGAAGGTTTAGCTGCCGTCCAAGTTTTGCAAGAACAAGTCAGCAAAATCACCACGCCTGTTCTGATTCTGCATGGCGTGAATGATCCAGTGACCCCACTGTTTGGCAGCATCGCCCTTTATGACGATGTCGCATCCGAGAAAAAGGTCCTGCGTCAGTACCCCGAACTGGGGCACAACCTTTGGCAGGGCGAGGGCAAGCAACAAGTTGTCAACGATCTGACCGATTGGCTAGAAGAGTTGGGTCAAAAGTAATCCTGCAGGACATAAAAAAAAGCCGCTCCAAATGAGCGGCTCTTTTTTTGTGACTGCGCAACGAAGGTCGCGCAGCCAACCCTGGGATCAACGCTGACCGATAGGCTTGACGTCGCGCTTCTCGGCGCCGACAAACAACTGACGAGGACGGCCGATCTTGTACTCGGGGTCGCCGATCATTTCGTTCAATTGAGCAATCCAGCCAACGGTACGTGCCAAGGCGAAGATGGCAGTGAACAGTTGGACAGGGATGCCGATAGCACGCTGAACGATACCGGAGTAGAAGTCGACGTTCGGGTACAGCTTGCGCGACACGAAGTAGTCGTCTTCCAGAGCGATCTTTTCCAGAGCCATGGCCAGCTTGAACAGAGGATCGTTTTGCAGACCCAACTCGTTCAGCACTTCATGGCAGGTTTCGCGCATCAGCTTGGCGCGTGGGTCGTAGTTCTTGTACACGCGGTGACCGAAGCCCATCAGCTTGGTGGCGGAGTTCTTGTCCTTCACTTCAGCGATGAACTCACCAATCTTCTCAACGCCGCCCTTACGCTGGATGTCTTCCAGCATGTTCAGTGCAGCTTCGTTGGCACCACCGTGAGCAGGACCCCACAAGCAAGCCACACCAGCGGCGATGGCGGCGAAGGGGTTGGTACCGGACGAACCGCACAGACGCACGGTCGAGGTCGAGGCATTTTGCTCGTGATCGGCGTGCAGGATGAAGATGCGATCCATGGCGCGAACCAGCACGTCGTTGACCTTGTAGTCAGCGCAGGGGGTCGCGAACATCATGCGCATGAAGTTCTCGGTGTAGGACAGGTCGTTCTTTGGATAGATGAACGGTTGGCCGATCGAGTACTTGTACGCCATGGCAACCAGCGTAGGCATCTTGGCGATCAAGCGGATCGCAGCGACCTTGCGGTGCTCAGGGTTGTTGATGTCGGTGCTGTCGTGGTAGAAGGCCGACAGAGCGCCCACCAAGCCAGTCATGACGGCCATGGGGTGAGCATCGCGACGGAAACCGCGCAGGAAGAACTGCATCTGCTCGTTGACCATGGTGTGGTTGGTCACTCGGGCCACGAAATCAGACTTCTCTGTTTCGTTGGGCAGTTCGCCGTTCAGCAACAGGTAGCAGGTTTCCAGGAAGTCGCAGTTGGTGGCCAACTGCTCAATGGGGTAACCACGGTACAGCAGCTCGCCCTTGTCACCGTCGATGTAGGTGATGGTGGAGTTGCACGACGCAGTCGACAGGAAGCCAGGGTCGTAGGTGAATTTGCCGGACTGGGCATACAGCTTACGGATGTCGATCACATCCGGGCCAATTGAGCCCTTGTAGATGGGCAATTCCATGCTGGGGCTACCGTCAGAGAATGACAGGGTGGCTTTCACGTCGGACGGGGTCATGAGCACTCCTAGAGGTCGGTCTTGTGTGAGAAATATCTTATCGGAGACTAAGGATAAGTCCTAAGTCGCCATTATCGTTGTTTGTTGGCGCTTCACGAATTATTTGACACGAATTGCTGCAGCAGCCTCTTGCGCCATCGGAACTCGCATCATCGTCAACACTTGAATGACTTCGGGGCTTGCTATCTCTCCTTCGGGCTCCTTGCGAGCCAGCAGCAAATCCAGCAAATCGTTGTCAGCCAAGTCCATCAATTGAAGCAAGCCCTGTACCAGAGGCACTGTGAGCTTGTCGCCATAGGTTTCAAAAAACCGATCCACGAACAAATCGTTTTCCAGCAAACCACGGCGACAACGCCAGCGCAGCCGACGCAACTCATCCGCACTAGGCAACAAGTCTTGGGCTGCAGCAGGCGTCGTATTCATGTGAGAACAATCAGGTCAGAGCAAACGGATCAAACGGCGCGACGCACCATCAGTTCCTTGATCTTGCCAATGGCCTTGGTTGGGTTCAGGCCCTTGGGACAGACATCCACACAGTTCATGATAGTGTGGCAACGGAACAGACGATACGGATCTTCCAGATTGTCCAGACGGGCTGAAGTCGCTTGATCGCGGCTGTCGGCGATGAAGCGATAGGCTTGCAGCAAACCGGCTGGGCCCACGAACTTGTCGGGGTTCCACCAGAAGCTTGGGCAGCTGGTCGAGCAGCTGGCGCACAGGATGCACTCGTACAGGCCGTCGAGCTCTTCGCGCTCTTCGGGCGATTGCAGACGCTCCTTCTCGGGAGGGGTGTCTGCGTTGATCAGGTACGGGGTGATCGAGTTGTATTGCTTGAAGAACTGGGTCATGTCGACGATCAAGTCGCGGACCACAGGCAGACCTGGCAGCGGCTTCAGAACCACGGTCTGAGGCAGCGTGCGCATGTTGGTCAAACAGGCCAGACCGTTCTTGCCGTTGATGTTCATGGCGTCAGAGCCACAAACACCTTCGCGGCAGGAGCGACGGAATGACAGGGTGGGGTCAACCGCCTTGAGCTTGACCAGGGCGTCCAGCAACATGCGCTCGTTGCCATCGAGTTCGATTTCGATGGTCTGCATGTAAGGCTTGGCGTCCTTATCGGGATCGTAGCGGTAGATTTGGAAAGTACGCTTTTGGCTCATGTTCAATTCCTAATAGTCGCTGGCGATCAGAAGGTACGGACCTTCGGCGGCACCGATTCCACAGTCAGAGGCTGCAGGTTCACAGGCTTGTAGTCCAGGCGGTTGCCTTCGGAGTACCACAGCGTGTGCTTCATCCAGTTCGCATCATCGCGGTTGGGGAAGTCGTTGTGAGCGTGAGCACCACGAGACTCTGGACGCGCGGCGGCAGAGGTCATGGTGGCCTGAGCGGCTTCGATCAGGTTTTCAACTTCCAAGGCCTCGATACGAGCAGTGTTGAACACCTTGGAGTTGTCCTTCAAACCGATGGACTTCACGCGCTCACGGATGGCGGCGATCTTCTGAACGCCCTCTTCCATGGAAGCTTGGGTACGGAACACACCAGCGTGCTTTTGCATGGTGGCGCGCATGTCGTTGGCAACGTCCTGGCAGTATTCGCCGCCCTTCTGGTTGTCCAGACGAGCGAGGCGCGACAGGGTGTAGTCGGCAGCGTCCTTAGGCAGAGGCTTGTGCGACTTGGTCTTGCTGGCGAATTCGACGATGTGGTTGCCCGCAGCACGGCCGAACACGACCAGATCCAACAGCGAGTTGGTACCCAGGCGGTTGGCGCCGTGCACCGACACGCAAGAGCATTCGCCCACAGCGTACAGACCGTTGACGATGTCGTTGTGCTTGCCGTTCGCTGGCACAACCACTTGGCCATGCACGTTGGTGGGGATACCGCCCATCTGATAGTGGATGGTCGGCACGACGGGGATGGGTTCCTTGGTGATGTCGACGTTGGCGAAGTTATGGCCAATTTCGAACACCGAAGGCAGACGCTTCATGATGGTCTCGGCGCCCAAGTGGGTCATGTCGAGCAGCACGTAGTCGCCATTGGGGCCGCAACCGCGACCTTCCTTGATTTCCTGGTCCATGGAACGCGACACGAAGTCACGAGGTGCCAAGTCCTTCAAAGTGGGCGCATAACGCTCCATGAAACGCTCACCCTTGCTGTTACGCAGGATGGCGCCTTCACCACGGCAACCTTCTGTCAGCAGCACGCCGGCGCCGGCCACGCCGGTGGGGTGGAACTGCCAGAATTCCATGTCTTCCAGCGGGATGCCTGCGCGAGCAGCCATACCCAGGCCGTCGCCGGTGTTGATGAAGGCGTTGGTGGAAGCTTGGTAAATACGGCCAGCGCCACCGGTCGCGAACAACACGGTCTTGGCGTGCAGCACGTGCACGTCGCCGGTTTCCATTTCCAGGGCGGTCACGCCGACTACGTCGCCTTCAGCGTCGCGAATCAGGTCGAGGGCCATCCACTCCACGAAGAACTGGGTGCGGGCCTTGACGTTTTGCTGGTACAGGGTGTGCAACAGGGCGTGACCGGTACGGTCAGCCGCAGCGCAAGCACGTTGCACAGGCTTTTCACCATAGTTGGCGGTGTGACCACCAAACGGACGCTGGTAGATGGTGCCATCAGCGTTACGGTCGAAAGGCATACCGAAGTGCTCGAGTTCGTACACGACCTTCGGTGCTTCACGGCACATGAATTCGATGGCGTCTTGGTCGCCGAGCCAGTCGGAGCCCTTGACGGTGTCGAAGAAGTGATAGTGCCAGTTGTCTTCGGACATGTTGCCCAACGATGCACCGATACCACCTTGGGCAGCAACGGTGTGCGAACGAGTGGGGAACACCTTGGACAGCACGGCCACGTTCAGGCCAGCCAGAGACAGTTGCAGCGACGCGCGCATGCCGGAGCCGCCGGCACCGACGATGACAACGTCAAACTTGCGGGTAGGAAGGGAAGTAGCGGTCATTTTTTACAGTCTCCACAGCACTTGGATGGCCCAGCCTGCGCAGCCCACGAGCCAGACGATGGCGAATACATGCAGCGCCAGACGGATGCCAACGGGCTTGATGTAGTCCATGAACAGGTCACGCATGCCGATCCACACGTGGTAGAGCATGGCGACGATCACGACGAAAGTCAGTGTCTTCATCCATTGCTGCGAGAAGATACCGGCCCACTTGTAATAAGAAATGGGCTCACCGACGATGACTTGCACCAGCAGAGCGATGGTGAACAGGGCCATCAGAACGGCGGTGATGCGCTGCGCCAACCAGTCGCGCAGACCATAGCTGGCACCAGTGACGATGCGCTTGGTTCCGTAGTTTTGGGACATGTTTAGTTTCCTGGAACAGAGATCAGAACAGGCCGAACAGCTTGGCGCCCAGCACAACAGTCAGACCGACGCTGATGGCCAGCGTGGCAGCAGCGGTGGACTTGCCCGTTTCCTTGGAATAGGAGTGGGACACTTCCATCAACAAGTGACGGATGCCTGCGCAGAAGTGATGCAGGTAGGCCCAGATCAGACCCAAGGCGATCAGCTTGAAGAACCAACCCGGCACAGCGCCATCAGCGCAGCCCGCCGTGAACACCGAGGTAAAGGTGTCATAAGAGATTTCCGACGACACAGAGGTGTCGAACATCCAGATGATGAAGGGCATCAACAGGAACATCAGGGCACCGCTGATCCGGTGCAGGATCGAAACGATCCCGGCCAGAGGCAAGCGGTAGGTGACGATGTCCGTCACGTGAATGTTCCGGTAGACGGGGCGTGGGGTTTTCGCGTTGTCAGCCATGTTGTTAGAGGCTCCTGCCTAGCGTCAAAAATCTGTCAAGAGAAGAATCCGGGATTTTAGGGCAATCCCCAGCCCAACTCACCTACAAGGTGTCAAACAGTTGTCAAAACTGGCTGATTGCCCTGCAGATTGGTCAAACTTAGCTAGCTTAATTCGTTTCGATAATGGAAGTGTTCCGTACGGTAAAGCCCCCTTCGAAGCTCGACCGGTTGATCTCCATAAGTGAAAGAGAGTCGCTCGACGCTCAATAACGGCGCACTTGGATCCAGCTTGAGGAGACGGGCTTCATCCGCCCCCGGCAAGACGGCCTTGATTTTTTCCTCGGCCCGAATCATGCGAACACCAAAATCCGCTTCGAACAGGTGGTACATGGGCCCCTGGTACTGGGTCAGACGCTCCGCACTCAGCCCACGGAACATCTGCCCTGGCAACCAGATGTCATCCAAAATGACCGGCTGACCATAGAAAGAGAGCACCCGCCGAATCTCGATCACGGGATCGCCCACGCGCAGATTGAGCAAGGCCGCCACATCGTGAGGCGCTGCCAGTTGTTTGCAGTCGAGAAACTCGCGCTGTGCTCGCTCAGGCTGTGCCGAGGCAGCATCGGGGGTCAGGCGCAAGAATCGGTATTGCACTTGCTCTTCAGCATGGGTGGACACAAAGGTACCCTTGCCTTGTTTGCGCACCAACAGATTTTCTGCGGCCAATTCGTCGATGGCCTTGCGTACAGTGCCTTGGCTGACTTTGTAGCGCGCAGCCAGATCCATCTCGCTCGGGATGACCTCGCCAGGGCGCCACTCACCGGTCTGAAGACTTTGCAAGATGAGGCCCTTGATCTGCTGGTAGAGCGGACTGAAGGATGGCGTCGAGACACCGAGCCCCTGCACAACGCCTGCAGCAGGAACATCCGCCAAGGGGTTTGAGGTTGGGGTCACCACGCGATCAACTTCCAGATCAGTTTTGGGCCAAAAAACAGCACCGCGCTGCGGCGGCACAAGGGCGCGATTGCAACACATGCGACCGCTATCGTCCATCAAACATGATAACAATGTCTTATATAAGACATAAGACCCTGACTTGAGCTTGCAAAAGCTCCACACACTGCGCTGAGGGCGCTACACTAATGGGTTGTACTAATTCCAACGTCTCAACTTCTTCCTTTCGGAGTTCCTCATGAGCAAGAAACCCGTTCGCGTTGCCGTTACCGGCGCCGCTGGTCAAATCGGCTACGCCCTGCTGTTCCGTATTGCCTCTGGCGAAATGCTGGGCAAGGATCAGCCCGTGATCCTGCAATTGCTGGAAATCCCTGACGAGAAGGCCCAAAACGCGCTGAAGGGCGTGATCATGGAGTTGGAAGACTGCGCCTTCCCTCTGTTGGCTGGCATCGAGGCTCACTCTGACCCCATGACCGCTTTCAAGGACACTGACTACGCTTTGCTGGTGGGTGCACGTCCTCGCGGCCCTGGCATGGAGCGCGCTGACCTGTTGGCTGCCAACGCCCAGATCTTCACCGCTCAAGGTAAGGCTCTGAACGCCGTGGCTTCGCGCAACGTTCGCGTTCTGGTCGTCGGCAACCCTGCCAACACCAACGCCTACATCGCCATGAAGTCGGCGCCTGATCTGCCTGCCAAGAACTTCACCGCCATGCTGCGTCTGGACCACAACCGCGCGGCCTCGCAAATCGCCACCAAGATCGGCTGCGCCGTGGGCGACATCGAGAAGCTGGCCGTGTGGGGCAACCACTCGCCCACCATGTACGCTGACTACCGCTTCGCTACCGTGAACGGCAAGTCTGTGAAGGACACCATCAACGATCACGACTGGAACGCCAACACCTTCTTGCCTACCGTTGGCAAGCGTGGCGCCGCCATCATCGCCGCTCGCGGTCTGTCGTCGGCTGCTTCGGCTGCCAACGCCGCCATCGACCACATGCGCGACTGGGCCCTGGGCACCAACGGCAAGTGGGTCACCATGGGTATTCCTTCCAACGGCGAATACGGCATTCCTAAGGAAGTCATGTTCGGTTACCCCGTGACCTGCGAAAACGGCGAGTACAAGATCGTCGAAGGCCTGGAAATCGATGCTTTCTCGCAAGAGTGCATCAACAAGACCTTGGCTGAACTGCAAGGCGAACAAGACGGCGTCAAGCACTTGCTGTGATGCCTTTGAGACAGGCGGGCATCTCCTAGAGATGCCGTTGCTCTGATCTCACACAAGAAAAGCTGGTTTGCTGTTGCAAGCCGGCTTTTTTTTCGCCACCATGAACCCCAGCACATCGCTGATTGCCCAAAGGTTCATTTGTGTCGACTTTGACTGCCATTCATCCCCGCCACGCTCTGTTTGGCGCCCATCACGTGACCCCCACCCTGCCGGTTTGCGACCACTACGCAGGAGTCGAATCGCGCATGCTCAAGAGCATGAACCTGCAGACTGAGATGGCCGAAGAAGCTGGCCACGCCGTGTTCGACGTGACGCTGGATCTGGAAGACGGCGCCCCCGTTGGCGGCGAACACGAGCACGCCATGATGGTGTCGGAGTTACTGACCAGCGGCGCCAACACCCACGGACGAGTTGGCGCTCGGGTGCATGCCCCCAGCCACCCTCGTTTTGAAGACGATGTGGATACCTTGATCAAGTTGGCTGGCGACAAGCTAGCTTATTTGATGGTGCCCAAAGTGGCCAACGCACAGGAAACGCAACGAGCGATTGAGACCATCAAACAAGCGCGCCTCAAACACAATGTCGGCCGCAAGATTCCGGTACACGCCTTGATCGAAACGCACAAGGCTGTGCAGGAGGTGGCAGAGATTGCCGCCCTGCCTGGCTTGGAATCTTTGTCATTTGGTTTGATGGATTTTGTGTCGGAGCATCGTGGGGCCATCCCGGCCACGGCGATGACCGCCACGGGGCAGTTCACACACCCGCTGGTGGTGCGCGCCAAGCTGGAGATCTCCGCTGCGTGCCATGCTGCTGGCATCGTGCCATCCCATTGCGTGGTCACGGAATTCAAGGACACCAAAGCCTTGAGCAAAGCGGCCGAGAAGGCCTCACGAGAGCTGGGTTACACGCGGATGTGGAGCATCCATCCCGACCAGATCCCCGTGATCATTGAAGCTTTTGCGCCGCTGACCTATGAGGTCGACGATGCGGTTGAAATTCTGCTAGCGGCGCAGCAAGCCCATTGGGCGCCCACGTCGTATCGCGGGCATTTGCATGATCGCGCCAGCTATCGCCATTATTGGTATGTGTTGGAGAGGGCTTGGTTGACTGGTCAACCCATCCCCGCAGAGATCAAGCACGCGTTTTTTGAAGACCACCGCGCACATTGAGCTGAGCCTCAAAGCACGATAGTCAGGACTGCCTAACTCAAGCCATATTGTTTGAGCTTGCGCCACAAGGTCGTTCGACCGATGCCGAGCAGGGTTGCCGCTTGAGTTTTGTCTCCAGCAGTTGTTGCCAGTGCTTGCAAGAGTTGGTCACGCTCTGAGCTTGACTGCGCCGGTGCGTGCTGATGCGATGGCTCAGGGACCTTCTGCCCCGATCTCGACAACTCAGGCACCACGTCGCGCCAGGCCTGCGGCGGCAGCGGCCACGCAGCCATCAAACGCTCGATGATGTTCTCCAATTCGCGGACATTGCCGGGCCAGTGGTAATGCATGCCTTGCCCGATCACAGCCTGACGCAACTTGGCCCAGTCTGAGTGATGGGCCACAGCACGCCGATCCAAGCGAGAACAAATTGCATCCCAAAGCGGCGACAAGTCCTCCAGATGCTCTCGCAAAGCGGGTACGCGCAACTGGAGGATGTTGAGTCGGTAAAACAGATCCAGGCGAAATTGCTGCTGCTGGACTCGTGTCTGGAGATCGTGGTGCGTGGCCGCGATCACACGCACATCAATCGGGGTGGACTCGGTGGCACCGACGCGCAACACCTCGCGCTCTTGCAACACGCGTAGCAACCGAGTCTGCAAGGGCATGGGCAGATCCCCGATTTCGTCGAGGAAGATGGTGCCCTTGTGGGCGGCCTCGAACAGGCCAAGCTTGCCACCGCGTCGCGCACCCGTGAACGCGCCTTCCTCATAGCCAAACAGTTCGCTTTCGAGCAAGGTTTCCGACACCGCAGCACAATTCACCGCGACAAAAGGCATGTCGCGTCGATCGCTGGCTTGGTGAATGCCTTGTGCGATCAACTCTTTGCCGGTGCCACTCTCGCCGGTCAACAACACAGTGGCATGGCTGGCGGCATAACGCTGCGCGAGTTGGCGCACCTGCTGCATGGCAGCGCTGTCGCCCACGAGCCCGGATAGCTCGTAGCGATGCGACCGGGTCTGGTGATGGGCGCGGCTGCGCAAATGCCGGTCGACACGCTGAATGGAGATGGGGTCCTGGCAGGTCAAGACTGCCCCGGTCAACTCGCCTTGCTCCTGAATGGGCATGCGGTTGGCAATCAAAGTTTTGCCTTTGATTTTTTCGATGCGCTCCAATTCGGGCTGAGCCAAACGCAGCGTCTGCTTGAGGCTGAGTTCAGGGCACATGGTCGACAAGGAGCGCCCCACCCAAGCTGCTGGCTCAATGCCCAACCAATGCGCCATGGCGGGGTTGAGGGTTTGGATGCGCTCGTCTTTGTCAACCGCGATCACGCCATCGCTGAGTTGCGCCAGGATGGTGTTCAACCGTTCACGCTTGGCCCACTCGATGCGAGAGGCGCGAGCCACTTCCACGGCGTCATCCAAAGCCTCTCGCACAGCATCGACCGAATACAGGAAGACACCCATCAGGCCCAAGTCTTCGGCGCAATCGACGGCCGCCCCCGACCCAACCACCACTTGCACGCCCATGCCTTGGAGTTCTTGCACACACAAGCGCGCCTCCTCCTCCGTGCGATAGGTGCGCTGCGTCACGTCCAGGGTCAAGAGACCGGCCAGATCACTGAGGTCAGGCAACATGCCCTCGTAAGTGACCAGACCGACCTGCGTGGCCGATCGTTTGGCGAGGGCGAGCGCTTGCAATACATCAAAGCCGCCCACCTTGACCAGCACCACCGGCATTTCCAAGTGCTGCCGCAGATAGGCGCCATTGGAACCGGCCGCCACCACCACATCAATCGGGCGCTGGGCGGCCAAGTCTTGAACACGCGTGACCGCATTAGCGAATCCCACATCCACCACTTCCACATGCGCCCGCGTGTGAAACGCTGGCGCGAGTTCCTGCAGCATCTTGTTGATGCGGCGGAAGCCCACGGCGACGATTTGCGGCGGTAACGACGAGTCTCGCTTCATCGGTGTTTCATGCGTGTTTCAGACGTAGCGTTTCATTGTTTCAATATTATGTTCCATTATTGAAACACTCATGGGGAAACAACCGGGGTGTTCAAACGGCAGTCTTTCCACTAGCCTTTCAAAATCAAGCAGTTACCGCAGGTCGGTGGCATCCAGCTGTTCCGCTGTCGACGTTGGCACGCACGTTGCCTTGAAATGAGCAACTCAACGCACTGTTCAATCTGGAGACCGGAACATGGCCCTGATGACTCCCGGCGAACGCTTTCGCCAAGCCCTGAAAGAAGAAGCACCGCTACAGGTGATTGGCGCGATCAATGCCAACCACGCTTTGCTGGCCAAGCGCGCGGGCTACAGAGCGATCTATTTGTCGGGTGGCGGCGTGGCCGCGGGCTCACTAGGCTTGCCTGACCTGGGCATCAACACGATGGACGATGTGTTGATCGACACCCGCCGCATCACCGACGTGTGCGACCTGCCCTTGCTGGTCGACATCGACACAGGCTTTGGCCCCTCGGCTTTCAACATCGAGCGCACGGTCAAGAGCCTGATCAAGGCCGGCGCGGCCGCTTGCCACATTGAAGACCAAGTGGGCGCCAAGCGCTGCGGCCATCGCCCCGGCAAAGAAATCGTGTCGACCGAAGAAATGGTGGACCGCGTCAAAGCTGCGGCTGATGCCAAAACTGACGCGAGCTTCTTTTTGATCGCGCGTACTGATGCCATTCAGGTGCACGGTGTAGATGCGGCCATTGACCGCGCCATTCAGTGCGTCGAAGCCGGGGCCGATGGCATCTTTGCCGAAGCCGCCTACGACTTGGAAACCTACAAGAAGTTTGTGGATGCGGTGAAAGTGCCTGTGCTGGCCAACATCACCGAATTCGGCAAGACCCCGCTGTTCAGCGTGGATGACCTGCGCCCCACAGGCGTGGGCATGGTGCTCTACCCCTTGAGCGCCTTCCGTGCGATGAACAAGGCGGCGGAAGCGGTGTACACCGCCATTCGCCGTGACGGGCATCAAAGGAATGTGGTTGATTTGATGCAGACTCGTGAAGAGCTGTATGACCGCATTGGCTACCATGCCTTCGAAGGCAAGCTGGATGCGCTGTTTGCATCCAAGAAGTAATTCCCAGACTAGTCAACTCGACTGATTCCATCTTTATTCAGGAGACTCAATCCATGAGCGCTACCCCAGAGACCACCACCCCCGGTTTCAAGCCCAAGAAGTCTGTGGCCCTGTCTGGCACCGCAGCCGGCAACACCGCCCTGTGTACCGTCGGCCGCACTGGTAACGACCTGGCCTACCGTGGCTACGACATCCTGGACGTCGCCACCACTTGCGAATTTGAAGAGATTGCCCACCTGCTGGTGCACGGCAAGTTGCCCAATGTGGCCGAACTGGCGGGCTACAAGGCCAAGCTGAAGTCTCTGCGTGGCCTGCCTGCTGCTGTGAAGGTGGCCCTGGAACAACTGCCTCCCTCGGCACACCCCATGGACGTGATGCGCACGGGCGTGTCGGTGCTGGGTTGCGTCAAGCCTGAAAAGGAAGACCACAACCACCCCGGCGCCCGCGACATCGCTGACAAGCTGATGGCTTGCCTGGGCTCGATGCTGCTGTACTGGTACCACTTTGCTTACAACGGCAAGCGCATCGAAGTCGAAACCGATGACGACTCCATCGGCGGCCACTTCCTGCACCTGTTGCACGGCGAGAAGCCCCGTGACAGCTGGGTGCGCGCCATGCACACCAGCCTGATCCTGTACGCCGAGCACGAGTTCAACGCTTCGACCTTCACCTCGCGCGTGGTGGCCGGCACCGGCTCCGACATGTACTCCGCTCTGTGCGGCGGCATCGGTGCGCTGCGCGGCCCCAAGCATGGCGGCGCTAACGAAGTGGCCTTCGAGATTCAGAAGCGCTACGACAACCCCGATGAGGCCGAGGCCGATATCCGCGCGCGTGTCGAACGTAAGGAAGTCGTGATCGGCTTTGGTCACCCCGTGTACACCGTGAGCGACCCCCGCAACGTGGTCATCAAGAAGGTGGCGGAAGACCTGTCCAAAGAACAGAACAACATGAAGATGTACAACATTGCCGAACGCTTGGAGTCGGTGATGTGGGAAATCAAGAAGATGTTCCCCAACCTGGACTGGTTCAGCGCCGTGAGCTATCACATGATGGGCGTGCCCACCGACATGTTCACCCCGCTGTTCGTGATCGCACGCACTTCGGGCTGGTCCGCGCACGTGATCGAGCAACGCATTGACGGCAAGATCATTCGTCCATCGGCCAACTACACCGGCCCTGAGGACCAAGTCTTTGTGCCGCTGAAGGACCGCAAGTAATTCAGCCCGATACAGGCGCCACATTGCCCAGCGGTGATGTGGCGCCTTTTGCCTTCCAGCCTGAGAACAAAAGACTGACACGAATGTCAGCATTGACCAGTCGAATCCTACGGCCATGAGCAACATCAACACCCAATACCGCAAGCCCCTGCCTGGCACTGCCCTCGATTACTTCGACACGCAATCTGCGGTCGAAGCCATCCAGCCGGGCGCCTGGGCCACCCTGCCCTACACCGCCCGCGTGCACGCCGAGAACATCGTGCGCAAGGCCGATCCGGCCATCATCACCGACTGCCTCAAGCAGATCATTGAGCGCAAGCGCGACCTGGACTTCCCCTGGTTCCCCGCTCGCGTGGCTTGCCACGACATCCTGGGTCAGACCGCGCTGGTGGACTTGGCCGGCCTACGTGATGCGATTGCCAAAGAAGGCGGCGATCCCGCCAAGGTGAACCCTGTGGTGCCCGTGCAGCTGATCGTGGACCACTCGCTGGCGGTGGAGTGCGGCGGCTTCGACCCGCAAGCCTTCCAGAAGAACCGCGACATCGAAGAGCGCCGCAACGAAGACCGCTTCCACTTCATCGAGTGGACGAAAAAGGCCTTCGCCAACGTGGACGTGATCCCTGCGGGCAACGGCATCATGCACCAGATCAACCTGGAGAAGATGTCCCCCGTGATCCATGCCGACAAGGGCGTGGCTTACCCCGATACCTGCGTTGGCACTGACTCGCACACCCCGCACGTGGACGCCTTGGGAGTGATCGCCATTGGCGTGGGCGGACTGGAAGCCGAGAACGTGATGCTGGGCCGCGCCTCGTGGATGCGCCTGCCTGAGATCGTCGGCGTGAAGCTGACCGGCCAACGTCAGCCCGGCATCACCGCCACCGACGTGGTGCTGGCCCTGACCGAGTTCTTGCGCAAGAACAAGGTGGTGGGGGCTTACCTCGAGTTCTACGGTGAAGGTGCGTCGAAGCTGACGATTGGTGACCGCGCCACCATCTCGAACATGGCCCCTGAATACGGTGCCACCGCCGCCATGTTCAGCATCGACGAGCAGACGCTGGAGTACCTGACCCTGACCGGGCGCTCGGCCGAACAGGTCAAGCTGGTCGAGACCTATGCCAAGACTGCCGGTCTGTGGTCCGACAGCCTCAAGAACGCCGTGTACGAGCGCAACCTCGAGTTCGATCTGTCGAGCGTGGTGCGCAACATGGCTGGCCCATCGAACCCGCACGCCCGCGTGGCCACGACCGACCTGGCGGCCAAGGGCATTGCCGGTCAATGGGCCATGCCCAAGGCCGACGAAGGCACGATGCCCGATGGCGCCGTGATCATCGCCGCCATCACCTCGTGCACCAACACCTCCAACCCGCGCAATGTGATTGCGGCCGCCCTGCTGGCTCGCAACGCCAACAAGCTGGGCCTGACCCGCAAACCCTGGGTGAAGTCCTCGCTGGCCCCCGGGTCGAAGGCGGTGGAGCTGTACCTGAAGGAAGCCAACCTGCTGGGCGACCTGGAGGCCTTGGGCTTCGGCATCGTGGCCTTTGCCTGCACGACCTGTAACGGCATGTCGGGCGCGCTGGATCCCAAGATCCAGCAAGAGATCATCGACCGCGACCTGTACGCCACCGCCGTGCTGTCGGGCAACCGCAACTTCGACGGTCGCATCCACCCCTACGCCAAGCAAGCCTTCCTGGCTTCGCCCCCGCTGGTGGTGGCCTACGCCATTGCCGGCACCGTGCGTTTTGACATCGAAAACGACGTGCTGACCGTGGTTGACGGCAAGGAAATCCGCCTGAAGGACATCTGGCCTTCGGACGAAGAGATCGACGCCGTGGTCAAGGCCGCCGTGAAGCCCGAGCAGTACCGCGCTGTGTACGAGCCCATGTTTGCCATCCAGGCTGACAAGGATGAGAAGGTGTCGCCGCAGTACGACTGGCGCGCCATGTCGACCTACATCCGTCGCCCGCCTTACTGGGACACGGAAGGCGTTGGCGCTCTGGCGGCCAACCCACGCACCTTGAAGGCGATGCGTCCGCTGGCCATCCTGCCCGACAACATCACCACCGACCACCTGTCGCCGTCGAACGCGATCTTGGCCAGCTCGGCCGCCGGTGAGTACCTGCACAAGATGGGCCTGCCCGAGGAGGACTTCAACTCCTACGCCACCCACCGTGGCGACCACCTGACCGCCATGCGCGCCACCTTCGCCAACCCCACGTTGAAAAACGAGATGGTGCGCAAGGAAGACGGCTCGATCAAGGTCGGCTCGTGGGCCCGCGTGGAGCCCGAAGGCCAGGTGATGCGCATGTGGGAGGCCATGGAGACCTACCTGAACCGCCGTCAGCCGCTGATCATCATCGCCGGCGCCGACTACGGTCAGGGCTCGTCGCGTGACTGGGCCGCGAAGGGCGTGCGTCTGGCTGGCGTGGAGACGGTTGTGGCCGAGGGCTTCGAGCGCATCCACCGCACCAACCTGATCGGCATGGGCGTGCTGCCCCTGGAGTTCAAGCAGGGCACCACCCGCCTGACCCTGGGCCTGGACGGTACCGAAACCTTCGACGTGGAAGGCGATCTGAAGCCACGCGCCGACCTGACCCTGGTGATCCACCGCAAGAATGGTCAGACCGAGCGCGTGACCGTGACCAGCCGCCTGGACACCGCCGAAGAAGTGTCGGTGTACGAAGCGGGTGGCGTGCTGCAACGCTTTGCGCAAGATTTTCTTGCCGCAAATAAGTGACCACCCCCGAGCGCCTTTGGCGCTCCCCCTCAAGGGGGCGCAGCCAGTGGACCGGCGAAGCCGGATCCACGGCTGCCGCTGGGTCAGGCCGGAGTGGTGCAAAGGTTTGCGCGCTTCGGCTTTTTACCTTTTGAAGGAGCACTGAATGGCTCATCCCGCACAAATCAAAATCCCCGCCACCTACATCCGGGGCGGCACCAGCAAGGGCGTGTTCTTCCGCCTGCACGACCTCCCGGAGGCCTGCCAGGTGCCGGGTACAGCCCGTGACAAGCTGTTCATGCGTGTCATTGGCAGCCCCGACCCTTATGCCGCGCACATCGACGGCATGGGTGGCGCCACCTCGTCCACGTCGAAGTGCGTGATCCTGTCCAAGTCCAGCGTGCCCGATCACGATGTGGACTACCTCTACGGTCAGGTCTCGATCGACAAGCCTTTTGTCGACTGGTCTGGCAACTGCGGCAACCTCTCCACGGCGGCGGGCGCCTTCGCCATCCACGCTGGCCTGGTTGACCCGTCGCGCATTCCGCAAAACGGCACCTGCGTGGTCCGCATCTGGCAGGCCAACATCCAGAAAACCATCATTGCCCATGTGCCGGTGACCAACGGCCAGGTGCAGGAGACAGGTGACTTCGAACTCGATGGTGTGACCTTCCCGGCCGCTGAGATCGTGCTTGAGTTCATGGACCCGTCCGACGATGGCGATGAGGGCGGCTCGATGTTCCCCACTGGCAACCCAGTGGACACTCTGGAAGTGCCTGGCATCGGAACGCTGAAAGCCACGATGATCACGGCCGGCATCCCGACCGTGTTCGTCAACGCCACCGACATCGGCTACACCGGCACCGAGTTGCGCGAACAGATCAACACGGACGCCCAAGCGCTCCAGCGTTTCGAGGCCATCCGCGTGGCCGGTGCCCTGCGCATGGGCCTGATCAAGACACCCGAAGAAGCCGCCACCCGCCAGCACACCCCCAAGATCGCCTTCGTGGCGCCACCCACCGCCTACAAGGCATCGAGCGGCAAGACCATTGAGGCATCTGACGTGGACCTGCTGGTGCGCGCACTGTCGATGGGCAAACTGCACCACGCCATGATGGGCACCTGCGCGGTGGCCATTGGCACAGCCGCCGCCATCCCAGGCACCTTGGTCAACCAGGCTGCCGGTGGCGGTGAGCGTGAGGCCGTTCGCTTTGGCCACCCCTCAGGCACCTTGCGTGTCGGCGCACAAGCCAAACAGGTGAATGGCCAGTGGACGGTGACCAAGGCCATCATGAGCCGCAGCGCCCGCATCATCATGGAAGGCTGGGTGCGCGTGCCAGGCGACACGTTCTAAAGCGCCTCATGCCCAGTCAGCCCGGACGGTCCCGCCGATCCGGGCATTTTTTATTCAAATGCGCCGTTTTTTCATCCATTGGAACTTCTGATCGGTGGCAATATCTGACGCTGACTTGGCCGCGCCGATGCGCAGTGCCAATGCCAACCAACCAATTCAGGATTCCAACATGCCCAAGCTTTTCTGGACAAAACGCCCAACCAAAGCCACATCCATCGCTGCTGGACTCATGCTCGGCATGACAGCAGGCGCCTTCGTCGCGCCCGCCGTCGCGGCGAACAAAGCCAAGGCCGAAGCCCCTGCTGCCGCATCTGACGAGCAAAAAGCCGCCGCTGAACGTGTGCTGTACGGCAAGTACCAGTGCGATGGCGGTAAGTTCATCACCGTGTCTCGTGACACAGCCAATGCGGGCTATGTCAAGCTGGACCTGGCCAAACAAAGCTGGACCATGAAGCCCGTTCTGTCATCCACCGGCGCCGTGCGCCTGGAAGACGTCAAAGGCAACACCCTGCTGCTGCAAATCCTGACCAAGTCGATGTTGATGGACACCAAGTCGCAACGCCGTCTGGTCGATGGCTGCGCGCACGAAACCCAAAAGGCCGCCGAAGAGGAGTTGAAGAAGAACCCTCGCCCCTCGACCATGTCGGATGCACCCGCCCAGTAAAAGAGCCATCACCGGTCAGGGCCCTGCCAATCAGCAGACCTCAGCCATGCACCAAAAGCGGACTTCGGTCCGCTTTTTTTTCGTCTGGCAAAGCGCAAATGGCTCCAAACCGGGCTCATGTCGGCCATTGAAGACGATGTCCACCCCAGAAATACGTACTTTTCACAAAAACCCTGGGATTTCCCCTCAGACGTAGGCGAAAATAGCGGTCTGCACAAAAATTGCTCCGTCACAATTCTGTCCGGACTTTTTTGCCTGCGCCAACCGGGTTGTGGGTCCCCACGGCCGGTAACCCGATTGCCCTTTTCCCCTTGCTCTTGACCTCAAGGTAAACGACATGCTGCAAGCCTATCGCCAACATGCTGCCGAGCGCGCCGCGCTGGGTATCCCCCCCCTGCCTCTGTCCGCTCAGCAAGTTGCTGAACTGATCGAACTGATCAAGAACCCGCCCGCTGGCGAAGACGCTTTCCTGCTCGATCTGCTGACACACCGCGTGCCTCCAGGCGTGGACGATGCAGCCAAGGTCAAGGCCTCCTTCCTGTCGGCTGTCGCTCACGGCGACATCACCGTCGGCCTGATCTCCAAAGCCAAGGCCACTGAATTGCTGGGCACCATGGTCGGCGGCTACAACGTCAAGCCTCTGATCGACCTGCTGTCGAACGCCGAAGTGGGCACCGTGGCTGCCGAAGCCCTGAAGAAGACCCTGCTGATGTTCGACGCCTTCCACGACGTCGCTGAACTGGTCAAGGCTGGCAATGCCAACGCCAAGGCCGTGATGCAATCGTGGGCCGACGCTGAGTGGTTCACCAGCCGTCCTGAAGTCGCCAAGAAGATCACCGTGACCGTGTTCAAGGTGCCTGGCGAAACCAACACCGACGACCTGTCGCCCGCTCCTGACGCATGGAGCCGTCCCGACATCCCCATGCACTACCTGGCGATGTTGAAGAACACCCGTCCTGACGCGGCCTTCAAGCCCGAAGAAGACGGCAAGCGCGGTCCCATCCAGTTCATCGAAGACCTGAAGAAGAAGGGCAACCTGGTTGCTTACGTGGGCGACGTGGTCGGTACCGGCTCTTCCCGTAAGTCCGCTACCAACAGCGTGATCTGGGCGACTGGCGAAGACATCCCCTTCGTGCCTAACAAGCGCTTCGGCGGCGTGACCCTGGGCGGCAAGATCGCTCCGATCTTCTTCAACACCCAAGAAGACTCCGGCTCCCTGCCTATCGAAGTGGACGTGTCCGCTTTCGAAATGGGCGATGTCATCGACATCTTCCCCTATGACGGCAAGATTGAGAAGGATGGCAAGGTTGTCACCGAGTTCGCTCTGAAGTCGCAAGTGCTGCTGGACGAAGTCCGTGCTGGTGGCCGTATCAACCTGATCATCGGTCGTTCGCTGACTGGCAAGGCACGTGAGTTCCTGGGCCTGCCCGCTTCCACCCTGTTCCGCCTGCCCGTGGCCCCCAAGGACACCGGCAAGGGCTTCACCCTGGCCCAGAAGATGGTCGGCCGTGCATGCGGTCTGCCCGAAGGTCAAGGCGTGCGTCCTGGCACCTACTGCGAACCCAAGATGACCACCGTTGGTTCGCAAGACACCACCGGCCCAATGACCCGCGACGAGCTGAAGGACCTGGCTTGCTTGGGCTTCTCCGCTGACCTGGTCATGCAATCGTTCTGCCACACCGCTGCTTACCCCAAGCCAGTGGACGTGAAGATGCACCGCGAACTGCCCGCCTTCATCAGCAACCGCGGCGGCGTGGCCCTGCGTCCTGGTGATGGCGTGATCCACTCGTGGCTGAACCGTTTGCTGTTGCCTGACACCGTTGGTACCGGCGGCGACTCGCACACCCGCTTCCCCATCGGCATCTCCTTCCCCGCTGGTTCCGGCCTGGTCGCTTTCGGCGCCGCCACCGGTGTGATGCCTCTGGACATGCCTGAGTCCGTGCTGGTTCGCTTCAAGGGCAAGATGCAGCCTGGCGTCACCCTGCGTGACCTGGTGCATGCCATCCCCCTGTACGCCATCAAGGCTGGTCTGCTGACCGTGGCCAAGGCTGGCAAGAAGAACATCTTCTCGGGCCGCATCCTGGAAATCGAAGGTCTGCCAGACCTGAAGGTTGAGCAAGCGTTCGAACTGTCTGACGCTTCGGCTGAGCGTTCCGCTGCAGGTTGCACCATCAAGCTGAACAAGGAGCCTGTGGCTGAGTACCTGAAGTCGAACATCGTTCTGATGAAGAACATGATCGCCAACGGTTACCAAGACGCTCGCACCCTGCAACGTCGTATCGAAGCCCAAGAAGCCTGGTTGGCCAACCCCAACCTGCTGGAAGCTGACGCTGACGCTGAATACGCTGCTGTCATCGAGATCAACCTCGACGACATCAAGGAACCCATCGTCTGCTGCCCGAACGACCCAGACGACGCCAAGTTCCTGTCTGAAGTCGCCGGCACCAAGATCGACGAAGCTTTCATCGGTTCCTGCATGACCAACATCGGCCACTTCCGTGCTGCTGGTAAGGTTCTGGAAGGCAAGAAGGACATCCCAGTGCGTCTGTGGGTGGCTCCTCCTACCAAGATGGACGCTGCAGAGCTGACCAAGGAAGGCTACTACAACACCTTCGGCCAAGCCGGTGCTCGCACCGAAATGCCTGGCTGCTCGCTGTGCATGGGTAACCAAGCTCAGATCAAGGAAGGTTCGACCTGCATCTCCACCTCGACCCGTAACTTCCCCAACCGTCTGGGCAAGAACACCAACGTGTTCCTGGGCTCGGCCGAGCTGACTGCCGTGGCCTCCAAGCTGGGCAAGCTGCCAACGCCAGCCGAGTACATGGCTGAAGTGGGTGTGGTCGCCAAGGATGCTGACAACGTCTACAAGTACATGAACTTCAACCAGATTGAAGAGTACGTTGAGACGGCTGCTTCCGTGAAGGCCTGAGCCTGAACGATCAGCTTGGGGGGCTTCGGCGCCTCCCAAACAAAACCCGCCCGGGCAACCTGGCGGGTTTTTTTGTGCCCAGCTCACTGAGAGCTGCCCACCAACAATGCGGTAAATCCCAAGACAACCAGACCTAACCCAAGGTGATACTGCGTGTCCGGATTCCATGATGTTGACGCACTTCACATTCTCAGAGGGTCTCACACTGGCCAGTGGCTCAGTGCAGGCCTTCGTTGCCGTCGTTTTCTTGCGCTTCATGGGCGCACGCCCTCACTGGGGTCTGGGCTGGCTGGGCCTGTCATTTGGGTTGGCCGCATGCCTGAACCTCACGGCTTGGTACACCATCGGCTTACCTCCAGACGACGCCGCCTATATGGCGACTCAGTTGGTCAACTTCGTGATCGGCGTGACCTGCATGGCCGCGCTCACATCGGGCGTGCGGCTTTATATGGGCAGCCAGCATCCCGGCCCGTGGGCTACCTTTGCCGTGGTGTGGGTGCTGTATTTAATGCTATTTACCCTGCGTAAGGTCCACCCTGAGGCGAACCTCACCACAGCAGGTGCAGTCTTGGCTGCAGCCATTTACGTCTATCTGGCGGTTCTCAGCCTTTTGGCCGCTGGAAGAGAGCCGGGCGTTGGCCATGGTGTCGCAGGCGCCATGATGGCGGTCTATGCGCCTATGGTCGCTGCGGCCCACTTGGTTGGCCTCAATGCCTTTGAGCTCCGCTACTGGGGATCCGTCCCCTATGCGCTGGCCGGCTTGGGTTTGATGGCCGCCACCATGGGCCGACTACGTCAAGAACTCAAAGAACTCAATGAGTCTTTGGAACACCGCGTTGCAACGCGCACCCAAGAACTGCAGGACATCATCGAAGGCTTGGAGTCCTTCAATCGCATGGTGTCTCATGACTTGCGCGGCCCCCTCGGCGGGGTACACGGGATCAGCCAACTGGCTGTACAAGCTCTGGAACAAGGGGATGACGCCCGAGCCAAGCGCTTGCTGGCAGCCATCCATTCGGCATCCGGTGGTTTGGCGTCTTTGGTCACACAATTGTTGAGCTTGGCCAAGAGCACACAAGTTGATGTCAACAAACATCGCATTGAACTGCAAACCGTGGTCGATGAAGCCCTGAAGTGGATTGATGTCAGCCAGGGGGAAGGCTACACCAGCATGGTGCAATGCAAGGGCCTCGACCGCACGGTGGATGTCGATGCAGAACTCATGCGTCAGGTGATGGTGAACCTGATTTCCAACGCGGTGAAATACTCGCGCTTGGCGCCAGAGCCCGACGTTCGCGTGTCTGCCGAGGCACAAGACGGGGGCTGCGCGATCACGGTGTCCGACAACGGCATCGGCTTTGACCCCAGCAAACAGGCGGATCTGTTCAAACCGTTCAAACGCCTCCACAAAGATGGTGAATTCGAGGGCTTTGGCATTGGCTTGACCATCGTGCAGCGCATCATCCAAGGCCACGGCGGCCGCGTCTGGGCAGAGGGAACCCCCGGCAAGGGTGCGAAATTCCACGTCTGGTTACCAGCTCGCTGATTGCTTTCAATTCGGACTGCGGCGCCCCGCATAATCCCCCCCTGATCTGACTTTTTGATGAGTGGCCACCTCGCCACTCGGCGTCTGTATGTCTGAGACGAATCTCGCCGTCCTGTCCTCCCCCACCTTCAAACTTTGGGCCAAGCGTGCTGCCTGGTCTGCTGCAGGGCTGTTTGTGGCAGGCATCGTCACCATCGTGATCTGGCTGGCTGTGCTCTATCCCCAGTTGCCCGACACGGACGAGCTCAACAACTACCAACCGCAATTGCCCCTGCGGGTGTACACCGCCGATGGTGTCGAAATTGGCGGCTTTGGTAGCGAGAAGCGCACCTACGCCAAGATCGATGAGATCCCCCAACTGATGCGGGACAGTTTGCTCGCAGTAGAAGACGCACGCTTTTACGAGCACCATGGCATCGACCCCATCGGCATTGCACGCGCTGTGGTCGCCAACCTCACCGGTGGCCGTACACAAGGCGCCTCGACCATCACGCAACAGGTGGCGCGCACCTTCTTCCTGACGCGCGAGAAAACCATCAACCGCAAGCTCAAAGAAGCCTTGCTGTCTTGGAAGCTCGAGAACCAACTCAGCAAAGACAAGCTGCTTGAGCTCTACATGAATCAGATCTACCTCGGCGCACGTTCATACGGCTTCGCGGAAGCCGCGTTGACCTACTTTGGCAAGCCCTTGAAGGACCTGAGCGCGGCCGAATGCGCCATGTTGGCGGGCTTGCCGCAGAACCCGGCCAACGTGAATCCGATCAAGAACCTGGAACGCGCCACCGCACGCCAACGTGTGGCCTTGTGGCGCATGAAAGATGCGGGCGTCATCACCGAGCAAGAGTACGAAGCCGCCAAGGCCGAGAAGCTCAGCATCCGTAAACCGACCGACGTGGAAGTGCACGCCGAGTTTGTGGCGGAGATGGCGCGCCAACAAGTCTTTGCCCAATATGGGGAGCAGGCCTACACCTCTGGCATGAAGGTGGTGACCACGCTCAAGGCCTCCGACCAGCAGGCCGCTTACAAGGCCCTGCGTCGCACGCTGATTGATCATGAGCGCGGCCAAGCTTGGCGAGGCCCAGAAGACCATGAGCCCTTGGAAGACGAATGGGACGAGTCCTCCCCCGAAGTCTCCCAAACCTTGGCTGAGTACAGTGACGACGAAGACTTGCGTTTGGCCGTCGTCACCCAAGCATCGAACAAGTCTGTGACTGCCGTGCTGGCCTCGGGCGAGACCGTTCGCATCGAAGGCAAAGGCCTGCGTCAGGCGCAGCCAGGCTTGGACAAAAAGGCGAAGGCCAACCTGAAGATTGAGCGTGGATCGGTGATTCGCGTTTTGCAATCGGGCAAGGATTGGGCGATCACCCAGTGGCCCCAGGCGGAAGGTGCGCTGGTGGCGATGGACCCCAGAAATGGCGACATTCGCGCGCTGGTGGGCGGCTTTGACTTCCAACGCAATCAATTCAACCACGTGACGCAAGGCTGGCGCCAACCAGGCTCTAGCTTCAAACCCTTCCTGTATGCCGCCGCCATCGAAAACGGCGCGATGCCTCAAACCCTGGTCAACGACGCGCCGTTGACAGATGTCGGCGACTGGAACCCAGGAAACTCGGATGGCAGTGCCGATGGCCCCATCACCATTCGTCAGGCACTGGCCAAGTCGAAGAACCTGGTCACGATTCGCCTGGTGCAGTTGGTCGGGGTGGAAGCTGCTCGCCAATGGTCTGGCAAGTATGGATTTGATGTCAGCAAACAGCCTGATAACTTAACCTTGGCTCTCGGCGCAGGCTCCACCACCCCGATGCAATTGGCAGGCGCCTATTCGGTCATTGCCAATGGCGGCCTGCGCGTCAAACCGGTCATCATCAAATCCATCCAGGATGGCGAGGGCAAGAAAGTCTTCGAGGCACCCGCGCAAGTCTTGACCGAAGAGCAGCGTGTCATTTCCCCACGCAACGCCTTCATGACCGCCAGCTTGCTGCAAGAGGTCACCCGATCCGGTACGGCGGCACGGGCGCAAGGCACCCTCAAACGCCCTGACATCTATGGCAAGACCGGTACCACCAACGATGTGGTCGACGCCTGGTTTGCAGGCTTTCAAACCAATCTGGTCGCCGTGGTGTGGATTGGGCATGACACACCCAAGAGCCTGGGCTCACACGCGTCGGGCGGCAGTCTGGCACTGCCCGCCTGGATTCAGTTCATGGGCAGTGCACTACGGGGCGCCCCCGTGGCTGAAATTCAGCCCCCTGAGGGCGTCGTTTACGTCGACAACGATTGGCGCTACATCGAATGGATGGACGGCGGCTTCATCGACTCATTGGGGCTGGATGGGCAATCAGTCAGCCCCGCGATGATTCCGTCCGTGCCGGTGTTTGATCCCTCTGCACCTGCTGATGGCGCATCCGCAGCAGCCGAAGGGGCATCAGGCGTGGAACACAACCCGATGTTTCAGCCCTGATTGAGATCAGACCACACCAAGTGGAGCCTTAAGTCGAACTCATACTGATGGTAATTTGGCTCCATGTGCGTGCAGAGTTGGTAGAACGCTTTGTCGTGTTCGCGTTCTTTCAAGTGGGCCAACTCATGCACCACGATCATCTTGAGGAACTCGGCCGGGGTCTGCTTGAACAAGCTTGCCACGCGAATCTCGCGCTTGGCTTTGAGTTTGCCGCCCTGCACCCGAGACACCATGGTGTGGGTGCCTAAAGCGTGTTGAATAACCTTGAGCTTGTTGTCATAGGCCACTTTGGTGATGGGGTCGCCATTTCGCATGTATTGCGTTTTGAGCGCCATCACATAGTCATACAAAGCCGTGTCTGACTTCACCTCGTGCTGCTGGGGATAGCGCTGCGCCAACATGTCACCCAACTTGCCAGCGTCCACCAATTGCTGGACTTGCTGCAGCACATGGGGCGGATAGCCATTCAAATACTTGAATGCACTGGGCCAGGCGCTACGAGGTTTGACGAACAAGGGATCTTGCATGATGTGTGCACCACGCACCATCAAGGCGCGATCTGCTCAGCGTAGTCATACAAGGCGCCCAGGATGTCCTGGCCACGTTCGTCTTCGTCGCTCAGTTGTTCGCTCAAAGCATCGATGCGTTCGAAGAACTGCGCCAGGCTGGTGACCCCGCCCGCGCCTTCGTGCAGGCGTGCAGTGCAGTGCTCATGCCATCGGGCTTGCTCGGTTTCGCTCAAGCTGTCTTCAAAGTTGCGCGCACGATAGCGGAACAGCAACTCTTCCAGTCGCTCATCTTCAAAACCAGGTGCGCGGTCAGCGAGTTTGTAGCCGCGATCCTCTGGGCTCATGGCGCGAATGCGCTCCAGTGTGCGGCGATCGGCCTGCGACAAGAAGCCACCATAGAGGTCTTCGTCCACGTCTACGCTACCCGGTGCGGGGCTGGGCCGCTCGAACACCTCGGCCCAGATGCCAGCCATGCCGCTGGCCTTTTGCGCAGCGATCTCAGCGTGCGCCAAACACTGCGCGATGTCGATGCCCCAATGCGCAGCGCGCTCTGGCGTGAGGGTCTTGAGGTTGCCGATGACGATGGGAGACTTGTTGATGTGGATGCTCTTGACGGGCAGGCGCTGCACGCCTTCAGGCAAGGCCTCTGTCTTGCTGAACATGCGCTCACGGATGGTCTGCGCATTCAGGTCAAACAACTCGGTGGGGTCGAAAGACAGATCCCACACGATCAATTCATTCTTGTTGGTGGGGTGCGGTGCCAAGGGCCACACCACGGCCATGCAACCACGCTCCACCCCATACATGCCCGAGATATGCAGGAATGGTCGCCCCACTCCGATTTCAGCGAGCACCGCATCTTTCTTGCGTAGCTTCAGGCAGAAATCCCACAAGCGCGGTTGCGCCTGCTTGATCAGACGCGCCATGGCAATGGTGGCCCGCACGTCAGACAAGGCATCGTGCGCCGCTTCGTGGGTCAAACCGTTGGCAGCGGTCAGGTGCTCCAGCTTGAAAGAGGGGCGACCGTCGTCATGCTTGGGCCATTGAATGCCCTCGGGTCGCAAGGCCCAGGTGCAGCGCACCACATCCAACAAGTCCCAGCGGCCGCAGTTGTTTTGCCACTCGCGCGCGTAAGGGTCGATCAGATTGCGCCAGAACAGATGACGGGTCACCTCATCGTCAAACCGAATGGTGTTGTAGCCCACGCCGACCGTGCCCGTTTGCGACAACTCGCGCTCAATGGTTTCGGCAAACTCAAATTCTGGCAAGCCCTGCTCAAGACACGTCTGCGGCACGATGCCAGTCAGCAAACAGGCTTCCGGGTCGGGTAAATAGTCGCGCGGTGGACGGCAATACACCATCAATGGCTCACCGACCTCGTTCAGGTCCGCATCGGTACGCACCCCCGCAAACTGCGAGGGCCGATCGCGCCGGGGCACCCGACCAAAGGTTTCGTAGTCGTGCCAATAGAAAGTGAAATCGCCACTCATGGGAGGATGACCTGGGTTGGGTTCAAAGGTTCTCAGCAAAACGGCCCGCTGGATGTGCCAGACGGGCCGTCTCTTTGACTCACAAGCACCAAGGCCTGCAAGTGAATATCAACTGGATCAGCGCTTGCGAATCACGACGCTACCCACCGAGTAGCCCGCGCCGAAAGAGCACAGCACGCCCACGTCACCGGCCTTCATGTCGGCATGATGCTTATGGAAGGCGATGACCACACCCGCAGAAGAGGTGTTGGCAAACTCATCCAGAATCAGCGGCGCGACATCGGCGCCGGCCTCACCACCAATCAGACGCTTGACCACCAACTGGTTCATGCTCTGGTTGGCTTGGTGCAACCAGTAACGGCGCACTTGGGTGGGCTCCAGCGACAGCGTGGCCAAATGGGCTTCGATGTGGGCGGCGGCAATCGGCACCACTTCCTTGAACACCTTGCGGCCTTCCTGACGGAAGGTTTTGTCACGAGCATTCGGATCGGTGTCTTCGCAACGGTTCATGAAACCGAAGTTGTTGCGAATGTTGTTGGAGAACTGGGTGGCCAGCTTTGTACCCAGCACTTCCCACTGGTCGGCCGACGTTGCTGTGTCAGCCAACTCCACCACCGAGGCCGTGGCCACATCACCGAAGATGAAGTGGCAGTCACGATCGCGCCATTCCTGGTGCGCCGAGGTGATTTCTGGGTTCACCACCAACACGCACTTGGCCGTGCCACAACGGATGGCGTTGACGGCTTGCTCCAAAGCGAAGGTCGCGGTGGAACAGGCCACGTTCATGTCGAAGGCAAAACCATTGATGCCCAAGGCCTGCTGAATTTCAACGGCCATGGCGGGGTAGGCACGCTGCATGTTCGAGGCACCGCAGATCACGGCATCCACGTCTTCAGGCTTCTTGCCGGCGGCTTCCATGGCCTTGCGGCAGGCGTCCACGGCGATTTCGGCCATCATGGACAACTCGTCATCGGCACGTGGCGTGAAGCGGGGATACATGCGCTGGGGGTCGAGGATGCCCGACTTGTCCATCACATAGCGCTGCTTGATGCCGGACGCTTTTTCAATGAACTCGACGCTCGAGGGCGACAGCGCTTCGCACTGACCTGCCTCGATGGCGGCGGCATGTTTGGTGTTGTACTGTTCGACGTAGGCGTTGAAGGCCTCGACCAATTCGGCGTTGGTGACAGTGTGAGGCGGCTGGAACAGGCCAGTGCCGCTGATGACGACTGCAGTCATGGTTCGCTGGGGGCCGCTTTTGCATCCCAGCAGGACACTCAGACCCGAATCATCAAAACCTGCGATTTTGCCACCAATTGCCCCCGCATCCTGGGGGCAGCTGCCAGCCGCCCAAGACAGGGGCTAAAACGGACACGGACTTTCGCAATGCAACAACTCGCCGGTGACCGGATGTGGCATGGACAGCATCTCTGCATGCAGGCACAGGCGAGCAACCTTGTCTGCCTGAGATATCGGCTGGGGACCATACAGGGGGTCACCCACGATGGGATGCCCCAAGGCCAAGCTGTGGACGCGCAATTGGTGCGAGCGCCCCGTTAAAGGCTCCAAAGCGACGCGAGTTTGCTGAGCCAACTCGTCACGCGAGATCACCCGAAAACGCGTTTGAGAAGGCTTGCCCACCTCGTGATCCACCTTTTGCCGAGGCCGGTTGGGCCAATCCGCAATCAAAGGCAAGTCAATCAAACCCTCATCGGGCTGGAGCAGACCGTGCAACAGGGCGACGTAGCGCTTGCTGACCTGTCGGTGCAGAAACAGCTCACTGAACACGCGCTGCATGTCCTTACCTCGACCAAACAGCAGCAGCCCAGAGGTGTCCATGTCCAGCCGATGCACCACCAAGGCGTCTTCAAACCGTTGCTGCACGCGCGAGGCCATGCAATCGGCATACGCCTCGCCCCGGCCCGGCACACTGAGCAAGCCACTGGGCTTGTTGACCACGATCACATGGTCATCAGCCCAGATCAGGTCCAAACCTTGATCGGGCGGGGGTTGATAGTCCAACAGTTGGTGGCTGCTCATGGTCGTTGTGCGTAACGCCGAGCCAAGACTGTGCACACAAACATCTGCACCTGGTGATAGATCATGATGGGCAGAATCAAAACACCCATAGCTGGCTGGCCACCAAACAAGAGCTTGGCCATGGGCATGCCGGAGGCCATGGTCTTTTTCGAGCCGCAAAACACGGCCACGATTTCATCTTCGACATCCATGCCCAAGCGGCGGGCCACCCAACGACTGCCCCACAAGGTCGGGATCAAAAAGAGGCCCACCCCCAACAAGGCTTGCAACAGCAGGCCCACGCCGTGTTGACGCCACAAGCCATCGGCCACCGAGTCAGAAAACGCGGACCACACCAACAGCACGATCACCCACCGGTCGAACACATTGGTGAATGGCTTGATGCGGGTGAACCAAGGCAACAGCCAAGGGCGCAGCAGATGCCCCAAGGCAAAGGGCAAGAGCAGCATGCGGGCGATCTTCCACATGGTGTCACCCACATGCATGGCATCACCCTGCTGGCTGCCCATGACCACGCTCACCAACAAAGGCGTGAGAAACACGCCCAACAAGGTCGACAAGGTGGCATTCAAGACGGCCGCCGCCACACGGCCACGCGCCAAGGCCGCCATGGCCACACTGGACGACACGGTCGACGGCAGCACAGCCAAGAAGAAGAAGCCCATCAAGAGCTCATGCGACACCCAAGCACCCAATAGTGAGGCCCACAAGGCCCACCACACAGGAAACCAGAGATAGGTGCACGACTGCACCAGCAGATGCAGCTTCCAGCGCGAGGCACCGTCTTTCAGGCTATCGGTGGACAAAGCCATGCCGTGCAGGAAAAACAGGCCCCACACGCCCCAATCGGTGACCACCCCCAAGTGCAAAGGGCCTTGACTGCGGCCAAGCTCGGGCCACAGGCTCGCCACCACGACAGCCGCCAACATGCCAAGCAAAAACCAATCGAGGGAAGGCAATTTCAGGGCACGCACAGGCTTGTTCCGTTCACAGCAAGGGTTGCCATTATCGTGCGGACGCAGTGCGAGAATGCAGCGACTACACCTCTGTCTACCCGTCATGGCCGAGCCCTTCAAAAATTGGATCAATCAAGATGTGATCGCGCAAATGGCTCATCACATCCAGCGCGCTTGGCCACGATTTCCAGCCGCGGGCTTCCAGCAAGCGGCCTTGCAGGGCTTGGATGCGCTGGAATTGAAGGCGCGCGTTAACCACGTCGCGCAACAGTTGGCCCAACATCTACCGGCCGACTTCGCTCAAAGCGCAGACATCATGGTGCGCAGCCTGAAAAGAATCCCGCCGCCCGTGTTTGAACACGACCCCGACAAGGCCTTAGGCGAACTACAAACCGACGACACGGGCTTGGCGGGTTGGTCGGTCTGGATCATGGGCGAATACGTGGCCACGCATGGCCTGGATCACCCCCACGATGCGCTACCAGCGCTGCATGCCCTGACGCAGCGCTCCACCGCAGAGTTCGCCATTCGGCCTTTTTTGCTGCGGCACCCGGACTTGTGTTTTCAGACTCTCCAAACCTGGGCCCATGACCCCAGCGCCCACGTCCGCCGTCTGGTCAGCGAAGGGAGCCGACCGCGCCTTCCCTGGGGCTTGCGCCTGCACCCTCTGGTTCAAGACCCCAGCCCTTGCTGGCCCTTGATTCGGCAATTACAGGATGACCCCAGCGAGTACGTTCGACGCAGCGTGGCCAACCACCTCAATGACATCGGCAAAGACCACCCCGACTTGCTGGTCGATTGGGTCAAGACCCACCTGAGCAATGCATCCCCTCAACGGCAAAAGCTCTTGCGCCATGCCAGCCGCAGTTTGATCAAACAAGCTCACCCAGGCATGTTGGCGGCCTGGGGACTGCACCGCCCGTTCGAAGGCCAGGTTCAACTGACCCTGTCCAGCCAACGGCTTCGTTTGGGTGACGACCTGCATCTGACCGTGCACTTGCAGGCCACCTCACACAAGCCCCAAACCGTGGCCTTGGACTATGTGGTGCACCACGTGCGCGCCAACGGTGGCACCTCGCCCAAAGTATTCAAAGGCAAGGAGTGGACACTCGATGGCCGTGGGGCCCAGCAATGGCACAAGCGTCACTCATTGAAACCCGTCACCACACGCACCTACTACCCCGGCCTTCACCGCGTGGACGTACAGATCAACGGGCAAGTGGTCGCCACTGGGCAGTTTGAACTCCTGCTTTGATGCGCGAATGCCGGCTACGGCACGGGGAAACAGACATCAAACTGGCTTGATCAAAACTGGCTCTGAATGCTGGCCGCTTTGTTGTCATCAAAGCCCACCGCAACGACCGAGCCGTTCTTTTCCACCACGGGGCGCTTGATCACACTGGCCTTGTCCAGCATCAGCGATCGCGCCGAAGCGGCATCGACCACACCGGCCTTGGTGGCGTCATCCAGTTGACGCCAGGTGGTACCTTGACGGTTCACCAGCACTTCCCAACCCACTTGTTGGATCCACGCATCCAGACGATCGGCCGGCACACCTTGCTTCTTGTAGTCATGAAAAGCATAGGTCTGCCCCTGCTCGTCGAACCAAGTCCTCGCCTTCTTGACCGTGTTGCAGTTGGGAATGCCGTAGACCAGCCAGCTCATTTGTTCGCTCCTCAAATCCAAGAGGCAGAACTGTCGCATACAAAACCAGGCACCGTCGACCGCCTACTGATTCCCATCAAAACCCATCTGTTTTCTGCCCCCAAGCGCGCCAGATCGCTCAGCTTTGGGTAGCATCACACCCATGATGAATGCCGACCCCCAAGAACTCGCGAAATTCGGTGACCTGGCCCACAAATGGTGGGACCCTGAAAGCGAATTCCGCCCGCTGCACGAAATCAACCCCTTGCGCCTGGACTGGATCGACCAGCAGGCCCAGATCCGCGGCAAACGCGTGGTCGACGTGGGCTGCGGCGGCGGCATCCTGGCCGAATCCATGGCCCGCCGTGGCGCAGATGTGTTGGGCATTGACCTGTCCGATCGCCCTCTGAAAGTGGCCCAACTGCACGCCATGGAAGCCGGCGTTGCCAACATCGACTACCGCTCGGTGGCCGTAGAAGCCTTGGCCGCAGAACAACCCGCATCGTTCGATGTGGTGACCTGCATGGAAATGCTGGAACACGTGCCCGATCCGACCTCCGTGGTGCAAGCGTGCATGAACCTGGTCAAACCTGGCGGTTGGGTGTTTTTCTCCACCATCAACCGCAACCCCAAGGCCTATCTGTTTGCCATCATCGGCGCGGAATACCTGCTCAAGATGCTGCCCAAAGGCACGCACGACTACGCCCGATTCATTCAACCCGCAGAGCTGGCGCGCTGGGCTCGCGAGGCGGGGCTGGATACCGTGCAGTTCAAAGGCATGGAATACAACCCTTTGACTCGCCGCTATTGGTTGTCGGGTGACACCAGCGTGAACTACCTGCTGGCTTGCCGCAAACCCGCCTGACCATGAGCACCACCCTGTCATGGGCACAAGCGCCCCAAGCCGTGCTGTTTGATCTGGATGGCACCTTGGCCGACACCGCGGGGGATCTGGCTGGCGCGCTCAATCGCGTCCGTGCTCGAGATGGCCTGGCACCGCAACCCCTGTCCCTGCTGCGCCCCTGGGCCTCTGCTGGTGCGCGAGGCCTCTTGGCTGCAGGCATGGACATCCATCCTGACCACCCTGAATACGAAGCCTATCGGCAGGCTTTCCTCGATGCATACTTGGAATGCCTTGCCGAAACGACCTGCCTCTTTGAAGGCATGGAAGCCGTCCTGCAAGACATCGAGTCACGCAGCATGAAGTGGGGCGTGGTCACCAACAAGCCCCACAAATTCACCGTACCGGTGATGGCTGGACTGGGCTTGAGTGAACGGGCTGGTGTCATCATCAGTGGTGACACCACCGCGCACGCCAAACCGCACCCTCTGCCCTTGCTCACGGCCTGCGAACAACTGGGCGTGAGTCCCGCAGCCACCCTGTACGTGGGCGACGACCTGCGCGACATCCAAGCCGCTAAAGCCGCACACATGCCCAGCGCAGCGGCTGCCTGGGGTTATCTCGGCCATGGCACCGACATTCGCGTCTGGCAGGCGGATGTCATCACCGACACCCCACTCGATCTGATTCGCTGCTGGGCATAAGGACCCTGCTTCAATCGCCACACCCATGCAAAAAGGGCTAGCTGATCAGGCTAGCCCTTTTTTTGCCTACTGGCATCCGGCAGCCATGCAGCTGCCAGAGTTCCGATCAAGCAGACCGGCCGTAGTTGTCCTGGAAGCGCACGATGTCGTCTTCGCCCAGATAACTGCCCGACTGCACCTCAATGATTTCCAGCGGAATGGTGCCGGGGTTGACCAAGCGGTGCACTGTTCCCAATGGAATGTAGGTGGACTGGTTTTCCGACAACAGCAGGACCTTGTCACCGTTGGTGACTTCGGCGGTGCCACTGACCACAATCCAGTGCTCGGCACGATGGTGGTGCATCTGCAAGCTCAAAGAGGCCTTCGGCTTGACCATGATGCGCTTGACCTGAAAGCGAGGGCCCGCGTCGATCGAGTCATACCAGCCCCATGGACGGTGAACGCGACGATGCAGCGTGCCTTCAGAGCGACCTTCCGCCGCCAGCTTTTCCACGATCTTCTTGACGTCTTGGCTACGGCTGCGATCGGCCACCATGACGGCATCGGGCGTCTCCACGACGACCACGTTGTCCACGCCCACAGTCGTCACCAGACGACCAGTGGCGTGCACCAAGGTGTTCTTGGTGTCATGCATCAACACATCGCCATGAGCGGCGTTGCCTTGGGCATCTTGGTCCGACACCTGCCACACGGCATCCCATGCGCCCAGATCAGACCACCCCGCATCCAAGGGCACCATGCGCACCACAAAGCCGGCTTCGGGCTTGGAGGGACATTGCTCCATCACCGCATAGTCCACCGACTCGGAAGGCACAGCAGTGAACTCGGCCTTGCCGGGGCGCACGAACATCTCGTCTTTGGCCCGCACAGTCCACGACTGTTGTGTCGCCGTGGCAATGTCAGCGCGGAAATGACCGAGCGCAGCCAGCCAACGCGAAGCCCGCATGACAAACATGCCGCTGTTCCAGTAATAGCCACCCTGCGCCAGATACGACTTGGCGGTCTCCAGATTCGGCTTTTCAACAAAAGCCTGCACAGGGCGCACACCCGCGCCATCGGCATCGCCAGAACGGATGTAGCCAAAACCGGTTTCAGGTCGATCGGGGGTCACACCCAAGATCACGATATCGCCTTGCGCAGCAGCGCGGATGGCGGTTTGCACCGCCGCAACATAGGCCGCCTCGTTCGTCACGGTTTGATCCGCGGGTGTCACCACCAGAATCGGATCTTCGCCGTTTTCAACAGCCTGCAGGGCCGCCAAAGTCACTGCAGGTGCGGTGTTACGTCCGGCTGGCTCCAGGATCAAAGACGAAGGCGCGCCTTTGACTTCACGCAATTGATCCAACACCAGAAAGCGGTGTTCCTCATTGCCCACCACGCAGGGCGAGGTGACGTCGATGTCCTGAGCGGCCAGCGCCTGCAGACGCAGATGCGCTTGCTGAAACAAGCTTTGATTGCCCTGCAGAACCAAGAACTGCTTGGGATACAGCGCGCGCGACAATGGCCACAAACGCGTCCCTGAGCCACCTGCCATGATGACCGGAATGATAGTGTGCTTCGTCATGATTTGATCTTCCCGAAAATATGAATCAACTTTCAAACCCGTTGGGGTTGGTGGATTGCCACCGCCAGGAGTCCACGCACATCTGGCTCAACCCCCGGGTGGCCTTCCACCCCATGGTGCGCTCCGCATGTGACGGATCTGCGTAACAGGCATCCACATCGCCAGGACGTCGAGGCGCAAACACCACAGGAATGTCTCGATCGGCCGCCGCTCCGTAGGCTTTCGCCAACTCCAACACACTGTAGCCGCGCCCAGTGCCCAGGTTCACTGTCAAAGACTGCTTCTTGTCGAACAGGTAACGCAGCGCGGCCACATGGCCTTCAGCCAGATCACACACATGGATGTAATCGCGAACACCGGTGCCATCGGGCGTGTCGTAGTCGTTACCAAACACATTCAAGTGCTCGCGCTTGCCCACGGCCACTTGTGCCACGTAAGGCATCAAGTTGTTCGGAATCCCACGAGGATCTTCGCCGATCAAACCCGACGCATGCGCGCCCACCGGATTGAAGTAACGCAGGTAGGCTACACGCCAAGACGAATCACAGCGCTCCAACTCGCGCAACATCTCCTCGCCCATCAGTTTGGTCTGACCATAAGGATTGGTCACGCGCAGAGGAGAGTCTTCTGTGATGGGCAAGCGCTCTGGCTTGCCATACACCGTGGCAGAGGAACTGAACACCACATTGACCACGCCATGTCGCTTCATGGCCTGACACACCGAGAGCAAGCCCCCGATGTTGTTCTCAAAGTAGTCCAAGGGCTTTTCTACGGACTCGCCCACAGCCTTCAAGGCCGCAAAGTGAACGACCGCCTGGATGCCACCAAACTGCTTGCCCAATTCAAAGCATTGATCCAAGGCCTTGGCATCTCGCACATCACCTTGGACAAATTGGGGCTCAAACCCGCCGATCTTCTGAATGCGATTCAAGACCACGGGCGAGCTGTTGACAAAGCTGTCAATCCCAACCACATCGAAGCCAGCCTCTTTCAAGGCCAGCCATGTGTGAGAGGCAATATAGCCGGAAGCCCCGGTCAATAAGATACAAGCCATGAATGGATCCCAGTCGTTTTTTAGTCAAGCAAGACCGATGCCGACAATGTGACACTGCGTCCGGAGTAGGCCTTACGCGTCACATCCTTGGTCTGTTCATATCGGCTCAAACCAGCCGAAAAACGCAACCAACGATCGAACTGGTAGTTGGTATTGAGTGTCAAATTGGCGTAATCGCTGCTGTCGTTCGCATCCACCGACGACAACCCCGTGCGGTCCACATTGAAGTGAGACCAGGTTGCAGACGCGGTGAACGATGTTTTCGCCGTCGCGGTCAACTTGGCATAAGCCGTGGTTGAGAACACCCGGTTGTTGAACGACACCAGCGCCGTATCCAAAGTGGCTGAGGTGCCATTGATGGCCACATAGCGCTGGTTGAATTGGTCTGCATTGGACGTCTTGTACATGCTCAAGCCATAAGACAGCATGCCGCCCGGCGTGTAGTTCCAATTCAGATTCCCTGTCAGGCCGTTGTAATTTCGGCCTGAAATCACAGAACCGGGGCGTGTCTGGCGCTCGCTCTGCGTCCAACTCAAGGTCGCACCCAGGGTGCTCAAGCCAGACACTTTCCAATCCGTCGAGAAGTCAACGTTCCATTCGTCGATCAGTTCGCCCTGGTTGTAGTAATCCGCCTCTTCCTTGCGAACACCGACGCTGTAATTCAGCAGGTCAGTGCTGTAGTAAACGGCCTTCAAGCCGACGCTGTTTTGGCTGTAATTCAAGTAGTTGTAGGTCGACGACGAGTACGCCAAAGTGTTTTTGCCTGCCGACCCGACCAGTGCCCACAAACCTGAGATGCCGTAGATCAATTGGGCTTGGGCACTCTTGGTGGTTCGAATGTTGCGCACCACTCGCTCTTCGCCGCTGTTGTTGTTTTCAAACTGGTTCAGGTTTTCACCATAGGCCCCATTCAGAGACAACCTCCAGTTCGACAGGATCTCAGATGAGAAACCTGCTGATACATCCTTGGCATCGTTGTCCAAGTTGCCGTAGTCGCTGAAACGCACCGCCGCCACTTTCGCCTTGGCTGCGTAGGTTTGACGACCGTAAGCCTTATCAAAGCCCAACTGCAACGCAGTGGTGTTGATCGTGTCCGCGATGGGCGTAGAGGTGCGACCAAAATTCGAATCACGTTGCCAACTGTGGGAGGCGGTCAAGGAGAAAGGCTCTGCAGCGGCCATTGACATCCATGCTGAAGCCCCAAGCAACACGAGCCACCGATTCCATCGAATATTCAATTTCGCCACCACAAATACCTCTTTTGTCTCTATGCTTTTATCAGTACGCGTTGCGATCAAACACCATCAACCGAATGGTGCGCACAACAATCTGTAGATCCAATCCCAGCGACCAGTTGCGCAAGTACTCCAAGTCGTATTCGACTCGCGCTTGCATCTTTTCGATGGTTTCCGTCTCGCCTCGATAGCCATTGACCTGCGCCCATCCCGTGATGCCTGGACGCACCTTGTGGCGCACCATGTACGCCTTGATCAAACGACGGTATTCCTCGTTGTGAGCGACAGCATGGGGGCGAGGCCCCACGATGCTCATGCGCCCCTGCAGCACATTGATGAATTGGGGCAACTCGTCCAGAGAGGTTCGACGGATGAAGGCACCAAAGGGCGTGATGCGAGGGTCGTCCTTGGTGGCTTGTTTGACCACAGGACCGTTGTCTTGCGTCCGCATGGAGCGGAACTTGTAGACAATGATTTCCTCGCCATCCAAGCCATTTCGGCGCTGTTTAAAAATGATGGGGCCAGGCGAACTCAGCTTCACACCAATGGCCAACCCCAGCAATATCGGCGATATCAACACCAAAATGATGCTGGCCAAAATGATGTCCGATACACGTTTGACCAACTCATTGGTACCGGTAAATGGGGTTTCACAAATACCCACCACCGGCACGCCATTCATGTCCTGCAGACGTCCTTGAATAATGCTGATGCCGAATACATCGGGCACGAAATACAGGGACGCGGTGGTACCTTGAACGGCCTCCAACAGCTCAACAATACGCGGCTGGGAGCCGAGTGGCAAAGTAATGTAGACCTCATGAATGCCTTGGGCGTAGACGTAATTGGCCACGTCTCGCAAACCGCCCAGACGCATGCTGACCGCCTCGGGCAGCACACGGCTGTCGGTACGATCATCAAAATAGCCTACAAATTCAATACTTTGATCAGGGTTGCTTTGCAAGGCCCGCGCCACTTTGCCACCTAACGGCCCAGCGCCCACCACAATCGCGCGGCGCTTGGCGCCTGGACGCGTAGAGCGGTACTTCAAGATCCACTTGCCGATCAAGACAGCGGCCCATTGAACCACTGGGGTCACGATGGCCCACGCCATCATCACCTCAGCCTCAAAGAACATCAGACTGTTGGTGGCATAGCCGCACAGCCAGAGAATCAACAGCATCGCCACCCAGGACGACAAAATGTCGATCCCCGCTTCCAATCGAGAATCGCCGAAGCGATTTCTTCCTGGAAATGTCAGCGCAAAAACCAGTAGACACAAGGCCATGGACGCGCGCATCACCGGTTCGTCAAAGTAAGCCATACACCCCAACAAGGTGCCTACCGTGATGAATGGCTCCAAAAACGCTGCGACAAAAGATGTCACAGACTGTGGCGCATTGAAAAACGTCCGGTTGTAGTTTCGGTTATTGAACATGTATGCCAGGGACACCGACCGGTGCCCCGGAAATCAATTTGGAATCACAAAGAAACCCGGCTGCCAAATACAGCACAAGGGTTAAACCTAGGAATGCCAAACATTGTGGCTCAAAACGAATGACAGTTTGTCGACCTTCACCCGTTGATTTGCGGGTAACCGCTTGGTTGGGTGGGAGCCCTACAATGGCGCCATGGCTATGAACCCACTCTCCTGGCTGGCCCCTGCGGCCCTAGACCGACTGACCTTGGTCTTGAACCACGTCATCAGCAGCGAACCTGTTGCACAAGGGAAACTGCGCCCCTTCAGCGGCCAAATGGTCGACATCCGCTGGCAACGTGAACTGTCGACTCAATTGCCCAGCTACCTAGGCGCAGCTCTGGACTCGGTGTTCCGCTTGCCGCCCAACATCCGCTTCCAGATCACGCCGGCCGGATTGCTGGAGCGTCACCCAACTGGTGACAACCCTGACACACCCGCGGGCGAGCCCGCGACACCGCATTTGACGATCCACATTCAACTGGCCGATCCATTGAACATGGCTGCCCGGTTGATCAAGGGCCAACGCCCCGAAGTGAAGATCGACGGCGACGCCGCGCTGGCCGAGGCCGCCTCTTGGATGATGAAAAACTTGCGTTGGGACATCGAAGATGACCTGGCACGCTGGATGGGCAACACCCCGGCGCAAATGCTCAGCACACTCAGCAGCGGCGTCAAACAAGCTTTTGAGCGTTGGCGTCCCAACAAAGATGCCTCTACTGCGCCACACTGACACCCTCGCCTGCTTGCTGCCCAACTGACTACCCTCCATGCGTGCCTTGCTTCGTCCCGTCTACATTGCCCTGATTGCCCTGCGTTACGGGCTAGACGGCCTGTTGCTTGACAGCTTGCAACGCCCCAAGTTCACCTTGCTTGGGCGCATCTTGGCTGTGGGGCGCAAGCTCGATGCACCACGTGGTCAACGTTTGCGCGAGGCCCTGGAGTTGCTGGGCCCCATCTTCGTCAAGTTTGGCCAGATGCTCTCGACCCGGCGCGACCTGTTGCCGCCGGACGTGGCCGACGAATTGGCCAAATTGCAAGATCGGGTGCCACCGTTTCCCAGCGCCGAGTCGGTCAAATTGGTTGAGAAGGCCCTGGGCAAGCCCATCAGTGAGGTCTTCAGCCAATTCGATGCCGACCCCATCGCCAGCGCATCGATCGCGCAAGTGCACTTTGCGGTGTTGCACGATGGCCGAGAAGTGGCCGTCAAGGTCTTACGCCCCGGCATGTTGGCGGTCATTGACGATGATCTGGCCTTGATGCGTACGCTGGCTGGCTGGGTGGAACGCCTTTGGTCCGACGGCAAGCGCCTCAAACCACGGGAAGTGGTGGCCGAATTCGATAAGTACCTGCACGACGAACTCGACCTGGTCCGAGAAGCTGCCAATGCGGCGCAATTGCGGCGCAACATGGACGGACTGAACCTGGTCATGGTGCCAGAAATGATCTGGGACTACTGCACGCCCACCGTCATGGTGATGGAGCGCATGAAGGGCGTCCCCATCAGTCAGATGAATCGTCTGCGCGAAGCTGGCGTCGACATCAGAAAACTCGCCCGCGACGGCGTAACCATTTTCTTCACCCAGGTTTTCCGTGACGGCTTCTTCCACGCCGACATGCACCCCGGCAACATCCAGGTCAGCCTCGCCCCGGCCACGTTTGGTCGCTACATCGCACTCGACTTCGGCATCATCGGCACCCTCACCGAGGTCGACAAGGACTACTTGGCGCAAAACTTCATTGCCTTCTTCCGCCGCGACTACAAGCGTGTGGCTGAACTGCACATTGAAAGTGGCTGGGTGCCCGCCAACACCCGAGTGGACGAGCTGGAAGGTGCGGTCCGCACCGTGTGCGAGCCCTATTTCGACCGCCCTCTGAAGGAAATCTCCCTGGGTCAAGTCCTGATGCGACTCTTCCAGATCTCGCGCCGCTTCAACGTTGAAATCCAGCCGCAACTGGTTTTGTTGCAAAAAACCTTGCTCAACGTCGAGGGATTGGGGCGTCAACTCGACCCAGAACTCGACCTGTGGAGCACGGCCAAACCCTTCCTCGAGAGGTGGATGAACGAGCAAGTGGGCCTGCGTGGCTTGTGGGACCGACTCAAACGCGAGGCTCCTCGGTACGCCAAACTCATCCCTGAACTGCCTAGGCTTGTTCACCACAACTTAGAATCCGGCTCGCTGGACGTGCGACGCGAGTTGTACGCCATCCTGGCCGAGCAACGCCGCACGAACCGCATCCTGTCTGCCATCGCTTGGGTGGCCTTCGGATTCGTGATGGGGCTGCTGGCGGCCCAAGTCATGCTTCGTCTGCACGGTGCAGGCGTGTTGTAAACCCTGCGTCCTTGTCCTCGACATGAACACTACTTTGCTCGCCTTTGTCCTTCTGTACCTGGTCGGCACCATGGGCATCGGGATCTACGCCGGCACGCGCATCAAGAGCACCACCGACTTCGCCATCGCGGGCCGCAGTTTGCCCTTGTTCATGGTGATCACCACCACGTTCGCGACCTGGTTTGGCGCCGAGACGGTAATGGGCATCCCCGCCAAATTTGTCGAAGGCGGTTTGAATGCGGTGATTGAAGACCCCTTTGGCGCCTCGATGTGTCTGGTACTGGTGGGCGCCTTTTTTGCCTCCCGACTCTACAAAATGAGTCTGCTCACGATTGGCGACTTTTATCGCCAACGCTATGGCAAAGGGGTGGAGATTTTTTGCTCCATTGCCATCATCTTGAGCTATCTGGGTTGGGTGGCAGCGCAGATCACTGCATTGGGCTTGGTGTTCACCGTGCTGTCTGGCGGCGCCATCCCCCCCGCTGTCGGCATGACCATCGGCACGGCATTGGTGCTGATCTATGTGTTGATTGGCGGCATGCTGGCGGTCGCCTGGACCGACTTCGTCCAAATGATCGTGCTGGTGATTGGCCTGTCCTTCATCGCCTACTTGGCGGGTGAACAAGCTGGGGGCGCCGACAAGGTTCTGGCCCTGGCCGAGCAACAGAACTGGTTCAAGATCCTGCCTGAGGCCACCCCGGAAGGTTGGGTGTGGTTCATCGCAGCAGCCATCACCATGATGTTGGGCTCGATTCCACAGCAGGACGTGTTCCAACGTGTGATGTCGGCCAAAGACAGCGCCACCGCCCAGAAGGGCGCCATCATCGGCGGCTTCAGCTACCTGCTGTTCGCCTTTGTGCCGATGTTCATCGTGGCATCTTCTTTGATCATCATGCCCACCGAAACGCGTGAGTTGCTCGCCAACGATCCCCAAAAGATCCTGCCCACACTGATTCTGAGCAAGATGCCTCTGATCGCCCAGATCTTCTTCTTCGGCGCGCTGGTTTCGGCCATCAAGTCCACCTCCTCTGCGACCCTGTTGGCACCGTCGACCAGCTTTGTGGAAAACATCCTCAAAAACATCCACCCCGGCATGAGCGACAAGCAAATTCTGCTGTCCATGCGGATCACACTGCTCATCTTCACCGCTTTGGTCCTGACCTACGCCATCGTCATGCAGGGCACGGCCATTTACGATTTGGTGTCCGCCGCTTACCAGATCCCCTTGGTGGGTGCCTTTGTGCCGCTGACCTTTGGTCTCTATTGGAAACGTGCCACCACCCAAGGCGCCATCCTGTCGATCACGCTGGGTATTGGCACCTTGCTGCTCTTCACGCTCAACAGCACGCTGGGCGAAGCCTTCCCTGGGCAACTGGCCGGACTGATCCTGGCTTTGTTCGGGATGATCGTCGGCTCATTGATGCCGCAGTGGATTTCTGATCGTCAAACCGAGCTGGCACACGCTGCTTGATCAGCCCCTCTTGAAATTTAAACGGGGCGCCACCATTAAAATGGCGTCATTCTGGAAAACCCGAGGGTTACCATGCCGATTTACGCCTATCGCTGCGAAGCCTGCGGCCACGCCAAAGACGTGCTGCAGAAAATGTCTGATCCTGCCCTGACCACCTGCCCTCATTGCGGCGCAGAAGCTTTCAAAAAGCAACTGACTGCAGCTGGCTTTCAACTGAAGGGTTCTGGTTGGTATGTCACCGATTTCCGAGGGGGATCGGGTGGCACCAGTGCAGCGGCGACCGGCCCGGCGGCTGCATCGACCACAGCAGCAGCCAGTGCCGACACCTCGTCTAGCTCCGGCGGTGACAGCGGTGGCGGCACACCCCCTTGCGGTTCATCCTGCGCCTGCCACTAACCCACAGAAGTCACATAGTGAAAAAATACATCCTCACCGGTTTGTTGGTCTGGCTGCCTCTGGCCATCACCATCTGGGTGCTCAAGAATGTCATTGGCACCCTCGACGGTGTCTTTGCATGGATGGTGACGGCCGCACAAACCGTGCTGCCAGCCAGCTTGCATCCCGCTTTGCAAGACCTGCAACAAATCCCAGGCTTGAGTGTGATCATCTTGATCACCGCCCTGTGGCTGACCGGTGTGGCCGTGACCAATATGGCCGGGCAGTGGCTGTTGAACCAGTCCAACCGCATCCTGTCCAACATTCCCATCGTCAAGAGCATCTACAACTCGGTCAAACAGGTGTCTGACACTTTGTTTTCGAGCAGCGGCCAAGCATTTCGCGAGGCGGTGTTGGTGCAGTATCCGCGCCAAGGCTCGTGGACGATTGCCTTCGTGACCGGCAAGCCGGGTGGAGAGGTGGCGGAAAAACTACCAACTGAGCACGTCACCTTGTACGTGCCCACCACCCCCAACCCCACATCCGGCTTCATGCTCATCGTGCCCCGAGCCGACGTGCAACCGCTGGCCATGTCGGTAGACGAAGCCCTGAAGTACATCATTTCGATGGGTGTGGTCGCGCCGCCACCTGCGGACGCCCCCAAGACACCCGAGTCCAACCCGGCCGCGACATCGGCCTAACCCTCGCTCAAAAGACCTCATTCCTGAGGGACAATCGAGGGTTTCGGGGCGCCACGCCGCGCGCCCGACAAGCTATTCCGGAGAACAACGATGCGAACCACTTACTGCGGACTGGTCAGCGAAGCGCTGATGGGCCAGACCGTTACCCTGATGGGCTGGGCCCACCGTCGTCGCGACCACGGCGGCGTGATCTTCATCGACCTGCGTGACCGCGAAGGTCTGGTACAGGTGGTGTTTGACCCCGACCGTGCCGACTCTTTCAAAGTGGCTGAAGACGTCCGCAGTGAGTTCTGCCTGAAGGTGACCGGTGTGGTGCGCGCCCGCCCCGCCGGCACCGAAAACAATGGCCTGACCAGCGGCAAGATCGAAGTGCTGGGGCACACCCTGGAAGTGCTGAACGCTTCGGTGACGCCTCCGTTCCAGATCGACGACGAGAACCTGTCGGAAACCACCCGCTTGACTCACCGCGTGCTGGACCTGCGTCGTCCTTACATGCAGAAGAACCTGATGCTGCGCTACCGCGTGGCCATGGAGTGCCGCAAGTATCTGGACGAACACGGTTTTGTCGACATCGAAACCCCGATGCTGACCAAGTCCACCCCCGAAGGCGCCCGTGACTACCTGGTGCCCTCGCGCGTCCACGACGGTCAGTTCTTCGCCCTGCCCCAATCGCCTCAGCTGTTCAAGCAGTTGCTGATGGTGGCCGGCTACGACCGCTACTACCAGATCACCAAGTGCTTCCGCGACGAAGACTTGCGTGCAGACCGCCAGCCCGAATTCACCCAGATCGATATTGAAACGAGCTTCCTGACCGAGCAGGAAATCCGTGACATGTTCGAAGGCATGATCCGCCACGTCTTCAAGAAGGCGCTGGATGTGGACCTGGGTGCCTACCCCGTCATGCAATACGCTGACGCCATGCACCTGTACGGTTCGGACAAGCCTGACCTGCGCGTCAAGCTGCAGTTCACCGAACTGACCGACGTGATGGCCGACGTGGACTTCAAGGTGTTCTCCACTCCCGCCACCACCAAGGGTGGCCGCGTGGTGGCCCTATGCGTGCCCGGTGGTGCTGAGATGTCGCGCGGCGAAATCGACGCTTACACCGAGTTCGTCAAGATCTACGGTGCCAAGGGCCTGGCCTGGATCAAGGTCAACGAAGTGGCCAAGGGCCGTGATGGCCTGCAGTCCCCCATCGTGAAGAACCTGCACGATGCCGCCATCGCAGAGATCCTGAAGCGCACCGGCGCCAAGGACGGCGACCTGATTTTCTTCGGCGCCGACAAGGCCAAGATCGTCAACGACGCGATCGGCGCACTGCGCTTGAAGGTCGGTCACTCCGACTTCGGCAAGAAGGCTGGTTTGTTCGAAGACCGCTGGGCACCGCTGTGGGTGGTGGACTTCCCCATGTTCGAACACGACGACGAGGAAGACCGTTGGAACGCCGTGCACCACCCCTTCACCGCACCGAAGGATGGTCACGAAGACTACATGGACACCGATCCTGGCAAGTGCATTGCCAAGGCCTATGACATGGTCTTGAACGGCTGGGAGTTGGGTGGCGGTTCGATCCGTATCCACCGCGCCGACGTGCAATCGAAGGTGTTCAGTGCCCTGAACATCACAGAAGAAGATGCCAAGGTCAAGTTCGGCTTCCTGCTGGATGCGCTGCAATACGGCGCCCCTCCTCACGGTGGTTTGGCTTTCGGTCTGGACCGTCTGGTTACTCTGATGACCAAGGCCGAGTCCATCCGCGACGTGATCGCCTTCCCCAAGACACAGCGTGCCCAGTGTCTGTTGACCGGCGCACCGTCCAACGTCGACGAGAAGCAACTGCGCGAACTGCACATCCGCCTGCGCAACGCACAGGCAGCAACACCCGCAGCCTGATCGCCTGATCGCCCGATCGCGCAAACACAAAAGGAGCCTTCGAAGCTCCTTTTTTTATGCCATCAGGCTTACAGATGACTCACAGATGGGTTCAAAAGAACTCGACCTCTTTGCAAGCGCTGGGTGGCGCAGACCTGGGACCCAATGTTGGTGTTGCCGCACTGGGTCTAGGTGGGGCCCCAGCCGGCAAACCCGCTGCCACAGCCTCTTCGGTCAGGTGGCTGCGAGCCACCATTTCCCGCAAATCGGCTGCGCTCGCGTTCATCTCATCCGCAGCCATGACCGAGGTGGCCACCAGTTGCGCATTGGAATCCGTCAATTCGGCTAGGTCTTCCAAGCGTTGCTTCACTGCAGCCAAAGACTGACTCTGCGCCATGGCGTCGCTGGCCACTTGCTGGGTCCGCGCAGCAACGTCTTCCACGTTTTGAACGATGCCTGCCAGGCTCTCTTTCACACCTTGGATGCGATGGACACCATCGTCTGCCTGGGCGGTGGTTCTTTCAATCAACTGCTTCACCTGGCGGGCAGAGTCTGTGGTTCTTTGCGATAAGGCTCTGACCTCCGCTGCCACCACCGCAAAGCCTCGCCCCGCTGTTCCTGCACGCGCCGCCTCAATCGCAGCATTGATAGCCAAGATGTTGGTTTGAAAGGCAATCGACTCGATCATCGAGATGGCGGCATTCATTTCTGTGGATCGCTGGCTGATCAATTGGATCGATGAGACCGCCCCATTCACCACCTCATCACCCTGACGCGCATGGTCTTTCAAGCGATTGCATTGTTCATCCACAGCCACCACATTGCTGGTGGTTTGCTGCACTTGATCAGCCACTGCATTAATGACCTCGGCCACAGACCTCACATGATCCGTTTGCTGGTCGGTTCGTATAGCCAACTCTTGCGCGCTACTGGACACCTCTTGCCCTGCCACGGCCACCTTGGATGAACCCGCCAACATGGCGTCGAGAGTCGACTGCAACTGATGGGTCGCGTGGTCCAGTTTGCCAACGGTCTTGAGCATTCTGGCGTTTTCTCGTAACAGGCCATCTACCAAAATGCACATGCAAACAAGGAACATGACCAGTCCGACCAAATAGCGTAACCAGAAAGCATCTACCCAACCAACATAGACGCCCAATACCACGGTGGGATACAGGCACAAAGACAGCATCAAGGGCGTCGTGCTGACGGTCAAACCGCGGGCCAATCCGATCACCGCAGATTGATTGAAATAGATCAGCGTATAGAGACCGGCCAATTGCAGACGCGTCACTTGCTCGGCATACACCAGCGACACACATAGCACGATCACCACGGCGTTGGACCATCTCAACCAGCGCATGAAGCCCGCGCCAATGCGCTGCTGGCTGGCAATGGCTTGCATCACTGTGCCGATGCAGAAAAGGCCCATCACCGTGGCGACCAAATTGGGGCGATCACCCACAGGGCGTGTGTAGGCGTCGAACAAATAGATCAACGAGCCGACACCGGAGACCAAGGCAAATTGCCACCAATACGCCTGACGCAGGGCGCGCCACAGGCTCAAAGATGACACACACAGCGAGAACAGAATCCCAGACGTGACCAACGCCAGGACGGTGGCGGCGCTCATGCTGCTCCCCATGGTCAATCCATTCAGAACATTTTGACCACGCCCGGCTTGTCACTGACGGACAAACCTTCCTTGCTGAGCTTGAAGCCTTCAATGGAGTTGTTCAACTGAACGGTCTGCTGCCGCAAGCTCTCTGCCGCAGCAGCCTGTTCTTCCACCAATGCCGCGTTCTCTTGGGTCTTGCGATCCAACGCCAGAACGGCCTGATTGATGGCTTGGAAGCCCGATTGCTGCTGAGCCGCGGCCACCGTGATTTCCTCGATCAGGTCATTCACCTTTTGCACCGAGGCCACGATGTCATTCATGGTCTCGCCGGCACCACGCACCAGCTTGAAGCCGGACTCGACTTTGTCCACGCTAGAGCCAATCAAAGTCTTGATTTCACGCGCGGCGCCTGCACTGCGCTGCGCCAAGCTGCGCACTTCACCGGCCACCACCGCAAAGCCACGACCCTGCTCGCCCGCTCTGGCAGCCTCGACCGCAGCATTCAAAGCCAGAATGTTGGTCTGGAAAGCGATGCCATCGATCACGCCGATGATGTCAGAGATCTTGCGAGAGGCATCGTTGATGTCTTCCATCGTGGTGATCATCGAAGACATCACGGCGTTGCCTTGCTGGGCCACGCCCGAAGCACCCGAGGCCAAGTCACGAGCCTGATTGGCCACATCGACGGTGTGATTGACCGCACCGGTCAGATGATCCACATTGCTAGCGGTGACCTGCAGGTCATGCGCTGCACCTTCCGTGCGATTGGACAGATCCATATTGCCCGCGGCGATTTCGCTGCTGGCCGTGCCGATGTTGCTCGCACTCAGGTGCACTTCAGCCACAACGGCCGTGATCTTGTCCAAAAAGAGATTGAACTCTTTGGACAGCTTCTCGAACTCTGCATGCAAGGGGGGCAGGCGATGCGACAGGTCTCCATCATCGGTGTTCAAGGTGGACACCGCATCGAGCATGCGCTTGATAGGGCGAAGAATAGACACCACCAAGGGGGGGGTCAGTAAAAGCAGCACCCCCAGCCCGATCACCAAAGCACCAACGGTCCACCGTGCCGCTCTATCGCCCTGGGCATGAGCAAACTCAGTGGTCTTGGTAGCCGAAGCCTCGACCAAGTCCCCGACCTTATCCAAGGCATCCTTGGTTTCCTCAAATGGCTGATTGAAAGACGCAATCACGACTTTCGGATCGGCCCCTGTGCGCATGGCCTCGACAGCGGCTTCTGCTGACTTGGCGTAGTTCTCGACCACAGGTTTGGCTTCATTCAAGACACTCGACAATGCCTCATTGGGCGCTTTGCTGATGGCCGATGCGTAACTCTCTTTCAAGACCTGGATGTTCTCTTTAAGAGATGTTTGGGCTGCAGCAAGTGCCTCTGTGTTGTCGGTGGCTCTCGCAAAGGCCGCACTGACCACTTCGGCGTGAATCGCATCGTGCATCATGTCGGTGAGCATCGCCGCGCGCACAATTTGAGCTGTGACTTCCAACTCGGTGGCTACTTTGGCCGACGCTTGCTGCTTCCAGAAGCCGATCGCACCCAAGCCAATACACACGCTGGCAGCGATCACACTCAGCGCAATCAATCGAAATCGAATGCTGACTCGTTCAAGTGACAACAAACCGGAAATCTTCATGCTTGACCCCACCTAGCGTGTCCGAATTTTCTGAAGGTACAGCGAGGTTTCGACGCACAACAATGGTGACTTGAGGTCCATTTGGGGCCTTGAGCACACGGTTTCGTGAGCCATGTCACACTTGAACCCATGCAAATGGCGCCATACAAAATTCCCCAATCGGTTTTGGTCGTGATCCACACGGATCAGATGGAGGTCTTGTTGATCGAGCGCGCCAAGCAACCCGGCTTCTGGCAAAGCGTCACCGGATCCAAAGACGCCTTGGATGAGCCTTGGCGAGAAACAGCCATCCGAGAGGTCGCCGAAGAAACGGGCATTCAAGTGGGATCGCCGGAGGTGCCACACAGCGCTCTGATCGACTGGGAGTTGGAAAACGTCTACGAGATCTATCCTGTCTGGCGCGCACGCTACGCCCCTGGCGTGACGCACAACACCGAGCGTGTTTTCAGCTTGCTTGTGCCGCGCCACACGCCCATCAAGCTGGCCCCGCGCGAGCACACAGGCTACGCCTGGCACCCCTATCAAGCAGCGGCCGATGCGTGTTTTTCACCGTCGAATGCCGAGGCCATTCTGCAGCTGCCTCGGGTCATCGCAGGCCGAAGTGAAGCTGGCTAGACCAGGTCATTCGATCACATGGAGCCCAGCATTACACTTGTCGGCTAGACCCATAAACAAGGTAGGAACAGTTCATGAAGATCTCTCGCGTTGCAGGTGTGTTGGCACTGTTGAGCGTCGGCGCTACGTTGGTCGCTTGTGACAACAAAACCCCTCAAGCGGGGACTGAACTGGGCAAGGGTGGCTCCGTTGTCAGCGGCTCTGCCGGCCCTCTCGGGGCGCAAGGGGCCGATGCCGGCCTCCAAACCTGCGGCAGCCCAGTGGCCACCCTGGCCTTGGCCGAGAACCCGAATGGCTACACCATGTCAAGTCACTACCAATTGCCAGCTTCGCCGGTGCCGCTGATCAAATTGATCGCGCAGCAAAGTGGTTGTTTCAGGGTGGTAGATCGTGCAGCAGGCCTGCGAAACACCGTGCAAGAGCAGGAGCTGAAAGCCGCAGGCATCATCCGCTCAGACAGCACCGTCGCCAAGGGCAAGGGTTACGAGGCGCAGTACACCCTGATCCCGAGCCTGACCTTCAGTGAACAAGATGCAGGGCGCGGCCTAGCTGGCATCCTGGCTTCCATTCCGGTCCTCAGAGACATAGGCGGCCTGATTGGCTTGGTTGAACAAGTCAAACTGAAAGAGGCGCAAGTGGCACTCTTGTTGACCGACAACGAAACCACCGAGCAATTGGCTGCGGCCACTGGTGCGGCCCGCTCCACCGATTTGGGCCTCGGAGGGCTGGTCGCCAGCAAGCTGGGGGGCGCGGGGGCCGTCGGCTGGAGTAACACCAACGAAGGCAAGGTCATCGCCGCCGCTTTTTATGACGCACACAACAAGTTGGTGCAACAGGTTCAGGCTCTCAAAGCCAAAGATCTGCCCCCAGCGGTGCCCACAAACAAGTGATCCAAGCCAAAATTCGCTGGGCAAGCGCCCCTCTTTTGCTCGTAAGCATGAAGCGCGATTCGAGGTAATGTTGAGAACATGGCGCTGAATCCGCTTCAATCTTCTCTCATGCCACCGACGACCATGGGGTCGTCGTGCCTGCGATTGGCCACCTACAACATCCACAAAGGTGTGATGGGCATGGGCCCGACCAAGCGGCTAGAGATCCACAACCTGGGGCTAGCGGTTGAGGCATTTGATGCGGACATCGTCTGTTTGCAAGAGGTCCGTCGCTTCAACCATCTGGAATCCCGGCACTTTTCGCGCACCGATTTTGGCCACCGCGCCTGGCCCAATCAGCCACAGGCCGACTATCTGGCCCCGGATGGTTACCAGGTCGCGTATCGCACCAATGCGATCACCCGTCACGGTGAACACGGGAATGCCTTGCTGGCGCGTTGGCCGATTGGCGAGGTCAAGCACCACGACGTGTCAGACCATCGCTTTGAGCAACGTGGCCTGCTGCACGTCACCGTTGACTGGCGCAACATCCTGATCCATGTGGTGGTCGTGCATTTGGGCTTGTTTCATCAAAGCCGAGTACGCCAGACCGAACGAGTCGCCGAAGTCCTGCAAAGAGACATCCCCCCAGGGGTGCCTGCGATTGTGGCGGGCGACTTCAATGACTGGAACGAAAAGCTGGACCACATCCTGATTGACGCGGGCATGACCCGCTCCACGCGGGACAATGGCGACCGGGTGGCGACGTTCCCATCCCGGGTACCTGTGTTGACCTTAGACCGGGTGTACACACGCGGGCTGCGCTGCACCGACATCATGGTGCCGCGCGGTGAAGCTTGGGCCCGCATGTCAGATCATTTGCCCTTGGTGGTCGAGCTGGAACTCGACCTCTGATGTAAGGCGAGACACACCATGCGTGGTCGCTCCGTTCAGCCTGATGAGGAAACCTGGGAAGGGCTGGCCTGGTATGCCCAGCGCAAGCCCGTCTTCACGGGCGGCAATGAGATCCACCTCTTGCGATGCGGACAACAGTTGTTCCCCACCTTGCGTGACCACATTGAGCACGCACAGCACAGCATCTGGTTGGCGTTCTACATGGTGTCGCCATTTGGGCAAAGCAGCACCATCTTGCAAGCACTCAAGAATGCTGCGCGCCGAGGTGTGGAAGTGTATTTGGTGGCCGATGGTGCAGGCTCACACGATGCGCCACCAACCATGTGGGAGCAATTGAAAGCGGCTGGGGTGCAAGTGGCCATCCACCGCCCCTTTCACCGCTTCTGGGGCGTGATGCAAAGCAGCGAATGGCGTCGCATGCACTTCAAGCTTTGCGTGATTGATGAGTCGGTGGCCTATGTGGGCGGTATCAACCTGATCGACGACCGACTGGATCTGGGCCACGGCTGGACTGACGAGCCTCGGCTGGACTATGCCGTGCAGATCAAGGGCCCGGTGTGCACCCCCGTGCTGCACACCATCAAAGCGATGTGGACGCGCTCGCATCTGGGCAAGGATTGGCGTGAAGAGTTATGGCCTTGGATGCAAGACAAGCACCGCTTGCGCCGCCTGCGTGGCTTGTGGCAACAGGCGCGCATGAAACTGACCCCGGACGAGCAAGCGCCCTTCATCAAAGCCGCCAGCGACCCGCATCCAGTGCGGTGTGCGTTCGTGATGCGAGACAACCTGCGGCAGCGTCGGACCATTGAACGGGCCGCCATTCAAGCCATTCAACGAGCGCGGCATGAAATCGACATCGTCACGCCCTATTTCTATCCCGCACGCCAATTGCGTCTGGCCTTGAAGCAAGCCGCCGCACGTGGTGTGCGCGTGCGCTTGTTGCTGCAAGGCAAGGTCGACATTCCGATTGCGGGTCTGGCTGCGCGTGTCTTGTACGTAGGATTGCTGCGCAGTGGCATCGACATCTACGAGTATCAGCCTGCCTTCCTGCATGCCAAGGTGATGCGTGTTGATCAAGACTGGGCCACCGTGGGCTCATCCAATCTAGACCCGCTCTCGCTGGTCTTGAACATGGAAGCCAATGTGATCGTGCGTGACAAGGTTTTTGTGCGGCACCTGCTGCACGCCTTGGAACAAGATTTCGCGCACAGCGTGGCCATTCCCAAAGAGCAACATCAACCCACACGCTGGGGCAAGCTCGGGCATTGGTTGTTCAGCCTCGGAGCCAAGCTCTATCTGAGATTGGCCGGCAACACGGGCCGCTATTGACGGCCAAGTTCGCGATCATCGCGCGGCGCGGGTCAGACCACGGATCGGTAAGCCCCGTAAGCAGGCGCTCGCGGCCATTCGCTGGCTTGTTGAGGTCGTCGATCCCCCTCTGAACAGAGCCATGTGGCGCACTGCATCCACCCCGCATGGGCCACCATCAAAACCGGCTCACCCTGAGCCTGCCAGGCCGACACCCGCTGGAACATGTCGAACAGGCTTTCGCCATGCTGGGGGGCATAGCGCAGGAAGTCATTGACCCAGGCGTTCACTTCGGCATGGGCGATGTCATCCCACCGGCGCCCTTCCCACACACCAAAGTGTTTCTCTCGCAGCGCCACACACACCACATGCCGCCACCCCCACCGTTTGAGCCAACGGGCCACGTCGGCACACCGCTGAAGGTCGCTGGTATGAATCACCCGCGGCCAGCCCTGCCGCCGCGCTTGCTGACGAATGCGGTGCGCCAAACGTTTGGCCTTGCGCCGATCCACCGCCACATCGGTCACGCCAATGCAGCGGCCCTCAACGCCCATGGGCCGTGGATGACGCCACAGGTGCAGCGTCATGCGACCGGGTGAACCACAGTCAGCCAAGCCAGGAGCACGGCCAACTCGGTCAATTGTTGACTGGCGCCCAAGGTATCCCCCGTGAAGCCGCCCAGCCGAGCCATGAACCAGCGCCGCGCCCAAACAGCCACCACACCAGCCACCAGTGTGGACAACCAAAGGGCATGCCACAAGGTCGCCACTGGCCAGCCCACTGCGCCCAAGAGCAGCCACAGAGCCCCGCCGACCACGATCACGCCGAGACCCGCCCCCATCACCTGCCAGCGACTGGCTTGCAGCGCCAAGGGTTTGGCTTTGGCGTGGTCGGGGTCCCCGGCATAAGGCATGGTTGCGGTTAACCACACTGGCATCCAGCGCGACAAGGTATGGGCCCACACCAGACCCATCATCGTCCACCCTAACAACACCTGGTGGATGTGACTGGACTGGGCCTCGTTCAATTCATGGGCTCGAGGGCTGAGCAGCTCGATCAAAACGGCCGCCTTAAGTCCCAGCAACATCAGCAACCCCAGGGCACCATACGTGCCCAAGCGAGAGTCTTTCATGATGGTAAGCGCACGCTCACGCGTGACCGCGCCACCGAGCCCATCACAGGTATCGGCCCAACCATCCTCATGGAACCCGCCGGTGAGCCACATGGTCGCAGCCATGCTCAAGCCCACCGCCACACTGGGGGGCCACCACATGCTGGCGACCGCCAACACGCCACAGCCCCACACGCCGACCAAGGTGCCGACCAGGGGAAAGTAGCGCATGCATTGCCGCAACCAATCAGGATCAAACTGGGGCCAACCTGCCACGGGCACACGCGTGAAGAACTGCAAGGCCACCAGCCAGAGTCGCCACTCGTGCCCGAGACGGTTCCACAAGACTTTCACGCTGAACGCTCACTCACCCCGGCGCTTTCAAAGCTTGCCATGTCATTCAAGATGGTGCACGCAGATAGCAACAGTGGCCATGCCAAGGCGGCGCCAGAGCCCTCCCCCAAACGCAGGCTGAGCTTCAACAAGGGCTGCGCCCCCAAATGGGCCAACATGCGCGCATGACCACTTTCGTCTGACTGATGCGCAAACACGCAACGCTGCAAAACCAGCGGCTGCAAAGCATGTGCAATCAGCAAAGCACTGGTGGTGATGAAGCCGTCCACCACGATGACGCGGTTCTCCGCTGCGGCTTGCAACATGGCGCCGCACATCATGGCCACTTCAAAACCGCCGAATGCGGCCAACACATCCAAAGGTGCTTTCGCCCCTGAATTGACCGACAAGGCTTGGCCAAGTACTGCCAACTTGCGCTGCACGCCCGCATCATCCAGCCCCGTACCACGGCCCACACAGTCGATCAAGGGCAAGTCCAACAAGCGCGACATGATCAAGGCAGCACTGGATGTATTGCCAATGCCCATTTCACCAAACAACACCACATTGCCAGGCAAAGCCTTGACCACATCTGCACCCGCCGCCAATGCCTGCTGGCATTGCTCAAGCGTCATGGCGGGCCCGACAGAAGCATCGGCGGTGCCATGCGCCACCTTGCGAATGATCAAACCAGAACGGGGTGCAATGTCCTTGGCCACACCGGCATCCACCACCGTCAGGTTCAATCCATGCTGACGCGCCAGCACACTCACCGCCGCACCGCCCGCCAGAAAGTTTTCCACCATCTGCCAGGTCACGTCGCTTGGAAATGCCGACACGCCTTTGGCTGCCATGCCGTGATCACCAGCAAACACCACCATTTGAGGCTGAGAGAGAACAGGACGAACACTGTCCAGAATCAACCCCAATTTCAAACCCAAAGCCTCCATCAGGCCCAACGATCCCAACGGTTTTGTTTTGTGATCAATGGCGTGTTTCAACTGTTGCGACAGAAGGGGACGACTGAGATCTTCCAGAGTGATCCGTGATACATCGTTGCGAGAACTCATGAACGTTACTTTCTTCAGAAATAGACAGAACAATGGGTATCAAGGCTGCGACTCAAAACCCAATTCCTTCAAGCTGACCTTGCAATAGTCAGCCATGGCCGACAGCACGGCCACCAAGCCGCGTTCAATGGCCACGGGCCCTGGAGCGAGGATATCGCTGGATGGTATGTCACGAATCAGTGCGTCCAACTCGGCAAACCCTGGACGCGCGAGCACTTGTTCCGCATCAAATCGCTGCCCACACCACGAACCCAAAACCACTTGAGGACGAGCCGCCAGGATTTGCTCTGCGGTCACCGCTCGAGCGCCAAAGGGGTCCATCTTTGCAGTGTCAGCAAACACATCAACGCCGCCGGCCAACTCAATGAGTTCACTCACCCACTGGATACCGCAGGTCAACGGGCTGTGCCACTCCTCAAAGTAGACCCGCGGTTTGAACGGCAAGCGCGCCGCCGCGTCCTGCACTCGACGCTTGGTCATTTCCAGGTGTTCCATCACTTGAGCTGCCTCTGTGGGCTTACCGACCAGATCACCCAATGAACGAACCATGTCATGAATCCCCAAGATCGTGCGATGGTGGAAACACACAGTGCGCACACCAGCTTGCTCGACCTCGGTCAGCAATTTGCTCTGAATATGGGAATAGCCAATCACCAAGTCGGGCTGAACGGAGAGGATTTTTTCCAACTTACCGGTCTTAAACCCACTGATCTTGGGCTTGGTCTCACGCGCTTCAGCAGGATAAACCGTGAAACCGGAAATCCCAACCAATCGATCTTGGACGCCTAGGCGATAAAGGATGTCTACTGCTTCAGTGGACAAGCTAGCGATTCGCTGCGGACCATTGGCGACGTTCATCTGTGTTTGGCTTTCAAAAGTGACATGAGGGTATTGGGCTCAAAATGACAATCGATGAAGTCGGCCAATCCTTCAAAAACCCTGGACAACGAGTGCGCATCCCCTCCGAACAAGGCCTTCAACACAGACTCTGACTCAAACAGGCCGTGCAGGTATAGCCCCATCACCGAGCCTTGCTGCCAGCCCAAACATTGGCCATCCGTATCCATCAGAATCGGACGAGCAACGTCCGACCGCGCATACGTTCGCCCATGGTGAATTTCATAGCCAAAGGCCTCTACCCCCGACAAGGGTGACCACACGCCACTCAAATCTGAGACAAATTGAGCCCCGGTTTCTTTCAGTAGTTTGCTGGCGTCGAATCGGGTTTGTACATCCAACAAGCCCAACCCAGAGATCATCGAACGGTCGGAGCATTCAACACCATCAGGGTCAATCAAGTTGTGCCCCAACATTTGCAAGCCACCGCAAATGCCGAGCACAGCCATGCCCTGTTGCGCATGGGCCTGGATGGCAATATCCAAGCCTTGATTCCGCAACCAATCCAGATCAGAGGTTGTGTGTTTTGATCCAGGCAAGATGACCCAGTCGACACCGTCGAGGTCTACAGGGCTACGAGCCCAATTCAACCGCACGTGCCTGGCCGACCGCAATGGTTGGAACTCATCCAGATTGCTGATGCGCGGGTAGGCCACCACCGCCACACGCAAAACGCGCTGGCATGCAGGCAACATGCCAGTGGATGGCCCGGTTGCTGCGTCATCAAACACGCCATCCTCCTCGGGCAATCCATGCCCCCGCCACATGGGCAGAACGGCCATCGTTGGCACGCCCGTGAGGTCTTGCAACTGCTGCGGACCAGGCGCCAGCAATCGGGCATCACCTCGGAAACGATTGAGCACAAAACCTTGAATCAAAGCCCGCTCATGCTCTGGCAACAGTTGATGCGTGCCATACAGATGGGCGAAAGCCCCGCCTCGGTCAATGTCGGTCACCAACAGGCATGCAGCTTGGGCTGCCAGCGCGGTGCGCATGTTGACGTAATCACTGCTGTGCAAGTTGATCTCTGAGGGCGACCCTGCCCCCTCAATCACCACCACATCGTGTTCGGCCATCAAGGCCTGTAAACCGGCCAGTGCATGAGGCCAAAGACGCTCGCTGCGTTCGCGCCAAGGCACTTGATTGAGTTCTGCGTGCACCTCACCCATGACCACCACTTGACTGGCTGTGTCCTTTTCTGGCTTGAGCAAGACAGGATTCATGCGCACATCGGGTCGAACGCCTGCGGCCAAGGCCTGGAAGTACTGGGCGCTACCAATTTCACCCATGCGACCATGCAAGCCGGGAACCACTCGGGCGTTGTTGCTCATGTTCTGGGCCTTGAAGGGCGCAACCTTCAACCCCTGCCGCGCATACCAACGGCACAGCGCCGTGGTTAACCAGCTTTTCCCTGCACCACTGGTAGTACCCAGCACCATGACTGCACGCGCACTCATGCCACACTCCTCAATAAAAAAGGCTGCGAGGCACACCAAGCGTCCAGTGAAGCCAACAGAGCCTGTTGTGCAGCGGGCTCATGAGCGCGCAAGCGAACTGCTCCGGGCAAGCCCAAGCTACCGGCATCTCGCCACTTCAGTCCCTGAGTTCTCAAATGAGTCGTGATGGCCGGCAGATGTGGGGCCCACGCTGTAGGGGCCTGGCTCACAAAGAATGAGGTGAAACTAGGCTGATTCGACCACCCACGCTGAGCCAGTTCAACCTCCAAGCGCAGCATCCAAAACGCCAAAGTCTGATGCGATGTCACCAACCAGTCTTGAACCTCCGGTGTGTACCACTGCTTCAATAAGTGGACGCCTTCAGCCGACATCACCCAACTGGGCGCCAAGCGCCACAAGGCTGAAACCAAGCCGAGGGGGTCATGTAAGGGCGCCTGCACCCAACCAGCCCTCACTCCCGTCAAACCCAGGGCCTTATTGGGAGAGTGAAACTGCCAGCACACATCAGCGAGATCGGGTGGCAGGGCCGAGTGCCCACGCAACCGCAAGGGCTCATAGGCTCGATCCAAAGCCACGATCACGTTGGGATGGCGACGCATCCAAGCACGCAGACCTTGCCAGAAAGATGCATCCAGGCTGCGGCCCGTTGGGTTGCACGGATCGCAAAGCCATAGGAGGATCGGACCGGGCTGACCTACTGCTTGGACGTCCAAATCACACCATGCACTAGGTCTGGACCATGGGTCAAAGCTACACACATCCACGCCGAGCGCCTGAGCTGCCGCACGATAGTCTCCGTAGCCCGGCACCGGCACCCACACTTGATGGAGGCCCTTGCCAAGCAAGGACAGAGTCAACCGCCGGATACCCTCGCTGCTGCCAGCCGTGGGCAAAACCCGATCCATGTGAATGCCATGAGCTTGCGCCAGCACAGTACGCAGTGCCGCATAGTACGGATCTGGATAGTGACGACGGTCTGCATCCAGCAGCCTGGCCATCAAGTCAGTCGGCAACGACACGGCATTGGCATTGCTAGAAAAATCCCAGGCGATGTCAGGCCCACCATCTGGCCCACCATGCTGAACACCCAGGAGATCACCACGCAACGCTGTCATCGCACATCCAACCAAGACCACAGCAAAGGACACACCATAAACAAGGCGCAGCATGCCGCAGCGGCCCAAGCAGCACGTCCGGCCCAACGCAAGGCACAGCGCGTGTGTTGATTGGTAGGCGAAGGGGCGACCTCGTTCAAACTGTACACGCCAGGTTTACGGAGGCTCACACCCAATAGCAAGGCCATGGTGCCCATGGGCCACCCTCCATTGGGCGAAGGTGTCAAACGGGCCAAACCTCTCATGGCAGACCACCCTGGCCAGCGCCAAGCTGCCAAACAGAGCAACAACGCCGTCATACGAGCGGGCGCCCACGACAAAATGTCATCCACATGCGCCGCCCACTTGCCGGACCATTCATAGCGCCCGCGATAGCCCCACATGGCGTCGGCAGTATTGGCGAAACGATAAACCGCCGCGGCTGGTAAACCACCCAGCGCAAACCAGAACAAAGGAGCCACCAACGAATCGTTGAGGTTTTCCGCCAAAGTCTCGATGGCGCTTTCACGCACAGCGGCATCATCCAACACACTCACATCACGACTGACCAAGCGGGCCAATTGGGCTTGCCCTTCCGGCAAGGATCGTCCGAGAGCCGTCTCAACACCACCGACCTCGTCGCGCAACATGCGCCAAGCCAAAAGCGGCTTGAGCGAGAGGCCCATCAACAATGCAGCCAACACCACGCCCCCACTCTGGGGCACATTCGCCAACATAACAGTTGACATGCCCCAGCGCACGCCCAATTCAACACACAGCCCCAAGGCCCCCACCACATAAGCGCCCAGCAACCATGCCCAGGTGCCCCCCAAAAATGCCAGCGTGGGCGGCCAGCGCGTCAAGGCAGGCCCCAATTTGCCCAGATACCAGCCCATGCCAACAACCGGGTGCGCCCAGGCAGGTGGCTCGCCCCAAAGGCGATCCACCACCATGGCCACCACCACGGCCAGCATGCAAGCCAGAACCCAGCTCGTGATCACATCAATCCTCAATGCCGCGCTGCGCAGGCACACCAGCGTTGTAGTGGTGCTTGATCAGCTTCATCTCGGTCACCGTGTCAGCCAGATCGACCAACTCCTGCGGTGCGCCACGCCCCGTCAACACCACATTGACATGCGTTGGACGGGTACGCAGCACTTCCAGCACCAGGTTGAGGTCAAGCCAACCATATCGAAGCGGATAGGTGATCTCGTCCAATACCACCATGAAGTGCTCACCTGCCAAGATGGTGGCTGCGGCACGCGCCCAGCCGTCTCGAGCCAATTGCGCCGAGTGCTCCAGGTCTTTGCTCTTCCAGCTGAATCCATCCCCCAGGCCCTCAATGGGTACACCCAACTGCTCAAACATTCGGTGTTCGCCAAAGCGCGCCGATGGCACCTTCATGAACTGATAAATCTTGACCGCCTTGCCCCGACCGTGGGCACGCAGCGCCAGACCAAACGCCGCCGTACTCTTGCCCTTGCCATCGCCGGTATTGATCAGCACCAGGCCACGTCGCTCTCCATCGGGCTTTTCTACTTGTCGGTCAACGGGGGGTTTTTCAATTTCCATAATTGGCTCCAGCTAGATTCATTGAATGGGAAAAGGAATAGCGCTCTCTGGCAAAGCGACCCTGCGCACAGAAGCTTGGCGAGATTGCCATACCGCACCAGCGGCTGCCCACAACGCGAGCAACACCCACACCAACAGGGTAGACAGGGTGCGGCCAGCATCGGCGTCTGGCGGAACGGGTTCTTGTGAGCGCTGACGTTCAAGCACCAAGCCCAACGGGGCTGGGACTGCTGCGTTGGGTGAGGCAGGCGTGTATTGAGACACAGGCGTGCTACTACGCACCGATGCCACCATGCCCGTATCCACTGGCCGAGACTCACGCTCATTCAACTCGGTACGCACCCACTGACGAACCGAAGCCAGCTCACGGTGCAAAGGGGCTTGCTGGGTCAATTCGCTGTACAACTGAGCCAACTCTCGCTTGGTTTGTGCATCAGGCTGCCAGTAGCCCATACGCTGGGCCTGCACCAAACGTTCCAACGATTGCGCATAGGCCTGGGGATGTGAGCGCAACCACTGCGGCACCCCCAAAGCCAGCTTGTCTTTCACGAACACCTGATAAAAGCTTTGCCAATGGTCGGCACGAATGGTTTGCGGCGCGGTCACTTGCCACCCCCACGCAAATTGCATGGCCTTCAACACCTGCAACGTTCCAGCGTACCCTTCTTGCTGCTGGGCTTTGATCCAACCTGGGTGCAAATAGCGTGACTGCATTTCCAGGGCAATCACCTTCTGGGCCGACTCAGTACTGACTTCACTGCTGTCCTGCAACTGACTCACGTACAGACCCATTCCATCTTCCTTGCCCGCGCTCCGAGCCGCTGCGGCCAAGCCACCCAGGTACTGAAACGGGTCATCAGAAGTCACCATCGCATACAGGTGTGAAGTGCGCGACAACAAGGCCGCCTGGGTCTGGCGCAAATGAGCACCCAAGGCTTTGGCTGCAGCACCGGCTGGCAAACCATCCACCGGTGCGCCATCGACATAGGGCTGACTCATACGCTGCAAGAACAACTCGCCCAAACGCACGTCATCACGCTGCACGCCATCGGACTGAACAGCATCAGCCAACCCCGTTCCGTAATCCCCCACCACGTTGCCAAACACGCGGGCACGAGCCAATGCTCGGGCATGGACCGAGCCCACACCCACGCTGGTCAAATCAGCCGTCACACTGGCTGTGTTGCGGACCACAACGTTATCGGGTTCGGCTTGAGATACCAGCTCCACCCCTTGGTCAACGAGGGCCATCAAGGCGGGGAACTGATCCCGATACGAGCCCGTGATGCTCAACAGCACGTCCACACGCGGGCGACCCAGCTCAGTGGCTGGGATCACCGTTAGCTTATGAGGACGACCTGCCTCATCCCACACAGGCTTGATGCCCAAGGCGACCAGGGCCTGAGCCTCCATGATGCCTTGATGGCGTAAGGTCTCCCCGGCCCACAAGGACAAGGCCAAACGAGTCGGATACCGCCCCGCGTGCTCACTCTGGTACTGAGCTAACCAATCGGAAAACAAGCCTTGCGCGACGTCGTAAGCCTGACGCGTGGGCAATCGACTCGGGTCCAATCCCGTCAGGTTGCGCCCAGTGGGCATGCTTTCGGGGTTGCGAATGGGATCCCCACCATAAGCTGCTTCAATGAAACCGCCGGCCAATGCCTTGTGCAAACCAGGCATCTCACCCTCTATCGACAGCAGACGATCCAATGCCTGAGCACGCTGCGCCAATTGCAGCAATGCCGTTTGGTCAATCGGTTTTCTCGCCGCTCGATTCGGCACAGGCCCTTCAGGCAGAGGTGGGCGCAAATCAAGCTGGCTGGCTGCATGTGCATCTTGCAAGGCCACTTGCAACCAACGCGCAGGGCGAGACGTGGCCACTGCGTCATGGTTGATCAAAAACGCTTCGTCAATGTCCTCGCCCAAAGCCTCAATCAAAGGTTTGCGCAAAGTTTGCAAGATGGATTGCAGTCTGTGCTCAGCGAGTGGAACCACCCCAAACACGGCCAGCCCCTTAGGCTGAGAGCTCTGAGCCAGGGCATCCAGATAGGGGTGCAATTTTTCCAAATAGCCCTCAAAGTTCGCCTGTATGGCTTCGCTAGACCAGCCTAAGTCTCGGTGCAGATTGTGCTCAACAAAGTTCGACAGCAACTGCTTTTCCAAAGCCACCTTAGTCGGGCCGGCATCTGCGGTCTCCCACTCGTGCATCAACTCATGCATGTGAGCCATATGGGCTTCAAAGCCCGCTGGCGCGAACAACGGTGTGCGATGGCTGACCATCACCGCACGCCCCCGGCGTTTGGCCGTCAATGCCTCCCCCAAGTTGTCGACGATATAGGGATAGACAACGGGCACATCGCCCAAGGGCAACAAAGCATCGTCATGAATATCCAGTCCACGGGCTTTGCCCGGCGCCCACTCCTGAGTACCGTGCGTCCCAAAATGAATCAATGCATCCGCCTGACGCGCCCAGAGATACACCGCCAGGTAATGGTGAGACAAAGGCGTCTTGCTGCGATGCATGAAAGGATCCTGCCCTTGTCGCAAAGTCTCTTCACGTGGAGGCTGTGGCAACACCGCTAGCTTGCCCACTTGCATACGCGGGATCACAAACACGCGTTGCCCGTGCCAACTGACCACATACCGACTTTGCTCTGGCTTACCCCATTGCGCATCAATCCGCTGACGTACAGGCCGAGGCAGTGTGTTCCACCAATCGAGGTAGTCTGACAAGGGCAACGCAGCAGCCTGTCCCTGATCTAGCAATGCCAACAAGTCGGCCTGAGGGTAATAGGCCGCCAGCAACGGTTTGAGGCCCTCAATCCAGTTCGACTCGCTCACACCCTGCGTGTCATACCCCGCCTGATGTAATTGAGCCGACACGTGCGCGAGGCTACGTGGCACATTGAGAAAGGACGCTCCAAAATGACTGCCACCTGGCGGATAGTTATAGACCATCGCCACCAGCCTCTTTTCTGGCAGAGGCTTGCGCTGCAACTGAATCAATCTCGCCGCCTTGGCCACAACAGCCATGGCCTGCCGTTCGATCAATTCAGTGCGTCGACCTTGATCAGCATGAGCAGTCACCATGATGGGGTCTATCCCCCCCGCCCCCTCAGGCTGCGCCAAGTAAAAAGGCACATCGCTGGATGACAAGCCTTGGCCATCTACCTCCCAAGCTGCCGTGTCCCCCGATCGGTAAGGCTTCGTCAGCAACAAAGGGCGATTCCAGGCAGAGAGCAGTCCCTGCAAGGCCAGGCCTTGAGACAGCAACTGGTGCGATACCAGGACACTCGGTTGCGCTCGACCTTGCGTGCTGCCATCCGGCAAGCCCAACATCGCCTGTAGCCCTGGTGCGTCCACCTGCTGGCCGAACACGGCATACGCTACCAGACCATGCTTCGCAAACAGTCTCAGCCACCGATCCAACCAATCCGTATTGCCATTGACCAAGTGATACCGATGCACCAGAACGGCCACGCTAGGGCGCCCCCGCATGGTTGGTTGTCCATCCTGCCAAGCTTGCCACTGGCGGGCATCCGGCATCACCTGAGGTGCATCAGGGTGGTACAGACCTTTGACCGGCCACGGCTCTGGCGCTGGCAACGAAGGCAAGGCTTCCCCCTTCAAGCGAGCGTTCAAAGTCGTCACGGCATACCGCACATTGCGCACGCCACCGGCTTGCAAATAGGCCGACATCGCCCTCACAAACACGTCCTGTGAGCCACCACCCGCACCTTCCGGCAAGATCCACACCACCGGCGTTTGGGGTGACTGGGCTTGTTTGCGGGCCAATGCGTCTGACACGAGCTTGCTCAAACGCGTCTGAACCGAAACATGTGGCGCATCGATCCACACCGCTGAGGATTGCATCAACGCCTGATCCAGCCTGGCAGCTTCAGCGGCTGATAGCGCAGCACCGCCACGAATGGGATAGTCCAAGTGCACCAAGGCCAAACCTTGACTCTGTGCGGTGCGCTCAATCAATGCGGTGCGCGCCATAGGCGTGATCTCGCCAGTGATCCACAACAAAGACGCATGTGGCCCTGCAGCCAGGCTCAGGCCTGCCCAACAGTGGAGGCAGCACCACAGGCAAATCACACGCCAATCGGGAATCCAACGCATCAATCAGACCCAACCACGAGCGCCGGTGCAGACGCCGCCACCTCGGGCACATACACAATGTTGCCATCCTTGAGCTTGTAGGCGACACCCGCTCGTTCACCCTGCCCTGCCCCGGTTTTCCCGTTGCCCTTGAATTTCACCTCTTGGCCGTTTTCTCGCACGATCACCTCCATATCAGGCGACCCCGCGTTTTTGATGATCGTGACCCTGTCTTGGGCAGACACAGTGGTTTGACCTTGCACCGCAACCGCCGTCAGCAAAGCAACAACCAGAACCAGAAACACGTCGACCAAATTGACCGCCGACAGCATGGGGTCATCATCGTCTTCCTGTAGCAAATGGATGTGCTTGAGGCTCATGCTCGTCCCTCTCGGACCTTTCGAATCTGGAGCAACTCGGCCAACAACCAGCGCCGGCGAACCGAGTACACAACCAAACCTAGACTCGCGGAAGCCAGCGCCAACACCACGCCCGCAAAAGCACCACTAAACACTGCCAGAGCTTGTTGCCCCTGCCCTGCAGCCACGCTTTGCAAGGCCGGACCCAAAGGAATCATGGTTGCAATCAAGCCCAGCATGGGGCTGAGTCGGCTCAACAAGCGTACAGGTTCCAGTTGACGCACGATGGCCAATTCAATGTCTTCCATCGACAAGTCGGCTCGCGCATCCAAACAGGCGTAATCAGGCCTTTGCCAACGTTGCCAAGCTTCCATCGCTGTGCGTCCAGCCGCCCACAAGGCATACGCAAAGCCCAATGCCACCAATACCAGCACAGGCCACAACAGCGACTGCGCAACTTGCGTAAATCCAGATTCAAGCCACATGACGCTCACTCGGGGTCAACATGGCCGCAATAGCGGCCGGGTTAGAGGGAAAGTACAAATGCAAAAAGGAAGCATGCAGACGCCCAACGCGGTAAACCGCTTCAGGTACACCGTTATGCCTTTGAGCCTGGGAATAGGTCAACGGCGTCACGGGGCTTTCCATGCGTGCATGGTGATAGGTGTGCCCACGGAGCGAGCCCTCTGGCAACGACACCCCGTGCAGACCGAGATTGACCAAGCGCTTTTGCATGGCTGCACCACCAGGCAACACACCCCACATGGGCAACCGCTGCCCAGCGTGATCCATCAAGTCGTCAAGCAGCGCCAACATGCCACCACACTCAGCCAAAATGGGTTTACCTAGTGCATGATGGGTCGCGATGGCACGACGCATATCGATCTGCGCCGCCAAGCGCCCCATATGCAATTCGGGATAGCCTCCTGGCAAATACAGCGCGTCCGCCTGCGGCAAGGTGTGATCTCGCAAGGGCGAGAAAAACACCAACTCGGCTCCCAGCGCAAGCAAGGTATCCACATTAGCCCTGTACAAAAAGGCAAACGCGGCGTCTCGCGCCACCGCCACAGTCACGCCATTGAGCAAAGGGGCTGACACCCGTTGCTCAATCGGCAACTCTGGGCATGAAAACACCACCGACTGAGGCATCTCAGGATTCAATCGTCCGAGCGCCTCAGCAGCGCAATCAAGCCGCGCATCAACATCGGCAACTTCATCGGCTTGCACCAGCCCCAGATGACGCGAAGGCATGCCCATCGCTTCATCACGCGGCAAGGCACCAAACCACCGCAAGCCAGCCGGCAAACTCTCTCGCAACATCTGCGCATGGCTATCGCTGCCCACCCGATTGGCCAATACACCCGCCAGTCGCAAGCCTTCACGATAGTTCGCCAGTCCATAAGCGATGGCACCAAAAGTTTGCGCCATGGCGGATCCATCGATCACGGCCATCACCGGCAAACCCAATTGCACAGCCAAATCAGCGCTGGAGCTCATGCCATCAAACAGCCCCATCACCCCCTCTACCAAGATGATGTCCGCCTCTTGCGCCGCCTCCCACAACAAACGACGGCAATGTGCCAGCCCGCCCATCCAGATATCGAGCTGATACACGGGCTGGCCGCTGGCTCGCTCGAGAATCATGGGGTCAAGAAAGTCCGGTCCTGTTTTGAAGACCCGGACACGTCGACCTTGTTGACGATGCCAACGTGCCAACGCCGCCGTGGCCGTCGTTTTCCCCTGACCTGAGGCCGGGGCGCTAACGAGCAAAGCGGGGCAAGCGATATCAAGCGATTGCGGCATACATCTTCATCCTTTTGCTGTACATGGCAACGCTACCCATTGGGTGCCCACCGCATGCAGGGCCACACGCTGATCAAACACATCGACCAAAGCTTGACGTACATCTGCATCTTGTGTCGCTCCGTGACGCAGCACCTGGCCTCGCTGCATGACCATCAACTCATCCGCTTGCAAAGCCATGTTCAACTCGTGCAACACGCTGACCACTGTCATGCCACGGTCGCGCAGGCGGCAGACGATGTCTAACCAATCGGCCTGATGTGGAGGGTCTAGATGAGCCAAGGGTTCATCCATCAGGAACAATGGGGCTTGCACTGCCAAAGCCCTTGCCAGCAACACGCGCTGACGCTCACCACCAGATAGCTGACCCAGTGCACGCTCACGCCATTCCCAGCACTGCGTTTGCAACATGGCCTCTCTCACTGCCAACTCATCGCTTGGAGATGGCTGCGCCAACCACGCTTGATATGGCAAGCGCCCCAACATGACCACATCCTTCGCTGCGAGGTCATCGGCTCCCACTTCAGCCTGCCCCAACCAAGACATATTTTGAGCTCGCGCCCTGCCGGCCCAGTCACGCAAAGGTCGATCAAATAAGCGCACTTCTCCATCACAGGGCTGCAAGCCAGCCAGAGTTCGCAGCAAGGTCGACTTGCCAGCCCCATTGGGCCCAACAATGGCCACCCACCGCCCCGTGTTCACACGTACTTCAATGTCAGAAAGAATGGACTGGCCTTGCAAACGTACAGATCGAATATCGGCCTGCAGCGCCAACACCGCGGAGGGTTTTGCGTTCATCACATCCTCACTGACGATGCATGCGCCAAAGCAAATAACCACCGCCCAGCACTGAAGTGAGCACGCCCACAGGCAACTCTTGTGGCGCGAGCACCCAACGAGCCACAATGTCAGCACTCAGCAAGAGCACCCCGCCCGCCAAAGCGGACAGGCATAAGAACGGGCCATGCGTGGTCTTGATTCGACCGCGTACAAGGTGCGGCGCTACCAATCCGACAAACGAAATCAAACCCGCCTGGGCTACCGCCGCACCTGTGGCCAAAGCCAAGGCTGCGATCAACAGCACACGTACGCTACCCAACTGGACACCCAGGCTGATGGCGGTCGAGTCCCCCAAACTAAGCGCATCCAGCGCGCGACTACTCCCCCATGCCACCAACAGGGTCACGGCCAGCATCGGGGCCAAGATCAAGACGCTGCCCCATCCCAGGAAGCCCGTGGTTCCAAGCATGAACGCCTGCATCGCCCGCATGATGTCCGGCACCATCAACATGGTCAACGCACTGAAGGCACCAAGTACAACCCCAACCACAACCCCTGCGAGCAACAAGCGCAAAGTGTGCTGAACGCCTTTAGCCAACACCAACGTCAACAACACCGCCAGCACAGCGCCCGAGAAAGCGGCGCCGGTCAAACCCAAGCGCACCAACAAGACAGTCGAAGAAGGACTCATACCCAACGCCGCCAGAAACAGGGCCACACCCAACGCTGCTCCCGACGAACAACCCAGCAAATAGGGGTCGGCCAAAGGGTTACGAAACAACCCTTGGGCTACAGCGCCACCCAACCCCAACAATGCACCAGCCAGCCACGCTCCGACGCCGCGTGGGGCTCGGATGTCCCACACGATTTGCCAGGCAATGGTGTCTCCACTCCCGATCCAGGGAGGAGACCAACCAGTGCTGCCCACAGCGATGCCCAAGGCCATCAGCAACGCGCTAATCACCAACAAACCAAAGCCCAAACCCCAGGCTTTCATCGGTTCTCACCAGATGTGATGCCAGCCTTCACGCCCTGCGCATTCAGCGATTGCAGGCAACGCGCGATGATCAAAGCCGCTTCGCCCATGCGAGGCCCAGGACGAGACAACACATCCCCCTCCTTGGCTGCGAAAACACACACACGTTTGTCTTTCAAGGCTCGGATTCGATCCCAACCCGGTCGCGTAGGCAAGGAAGCCGCATACCGCACGCCCACCATGATGATCTGCGGGTCTGCTCGCACCACATACTCAGGGTTTAGCTTGGGAAAGGGGCCCAACTTACTTGGCACGATGTTGATCAAGCCCAGATTGCGCAAGGTGTGCCCAATAAAAGATGATTCCCCTGCGGCATAGGGCGCACTGTCTACCTCATAGTAGACGCTCAAACCCCGCATTTGTGAGGGCACCATGCCCGCAGCTTCTCGTACCTGTGCCGCCATGCGCTGCCATAGCCGATCACCCGCCGCGCTTTGTCCAAGCAATTGGGCGACCTTGCCTGCCACGCGTTGTACGTCTTCGTAAGTTTTCGGATCCAAGGCCAACACCTTGATGCCCAACCCCTCAAGACGCTCGATAACACGAGAAGACACGCCCAGCAGCACCACATCGGGTTTGAGCGATGCGATCAGTTCAACGTTGCTGTCATCCAAGCCCCCCGTTTTAGGCAAGGTTTTGACCGAAGACGGAAAATTGGAATACCGATCCGTGCCAACCAAACGGCTGCAGGCACCTAACTCACACACTGTCTCAGTCAGAGATGGCAACAGAGTCACGATGCGTTGCGGCACGACAGGCAAACTAACTTGCACGCCCCGGTCATCTTGAACTGACACAGCCGCCTGCGCCACAGACAGCGCCAGGCCGCCCAAGCTCACCAAGAGCCAAGAAGAACACTTGCGCAAGCACCAATTCACACCAAAGGACATCAGCCCCCCCCTTGCTGCCCAGACTCCACAGGCCTAGACCACGCCTGACCGGCGACCATCATCGTGACCTGAGCGCACCGACGTGCAACGTCCTGATTAAGCCACCCTAACTCGTCTACAAAATCGCGCACCTGGGCTGACATGGGCACGATGCCCCAGCCTACTTCATTGGATACCAACACCACCGGCGTTTGCAACGATGCCAACACATCCAAGGTCGCCTGGCGCTCCTGCGCCCAGGCCTCTCTATCCGGTTCACCCTGCATGGGCATGAGCCAATTGGTTAACCACAAGGTCAAACAATCCACCAACAACAAACAACCCGGCTCAGCCTGCTCACGCAGCGCTCGACTGAGACGCAGCGGCTCTTCCACTGTGGCCATTCGCGTCGGCCGTTCGGCCTGGTGACGGGCAATGCGCACGCGCATCTCCTCATCCCAGGCCAATGCCGTTGCAACCACCTTCACGCAGTGCGTCGAATCTTGACTCAGCCATTGCTGCGCCAGTCGCTCAGCGTGACGCGACTTGCCACTGCGCTGGCCTCCCACGATCAAGTGATGCGGCACCATTACGCTCCAACCTTACAAACTAGGAACCCACTTCAGAGCGACAAAAACAGTCCGCGGAGCAGAGTTATACCCCGCAGCAGTTTCATACTTTTTGTTAGTCAAGTTTTCAGATTGGATCAATAGCGTCACCCCTGGAGCAATGGTCTTTTGTGCGTCCAGCGCCAACGTTGTGTAGCCGCCCAAGCGAACCTTGCTTGAGGATCCGTCCATACGATAGGCCGAGAACAACGCAGCGCCACCAACGGACCAACCGCTGAATTCAGTTTCCACACGCAGCGAACCATGTTGGCGTGCTCTGCGGTTCAGTACCAGGCCAGTATCGGCGTTCTTGGGGGAATCCCAATTCATATTGACCTCCATTCTGGAGTCGCCAAAAGCACGCGACGCGGTCAGCTCGACACCTTTCAATTCTGCCCGCGAGGTATTCTCATATCGACTGGAACGAAAGCCAATGAGGTTTTTCACATCGCTATCGAACGCAGTGAGCTCCACCGTCATGGGCAACTGATTCCAACGGATGCCCAACTCACGAGTTTGCGAAGTCTCAGCCAACAAATTGGCATTTCCATAGATACTGAATCGCTGGTAAAGCGTTGGAGCGCGGAATGCATTTGCCCATCCACCTCGAACCGTAAGTCCCTTCATGATTTGGTATCCAAGCGAAGCTGAACCAGTCACGTTGACGCCAAACTCACTATCGTGATCCTCTCGAGCTGAAGCGCTCCACAACCACTGATCTGCTTTCCCGTCGTAGCCCAAACCTAGCGCACCGTTACGGCGAACGCCCTCACCCGGTGTGGGGGTCTGAGACAGACTAGAGTTCACCAGCTTGTCTTCTTGGCCGTCTATGGTGATTCGCACTTGCTGCGGGCCAAAACTCAGGCTGTTCTCCAAACTCGCCACACGTAAAGTCGTATGAGTTGAGTAAGGGCTTGGCTGCGTGCTGTAGCGGGCGTCAGTTTGACCGAGACGAATCTGGCTCTTCCAAATATCCGTCCAAACAGAAGACCAGGTCACACCGGTCGAATTAACTTCATTGGTACTCTTGTCGTCGAGCGTTGCGCTGAAGGCGTCATAACCGCCCTGCGTGAACTGCGAGCGTGTGGAGGCCTCAATGCGCTGCCCTGGCAAAACCTGCCATCCGATACTGGCATTCACGCCTTTGGCACGATACCCATCGCGATCTGATTTCGCCGTGTTCGGCAATGAGTTCGAGGATGAGTCAAAACCCGATGACCGTTGCTGCTGAACCGACACGTTGTAGTTCACACGATCATGCCGACCAGAAACCTTCGCATTTGCCTTGACAGTACCCAAGTTGCCCGCACCGAGACCCAGCTCAACTCGCGCCTTGTCAGTTTCTCGCGTCCTGGTGAAAATTTGCACCACGCCAGCAATCGGGGTGCCGCCATAGACGGCGCTAGCCCCCCCGCGCACGACTTCAATTCGCTCGATATCACTAACCAGCAAAGCCTCAATTGGCGCGCCACCTGTAGATTGGTTATCGACAGGGACACCATCAATCAAGACCATCGTATGGCGGGTATCAGCACCACGAAGAAACAGACTTGAGGTACTGACGGCACTGCCATTTCGGGCAATTTGAACACCTGGCAAATACTTCAACAGATCGACCACCGTGGTTGCCGGACGCTGCTCGATGTCTTCACGTGTCAACACGGATACCGAAGCCAGCGACTGCGACAAAGGCCGAGCATCGCGCGTAGCAGTGACCACAATGGTCTCCAACGACTCCACGGCTTCTGAAGCTTGCGCCGCAGAGGTCACTAACGTAAATGCCGCAGCGACACCCGCGCACAAAGCCGAGCGAACGAAAGGTGCACCTTGCACCGAACATGGGAAAAACATGATGATAGGAAAAACAGGTACCCCGGCCAGCGTCCCCGCAGGCATGGAGCGACACGACTGCATCGACCTTCTCTAGTCCATGCAGCCCCCTGTTGGCCGGTATCCGGGCTAGGCGGTTCGACCCATGAAACCTTCCCAGGCCGAAACCCAGTGGTTGCTGTTCATGAGCGAAGCATGCGGATGGGACATCACACACACTTGACCGCCGACCGTTGCGGGGGCAGCGCAGTTTGAAAACTGCTTCCCGTTTAACCTGACCGAGGAACCTCGGCGTCGGCACCAACGGGTCGAATTGTAAAGGCCAGGGTTCTCCCTGGGAATACAATTCTCGTTTCGATGCCAGATTTCACTGACATCCGTCAAAGCCTGCGTCCATGTCCAGAATTGATGAAATGACCGAGCGCGTTGAGCGCCTGCTGCTGCGGCACGAAGAACTGCGCCGCACCAATGCATTGCTGCAGCAACAACTGACCGCCACGGCACAAGAGCGCGACTCGCTCAAAACGCGACTGTCTGCGGCACGCGCCCGCATTGACGCCTTGATTGACAAACTGCCCGCCCTGTCAGGCGAAGCCTCTGCCTCCGGTGAAGACGCCCATGAAGCAAATTGAAGTGTCCATCATGGGCCAAAGCTACCTCCTGGGCTGCCCTGAAGGTGGAGAGAGCCGCCTGCGTGAAGCCGTGGCACAGGTGGATCGCGAAATGTGCGCCATCCGCGACAGCGGCAAACTCAAAGCCCGCGAACGCATCGCGGTATTGGCTGCGCTGAATCTGGCTTACGCCCTGACTGAGCCTGCACGCGCCTCCGTTGGCGCCACATCCGGCACCCACGGTGAGCTACCCGCTCCCGAGTATCTAGACAACTTGATCAATCGCTTGGATCACGCACTCGATCAAGACGGCCACCTGATTTGATCCATTCATAAAACGTGGCTTTGACCACATTTGCTTGACGCAAAGCCACGGCTTCGCCGTAGAATGAAATCGTTCGTCGCGTTCGTGGTTGTTTTTATTTCCTTGAACCGATGCTCTTTGAGCCAGGGCTTGGAACATCGTTGCATTGGTGTGATCGTCTCGCGTCAGATGAACCCGAAGTGCAACTGACCTCGCCCACCTGAATCCCCTGGGTTCAGGAATGCGGCAACCAGTTTGCGACGGACCCTAATGCCAAAACGGGCAGGACCTTGAAGGTACCTGCCCGTTCTCTTTTGTAGCGTTTTACTCAGCGTTTCAAGCTGGCTGTGGCGCGAATTGGATGCTGGCCAATGTGATGCGATTGCCGCCAGCGTCTCTCGCAGATGCCAATGCGCGGTCGGCACTGCGCATCAACTCTTCGATGGCACCCGCCGTGTGCGGGAAACTGGCCACACCCATGCACACCGTGAATGGAATCTGCTGCCCGTTGTAGGGCACGATGTGTTGCGCACACTGTTTACGCAACTGCTCCATACGCGAGTGCGCAATCGCCAAGCCAATGCCCGACAGCAACACCACAAAACGGTCACCACCCAAACGGCATGGGGAGTCCATGGCACGGGTATTGGATCTCAGCAGTCGGCCCAAGGCCTCGACCACACGTTCGCAACCTTCGACGCCAAATTTGTGACGAATCTCGTCCAAACCATCAATGGCAACAGCCACCAACGCAAACTCACGTTGCTCACGGCTAGACAGATCAGCCTCACGGCGCAGTTGCTCTTCGAAGTGGGCACGGTGATACAGCCCCGAGACTGTGTCTCGAACTTGGTTGTCTTGCACTTCGCGCCGCAAGGCGTCATTGGCTTTTTGCTGTTGCTCGAGTTGGGCCAGGGCGTTTTGCAACTGCGTGTCTTTGCGACGCATCTCGGTCACGTCTTGCCACACGGACACGAGCTTCTTGGCTTCGACATCCGGTTCTGACAAGACTTGGCGCCACGTCACGAAGTCACGACGCTCGCCGTGCAATTCCAGCTTGTGCTCAGCCCGGACACCGCGAGGGACAGCCAAGGTTTGCTGGTCTGCAGCGCGCAAGGCTAAAGCCTGGGGTGCGTCAAACAACTCGGCATCCGCCGAGCCCACGATACGACGATCGCCCAGACCCAGCAAACGGGCGGCCGCCTCATTTGCTTGCTCATAGCGACCGGATGCGGCGTCTTTGACCAGCACCCCCAACCCAAATTGATCCAATGAGCTCAAAAAGGCCTGCGTCCAGACCTGTTCGTTCAGCCCAGCAGGCGCAGTTGAATCGACCATACCGATGTGTTTGTTGTGTGTTGTGTCAACCTGACCCCAATTGGGGAAATATTCTCTGAAATTACTGGAATTGACTGCCCTTCAAACAAGGGATGAGCATGGGGTTTCCGCGTCAAGTGCACGCTTTGCAACGATGCTGAAACGTTTCATCGGAATCGAAACTACTGGCTAACCCTTGGTGAGCCAAATCAGCCGCACCAGCTTTGTCGGACAATGCGCCAGTTGATACTGGCTACTGACACACCAACCATGGCGCACGTTGCACTTTTGGGATGCGGCTTGATGGGGACACCCATGGCCCTCCGTCTGCTCCAACACGGTCACACCCTCACGGTCTGGAACCGCACACGTTCGAAGGCTGCAGCGCTCACCGCACACGGTGCGCGGCTGGCCGATTGGCCCGCCTTAGCGGTCAAGGATGCGGACATCGTCATCACCATGCTGGAGCATGGTGGCGTGGTCGCAGAGGTGCTGTTTGGTCTGGGCGAACACGCCGCAGCTGGCGGATTGCAGCCTGGGCAGCTCGTGATCGACATGAGCTCGATCCTGCCAGAGCAAGCGCGAGACCACGGGCAGCGGCTAGAAGCGCTGGGCGTGCACTATCTGGACGCTCCCGTTTCCGGCGGCACGGTGGGCGCCGAAGCAGGCACACTGGCCATCATGGCGGGAGGCGCGGTCGATCAGTTTGAGCGGGCGCGATGCGTGCTGGACGTGCTGGGCCGCCCTGTGCATGTGGGGCCAACCGGATCCGGACAACTGGCAAAATTGGCCAACCAAATGATTGTGGGAATCACCATCGGCGCCGTCGCAGAAGCCCTGCTGATGGTCGAGCGAGGTGGCGCGGACCCCGCCAAAGTCAGACAAGCGCTGCGTGGTGGCTTCGCCGAGAGCCGCATCATGGAAGTGCACGGCCAGCGCATGGTGGACAAAGACTTTGCCAAGCGCGGTTCCTTGGCCATCCAACTCAAAGACCTCCGCAACGCCCTTCATACCGCCGAGGGCATGGGATTCGATGCCGTGATCACGCAGCACCTGGCAGATTTGTATGGCCAAGCTGCGGAGCACGGCTTTGATCAACTAGACCAATCGGGGCTGTATCAAGAACTAGCACTCAGGCAAAAGCCGCGCTGAACGTCAATAAAGCAGCCCGAGCCCTCACGCACTCACTGACTCTTTGACAGCTTGGATCTTGGCGACCACCGAACAATTTCGGCCACGGCTCTTGGCCTCGTACAAGGCGGCATCAGCACGGTCAATGACATGCTCGGTGGGTTCTTTGATCCCGCACATCGCCAACCCTGCAGAGAAACTCATCCGCAACTCAGGCACAGCGTGACTGACCTGGGTCTCGGTCAATTTCAGACGCAAGCGCTCGATGCCCACAGTGGGGTCCGCCCCCCGCTCTTCGAGCATGATCACCAGGAACTCCTCGCCACCCCAACGTGCCACCACGTCAGCTGAGCGCAAGGCAGAGGTAGCCAGCTTGGCAAACGATCGAAGTACTTCGTCGCCAACACCGTGGCCCCAGGTGTCATTGATTCGCTTGAAGTGATCCAGGTCGATCAGCACCACCCACACATCGAGCTTGTTGCGCTTGAGCAAAGCACGATATTCCCGCAAAACCGAAAGTGCCTGACGTCGATTGATCAAGCCTGTTAGTTCATCGCGAATGGCCATGTCCTGAATGCGCTCCAAGGCATGCGCCAGATCTCGTTTCTGCTGCTTCAAGCGATTCCGCATGTCCGCGATCTGTGTACCTAGGTAGGCCATTACAGGCACGGTGACCACAATAAACACGAAATGAACCACCTCAATGCGCGCAGGGTAATGCACCGGGTCAGACTGGCTTTTCACATACATGGTGGCCCCGGCGGCCACAACGACGTAAGCGCCTGAAATCAACGCGCTACGCTTTTCCATGTTGAACACGCCGAAGAACATCACCAACGCGTAAAGGATCAGCGTCGCGCCATGCGCCTCATTCGTGATGGCATAAGCCCACGAAATCAGGGTTTGTGCAGTCAACACCTGCGGCAAGGTCAATGCAGGTTCACTGAAGCGTTCACTCCAGCCAGTACGGATGGCGATGTAGAAGAACAGGCACGAGGCAATCATCACCCCGCCCAGCCACCGCCCCTGTGTCGGTTCGATCCAGCCATTGGCCACCCCGTAGGCGGTCAACAAGGTACACATCAAGAAAACCAAAATCGACGCCAGCGTCCTCAAAACGCGAAGACGACGAAATGGCTCAACTCCCAGCAAATAAGGGAATATCGGACGCTTGGGCTGGTCACGCTCAGGAACAAACCGCGAATCCAGTTGCGAATCTGCCGCATGCGCTTCGGCATGAGCAGGTGCACCTGTGGAATTGAACTCTATTGACATCGCGGCAAACTTCACAAACCAGTAAGACACCCCTCAAAAAAGGGGGTTCCCCGGAGAATACTATCGAAATCCCTTGACTGGGGCTCTTTATGATGCCACCGCATGAACCTCCCCCAATTGACGGATAAAGCATCAGCGGAGCTCATGTTTCGCATGATTCAAGACGCCGCACAGGCCAAGGGCGTCACCCTGCGACCGCCGCCAGAAGAGCCCACCACCTGCTGTGGCAAGGGGTGTAATGGCTGCGTTTGGGAGGGGTACTACGACGCAGTGGTGTACTGGCGAGACGAAGCGCTCTTCCTCCTGGAGGAATAAAAAAGGAGACCCGAAGATCTCCTTTTATTTGGCTCAGTGAAGTGGCGCCAGGCGCCACCGCCAATCAGCTGATCTTGAACTTGAACTGCCCCGCCTTGCTGGCGCTGACCTTGATCTTGCTGATGGGCTTGCCCTCCGCCATCTTGGCCAAGACCGCATCGGCCACCTCAGGCAGCAAGGATCCATTCAGGACATGGTCGACGGCTCGCGCACCGGTATCAACTTCGGTGCAGCGGCTCAGCACCAACTCCAGCAAAGCGTCGTCGTAATCCAAGGCAGCCTGATGGTTGGCTTGCACGCGCTGTGCAATGCGATCCAGCTTCAGCTTGATCACATCGATCAGAACGTCGTCGCTCAAGGGGTAGTAAGGCACCACCTTGGTTCGGCCAATGAAAGCGGGCTTGAAGGTCTTGTAGAGCGTCGGGCGCAAGCCTTCGGCCAACTGGTCGGCCGTGGGCAACTCTTCAAACGCCTTCATCACGGTGCCGCCCGCCTCTTCATCGTGCTTGAAGCAAGCCTGCATGATGCCTTGCGAACCGGCGTTGGAGGTGAGGATGATGACCGTGTTGCGGAAGTCGATCTCGCGGCCCTCTGCATCGTCCATCACGCCCTTGTCAAACACCTGGAAGAACATTTCCAGCACGTCGGGGTGGGCCTTCTCGACCTCGTCCAGCAACACCACGCTGTACGGCTTGCGGCGCACGGCTTCGGTCAAGACGCCACCCTCTCCATAACCCACATAGCCCGGAGGCGAGCCCTTGAGGCCGCTCACGCTGTGCGCTTCCTGGTATTCGCTCATGTTGATGGTGATCAGGTTGCGCTCACCGCCATAGAGGATGTCGGCCAAGGCCAAGGCGGTTTCGGTTTTACCCACGCCCGATGGCCCCACAAACAGGAACACACCTTTGGGTTTGTTGGGATCTTCCAAGCCTGCACGTGCGGTGCGCACACGCTGCGCAATCGCCGCCAGGGCATGATCTTGGCCAATCACACGCTGCTGCAAGGTGGTTTGCAGATTGCGAACCGTATTGATCTCATCCTTGACCATCTTGCCCAAGGGAATACCGGTCCACGATGCGACGATTTCGGCCACCACGTGACCATCCACCTGCAAGGGCACCAAGGGGCGCTCGCCCTGCAAGGCTTGCAACTCGGCTTGTTTGCCCTTGAGCAATTCACGATCAGCCTCGCTGCCCGCTTCCACCTTCTCGCGCAAGGCTTGAATGTCGGCCACCAATTGCTGCTCGAAGTTCCAACGCTCTTCGTCGGCCTTCAAGGCCGCTTCGATGTCTTTGCGCTCTTGCGCCAATTCGTCCAGGCGCGCACCGTGGCTGGCACCCGTGCTGAGCTCGCGCTGCAGGGACAAGGTTTCAGCGGCGATGCGATCCAGGCGCTTGCGGGCATCTTCAATGCGGGCGGGGGTAGAACTTTGCCCCAAGGCGACCTTGGCACAAGCCGTGTCCAGCACGCTGATGGCTTTGTCGGGCAACTGGCGGCCACTGATATATCGAGCCGACAAACGCACGGCCTCGGTGATGGCCTCATCGAACAAGCGCACGCCAAAGTGTTTCTCCATCAAGGGCGACATGCCGCGCAACATGGCACATGCCAATTCCTCCGAAGGCTCTTCCACCTTGATGACCTGGAAGCGGCGAGCCAGGGCCGCGTCTTTTTCGAAATACTTCTTGTACTCACCCCAGGTGGTGGCTGCGATGGTGCGCAGCTCGCCGCGAGCCAAGGCTGGCTTGAGCAAGTTGGCCGCATCGTTCTGACCGGCTTGTCCACCCGCACCGATCATGGTGTGGGCTTCGTCGATGAACAAGATGATGGGATGTGGGCTGCGCTTGACCTCATCAATCACATTTTTCAACCGGTTTTCAAACTCACCCTTGACCGATGCACCGGCCTGCAGCAAACCCATGTCCAACACGTGAATAGCCACGCCCTGCAGTGCAGCAGGCACATCGTTCTGGGCCACGCGCAAGGCCAGGCCTTCCACCACCGCTGTTTTACCCACACCTGCTTCACCGGTCAGGATGGGGTTGTTCTGGCGGCGACGCATCAGGATGTCAATCGCTTGACGGATCTCGGCGTCACGGCCGATCACAGGGTCGACCTTGCCGTCTTTGGCGCGCTGTGTCAGGTTGGTGGTGAACTGATCCAGCGCCGGTGTTTTGCCTGCGGCAGAATCTGCCAAGTCTTGCGCGGCCGCACCCTCTTCTGCCTCATTGGCGGCGGCTTGCTGAGCCACATGCTCAGGCGAACCCTGTGTCAACTCGTTGAGCTTGTGCTTGAGTTCGTCCGTCTTGATGCGGGCAAACAATTTGGAGGCGCGATAAGCCATTTGGCTCAAGGACGGCTCGGTCAGCAAAGCCAGCAGCAAATGGCCGCTTCGAATGCGCGCAGGCGGGTTCTCCAGCGAGGCGATCAACCAACCATGCTCCAGCAACACCGGCAGATGGTTAGAGAAAACCGGTGTACGCGTGTTGCCAGTTTTGAAATGGGCCAACTCGCGCTCCAGGTCGCGCTGCAGTTCGGTCGTCGAGACATCGTAACGACGGCACAGCAATGACAGATCGGAAACGGGTTGCTCCAACAAGGCCAACAGGAAGTGCTCCAAGTCGACTTCGAAATGGCCTCGGGCCATGCACAAACTGGCGGCACGCTCGGCGGACTTGCGTGTCACGTCGTTGAGCTTGGAGATCAGTGTCTTGAGGTTCTGACTCATGGTGGGGTTGACTTCCTGAATGTTCTATTGAATCGTTTGCGAAGACCGGCCCATCAAGCCACTGCCTGAAGGTCATACCTGACATCGGTCCGGTCTTCATTGGCCGATGTGGTCTGCAAAAAGGTATCCCAGCCCAAACGGCTGTTGTTCGGTGCCCGCTCAGAGTCGAGCACCAACGGTCGCACATGCTCGCGCTGCAACTTCAAATTCACTTCAAAGCTCTGCCCCGCACCAAAGCACAAGGTCAGCCATTCCTGTAGGGCACGCGCCCCGCGGCTACCCGGCAAGAAGCGTTGCATCTTGTCGTGGGGAATCGGGCCCATTTCCACACGCATGCACAGATCACGCTGCCATACACGTTCACCCAGCATGGCGGAACGACCGAGAATGCCCAAGCCCCCTCTTTGAGGATTGATCACACCCAGATACGAACGGCCCTCTGGTGGCAACTCGTACCAGCGGCCCACGAACTGATCGATGCGAACCGGCACCTGGAAGTAATCTTGCAAGACCGACTGCACCTGCGCCACCGACCAGGTACGTTGCTGCAAAGCGCCTGCGTAGTAAGCAAAGGCCTCTGCAGGAATGGCGGATGTCGCCGACGCCCGGCGCGCGTCTTTGGCCCGATCGGCCATGCCCGCCAAGGACAAGGTCAAGGGCAAGAAGGTGTTGCGTGCGCTGGCCTCGTATTGAAAGCCCAAACGGTGCTTGCGCCAAGCGTCATAGAACAATGCCACCGCGCGATGGCTGAAGATGTCCATGAACGCACGCGCGCCATAGTCCTTCTGATACAGCTCGCGCTGCGCCAAGGTCTCGGTATAGAACAATGGCAAGGTGCCCGACACGCCCAACAAGCCCATGAAGGCTGGCGTCATGTCGATGCGTTCGATGTCGGCAGCGCGCAGCCACTGCGGCGTCAACGTGCCGGCATCGTCGCCACGGACATGCACCTTGACTGACTCGATGGCACTGGCTGCGAACGACAGCGACAAAGAGTTGCGGAAGTTCAGCTTCGTCAGCCCACGGCCGCCTGGCACGCCTGAGTCCAACCAGCGATCCAACAGCCGGACCGCTTGGAAGAAATCGAACTGCTGGGGCTGAGCCAGCAGCTCGTGGATCACACCAGTTGAATCGCGCCGTTGCGTGGGGGGCATGACATCACCACCTCTTGCGTGCGAGCAGATACCACCGTGAGTTGGGTGAAGCTGTTCGCGTGCGCATACAAGCCAAAGAAGCGGTCGAGCACCGCCACAAACAGGCCCAAACCGGAGCCCACAAAACTGTCCTCATCCAAGGTGACACGCACCTCTGTACCCCGCACAAAACTGGCAAACGGTTCGCCCTGCAACCATGCTGTGGTCGGTTGATAGTCCACCGAGATCAAGCCATCAATCTGCCTGCGGTTGGCAGCCGAACGCGTGAGGTCATACAGGCGAAACATCTCCTTGAGCCCATCCACGCCAGCCGACGACAAAGACAGATGGTTCAAAGACAAGTGCGAAATCAAACGCCACAAGGCGCCATTGCCACGATCAAACCGTTGCGTGGCCGTGGGCTTGCGCAGCAGACGGATCTCCTTGGCCACACTGCCACCTTCCATGAACAGATCCCCTCCCTGCACGCCAAATGGCAGCATGGAAGGCAAATCGCGATTCGTGGCCGACACGGTCAGAGACAGCGTTTCGGTTTGCGGCACGGCGGGGTTGTAGTCCAGATCGACGATGGAGATTTCCGTCTCGTAACCTGGGCTTTGCTCGGCCAAGTCGTCATCACGTTTGGCAAACCAATAGCGCGCAGGGTCGGCATCGTTGGCAGCATCATCCTCGGCCAACCAATCGTCATGGCGCAAAGAGAAGAAAGAACGGAACTCGTCGATCTCTTCACCGGTAGCGGTCTTCTTGACCCGGAACACCTTGTTGATGCCATACACCTCGTAACCAAACGCCCGACGCGAGTCCACCACCACAGGGTAGGACGTGGCCAACTGCGTGACTCGGATGGGATCAGCCGGTTGCTCAAACAAGTTGATGACGGGAGAGCAACCCAAAGCGAAATTGCGAGCCTCGGTCATCTCCAACAAGCGGGACTCGTCCGAGTCCGAGCGCACCCCGGCCATGACCAGATGCAAGGTGATGCTGCGTTCCGTCACCGGTGCGTTGTCGCCCATGGGTGTGTCTTGCATCAAAGCTGACACGCGAGGCACAGGCACATCGACAAAGTTGAACTTGTCTGGGAAGGCGAAGTATTCCGTCAACAAGCGGTACGCCACGTGTGAACGTGCATCCCAATTGAGCAGCGCCTGGTCTTCGTCAAAGCCCACCAGCTTGGGCACCAGTGGCTCAGGCAGGCCCAAGGCTTCAGTGGTTTGCCAAGGACGATGCTCGTGCGTTTGCACCATCACATCGACCACGCGACGCACCAAAGCCTCGCGCAACACGCTCACCTGCGAGGCTTCACCATCAAGATAGAAGCGCAAGGGCTGCTGCAATACCGAAGCCCAAGACGCCTGCGGCGACTGCAAACTCAGCTTGATGGACAACACCGAGGTGACACCTGCGGGCAACCGTGTGCCTTCGGGCGCTGCGATGGCATTGCGATAAGACACCTGCGCCACCTTCACGGGCAGCAGGGTGACATCCTGCGTGGTCTTGAACTTACATGTGACGCCTTTAACCGGGCGAGCCGACACCGTCGCGCCCTTGTCAATCTGGGCAGGCTTGGTCAACTGCCCTGCCGCCGCACCCAGGTCAAATTGAGCGATGGAGCAAGCAGGGAAAGGCCGGAGGTAGTGCGGATAGAGCACCTCCAGCATGGATTCGGTGAAAAGCGGGAAGTCGTCATCGAGTCGCTTGTGGACGCGCGCAGCCAGCAGCGCGAAGGACTCGATCATGCGTTCAGCGTGGGGGTCTTCAGAGACCCCATCGGCTAACTCCAACTTGGCAGCAATGCGAGGGAAAGCACGGGCGAATCCAGCCGCTCTTGCGCGCAAGAGGGTCAATTCACGTTCGTAATGCGGCACCAGATTCTTCATGGAATCTACTTCTCTTTCGACACGGCAAACGTCTGTTTGGATGAATCCATCACCGCTCGAAAACTCACCAACTCTGATGCCCCTGACACAACAAGGTCCGCAATGACATCAAAGCCCCAGCGGCCAACAAACAAATTCGAATCTCTGAACTGAACTACGACTCGGCGCAAGCGGGGATCGTGGTCAGTGATGGCCTTTTCGATAGATCGGCAGACCCGCATCAGGTCCTCTTGGCCGTAGGCGGTGACGTGCGCAAAATCTAGCAATCCGAAATTGAGGACCGTGCCACTCAAGATCGGGTGATCCTCCAGCTCACGCACATATGTTTTACGCGCGTTAAGAACAGCTTCGACATCTCGAGCCACTGATTCTTTGATTTTTTCTATATCCACCAATCGACCGATCGCGTCCTGAGGGCCGTTGTCCATCAAGCGATCCCAAATGCAAGGAGTGAACTGGTTAGACATAGAAAAAATGGGAGAGTACCCCCTCCCATCGATGCATTACGCGTGCTTGGTCGTGTTCGTCGCCAAGTTCCAGGCGCCGGTCACGCCGGTATGGCCTGTCGTGCCATCGAACTTCACTTCGTCGTAAGTCCACTTGATGGACGAATAACGCAGAGCAAATGTCTCCGATGGCAAGCCTTCGCCGCCAACTTGTGGCGTCACGCTCGAGACCAGGACGTTGTTCATTTCGATCAGCAAGTAACGCTTACGTTGCAGTGCACCACCTTCAGAACCGGCCTTGTTGTTGGTCGAAGAAATGGCGCGGTAGAAATAGACCTTCACTGTCTTGAAGATCGTGCCAGCCGAACAAGCCTGCAACAGCTTAGGGGTAGCTGCGTCGATGTCCTTCGTAAACACCATGTCTGCATGCTCGCAACGCTCAGCAGTGTGGCCACCCGCTGTCGATGATGTCGCAGACTTGGGTTGACGAACTGTTTGCGACCACGATGACACTTCGACCGTAGGCTTCGAGTTCTTGGTGTTGGGTGCATTAGAGCCGTGAACCGAATCACGCACGTCACCGATCACGTCGGATTCGACGAATTCGACAAATATGTCCTTTGCCATGAAGTTTTCCTCCAGTTATTTATTAGCCATTACCACCTGGCAATTGAGCAACCAGGCGCAATGAAACAGACAGTTCATCCAATTGGAAATGAGGACGAACGAACGAGACCGCCCTGTACACCCCAGGACGTCCGGGTACTTCAGAAACCTGAACCGACGCATCGGCCAAGGGGTATTGAGCCTTGGTTTCTTGTGACGCAGCCTGATCTGTCGTGACGTACTGATTAAGCCAGTTGTTCAAATAGGTTTCGATGTCAGACGCAGAGGCGAAGCTACCGATCTTGTCGCGCATCATCGACTTCATGTAGTGCGCGATACGGCAGACTGCAAACATGTATTGCAACTGAGCAGAAAGCACGGCGTTGGCGCTGGCAGCGTCGGAGTCGTACTTCTTGACTTTCTGGGCCGACTGAGCGCCGAAGAATGCAGCGTAGTCCGTGTTCTTGCAGTGAACCAGAGGAATGAAGCCGAGGTCGCTCAGCTCTTTCTCACGACGATCCGTGATGGCAATCTCGGTGGGGCACTTGAGCGCCACTTCGCCATCGTCGGTTTTGAACGTATGGGTAGGCAGGTCTTCGACCAAACCACCACCCTCAACGCCACGGATGGCTGCACACCAGCCATAAGACTCAAATGCAGAAGTCAAACGCGCGGCAAAAGCAAATGCTGCGTTGACCCACAGGTACTTCGAATGATCGGTACCGTCTGTGCTCTCAACGAAGTTGAAGGTCTCGCAGGTAACGCCTTCTTTGGGGTCGTAGGGCTGACGGCCCAAGAAACGTGGCAGCGTCAAGCCGACATAGCGAGAGTCTTCGGAGTCACGGAAAGACTTCCACTTGGCGTATTCAACGGTATCAAAGACTTTGGACAGATCGCGAGGCTTACCAAGATCGGTGAAGCCCTCCAGCCCAAACATTTCAGAACCAGCGGCTGCAATGAATGGCGCATGCGCAGCCGCAGCGACGTGCGACATCTGCTCGAGGAAGTAAAGGTCTTCCGCGCCACGGCCCACCTCAAAGTCGCCAATCATGGTCGCAAAAGGCGCGCCACCAAAGGTGCCGAACTCTTCTTCGTAGACCTTCTTGAACAACGCAGATTGGTCAAAGTCAATCGCTGTCTTGAAATCCTTGATCAGTTCTTTCTTGGTCGCATTGAAGACCTTGATCTTCAAGCTCTCGCCAGTCGATGTGTGCTTGCACAGGTACTGCAAACCCGTCCAAGTGGACTCCAGCTTCTGGAACTCGGGCGCGTGCATCACTTCGCTTAGCTGGCTCGAGATCAATTGATCCAATTCAGCGATACGGGCATCAATGGTGGCAGACAGGTTGTCGGACACAGTCACCGTGCCTTGCATGACCTCTTTGACCAACTCGGTGATCAGGTCTTTGGCACGTGCATGTTCGGTGTCGGTCTTGGCGACCTTGCTTTGCGAGACGATGTCATCCAGCAGGCTGACAGATTCGACCAAAGCACCGGTTTGGGGTTGGAGTTGTGCGCTCATCTTGATTACTCCTGAGCTTGTTGGGCTTCTTCGCCCAGTTGCTTCAGCTTCTCGGTGTTGCTCAGCACTTCGCCCAACACGTCTTCCAGCTTGTCGTTGCCAGCCAGTTTGTTACGCAGGTCAGACAACTTGGTGCGTGCTTCCAGCAGCTTGCGCAGAGGTTCGACTTGCTGCACCACGGCATCGGGTGTGAAGTCTTCCATCTTGTTGAACTGCAGGTTCACTGCAAACTCACCACCCTCTTCGCTCAGCTTGTTCTTGACGCGATAAGAGGCGCGTGGCGCCATGCCAGACATCACTTCATCGAAGTTGTCCAGGTCCACATTGACGAACTTGCGATCTTTCAGCTTGGGCAAGGGCTTGTCTGGGTCTTGTTGACCAGTGAAGTCGCCCATGACACCCATCACAAAAGGCAGTTCCTTTTGTTCAACGGCGTCACCGATCTCGACGTCGTAAGTCAGCTGAACACGCGGCGGGCGCACGCGCTCCAGACGTTTTTGCACGCTGTCTTTCTTAGCCATGAAAGGCTCCTCTCTGTTGAACTAGGTTTACTGCAAAGCGCCAAAGGGGTTGCTGCGACCACCTGCAGGTGCAGGTTGAGCAGCAGGCTTGGCGTTGGATACGGGTTTGGTAACAGGCGCTGCGGGCGCAGCTGGCTCTGTGGGGGCGGGCGTCACGGCCCTAGGGCGTGCGCGGGGCTTGGCTTTGGGATCGGGCACACCAGCAGCCGTAGGCGGCAGCAAGATGGGCTCGCCCAGTGCTTCGCGAATGATCTTGGCAACGGCTTCGGCTTCGCTACGAGCCGAGCCTTTGACCTCGTCTGCCTTGCGCAATTGCTCCATCGCATCGGCACTGACACGCAGACCGCTCACAGCCAGAATGCTCTTGGCGGTGAGGTCGGTGTTATCGCGTTGCAGGGCTTCTTGCGCAGCAGTGATGGCTTGACCATACATGCGGGCATCGAAGTGGATCTGAGCTTTGCGAACCCAGGGCAGCTTGCTGGCCGGATCGATATCGGTCGCAGCGTTCAGCTCATCAAAAGCTTCGTCAGTCTTGCCTTGCGACTGGGCTTTGTCTGCCGCAGCCACACGCTCAGCCACCTTCTCAGCCAAGGTAGGTGCCTTGCCATCTGGATTGGTTTTGAAGACCGAGCAAGCGGTCAAATTCAAGACGATCAAACTCGCCACGGCAAAGCCCATGCCGCGGCCAAAACGCTGCAAACTCAATTTCATACTCCCTGAACTACTTTAGGTATGGTCCCCGTCAAACACGTTGGACGGTTGACGGCAGGCGCGATTAAAGCGCAAAAGTTTGGCGTTGCAAATGCGTTACAGCGGCCGTTACAGACTCTTGCTTCTGGTTGCAAAAGACCTACCCCTCTTGTGGGGGGAAGCCTGTGTCAAAGGCTTTTCCGATCCCTACACTACGCGCCACATTGGGCGTGGTACGTCCAACTGAAAACAGAAGTATGAGTACAGGGAAGACGCACTTGGCAGCCTGCCTGGGCTTGGTCGTGGTGCTGCTGTCAGCTTGCAGCAGTGCCCCCAAAGCACCAGAGATGCCCGACACCGAAAAGGCCATGTCCATGACGGACGTGGTTTTGGAAAAGCTCGGCATCAAGAAACCCGAAGCACCAGGACTCCCAGACAAACCAGATGTGCAATTGCCCGACCGGCGCATTCGTTGGAGGCTGGCGGCGAGTGATGCGCTCAACCTCAATGCGGCGGGACAGCCTGTGGCCCTGCTCACGCGTATTTACAAGCTCAAGAACGCCGACGCGTTTCTGAAAGCACCTTACGAAACCTTTGGCGATGCGGCCAAAGAGAAAGAAGCGCTGGGCGAAGATTTGCTGGAAAGCAGAGACCTGCAGCTGATTCCTGGGCAACGCTATGAACAAGTCGACAAGGTGACGCGTGAGGCCGGCTTTGTGGGCATCGTGGCGTTGTACCGAACGCCGGCAGGGTCACATTGGCGTTATGCCTTCAAGGCGGGGCGAGCTGAGCTGAGCGGCATCAGCATGGGCCTGCATGCCTGCGCCATGTCTGTGCACAAAGGCGAGCCTGTTGGCTTGAATGTGCGCTCTCAACAATCGGTGGCCATTCCGTGCCCCAAACCAGTGGCATCCGTGGCCGCTCGTGAGATTCAACCGTGATTCAAACTCCCAAGGTTCTGTGGGGCGAAGGCCTGTTTTTGCGCCCCCAACATTTTCAGCATCAGGATGCATATCACGAATGGCGCCTGGCGCAAATGGCGCGCACGCTTCACCCTTATGCGTGGGGCATTCGTTCCATCAAGGTCGACCCCGACTCCCTTCAAACAGGCTTGCTGCGCTTGTTAGAAGTTCAGGCCATCTTGCCTGATGGCGAGCTGTACAACGCCCCATCGGAGGATGATCTGCCACCGCCCGTATCTCTGGAGGGTCTGATTGACAGCACCAGCGGTCAATCCGAACTGGTGTTTCATTTGGCCATGGCACCCGTGCGCACCAGCGGCACGAATATGGCGGCCAGCCGCGAAGCGGCAGACACGGCGGTGCGCTACTTCCAGCACAAGTCACAAGCGGGCGATGCCTTCACACAGGCCGCCGCGGCCGAGGTGGTGGTGCTGCGACGCTCCGCCCGACTGCTATCGGATGCCGACCCCAAGGGGCATTTGATCAGTTTGCCCGCTGTCAAACTCAAGCGCACCTCAACGGGCGGCTATGAGCTTGACACGCGTTTCATTCCGCCTTGCGTGAACCTGCAGGCATCGCCCGCCATCACGCTGCAGTTGCGCCGTCTGCTGGATGTGCTGCAGGCCAAGGTTGACGCTTTGTATGGCATGCACCGCGAGCCCAGCAAAAACATCATTGAATTCCGTTCGGGTGATGTGGCCTCGTTCTGGTTGCTGCACACCGCCAGCACGGCTTTTGCGGGCCTTTCACACCTGGCTCGCAACCCTGGGCTACACCCTGAGCGTTTGTTTGAAAAGCTCCTGGAAGTGGCTGGCGCCTTGATGACGTTTTCCAAAACCTACACCTTGGCTGACCTGCCGGCGTATGACCACGCCAATCCCGGCCCAGGTTTGTACCGCTTGGATCAGATCTTGCGCGATCTGCTGGAAACCGTGATCTCGACGCGTTACTTTGCGGTGACGCTGAACGAGGTGATGCCATCGTTCCACCAAGGACGACTCGAGTCGGAAGCCGTGGCGCAAGGCACGCAGCTCTATCTGGGGGTATCGGCAGCCATGCCTCCGGCAGAGCTGGTGGAGATGGTGCCCATGCGTTTCAAGGTGGGCGCACCGGACGACGTGGACAAGCTGGTGTTGTCGGCCATGCCAGGTGTGCGCTTGGTGCACACGCCTCAAGTGCCTGCCGCCGTGCCTGTTCGCCCCGGCAGCTACTACTTCACCCTGGACGCGCGCGGTGCTTTGTACGAACGCATGATCCAGGCGCAAGCCATCACGATCTACACCCCGTCTGGCATGCACGACTTGCGGCTCGAGTTGATCGCCGCCAACACCTGATCCGAAGTTTGGAGCAACCATGGCCACCGCCCAAGTCACCCACACAAGTGCCCATACGGCATCCGCACCCGAGCCCTGTCTGCTGGACTTGATGTACGACGGCTTTTATTTGCTGTTCCTGCTCAAGGCCAAGCATGCGCCCACTGACGCCGACGTGTTCCGGGATCGCATCAAGCAGTTTTTGACGAACTTTGAACGGCAGGCCAGCAAGATTCACGCGGGTACCGAAGCCATCTATGCGTGCAAGTATGCGTTTTGCGCCACGGTGGACGAGATCGTGTTGATGTCGCAATTCCGGGCCAAGGAATCGTGGCAACGGATGCCTTTGCAAGTGCAGTATTTCGGTGAGCAATTGGCGGGCGAACAGTTCTTCGTGAAACTGGAAGAGCTGCGTCGCGGCGGGGCTGTGAATCTGCAGGTGCTGGAGGTGTTCCACATGTGCTTGCTGCTGGGCTTTCAAGGCAAGTACTTGCTGGAAGGCTCAGAGAAACTGGGCTATCTCACCGCGCGCCTGGGTGACGAGATTGCCAACCACAAGGGCCGCCGGGCCCCGTTTGCGCCACATTGGCAAGCGCCTGACCGCATCACGCATCAATTGAAAAACGAAGTGCCACTGTGGGTCGTGGCGTCGGTTTTGGGCGCCCTGTCTGTGCTGGCCTTCCTCGGCCTGCGCGTACATCTGGGGCATCACACCGACTCCAGCTTGAGCGAGCCCCAGCACATCGTGCAGATGGCGCCGCAAGCGGCACGCATCACCATCACCTTGCCCTGAGTCAGTCGTCTTCCTGGTCGGGATGCTGCGCCCGGCCATCCCCCAGGATCTGGCGCAACTGTTCGACACGTTCGCCGATCTTGATTTCCAGGCCTCGGGGCACCGGCTGGTAGAAGGCTTGGGGGGCCATGCCATCGGGGAAGTATGTCTCGCCACGGGCGATGCCATCCGGCTCATCGTGCGCATAGCGGTAGCCGTCGCCGTGCCCCAACTGCTTCATGAGCTTGGTAGGTGCGTTGCGCAGATGCATGGGCACACCACGCGTGATGTCTTGTTTGACCCAAGCGCGTGCAGCCTTGTAGGCCGTGTAAACCGCATTGCTCTTGGGTGCAATAGCCAGGTAGACCACACATTGCGCCAAGGTGAGCTCCCCCTCAGGCGAACCGAGCCGCTCGTAGGTTTCGGCCGCATCCAAAGCGATACGCAAGGCCCGTGGGTCGGCCAAACCGATGTCTTCACTGGCCATACGTACGAGCCGGCGCACGATGTAACGCGGATCGACACCACCGTCGACCATGCGAACAAACCAATACAGCGCCGCATCGGGGTCTGAGCCACGCACCGACTTGTGCAGCGCTGAGATGGTGTCGTAGAACTGATCCCCGCCTTTGTCATAGCGGCGCAGTTGCTCGCCGAGGCAGCGCTCCAGCATGGGCTCGTCGAGCTCAGCTTGCCCCTTGAGCATGGAGGCCAGGGTTTCATAGGTGTTGAGGACACGCCGCGCATCGCCGTCGGCATAGGCGATGAGGCGGGTGCGAGCCGCTTCGGTCAGCGCTGGGCCATCCAACAAGGCTTTCCCCTTGTCTAACAATGCACTCATGGCCGCGTCATCTACAGCTCGCAGCACATGCACGGTGGCCCTCGACAAGAGCGCGGCATTAACCTCAAAGGATGGGTTCTCGGTGGTGGCGCCGATGAAGGTGAACAGGCCAGACTCCACATGCGGCAAGAAGGCATCTTGCTGCGCCTTGTTGAAGCGATGCACTTCATCCACAAAGACAATGGTGCGGCGCCCGGCTTTTTGCGCCAACAAGGCTTGGTCAACGGCCTCGCGGATGTCTTTGACGCCACCCAAGACGGCGGAGATACTCAAGAACTGCGCATCAAACGCTTTGGCCATCAGACGCGCCAAGGTGGTCTTGCCCACCCCAGGTGGCCCCCACAAGATCATTGAATGCGGTTGACCTGACTCGAACGCCACGCGCAAGGGCTGGCCTTCGCCCATCAGGTGATCTTGCCCCACGACTTCGTCAATCGTCTGTGGACGCAGGCGTTCGGCCAAAGGGGCGTGAGCACCCGCACGCGGCACTGAACTGGCGGCCTGCGCTGAAGGTGGATCGAGGTCTGGTAAGAGTGACTCTTGCATAGCCGTGATTGTGGCAGCGCCTCCGGGCTGGGTCGTGAACTCACAAAAATGACAATTTGATGAAGGTTTTTCCTGATTTGGAAAATTCAATACAGGCGCATCCTGAACCTCTCACATCACAAAATGTATGGAGGTTTTATGTTGACGCTCTCTCTGCTGGCTGTCGTGTTGATGCCGATTGTTGTGGACGTTGCTTTGCGCGGTCGCCACACCACGAATGAGCTATCCATGGTCCGTCCGGACTAAGCTGTTTGCAGTCCTTCAAAGGGGATGTAGACAAAACGAAACAAACGGGGGACAATCCCCTACTTACTCGTTCATCCCCTCTGACCTTTTTCAAGCCGGGTTGCGTCGTCGGGCGCCAACCATATGCGTGTCTTGAGTTCCGGTTGGCGGCGATGCCGTCGCTTACAACCGACTCACCGTGATGACTTCGCGCCGCGAGCGCATGTCACGAAGTACGGACACGATCACTGATCCCGGTCACCGATCCCCATAGCGACTCCACCCTGTACCAGGGCGTCTAGACACAAGGTTGTCAGGCTCTGGTCGTGGCGTTTTGTTTCTTGCCTTTCGAGGGCAAGCGGCAGCGCTTTGTTTTGGCTTGAAAGAAGTTATGAACACAGAAATCGATACCCCTCGCAATTTTGATGACGCCGTTGAAGTCGATGATGGCGCAGCCAAGTTTGACGATCTGGGGTTGAGCCCTGCGCTGTGCCGCGCTTTGGCTGATTCCGGCTACACACACCCCACCACCGTTCAGGTGCAGGCCATCCCTGCCGCCATGAATGGTTCGGACCTGCGTGTGGCATCCAGCACCGGTAGCGGCAAGACCGCCGCCTTCATGCTGCCTTGCTTGGAGCGCATCGTCTCCGCCCGTGGTGACAACACCAAGCGCCGCGAAAAAGGCAAGGTGCACGGTCCTCGCATTCTGGTGCTGGCCCCTACCCGTGAATTGGCCATGCAAGTGGCCAAGGCCGCTCAAACCTACGGCAAGCACATGCAAGGTCTGCGTGTGGCCACCGTGGTGGGCGGCGTGCCTTACGGCGCTCAGCTGAAGGCTTTGAAGGGCCCTCTGGATGTGCTGATCGCCACGCCTGGCCGTTTGCTGGACCACATGAACACCGGCGCCGCCGTGCTGTCCAACCTGGAAACCTTGGTGTTGGACGAAGCCGACCGCATGCTGGACATGGGCTTCATTGATGACATCGAAGCCATCGCCGAAGCCACCCCCGAGAACCGTCAGACCCTGATGTTCAGCGCGACCTTCGCCGGTCACGTGGGCGAATTGGCTGAGCGTTTGACTCAGAATGCCGTGCGCATTGATGTGGCCTCCCACACGGACAGCCACGACAACATTGAGCAGCGTTTGCACATTGCTGACACCCTGGCTCACAAGAATGACTTGCTGGACAGCCTGCTGACCACCAAAGAAGTGGACCAAGCCGTGGTGTTCACCAGCACCCAACGTGACGCCGACATCTTGGCTGACCGTCTGGCTGACATGGGTCACGCTGTGGCCGCCTTGCACGGTGGTATGCCTCAAGGCCGTCGCAATCGCGTGTTGCAAGCCCTGCGTAACCGCCAACTGCGCGTGTTGGTAGCCACCGATGTGGCTGCTCGCGGCATCGACGTGCCCACAATCACCCACGTGATCAACTACGGCATGCCCATGAAGGCCGAAGACTATGTGCACCGCATTGGTCGTACAGGTCGCGCAGGTCGCAGTGGTCTGGCCATCACCTTGGTCGAGCGTCGCGACATCCCCATGTTGCGCCGCATCGAGCGTTTCACCACCCAGCGCATTCCTGAAGCGGTGATCGAAGGCTTGGAGCCTAAGACCAAGCTGGCGGCTGAGCGCGGCGGCCCCCGTCGTGACAAGCCAGGCTTTGGTGGTCCTCGTCGTGATGACCGTGGCTCGCGCTTCGGTGGCCGTCGTGACGACTTCGCACAAGGCGACCGTTTCCAAGAGCGCCGCGACGAAGCCCCTCGTTCCTTTGCTCGCGGCGAAGGCCGTCCTGAGCAAGGTGGCGAGCGTGGTGAGTTCGGCCGCTTTGGCAGCGACCGCCCCAAGCGTCCTTTCGCTGATCAACCGTTTGGCAAGAAGCCTTTCGGTGCCCGCGGTGATCGCCCTCAAGGTGATCGTCCATTCGGCGACCGCCCATTCGGTGATCGCGCACCTCGCGGCGATCGTCCCTTTGGTGGCGAACGTGCGTTTGGTGACCGCGCGCCTCAAGACCGCCCATTTGGTGATCGTCCTTTCGGTGATCGCGCACCACGCGGTGACCGCCCAGCCTTCGGCGACAAGCCTTTTGGTGCCAAGCCATTTGGCAGCAAGCCTGGTTTCGGCGGCAAGCCCTTTGGTCAACGTGATGGCCAACGCGACGGCAACCGCGAAGAACGCGGTGATCGCGCCTTCGGTGGCGATAAGCCATTCGGCGGCAAGTCGTTCGGCGGTAAGCCCTCGTTTGGTGGCAAGCCTAGCTTCGGCAAGGGCCCCAAGGGTGGCTTCGGCGGCGGCAAGCGCGGTAGCTTCGCGCGCCGCGAAGACTGATCACTGCTGATTGAGCACGTCCGCCCCCTGGGGCGGCGTGAACTGGAATCGCGCAGCGGGCAAGGTCACCTTGCTCTCAAACTGCGTGAAATCCAGCCTGGACCGCTGACCAAAGCTGTCCAGAATTTCGAGTGCGGCCAAGTTGGGGCCGCGAAAACCCACTCGAACCGATTGGAACTGCCCGTCTTTCGTGCGCGGCAGCGCCTCCACCCATTCGATTGAAGCATCTCGTTGTTGCGAGCCCGCAGAGGTCGCGGCCGCCGCACTGGTCGAAGACGCAGCAACATTCTTCAGCACGAAGTCTTTATCCAGAGAGCCGCCCGCCAACAGGGCGGCCGGCGTGGACCCCATGGCTTGTGTCATGGGTCGCACGGCGACCTGGTTCAGATCCGCATCCCACATCCACACTTTTTTGCCGTCACCCACGATGACTTGTTCAGCGGGTGTCTGATAAGTGAATCGGAATTGATTGGGGCGCTGAAACTCCAAACTCCCCGACGATTTACGCACCCGCTTGCCGTCTGGCGAAGTGACCACTTGCGTGAACGCTCCCCGCCCGGAATTCACCTCTTTGACAAAGGTGCGCAAGGTTTGCACACCATCGGCATGCGCGGCCATCGCCACCAGGCCTGCGCTCGCGCCCATCACTGCGCGCCAGATCATTTTGTTCATCATGCATCCCAGGGTGCCGCTGTGGCACCACCTTCTCCGCCACGGTTGGGCACCAGCAGTTCGCGGTTGCCGTTGGTGGCCATGCTGGATACGAGTCCAGACTTTTCCATTTGTTCCAGCAAACGCGCCGCTCGGTTGTAGCCGATGCGCAAGTGCCGTTGAACCAAAGAGATCGACGCTTTGCGGTGCTGCAGGACGATGGCCACGGCGTTGTCGTACATGGGATCCTGCTCGCCATCCCCGCCACCCGCCGGAGACCCGTCGAGGTTGCTACCCTCATCACCCAGATTGCCACCTTCGAGGATGCCCTCGATGTAGTTGGGCTCGCCTTGGCTCTTGAGGTATTCGACCACTCGATGCACTTCGTCGTCGGAGACGAACGCCCCGTGAACCCGAGTCGGAAAGCCTGTACCTGGCGCCAGATAGAGCATGTCGCCCTGCCCCAGCAAGGCTTCCGCGCCCATCTGATCAAGGATGGTGCGGCTGTCGATCTTGCTGGACACCTGGAAGGAAATACGGGTGGGAATGTTGGCCTTGATCAGGCCCGTGATCACATCCACCGACGGACGCTGTGTGGCCAGGATCAAATGCAAGCCTGCAGCACGCGCCTTTTGTGCCAAACGGGCAATGAGCTCTTCGATCTTCTTGCCCACCACCATCATCAGGTCGGCCAATTCGTCGATGACGATGACGATGTGCGGCAAGCGCTCCAGCGGTTCGGGTTCGTCAGGCGTCAGGCTGAAGGGGTTGGGAATGAGTTCGCCACGGGCCTTGGCATCGTCCATCTTCTTGTTGTAGCCCGCCAGGTTGCGCACGCCCATTTTGGACATGAGCTTGTAGCGGCGCTCCATCTCGCCCACTGCCCAGTTGAGTGCGTTGCCGGCCTGCTTCATGTCGGTCACGACCGGACACAGCAGATGCGGAATCCCCTCGTAGACGCTCATTTCCAGCATCTTGGGGTCGATCAGGATCAGGCGCACATCGCGTGCTTCGGCCTTGTAGAGCAAACTCAGGATCGTGGCGTTGATGCCCACCGACTTACCGGAGCCCGTGGTACCGGCCACCAAACAGTGCGGCATCTTGGCCAGGTCGGCCACCACAGGGGCACCCACGATGTCTTTGCCCAAACCGATGGTGAGCATGGATTGCGCATCGTTGTAGACCTGGGAGCCGAGGATCTCGGCCAAGCGAATCATCTGGCGCTTGGCGTTGGGCAACTCAAGCGCCATGAGGTTTTTGCCAGGAATGGTTTCCACCACCCGAATGGACACCAGGGACAGAGAACGGGCCAAGTCCTTGGCCAGGTTCACCACCTGCGAGCCTTTGACACCGGTGGCAGGTTCGATTTCATAGCGGGTGATGACGGGGCCCGGGGATGCGGCAACCACCCGGACTTCAACGCCGAAGTCTTTGAGCTTCTTCTCAATCAAACGCGAGGTCATCTCCAGGGACTCTGGGGTGACGGTCTCCATCCGACCACTGGCGGTATCGAGCAGATCGATTTGCGGCAGTTTGCTGTCACCCGGATCAATGAACAGGGCTTGCTGCTTTTCTTTGACCACACGCTCTGACTTCGGCACCTCAATGACGGGTTGCTCGATGATGAGCGGAATCGGTTCGGCGGGTGCTTCGTGACGAACTTCTTCGACCACACGCTCGCGCTCAATGGCCGCCTGCTCACCAATACGCAGATCTTGTTCGACCTCGCGTTGGGCCTCGCGACGCTCACGCAGGCGCTCAACTTGGGCACCAATCTTTTCAGCCAACTCCAGCCAAGAAAAGCGCAGGGCCATGGAAGAACCCGCGACCAGCATGGCGATCCAGAGCACGCCTGAGCCATTGAAGCCCAGCCACTTGCTGCCCATCTGTCCGAGGTACAAGCCCAGAATGCCGCCCGCGTGCTGCCCGGCCAGAGCGGCTTCGTTGCGATACAGACGGGACCACTCCAAGGCGCAGCTGGCGGCCATCAGCAAGGCCAAGCCAAGCCAGAAGCGCCAACTCGGATAGGCTGGCGCCGCAGGTGTTTGCGTAGGCCCTTCCTCACGACGCAACCAAACGGCCAGGCCACTGAGCCAAACGCGCAGGCCCACCAAAGCCCCCCACCAAGCGGAGTAGCCAAACAAGAATTGCGCGATGTCTGAAAAATAGGCGCCCAGGTGGCCAACCAAGTTGACTGGGTGATCGTGCTGACCAGAGGTGGTGAAAGCGGGGTCCAGACTGTCGTGGCTGATCATCGCCAGCACACACAGCACCCACACCACAGCACCGATCAACAACCGAGCGGGCTGGCTGATGGCAGGCTCGGCATCGGGATCGATGCTGGCGACCGGGGGCGGCGGTACGCGATGAAAGCGTCCGCCCATACGAACAGAAGCGGCGGCGTCTGTGGGACGCTCGCCGCCTCGTGCCTCCGCAGAGGCGCCATTACGAAGAGAACCTAATGGAAACGTCATGCCCGCATTGTGCGGGTTTTTTGGTCTGCTACCGTCAGGCGGCTGCAACCAGACGTTCGCGCAGCTTGACGCTGCCGGTGTCCTGCGTTTCGATCAGACCACGCTCTTCGAGGTCCTTCATCACGCGGCTGACCATCTCGCGAGAGGCACCCACATGCTTGGCCAGATCCTGGCGAGACACCTTGCCACGGATGACCTTGTCACCGGCTTCGTCATCGGCCATATCCAGCAGCGCGCGAGCGACGCGACCATACACATCCAACAAGGCCAAAGACTCGATCTGGCGGTCGGCGCTACGCAGGCGCTGCACCAAGCCACGCAGAATGGCGTAGGACAGGCTGGAGTTTTCGGGCAAGCAACGCGCAAACTCGGCACGGCCCAGCACCAGCACGTCGGTTTGCACCTCGGCGCGAACGGTGGCGGAGTGCGCCTCATTGTCGATCAGGCTCATTTCGCCCAGGTAATCGCCAGCCTCCAGCACGGCCAGAATGACCTCGCGGCCACGCTCATCGGAAGCCACCACACGGGCACGACCGGTCAGCAGAATGAACAGGGAGTTGGTCTTGCGACCCTTCTCCACAATCAGCTCACCTCGACGATAGCGGCGCTTGACCACGCCTTCTGCGATGGACTCGGCCTGAGCCTGGGTCAGCATCGAAAACAGGGGGACGCGACGAATCAGATCAAGGTTAGACAACATGGCCATGTGCAGCTCCTCACTCGTTGAGACCAGGGTAGGCCCGTCAAAAAATTGGAAAATCAGGGTTTTTCGCCCGTGCTTGTGTGTGACAAACAACCAGTCCATACAATTTTCGGCACAAGCGAGCGATTTTTTAGGCACTTTATCGAGCATGCACTTGACCAGTAGCATGGATATGGGCCGGAAATCCGGCACAGTTCTATCCCTCGATCCATAAGAAAGAATTCACGCTATGTCCACGACTCAACACAGCAACGTTTTGATCCTGGGTTCGGGCCCTGCGGGCTACACCGCCGGCATCTACGCCGCCCGCGCCAACCTCAAGCCCACCCTGGTCACCGGCATGGCCCAAGGCGGTCAATTGATGACCACCACCGAAGTGGACAACTGGCCCGCCGACGTGCACGGCGTGCAAGGCCCCGAGCTGATGCAGCGCTTTTTGCAGCATGCGGAACGCTTCAACACGCAAATGGTGTACGACCACATCAATGAAGTCGACCTGTCCAAGCGCCCCTTCACGCTGAAGGGCGACGCGGGCACTTACACCTGTGACGCGCTGATCATCGCCACCGGCGCCTCAGCCAAGTACCTGGGTCTCCCCTCTGAAGAAGCCTTCATGGGCCGTGGGGTGAGCGGCTGCGCCACCTGCGACGGCTTTTTCTACCGTGATCAAGAGGTGTGCGTGGTCGGTGGCGGCAACACTGCCGTGGAAGAGGCGCTGTACCTGTCAAACATCGCCAGCAAGGTGCATTTGATCCACCGCCGCGACAAGTTCCGCGCCGAGGCCATCATGATCGACAAGCTGATGGAGAAGGTGGCTGCCGGCAAGATCGAGTTGCAACTGCATAGCGTGCTCGACGAAGTGCTGGGCGACCAAAGCGGCGTGACCGGCGTGCGCCTGAAGAACGTCAACGACGACAGCACCAAGGAACTGAAGCTGCAAGGTTGCTTCATTGCCATTGGCCACCAGCCCAACACCGACATCTTCAAGGGCCAACTGGAGATGAAGGACGGCTACATCATCACCCGTGGTGGCAACAATGGCTTTGCCACCATGACCAGCGTGCCCGGCGTGTTCGCGGCCGGTGATGTGCAAGACCACGTTTACCGCCAAGCCATCACCAGCGCAGGCACCGGTTGCATGGCCGCGCTGGATGCTCAACGCTTCCTGGAACAGGGCGTCGCCTGAGTTTTCTAGAAAAAACCGAGGCAGACAGTTGGCGCACGGCCAGAATCTGTCTATAATCTCGGTTTTACCAAAATTCGTCCCGGTGTTGGGTGCCTTTGGCTTTGGCCACTGAAACTTAGCCCCGGAAGGGTGTTTACCAGGTGAGTTGAAGCAATTCACGTCCCCTGCTCTGAGCACCAATTCGCAACACAAGCGCAATAGCGATACGGAGAAGCGTCATGGCACGCGTCTGTCAAGTTACGGGCAAGGGCCCGATGTCGGGAAATAACATTTCCCACGCCAACAACAAAACCAAGCGTCGTTTCCTGCCCAACCTGCAGTACCGTCGTTTCTGGGTCGAGAGCGAAAACCGCTGGGTGCGTCTGCGCATCAGCACTGCCGCTCTGCGTTTGATCGACAAAGTGGGCATCGATCAGGTCTTGGCTGACCTGCGCGCTCGCGGCGAACTGTAATCAGGAGACTGAACCATGGCTGCTAAAGGCGGACGCGAAAAGATCAAGCTGGAATCCACTGCGGGGACCGGCCACTTCTACACCACCACCAAGAACAAGAAGACCACGCCTGAAAAGCTGGAATTCATGAAGTTCGACCCCAAGGCTCGTAAGCACGTGGCCTACAAGGAAGTCAAGCTGAAGTAATTCAGCCTTCCCTCGAAGAACCCGCCTCGCGCAAGCTGGCGGGTTTTTTATTGCCCGAAGTGCTTGTAGGCCTGGCCGCCAAAAGAAAACGCCCCGAGGGCATCGGGGCGTTTTGCTTTGAGCATCAGAGCCGATCACTCAGCCAGCTTCTTGAAGGTGGCGATGACCGCATCACCCTTGAAGGGCTTCACGATCCAGCCCTTGATGCCAGCAGCCTTGCCACGCTCTTTCATGATGGGCGTGTTTTCGGTGGTCAGCATGATGATGTTGACGGTGGCATTGCCCAACTCACTGCGGATCTTCTCCGCCATGGTCAAGCCATCCATATTGGGCATGTTGACGTCACTGACGATCAGCTTGATCTTGGGGTCAGCCTTGAGCTTGGCCAGACCATCACGGCCATCCACGGCGGTGGCCACATCCAGACCATTCTTCTTCAGGAAATCGCCCACTTCGTTGCGGACGGTAGCGGAGTCATCGACGACCAGAACTTGTGCCATGTTAGTTCACCTCACTTAAAAATTAATCAGAAGAGCTCCAGCTCGCCCGAATCAAACAGATCTTCGACCAAAGCTTCGTTTTCTTTAAACTTGTCTGGGTTCCAGCTCAAGTTAAAAACAAAGCGCTGATACAGCTCCAGCGACGGACCACCATTTTTGTCGGTCAGGGTGTACTTGAAGCACAGCTGCGGGTCCTCAGAACCAAAGGAGATGTAGCGGTGCAGGTGGTTCACGATGATGGGAACCTGTGATGCGCGGCCTTCCAATGGTTCATAGGAGATATAGCGGTTCTTGAAGGAGCCCCATACCAGGTTGGTCACTTCGCCGAGGACATGATTGATGTCACGGAAGTTGACCTGCTCGGTGATGATGTGGGTCTTGTCTTGTTCCACGAAGGTCACCAGTGGACCTTCTTCGGTTTGCAGCATCATGTAGCCGCGACACCAGTTGGACTCCAAGGGAATCAAGGTGAAGAGCTCACCGTAGATGATCCGGTCTCGGACGATGTAAGGTGCCTCTGAGGTTACCTCGACATCTTTGAACTGGCTCTCCAGGGCGGCCTTGGTGATCTCGGTGATGCCGCGCACCAGTGCGTTGGGGTAGACCAGTGAGAAAATGGTCTCAGCGATCACGGGCCCCAACTTGTCGATGTCATCCAGAACATATGCGTGCTTGAAGTAACGCTGCTCACGCTCGCCCAGGTCGGCCAGGCTGTCAGACGCCTGACGGCGCAGGAAGATGGGCAACTCAGGGCGGACGTCGTGGATGTCTCGCGCCAGCGCGACACCGGCACCTTTTTGATCGCCGAAGTCCTCGCTCAGAAAGATCGCGCCCAGGTCGACGTTGGTTTTCAAAACGCCCATGACGTTTTCGACATGAGCTTTCAGACCGGCCAGATTGTTGGCATCGCAAAACGACTTGAAGCGAGCCCCACCGTCGGGCATGTCATCGAGCACCAGCACCTTGCTGATCAGTTGTGCTTTTTCGACCATGGTTATTTCCTCGTGAGTTGGAGACGGACTAGAACATTTCCAGTTCGCCATTGCTTTCATCCGCATTGCTGGTCATGTCGACTGTGAAATCGATATCCGCGAAATCACAAACGGCCAGACTGGCATGCAAAGTGAAGACATCATTGATGGTGACCTTGAAGTGCCGGATGTGTCCTGCATCCAGCTCTTTGAGGTAATCCACACAATCTCGGTCCAACACATTGGGCGTAGACATGCCCAGGTGTGGGTAATGTTGCGCGAGCTCCCGGTTCAGGGCGCCGCAGAAAATGTTGCCGCATTCGCAAATGACGTCGAGAAAATCGTTCTCGGTCATCGACTCTGGATCAGTGCGATTGATGGCAGCAAAGTGATATTTGCTTTCACGATTCAGCGTGAAGTACATCATCGTCATGACCCGAAACAGGTAAGACGACACCGTCAAGAGCACGATCTTCTTCTCTTTGGCTTCCGTGACGTCTTCGATGACTTCGACCACCACACGGTCATCAGACGATGAGGGCAAGGCGCTCTTGAGCGCATTGCTCACGATGAAGTCGAAGGCGTCTTTGGCTTGCTGAGTGATCATGATCTTCAGGCGGCTTCGAGCACGTCTTTGGTCTTGTTATTGATCAACTGCAATTCGGTCACGGCACCAATGATCATCTTCCCGCCTGCTTGCAAGTCCTGGAAGGTGGTCGTGGTGATCAAGTCGTTCTTGTAGAGGTTATTGCGGTAATCGTTCGACAGAGCTTCAGCCCGATTAGCCAGCGTTCGCACTTCATTGGCCACTACCGCGAAACCTTTGCCCAACTCACCCGCACGGGCGGCTTCGATGGATGCGTTCAAGGCCACGATGACCACCTGGCGCACGATGGCGGCAAACTCGTCGTTGCGCTCGTGCATTTGGCGGTTGTGCTGCAACAGCACATTCATGTCGGCATGCCAGCGCTCGAAGGTCTTGATCAAGCCCAGCAGATTGTTGATGGAGGTTGCCAAGCGACTGCAGTTGACCAAGGTTTGTTCGCGGTTGCCAGCGGCGCCGCTTTCGAGGTCGTGCAGTTGCTGCTCCAGGGAATGACGCAAGCTGGACAGTTCGCCTTGCGCAGCGGCTTGCTCCTGTTGGCGAGCTTGATGCAGCTGATCGATCTCTTGACGCAGTTCGGCAATCGCTTGTTGCAACACACGCTCGCGTTCATCGACCTCGGGTTGTGGGACCACAGGGCCCAGGGCGATTTCAGCTCGACGCGCGCGCCACCACATCGTGCCTGCACCCAGCAGGCAACCCAATCCGAACAGTAGCGAGTAGATCAACATCTTCAGGCCTCGACTCTTATTGACAGCAAACCTGCACCCTGCGTGCAGTTCCCAGCTTTTGTTGTTATCGGCAGTCTTGGGATCTCATAAAGCGGGAAACACCCGGTTTCCCGCTCGCTTATCGATCAACGATCAAGCGTGGATGTGCGCAGCGAACTTCTCGGGCAAGGTGATCACCAGCTCGAAGGGACGCATGTCAGCGTTCGCATCTCCACCGGTGAAGTGAATGGCTACGTCGCCACCCTCGCGTTGCAAGAAGCCCTTGACGGCGTCCATACCCACGCCACGCCCTGACACTTCGGTGACCTTTTCAGCCGTCGAGAAGCCCGACGCAAAGATCAGCTGCGCCACTTCCTCAGCGGGTGTGTTGTCACCAGCCTGGATCAGCCCATTGTCAATGGCCTTTTGGCGGATCTTGGCCACAGCCAGACCTCGACCGTCATCACCGAGCTTGAAGACCAGACGGCCGTTCTCGGTATTGACGTTCAGGCGGATATGACCTGCCGGCCCCTTGCCTGCAGCTTCGCGGGCTTCGGCTGTTTCGAGACCGTGGTCCATCGAATTGCGGAAGACGTGTGTGAACACATTCTTGAGCAAGCCGACGATCTGGGTGCGCACCACCACACCATGATCTTCGATGGTGATCTTGGGTGGCTCCTTGCCCAACTCCTTCGCCAGAGAGGGCATGGATTCAATGATGCCGGCCAGAACATGATCGACCTTCTCGGTACCGATCAAGCTCAAGGTCTGATCCACTTCATGCAGGGCAGCCTTCATGGCTTCTGCATCGGCGGCCTTGGCCGACTTGATCAGATCCAGTGCGCGAGCCACGTGGTCCTTCTCGACCATGAGGAACTTCTCGACGCTACCGCGACGACCTGGCCCCTTGCGGCCCAACTTGACGTCGTTGATCTTGCTGTATTCATCCAACAGAGCCTGCACGTCATCCAACTGGGCCAGCATGGATTCGGGCTCCCAAGCCTTCTCTGGATCCTTGCGCAGATCGTCGTAGACCTGTTCGGTTTCGTGCACCGTGTTGGTCATATTGAGCAGACCATAGGTACGGGCATTGCCCTTGATGGTGTGCATGTTGCGGAACAACAAGCCCACAGCCTCTTGATCCTTGCCTGGTGCGTTCTGGATGATCTCGCGGTTCTCGGCCACGAACTTCTTGGCGCTGTCGATGAACTCGCCAAACTTCTCTTGGCTGACACCCAGGATTTCGCCAATGATTTCCAGTTCGCGCTTTTGTGCGCCGGCTTCGCTGGCCAAGCGCTTGAGTTCGGTCACATCGCGAACGCACAGCATCAACTTCTCGACCACATCGTTGTCATCGGTGATGGGCGACCAGCTCAGCTCCAGGCTCTTGACCACGCCGTTGGGCATGGTCTTATCGAACTCGGTAGCCAACAGGTGCGAGTTGAACTCGTAGTTCATGGAGTCTTCGCCGATCACCGAGCCCACCGCCACTTCAACGGTAGACAGCGCATCGGAACCCAGGGTGGTGTTGGAGAACACCAGCTCCATCATGTTCTTGCCAGCGATGTCTTTGGTTTCGAAGATGGTCTCCATGTAAGCGGAGTACTCGGGGTGGATCACGCCGCCGGGCAACACCGTCAACACACCTTGAGGCATGTTTTCCAACATCGCCTGGATGTCGTTGGTCTTCTGGCGCAACTGAGCGGTACGCTCGGCCACACGCAATTCCAAGGTGGCGTTTTGTTCGGCAATCACAGCCATCATCTGGATGTTGTTGCGGATGAAGAACACCAGCACGGCCATGAAGCACAAGTTCATCAAGCCCAACGCGATACCCATGTACAGGTTGAGCTTGACGGTGGCTTGCGAGTCAGCCAGCGTTTTGACGAAGTTGCCGTAGCTGGCTTCGCGGAATTTTTTGATCGACTCACGCAGCGCGTTGAGCAAGTCGTTCATCTTGCGCGCGTCGATGTTGGTGTCCTTGTTGTTCAAGGCCACGGCGGTGGCATGAGCCAGTTCCTGGTATTGCTTCAGTTCACCGCGCAGACGGGTGATCTCTTTGCTTTGTTCAGGATAGATGGCGAGCATTTCTTCAAATGCCTTGTCAGCCTGCTGATAGAAACCGAGCTCCTCTTCCAATGGCTCGTTGTCCCCCAGCATGACCGAACGCATGAACAACTCTTCCATTTTGTCCAGGCGCACCATGTTCGACTCGATCTTTTGCAGGACCGGGAAGTACAAGTCCTTGATCGCTGTCAGTTGGTCACTGCTTTGAAATGACTTCTGAACGCTGAAAGTCGTCACGCCCAAGAACACCAGGATGGCGATACCCACCATCATGATGATCTTGCGCATTTGACCGTCACCTGATCCAGCGGACTTGGATGTGGCCGCGTTGGCCCCAGCTTGTTCGTCCTTCATCATGTTTGATCCTTGCATGGTCTGATCCATCGCCTTCAACCTTTTGGAAGAGTTCAAATACGTCAGCAGGTGGGTAGGTGTTGAAGTTTCCTGTCCCAATTTCAGAATACGGCACAAGCTGGCGTCATGCGATCCGATAAACGGGGCCAAAGGGCCCTAATCTCTCGGTATCGCGATGGGATATCGGTCGATTTCCCAGATGATGAAGAGTGATTTCGTTACTTTTTTCAGATTGCTGCGACGTTTAACAGTCAGGAAACACAACCAAGGGCTTTCCCATCCCCCGAAGCGCGGTATGGTTCGGAAAATGGCGTTTTCGGACAATACTCGGAATATTTAACGACAGCTCTTACACATCAGTAACCATGACAAAACATGCCGTTTTCTATTGGGCCGCAGGCCGCGGCATGTATGTCGGCAAGGTCGAGCGCGAGTACAAGCGCTCCTGCTCGCAAAGTACCTTGATGGTGTCGATGGGCGATGAGCTCGAATTGATCATTCCGCAAACTCAAGAGCGGGTGACATCCAAGAGCATCTTGGTGCCTGCGGGCGCCGAGGTGCTGATCCGAACGCACGGAAATCCTGTCACCCTGGGATTTCTGGACAGCAACAACCGTGACGCCACTGCACTGATCCAACGGATGAAGGGGTCCTTGGTTGCCGAAGAACAAGCCGTTTATTACAACTTGTCAGGCGCCGGGGATGTGGTCGCTTTCGGCGAGCATTTGCAAAAACAGCGCCCCTCAGCCACGGAGGCCGAGAACATCGCCGACGAGTGGCTGTTTGCGCAGATCCGCCGCCAGTCCTTGAGTGATCCACGCGTGGACGAGGCCATTCGAATCATTCGCGCCACCTTGTCTGAAAACATCTCTGTCGACCTGATCGCAGCTCAGGTGGGCTTGTCGGCCTCACGATTGACCGAGATCTTCAAAAACGTGACTGGCGTACCCATTCGACGTTTCCGCCTGTGGCAGCGGGTACTGGCAACGGCCGCCAACCTCAAAGACTGCAACAACCTGACGGATGCAGCGATCACGGCTGGTTTTGCCGACTATGCTCAGTTCTCTCGCACCTATCGCCAATTGGCTGGTGGCGCACCCTCTGATGCGCAAAAGAACACCGAGATCCACGCCGAACAGTTCCTCGCAGGCAAATAAAAAAAACCGACTCTAGGGTCGGTTCAACGCTGCCAGCAAACTTGTCATGCGTGCCCGCTCAAACTCAGAAATCACCCTCTCTGGCGATTGAGCGAGCTCATTCAGAATAAGGACCAGGTCGGCCCGAGCATCCCGTAAGACAGGGCTGCCCAGTCGGGATTCCAGCACGGCATACATCTCTTCACGGACAGCCGGCGAGGGGTCACCCAAGAGCTGCGCCAAACTTGCCAATTGATCCGGTTTCCGTTGAGCGACGTACCAGATTCGTTGTGATGCGGCTGCTTGCCTCAGCCCATCGTCGGTCGATCGTGAGAGTCGGTCAAGATAAGCGTCGATGGCGGGGGAATAGCTGTCGGCCTCCACCGCGTTGTGATCGGCGATCAAATCAATCAGTCGCTGCTTGACAACCACGTCTGCATCCGCGGCGTCGCGCTCGATCAACGCTTCAATCAGCGTCTGATCCTTGAAGTCCGAGTCGCGCATCAAGCCATAGACGGCCAATGCACGTTGAGGATCTCTTGCTCCCCAGAACCACTCGATCAAAATGCCACGCGCCACAGGATCCTGTTTGGCGGCTGCAAACGCCATACGGATGGCTCGTTTGCGATCTGGTGTGTTCCCACCTTGCGGATATTCATCCAGCAGAGCCAACAAACGATCATGCGCGTGCGGGCTGGCCGTGCCTGTCGTATCAGCAGCGTTCAGCCAGGGAAAGGAGTTGCTCACTTGGTGTGAGCCGCTCTGCACCCCATGCCCACCTGCTTCAACCAACCGCGCATGCGGATGCGTTGGATTTGAGTCTGTTGAAGAGTCAGGCCAAGCCAAGTAGACCAAGCCCATCAACGCACCCACAGCCAACCACTTGCTCTGAATGACGTGACGCATCATGGTCTACCCTCGCGAATGGCCCAACCCGGACTGCTTATTGGGGCTTGATCGTGAAAGACACCAAAGCGTCCTTGCAACCGGATGCGCCTGGACCGTTGGTACGACGAACGCCCGTAGGGCCATCTGCGGTCAACACGGCGCCGTAAAGGAAGCCAGACTCATCGCTGTTGGCCACGTAGCCGAAGGTGGTCATGCCAGTGGGTGCACCGAAGGTTTCCTTGCTGACACGATCATCGAACGACTGGGACAGCAGGAGCATGTCGCCTTTGCGGCCATCCACCGAGGGGAACAGACTATCGTTATCGCCGTCACAACCCTTGTTGGCCCAAGCGCGCACGGGGGCACTGGTGTTGGCACCGCGCAGGGTGGTCAGGATGGCCCAACCAGGATGCTTGGCATAGCCATCTTTGGTCAGGTTGAAGGAGTAAGACGAAGGTTCACCGGCGCCAGCGGTTTTGGTGAATACAACCTGTGCCAAATCTAAACCACGGTACTTGCTTTGAAAGCGCGTGCAGTAGTCACCGGAGAAAGTGGTGCAATCGGAGATGTTCAAGCACTGATAACCGTTGTCCTCCTTGTAGCACTCAGCACGACGCGTCCAGCCGTTCACCGCATAAGGCAAGGTGGTATCGGTGCGATGAAGCACCAAGACCATCAGGTCACCCGCTTGCGTGTTGGCAGGCTTGGCCACTGTCACGCCTTGTCCATCGGCATCCCAAACCTGGGTCGTGCCGATGTGACTGATCGTGCCGGTCGAGCCACCTGATCCACCGCCACCGGTGCCGCCACCAGACCCACTGTTGGAGCTCCACAGAGCGGTGTTCGAGGAGTTGAGCACCACGAAATTGCCGTCGTCGCGCAAAGTAGCTCGCACACCACCCTTGCCGTTGGTGCCAGTGGCCCACACTGCTTGGCCACCGGAGGTGTACATCACCAAATTGCCATCGCCTTGCATATTGACTCGTACCCCACCCTTGCCATTGGTGCCGGTGGCCCACAAGGCACTGGATGCAGCATTACGCAGGACCAAGTTGCCATCGCCCTGCATGTAAAGACGATAGCTACCTTTGCTGGACTGCAAATAGTCGTTGGTCGGCAAAGTCTCGCCTATGTTGAGGGTGTCTCGTGACCACGCATTGGCGCTGCCGAGCAGCATCAAAGCCGAAGTCAAAGTCAGTTGAATCAGTCGACGCATGGTGAATGTCTCCTTCAATACATCTATCTAATTTGCTTATCAGCGCAAGTTGTTCCAAGGACCATTTGGCCAAGTCTTCTGCCCCCAATTGATCAGGCCTTGGATGGCGGTTTCTTCGACGCCGATCTTGCGTAGCTCTGGAATCACGCGGTAGGTGTTGCGGCCTTGATAAGGTCCCAGCTCGAAACTGCAGGTCCCGGAGCAGGGCGAGAAATCCGTGCTGTTTCGGTCTTGGACTTTGCTGTTGCCGGTCGCACTCGCCCAGTTCTGAGCAGTTGCGTTGTTTGCGTCGGCGACAAAGTCCTCCACCATGGCCTGAGCCAAACGCCCCCACAGAGGTTGGCCCACACTGGCTTGTGCATCGGTCTTGGTCGTGGCGCGAGCCGTGCCGTAGTAGACGTATGGCTGAGCAGTTCTCAGGTCCAAGCCCTCTTCAGGCCCATACCGACCATTGGTTTGCAGTTGGCGCTGCTTGATCATCGTGGCCCAGAAGCGATAGCCCTGATTCACCTTCGAGTACTCCTGCAACAGCTCAACGTGGCTGTAGGTGTAGGCAAAGTGAGAAGGCATGGTCACTCGATAGCCTGGGTTCAACACCATATTGAGGTGATACCAGGTGTTGCTCTCAAAGATGCCCAGCATCTCGCTTTGCGTGAGGTACTTACGACGAGGATCTGCACCTGTGAAATGCGGTGGACGATCGAAGACATTGCGGCCATCGGCCTGCCAGCCTCGCGCCTCGCTGGCATTGATGCATCGACCAGATGAACAGATAGACTGACCAACGTTCTTGGAGCGCTCCTCCAAGCCCTGGCTGTGCATGATCTCCCACAGCTTCACAGTGGCCCAGGCGGTCAAGCCGCGCTTTGCCAACTCGATGTTGCCCAAGGTGGATCGATCGATGGTTTCACAGTTACTCGTGGTGACGCGCGGTGCAGGCAGGCGCAGCGCAGTCATGACCGCGCCATTGAGGGCACGATAAGGATCGGTGTCACCCAGACCGTTGCTGACACAGGTCAAATCCCGACGCAGCCACGCCTTCAAGTCTTTAGACAAGCCGCCTAGGTTATCTGGCGTGGGATTGGCTTTCGCATCGTTGTACATCTTGGTGTAGAACGGCATACCAACACGGCGACCTTGATTGTCTTGATTGATCGCCGGTACCGAAGAGTCGAATGCGTCGTCGGGGTGAATCAATGGCAACCACTGATTCCACTCTGGCATCGGAATGTTGACAGGCAACTCGCGGAAGTTCAGTGTCTTGTAGCGATCCACCACCGCACGAACCTCAGCCAATGAGGTCCCGCGTGGAAAAAGGTACGGCGCCATGTCGCTGTCT
>JBKBIO010000003.1:92234-142164 GCA_046299355.1 Aquabacterium sp. | reverse complement strand
GTCTTTGTCCAAGATGGCATCGACACCAGCACCAGCCGCCCACTCATAGGCCGGCTTGGCATCCATGCCAGGACCCGGTTGATAGGTGGGATTCCACGGACGCGCTTGCCGAACAACAGGAATATTCAAGCTGCGGATGTAGGAAGCAATCTGCTCCCCTTCGGCCTGAGTCAGACGATGGAACTTGGCACGCTCGATGATGGATTCATTCGAGAAGTTGAAGAACTTCAAATCGCGACCATCGGCGGCATGGCAATCGGCACACGATGCACGCATGTTGCCAGAGCCGGTTGAACCATCTGCGCGATCCAGCGCCAGATCGTACAAACGATTACGCTGCTTCCACAAGGCTGCACCCTGAGAGATGTCTGTGGAGGTGTTGCGAGGTGCCCGCCATTGAGTCGGATCATCTTGGATCAGATTGGTGCTACTGAAAACCTTTCGATTGATGTCACTGTTTTCAACCAGATTCAGGTCGATGATGCGGAATCCCAAGCTGTGAGCATCGGGGTTGTGATGTCTGAAAGCCAGGGTGTTGGCCCCCACCTTCAAGCCAGAGACGGGCACCGTGAATCGAACCGTCCGGAACGCTCCCCCAATGCCACCGTAACTCGCTTCACCACCGATGACCTGAATCTGTGCATTCCCGTAAACGGTACTGCCCTCTTTGAACTGCTTGAGTGCAATCGGTGTGCCGCCATTGATACTGACGGTGGCTTTGATTTGCGATGCGTTCTTGTTCAGAGCGATGTCGTCGTAACCGCACGCATTGCATCGGAGGTAGAGATGCGTGATGCGAGACACATCAGCGAGATTCAATGTGACGGTCTTGGTCGTACCGGCTACGCCCAACACTTCGATGGGCAGCGTGACCTTGGTCGTCGGGATGCTGGCGTTGACCGTGACGGTACGGATCACCGTGGACGCAGCATTGCCTGCAGCATCCTTGACGTTGTAGCTCAGGGTGTAGGTCCCAGCAACTGCCGTATTGACCGAACCGGTGACGGTGATCCTGCTTGAGATATTGCCATCGCGATCATCATTCGCTGTGGCACCAGGATCTGTGAAGGCCGTCCCTTGTGTCAGGGTCATGCTGCTGGCGCCATTCAGGCTGATCACCGGCTTGACCGTGTCAGCTGGTGGTGTTGCGCCGGTTCCCGTGGACCAAACCACCGCGCCTGCGGAGGTTCGCATCACGAGATCACCGTTGGTTTGCATGACGACCTTGATGGCATTCGTGCCATTGGTCTTGGAGGACCACACAGCCGCGCCTGACGATGTGCGCAGCACGAGGTTGCCATCGCCTTGCATGTTGAGCTTCTGGCCTTTCATGCCATTCGTACCGGAAGCCCATACCGCAGCTCCACTGGCATTGCGCAGCACCAAATTGCCGTCACCTTGAAGCCAGAATTTGAAGCGCCCATCACTGGAGGTCAAATTCTGATTGATAGACAGGCTTTGATTGACCGCCAGGGTATCGCCGGCCAACGCCATCAACGGCGACATGCTCAACCAAACGATGCCTAAGGGCGCCAACACTCGAATCACACGGGCCATGCCGAATACTCCAATACTGCTAATAGATAGCTTGGCTCGGGTGATCGCGCAGGTGGCTAGAGAGCCGGACAACAGCCGCACTACTCATACTGCAAACAACCAACAACGAGATCCAAATCGACTGTGATCCGAATTTAGATAAGTTCACTTACAACCACATGAATGAATCAGCGACATTGGCATTCACTCAAGGGAAGGACAAATACCTAGCCCACACGAGATCGCGCACAACCGGTCACTCAGGTTGATTGAATTGCCCAGGCAAGTTTTGACACACTTCCCTCAGGTGCTCGCTGGTCCATTGGCTGGGCTCCCCCGGGTAATAGGATGCGTCGTAGAAGACATCTTTGCGGAAGCGAACACTCATGCATGTTGCCAAGCGCTCAGATTCCGGACAGGTACCACGCGCAAAGGTTCCCCCGAGTGACTGACAGGAGAGGGCCAACTCGTTGATGCGGGACTTGTCGTCGACGGCGCCAATCATGTATTGCCTGCACTGGTTGAACTGCGCACGCAAGTCGCACGTGTAGGTCGACTTCATCGACGCCTGTCTGATGCGCGTGGCCATCTGCTCCGTCTGCACTTGTGCAGCATGCGTCCCATCGCAGAGCTCACCATTTTCGTGCGCGGCGACGCTCCCCCACATACCGACAGACAACAACATTGCCATCAAGAATCTGATACGCCTAGGCGGTGCAATGCACCTCAACTGGTCACTCATCGTGAGTCCCTTTGATCAAAACAACCCGATCACCTCAAGGCGCCGAATGTATTGATGTGCTTTGCGCCACGCATGAAAGAACCCGCGATCGCACACCCTTGTCCTAGCGTAGGACAAACCAGTAGATCAGCCATTGGATCGTGCGGCCACGTTGCCAACAAAGACACAAGACATGAACAGCCCTGCTATCCTTGCCTGATCTTCTGTCGCCCAAAATTCCATGCCGCGCGCGTATCGCCCATCTGAACCCAACACACCCGTCCATCGAGAAGTGGACGAGGAAAAGATGGTCTGGCTGCTCGGGCAAGGCCGCGCCCGTCGCAAACATGTTTTGCGCACCTTGGCTGCCGTATTGGTTTATGGGGTCGCGTTGATCGCCATCGCCATTGGCGTGACCTCGGGTTGGATCCACCCGATTGAGGGCAAACTGCTCGGTGCGTCCATCATTGCCTCCTGCGTGTTGTTCTACGTCATGGTGCGCAGTGGATGGAGCGAGCGGTTCGAGGATCCGGCGCTCACACTGCCGCAAGTGATGGTGGCCAATACATGGATCGCAATCGCTTACGCCATCACGAACCAGGCACATGGATCGACCATGATCTTGTATGCCCTAGTGATGTTTTTCGGCTTGCTGAAGATGGACATCCGTAGTGCACGCATTTGTGGCGCACAGGTTATCGTTTTCACAGGCGTTTGCGTCGCCTACAAATCTCGGACAGACCCCGCTCGTTACTCACTTGACATCGAGGCCTTCCATTACCTGTTCTTGCTCGCATCGGTTGCCATGATGACCTTCCTGGCTGGCGAAATCACCAAGATGCGAAACAAGCTCAAGGAGCAGCGGCAAGAATTGGCCGATTCGCTGGAGGCCATTCAGACGCTGGCCAAATACGACGAGCTTACGGGTTTGATGAATCGCCGTGCAGGATTGCAACTCTTGAGTGAGTACCAAACCTTGCTCCATCGACACAAACTGAAGGTTTGGATCGCGCTCCTGGATATCGACCACTTCAAGAAGATCAACGATCAATACGGGCACGCAACAGGCGACCAGGTCTTGAAATGCTTTGCACAAGCGGCTCGACAAAGCTTGCGCACCTCCGACGCGATCATTCGGTGGGGCGGAGAGGAATTCCTGGTGGTGATGCTGGATGAAACCGATACACCGCCCGTCAGCGGACTTGAACGGCTGCGCACCAGCTTGAATCAGATCCCCTGCCCTGATGGCAAGGATGGACCGACGGCACTCAACTTCTCCGCGGGTGTCACACTGCTAGCCCCCGAAGACAGCCTAGATGCTGCCTTGGACCGAGCTGACCAAGCGCTCTACCGCGCCAAAGAACAAGGCCGGGGACGCACGCTTTGTGCATCACCTGGCCTTTGAGGTTCACAGTATCCGCTTGAGCGATCAGAAGGCGGCAGCGCGCAACTTCAAAGAGAACTGCTGCAAGGCGGCAATGCCACTGGCCTCGGCACGTTGACACCAAGACTGCAGGTCCAGCACCAACTGTTCTGCAGACACATTGGTACGCGTCCACAGCGCACGCAACTCTTCGCGCATCTGGATCAGCTTGTCCAATTGTGGGGAAGCCAAACGGGCTTGCTCCAATTGACCACGCAAGTTACTTGGCACCAAGGCCTCATCGCGATCCATCCACTTGCGAACGGCCTTCAACTTGGCTGCGGCAGCTTCCTGACCATTGCTCTTGAGACGATCCAACTCTTCGCTGCAAGCCAGACGAACCTCGCGTGCATAACCAGCCATCAACTCGTAACGGTTAGCCACAATGGCTTCCAATGTCTTGGCATCGGCTTGAGGCTTGATCTCGCCCAACTTCAAACGAGGCGCCACTTTACGCACCTTGGCCAAGCCCATCAGTTCGAGCGCGCGAATGTAACCCCAACCAATATCAAACTCAAAAGGCTTCACAGACAGCTTGGCGGACGTAGGGTAGGTGTGATGGTTGTTGTGCAACTCTTCGCCGCCAATGATCAAACCCCATGGCGAGATGTTGGTAGAGGCATCAGGTGCTTCAAAGTTGCGGTAGCCCCAGAAGTGGCCCAAGCCATTCACAATGCCTGCAGCAAAAACGGGAATCCACAACATTTGCACCGCCCAAACGGTGATGCCGATCACGCCGAACAAAGCCAAATCGATCAACAACATCGCCACAGGCCCCCAGTTGTTCCGAGGGGTGTACAGATGACGCTCCAGCCAATCATTGGGCGTGTTGTGGCCGAATTTCTTCAAGGTTTCTTCGTTGGCAGCCTCAGTGGCGTACAACTCGCGACCTTCCAACAGCACTTTTTTGATGCCATGGGCGACCGGGCTATGAGGGTCTTCCGAAGTCTCGCATTTGGCATGGTGCTTACGGTGCACCGCAACCCATTGTTTGGTCACGGTACTGGTGGTCAACCACAACCAGAACCGAAAGAAATGAGAGGGAATCGCGTGCAGGTCGAGGGCTCGATGAGCCTGACAGCGGTGCAGAAAGATGGTGACCGAGGCAATGGTGATGTGAGTCAACACCAACGTCGCCACCACGATTTGCCACCAAGTGGCATTCAACAGACCGTTGGTGGCCCAATCCAGAACAAACTCAAACATTCATAACCTCAGTACAGACGTTGGATTGTAGGTGCCACTGCACACTTGTTCTGTGACACAACGCAAACAATAAAGGGCTGCCACCGGGAACGGTGACAGCCCTTGAGGTCAGAGCGTGAAATCAGACCGATCCTGCGACCCTTTCAGGTTAAACGCAGGACCCGCATCCTCAATCGACGATCAACACCACTTTTACGGTGTTATCCACTGCCGACTTTTCGATGTAGCCGATGGCGTCAGGGTTGGCTGCAACGAATTTCTTCACGTCAGCAGCCGACTGCATTTCCTTGGGGGGTGTGGCCTTACCAGAGAAGGTCAGACGGGCCCAAGTGGCTTTCACCTGTGCACCGGTCTTACCAGCGGCCTTGCTGTAAAACTGTTCGCGCACGGCGGCAGATTCAGGCAAGTCAGCCGGTGCAGCGGTCGCACCAGAAGGCAGGGTGTTGGATTTACCCATGAACACGGCGGCGACCTGTTCAGGCGTCATCGATGCCATGGGGCTCTTGGGGTTGACGATCACAGCGACCTGAGCAGACGCGGCCGAGGCCAGAGTCAGCAGACCAGTGACAACCAGAGATTGAAGGGTGAATTTGATGTTCATGATGTTTCTCCCTTCGGCTTAGAAAACAAAGTCGACGGAGACGCTCAGGACATTGATGTCCTTGCGCTTGTTCAGGAAGGTGCTACCACCTTGCGCTGCAGCCACCGGGTCAGCCATCAAGAACAGCCCATTCGAACCGGCAGGAACGCTGACATGGTCGAACTGCGCCTTCAGAGCCACACCGGCACTTGCATCCCAGCGTACACCGATACTCTTGGTGTTTTCGGTAACCTTTTGAGTATTAAGCAAGCCTGGCAGTCCATAAAAGACCCCGCCCGCCGCTTGTCGTACGAGCGCAGGATTGGAGGGGTTTTGTGCAGCGGCGCCGTACAAACTCAAGACTGAGGGAACCGAGACATTCGGGTCTTCCACGCTCAGTCGAGAGATCGACACATATGGCAACCATGCCCCAAACCGATAACCTGCCAGGGCATACCAGCCCTTGGTATCAGGGATGTAGCCTTTTTTCACCTTACGCTTGGTAAATTCGGCGCCCAGGACAATATCGTCCTGATCGTACGCCAAGCCAATGCCCGAGAAACTCGCATCCGTGTTGCTCGTGGTCACTGCATCAGCGATGAGCGCGGCGTGCGTCGAACTCAAGGTCGTCGGAAATGGGCTGGACAAGCCTGTTCCGGCACCGATCACAGCATTTGCAAGGCCGGTAATCTGGGTACCAGAGGCCGAGTTAACCGTCAACTTGCCTTGTGTATGGCCAGCCCGGAACGTCAAACCACCGTCGGTCTCCGCGACCAGATTCAAGCCGACTGTCTTCTTCAGAACCAGTTCAGCAGGCTCTGCTGCTGCCCCACCGCTTCGGAGAGCACTGGCGTACTTAGACTTCATTGTGCCCGTCCACAACGTGGACGTCAGAGTCACGGAGCCGAAGTTGGTTTGATACGCGGTATCGGCGCCTTCAAACGAACTGAACGGCACTTGACCGTACACATCGAGATTCGGGCGAACCGCCGTGTTGGCATAACCCACATCACGGAAGTCGGACACCATGAATAACGGTGCCCCCATGCGACCAGCTCTGACCGACAGACTGGGCAATACCTGCCACTTACCAAAAGCCCACTCCACATTCGGTGTGTACTGACCGTACGCGTTGTACTTAGCCATCACCTGGCCGGTGGCAGACACCGTCGGGGCAAATTTGTAGGTACCTTGCAACGCCGCCTTGGTATCAGGGTTCAGACTGGGGCTCTGATTAGAACCACCGCCTTGACCAGGATAGACAAAGAGCACTTCATCGTTGCTTGTGCCGGACAAGCCGACCGTGCCGAAGCCGGACAGCGAAAAACTACCATCTGGAGATGTATATCCAGCCATGGCGCCTGAGCAGGCTACCAAGGCTGCGGCAGCCAGAGGCAGGTGCCGTAGTTTGGGTTGCTTCATTCGTTGACTCCTCAACTGAGTTGACGGTGCCTACTTGGTGTCAAGACCTCTTCCTCCAAAGGTCCCGCCAGGTAAGCAACCACGTTGCCGAAGGGCTTAGCGGTTAACGACAGGTTATGGCCGCGACTTGATAGCAGATTTATCAAATAAGCCCAGGTACAACGCGCATTTCTTCACATTCCGAAACAGAACGTGGCGCGTCAACGCAGGGTCAGCAGTGGGCAAGTGCCCAAAACGGTGTGCAGGCATCCAGAACTCCTCAGAGGTTGGGTTGTGGGATGAAACCGCTTCGACTTCAAACAGCCTTTGTCCGGAAAAGCTGTTTTGTATCGTGCAAAGCCAACCCTACCCCCCTGATTGAGGGGCGTCAACCGGGGATTGCGCTGGAGATGCGCTCTTGCAGCCGATGCGCGAGGCTGCGCCTATCTGCGTGATCGACGGCCTGGGGTGCCAAAATCGTCACGTGAACAGTGAGTCCTCGAGAGGAAACGACCCACCAAAGTGACTGCAATAAAGAGGTGTCACCCACGTAAGCAGCACGGGGGCTGATGTGGTGACAGCTGTCGCTATAACGCAACGAAACCGGTTGAACAGGAACCTTGGCATCGATGGCAGCCTGCAAGAGGTTGCCATGAAATGGCAGCACGCCGTGCCCAGTACCGGTCGTGCCTTCAGGGAACACGGCCACCGTGCTGCCCTCTTTCAGCGCTTGAGACATCAAGCCCAGCACACGCATGGCATCCCTGCGGCGTTCGCGCTGTAGGTACAGGGTGCCTGCAGCCGTCACCAAGGGGCCAACCAAGGGCCAACGCCCGACCTCTGCTTTGGAAACAAAGCGGGATGGCACCACAGCATCAATGGCCATGATGTCCAGCCACGACACATGATTGGCGACCACCAACTTGGCTCCCGCATGGGCCTGGCCATGCACCACCAGATCGATGCCCAGCACCGACAGCAGTTGCTGCGCCCAACGCTGGGTGGCCAGCATGCGCCCCCGCTCGTCTTTGCCCTGCATGGTGACGTACACCACCCACAAGCCCCGAAAGACATGGAGCAAGACCCTCAGCAGCCGCCAAGCGGCCACCGGCGCCATCCAGATCGAATCAAAGCTGCGGGGAGGAGCTACAGCAGACACGGTCAGACGTGAGGATCAAGCCTGAGTGCGATCAAAGGCAACCTGACCGGCCACCAAGGTCAAAGACACCTTACCGGCCAGACTGAATCCTGTGGACTCAAAGGCAAACGGCGTGTGCTTGCCTTGGCTGACCAAAGCCTCGGGGGTGACATGCCAAAGTTGTGCAGGATCGAACACACACACGTCTGCCACACCACCCGCCACCAAGCGACCGGCGCTGGAGGACAAAGACCCCAAGGCATCGCCCAGCACCGCAACGGGGCCCGTGGTGACCGCAGCCAAGGCGCGGCGCAAGGCTGCCGCATCGGGCTGGGCCGACTGATCCGCCCCGGCCCACTTCAGGGCCAGACTGAGCAAGAGTTCCAGACCCGTCGCGCCCGGTTCGGCTTCACCGAAAGGCAAGGTCTTTTCGTCTTCACTCACTGGCGTGTGGTCGGACACCAATGCGTCCAGAGTGCCATCGGCCAAACCGGCTTGCAGGGCATCACGATCGCGGCCTTGACGCAGCGGCGGCGTCACACGCATGGCGGGATTGAAGTAGCCGATGTCGACATCGGTCAACATCAGGGAGTTGATGCTGACGTCAGCGGTGATGGGCAGCTTCTGCGCCTTGGCTTGCCGCACCAACTCGACGCCGGCCGCGCTGGAGATGCGGCACAAGTGAACGCGAGCGCCGGTGGCACGCACCAATTCAACGATGGTGTGAATGGCAATGGTTTCAGCACTCACAGGCACGCCAGACAAACCCAATCGGGTGGCCACAGGGCCGCTGGCGGCTACGCCCTTGCCCAACCAAGGGTCTTGAGGACGCAACCAGACCGTGTAGCCAAAGGTGGCCGCGTATTGCAAGGCACGCTGCAAGACCTGGGTGTCTTTCACGGGCACTTCGGCTTGAGAGTAGCCCACGCAACCGGCCTCGTGCAACTCTGCCATCTCCGTCAAGGTTTCACCCTTGAGGCCTCGAGTGAGCGCGCCCAAGGGGAACAGGCGACAACGGCTGAGTTTGCGCGCGCGCAGCTTGAGCATCTCGACCAAACCGGGCTCATCCAAGGCGGGGTCGGTGTCAGGCAAACACACCACGCTGGTCACACCACCGGCCGCGGCAGCAGCCAGTTCAGACTCGAGCATGCCTTCGTGCTCGTAGCCGGGTTCGCGCAAGCGCGCTGCCAAGTCGACCAAACCCGGCGCGACGATTTTGCCGGTGGCATCAATCACGCGATCGGGCGCAAAGTCAGCGCTGGCTTGGCCCAAAGCACTGATGCGGCCCGAGGTGATGGCCAAGTCACCGACCTGATCCAGGCCGGAAGCGGGGTCGACCAAACGGCCGTTCTTGATCAGGATCTTCATGCTTCGTTACCAGCCAGGATGGACATGACGGCCATGCGCACAGCAATGCCAAAAGTGACTTGGGGCAGGATGACGCTTTGTTTGCCATCGGCCACGGCGGAATCAATTTCAACGCCGCGGTTGATGGGGCCCGGGTGCATCACGATGGCATCCGGTTTGGCCAAGGCCAGCTTTTCTTCGGTCAGACCAAACTCTTTGAAGAACTCGCCAGCGCTGGGCAACATGCCGCCCGACATGCGCTCGTTTTGCAAACGCAGCATGATGACGACGTCGGCATCTTTGATGCCTTCGCTCATGTCATGACACACACGCACGCCCATCTCGCGCAAATCACCAGGGACCAAGGTGCGCGGGCCCACCACACGCACTTCGGGTACACCCAATGTCGTCAGTGCATGGATGTTGGAACGCGCCACGCGCGAGTGCACGATGTCGCCCACGATGGCCACGCTCAGGTTGGTGAAGTCCTTCTTGTAGTGCCGGATGGTGTACATGTCCAGCAAGGCTTGCGTGGGGTGCGCATGGCGGCCGTCACCGGCGTTGACCACATGCACGTGGGGCGCCACGTGTTGCGCGATCAGGTAAGGCGCGCCGGACTCCGAGTGACGCACCACAAACATGTCTGCGCTCATGGCCGACAGGTTGGCAATGGTGTCCAACAGGCTCTCACCTTTGGAGGCCGATGAACGCGCAATGTCCAGGTTGATGACATCGGCGCTCAAGCGCTTGGCAGCGATCTCAAAGGTGGTGCGGGTACGTGTGCTGTTTTCGAAAAACAGGTTGAACACGCTCTTGCCGCGCAACAGGGGCACCTTCTTGACTTCGCGCTCATTGACGCTCAGAAAGGTCTCTGCCGTATCCAGAATCTGGTGAATGATGGCCTTGGGCAAACCTTCGGTCGACAACAGGTGAATCAGTTCGCCGTTGCTGTTGAGTTGCGGGTTGCGCTGGGGCTTTTTGATGGATGTTGACACGGTCCTCAAACCCTCTCGAAATGGAATTGGAAACGGCCATCGTCGGCACGCGCCAGTGACACGCGCTGATCTTCAGGCAAAGTGATGCGAGCCGCAGAAAACGCTGGCTCGATGGGCAGTTGGCGACCACCTCGGTCAACCAGCACGGCCAAGGTCACGCTGGCAGGACGCCCGAAATCAAACAACTCGTTGATGACGGCGCGGGTGGTGCGGCCGGTGTAGAGCACGTCATCGATCAAGACGATGTGACGACCATCGACCTCGAATGGCAAATGCGTGGCGTCTTTGCCTGACACCATGCCGCGAGAACCAAAGTCGTCGCGATGCAGGGCCGATGAGATCACCCCATGCGGCTGGCTCAGGCCCAAATCTTTGGACAGGCGTTCAGCCAGCCAGGCGCCGCCCGACCACACGCCCACCAACACGGTAGACGGGTCGACCACCAGGCGACGCACGCCTTGCAGCATGGCGTTGTAAAGGGCTTCGGCGTCCAGATGGAGGCTGCTTTGCAAGACTTGAGGTGTGGTCATGTCGACTCAACGCTCCGCTGTCAGTTGTTCGTTGAAATATTGCTGCAAGATGATGGCAGCACTGTGTGCATCGAGATCGCGAGCGCCGTCGGATTGCGCCTCGGTGGTGGAGTATCGCTCGTCCACCTCATGCACCGGCAAGCGGTAGCGCCCTTTGAGCTGCCCCGCAAACTTGCGCGCACGGGCGGTGTTCTCGTGCGGCGCGCCATCAGGATGAAACGGCACCCCCACCACCAGGGCATCGGGTTGCCATTCGGCAATCAACTGCGTGATTTGCTGAAAGCGTGCATCGCCCTCGGCCGCAATGGTGCGCAAGGGTTGGGCTTGCTGGAGCATGCTGTTGCCTGTCGCCACCCCAACGCGGCGCAGGCCATAGTCAAAAGCCAGATAGGTTCGAGCGCCCGGGGTCATGCGTGACCCGCCTCACCCATCAGGAAACTGCGCTGGATACCCAAGAGAGACAAAGCTTTGTCGTAGCGTTGTTCAACGGGAGTGTCAAAAATAACCTGGGCGTCGGCGTCGACAGTCAGCCAGCCGTTGCGAGAAATCTCGTCTTCGAGTTGCCCAGCACTCCAGCCCGCGTAGCCCAAGGTGATGAAAACCTTCTTGGGGCCCGCGCCATGAGACAAGGCCTCAAGCACATCACGCGAGGTCGTCATCTCCAAGCCACCGGGAATCTTGATGGTGGAACTGTAATGCCCCCCTTCATCACCCAGGCTTTCGTGGAGCACGAAGCCACGCTCGGTTTGAACCGGGCCGCCAAAATAAACCGGACGCTCCGAAAGGTCTTCTCGATCGAGGTTCAAATCAACCTTCTCGAACAAGTTTTTTAACTTGATTTCAATGGGGCGATTGATCACCAATCCGAGCGCACCGTTCTCGGTATGCTCACACATGTAAACCACAGCACCAGCGAAGTTGCCGTCGGCCATACCCGGCATGGCGATCAGGAACTGGTTGGTCAAATTGATGGTGTTTTTTTCGCCTTCGGACATAGGCCCAATTTTAGACGCACATGACTGATCAGATCGACTCGGCTCTCGTCTGGTTCCGCCGAGATTTGCGCTGCAATGACCATGCTGCGCTTTATTACGCACTGAAGCAGGCCCGAAAGGTCTGGTGTGTGTTCGTGCTCGACTCGGCCATCCTCGATCCACTGCCCCGGCAAGATCGGCGCGTGAGTTTCATTTTGCGCAGTCTGGAAGAATTGCACGTGGGCTTGCAGGGGCTTGGCGCCCGGCACCAGCGGCTTCAAACCGGCCTGATCGTGCGCCATGGTTGGCCGAGCGACGAGATTCCCAAATTGGCGCAGCAACTCGGCGTTCAAGCGGTGTACGCCAACCATGATGACGAGCCCGCCGCGCTCGCCCGAGATGCGCAAGTGCGCGGCAAACTCAGCGACATCGGGGCGGCGCTTTACACCACCAAAGACCACGTCGTTTTTGAGCGCAACGAGGTGTTGACGGGGCAAAGCACCCCCTACGGCGTCTTCACCCCGTACAAAAACGCTTGGCTGAAAAAGGTGGAGCCGTTTTACCTGAAGCCCTACCCGATCGAGCCCCATGCGCAGAAGCTGGCCCCCATTCCCGCTGACTTGGCGGGCTGGCAGGTGGGCCAAGTGGCCGTGCCGACCGAGGCGGACATCGGTTTTGAGGCTTGCGCAGACCTGAAGATCCCAACGGGCATGTCCGGTGCCCAGCGATTGCTGGATGATTTTCTGGACCGCATGGACCAGTACCACGAGACCCGGGACTTTCCAGGCGTCAAGGGGCCCAGCTATCTGTCTACCCACTTGCGCTTCGGTACGGTGTCGATCCGGCAACTGGCCCAACTGGCCTGGGATCGCGCACAACAGCACTCAGATGGCGCCAAAACATGGTTATCTGAACTCATCTGGCGCGATTTTTATCACCAGATCCTCTTCCACCACCCGCGCGTGGTGCAAAGCAGCTACAAGCGAGAGTACGACCGCATCAAATGGGCACATGGTGCACACGCCAATGCCATGTTCAAAGCCTGGTGTGAAGGGCGAACGGGCTACCCGCTGGTGGATGCGGCCATGCGGCAACTGAACCAGACAGGCTACATGCACAACCGACTGCGCATGGTGACCGCGAGCTTCTTGACCAAAGACTTGGGCATCGATTGGCGCAAGGGCGAGGCCTACTTCGCCGAGAAGTTGCTGGACTTTGATCTGGCCGCCAACAATGGCGGATGGCAATGGGCGGCCTCAACGGGATGTGATGCCCAGCCTTACTTTCGGATCTTCAATCCGATCAGCCAGAGCAAGAAGTTTGACCCTCAGGGCAAATTCATTCGGCGCTATGTGCCTGAACTCGAGGCCGTCCCGGATGCAGCCATTCACGCGCCCTGGCTGGGTGGATTCCAGCCCAAAGGCTACCCTGCCCCTATCGTCGACCACGATGCGGCACGCGCTGAAACCCTCAAGCGTTTTGAGGTCGTCAAAAAAGCATAAAGCGGGCTGGGTGCCCGCTTGTTGCCTGTTACGCCCAAGATGAGGGGCCTGTGCGACGTCAGAACAATTCGACGTCGCCGATGTGCTCGCCTTCAACTTGAATGATGCCTGTACGGACCAACTCTTCGTAGCACAGCACGCGGTTGCGTCCTTGGTGCTTGGCTTGGTACACACCTTGGTCTGCCCGAGAGAAGGCTTGGTTAGGCGTATCTTGGTGCTGCACTTCGGTGAAACCAACAGACACCGTGACGTTCTTGACCTGAGGGAAGAGGTAGGACTCAACGTTCACACGGAAACGTTCGAATGCTGCACGAGCGTCTTCTTCGTTACCACCGCGCAGCAGGATCACAAACTCCTCACCACCGAAACGATACAGACGATCGTAGTGGCGGAAAGATTGACGCATGATGCGCGCCACCAGCACCAGCACTTCATCGCCGATCAGGTGACCGAAGCCGTCATTGACCTTCTTGAAGTGATCAATATCGACCACACCCAGCCAGTAGCCGGTCGTGGAGCTGCTGCGGCGATCAACGGTGGCATCCAGAGCCCCATCGGTAACCACAGGCATCGACGCCTTCAGGAAGGTGGCATCGAAGGTTTGGCGGTTGAGCAAACCGGTCAGGGTGTCGCGTTGACTGGATTCCAGCAGGTTCTGGAAGTTGCCAAACACACGCAACAAGGTCTGAATCGGACGCAGCGTTTCCTGAGACAGCGGCTGCTCAGAGCGAACCTCGAGTACACCAGGCAAGCCGACCTCAACCAACAAGGGCAACACCGTCACGTAACGGTCGCCTTCATGCTGCTGCGCCACAGGCAGGGTGTTGTCTTGGGAATCGCGCTGCTCCATCGAGCGGCCTTCCAGGGCCTGCTGGCGTGCTGGATAGTCCGAGAACAAAGGCAGAGAATCCAGATCGACCCAAGGCGGATCACTGATGGTGAGTTGAGCACGACGGGCCAAGCCACTGCACAACCAGTGGCGAGATTCATCTTCGCGCCCAACCAATCGATACACACCCACGCTGCTGCTGAAGTTCAGTAACTCCAACACCCCCTGAGCCAGGGTCACGTCGAGCTGCTCCCGATCGCGTTGAGCCGTGAGAGAAGCCAGATGAGAAATAGCCTCTTCAGCGACCTGACCGCGATCGTCTGCCTTGCTCTCAGTAAGTGACGGAATCACAGCAGACATCAGCCCTCGATGGATTGGTTTGTTGATACAGATTGAGCTGCAGCATAACGTGCAACGAGTGCCAGCAACTCTTCTTCACCGTATGGCTTACCCAGATAGTGGTTCGCGCCCAACTCTTCGGCGTAATCGCGGTGCTTTTGAGCGATACGTGAGGTGATCATGATCACAGGCAGTTGTTTCAAGCGAACGTCACTACGGATATTGCGTAACAGGTCAAAGCCATCCATTCGCGGCATTTCGATGTCTGACAACACCACGGCCGGAGACTCCGTAGCCAGTATTTCGAGCGCTTCTAAGCCATCTTTAGCCAAAACAACCCTGTACCCCTCACGAGAAAGCAGGCGTTGCGTGACTTTCCGCACGGTTAGGGAGTCATCGACGACCATGACCAGTGGAGGCAAGATCTCGGCGGGCTCATTGCTGACCTGGACCACCTCGCCATGACCGGCCTCTGCACTGGCCGCCAAGGCCAAGGATTCAGCCGTGTAGGCGTGCGCGCGTTCACCGTAAACAGTGGCCAACGCCACTGGGTTGTAAATCAGGGACACGGCACCGGAAGCCAGCAGCGTCATCCCTGCCAGACCCGGCAGACGTGACAACTGGGGTCCGAGGTTCTTCACGACCACTTCCTGGTTGCCCAACACTTCATCGACGTGCAAGGCCACGCGTTGTTGCGCAGAACGAATCACAACGATTGGCAGCGTACGTCCCTGCTCCAGCCCTCTTGGACTGAGTTGCAGCAAGGCACCCAGCCAGTAGAACGGCAGCACCATCTCACCGAAGTGATAGGTGGCCGTCTTGTACGACTGCTCCACCTCAGCCGGCTTGGCACGACGCACCATCTCAATCAAGTGAGTTGGCACGGCAATATTGACCTGACCACAACGCAGCATCACGACCTTCGTGACCGCAGTGGTCAAGGGCAGCACCAGGGTGAAGCTGGTGCCCTTGCCCGCCGACGTACCGGTCTCGATGCGACCGCCCATGGCGTTGACTTCGTTACGAACCACGTCCATACCGATGCCGCGACCCGCCAATTCTGTGACGGTGTCGGCCGTTGAGAAGCCTGGCGTGAAGATCAACTGAGCCAATTCGGCCTCAGAGGGGGTGGCATCCGGCTGAATCATGCCCAGCTTCAAGCCCTTTTGACGGATGCGTTCCAGGTTCAAGCCTGCGCCATCGTCACGGAACTCAATGCTGACTTCGTTACCTTCCTGGCGCAAGGCCACCACGATCGTACCGGCCGCCTCTTTGCCTGCAGCCACGCGCACGTCCGGCGATTCGATACCGTGCGTCACGCAGTTACGCAGCAAGTGCTCGAAAGCGCCCGTCATCCGGTCCAGCACACCCCGGTCGACTTCGGTGGAGCCCCCCAGAATGTCCAGGCGAACTTGCTTGCCTGTTTCCTTAGCGGCTTGCCGCACCACGCGATAGAGGCGATCCGACAGCCCGTCGAATTCCACCATTCGGGTACGCAAGAGATCGTCTTGCAGGTCACGCGTCAAACGCGCTTGGGCTGCGATCTGGTCTTCTGCCGTTTCCAAAGAGCGCAGCAAAGTACGTTGCACGGTGTGCACGTCGTTCACCGACTCCGCCATCATCCGGGTCAGTTCCTGGAATCGGGTGTAGCGGTCAAACTCCAAGGGATCGAATTCCTGGCTGGCAGCACGAGCAGCTTCCATCCGGGTCGACAACTGGGTTTCGGCTTGGAACTCAATGTCGCGCAGTTGTTGGCGCAGACGATCCATGTTGTCGGTCAAGTCATTCAAGGAGCCACGCAACAGGCCCACTTGGGCGGCCAAACGGGTCCGCGTGATACTGACCTCACCGGCGTGGTTGACCAGACGATCCAACAGTTGCGGACGAACGCGCACAGCAGCTTGACCGCCTTGCTGCGCCTCACGCAGTTGACGCACCACCGCACCCGTACCGATCTTGGGCAAAGCAGTCCAGTTGATCGTCTTGGCATCGGCCGCTGGCGCCACGGGCGTGATGGACGCCTGCGTGTCATCGACAGCTGGAGCGGGCGCGGATTCTTGCGCCACCTCAGACAACGAAACGGTCAAATCGGCGGAAGGTGCAACTTCTGGCTCGACAGGCTTTACAGGGGCCTGTAACTCGTGCACAGCCAAAGACTCTTGCGTGGGCGCCAACGGTTGTGCCGCCTGCGCCTCGTAGCTTTGCGCATCACGACGACACAAGGCTTCGAAGACCTCTACCAGTGCATCCACCTTGGCTTCGAGTGGCTCGACATCACTGCGTTCGATGGTGCCCGCAGACAACATGCGCTCGATGGTGGATTCCAGGCGGTGGGCCATTTCGCCCAAGCGCATCGCACCCGCCAATCGCGCACCACCCTTGAAGGTGTGCAGCGTACGCAAGCAAGCAGATGCCGCACCTTGTTGATTGGGCATGCCAATCCATTGACGCATCTGCCCCGCCAATTCAGGCAACAACTCCTGAGCCTCTTCCTCAAAGATGGGGAAGAGATCCATGTCGACGTTGTCTTCGGCGTCGATGTCATCATCACCGACCCAACGCAAGTCCACACCCGCGCCTACCGTTGGCAGGCGGTTCACCTCGGTGGTGGTTGGCAAGGGGGCGAGTTCCTTGAACTCAGGCAAGCCCAAAGGTGCGGGCTGGCTGGCTTGTTCAAATCCAGCGGGCTCTTCTTCCTCACTGGAAGCCACCTCAGGCTCTGGGATTGGCTCAGGAGCTGGCCCCGGCGCAGATTCTGCGATCGGTGCTTCCACCACCTCGTCGACCACAGCGACGGGTTCAGCTTCGACGACAGGCTCCGACACATCGAGCGACAAATCCAGATCAAGGGCCTCTTCGGCCTGCGCCTCCAAGGGCTCAGCAGCGGCTACAGGCTCAACCAGCTCAACCGATTCGACTGGTGCCTCCAAAGTGACCTCAGGCTCGGCGGAGGCCGCCACTTGAGGTTCAGCTTCGACCAAGACTGGCTGCGCGACCTCTTCGACGGGCAGATCCAGCACGCCCATCTCACTGATGGGGGCCTCGATGAGCGGCAACTCGTCATCGACCTCAGGCTCCAAGTCCGCCACCAAGCTGCGGGCCTCAATGCGTCGTGACGCATCGTGGTCGAAGTCCTCCAGGCGTCGCATCAAATCGTCTGATGGCGCTTTCAGGAAGCCTGCCGCAAACTGGTGCAAAAGCCCACGGATTTCTTCTGCCGCTTCATTGAACAACTCAGCAGCGGCGGGTTCACCTGCGCCGAGCGCCTGCGAGCGCATCAGAGAGTGCTCCAACAGGCGAGCCAGTCGAGACAGATCAGCGAAGCCCACGGTGGCCGAATTGCCAGCCAAGGAGTGCGCCAAAGCAATCATCTCGTCACTGACGGGATGCTGCAGATCCATCGACCATTCATTGAGCGTGGTCTGCAAACGGCGAGACTGTTCGTCGGATTCGTTCAGGTAAATGTTGAACAGCGGGATGCTGATGCGAAGATCACCGACCACCTTGGTCTGGTCATCGACGTCAGAGGTCTCCACCACCGGCTCGACCACTTCAGGCTCGACAGCGGCTTCCGGCAACACATGGTCCAACACCTCAGCATGCAACTCAGGCAGGGGCTCGGCATCAGGCAACGGAGCCTGCTCAGCCTCCACCTCGACCGGTGCATCCAGAACGATCGGCTCTTCAGTCAGCTCTGGCAAGTCCAAATCGATGGACTCAATCAGCGTCTGAACCTTGTCCACCACAGGCGCGGGCTCCTGCACCTCAACGGGCAGATCCACGTCCAACAGAACTTCGGCTTCGGTCGGCTCAGCGGGAGCAGACAGATCCACCGCATCAGAAACGGTCGACACTTCTTCGTGCAGAACCAGATCGACAACCTCTTCTGGCGTCTCTTGGACTTCTGCTTGTACCAATGCGGGGACTTCCAACACCGGCACGTCAAGCGCCTCTGCCAGCGACAGATCGTCGACTTCGACGGCCTCGACGACATCGAGAGCCAGGTCGAGCGATGGCAACTCTTCTGCGGCAGGCGTGGCAACCAGATCAGCGATCGGTTCTGCCACCACATCCACAACAGGAACCGCCTCAGGCATCACTTCAGGCTGGGCCAACTCAGGCGCAGCTTCGATCACCGGAGCGGGTGCAGCACCCAGGTCCAGCGACAGACGCTTACACTCCAGACGCATGGCATCGGCCACACGCGCCACAGGCACGGCAGACCAGGCGGCATCTTGCTTCTGTGCAATCGCCTCGGTCCACTCGGCGAAGTGGTTCAGCAATTCACGAGTGACACCCAGAAGGTCTGCACTGGCTGGCTCGTGAGAGGCCAACCAGGCGTTGTACATCTGTTCGCAGGCCCATCCGGCTTCACCAAACTCCTTGAGGCCCACCATCCGTGAGCTGCCCTTGAGGGTATGGAAACCACGGCGAACCGCCGTCAATTGGCCGACGTCATTGGGCTGCGATTCGAGATCACCCACAGCACTGAGTGCATCTGCGATGACCTCACGCGCTTCCTCCAGGAAGATCTCGCGCATTTCATCGTCTTCTTCCAGGCCAGTGGGCGCACTGGTCACGACTGGCGCAGGTGCCAGAGGTGCTTGTGGCGGGAAGGCTGGGGCTTCGGGCTCGTCCAGACCCACGGGATCCGTCATCGAGTTCGCGAAGTCAGCCATCACCTGCGCGACTTGCTCACGCGCGGCCGCCACGGCTTGGTCGTCATCAGCAGACTTGGCTGCCTCCACAGCCGCTTGCGCAGCGGCCAAGGAATCAGCCAACTCGGACTGTTCCTGCACTGCCTCGTTCTCGGCGAGCTTTTGCAGGCTTTCCGACACTTCGGTCAGGCACACATCATCACGCTGCAGCGACTCAACGACGGTTTCTGCAACCGATTGAGCCTCTTCCAGTTGGACTTGTTGAACGTGCTGCGCAACGGCCTCAACAGGATCGTCCAACTCTGCTGGAGGCAGCTTCTCGCGGCCCATGACCGGAGACAGCACGCCGGTCTCAGCATTGAATTCAAACAGCGACTTGGCCAGTGCGGGCTGTACGCCCATCATGTCGATCAAGAAGCCCAAGGCGCCCAGGTTGGTGGCCAATCGATCAAAGACACCTGCTTCGGCCGCTTGATCCACTGAGGCATCCGTGACCAGAAGGTGCTCGACGTCATCACGCATACGCGTGACAGCCTGCGCCGCGAGGTTAAGACCCAACACGGCCAGCACGCCCTTCATAGACTGCAACTCGGAGGGCACCGCCATCAGGGGCGCGCGCTCTGCAGGATCACGGAAGTACTGATCGATCTGCTTTTCGACCTCGGCCAGCGAGGTGCGCAACTCTTGCACGACGCTGCCAATCGTCTGACGATCGGACACGCGTCGATAGAGGTCTTCCATCCAGCCCTCAAGCGGCTGAGCCGCCTGACCTTGGCTGACGGCTTGGATGCGCTCGGCCAAGCGTTGAACGCGCTGACGCTGTTCAGGGTGGTCAAACTCGCCGTCTTCCAGAGAAGCTTCCAGATACAGCAAGCTGGTGGCCACTTCCATGGCCAGGCTGGTTTCAGGACCTTGCGCCGATTGCACGGTCTTGGCCACGGCCTGTGACAATGCGTCTGCCAATCGCTCCCCATCAGGGTAGAGGCGACGCAGGGAGTCAGCAACCAGAGAGAACTGCTCGTTCAAGCCACCCAGGCGTAGCAACTCGCCTGCTGCGACGGCCGACCAACCATCCTTGGCACCGGCCACACGCTTGACTGCTTGCGCAACCCAAGCAGGGTCATAGCGCCCCAAAGAGGACGATTCCAGATCCACCGGCTGGTGACGCTCGAGACCAAAGGTCTTGCGCACGATCGCCAACACCGAATTGAGCTTCGAAGGAATGTCTTTGGCTTGCGCGCAGAAGAACAGCAACTCGTGCGCCAAACGATCGGATGGCACAGCTTGGCCTTTGGCCAGCACGCGAAGCTGACTCAAGAGCGACGACAGCACACGCTTGGCATGCACATTCAGCGGCACGCTCTTGGCGGCCAAGGCCTCCAGGAAGCCTGCAGCCAACATCCATGTGGCCGCTTCACGATGCGCCTTGCGTGCAGCCGCACCCGAGGCCAGCGATGCGCACAGTTCTGACAGCTTGTCGCCCTGTGCCAATTGCCCACGCATCAGCATGAGCAAACCGGTTTCAAAGTCACCAATCAGATGGGTGTCCGCATTTCGCGCAGCGGCGCCCTCCGGCGGTTGCAATGGCGCTTCCAAGGAAACCGTGGGCCAATCTTGGGACCACAAGTCGATCGGGCGCGCCATGGTGTTGCCCAAACGCGAAGCCAAGGCTTCGTATTGCGGGAACATGGCCAAGGCTGGCACCGGCTTGCCCGCCAGTTTGCGGCTGATGTAGTCGAGCAAGGCAAACGAGGCACGCTCGATGTCGCGCACCGCCTCTTCCGTGATCGACTGAGGTCGGTTCACAAATTTCTGGATCAGCGTTTCACTGGCGCGCAACAAGGTTGCGCCGGCCGTCAGACCAGACAACTCCAAAGCGCCGACGCCTTGGTGAATTTGCTGACGCGCGGTGCGCAGCACCGCCGGGTCCATGGCATCCAGATCGGATAGCCCCGTGGCCGTTGCTTCTTTGAGGCTACGGTTGAGCGCTTTGTGTGCCGAGTCCAGAGACTTCTTCAGTTCCTCATGCACCCAAGCCAGGGCGCTGAGGTCATCTGACAGGGGCGAATTTTGGAAGCTATCCATGTGTCAGCGCAGGTCAGGACTCGATCTTGAAGCGAGCCACCGATTGTTGGAGTTCTTCAGCGGTCTTAGACAGCTCACGAACCAGATGCGTGGTCGAACGGGTACCTTCTCCGGTCTGTTCGGTCACCGCGAAAATGTGCTGGATGTTGGACACCACCACGTTCGCTTGTTCGGCTTCGCGGAGTGCTTGAGACGAAATCTGCTCAATCAGTTCAGCCAGTCGACGTGACACGCGGTCAATGTCGCCCAGTGCAGAACCGGCCGCGTCAGACAGTCGAGCCCCTTCCACCACACCCTGCGTGGAGCGTTCCATAGCGGCCACGGCATCTTGGGTATCGGTCTGAATGGTGCGCACCAGCGCCGCAATTTCACGTGTCGCATCGGCAGAACGTTCCGCCAGACGTTGCACTTCTTCGGCCACCACAGAGAAGCCGCGACCGGCTTCACCGGCGGACGCCGCTTGAATGGCAGCGTTCAGAGCCAGCACGTTGGTCTGTTCGGTAATGTCAGAAATCAGTTCAGTGATTTCACCGATTTCCTGTGACGATTCACCCAGACGCTTGATTCGCTTCGAAGTTTCCTGAATCTGCTCACGGATGGTGTTCATACCGCCGATCGCGTTTTGCACCGCTGCCAGACCGGTATCCGCAGCAGCCAGCGATTGGCGCGCCACTTCAGCAGACTGCTGCGCTTGCGCAGACACTTCGTTAATCCGGCCGGCCATCTGCAGCACCGATTCACCGGTTTCACGAATCTCGCGCAGCTGCTCGTCGGAAGCCGCCAGCAGCTCAGTCGAAGTGGCTTCCACCTGTTGCGTGGTGTCAGACACCCGGGCCACCGTGCCTTGCACTTGGGCCACCAGGGTACGCAGCTCTTCCACCGTGAAGTTCACGGAGTCAGCAATCGCGCCGGTGATGTCCTCGGTCACAGTCGCTTGTTGTGTCAAGTCACCTTCCGCAACCACCTGCAGTTCGTTCATCAGTCGCAAAATAGCGGCCTGGTTGGCGTCGTTCACGCGCTTGGCTTCACGCTCCAGACGTTCCGCCTCTTGACGCTGGAATTCAGCGATCTGACGACGATGTGTTTGGTCAGTCAGGAACACGCGCAGCAAGCCATAACCGGCCGCCACAGTCGTTGCCAGGAACAACAGAATCAGCACCACGGTGAAGCCGCCGATACCGGCACCTTGTGCGAGGCGTTGTTGCACCTCTTCCAAGCCCTTACGCAAGGGTTCACTGTCATCAATGATGGCCACCTGGGCGTCACGCGAAGCCACCAGGCCTTGCAGGGTACCCAGAATGAAGGACGCCTGAGCACGCGTGCCTTCGAACAGTTTTTGCAGGGCTTCGAGGGGCTCGCGGATTTCAGGATCTTTGATCGCCGCAAGCTTCAAGTCAGCATTGCCGTCCAGCAAGCCTTCGGCAATTTCCTTGAATTCGTTCAAGTCTTTACCGAGCAAGAACACCGCTTCGGTCGACACGCCTTCCACGGTCAAGAATTCGTTGGCAGACTTACCGATACGCTGCGTCAACATCACCATTTGCGTCAGCGCTTTGGCTTCCGCAGCAGACAAGTTGCCCTTTTCGATGCGAGCCTGTGTGATGCCTTCGGCCAGATCCAACAGTTCTGACGACTGGCTGTTCACTTCACGCAGTGCTTGCGACACTTTGGTCAGCGTAGCCTTTTGGCTTTGAACGTAGTTGGCGTTCTTTTCTGCGCGCTCAACCAGAGGCAGCAAGGGAGTCAAGGCCTCTTTGGCGGAGGCTGGCACTTCGGTCAACCCCAGCGCGCTGTCACCCTTGGATAGACCGCGCACGTTGCTGGCCAGGATCTTGGAGGCTTCCGCCACTTCGACGAAAGCTTGTGGACGACCGATCAGCGCCTGGGACACCGACTTCGCCAGACGCTGCGACTGCATGAGCGCTTGACCGGTTGCACCCGCCTGCGCCGCACGTTTGTCAGCGGAGTTCACCGCCAAGAAGGCGCTGAACATCAAACCCAACACGCCGACCGCCAAGGCGCCACCGAGTGCACGCTGCTGGCGATCCAAACGCATGTTGCCGATGACGGGCAGACCTGACTTGGGCTCCGACAACACGCTATCGCCCGCATCACGCTGACGGTTCTCGTGGTAATCGGGAGGGAACTCGGACGGGGCCGCCTCAGAGATGATGGAATCCGTCGTGGTGGAGTGCTGATCCAAGATCGAGTGCGACAGGGTGGTTGGACCCATGGTCGCCTGGATGGTGGACTGAGGACTTTGGGTATCGATCGACTGCGAACCGGCCGCCGTCACCAATCCCTCGGTGCTCAACGACTCAGGCACGACTTCCTTGTCGTCTTGCGATTTGCCCAACTCCTTGATTCGACTCAGGAAACTCATCCTATTACTCCAAACAGTCAGTTATGCGCTGCGTGGCGCTTTGTCCAATTCAGACGTCCACCTTGAGGAAGGCTTCATCTGCCACCAGCGCCGCCAAATCCAGCTCGTACCAGGCGCGCCCTTGAGCATCGACCAATTGCTGGCCGACAAAATGCGGTTTATCAGCCGACGCTTGCGGATTCGGACTCATGCTGGCGGGGTTACGCAAACCCTGCAGCTTGTCGATCAGCAACGCGGCATTCGATTGCAAATTCGCGTTCAGGGCCACGAACCGGCTAGCGTCTTTGACGCCGACGTCGAAAGCCCGACGCCCCACCCTGTCCGATAAACCCAAAAATCCCGCCAAATCAACCACGCCATGTAATTGACCCCGCAAATTCGCCACCCCTAAAAACCAGGGCTGACTGTGCGGGGCCGTTTGAATGACTGACAGTGGGAAGATTTCGCCAATCTGATCCAGCGGCAGCAGAAAGCCGAAACCGGCCACGTCTACCGCCAGCCAATTCCGTGTTGGCGCTTGTTCGCGAACCTTTTGGAGTCGCTCAGCCAGACGCTTTTGCAACTCCCTCAGGGCTTCCTTGTTGGCCATCAGAGTGTGTGATTGATTAAAACAGGCCTGCACCACTGGAGCGCAGGGGAAACGCTAAAACGGCAAATGACCCTTTCGGGTCGATTTACTCAAACGCCTTTATTTTCGACAACAACTCGTCAGGATTAACAGGTTTGACAACGTAATCTTTTGCCCCCTGTCGCATTCCCCACACGCGGTCGGTTTCCTGGTTTTTACTGGTGCAGATGATGACTGGCACGTCCAGGAATTGCGGATCTCGAGTGATAGCGCGGGTCAACTGGAAACCATTCTGGCCCGGCATCACCACGTCCATCAGAATCAGATCGGGTTTTTCCTCTTGCAAACGACGCCACGCATCTTCGCCATTTTCAGCGGTGCGAACCTGATATCCACGCTTGGTCAGCATGTCAGACAGGGCATGCAATTCGGTTTTGGAGTCATCAACAAGCAGAATTTTCTGAATAGGCATATTGAACCTCTGAGCGAACCGATGGGGCTTGAAAATCAACCCCGTTGAGATCCCTGATTTTTACTTGCTCACCGCCAGCGCGGTGTATTGCGCCACGGCTTGCAAGAGTTGGTCTTTGGTGAAAGGCTTGGTCAGGTAATCCTGAGACCCCACCATGCGACCACGGGCTTTATCGAACAGGCCGTCCTTGGACGACAGCATGATCACCGGCGTGTTGGTGAATCTTGGATTACGTTTGATGATGGCGCAAGTCTGGTAACCATCCAGACGCGGCATCAAAATGTCGCAAAAGATGACATCCGGATCGTGGTCATTCACTTTGGACAAGGCATCAAACCCATCCTCAGCCAAAACCACTTCATATCCGCCTTGTTTAAGGAAGATTTCCGCACTGCGTCGGATGGTATTACTGTCATCGATGACCAACACCTTTTTGGTCGTCGATTCTGCAGAAGTCTCGTCAGTCACAGCCCCGTTCCTTCCGAAAATTGCTTCAGACTTGAACCATTTCAAAGTCTTCTTTGCGGGCACCACATTCTGGGCAGACCCAGTTCATGGGGACATCCTCCCAACGGGTGCCAGGCGGGATGCCCTCATCAGGCAGGCCAGCGGCCTCGTCGTAAATCCAGCCACAAATCAGGCACATCCAGGTGCGAAAAGTGTTCACGATGGTATCTAGCGAGCTTGAATACAATGGGGCGATTGTAGCCACCGCCCAAGTGGCGAACCTTCGGGTTTGCAGGCAACGGCTGCCCCTTTTCACGGTTTCACCACATGAATCAGCCTTTCGCAGGCCCCTCACCGGACCAAATCACCCCCGTTGAAGCGGAATCGGCAGCTCCCGCCTGTGTCTTGAGCTTCAACGCCAATGACCCTACTGGTGCCAGCGGTACTGGCGCCGACATCGCCACGATCTCGGCCATGGGCGCCCATGCCCTGCCTGTGGTCACCAGCATCCTGATTCGAGACACGGCTGAGGTGTTTGACTCTCACGAGATCGATGCGGACGCTGTGGCGGAACAGGCACGATCGGTGCTGGAAGACGTTTCCGTGAATGCTTGGAAAATTGGTTTCTTAGGGGGCGCAGACGGCGTCAGTGCCGTGGCGGAGATTCTCTCGGACTACCCCGATATCCCGCTGGTCTCCTATTTACCCAATTTGTCATGGCTGGATGACGAGGCTCAAATGTCATATTTGGACTCGTTTAAAGAATTGATTTTGCCGGCCACCTATTTGTTGGTAGGAAGCCACAAAACCCTGACAGATTTTCTCTTGCCCGATTGGGATTCGGATCGCAGCCCTTCGGCTCGCGAGTTGGCGGTGGCTGCTGCGGAAGCCGGTGTGGAATATGTGCTGGTGACCAGCATGCAACTGCCCGACCAATTCATCGACAACGTTCTGGCATCACCACAGGGCACCGTGGCCGGTGAGCGTTTTGAGCGTTTCGAAGCGAGCTTCGTCGGCGCTGGCGACACCTTGTCGGCCGCCATCACCGCCATTCTGGCCAGCGGCACCCCGATTGAAGTGGCCGTGACAGAGGCCTTGAGCTTCCTGGATCAAGCCTTGGACTCCGGTTTCCGTCCCGGCATGGGCCAAGTGGTTCCAGACCGCTTCTTCTGGGCCCTGCCTCCTGGCGAACAACCTGAGGGCGGCCCGGAAGACGGCTCCGACCCTTCTGACGATACATCTCCTACCCCCACCTCTCGCCATGTCCATTAACGCAGCCCTTTTCGAGCGCTCTCAGCGCTCCATCCCTGGTGGCGTCAACTCGCCCGTCCGCGCATTTCGTGCTGTGGGCGGCACACCACGCTTCATCACCAAAGCGCAAGGCGCCTACACGTGGGACGCCGACGGCCAGCAGTACATCGATTACATCGGGTCCTGGGGACCCATGATCGTGGGACACGGCCACCCCGAAGTGCTGGAAGCCGTCCAGAAAGCCGTCACCGAAGGCTTCTCCTTTGGCGCCCCCACTGAGCGCGAGATTGAACTGGCCGAAGAAATTCTGAAGCTGGTGCCCAGCGCAGAACAAGTTCGCCTGGTCAGCTCCGGCACTGAAGCCGGCATGAGCGCCATTCGTCTGGCGCGCGGCTACACCGGCCGCAGCAAGCTGATCAAGTTTGAAGGCTGCTATCACGGTCATGCCGATGCCCTGTTGGTGAAAGCGGGCTCTGGTCTGGCCACGTTTGGGCACCCGACCAGCGCAGGCGTGCCCGCTGAAGTGGTTCAGCACACCATCGTGCTGGAATACAACAACATCGAACAGCTTGAGCAAGCCTTCGTTGAACATGGCCACCACCTGGCCTGCGTGATGATTGAAGCGATTGCCGGCAACATGAACTTTGTGCGCGCGAGCGTGCCTTTCATGAAGCGCTTACGCGAACTGTGCACCGAATACGGTGCCCTGCTGGTGTTTGACGAAGTGATGACTGGCTTCCGTGTGGCGCTGGGCGGCGCACAAAGCCTGTTTGCACAATGGATCCCAGGCTTCAAACCTGACCTGAGCGTGTTTGGCAAGGTCATTGGTGGCGGCATGCCCCTGGCCGCTTTCGCTGGTCCCGCAGAAATCATGGCGCAACTGGCGCCTTTGGGCCCGGTCTACCAAGCCGGCACCTTGTCTGGAAACCCGGTGGCCACAGCATGTGGCCTGGCCACGCTGAAAATCATCCAACGCCCCGGCTTCTACGAAGCCCTCGGCCAGCGCACGCAAGCCCTCATGAACGGTTTGTGTGAGACGGCCCAAGGCGCAGGGATCGAGTTGTGCGCCGACAGTCTGGGCGGCATGTTTGGCTTCTTCTTTGCCAATGAATTGCCTCAAAACTACGGCCAGGTCATGGCCAAAGGCAGCGAGCGATTCAACCGTTTCTTCCATGCCATGCTGGACCGCGGCGTGTATCTTGCTCCGGCCATGTACGAGGCCGGCTTTGTGAGTGCGGCACACACCGACGAAGACATCCAACGCACCATCGAAGCGGCCAAGCAGGCCTTTGCCACGCTGTAATCGGCCCTCACCTGCACAGTCAACACCATGCACATTCACATTCTTGGCATTTGCGGCACCTTCATGGGAGGTGTGGCGGCACTGGCTCGCGAAGCGGGTCACAAAGTCACAGGCTGCGATGCCGGCGTCTACCCCCCCATGAGCGACCAGTTGCGCGCATTGGGCATTGATTTGATCGAGGGATACAGCGCAGACCAGATCCAGCTCAAACCAGACCTGTTCGTCATTGGCAACGTGGTCTCACGTGGCAACCCCTTGATGGAAGCCATTCTGGACGCAGGCCTGCCTTACACCAGCGGCCCGCAATGGCTGAGCGAAAACGTCCTGCAAGGTCGACACGTGCTGGCTGTGGCGGGCACCCATGGCAAAACCACCACCACGTCCATGCTGACGTGGATTCTGGAAGCCTGCGGTCTCCAGCCTGGGTTCCTGGTGGGCGGCGTGCCTCAGAACTTTGGTGTCTCCGCACGACTGGGCAACACGCAAACAGAAAGCGCCCCAGCTTCCGGCCGTCCCTTCGTCATCGAGGCCGATGAATACGACACCGCGTTTTTCGACAAGCGCAGCAAGTTTGTTCACTATCGCCCTCGTACCGCCATCCTCAACAATCTGGAATTCGATCACGCCGATATCTTTGCGGATCTGGCAGCCATCGAAACCCAATTCCATCACCTGGTGCGCACCGTCCCGGGCTCCGGCCGACTGGTGGTCAATGCGCGCGAGGAAAGCCTGCAGCGTGTGCTGGAGCGCGGTTGCTGGAGTGACACGGTGCGCTTTGGCGTTCGTGGCGACACCCCAGGCTTCCGCGCGCGTGGCGAGCCCCATTCCTTTGATGTGCTGAAGGCAGGTGTGCTGGTGGGGCGCGTGGAATGGAGTTTATTGGGCGAACACAATCAGATGAACGCCTTGGCCGCCATCGCGGCGGCCGAGCATGTGGGTGTGAGCCCCCAAGCCGCTTGCGAAGCCTTGGGGCAATTCGCCAACGTGAAGCGTCGCTTGGAATGTCGCGGAGAGGTGCGTGGCATCACGGTATATGACGACTTCGCGCACCACCCTACCGCCATCCGTACCACGGTTGACGGCCTGCGCCGCAAGGTGGGGCCTGACCACCGTATCCTGGCTGTGTTTGAGCCACGCTCCAACACCATGAAGCTGGGCACGATGAAGGCTCAACTGCCCTGGTCGTTGGAGGAGGCGGATTTGGCGTTTTGCCACAGCGGCGGCCTGGGCTGGAGCGCCGAAGAAGCCTTGCTGCCCATGGGCGACAAGGCCGTGGTGAGTGATTCGATCGACACCCTGGTGAAAAAGGTGGTCAAGGCCGCCCGACCTGGCGATCAGATCTTGTGCATGAGCAATGGGGGCTTTGGCGGCATTCACGCCAAACTGCTAGAAGCGCTGGCCTGACCTCGCGAGGGGCTCGAACTCTCGGACCTGATCGGTGATCAAGCCATCGAGCCCCGCTTGTGCCAACTCGCGGGCGCGCTCCGGGTCATTGACCGTATAGGTCAGGGCCTTGAGACCCGCGCGATGAACCTTGTCGATGCGCTCGGCCGTCCAATGAGGGTGGTGAACCACCAAGGCAACACAGTCCAATTCTTTGACGAGGCTACGCCAGTCGTCCACCCAAGCCTCTAGCAGCAAAGCGCGAGGCAAATCTGGTTGTGCCAATTTGGCTGCACGCAAAGCATCGATCTGGAACGAACTGAGCAGAGGCGGCACGGCAGCGCCCATCCACAAGCGTGCCACCTCATTGGCCACCACCTCGCCACACCTCACATCGTCATCCGGGCCCGGCTTGATCTCCAAATTGACCATAAGGTGGTTGGCCTGGAGCCACCGCGCCAGGGCGCCCAAGCGCAGCAGCGGTTCCCCCGCGTAGGGCGCACTGTGCCAACTCCCGGCATCCAGGCACGATAACTCGGCCCAGGTTTGGCGCACGGCAACGCCTCGACCATCGGTGGTCCGGTCCAACTCGGGATCGTGTAGCAAATATGCTTCACCGTCCGCGCTCAGCGTGACATCGCACTCGAACATCTGAAACCCGAGCGCCGCCCCCAGCCGAAACGCCGCCAGGGTATTTTCTGGGGCGGTTTTTCCGGCGCCTCGATGCGCCACCCAGTAGGGATAAGGCCACTCGGCCACGAAAGAAGTCGTCCAGGCTGAATCCATATCGAGAGCATAGAAGACAAGCCGGGGCCATAGGCCCCAAAAACGGTCGGGACTTCCCCCGGTTTGGTAAAATCCCCCCTCAGACGCGAAATACCACCTCCTGAAAAGCGCCGAGAACGATTCCAACGGCCCGGCGCTTTGATCATTTCATCACCGGCCTTTTCGCGTCTGGCGCACTCATGAACGCACCCACCGAGCTGACTCACATGACCGCCCAGGCCGCTGCCCATCTGCACGACGGCCAGCCCCGCCTGCGCGAGATTCCCTACAACTACACCTCCTTCTCGGACCGCGAAATCGTCCAGCGCTTGCTGGGCCAACGCGCCTGGGAAGTGCTGAGCCTGCTGCGCACCGAGCGTCAAACCGGTCGATCCGCCCGCATGCTCTACGAAGTGCTGGGCGACATCTGGGTGGTGCAGCGCAATCCTTATCTGCAAGACGACCTGCTGGACAACCCCAAGCGTCGCGCACAACTGATCGATGCCTTGCACCACCGCCTGGGTGAGGTGGACAAGCGTCGTCAGCCATCCAGTCACGCTGGCAGCGATGCCTCGCGCGACAACTTGGTGGGCGAACTGCTGAGCGCCGCGCGCAATGCGGTCGATCGCTTTGCCAAAGCATTTGACCAAATGGGTGCCTTGCGTGAACGCACCACCAAGGTCCTGGGCAAAGTCACCAAATCAGACAACATCAAGTTCGATGGCCTGAGCCGTGTCGCCCACGTCACCGACGCCACCGACTGGCGCGTGGAGTACCCCTTCGTCGTTCTGACCCCAGACACCGAAGAGGAAATGGCCGCTTTGGTGAAAGGCTGCGTGGAACTGAGCCTGACCATCATCCCGCGTGGGGGTGGAACCGGCTACACCGGTGGCGCCGTGCCACTGACGTGGAAGAGCGCGGTGATCAACACCGAAAAGCTCGAACAGATGACCGAAGTCGAGATGGTGCAACTGCCTGGCGTAGACCAGCCTGTAGCCACCGTCTGGACGGGCGCGGGCGTGGTCACGCAACGCGTGGCCGATGCAGCTGAACGCTCAGGCTTTGTGTTTGCTGTGGACCCGACCTCTGCAGAAGCTTCTTGCGTGGGCGGCAACATCGCCATGAACGCAGGCGGCAAGAAGGCCGTGTTGTGGGGCACTGCGCTCGACAACCTGGCTTCTTGGCGCATGGTCACGCCCAACGCCGAATGGCTGGAAGTGGTGCGCCTGAACCACAACCTGGGCAAGATCCATGACGTCGAAGTGGCCAGCTTTGAGCTGCGTTACTTCGCGGCCGATGGCAAAACACCACTGCGCACCGAACGCCTGGACATCCCTGGCCGCACCTTCCGCAAAGAAGGCCTGGGCAAGGACGTGACCGACAAATTCCTGGCAGGCCTGCCTGGCATCCAGAAGGAAGGCTGTGACGGCTTGATCACCAGCGCGCGCTGGGTGGTGCACCGCATGCCCAACCACGTGCGCACCGTGTGCCTGGAGTTCTTTGGCAACCCCAAGGAAGGCGTGCCTTCGATCGTTGAGATCAAGGACTTCATGTTCCAGGAAATGAAGCAACCGGGCGGCGCCATTCTGGCGGGCCTGGAGCATCTGGACGACCGCTACCTGCGCGCCGTGGGCTATGCCACCAAGAGCAAGCGCGGCGTGCTGCCCAAGATGGTCCTGATTGGCGACATCGTCGGCGATGACGAAGACCGCGTGGCCAAAGCGACCAGTGAAGTCATCCGTCTGGCCAACGGCCGCAGCGGCGAAGGCTTCGTGGCCGTGAGTGCCGACGCGCGCAAGAAGTTCTGGGCCGACCGCAAGCGCACTGCTGCCATTGCCAAGCACACCAACGCCTTCAAGGTGAACGAAGACGTGGTGATCCCGCTGCCGCGCATGGGCGAGTACACCCTGGGCATCGAGCGCATCAACATCGAGTTGAGCCTGCGTAACAAGCTGGCCATCGTCGACGCATTGCGCGCCTTCATCCAAGGCGGCAACTTGCCCATGGGCAAGGTCGAAGATGCCGAAGAGCTGCCCAGCCCAGAGCAATTGGCTGAAAAAGTCAGCGCAGCACTGGCCCGCCTGGACACCGTTCGCGCACGCTGGCAGTTCTTGTACGACAACATCGACGTCCCCTTGACATCGGTGGGAGACCAACTGGTTTCGCTCGGCTACGACCAGCATCGCAATGGCACCTATGCCGCCCAAGAGGGCGACACGGTGTTCAACCTGCTGCAAACGTGGTCGATTCGCGCCAGCTGGAAGAAGGAAATCCGCGACGAGCTGGCCAAGATCTTCACCGGTGCGGCCTTGAGCCCCATCGTGGACGAGCTCAAGCGCATCCACAAGCAAGTGCTGCGTGGCCGCGTGTGGGTGGCCCTGCACATGCATGCGGGCGACGGCAACGTGCACACCAACCTGCCTGTCAACAGCGACAACTACGAGATGCTGCAAACGGCCCATGAAGCCGTGGCACGCATCATGAAGCTGGCTCGCTCGCTGGATGGCGTGATCTCTGGCGAACACGGCATTGGCATCACCAAGCTGGAGTTCTTGTCCGACGACGAAATCGCCAACTTCACGGCCTACAAGCAGAAGGTCGACCCCGAAGGCCGCTTCAACAAGGGCAAACTGCTGCGCGGTGCTGCCTTGAAGGCCTTGGGCGATGACGTGCATGCCGCCGACCTGACCGAGGCTTACACGCCCTCGTTTGGCTTGATGGGCCACGAATCGCTGATCATGCAGCAGTCTGACATTGGTGACATTGCTGCCTCGGTCAAAGACTGCTTGCGTTGCGGCAAGTGCAAGCCCGTGTGCGCCACGCACGTGCCCCGCGCCAACTTGCTGTACAGCCCTCGCAACAAGATCCTGGCCACATCGCTTTTGGTCGAAGCGTTCTTGTATGAAGAACAGACGCGCCGCGGCGTGTCGGTCAAGCACTGGTCTGAGTTTGAAGACGTGGCCGACCACTGCACGGTTTGCCACAAGTGCTACACGCCCTGCCCGGTCAAGATCGACTTCGGCGACGTGTCCATGAACATGCGCAACCTGCTGACCAAGATGGGGCAAAAGAGCTTCCGTCCGGCCGGTGCAGCGGGCATGGCCATGCTCAACACCAACAACCCACAAACCATCAAGCTGATCCGCACAGCCTTGGTGGACGTGGCCATGCCGCTGCAACGCGTGGCCAATGATGTGTTGAAGGTGGTGGCTCGCAAACAGACCAGCGCGCCACCAGCTTCTGTAGGCAAGGCCTCTTTGAAGGAAGAGGTGATCCACTTCATCAACAAGAAGATGCCCGGTGGCCTGCCCAAAAAGACCGCCCGCGCCTTGCTGGACATTGAAGACAAGGATTACGTTCCGATCATCCGCGACCCGAAGAAGACCACGGCCGACACCGAGGCGGTGTTCTACTTCCCTGGTTGTGGTTCCGAGCGTCTGTTCAGCCAAGTCGGTTTGGCCACACAGGCCATGCTGTGGCATGCCGGCGTGCAGACTGTGTTGCCTCCGGGCTATCTGTGCTGCGGCTACCCTCAGCGCGGTGCAGGTCAGTTCGACAAGGCCGAGAAGATGATCACGGACAACCGCGTGTTGTTCCATCGTGTCGCCAACACCTTGAACTACCTGGACATCAAGACCGTGGTCGTGTCCTGCGGCACCTGCTACGACCAATTGCAGGGCTACCAGTTCGACAAGATCTTCCCGGGCTGCCGCATCATCGACATCCACGAATACCTACTGGAAAAGGGCATCACCCTGCAAGGCAAGGGTGCCTTCCTGTACCACGACCCCTGCCACACGCCCATGAAGCTGCAAGACCCGATGAAGACTGTCAAGGCATTGGTGGGCGATGGCGTGGTGAAGTCCGACCGTTGCTGCGGTGAGGCTGGCACCCTGGCCGTGAACCGCCCCGACATCTCGACGCAGATTCGCTTCCGAAAAGAGGAAGAAATCCGCAAGGGCGAGTCGGCCCTGCGCGACAAGGGCTTGATCGGCGAGAAGGACAACGTCAAGATCCTGACCTCTTGCCCTGCTTGCTTGCAAGGTCTGAGCCGCTATGGCGAAGACACGCAAAACGGATTGCTGGAAGCCGACTACATCGTAGTCGAGATGGCCAAGCAGATCCTGGGCGAGAACTGGATGCGTGAATATGTCGACCAAGCCAATTTGGGCGGCATCGAACGCGTGTTGGTGTGATCAACGGAGCAGTACAAAAGATGAGCACCCTGCGCCCTGACTGTGAGCTCTGCCAGCAAGATGGCGGACAGCTGATCGTCAAGACTCCCAAGTTACGTGTGGTTCGCGTCCTGGACGCGGACTACCCTGGCTTCTACCGGGTGATCTGGAACGACCATGTGGCCGAGTTCACGGACCTGCCCTCATCTGAGCAGGTGCCGTGCTTGGGCGCTGTCGCCATCGTGGAGAGCTTGGTGCGCCAACATCTGCGCCCCACCAAGGTGAACCTGGCCAGTTTGGGCAATGTGGTGCCACATCTGCACTGGCATGTGATTGCCCGTTTTGCCGATGACAAGCACTTCCCTCAACCCATCTGGGGCACGGCCCAGCGAGAAGTCAGCGCCGCCCGTTGGGAGGCGCTGCAAAGCCAACTCCCCACCTTGGACGAAGCCATCCGAGCTGCGATTGAGTCCAGCCCACTGATGCAACAAGCCGCCTGACGGCCCCGCATACTGCCCACGAGAAAGGCCCTCTGACGAGGGCCTTTCTCTTTGGGGCAACCATGCCGTCAGCTTTGGGCCAAGCGGAATCGATCGACGACCTCGGCGAGGGTCTGTGCTTGCTGCTTGAGGCTCTCTGCCGCCGCCGCAGACTCTTCCACCAACGCCGCGTTTTGTTGGGTCATCTGATCCAACTCAGCCACAGCTTGGTTCACTTGCCCAATGCCGTGCGACTCCTGCTCGGCTGCGCGCGTGATTTCGCTGATGATCTGCGTCACATGCTCCACGCCATTGACGATGTCACGCATGGAGGAGCCCGCTTCTTCGACCAAGCGAGCACCCGCCTCGACTCTCTCGGTCGAAGCGCTGATCAAGGTCTTGATCTCACGGGCCGCGTTCGCGCTGCGTTGTGCCAGCGAACGAACCTCGCCCGCCACCACTGCAAAGCCTCGGCCTTGTTCACCGGCCCGAGCCGCTTCCACGGCGGCGTTCAACGCCAAGATATTGGTTTGGAACGCGATGCCATCGATCACGCCAATGATCTCGTTGATCTTGCGCGAGGCATTGTCGATCTCAGCCATGTTCGCGACCACTTGGGCCATGACTTCGCCACCACGGCGAGCCGACTCGGCAGCATTGGTGGCCAAACCATCCGCCGATCGGGCTGAGTCTGCTGTGTGACGAACGGTCGTGGTCAGTTGCACCATGGACGAGGCCGTTTCCTGCAGGCTAGAAGCTGTGCTTTCGGTTCGCTGACTCAGATCCTGATTGCCGGTGGCGATTTCAATCGATGCCAAGCCAATCGATTGCGCGGCTTGCTTGACCGTGTTGATCGAGCCAGACAAGCCCTTGGCCATGCGTCCCAAAGCATCCAACAACTCGCCCACTTCATCTCGTTTGTCAGAGTGAAGGATGTGGTCGAAGCGCCCCTCAGCCACTTCATTCGCAGTGGTAACGGCCAGGCGGATGTCTGAAATCACACGACGTTGAATGCTCCAGGCGATGAAAAGCCCCGCACCAATGGCCAGGATGCTGAAGGCACCGATGGCCCAACGCGCGCGTGAGGTTCGCGCTTCCATCACCGCGAGATCCCGATCCACGCGCTCCTGCATCACGCCAACCAAGCCGGTCAATTCATGCACCAACTTTTTGTAATTGGCGTCGGCGGTTTGCAAAGCTGCCACGCCGGTGTTGGGATCAACTGCGGCCATGTCCAGTGCGTCGTCTGCTGACTTCACATAGACATCAAATGTTTTCTTGAAATTGACCACCGCCTCGCTCGACATCAAATCTGGCGGGAAGCTGGCGGCCAACATCTGATTGATGCGTTCAGCGTCTTTCTTCAAGCCATTTCGAGCTTGCTGGATCTGTTCATCGGACATCGAGGAGATGATCGTGACGGTGCGATACATGGCCACATGCTCGTTGGAGACATTCTCTCGAATGCCAGCCACCGACAGTTGCGCCATCGAACTGGCCTCATGGGCTTGTCTTGCATCTTCGCGATAGACGCCGAAGACCCAGAAATAGCCAATCAGGGACAAAAACAAAGCCGCACAGGCAAACACCGGTGCGGCCATCAGTTTGGTTCGCAGTCTCACGCCAAACTCCCTTACGTCAAAGACGTGTTACTTGTAGATGCCACCGCAAACAGCGGTCTCAGCGAGTCGTTCGCAATACATTTGCTTGGGCTCGATCTTTTTCGTCTCAGGATTGGTGAACTTGTAGTCCTGCCAGAACGAGGCGTTCGCGCGGGCCATGTCGACACGCTCTTTCACAAAGGGCTTACCGTCAATGTCCTTCAAATCGATGAGGTTCTTGCCGATCATCTTGGCATTGGCGCCATGCGACAACACAGTGCCATCCAGGCCGTAGACCACCAGATACAAGTCTTGATTGCGCCAAGTCTTGTTCTCTTTGTCGGCGAACTCAGCGTAGGCCTTATCGGCCCCTTGTGACTTGATGTAGGCAACGCCTTTTTTCACCATCGCAACGGCATCATCCTTGGTGGCTCCGCCTTCTGCCGCGTAGGTCCACGCGAAAGCAACCGACATGAACAAAGGTACTGCATTGGCAAAACGAATCTTCATAGGTCGCTCCTGTTTGAATGAAGATGGGACTCAATCCACCAGACACATGTCGGGGCTGAGCAGCAGGCTTTCGATGTCGAGCAGAATCACCATCCGCTCGCCCACCTGGGCCAAGCCACGGATGTACGTTGCATCAATGGCTGAATTCATTTCGGGGGCTGTACGCACCGCATCGGCAGGAATCTCCATCACATCGCTCACCGAGTCGACCACTGCACCGATGGTGCGCGTGCCGATGTGCAGCACGATGGTGACGGTAAAGGCGTTGTACTCGGACGATTCGCAGCCAAATCGCAAGCGTAGATCCACGATCGGTACGATCGTGCCGCGCAGGTTGATCACACCCTTGAGAAAGTGGGGAACGTTGGCGATGCGGGTGGGGTTTTCGTAGCCACGGATTTCCTGCACTTTCAGAATATCGATGCCGTACTCTTCATCACCCAAACGGAACGTCAGGTACTCGCGCGCCAATGTGGCTTGCACATCCACGGTTTCCATCATGCCCATTGCTTGGTTCTCCTAGTTCTTGTGCTGGCGATCAGTGACGCGAACGGCGCACCAGACTGCCCACATCCAGAATCAATGCCACACGGCCATCACCCATGATGGTGGCACCCGAGACGTCATTGACCTTGCGGTAGTTGCTCTCGAGGTTCTTGACCACCACTTGTTGCTGACCCAGCAGCTCGTCGACCAGAACGGCCACGCGCCCGCTTTCAGCCTCGACCACGACCATGATTCCGGAGTTGTGCTCCCAATCGAATCGCGGCACGTTGAAGACCTTTTCCAGCTCGATCACTGGCATGTATTCATCGCGCACCTCGACCACACGGCCCGAGCCACCGACGGTCTTGACCATTTCTGGGCTGACCTGGAAGGACTCGACCACCGAGGACAAGGGCAGGATGTACACCTCTTCGCCCACACCCACGCTCATGCCATCCATGATGGCCAGCGTCAGCGGCAGACGAACTGCCACGCGCATGCCGTAGCCTTCGGCCGAATCGATTTCGACCGTGCCACCCAGCGAGGTGATGTTCTTCTTGACCACGTCCATGCCCACGCCACGGCCTGACACATCCGTCACGGTTTCGGCGGTGGAGAAGCCTGGCGCAAAGATCAGGCCCCAGACTTCGCTGTCGGTCATGCTGTCGGGTGCATCGATGCCCTTCTCGCGCGCTTTCTTCAGCAGCTTCTCGCGGTTCAAGCCTCGGCCGTCATCGCGCACTTCAATCACGATGGAACCGCCCTGGTGCGAAGCAGCCAAGGTGATGGTACCCACCTCGGGCTTGCCTTTGGCCAGACGGTCTGCAGGCATTTCCACACCGTGGTCGCAAGAGTTGCGGACCAAGTGAGTCAATGGGTCGGTGATCTTTTCAACCAGCCCCTTGTCCAGTTCGGTGGCTTCACCCTGTGTGACCAATTCGACCTTCTTGCCCAGCTTGTTGGCCAAATCGCGCAACATGCGAGGGAAGCGGCTGAACACCGTCGACATCGGAATCATCCGAATCGACATCACTGCCTCTTGCAGGTCTCGGGTATTGCGATCCAGATCGGTCAAGCCAGAAACCAGTTGCTGGTAGACCACGGGATCCAGACCACGGCTGTTTTGCGCCAACATGGCTTGGGTGATCACCAGTTCGCCAACCAGGTTGATTAGTTGGTCAACCTTCTCGACAGACACACGGATGGTCGACGCTTCCAAGCCACCTGCGGCGGGCTTTTCAGCTCTGGGTGCAGCTGGCTTGATGGCAGCGGGTTTTGCAGGCGCTGCCTCCGCAGAAGCGGCGACTGGCGCCGGCTTGTCAGCGGGTGCACCCGGTGCATTGTCAAAGAAGCCGTAACCGGAGGCTTTCTCTTGTGCCGCTTTTACCACTTGCGCTTCAGGCGAGGGTGCGGCCGCAGCCGGCGAGCCAGGCGCATCGTCGAAGAAGCCAAAGCCAGCATCTGCGGCGGGGGCTGCGGGCGCAGCAACGGGCGCGGCAGGTTTGGCTGCAGCGGCTTCCAGCGAGAAGAATGCCACTTGCTCACGCGCCACATGGAACGTGAACAGATCCAACAACTCAGACTCTGCCGTCGAGGTGTTGACCTTGAAACGACGCACACCGGCCAAGCTGGCGTGGTCAGGCAAAGGCTCAATGGTGCCGAGGTCGGTGATTTCCTTGAACAACTCGGCCAGGTTGTCTGCCACAGCGGGGTCGTTCAGCGGCCCCACACGCAGCTCGACCAAGCGCTGACCGGCAGTCGGCGCCACAACGGTCGACAATGGCGACGTGTCAGTTTGAGCAGGCGCGGCTTGGGTTGCTGGCGCTGGGTCTGCGGCCACAGGCATTTGCGGCGCAGCGGCTGCCGTGGCACCCTCGCCTGCCACCATGGCACGGATATTGAACAAAAGCTCGGTTGTGTCAACTTCGTCACCACCACCGCCGGCATGACGCGCTAACATTGCCTTCAAGGAATCGCCAGAAGACAGCAGCACATCGACCATCGGTGCAGTGGGCTGCAACTCGTGTCGACGCAGCTTGTCGAGCAGCGTTTCCATTTGGTGCGTCAATTCGGCCACGTCTGAGAAGCCGAAGGTCGCTGCACCGCCCTTGATCGAGTGGGCACACCGGAAGATCGCGTTCAGCTCTTCGTCATCAGCAGCCTCGATGTCCAGCTTCATCAGAAGCTGTTCCATGTTCTCGAGGTTCTCGCCTGCTTCTTCGAAGAAGACCTGGTAGAACTGACTGAGGTCAATACCTGCCGATTGGCTGTTATCTGTGCTTGTCTCTGCCATGACTGGCTCCCGATTCTTGTCGTCAGGACGGTGCCCGAGGGCACCACTTCACATTGATCAGCGAATGACTTTTTGAATCACTTCGATCAGCTTGTTGGGGTCAAAAGGCTTGACCAACCAACCGGTCGCACCTGCCGCGCGGCCTGCCTGCTTCATCTGGTCACTGGACTCTGTGGTCAGGATCAGGATGGGCGTCGACTTGAACTGTGGGTTCTCGCGCAGCTTCTTGGTCAGGCTGATGCCATCCATGCGAGGCATGTTCTGGTCGGTCAGCACCAGGTCAAAACTGCGGCCACCGGCCTTTTCCCAAGCGTCTTGGCCATCTACGGCTTCGACGACGTTATAGCCAGCGCTCTTGAGCGTGAAGGCCACCATTTGACGCATAGATGCTGAATCGTCGACGGCAAGGATCGAATGCATGTCGCTCTCCGGGCTTAAATAAACAGGACTTTGTTAGCAGGCAGTGAAAAACAACCAGTCAACGGCAGACGGTATTTCGGCTGATGAGACATAAGCTTTAGAACAACTCTACCGAGCCGGCGTCCACCTCATCCTGGGTCACCGGGTTAGGTTTCATGGGGCCAGACTCCACCACAGCCATGCCATCGGGGTCATCGTCTCCCAGGGCATCGCGGGCAATCTGGTCAGCGCAATTGCGCAAACGTTTGTTGGTGTGCGCAATCAATTGGGTCGCCATATCCTGGAACTGCAGCGCAGTCACCGTTTGATAGAGCGTTTTGAGCGTTTCCTGCAGCTGGGGGGACATCTCATGTCCATCATCGATCACATCACCCAACTGAGCAGCGGCCCCGTGAAAGCCGCTCATCAGCATTTCACAGGCATGATCGAGCAAGCGCTGCAGGCGCTCCAAGTCATTGGTCGCTGTCATCAGATGGTCTTGCAACTCGGCTGCCAGCAGCAGCGGCAGCTCGCCCCCGTTCAGCCCGGAGAAATCATCTCCAGGCATCTCCGGGATCGGACCCCCGCCGGGCGGCGTTGCGACGGAATCGTCGTTGGTCAGCATCGTGGCTCCACTCAACCTTGTTTCACAGGTCCCCGACAGCAGGGACGAAATGGCAAACAGTTTCGCCATCCACACAGTTCAGCCTTGGAAATCGGCATTTCTCAGAAACTGTGTAGGCGATTGATAGAATTTTTCTCATTTCCCGCATCAGAGTGAGCACAATGACACGGGAAAACTTGGTGTAAATCGACCGATTGAAAGTGGTTTGTGTCCCATCCAGCCCCCCCAATGACGGCCTCGTCTGAAGACAAAAATGCTCCGTCAGCCCTGCGGCTGAGGGTGCTGCATATCGAAGACAGCGAAGAAGATCACGCATTGGTTTCCGTCCACTTGCGGCGCGGCGGGATTGACGCAGACATCTACCGTATCGACACTGAGGCCGCTTTGATTGAGGCATTAGATGAGGAATGGGACCTCATCTTGTCGGACTACAACATTCCCGGCTTCGGCGGGCTGCAAGCCCTGGAGAAAGTCCGGGCGTCGGGCAAGCTGGTGCCCTTCATCCTGGTGTCTGGCGAAATCGGCGAAGACATTGCCGTGCAAGCCATGCGCAATGGCGCCAACGACTACCTGCTCAAAAGCAATCTCGCGCGTCTGGCACCTGCAGCCTTGCTGGCCATGGAGGCCAATCGCACCCGCATCGAAAAGCGCAAAGCAGACCTGGCACTGACTCAGTCTCGACAGCAATTGCGTGAATTGGCGCAACACTTGCAAGCCAGCATCGAGCGCGAGCGCGCGGCCATTGCGCGTGAAGTGCACGACGATGTGGGCGGATCCTTGACCGCCGTGAAGCTGGATCTGGCCTGGATTGCCCGCCACGCCCCCACGCCCCAGATTGCCGAACGCGTGCAACAGGCCCTGGAAACGGTCAACCACGCGCATGAAGCCAGCCAGCGCATCATGCACAATCTGCGGCCCGCCATCCTCGAGCAGGGCCTTGCCCCGGCCATCCACTGGATGACGGACCGATTCGGCAAACGCACCGGCATTGAGACCCGGTTCCGCACCAGTCAGGAAAGTTATGACCTGCCCTCAGGCGTACCGCTGGTGGCCTACCGTTTTGCCCAGGAAGCCTTGACCAACGTCTCCAAACACGCCCAAGCCACCAAGGTGTCGGTCGACATCACCCAAGCCGGCGGCGTGCTGTCCATCGAAGTCACCGACAACGGCAAAGGGCTGAGTGCCGAGGATTTGGCCAAAGCACGCTCGTTTGGCATCCGAGGCCTGCATGAACGAGCAGAAACCGTCGGCGGCTGGGTGGATATCAGCAGCAACCCTGAGGGAACCACACTCATCCTGTCGGTACCCTTGTCGGGCCCTGAAAATGGCTTCATTGACCCGCTCATGCCCTTCACGGGCGAACCGCCAGCCGAGACAGACCCAGACGACCCCACCAAATGGGGCAGCATATGATCAAAGTGATTCTTTGCGACGACCACGCCCTGATCCGCCGGGGCATTCGCGACACATTGGCCGACGCGTCGGACATCGACGTGATTGGCGAGGCTGGCGACTATGGTGAACTGCGTTCACTGTTGCGAGACAAGACCCCCGACGTCTTGGTGCTCGACATCAACCTACCTGGCCGCAGTGGACTGGATGTCTTGCATGTACTCAAGGAAGAAGGCGCCACTTTCAAGGTGCTGGTGGTGTCCATGTACCCCGAAGACCAATACGCCATGCGTGCCCTGAAAGCCGGTGCATCGGGTTACCTGAACAAGGGCAGCGACGCCGCGCAGATTGTGGCCGCCGTTCGCACCGTGTCGCAAGGCAAGAAGTACGTCACCCCAGAGACCGCCCAAATGCTGGTCGATAACCTGACGGCGCCGGCACAAGAAGATGCCCACCAGAAGTTGTCGGACCGTGAACTGCAAACCCTGGTGATGATTGCCTCGGGCAAGCGCTTGTCAGACATCGCCGAGCAATTGCTGCTCAGCCCCAAGACCGTGAGCGTGTATCGCGCACGCGTCCTTGAAAAGCTGGGGCTGACCAATAACTCCGAACTCACGGTTTACGCGATTAGAAACGGGTTAGTGTGAACTTCGCTGATGGGTAAGTTATCCAGTCATGCTAGTGTGGCTGCGCACGGACGTGCCGCAACACACTTGAGCGTGAACACGACGGGCTCCACATGCCAGGTGAACACATCGGGGATCAGCAGGCAGTGCGCGCCATCGAACGACAGGTTCAACGCGTCGGCATCCGCTGGCGCCTCGATCCATGCGCACAGCCTGGCGTACATGCCGGGCCAGACGTGCGCGATGGACACCTCATCGCCGTTTTCGACAGACCTCAGCGCCTGCACCTTGAGGATCAATCCCGGCAACCAGCCATCCAGGTGCACCAAGCCGCCACCAAGAAGCGTGGAAATGCCGATGGCCATGAGCAGCTGGCGGCACATTTCATCGCGGTCCACCCCCACCGTCATGCGGATCTCGCCGCCAGGCTCGATCAAGAACCGGTACTCATCTGTCTCGGTGGCTTGCATGCAGATTGATCCAATGCTTGGCTTGCCTGACTTCAGCCTGTAACGGCCGACACCCTGGCCTTGATGTCATCCCACAGCCCAGGGTCTCCGGTGACAGGGCGGGTCGTGACCACATCCATGTCCTGCATGGTCGCGTCGTTGGTCCAGCCCAGGGCAGGGGGGTGACACATCAGGCCGAACAAGGCCATGGTCTCGGAACTCAAGCGCTGCGGCTTGTCCCATGCGTCTATCAACTGACGCTCGTCAGGGTTGGTATAGCTGTCGGTTCGCTTCTTGAGCTTCTGGACCTGGAACGCAGCCCGGTTGCTGGTGATCGTCGGTTGAATGCCGTGCTGTGCCTTCAAATAAGCCAGGTAAGCCTTCTGCGCCTGGAACAGCGCTTTGGCCAAGGGCATGCCGTCTTGAATACCCGTGTCCCGGCGCCAGGCCTGCAACAGCCTGACGGCCCCGACTGGCGTGGTTTGATCCGCCACATTGACGCGGCTGGGCATGGCGAACAGCTCGGCCGTTCTGGGCGCAATCTTGTCCAGTTGCTGAGGGGTGAACATGGGCACACCCGCCGCTTGCGCCTCCAGCAGCATCTTGCGGGCGGGCAGGCGCGCCAGGTCCACCACCTTCTGGCGCTCCATCGGGGCCAGGCCGCCGATCACGTCGGGCTGCGAGCCCGGGTACACCGACTCTTCCTTGGACATGGCTTCGCTCTTGGCCAAAGAATCGACCGCCGCGATCAGGCGAGTTTCATTGCCTGCGACCATGTGCACCACCCGCTGCACCTGCTTGGGCAAGTCGAGCTCAAACGTGTCGCGAAGCCCGCCAGCGCCGATCAATCCAGTGACAAAACCGACGAGCTTACCGATCGTGCGGCGAACGACCTCATACTCTTTACCGAACTCGGCCACGGTGGCTTGCGCATCGAACAGGCCCACGAACTTGAACTCGATCGCGGTGGGCTTGGCACCCTCTTTCAAAACCAGGCTGCCGCCGTCTTCCTTGCAGCGCTTGTCGATGAGGGTGGTGACAAAGGCGCGGGCCAGCGAGGCGCCACGCTCGGCCCCGAACACGGCAATCTGAACGGTGCGGATGGGCATGCTTTGAGCGGCCAGCACGCCGTCGAAATCCTTCAGGGCCTTGTCGATGCGGGCCTGCGCGCCCGTGTTGAGGGCAGATGCCACCAGCTTGTTGTCTCTGAACTGCGGGAAGATGTCCACCACCTTGCTGAAGATGGACTGCAACACGCCCTCGACGTAGCTGGAGGGGTCGGTCAAGGCCTTGCGCAGGTCACCGGGCAGCTCTTTGCGGAGGGCTTCGGCGTGCAGCTTGGGCGACTGGCCTTGCGACACGCCGGATGCGACGGCCTTGGCTTTGTCGGTCACGACTTCTTTGGCTTTGCCGCCCGCCTCGCTGCCTACCGCTTTGCCGGTTTCCAGCAGCGCCTTCTGTGCGGCGTCGGCCATGCCGGGGGAGGCGCGCAGGTCGGTGCCGAGGCCTTCGTAGTAGAAGCGGTGGATCCCGACAGACTCTTTTGTTTGTCGATGCGCCTCGAAAATTCTGGATAGATTGCTGAGCCTATTCTTGGGCAGATCCGCCAATCGGTCATGCCCGAGGGCGTCAAAGAAGAAGCTCAAGAACAATGTTTGCTCGCACACAAAGCACTTGGTGATGGGCGCATCCGAAGCTCGACTGCTGGTGGCTTTGGAGGTGGCCACGGCCTGCGTGTCATTCATCTTCAGTTCCTCCGACATCAGAGAGGTCGTAGTGGATCTCTTTGATGGGTTGTATTGGTTTGGGGTACCACTTGCTGTACGTCAACACCACCTTGCCATTGGGCAAGAAGTGCGCCCCGATGTAGCCTTCGTGCGGGTCGTCCAACTTGGGCAACGGCACGATGGCTTCGCGCTCGATGTCTGGCAAGCCTTGCTTGATTTCTTCTTGGGTTCGACTGATCGCCCATCGCACCACGGCGGTTTTGGCATCCCGCTCAATGGTCAAGCAGCATGTACTACCCCCTCCACCTTCAGGGTCCCCAGCAAAGACATTGCCACCATAGGCGTTGTTGACGGAAAAATGACTGACTGCCATATCGTTGTAGTTCACGCCCATCAAGCTGTAGCCGCCATACGGCCCGAAATGCCGCTGGTACAGGTACTGCCCCCAGTTCAGCGCATACAGCGTCAGGCCCGCAGCCAGGCCGACTTGCAAGGGGCGGATCATGAAAAAGGCAAAGCGCCTGAGCCAGCTAGGTCGTACCTGGGCATCGGCGTTGGCCTGGTCTTGCCCGGCCTGCCGCATGGCTTGGCCAGGCCGCTGCCGGCGCTTGAACATGGAGGGGAGCTTCATGGGTACACGGAATCAACTGGTTTCGCAGCGCGCTGGCGTGGCGTCATTGCAGGATGGACGTCACGCATCTTCGTCGCTGCCTACATCTGAAAAGTCGTAATTGATTTCTTTGATGGGTTGAATGGGATCAGGAATCCAGCTTGAGAATGTCAGCACCACCTTGTCGCCAGGCAAGAAATGTGCGCCGATGAAGCCTTCATGGGGATCTTTCAAGTCAGGCAAAGGCACCACGGCTTCTTTTGGAATGTCTGGCAGACCCTGCTTGATTTCTTCTCTGGTGCGACTGACTTCCCATCGAACAAGCACCGTCTTGGCGTCGCGAGGGATGGCTAAACAACACATCACTTTCCCCCCACCGCTATTGCGTCCAGCGAACAGATTCCCCCCCCACGAATCGTTAACCGAGAAGCTGCTGATCGGCATGTCGATGTAGTTCAGCCCGACCAGGCTATAGCCCCCATACGGTCCGAAATGCCGTTGGTACAGGTACTGCCCCCAGTTCAGCGCATACAACGTCAGGCCCGCAGCCAGGCCCACTTGCAAAGGGCGGATCATGAAGAAGGCAAAGCGCCTGAGCCAACTTGGGCGTGCATGGGCCTCGGCGCTGGCATGGTCTTGCCCGGCCTGCCGCATGGCCTGGCCGGGCCGCTGCCTGCGCTTGAACATGGGGGGAATCTTCATGGCTACACGGCTCAATACATGTCGCTGCGCGCGGGTGCCCCCAGGTCAGCCCATGCAGACCGGGGCACGTCGTCCACGATGTCGTACAGCTTGACGCCCTCTGCGCGAATGCGCTTGAGGTGAGCGGCCACCCCCGGGTGCTGATCAAACTCAGGCGCCACGGTGAAACTCAAGATCGTGAACAGCATGAAGTCGCGGTAAGTCACGATGCCCCAGCCATCGGCCTTCTCCACGGCCTTGGCAAACCGTTGCTCCATCTCGCGCCGGTTGCTGGCGTCCAGGTGGTCCGGGTAGTCGTGCTGCAGGTCGTCGAACAACTGCATGGGCAAGCCCGCCAGGTTGATGCGGTAGACCTGCGGGTCTGTCCACAGCAGGGGCTCGCTCAGGTCCAATGGCGCAGCCAGAGCTCGCCCAGGGTGGGTCACCCAGCCGCTCACCGACCACGTTTGCCAGACGCGAGTGGGGCCGAAAAATCGGCTCTTCTGTGCATCATCCAAATGGCCTGCCAGGAAGTGCCAGACGGCCCGGTCGAAGTAACGGATCATGGCTGACCGGCCGTTCTCCAGCTTGCCAATGAACAGCGATTGCAGGCGCAGGGTCAAGGCCCGCTCGGCTTCAGGTGTCCATAGCCAATGCACGCAGGGCTCGCGCGCCTCGATCATGGCCAGCCTTGTGAGCCAGCTGGGTGTGCCCGTCTCTGCCTCGGGCAACGCCAGAAGGCGCGGCCCAAGGTGGGCATGCTGTTCATCTGGCGTGCCCACAAAAAGGTTGGCAGCCCGCTGCGCGTCGAGCCATGCCAGCTCGGTTTTGCTCATGGGGCCGCAGTCGATCAGCGCAAAGCCTTTGCTGCCGTCAACGGTGGCCCGCTGGCGCGTGATCTCGGCCGCCCAGGCCTGAGCAATCTCGCTGGCACCTGTCCCGGCTGACATTAGCTGCGCTCCTGAATGGCTGTGCGGCGCGAACGGGCCTGTTCCATGCAATCCTTCAATTCACTGAAAGGCAACTTGGGCATCTTCCATGACACCGTCCCGCCCCCCACCATCGACTTCGTTCCCGCTTGAATCAAAATCTTACCGGGGGCCTGCGCGTTGAAGTTGCCCCCGTCAATCGTGATGCTGGCCCCGCCGCTCACGGCCAGTGTGAGTTTCTTGGCCGATGCGAAGGTGATGCTGCCGTTGGCTGTTTTGATCTCCAGCGTTTGCTTGGCCGCAATTTGCACAAGCCCCGCTTGGGCTTGCATGTCAATGTCGCCTTGTGCGGCAATCAGGCTCAATCCTTTGCCTGCAGCTTCATTGCCCGCCTGAATGGCGCCCGCCAAAATGCCAATGGCTTGGCCCGTGTGAACACGCGCTTGGCCGCCTGATGCGATCTGGCTGTCTTGACCGCTGGCGATCTGAGTGGTGTCGTTGGCTGACAAGATCAGGTCTTGCCCGGCGGTGATCCCCACACCGGCTTTGCCCACGATGGCAATGTTGGCGTCTTCCATGTGGGGCAGTTGATCTTGCTCGATCGTGTGGCCCAGGTTCTGCGGCAACTTGGCGTGTTTACCTTGAGCGCTGGCCAGGGCCACGGTTTGGTGGGTACCTGCGGCTTGGTTGAATGTGGTGGCAAGTTGTTGTGCCTGTTTTGCCAAGGCCATGCCAGGGGCGTTGTCGCCTGCGGGCTCGGCGGTTTGGCCTACACCGCCACCCAAGCCAAAGGTGGTCATCATCACGCCGCGTGCAGCACGCAAGCCACCCCATGCGTCGGTGCGCAGCTCGAAGCCAATGCCTCGGAAGCTACCCCGGTGGTTGTCGGCCTGGTGCAGCAGGTGGCCCATTTGCAGCCAGGTCTGGCTTTGGGTGGTGTGCAGTTGGGTGCGCAACTGGCCTGGAGTGTCGTCCAGCACCAGTTGGTTGTAGCCTTGCCCGCCCAGCTCTTTGCTTTTGATGCCGCTCAGTGCGGCGGCGTTGTTCTGTCCAGCTTGGCCGTCTTGCGCGGCACCCGCAGCTGCGCCGTGCCAGGCGGGGCTGTTGCCGCCTGTGCCGCTGTTGATGAGGTTGGCTTGGGCACTGGGGCGGTGGTCGGCGCTGTCGGCAAACGCACTGGTGTCAGCGGCTAGGTTTTGCCCGCCCGGTGTGGGGGGCGTGCCACCTTCGCCTTGGCCGTTGTAGAGGCTGGCCATGACGAAGGGCTGGTCCATGTCGTTGTTGATGAAGCCCACCAACACTTCTTGCCCAATGCGGGGGATGAACTGCTGGCCCATGCCTGCACCGGCTGAGCGCTGCAACACCCGCATCCAGCAGCTGTGGTCACTGTTGGCACGCTGTGGTGCAAACGGATTGGCTTGCCAGTGGAACTTCACGCGCACGCGGCCCAGCCGGTCGGTGTGGATTTCATCGGCACCGCTGGCGCTGGTGCTGCCGTTGGGTCCCACCACGATGGCGGTTTGTGGGCCCCAGGCGGTGGCGCGTGGGCGGGGGCGCAAGCCGGTGTCGTCCATCAACACGGTGCGCCAAGGCACATTGCGGCGAATGGCTTCAAACTGATTGGCAAAGCCGCTTTGGGCTGCCTTGGTTTGCAGCGAGGCCGTGTCCACATCGTGGCGCTCGAAGATGCCGCTGTCTTGGGTGGCTTGCAGCAAGGCTTGCAAGGGGCCCACGCCCAGGGTTTTGGCAATGGTGTCGCTCAGGTCCTTGGGCAGGTTGTTGATGCCCATGGCGCGCACGGCGGTCACGAAAAATTCCTTGTCTTCGTCGTGCGGATTGATGCTGTCGAGCGTGGACTGGCTCAAGCCAAACCAGGTGCCCGAGCGCAGCGTGCGCACGGTGCCTTCGCCCATCCACAGCTTCAAGCGCGCTTCGCGAGCCTGCTGCATGGTGGTGGCTGCGAATTGGGCCTGGGCTGGGTGGCTGTAGAGGCCATCGGCCACGGGGTCGTAGCTGGTCAACCAGCTTTGCAAGGTGCTGGCTTCTTTGCCGCCCCATTGGTGGTTCGTGGGCACATCGGCCACGATGGCGCGGTTGGATTCATAGTCCCAACCCAGCACAGTGGTGCCCATGGAGCCACCGGCTTGACCCAGTTGGCGCCAAGCGCCCAATGCCTGGATGCTGTCTTGTTCTTCCTGACTGCTGCTGCGGTGAAAGCGAATGCCCTTGCCGCCCAGCGTCGTGCCGCTGGTGGGGTCTTGCGCCTGGTTCAGGCTGTTGGCAAAGATGACCATGGTGTGGCCACCGGGGGCGGCCGTGTCTTCTTCCACGCGCCAACTCAGGCCTTCTTCGGCCAGGATGCGTTGGACAAAGTCCAGGTCGGATTCTCGGTATTGCACGCAATACTTGCGCACGCCACCGGTGGGGCCATTCAAACCATTGGCCACATGCTGCGCGACGTCGTCATCCCAGCGCCATGCGGCGATACTGGTGTGGTCAGCGAACACATCTTCGACGATGTCGATGATGGATTTTTCCTGCCACACCCGGCTGCAGCGCGTGTGGCCCAGCAAGGCCATCCAGGGCTGAACCAACAAGGACTTGCGTGCCAGGCCGCCATCGCTGTCCAGCGATTGAGCCTCGGTCACATACCCACTGCGGCGGCAGGTGCTGCCATCTGCCAAAGTAGTGACCAAGGTGATGGGGCGGGCGTAGAGCTGTTTGAGCTCGACCTTGGCATGCAGCACCAAGGCTTGAATGTGCAAGGAGAAAGGCTGCGAGACGCCGTCGGTCAACACAAAGCTCTCGACCATCAGGTCGGCAGGCAAGGGCCGCGTACTGCTGGCCGATTCGAGGGTGTAGAGCCGCTTGTCGGTTTGCCACTGAGCAATCAGGTCACCCAACAGCTCATGCAATGCGCTGTTGAGTTTGTTCAGTGCCATGTCTTTGACGGACGACAACGCCGAAGAGGCGCTGGAAAGCGCCATGTTGGCCAAACTCATGCCGAGTATCCCTGGTGACTTTTTTAGACTTTGCGAATGAGCCAATTTTGACGGCTGGCCCTGCCGGGGAGGGCACCCACTTTGGGGTAATACGCAACCAGGGGTAACTA
>JBKBIO010000003.1:0-92224 GCA_046299355.1 Aquabacterium sp. | reverse complement strand
GTCGTGCCGCTGGTGGGGTCTTGCGCCTGGTTCAAGCTGTTGGCAAAGATGACCATGGTGTGGCCACCGGGGGCGGCGGTGTCTTCTTCCACGCGCCAGCTCAGGCCTTCTTCGGCCAGGATGCGTTGGACAAATTCCAGGTCGGATTCTTTGTATTGCACGCAATATTTGCGCACGCCACCTGTGGGGCCATTCAAGCCATTGGCGACATGCTGCGCGACATCGTCATCCCAACGCCATGCGGCGATACTGGCGTGGTCGGCGAACACATCTTCGACGATGTCAATGGCGCTACGCTCTTGCCACACGCGGCTATTGAGTGTGTGGCCTAGCAAGGCCATCCAGGGCCGAACCAACAAGGACTTGCGTGCCAGGCCGCCATCGCTGTCCAGCGATTGAGCCTCGGTCACATAGCCACTGCGGCGGCACGTGCTGCCATCGGCCAAAGTGGTGACCAAGCTAATGGGGCGGGCGTAGAGCTGTTTGAGTTCGACCTTGGCATTCAGCACCAAGGCTTGAATGTGCAAGGAGAAGGGCTGTGAGACGCCGTCGGTCAACACAAAGCTCTCGACCATCAGGTCAGCAGGCAAGGGCCGCGTACTGCTGGCCGATTCGAGGGTGTAGAGCCGCTTGTCGGTTTGCCACTGACCAATCAGGTCACCCAACAGCTCATGCAATGCGCTGTTGAGTTTGTTCAGTGCCATGTCTTTGACGGACGACAACGCCGAAGAGGCGCTGGAAAGCGCCATGTTGGCCAAACTCATGACGAGTATCCCTGGTGATTTTTTAGACTTTGTGAATGAGCCAATTTTGACGGCTGGCTCTGCCGGGGAGGGCACCCACTTTGGGGTAATACGCAACCAGGGGTAACAAACCCTAATCTAACAAAGTTCGATTCTAGCAACCTTCTATTTTCACTCACTCAATCGGGGTGAGCTTGGCCACGCTCAGCATCAGCCACTTGGTGCCGTGGCGACCAAAGTTGACCTGGACGCGCGCGTCCGGCCCCGAGCCTTCCAACGTCAACACCACACCTTCGCCAAACTTGTTGTGAAACACGCTTTGGCCCACACGCAATCCGCCCTCGGTTTTGGCTTGCGCCATGGCCTTGGGAATCGGTGCAGTCAAGTCTTTGAAGGACTCTTCCTTGCGGCCGTAGTGCTGGCCTTGGCCAGTGCCACTGCGCTGACCATAACCACCGCCATAGCCAGAACCACTGGCGGACGAGCGATAGGGCTGTGCCCCGGCCCCCACCACCGAGCCCATGCCCTTGCCTGAGGCCCAACTGTCTTGATAGGTTTTGGCAAAGCCCGACCCAAAGCCTTGGTTCTGAGGCGTGAGCCATTTCAAACTGGATTCGGGCAACTCCTCGAGGAAGCGGCTCTTGATGTTGTAGCGCGTTTGGCCATGCAACATCCGCGTCTGGCTGAAGGTGATGTGCAAGCGCTTGCGGGCACGTGTGATGGCCACGTACATCAAGCGACGTTCTTCTTCCAGGCTTTCGTTGTCAGAGCTGGAGTTTTCATGGGGGAACAAGCCCTCTTCCAGCCCCGTGATGAACACATTGTTGAACTCCAGGCCTTTGGCGGCATGGATGGTCATCAACTGCACCGCATCTTGGCCGGCTTGCGCCTGGTTGTCGCCTGCTTCCAAAGAGGCATGCGTCAGGAAAGCCAACAGCGGCGAAATGATCTCGCCCGTATCCGCGTCAGGCAAGGTATCGACACGCGCCACGGCTGCCGGAAAACCTTCTGCCAATGTGCCGGCGAGTTCATCCACCGGCAATGCCACGGCGTCCTTGCCAAAGCCTTCTTGGGTCACAAAGGCTTCGGCGGCGTTCACCAATTCAGCCAAGTTTTCCAGGCGTTCTTGGCCTTCTTTTTCGGTGCGATAGAAGTCAGCCAGACCAGAAGCTTCCACCACGTGCTCGATGATTTCGCGCAGCGTCAAACCACGTGTCGCTTCGCGCATGGCATCCACCATAGCCACAAAGGCTTGCAGATTGGATCCTGCCTTACCTGACACGGCTGTCACACTTTGAGCCAGGCTGCGCGCCGTTGTGCGGGCAGCATCTTGCAGTTGTTCGATGGTACGTGCACCAATGCCCCGCGCGGGAAAGTTCACCACACGCAGGAAGCTGGTGTCGTCGTTGGGGTTCTCGATCAAGCGCAAGTAAGCCAAGGCGTGCTTCACTTCGGCACGTTCGAAGAAGCGCAAACCACCGTACACCTTGTAAGGCACACCGGCATTGAACAAGGCCGATTCAATCACTCGCGATTGCGCGTTGCTGCGATACAGCACCGCCACCTCTTTCAGGTCTTGGCCATCACGGCGGAACTGTTTGGTCTCGTCCACGATCCATTGCGCTTCGGCGTAGTCGCTGGCGGCTTCGTAGATGCGAATGGGTTCACCTTGTCCGGCATCGGTTCGCAAGTTCTTGCCCAAGCGCTTGCTGTTTTGCGCGATCAGGGTGTTGGCCGCATCCAGAATGTGGCCATAGCTGCGGTAGTTCTGTTCCAGCTTGATGACCTTTTGCACACGGAACTCACGCTCGAAGTCAGCCATGTTGCCCACTTGGGCGCCACGGAAGGCATAGATGCTTTGGTCATCGTCGCCCACGGCCATGACGCTGTGCCCGGCCTGATGTGGGTTGCCCACAAACATCTTCAACCAAGCGTATTGCAGGCGGTTGGTGTCCTGGAACTCGTCAACCAGCACGTGCTGAAAGCGGCGCTGATAGTGATCCCGCACCTCCACGTGGTCTCGCAAAATTTCGTAGGTACGCAGCATCAACTCGGCAAAGTCGACCACGCCTTCGCGTTGGCATTGGTCTTCATAGGCCTGATACACCGCCAGCTGCATACGCCCCAGTTCGTCACGGGGCTGCAAATCTTGGGGGCGTTGGCCATTTTCTTTGGCATTGGCGATGAACCAGCTGGTTTGCTTGGGCACGCACTTTTCTTCGTCAAACTTCAACGCCTTGATGACGCGTTTGACAGCCGACAACTGGTCCTGGGTGTCCAGGATCTGAAATGCCTGAGGCAGTCCCGCCACTTTGTAATGCGCCCGCAAGAAACGATTGCACAGGCCGTGGAAGGTGCCAATCCACATCGCGCGTGTGTTCATCGGCAGCATGGCCGATAGACGCGCCTGCATTTCTTTGGCTGCCTTGTTGGTGAAGGTGACCGCCATGATCCCCGCCGGTGAGGCCTGCCCGGTTTGCAAGAGCCAGGCGATACGCGTGGTCAGCACCCGTGTTTTGCCCGAACCCGCGCCCGCCAACACCAAAGAAGGACCATCCGGCGCGGTCACAGCAGCCAGTTGCTCCGGGTTCAATCCCACCAGCATAGGGGAGTTGCCCTGAGGGCCCGATTGGGAGAACAATTCTGGAGTGGCGGAATAAGCAGTCATCCAAAAATTGTAGGGCTGTTAGCTGGATTTTTATCCAGCATTCGCGACGAGACACCAAAAACACAAATCAGGGATCTGGCCATGTCTGCGCAAGAAGCGGCTCACACCGCCCAAGACGCTCCCGACGTCTGTCACGACTCAGATGAGTCAGCGCGACATCGCAGCGCACCACCCGCCATTCACCGTTACACGGTTCATTTCAGCGGAAACGGGCAGTCGTACTGGCCTGTCGCTCTGAAAAACGCGATGCTGTTGCTGGTCACGCTCGGACTGTTTTGGCCTTGGGCGCGCCAGAACACGCACCGGTATGTGGCCGCTCACACGCACATGGATGGCGTCGCACTCGACTGGCAGTGGACGCCACGACGCAGCCACGCCCTGTTTCTGGCCATGAGCATCGGGCTGTGGTCCATGTTCTGGCTCCGATCGAGCCACCCTGGGCTGTCTTGGGCGTCTGGGCTGTTCGCCGTGGCCGTGGCGCCCGCATGGTGGCATCACGCTGGCGAAGCAAAAGTCGAAGCACCAGGCTGGCGAGGACTCCGTTGGCGCAGCACGGCCAAGCTGTCTCAGAGCTATCGTCTTTGGGCGGCACCACTGATTGCTGTGACATCGCTGTTGGGCGCGGGCATGGTTTTGGCGGTTTTGATCAGTGGAGGGCGCCCCCAGCGCGCCGGATTGATTTCGCTGCTGACGTTGTTGGTGGGTGGCCTTGCCATGGTGCCCTACATGCACTGGCGCATCATTCGCCATCAACAGCATCATCTGGCCTTGCAGCACATGCGGATGCGCTTCAAAGCCCACGCCCTGGATCTGTACCGCATCTGGGCCCATGCCACCTTGATGGGGGCCATGAGCATGACCGCCGCCCTCAGCTTGTACGGAATGCTTGCTTTCTGGGCCTGGAGCGTCTTGCCAGCCGGGGCATCGCACACGTGGCTGCAAACGATGGCATCCATGGCCCCGGTGGGCTTGGCTTTTGCCGCACTCAGTTTGGTCTTGCCCGTGAGTTACCTGCAAACGCACGTCCACAACCTCAGGTGGAGCCACACCGGTTGCGAGTGGATTCGATTCAAGAGCTACTTGAAGACGCGAGAGCAGCTGAGCATGAACACCAAGCACATGCTCAAGTTACTGGGCTCGGCTGGGCTCTATTGGCCCTATGCCTCCATGCAACAACTGGCCACCCGCATGCAGGCGGTCACGATCGTCACGCGCGTGTCGACAGAACAGTTCCAACACCAAGCCGGAACGGTTCACCCAGATCATGCCGCTTGAGCAGCCTGGTCTTGCGTCAACAGGCGCTCCATCAGTTCGCGGACGCTGCGAATCTGATCACCAAAAGGCAAGGCGCCAACACCACGGAAGAACAAACCTTTTTTGACATCGCCCCGCATGGCTGCAGCCAACTGGTTGTCGATGCAGAACTGCCCCCAACCAGGCAAACCGTCTCGCAGACCGCATTGCGCCAAGCAGTCAAATGCTTTGGTGCATCGGTTTTTCACGTGGGCCACCGCTTGTAGCTTTTGCTCAATCTTCAGATAGGCCTTCAGCCAGGGGGTCGCCACCGCACGGGCTGGCAAGCCTGCCACGCTGGTGAACTCCACCATGTCTTCATCACGGGCCGAGGCCAGCACACGCTTGAACTCGGGATGGGCATCGCCCTCCTCGGTCACGGCAAAGGGCGTACCGAGTTGCACGCCGGCCGCTCCCAAGCTTTGCACACGACGGATGTCGGCATGAGAGCGAATGCCTCCGGCAGCGATCAAGGGAATGTCTTTGTCGATGCCTGCTGAGCGGAGGAAGGCCATTGAGTCAGGAATCACGCGCTCGAAATCAAACCGCGGGTCTTGCAAATCGGCAATACGGGCCGCGCCCAAATGCCCGCCAGCCAGGCGGGGATGCTCAATGATGATGGCGTCAGGCAGGCGCTTCTTGCGCTCCCATTTTTTGACAATGAGTTGCACGCCACGCGCATCGGACAAGATCGGAATGAGCAACGCATCGGGGTGGTCCTGGGCCAAATCAGGCAAATCCAACGGCAGCCCTGCCCCCACCACAACCGCATCAATCCCTGCTTCCAATGAACGCTTCACGTAGCCAGCGTAATCACTGACGGCACGCATCACATTCATGGCCAGCAAACCTCGCCCTTCCGATCGTTCGCGTGCAGCACGGATTTCCCGAGATACCGCTTCGTGATTGGCGGCATCAATCGCGGCACGGGTGTCGTCATCCTGCCCCACACGGGAGGCCAAACCTTGCGTGCGTTCCATCAAATCGGGGTGATGTCGACGCAAATCCACCGCAGACAGTGTGCCCATCCCCCCCGCGGACGCCACCGCCCCGGCCAGTCGGTGCGCAGACACGCCAATACCCATGCCGCCTTGCACGATCGGCAACAACTGGCGGCCTCGCAGATTCAAAGGCTTCAGACCACTGCGAGCCAGTGCTTGCGCCAAGTCTGCATCCATGTGGGAGGCGTCCAGCGCGCCAGCGGCTTGTTGAGAGGTGAGCATATTCAGGACAGATGTATATTAATGTCGAATACGTCACGGTAGCCGGCCCTTGCCTGAAGGGCTTTGCGTCAGATCAATCGGTGCCCAGCTTGTAGGGCACACCGTATTCAGGCGCACTGGCATGCCAGCCCAAGGTCTCCTCAATGCGCAAGCGCAAGGTGTCTGCCGCCAGGGGCTCGCCATGGTTCACGAACACGTGTTGCGGTGCTTGAGACAAGCCACTCAGCCACTTCAACAAGCCTTGTTGATCGGCATGAGCCGACAAGCCCTCGATCTGACAGACCTCTGCGCGGATGGGCACGTATTCGCCAAACATCTTCAAAGAGGTGGCGCCACTGGCCAAGGATGCGCCACGTGTACCGCCTGCCTGAAATCCACTCAGCACAATGCTGTTGCGCGCATGGGTTCCGAAATGAGCGATGTGGTGCAACACACGCCCACCGGTCACCATGCCACTGCCAGCCAGAATCACCATGGGGTAATGCTGACCCAGCAACGCTTTGGATTCTTCGACATCACGCACAAACCGCGTCATGTGCCGAATGCCTTCGCACTCAGCTTTGGTCAAGCGGTGTAAGGCCTGGAATTGTTCGTAAATGCCGGTGGCGGTGATGCCCATGGGGCTATCCAAGACCACAGGTAAATCAGGAATCGCGCCAGCCTGTTTCAAGCGATACAGGGCATACAACAAGCCCTGGGTGCGCCCCACCGCAAAGGCGGGAATGATGACCACACCGCCTCTGGCAGCCGTGCGGCGGATGATGTCCGCCAGTTGCTCGACCGGATCACCTTCGGCGTGAAGTCGGTCGCCGTAGGTGGACTCCACCACGACCCAATCAGCCGATTGGCCCGTTTGTGGCGGCTTCATGACGTGATCGTCATCGCGTCCCAGATCACCCGAGAACAAAACCGCACGGCCCTGATGGCTCAGTCGCAAACTGGCTGCGCCCAGGATGTGCCCGGCGGGGGTGAATCGGGCCTGCACGCCATGCCCCAGGTCCAGCACATCGCCTTCTGGCACGCGCTCAATGTGCTTCAGGCAGGTTTTGACATCGGCCACCGAATACAGCGGCTGAGCCGGATCGTGTTTGGTCGCTTTGTGGCGATTGCGATAGCGTGCCTCTTCTTCCTGCAAATGGGCGGTGTCCATCAACAAGACCTCGCACAGCCGCGCGGTCGCAGGTGTCATGTAGATGCGACCGGTATAGCCTTGCCGCGTCAACAAAGGCAGAGCACCACTGTGATCAATGTGGGCGTGGGTGAGGAACACGCCGTTGAGGTGGCCGGGATCAAACGGCATCGGGGCCCAGTTGCGTTCCCGCAGTGTCTTGAAGCCCTGAAACAAGCCGCAGTCAACCAACCAGCGTTGACGCCCCGTCCGCACCATGGTGCGTGAGCCGGTTACCGTTGAAGTTGCACCCCAAAAAGTCAATTCCATGCCGCGCTCTACCTTTTCAATTCGGTGGTGAGGCGTCAGCCTGGCCAGCATCACGTGCCTGGGCGCCTCGCTTGAGCCACCGCTCGACCACCGGGCTCAGATGCTGCCAAGCTTGCCAAGCACTGAGCCCGCGGGACATCCAACGCATCATGCCCTTGGGGCGCCAAATCATCAAACCCAAGACAGCCGCGCCCACCCACCAGGGATGCCCTTTCAGCCAAGAACCCACCTGCTGAGCACGATCCAGTCCGCCCCGAACCGGGCCGGTGGTCTGTTGCCATTGCACAGCAAGCAATTCACGCAAGACGGCGCTGCGTTGTTGCAGCATCAACTTACGCGTCTGGAGATCCAGATCAGGTGGTAACGGCTTCACGTCGGCTCCTGCGGGAACCAGCGCTGCCGATCGGCCTCTAGCTCTGCCAATGTCGCCGCCAGAAAGCGATCCCCACGGCGTAGGTAACGACGGCACTGCCAAGCGGCGGCGAATGCGGCACCCAGCAGCACGGTGGACACGCCCACCAAGGCCCACACGCGATGGCTGTCCCAACACAAGACCACCACCAAGGTGGCCAAGCCCAGCAAGGTGAATGAGCCCAGCGCCAGTGTCACGGCGCCCCACAACAGGGTGCCGAGCAAACGCTGTCGCTCTTCTTCCAACTCGGTCAGCAGCAGATCCAGACGGGTCTGCCATAGGGCGGCCAGGGTGGCGCCCATGGCGCGCACCGAGGCCATGCCCCCGTCTGCTGAATGCTCAGGGACTTCGGCGGTGTCTCCGGCCTTGTCAGAGAAATCCACCATCAACGCCGACCGATCAGCACACCGATCAACACGCCCAGGCCTGCCGCGATGCCCATGGCTTTCCATGGATGGGCGTGCACGAAATCATCCGTGGCTTTGGCCGCCACTTTGGCTTGATTCAAAGCCTCCGCTTGCGTGGCCAATAGGCCTGTTTTGGCTTGCGACAGGCTCTCGGCCACGCGGCTGCGCAACTGGGCCACACCCTCGCTGGCATCAGACGTGGTGGCATGCAATAGGGCTTCGGCATCGGCCAGGACCACACGCAAATCAGCCATCAGCTTGTCGCGCTGGGCTTGTGTCAATTCGCTCATTGCTTTCTCCTTTGTTCACGCCCCATGCGTGACTCGCCGCTCAGTGAACCACCAACAAGGGCAGTTGACTGTGCGCCAACACACTCTTGGTCAGTGAGCCATGAATCAAAGCATCCAAACCATGACGGCCATGGGTGGCCATCACGATCAAATCGCACTTCTGGCGCTGCGCCACATCCACGATGGCCTGTTGCACGTTGTCGGTGATCATGAATTGACCGTCAAAGGTCACCCCGGCTTGTCGTGCTCGCTCGGCAAAACCTTCCAGCACCGATCGCGCATGCTTTTCACATCGTGCCTCGTGCTCTTTGAAAGTCTCCACGTCGTACGCCACCGCCGCCTGGTCTACCACCAGCACAGGCAAAGGGGGCTCGGCCATGAAGCCGGTGATGGCCGCGCCCAGCATCTTGGCCAGACCAATGCTGTGCGTCATCGCGCGCTCGGACAACTCACTGCCGTCAACAGGCACCAACAGGTGTTCGTACATGGTCATGCCTCCAAAAAATAATCAAGTGACTGAGTTGATCCTATGCCGCCCTTGATCTGCCCACAAGTGGACGCAGCCGATTATTTGATCCATCGCAGGAATTGATTTGCTTTGCCCCCACACCCCCACGGGGCCCTGGGGCATCTAAAATCGAGGGTTCAGCTCTCGTGCTGCGCACAGTGCGCGGCCAACGCTCACACCATGACCGAACTCGCCAAATCTTTCGAACCCGGCCCCATTGAAGCCAAATATGGCCCCCAGTGGGAGCAACGTGGCCTGTACAAGCCCACGCTCGACGAGTCCAAGCCCTCTTTCTGCATCCAGCTGCCGCCCCCCAACGTGACCGGCACGCTGCACATGGGCCACGCCTTCAACCAGACCATCATGGACTCGTTGACGCGCTACCACCGCATGAAGGGCCACAACACGCTGTGGATTCCCGGCACCGACCACGCCGGCATCGCCACCCAGATCGTGGTGGAACGCCAGTTGCAGGAAAAGGGCCAGACCCGTCATGACTTGGGCCGCAAGAATTTCGTGGCCAAGATCTGGGAATGGAAAGAGCAATCCGGCTCCACCATCACCCAACAGATGCGCCGCATGGGTGACTCGGTCTCGTGGGAGCACGAGTACTTCACCATGGACGACAAGCTGTCCAAGGTCGTGTCCGAAACCTTCGTGCGCCTGTACGAAGAAGGCCTGATCTACCGCGGCAAGCGCCTGGTGAGCTGGGACCCCATCCTGAAATCTGCCGTGTCTGACCTCGAAGTCGAAAGCGAGGAAGAAGACGGCTCGATGTGGCACATCCGCTACCCCATCGAGGGCAGCGATGAGACCCTGGTCGTGGCCACCACCCGGCCCGAAACCATGCTGGGCGACACCGCCGTCATGGTCCATCCCGAAGACGAGCGCTACAAGCACTTGATCGGCAAGCTGGTCAAGCTGCCCATCACCGGCCGCCTGGTGCCTGTGATCGCCGACGAACACGTCGACAAGGAATTCGGCACCGGCGTCGTCAAGGTCACCCCGGCCCACGACACCAACGACTATCAGGTCGGCCAACGCCACAACCTGCCCATGATCACCATCTTCACGCTGGAAGCGAAGGTGGTGTCGCACTTGACCGAGATCCCCGAGGCCTACCGTGGTCTGGACCGCTTCGTGGCCCGTAAGGCCCTGGTGGCCCAACTGGAAGCCGAAGGCCTGCTGGTCGAAGTCAAGAAGCACAAGCTGATGGTGCCCCGTTGCGCCCGCACCGGCCAGATCATCGAACCCATGCTGACCGACCAGTGGTTCGTCGCCATGACCAAGCCCGGCGCGCAAGGCAAGTCCATTGCCGAGCAAGCCATCGAGGCCGTGGAATCGGGCGATGTGAAGTTCGTGCCCGAGAACTGGGTCAACACCTACAACCAGTGGATGAAGAACATCCAGGACTGGTGTATCAGCCGCCAGCTGTGGTGGGGTCATCAGATTCCCGCCTGGTACGGCAGCAACGGCGAGATCTTCGTCGCTCGCAATGAAGACGAAGCCCGTACCCGCGCCAAGGCCGCCGGCTATGAGGGCGAGTTGACCCGCGACGAAGACGTGCTGGACACCTGGTACTCGTCGGCACTGGTGCCCTTCTCCACCCTGGGCTGGCCTGAGCAGACCAAGGAAATGGACCTGTTCCTGCCGTCGTCCGTGCTCGTCACCGGCTACGACATCATCTTCTTCTGGGTCGCCCGGATGATCATGATGACCAAGCACTTCACCGGCAAGGTGCCGTTCAAGCACGTCTACATCCACGGCCTGGTGCGCGATGCCCAAGGCAACAAGATGTCGAAGTCCGAAGGCAATGTGCTGGACCCCGTTGACCTGATCGACGGCATTGCCCTGGCCCCGCTGCTCGACAAGCGCACCACCGGTCTGCGCAAGCCCGAGACCGCCCCCAAGGTGCGCAAGGCCACCGAAAAGGAATTCCCAGAAGGCATTCCTGGCTACGGCGCCGATGCCCTGCGCTTTACCTTTGCCGCGCTGGCCAGCCTGGGCCGTGCGGTGAACTTCGACAGCAAGCGCTGCGAGGGCTACCGCAACTTCTGCAACAAGCTGTGGAACGCCACCAAGTTTGTGCTGATGAACACCGAAGGTCAGGACTGTGGCCTGGATTCGCACCTGCCCGGCCAATGCGCCGCCAATGGCTATCTGGACTTCAGCCCCGCTGACCGCTGGATCGTGTCAGAGCTGCAGCGCGTGGAAGCCGCCGTGGAACAAGGCTTTGCCGAGTTCCGTCTGGACAACGTGGCCAACAGCATCTACCAGTTCGTGTGGGACGAGTACTGCGACTGGTACATCGAAATCGCCAAGGCCCAGATCAATGCGGCCAAGGACACCGGCAACGAGGCTGCTGCCCGCGCCACCCGCCGCACCCTGATCCGCGTACTGGAAACCGTGCTGCGCCTGCTGCACCCCATCACCCCCTTCATCACCGAAGAGCTGTGGCAAGTGGTGGCCCCCGTGGCGGGCCGCAAGGCAGCCGATTCGAACGACACCATCGTGGTGGCGGCCTACCCTCAAGCCGACCTGAGCAAGGTCTGCGCCGAGTCGGACGCCTGGATGGCCAAGCTCAAGGCCATGGTGGGCACTGCACGTAACCTGCGTGCAGAGATGAGCCTGTCACCCGCCGAACGCGTGCCTTTGCTGACCACCGGGGACGCGGAGTTCGTCACCAAGGCGGCTCCCATCCTGAAGGCGCTGGGCAAGCTCAGCGAGGTCAAGGTGTTGGATGAGGCCGCATTTGCTGAAGCCACCGCCATGGCCCCTGTGGCCGTGCAAGGCGATGCCCGCCTGGCCCTGCACGTCGAGATCGACGTCGAGGCCGAGAAGGCCCGCCTGAGCAAGGAAGTGGCCCGTCTGGAAGGCGAGATCGCCAAAGCGAATGCCAAGCTGGGCAACGAAAGCTTCGTGGCCCGCGCACCGGCTGCTGTGGTGGAACAAGAGAAGGCCCGCGTGGCCGACTTTGGCGCCACGCTGGCTCGCGTGAAGGAACAGCTGCAGCGACTGGGCTGATCGGGTCTAGCCCAACAAAAAGCCAGCCTCAAGGGGCTGGCTTTTTTCATGACTGCAGCTTGGTGAGTGCAGGAGCGCAGACTCCTCCTGGTTCACGTCATCAGGGCTTGGCTTAGGTCTGCACACCGTCACCGGCCTGGTTTGGCACCAAACCCGCGACTTCCAACTGCATCATGATCATGTTGACCAAGGTGGCCACCGACGGACGACCCGTGTCCACGGTGTAATGGGCCGTTTCTTCGTACAGTGGGTGACGCTGTTGATACAGCTCACGCAACTTGGCCAAAGGGTCAGCCACTTGGAGCAAGGGCCGTTGGGTATCGTGGCGCAGCCGGCGGTAGAGCTCGTCCGGCGTCGAACGAAGATACACAACCGTGGTCCGATCTTTCAGGTGTTGCCGATTAGCGGGCCGCAACACAGCGCCGCCCCCCGTGGCCAACACAATCAAGTCACCCTGATGCGCGCTGAGCTCGTCAATGACGGCCTCTTCGTGATCCCTGAAGGCCGACTCACCAAACTGCTCGAAGTAGGCGCGAATGGGCATACCCAGTCGCTCTTCAAGGACCGTATCGGAGTCAATGAAACGTGCGCCAAGGCGCCTAGAAAGCTGACGCCCGACGGTGGATTTCCCACCGCCGGGCAAGCCGACGAGTGCAACGACAGAAGGCAAAGACTTAACTACCCTATCAACGCAGGGCAGCCTTGTCAGAGACCACCTTAGGCGTCAGGAAAATCAGCAGTTCCGAACGCTTGGAATTGCGGATGTTGTTCTTGAACAGATTCCCCATCACAGGGATGTCACCCAGGAATGGTACCTTTTGTTCAGTCTCATTTTCCTGTTGTTGGAAGATACCGCCAATCACCACGGTACCGCCGTTCTCCACCAGCACTTGTGTACGCACATGCTTGGTGTCGATCGCGTAACCGGCTGCGGTCACTTGGCCCACGCTGTCCTTGTTGACGTCCACATCCATGATGATGCTGCCTTCAGGCGTGATCTGAGGTGTGACTTCCAACTTCAGGTTCGCCTTGCGGAACGCGATCGAAGTCGCACCGCTGGAGGTCGCCACCTGATAAGGCAGTTCGGTACCTTGTTCGATCAAAGCCTTGATCTGGTCGGCGGTGATCACACGTGGGCTCGACACGATCTTGCCTCGGCCATCGGCTTCCAGCGCAGACAGTTCCAAGTTCAACGCGTGGTTCACGCTGGAGGTGAACAGCGAGATACCTACAGTAGCAGGGTTGTAGCCGTTCAGGTTGGAGCCCGGCAGGTTCACAAAGTAGCTGTTGGGCACCGATGCCGACGAACCAGACAGAGGTTGACCGGTTTGCGCGGCTACACCAGAGTAGCTGCCGCTCACGCCCAAGTTGAGCTTGCCAGCACTACCCACGGCTGTCGAATTGGAGGCACCCAAACGCACGCCCAAGGTACGGCCAAACGAGTCTTCTGCCTCAACGATGCGGGCCTCGATCAACACCTGGCGGGCTGCCACGTCAATCTTGGTGATCATCTGCTGGATTTCTTCCAGCTTGGATGGGATATCGTTGACGAACAACTGGTTGGTGCGGGTCTCGAAAATCACACTGCCGCGTGGCGACAGGATGCGAGCCGATTGACTACCCGACGAGCCAACACTGTTGGTCCCTGCCAAGCCCTTGGCGATTTCTTCCGCCTTGGTGTAGTTCAACTGGAAGGACTGCGTACGCAGTGGCTCCAGGGCTGCGACTTGCGCCTTGGCTTCCAGGTCAACCTTTTCCTTGGCGTTGATTTCATCCTTGGGCGCAATCCACAGCACATTGCCGGACTTGCGCACGCCCAAGCCCTTGGCTTGCAAGATGATGTCCAGAGCTTGATCCCAAGGCACATCTTTCAGGCGCAGGGTCACATTGCCAGTCACAGTATCGCTGGTCACCACGTTGAAGTTGGTGAAGTCAGCAATGACCTGCAGCAGCGCGCGCACTTCGATGTTCTGGAAGTTCAGCGAGAGCTTTTCACCGGCGTAGCCAGGACCTTGGGTCAACTTGTTTGGATCAATCTTGCGCGAGCGAACTTCCAGCACGAACTGGTTGTCGCTTTGGTACGCAGAGTGTTCCCATTCGCCATTGGCGTCAACCATCAGCTTGACGCGATCGCCGGACTGACTGACCGAAACGGTGTCAATGGGCGTACCAAAATCACCCACATCGAAACGACGACGCAGACGCTCAGGCAAGGAGGCACGCACAAACTCGACCACCAGGCTCTTGCCTTGCTGACGGATGTCCACGCCCACCTGGTTGTTAGGCAAATCGACGATCACGCGGCCCGCACCATCCTGACCACGACGGAAGTCGATGTCTTTCAGGGCCATGGGATTCACGTTTTGCGCTTCAGCAAAACGAACCACGGAGCTCTCAGGTGCAGGTGCCGCTTTGGGCGCAGCGGCTGCAGCTGGCGCAGGCGCGGCCGTCGTAGCAGCTGGCTTGGTTGCAGGCGCAGTCGTCGCGGCCGCTTTGGGCGCTGCAGCAGGCGTGCCAGCCCCAGCCACCACCGCTGCGGCCACTGGCGCAGGGGTCGGTGATGTGGCTGAGCCTTGCGCCGTCGCAGGCACCACGCTCGGATCGAGCATCAACAACAGCGCTTTGCCTTGCAGCTGAGCCTTGTAGTTGGTGGCTTGACGCAGATTCAGGACCAAGCGGGTGCGATCTCCAGCCTGCACCACGTTGACCGTGCGCAGGTTACCCTGATTGATCTCCACTTGCGGACGCTTCAATTTGCTGGTGACACCGGGCAAATCAATCGCGATACGAGGTGGCGCCTGCACCACAAAACCAGCAGGCACCACAGCCAGTGGCTCGGTCAGCTCGATGCGAATCACATCAGAGCCAGCCTGTTGCGAACTGGTGATCGACTGAATGGCTGCAGCGGCCCAAGTCAGCGGCGAGACCAGTGTCAGCGACAGACTGGTCAAAGCAACGCGCCACGCTTTCTTCATGTTGTACTCCTGCTTGGTATTCATCGACCACTCTCCTGAAGCTGCAAGGTGGTCGGCCGCTCGATCCATTCGCCGGCGGCATCTTGCACGATTTCACGCAATGTAATGTCGGTTTCGGTGATCTTGACGATCTTCCCGTAGTTTTGACCGAGGTATTCACCGGCTTTTACCTGATACAACAGGCCATCGACCTTCAACAGGGCATATTGGGCGCCCTGTTTGGCGAAACTGCCAACCATGGTCATGCTGTCAAGCGGGAAAGCCTCAAGCGGTTCTTTGCGTCGATTCAGCTCTGAAGCCACAGCCGAATTGGGCTGTTTTGCTTCTTGCTTCAACGCACCAGCCAGCTTGGTACCACTGAACGGCTCGATCCCATCCGTACCCAGATAGGGCTGAGGATTGAATTTTTGGGGCTGCGACAGAGGCTGGACGCTGGGCTGGACCTCGTGGCGTTGCTGCTCCATCCAAGCCTGCAACTCGTCTTGATCGCCACCGCAGCCGGAGAGTCCAGCGACGCAAGCCAACAAACCCAGCCATCGATAGGGGGTCTTCATCACTTCTTCTCCCCTTGATCTTTGTCCTTCTTCTTGGCCTTTTGTGCCTTCATTTCTTCAACTTCAGCAGGGTCAAGATAGCGATAGGTACGGGCCGTGGCTTCCATTAACAGCCCACCGTTCGGACCATCCTTGGCATTGACGTTGGAGATATACAAGTTGTGCAGAGTCACAATCCGAGAGAGGTTCGCGATGTCAGCGGTGAACGCGCCGATGTCATGGTATCGACCACTCACTCGAACCGAGATGGGCAGCTCAGCGTAGTAGTCTTTGACTGATACCGATCCAGGACGGAACAATTCAAACTCAAGACCGCGCCCCAAGCCTGCTTGGTTGATGTCAGACAACAGCGCGTCCATTTCAGCCTTGCCTGGCAACTGCTTCTCGAGTTGCTTGACGTATTCCTCAACTTGGATCCGCTGCTTGCGCAACTCGCCCAAGTTCACAGCCTGCGCCATCTTGCTACGGAACTCGTCTTTGAGTTGAGGCTCCGTGTTGCGATGCCCTTCCAACTCGTCGTTCTGGCCCGACAGCAAAGCGAACCAGCCCAAGGCCACCACCGCCACAGTCGTGAAGATGAAAGCCGTCACCTTGGGGAGGATCGGCCATTGCCCAGGCTCGTTCGGATTCAGATCTTTGAACTGATCCTGCGCATCCTGGAGCAATGCGTTGATATCAATGTTTCTGTTCATGACGTCGATGCCTCCCGATCAGGACTTCACCGCTGAAGCGGCTGGGGCGGGCTTGGACGCACCGGAAGCCGCAGGGCTGGCGCCCTTGGCACTTTGATCCTGCGGACGCTTGAGCGTGATACGCATGGAGAAATCGAACAAACGCTTCGGATCACGCGCGTTCTTACTCTGCTCGGTTCGAGCCTTGATTTCCTGCAACTCAGGACGCTCCAACCACTGCGCACGATAGGCCGTGTTGCGCAGGAACTCCGACACGCGCTCGTTGGTTTGAGCCACGCCCGTCACAAACACCGTTTGACCATCCTGTTTGATGGAAGTCAGGTAGATGCCTTCTGGCGTCTGTTGCACCAACTCATTGAGCAAGTACACAGGCATATTGCGATCGGTCTGCAAGTCTTCAACCGAACGTTGACGTGCGCGCAAGGAGTCAATTTCTTCCTTCAACGACGCCACATCCTTGATCTGGTCTTCCAGCTTGAGGATCTCTGCCTTCAAGAACTCGTTGCGCTCGACCTGGGCCGAAATCATTTGCGATTGAGCCAAAAAGCCAAAAGCGACCAATACAGCACCAACGCCTGCTGACAAGCCCAAGCCCACGAAGAAGGCTTGTTTACGCAGCTTGCGCTTTTCCTCGCGGTGAGGAAGCAAGTTAATCAAAATCATGCGAGGAACCTCCGCATGGCCAAGCCACAGGCAGTCAAGTACGAAGGTGCTTCGCGACGAAGTTTGCTTTCACGGATGGCAGAGCCCAGCTTCATGCCTTCGAAGGGGTTCACCACCATGGCAGCAAAACCGGTCAACTCGGTCACACGGTCCTTGAGCCCTGGCAGCCCAGCCGTACCACCCGCCAACATCACGTAATGGACCTTGTGGTGCGGTGTGCTGGTGAAGAAGTACTGCAATGCACGACCGATTTCTTGAGACAAACTGTCTACGAAAGGCACCAGAATGGATTCTTGGTAGTCCTCGGGCAGGTCTCCTGCCAGCTTCTTGGTCTCAGCTTCCTCGTAGGAAAACCCATACTGCCGCGCAATCAACTGCGTCAGTTGAGCGCCACCAAACGATTGATCGCGGTCGTACAACAGCTCGTTGTCGCGCAACACTTTCAGACTGGTGGTTTCGGCGCCAATCTCGAACAAGGCGATCAAAGCATCCTTGCCCTCGCCTGGCAGCCCCTTGACGATGCGATCCACCGCCAAACGCGAGGCATACGATTCAATATCCAGAATCGCGGGCTTCAACCCGGCTGCTTCCGCCAGACCTTGACGGTCTTGAACGCGGTCTTTGCGTGAGGCTGCAATCATCACCTCCACGTCACCCGCAGAAGTGAGGCTGGGACCGATGACGCAAAAGTCAAGACTCACCTCATCCAGGGAGAAAGGAATGTACTGGTTGGCCTCGGCCTCCACCTGCATTTCCATTTCTTCCTCACGCAAACCTGCCGGCAGCATGATCTTTTTGGTGATCACGGCCGACTGAGGCATGGCCATGGCCACGTGCTTGGTCTTGGTGCCACTTTTCTGAACGACCTTGCGGACCGCCTCGGAGACTTCATCGAATTTCTCGATTTGTCCCTCGACGATCCAGCCTTTTTCAAAAGGTTCAGACGCAAAACGGTCGACGATGAACTCGCCCGATGCCGACTGACTCAGTTCGACCAGCTTCACGCTCGATGAACTGATATCCAGTCCAATCATCGGCGGATGCCCTCGGCCTAATAGCGTGTCAAGAAAACTCACACCGTCCCCCATGCGTCGCGTAGAACGCAGGAAAGTTAATAAATCGGTTCAATGCTAGCAGCAAAGGTTTTGTGTCAGAAGCCGAGTAAAGCAGGATAAATCCAGCCTACGTTGCGCCTTCCACACGGGTTACAGAGAGTTTCAATAACCGCAGAGCCACTAGCACGGCACCTACTCGCGTATTCAGACGCGGGTTTAGGCAGTATCGGCAGATGGGTTTCTATAATTAACCCCTCAATTTCCTTAACCGCCCATGAGTGACGCTCACCCCGCTAAACCGCCTCGCAAATCCTCCCGTTTTGGGGCATGGGGTGCCCAACACTGGTGGATGCAGTGGCTGATCAAACCCCTGCTGGTTTTGCTTGGACTGGCTGTATCCGGAGCGCTGGCGATTGTATTGATCGCCGGGATCGGGCTGGCTGTGGCTTACCCCAACCTCCCCGAAATCAGTGGTCTGACAGATTACCAACCCAAAATGCCGCTGCGGGTTTACTCTGCTGATCAGGTGCTAATTGGCGAATTTGGGGAAGAAAAACGTAACTTTTTGCCTATTCGTCAGATCCCGAAGGTCATGCGGGATGCCGTCCTGGCCATCGAAGATGCGCGCTTTTACAAGCATGGTGGCGTGGACTACATTGGCGTTTTGCGCGCTGGATTGGCCAACTTTGGAGAGTCACGCAGCCAAGGCGCCTCCACCATCACCATGCAGGTGGCCAGAAACTTTTACCTGCCCACCGAAAAAACGTTCACTCGCAAAATCTACGAGATTTTGCTGGCCATGAAGATTGAGAGCTTGTTGAGCAAGGACCAGATTCTCGAGCTCTACATGAATCAGATCTACCTGGGACAGCGTGCCTACGGTTTTGCGGCTGCTGCCGATACCTATTTCGGCAAACCCATCAGCGAGATCACGGTCGCAGAGGCCGCCATGCTGGCGGGTTTACCCAAGGCCCCCTCGGCCTACAACCCTGTACGTAACCCCAAACGAGCCACCATTCGCCAGCAGTACATCATTGATCGGATGTTTGAAAACGGCTTCATCACGGCAGAACAACGCGATGAAGCTAAAGCGGCCAAACTGAGTTATCGCACCAAACCACCGATTCCCGTCCATGCTGAGTACGCAGCGGAAGCGGCGCGCCTCTTGATGCATGAACAATACGGTGCAGACGCGTACACCCGCGGCCTGAATGTCTACACCTCGATCAACATGACCGAACAGGTCGCGGCTTACAAAGCGCTGCGCAAAGGTTTGCTCGACTTTGACAGACGCCAGGCCTGGCGCGGCCCAGAGGCATACATCGACCTGCCAGCAGACCCCAAACAAATGGACATCCGCATTGCGGAAGCCCTGGAAGATCACCCAGACAGCGACAACATCGTGGCAGCTGTCGTGACCGCGACCAGTCCCAAGAGCCTGCAGGCCAGCTTGCAATCTGGCGAGCAGATCTACATCAACGAAGGCGGCCTGAAAGCAGTTGGCCAAGCCCTGACAGACAAAGCGCCACCCAAACAACAAATTCGCCGAGGCGCCATCATCCGGGTGATGCAAGTGCCCGACAAGGACAACAAGGATGTCCGCAACTGGCAAGTGGTGCAGATGCCTGAGGTGGAAGCTGCTTTTGTGGCCATGGACCCACGCAACGGCACCATCCGCGCCATGGTGGGGGGCTTCGAGTTTGGTCGCAACAAATTCAACCACGTGACCCAAGCATGGCGCCAGCCCGGCTCCAGCTTCAAACCCTTCATCTACTCGGCTGCATTGGAAAAGGGCTTTACCCCAGCCACGACTGTGAACGATGCCCCGCTGTTCTTCAGTGCGGGCACGACGGGCGGGCAGCCTTGGGAGCCCAAGAACTACGATGGCAAGTTTGAAGGCCCCATGCCGCTACGAAAGGCCTTGGCCAAATCCAAGAATATGGTGTCCATCCGGGTGCTGCAATCGATCGGCGCCAAGTACGGTCAAGAATGGACCACCCGATTTGGCTTTGAAGCCGACAAACACCCCGCCTACCTGACGATGGCATTGGGTGCAGGCTCGGTCACACCGCTGCAAATGGCCGATGCCTACGCCGTGTTTGCGAACGGCGGCTACCGCGTCAACCCCATCCTGGCGTTGAAGGTCACAGACAACCGTGGGCACGTTTTGGCCCAGTACCGCCCCACCCCCCTCGATGAATCCATGCGCGCGATCGACGCCCGCAATGCCTTTGTGATGTCGAGCCTCTTGCAGGAGATCACACGTTCAGGCACCGCAGCACGCGCTCAAGCCACGCTGAAGCGCCCCGATCTGTATGGCAAAACCGGAACCACCAACGACTCGATGGATGCGTGGTTCGCAGGCTACAGCTCACGGCACGTGGCCGTGGTCTGGGTGGGCTATGACCAGCCTCGCAAGCTGGGCGACAAAGAAACCGGCGGCGGGTTGGCTCTGCCCATCTGGATTGATTTCATGGCCACCGCCTTGCGCAATGTGCCCGTGGAAGAGCAAGTGCCGCCAGAAGGCGTCGTGAACATCAACGGCGAATGGTTCTATGAGGAATACACCTCAGGCACTGGCGTGCGTGAATTGTCTGGCGATGGGGATGCCCCAGGCAACGCCCCTGCCCCGACCACAGAGGAAGAGAAAAAGGGCATCCTCGATTTGTTTGACGGCGCGCCCAAGCCCGCCAATTAAAAAAAACGACTGAACAGAGCCGGCTCAGCCGGCCCTCATCAGAAACGCAGCGCCTCGCCCAATTGTTCGCTCGCGCACGCTGATAGCAAGTCGAAGAATTCCTCGGCGCTGCGGGTGTCTACCCACTGATTGCCGTCCCATTTGAAATGGAAGCCACCACGCTTGGCGGCCAACCACAACTCATGCAAGGGCGGTTGAGCATTGATGATGAGTTGCGACCGATTGGGCAAGGTCAATGTGAGCATGCCCCCGGTACGGGCCGTGTCAATATCGGCCACATCCTCGTCCAACCAACGATCGACGGTGGTTTCGATGCGCGACAAGGTCTCGCGGATGATTTGATCGTATTGAACATCGGTCAAACCGGACGAGGTGGCAGCATCGCTCATGGCGGGGGTCCTTAGAATACGGGAATGAATCAAACAACCCCAATTTTAGGCACCCGCGCGCGCATCGTCATGACGGCCGCCCAAAGGACAGGACGCCGCTTGGGTGTTTGCGCCCTTTTGATCACCGCAACCAGTGCCCTGCTCGGTTGTGGCCTGAAAGGCCCTTTGTATTTGCCCGCGCCCGCCACCACGGCAGCGACCGGCGCCTCCGCCCCTACCCCCGCAAAACCATGACACTGCCTGGCTCCCCCTTCCTCGCCTACCGTGGCGACGACCTGTATCTCGACGACGTACGCCTGCGCGACTTGACCGCACAGCACGGCACCCCCTTGTACGTGTACTCGAAGAAGGCCATGCTGGCCGCCTTGGCCCCCTACCATCAAGCCCTCAAGGGTCGGCCCCACTTGGTTTGCTATGCCGTGAAGGCCAACTCCAACTTGGCCGTGCTGCAAACCTTTGCGCAAGCCGGTTGCGGATTTGACATCGTGTCGGCGGGCGAACTGGCACGCGTCTTGGCTGCGGGTGGCTCGCCTTCTAAGGTGGTGTTCTCCGGCGTGGGCAAGACCCGCAAAGAAATGGAACTGGCGCTGAAGGCCGGCGTGAAGTGTTTTAACGTGGAAAGCACGGCTGAGCTGGAAGTGCTGTCGCAGGTCGCTTCCGCCCTGGGCTTGACCGCCCACATCAGCCTGCGCGTGAACCCCGACGTGGACGCCGGCACGCACCCCTACATCTCGACCGGCTTGAAGGGCAACAAGTTTGGCGTGGCCCACGAAGAAGCTGTGGCCACCTACAAACGTGCAGCCAGCCTGCCAGGCATTCACGTGGCGGGCATCGATTGCCACATCGGCTCGCAAATCACCGAAATCTCCCCTTACCTGGACGCGCTGGATCGCGTCCTAGACTTGGTCGAATCGATCGAGGCCGCTGGCGTCAAGATTCATCACCTGGATCTGGGCGGCGGCTTGGGCATCACCTACACCGATGAAACACCACCCCGTGCCGACGAACTGATCGCCGCCCTGCTGACCAAGATCGACGCACGTGGCCACGGCCATCGCGAAGTGATGTTTGAACCCGGCCGCTCGCTTGTGGGTAATGCCGGCGTGCTGCTGACCGAAGTGATGTTCCTCAAGCCTGGCTCACAAAAGAACTTCTGCGTGGTCGATGCCGCCATGAACGACTTGATGCGCCCCGCTTTGTACGAAGCCTACATGGGCATCGTGAACACGCAAAAGCGCACCGAAGCCAGCAGCACCTGGGATGTCGTGGGACCTGTGTGCGAGTCGGGCGATTGGTTGGGCCGCGATCGTGAGTTAGCAGTACAACCAGGCGATGTTTTGGCGGTGCTATCTGCAGGTGCTTATGGCATGACCATGGCCAGCAACTACAACACCCGTGGACGCGCTGCTGAGCTGATGGTGGATGGCGCGCAGGTGCATGTGATTCGCGAACGCGAGTCGGTCGAGGACTTGTTCAAGCATGAGCGCTTGATCGGGTAAGCAACTTGTTGCGTCTGAGTGGCCGTGCGCATCGGCCACTGCCATGAAAAAAGGCCGCTGATTCAGCGGCCTTTTTGCTTCAGCAAACTCGCTTAGAACGAGTGGTTCAGGCCGACAGCCATCACACGAGTCGTTGCACCCACGTTAGCCGAACCACCTGCGAAGAATGGAACTTCGACCGAGCCGAGGCTGGTCAGGACAGGCAGGGGGCCACCAACAATGTTTGCAGGACCAACAGACGAAGGCGTACCAGCAATATCGTTGATCACACCAACGCGCGCATACAACTTGGTGCGCTTCGAGGCGTTGTAATCACCAGCCAGCATGACACCCACGTCTTTACCCTTGGTGAAGTTAGTAAACCGAGAGTAGACCGCTTCGGCCCCCACGGCATACTTCTCGATCGGATGCTTGAAGCCAAATGTAATCGTTTGAATCTTGGGAGCCTCAGGTTGGCCAACATCGCTACTGAAATTGCCTTGATGGAAATTCGTAGCAACGACGGTCCCTGTGGACGGAAGAGTGTACTTAGCCCCGAGCGCCAAGCCATGGAACTTATCCAAGGCCATCAAGGTCGCCCCTCCCAAAGATGGCGAGACAACTGTCGAGTTTCCAAAATTATTGAAGTGGTAACCTGCCGTGAAGGTCAAAGCAGAGTCCACCGCATAGTTTGCAAATGCACCGAACGAACGGCCGCGACCCGTATCGTCTTCAGTACCGGCGCTAGCACCACCAACAATCTCTCCGGCTGCAGTACCGCCACCAGTCCCCACTCGCAGAGGGCTAATCTTTGGACCAACACCCGCGTTGGTTGCGTAGGACAGCGAGCCCGTCAAGCCACCTGTCTTGATCCAGTAGCTCACTTGGTTATCTTGACGAACCTGCAGATTGTTCACGATCAAGCCCGAGGCCATCAGGTCGGCAGCGCCAATCGCTTCCACCGTCGAAGATGCAAAGGCATAGAAAATAGAGGCGTATTGACGACCCAAGCGAACTTCGCCCACGGGCGTTGTGAGGCCAACATAAGCTTGGCGCCCCCACATACGAGAATCTTGACCGTTCTGAGCACCGGTATCAGCACTGAACTGCCCTTCAAGAACGAACGATGCCTTGTAACCTTGACCCAAGTCTTCAACACCCTTGAAGCCGATCATGCTTTGCGCTGAAATGCTAGGGGAAACACGCGTCACGGTTGAGCCAGCTGCTGAACCACCGAAAATGTTGCGCCCTTCTTCTTTGTGGACGTTATCCAAAGCCACATCGACCAAGCCGTAAATAGTCACACTGGACTGGGCGTTAGCAAGGCCTGCCGCCATGGCGAAGCCAGCGGCGATCAGGGAAGTGAGCAAATTCTTTTTCATACTACTTATCTCCTATATCGGTGTTGATTCCGAATGCTCGGGGTGTCCGAATGCTCTCAGATTGTGGCTCACCGGCTTTGATTAACCCCTAAGGGTGAACATCCTTTGTGGTCTCGCACCAACACTTCGAGACACTCACTTGAACGCCCTAAATCAAAAAAAGGGATCCCGAAGGATCCCTTTGCTCGGTTCAGATGTGAATCTGTCGATCAGAAGGCGTGCGCCACGCCGAAAGCGATACCGCCAGCCTTAGCATCTGCTGAGGTTGGAGACACGAGCGCAACCGAAGCTGCGCCCTCGTTGTTCACCAATGTCGCGATACCGTAGACGGTGGTGCGCTTAGACAGCTTGTGGGTTGCCTTGATGGCGGTGATCACAGCATCGTCGTTGTTTGCAGCCAAACCAGCAGTGTTCTTGGCCTTGGAGATGCCAGCCGTCACGGTGGTCTCGGCAGACACAGGCACGACAGCCTTCACGCCCAACACCGACAGGCGGCGAGCACCCTTGGTTTCAGCATCGTAGTAACCGATGACCTTGGCCATGCCCAGATCGTAGCCACCGTACACCAAGGTGGCGTTAGCACGCTGGTCGCCTGCGACGTCATGCTTGTTGTCCTTGATGTTGATGTAGCCCAGGCCAGCCAGCACAGGACCCGAAGCGTACTTCACGCTCAGACCGGTGCTTTCACCGTAGTTCGAACCATAACGCTCTGTACCAGTAGCATCGCCAGCGGTTGCATTAGCAACACCCGCAGTGGAGTACTGCAGCTGAGCGCTCACGCCTTGAATGAAGGAAGGCAAGATGTAGGTGACAGCATTGTCAACGCGGCGATAGCTGTCACCAGCGATGGTCTTGACGATTTTCAGGTCGTCGTAAGCCTGACCACCCAAGATGGAAGTGTCACCAGCGAGCTCGCCAATGGAAGAGTCCTGACGACCCAGGCGGATTTCGCCAGCACCACCAGCCAGACCGACCCAAGCGGCGCGGTCAAAGAAACGAGCGGTATTGCCTTGAGCACCAGTGTCAACGTTCACAGCCGATTCCAGCGCGAATTTGGCCTTCAACCCGCCACCGATGTCTTCGGTACCCTTGAAGCCAATGCGCGAGCTGGACAGGTTGCTGGAAGAAATGCGGTTGACTTGGTGGTCACCCTTCACACGCTCAACAGACACGTCGACCACGCCGTACAGGGTCACGGAAGATTGAGCGAAAGCAGCAGAAGAGGCAGCCACGGCAGCCAGAGCCAGCAGAGTCTTTTTCATGGAATTCTCCAAAGTTGTTCCAATGATCAGCGGTAGCGGGCTGACGGGGGCGTCAGACTGCACACCCCGTAGGACTTCTATCCGGGGTCCGCTGAATCTGAGAGCATTGCAGCAGAGTTTTCCCGTCGCCTTGATGACAAGGTTGTCATAAAGCGAAGTCCAAAAGAACTATTGTTGCCAAGTCACAACAAGATACAACCCTGATATGCGGACAGGGTCAACGAGATAATGCGCTTATGAGTATTCAGACTGATGACTTCGGCGATTACAAGCCCTCGGCAAAAACAGCCGCCCCAAAAGGCGCCGACGTTGGCGGCCGCGTGGTCACGGCTTCAGCCGCCTCATCCAATGAAGAAGCACTAGAAAGAGCCTTGCGCCCGAAAGATCTGGATGAATACGTGGGGCAAGCCAAAGCGCGTGAGCAGTTGGAAATTTTCATCGGGGCTGCGCGCAAACGGGGCGAGGCCTTGGATCACGTCTTGTTATTTGGCCCACCCGGTTTGGGCAAAACCACGCTGAGCCACATCATTGCCACCGAATTAGGCGTGAACCTCAGACAAACCTCCGGCCCTGTGCTGGAAAAGCCCAAGGACCTGGCCGCCATCCTCACCAATCTGGAAAAGCACGATGTGCTGTTCATCGATGAAATCCACCGCCTGAGCCCGGTGGTGGAAGAAATCCTCTACCCCGCGCTGGAGGACTATCAGATCGACATCATGATTGGCGAAGGCCCCGCCGCACGCTCGATCAAACTGGATCTGCAACCGTTTACCTTGGTGGGCGCCACCACCCGCGCCGGCATGCTGACCAACCCGCTGCGCGATCGGTTCGGCATCGTGGCGCGACTCGAGTTCTATACCGCCGAGGAGTTGCAGCGCATTGTGACGCGCTCAGCGGGTTTGCTGGGTGCACCGATTGACGCCGATGGCGCCATGGAAGTGGCACGCCGATCGCGGGGCACACCGCGGATTGCGAACCGATTGCTGAGACGGGTACGCGACTACGCCGAAGTCAAAGGCACCGGCCGCATCACCAGAGAGATGGCTGACAAGGCGCTGGCCATGCTGGACGTCGATCCCTTGGGCTTTGATGTGATGGACCGCAAGTTACTGGAAGCCATCATTCACCGTTTTGATGGTGGCCCGGTCGGCCTGGATAACTTGGCTGCCGCCATTGGCGAAGAGCGTGAAACGATCGAGGATGTGATCGAACCCTATCTGATCCAGCAAGGCTTTTTGCAGCGCACGCCACGGGGTCGTGTGGCGACGGCATCGGCGTTCAGGCACTTGGGGCTGAATGCGCCTCAAGGCGGCGATTTGCTCGACAACGCTTCGGTTTGATGCGCCAGCGAGCTCAGCGCCTTTTGAGCAGATGCACAAACTCTTGCCGACCATCGCCAGGTAAGGTTTGCTGATCGAGTAACTCATTGCCAGTTTGACGGGCAAAAGCCTGGAAATCTCGCAATGAACCAGGGTCGGTGGCGAGCACTTTGAGCACTTCGCCACTGTGCATGGCGGATAAGGCCTTTTTCGCCTTGAGGATGGGCAAAGGACAGGTCAACCCACGTGCGTCGAGTTCTTGGTGAATATCCATCTCGAATCCTTTGGACTTGATCAAGCGGGAAACACGCCGGTCGACAAGTAACGATCACCGCGATCACAGACGATGAACACGATGGTGGCGTTGGTCAAGGTTTGAGCCAACTGCAAGGCGGCCCAGCATGCCCCGGCTGCCGAGATGCCACAGAACAAACCTTCTTCACGCGCCAGGCGGCGAGCCATGTCTTCGGCATCAGCCTGAGACACGTACATCATCTCATCCACGCATGCGGGATCGTAGATTTTGGGCAGATAAGCCTGGGGCCACTTGCGAATGCCCGGAATGCGCGAGCCGTCAGTGGGTTGTGCGCCCACGATGCGCACCGCCGGGTTCACTTCCTTGAGGTAGCGCGACGTGCCGGTGATGGTGCCGGTCGTCCCCATGGCGCTCACGAAGTGAGTGATGCGCCCCTGGGTGTCTGCCCAAATTTCGGGGCCGGTGGTTTCGTAGTGGATGCGTGGATTGTCTGGGTTGGCAAACTGATCGAGCACCACACCTTTACCTTCGCGCACCATCTGGTCGGCCAAATCGCGTGCGTATTCCATGCCACCGGTCTTGGGCGTGAGGATCAACTCGGCCCCGAATGCCTTCATGGTTTGCGCGCGCTCGATGCTGAGGTCCTCCGGCATGATCAACACCATGCGATAGCCGCGAATGGCCGCCGCCATGGCCAAGGCAATACCGGTGTTGCCTGAAGTGGCCTCGATCAGGGTGTCGCCAGGCTTGATGTCTCCACGCTCTTCAGCGCGACGGATCATGCTGATGGCTGGTCGATCTTTGACCGAGCCGCCCGGATTGTTGCCCTCAAGTTTGGCCAGGATGACGTTACCTCGAGCTTCCAGGTCAGCACCGGGAACGCGCTGCAGGCGGATCAAGGGCGTTTTGCCAATGACATCTTCGAGCGTGGGATAGGACATGAACGATCAGAGACAGTAGGTGTGCGAGGTGTACATTGTCTCAGGTCTGACAGCAGCTCTCGCGACGCCGGAATCAAGGAGGGCGACGCAAGAATGCGAACAACGAGCTCCATGCACGACGGCATGACAATTTAGGTGGGATCGGGGGGGAGGAATTCGGACTGATCTGAGAATGCCGCAGAACGCAGCTGATCAGTTGGTGCCCCAGGTCGGAATCGAACCGACACTCCTCGCGGAACGGGATTTTGAATCCCGCGCGTCTACCAATTTCGCCACCGGGGCTCCGGTGCAGAGAGCGCAACTATAGCACAGCCCTAACAGGATGCCAGCAGGTCACCGCAAAATGTTGAAAAGGCCCCACACCGGGGCCTTTGCTGTGAGACGAGTGGCGAAACTTAAAAAGTTTCCCAATCCCCATGGTCGCTGGACGAGGTTTGTGACACCGGCGCAGCGCTGGGAGGCGAAGCCGTTGGCGAGGCCGACGAAGAAGCAACCGGCGCCGTGCTGGGGGGCACCGCTGGCTTCTTCACGATAGTTGGCGCACGCTTGGCACGAGAAATGACTTCCGTGGCCTGCGCATGCGCATGCGACCCCACAGCTTGGTGAGTTTTGAAGACCGTGACCGTGTCGGCCAGTTTGACCGCCTGACAGCGCAGGCTCTCTGCCGCCGCCATACTTTCTTCCACCAGCGCCGCGTTTTGCTGAGTGGTCTGATCCAATTGCGCCACAGCTTGGTTGATTTGGCCGATCCCCTGGCTTTGCTCGGCACTGGCGTGCGCGATTTCACCCACCAAGTCGGTGACCTTGCGCACTTGGGTGACCACGTCTTGCATGGTCGCCCCAGCGGTACTGACCAAGGCACTACCGGCATTGACCTTTTCGACGCTGTCGTTGATCAACGTTTTGATTTCTCGCGCGGCCTGCGCACTGCGTTGAGCCAGAGAACGCACTTCGCCAGCCACCACGGCAAAACCACGACCTTGCTCACCGGCACGAGCCGCCTCGACCGCTGCATTCAAAGCCAGGATGTTGGTTTGGAATGCGATGCCATCGATCACGCCGATGATGTCACTGATTTTTTGGCTCGAAGACTGGATGTCGTTCATGGTGGCCACGACTTGACCCACCACTTCACCACCCTTGGCTGCCACTTCCGATGCTGCACTCGCCAATTGATTGGCCTGACGAGCGTTGTCGGCGTTGGTCTTGACGGTGCCGGCCATTTCTTCAACCGCTGCTGCGGTTTCTTCCAAGCTGGAAGCTTGCTCTTCCGTTCGGGCGCTGAGGTCGGTGTTGCCTTGTGCGATTTCGGAAGACGCAGTTGCAACGGAATCAGCTCCCAGACGAACCGAGTTCACAGTCTCAGCCAAGCTACGCACCATTTGTCCGATCGCGCGCTGGATGTCTCCGATTTCGTCTTGACGCTGCGTCTGAACGTCTTGCGTCAAATCGCCTGCCGCAACTGATTTCAAGACATTCACGGCTGCCTCCATGGGCTTGGACATCATGTTGGCCAAGGTCATCGCAATGCCGAGCCCAATCACCACGACCAGACCGATGAAGCCACCGAGGGCCAATTGGGCTGATTCGTAGGTTTCGTTCGATTGACGGGCTGACTCTTGACTGCCCTTGATGTTGATGGCAATCAACTCATCCATGGCGGAACTGACTTTGCCAAATGCGCCGATCAATCGGCTATTCACCAAATCGGCTGCCTGCTGCACATTACCTGCCTGCGAAGCGGCGATCACCTGGGCTTGAACGGACAGATAGCCAGCCCAATCCTGTTTGACCGCAGCCCATTGCGATTTCTCTTCTTCAGACGAAGGCAAATCGGTATAGGCACGCTCTGCTTCGCGCAGCGCATCGAGTCTCTTTTGTATGTCTTGCTCAAGTGCTCGCTTGGCATCTGCATCCGCAGAAAGAATGTGCCTCAGGGTGTACCGCTGCACATCACTGGTCAGGTCGTTGATGTCGCCAAGAGACACCACGCTGGGAAGCCAGTTTTCAGCCAAGTCCGTGTTAGTTTCGTGGACTTTCTCGAGCTTCGCATTGGCGAATATCCCCAGCATCAGGGTCAGCAGCAGCACGACAGAGAACGCAGAAATCAGTTTGGTACGCAAACGCAGATTGGCTAACCAATGCATGATGACACCCTCGCATAACGAGTTCGATCAATACACCTCCCCTGCCAACTACTCAGAGGCACTCCTCACGAGTGTGAACGTGGCCGCACTGGCTTGGTGCGCCAATAGAGGCCGAAAATGCCCTGCTTTTTCGACTCAAGGATGAACACCCACAGCGCATAGCGCCACCGCGCCTGCCCTATGATTCGAGCTCTTGTCATCACCAACGGTTGAGTCAGCATGCCCCCATTACCGCCCATCACCCAAGCGCTGTTGTTGATCAACGTGGCGGTGTTCTGCCTGGACTTCACCTTCCGGGGCATCCTGTCGTACTGGTTTGCGCTGTACCCGGTGCAAACGCCCTATTTCTACCCGTGGCAGTTGGTGAGCTACGCCTTCTTGCATGGCTCATTCGGGCACCTGTTCTTCAACATGCTGGGCCTGTGGATGTTCGGCAGCGAGCTTGAACGCATCTGGGGCGGCAAGCGCTATATGCAATTCATTGGCGCGAGTATCTTGGCCGCTGCTTTGTGCCAATTGATTTTCAGCTTGGTGGGTGGCTTCATGGCCCCGACCGTCGGCGCATCAGGAGCGTTATTCGGCTTGCTGCTCGCCTTCGCGATGATGTTCCCCAACCGGACCATCGTGCCTTTGATTCCACCCATTCCCATGAAAGCCAAGGTCTTCGTGGGCATTTACGGCGCACTGGAACTGTTCTTGGGTGTGACCGGCACACAATCAGGCGTGGCCCACTTTGCCCACCTAGGCGGCATGCTGGGTGGCTGGCTCATGATGCGCTACTGGCGCGGCCAGCCCCCTTTCAAGCGCGGCGGATCTCGGCGCGGTTTTTGAAAAAAAGCCCGCGCGGCGAACTCAGCGAGATCTCGCGTTCTCGGGCACCTGAGACATGACTTGCTTGTAAGCGTGCCATGAGGCGTGCCCGATCACGGGCCCCGCAATCAACAGGCCAAAGAAACCGGGCAACATGGCGAGCACGATCAAGAACGTGATGACCATGCCCCACCACACCATGACAGGCGTCTGGGTGAGCACCAAGCGCATGCTGGTCAAGCCTGCGGTGATGGCATCCACACCGCGATGCATCATCAAGGGCATGCTGACCACACTGATGGCGTAGATCAGCGCAGCGAAGATGGACCCGACGGCTGTGTAACTGATCAGAAAGACCAGATTCTCACCGTGCAGCAGGTCTGCCACGGTGCCATCCCAATGCGGAATGCCCTCGAAGCTGACCGCAAACACGATCATGGCGGCGCGCCCCCACAACATCTCCAGCACCAGCAAGATGGCCGCAAAGATGCTGATCTGTCCCGTGGCCGATCGCCAAGCCATCAGAGATTGAGTCCATGACGGCTTTTCTCCTGACTCGAGTTTGCGGCTGACGTCGTACAAGCCCAGACACAGGAAAGGCCCCATCAACAGGAAGCCCGCCGACAAAGCCAGGGTGTATTCACGAGCGGATTGAAAGACCTGCACCAGCAACCAACCCATGGCCACAAAGCAAGCGCCGTAGAACAATCCGATCGCTGGCGCCTGCTTGAAATCACGCCAACCGGCTGCTAGCCACTTGAACGGATCGCCAAATTTGACTTCAGCCAAAGGCCAGTCGAGCGCGCTGGGTTCGTGGGTATGCGCCTGCAAACCACCGAGTGGATCGAGCGCGGTTTCGGTCATCGCAGGCACGAGGGAAGCCTGGGTGTCGCTGGTGTCGACATCGTTTTTGGCCTTCAAGTGCGGCGCGCGATGCTGCGCCTCTGACCACAGTTGCGAGCGCCGAAATGATGGGCGCGCCCGATGGTGACGCCGACGGGACACCCCGACATGATGCGACAAACGACCAACCGATGCCATGCGTTCCTCCTTCAGGAAGCGAACATGGATTTAAGTTAAGTCAAGTTGACGGGCACGAATATCCGTGAAACCGAGCAGTGTCAAACGCCAAACGTCAAAAGCGCCCCAAAGTCCATGACCTTGGAGCGCTTCAGCGCGGCCAACAACTGGGTTTAGCCTTTTTTGACCCGAATCAGCTCATCCAGAATCAACAAGGCCGCACCGATGGTGATGCCACAGTCGGCGATGTTGAAGGCTGGGAAGTGACCGCCAGGGAACACCGGCGACAGGAAGGACCAATGGAAGTCGAGAAAGTCGACCACGTAGCCGTGCAGGAGGCGATCGATCACATTGCCGATGGCGCCGCCCAAGATGAGCGACATCGCCCAGGCAAAACGCTTTTGCCCGCCATGTTCACGCAGCATGTAGACGATGAAACCCGTGGCCAACACGCCTATGCCCACAAAGAACCAGCGCTGCCAACCGCCCGCATTCGCCAGGAATGAGAACGCAGCCCCGGTGTTGTGAACACGAACCACGTTGAAGAATGACCAGACGGGTCGGCTGTCACCGTATTCAAAGAAGCCCAAGATCAAGGTCTTGGTGAACTGGTCCAGCAAGATGATGATCAAGGCAATGCCCAACCAGGGCATCAAGCCCTGGGTGCCCGAGGCGGCTTTCTTGGTGGCCATCAAGCGTGCTCGCGGTGTTCGCCTGCACCGTGCAGGTTGCTGTCGCAACGACCGCACAGGGTGGGGTGTTCAGGGTTGCTGCCGACGTCATCACGGTAGTGCCAGCAACGTTCGCACTTGGTAGCGCCCGATGGGGTCACTGCCACGGCCAGTTCTGCGCCTTGCACCAAGGTCACCTTGGAGACGATGAGCACGAACTTCAGGTCATCGCCCAAGCTGGACAAGATGGCGTGGTCATCGGCCGACGCCGTCAAGGTGATTTCTGCTTGCAACGATGCACCCACCTTGCCCTCGGTGCGAACGGCTTCGATGTCCTTGTTGACCAGATCGCGCACTTCGCGGATGCGAGCCCACTTGGTCAGCAGATCAGCTTGCTGTTCTGCCCCCGCAAAATCCCAATAGGTTTCGGTGAAGATGGTTTCACCACCGTTGAAGATCTTCCAGGCCTCTTCGGCCGTGAAGCTCAAGAACGGGGCCATCCAACGCAACATGGCATGGGTGATGTGCCACAGCGCTGTTTGGGCTGCGCGGCGGGCATGGCTCTTGGTGGCGCTGGTGTAGAGGCGGTCCTTCAGCACGTCCAGGTAGAACGCACCCAGGTCTTCCGAGCAATACACCTGCAACTTGGCCACCACGGGGTGGAACTCATAGCGCTCGTAGTGCGACAGGATGTCGGCCTGCAACTGGCCAGCACGTGCCAGCGCGTAGCGATCGATTTCCAGCAACTCGTTCAACGGCACCGCATCGGTCGCGGGGTTGAAGTCGGACGTATTGGCCAACAAGAAGCGCAGGGTGTTGCGGATGCGGCGGTAGCCGTCGACCACGCGCGCCAGGATCTTGTCGTCAATGCCCAGGTCGCCCGAGTAGTCGGTCGATGCGGCCCACAGGCGGATGATTTCAGCACCCATCTTGGAGCTGATTTCCTGTGGCGCAACCACGTTGCCCACCGATTTGGACATCTTGCGGCCCTGGCCATCCACGGTGAAGCCGTGTGTCAGTAGGCCCTTGTAGGGCGCACGACCATAGATGGCGCACGCGGCCAACAAGGAGCTGTGGAACCAACCGCGGTGTTGGTCATGCCCTTCCAGGTACAGATCGGCTTCCTGACCTTCGTGGTGCCCCGCCTGAGTGTGGCTGCCGTTTTGGGCGTTGAGCACGTGGAAGAAGGTGGTGCCCGAGTCAAACCACACGTCCAGGATGTCGGTGGACTTGCTGTACTCAGCCGCTTCGGCACCCAGCCATTCGGCCGGGTCCAGACGCGACCAGGCCTCGACACCGCCCTGCTCCACCAAGTCGGCGGCCTTGTCCATCAAGGCCATCGTGTCGGGGTGCAGTTCGCCAGTGACCTTGTGCAGGAAGAACGGCAGCGGCACGCCCCAGTTGCGCTGACGGCTGATGCACCAGTCAGGGCGGTTGGCGATCATGTCGCGCAAGCGAGCACGGCCGTTTTCTGGGTAGAAGGTGGTTTGGTCGATGGCATCCAGCGCAGTCTGGCGCAGGGTCTTCTCGGCCTTGTTGACGGTGAACACGCCCGCATTTCCACCGTCAGCTTCGTCCATGCGCACGAACCATTGGGCCGCCGCGCGGAAGATGACAGGGGTCTTGTGACGCCAGCAATGCGGGTAGCTGTGCTCGATCGTCTTGGTGGACAACAGGCGACCGTGTTCGTTCAGGGTCTCCAGCACCACAGGCGCGGCCTTCCAGATGTGCTGGCCGCCAAACAAGGGCAGATCGGCTTCGTAGACGCCATTGCCTTGCACGGGGTTCAGGATGTCGTCGAACTTCAGGCCGTGAGCAATGCAGGAGTTGAAGTCGTCCACACCGTAGGCCGGTGCAGCGTGCACGATGCCGGTGCCGTCTTCGGCGCTGACGTAATCAGCCAGGTAGACAGGGCTGACACGGTTGTAGCCTTCGTGAACATGCGCCAGGGGGTGCTTGAAGGTCATGCCCTCCAGCTTGGCCCCCGTGGTGGTGGCCACCACCTTGCAAGCCTCGGCTTCGAAACCGTAGCGTGCGCAGGCCTTTTCCACCAAGGAGTCAGCCAACACCAGCAGGCCCTTGGGGGTATCCACCAGGGCGTAGGTCAGCTCGGGGTGCATGTTGAGCGCCTGGTTGGCCGGGATGGTCCACGCGGTGGTGGTCCAGATCACGGCAAAGGCGTCTTTGCTCAGAGAGGACAAACCGAAGGCGGCAGCCAGCTTGGCGGGCTCGGCACTCAGGAAGGCCACGTCGAGCGTTTGCGACTTCTTGTCGGCGTATTCGATTTCGAACTCGGCCAACGAGGAGCCGCAGTCAAAACACCAGTACACGGGCTTGAGGCCGCGGTACACGTACCCACGCTCCATGATCTTCTTCAAGGCCCGGATTTCGTTGGCCTCGTTGCCGAAGTTCATGGTCAGGTAGGGGTGAGACCAATCGCCCAGCACGCCCAGGCGCTTGAAGTCGGTGCGCTGACCGTCGATTTGCTCGCCAGCGTAAACGCGGGCCTTGGCCTGCACGTCGTCGCGGCTCAGATTGCGGCCATGCGTCTTCTCGATCTGGTTTTCGATGGGCAGACCGTGGCAGTCCCAACCCGGCACGTAGATGGCGTCCATGCCCTTGAGCTGGCGCGCCTTGACGATCATGTCCTTGAGGATCTTGTTGACGGCGTGGCCAATGTGGATGTTGCCGTTGGCATAAGGTGGGCCGTCGTGCAGCACGAACTTGGGCGCGCCCTGGCGGGCTGCGCGCAGCTTGCCGTAGATGTCGTTCTTTTCCCATTCAGCCACCCAGGCGGGTTCGCGCTTGGGCAGATCCCCCCGCATCGGGAAGGGGGTGTCGGGCATGTTCAGGGTGGCGCGATACTGGCTCTCGGCGGCGTTCTTGTTCGCAGACTTGTCTTGGCTCATGGCAGAAATTCTTCAGCAAGGGGCCAGCGGTGGATCTTGTCGCCACCGCCATCCCGGGTATCAGGTGAGCCGCATCACCCCAAAGGGCCGCGGCCAGGCATCAGCAGGTTGAGGTTGCGAGCGTCAAATTCGATCGCGGGTGGTCTGCCGACCCTGGGCTTCAAAGAACTCGCGCGCATCGGCGATGTCTTTGTGTATGGCCGCCTGCAGTGCCTCCAGCCCGTCATAACGGGCCTCGTCTCGGAGTTTGTGCAGCAGTTCCACACGGACGATTTTACCGTAGCCCCCTTCACTGCCCAGATTGGCCGGCCAATCAAAGCAATGGACCTCGAGTAAAACACGCCCAGCTTCTTCCACCGTGGGGCGCACGCCCAGGCTGGCCACGCCTTCCAAGGGCTGCTCCGCCAAGCCATGCGTGCGGACCACAAAGATGCCCATCGTGGCCGGTTTGGGGTGGCCAAATCGGACATTCAGGGTACGGCAATCAAGGCTACGGCCCAACTTTTGGCCATGCACCACATGACCGCTGATGGTGTAGGGGCGCCCCAGCATCGTGGCCACGGCTTTCATGTCACCGCGCTCCAGGGCTTCACGCACCAAAGACGAGGAGACTCGTTCGCCGTGGACCTCATAGCTGTTCATGCGGGCCACATCGAATCCCTTGGCGTTGCCCAAGGCGTCGAGCATGGCGTAGTCGCCCGCCCGTTTGGCGCCGAAACGGAAGTCATCTCCCACCAAAACGTATTTGGCTTTGAGGCCCTGCACCAGGATATCGTCCACAAAGCTTTCAGGCGACAGACTGGCCAAGGCTTTGTCGAATGGCACGACCACCACTTGATCGACGCCACAGGCCTCCAACTCGGACAACTTGTCTCGCAAGGTGGCGATGCGACTCGGGGCCAATTCCGGCTTACCCATCAGGGTGGCAAAGTAATCGCGCGGATGAGGCTCAAACGTGAGCACGGTGCTGGGCAGTCCACGATGGCGTGCTTCACTGCGCAACAAAGCCAACATGGCTTGATGCCCACGGTGCACACCGTCAAAGTTGCCGATGGTCAGGGCACACGCCGGAGCGAGCGCCGCATGGTGAATGCCTCGAAAAACTTGCATGGGCGGAGATTATCCGCGTTTAGGCAAAACCACAGCGGGATCGTCGATCCAGCGCCATTGGCCGGGCGCCAAATCGTCGGGAATGGTCAATTCTCCGATCTGGCTGCGGTGCAAAGCTTCGACTCGGTTGCTAACGGCTGCCACCATGCGTTTGACCTGGTGGTACTTGCCTTCGGTCAAGGTCAAACGGAGCAAATGCTCACCGGCGATCTCGGCGCCCTCCGCTTTCACGGGCTTGGGGTCGTCGTCCAACACCACGCCGGCCAACAATTTGTCGCATTGGGCTTGGGTGATGGGGTGCTTGGTCGTGGCCTCGTAAATCTTGGGCACGTGGTGTTTGGGCGAGGTCAATTTGTGCAACAAGGGGCCATCATCCGTCATCAACAACAAGCCTGTGGTGTCCTGATCCAAACGACCGACGGGCTGCAAACCACGCCTGCGCAAGGGCAAAGGCAGCAGGTTATGCACCCCTGGCCACGCTCCCGGCTTAAGGGAACACTCGTAGCCAGTGGGTTTGTTCAAGACAATCAAAGCACGCTCGTGATACACCCACGGTTGTCCCTCGACGGTAAATGTCAAGCCTTCGGTTTTCCACTCACTGTCTGGGTCATCGACGACCTCACCATGAATGGACACGCGTCCTGAAATGATCAAGCCTTCACACTCGCGTCGGGCTCCAAACCCTTGTGAGAACAAGATTTGATCCAGCGTGTCGTGACCTGCGGGAAGACGATGACGAGGGGGCATGGCGAAAGTTGCTTAAATCGATCAGTTTGAATGTATTGTCAGGCCAACCAAGGCCCTCATCGCACCACCAACATGAGAATCCACCACCTTAATTGCGGCACGCTTCGCCCCGTTGGGCGACGCTTGCTGACGGGCGAAGGTGGTTGGCGCGAAAGCTCGCGGCTCGTGAGTCACTGCCTGTTGCTCGAAGGCAGACAAGGCCTGGCGCTGATTGGCAGTGGACTGGGCACCCGCGATGTGTCGCATCCGGACAGCTTGAGCCCCATGTTCCATGGCACGTTCCGACCACGCCTGTTGATGATGGAAACCGCCCTTCATCAAGTGCGTGAGTTGGGATTTGACCCGCATGACATCAAGCACATTGTTTTAACCCACTTGGACCAAGACCAAGCGGGCGGACTGGCAGATTTCCCGCACGCTCAGGTGCACGTTCATGCGCATGAGTTGGAGGCTGCCTTGCGGCCTCGCACCCTGCACGACAAGGTGCGGTACCTTGCGGCCCAGTGGGCACACCAACCGCATTGGATTTCTCACCAAGGTGGAGAAGGCAGTTGGTTTGGCCTCAAAGGCGCCACGGCTTTGCCCGACTTTGATCACCAAGTCTTGCTCATGCCACTGCCCGGTCACACGGCCGGTCACATGGGGGTGGCGATTCAAACCAGCACAGGATGGCTGCTTCACGCCGGCGATGCCTACTTCTACCGCGGGGAGCTGGACGTCACGCCATCATGCCCAGTGGGTTTGAAATGGCTGCAATGGATGATGGCCCATGATCACAGCCAACGCATTGAGACACTGCGGCGCCTCAGGCGTTTGGCCCACCGGTTCCCAGACGACATCCAGATCACGTCTTCGCACGACCCGGTGGAATTCAATCTGCTGAGTAGCCAGAAGCGCCATCGATCCACGCCATTGGCGGTGCAGGAATCGCATCAAGACGCAGCCTGATTCGCGGCAGGCTCAATAGCGCTTGGTCAGCGTCAAGGTGTCGTTCTCGCGTTTCATTTGAAACCGCGTCAAAAACGAATTACCCAACAAGATGTAAGGCATGCCAGCTGGAGACACGGTGGCATCGACATTGAACACCTCCACATCTTGAATGCGAAGGGATGTCAGGCTGACCCGATAAGACGGCACCACACCATTGGCAGTGCTGGTGAAGGTCTTCTGCCCCTTTTCAAAATCGATGCCCAAGCGCTGTGCTTCAGATGCCCCCATGGCGACCACCGTCGCACCGGTGTCAACCAGAAACTGAACCGACTTGCCATTGATCGCGCCGCCCGTGACGAAGTGGCCACCAGAGCCTGCGGTCAAGACGATGGTCGTGCCTTGCGCGCCCCCCAGTCCGCCACCGATGCTCACCGGCGCACCACCCAAGGGAATGGTTTGACGCTTGCCAGCCACTTCCACCACGGTGCGATCAGACGCCACACTGATCACCTTGACGCCCTGGTGCACATCGCCCGCAGCCAAGGCCTTGGGAGCCCCGCCATTGACCACCAACAGGGCTTTACTGCCCATGCCGCCTGTCATCGCGACACTTTGCGCCCAAGCAGCTTGCACGCCGGCTGCGCAAGCCGCCGCAACCCCAATGTGAAGAATGGTTTTGATCATGGCGGCAGCTTACGTCAGGTCCGCTTGATCAATCGCGGAAGTTATTGAAGGACAGTGGCGCTTCTGTGACTTCTTTTTTGAGCAGGGCAATGGCCGTTTGCAGGTCATCGCGCTTGCCGCCGGTCACGCGAACCGTGTCGCCCTGAATGGCCGCTTGCACCTTGATCTTGCTGTCCTTGAGGATTTTTTGAATCTTCTTGGCCAGATCAGACTCAATGCCGGCTTTGATGGTGAGGGGTTGCTTGACCTTGTCGCCACCGATTTTCTCAACCTTGCCGATATCAAGGAAGCGCACATCCACACTGCGCTTGGTGAGCTTGTTGGTCAGGATGTCTCGCACCTGGTCCAACTGGAAGTCGCTGTCGCCGGTGATGACGATTTGTTTCTCTTTTTCCTTGAACTCAATGGCGGCACTGGTGCCTTTGAAATCGAATCGGGTTCCGATTTCTTTGGTGGTTTGATCAACGGCATTGCGCACTTCAACCAGGTTGGGATCAAGAACGGCATCAAAACTGGGCATGAATTTCTCCTTTGTCTGCGAAAATTCTGCCATGCACCAACCCTTAGATGTCGAACGCAGTGCCAGCCTGCGTGCCTACAACACTTTTGGCCTCCCCGCAGCGGCCCACACTTTGGTCCGTGTCAGCACGGAGGCGCAGGTGCGCCAGATCGTGAATCACCCTGAATTGGGGCACGCCCCGAAGTTCATTCTGGGCGGCGGCTCCAACCTGGTCCTGACCCAAGACGTGAACGCATGCGTGATCAAGATGGAGATCAAAGGCCGACAACTGATCGAGACTCGCGATGACGCATGGATCGTTGAGATCGGCGCAGGTGAGTCTTGGCACGACACCGTGGCTTGGTGTCTCGACAACGATCTGCCGGGCTTAGAAAACATGGCCCTGATTCCGGGCACGGTGGGGGCTGCGCCGGTGCAGAACATTGGTGCCTATGGGATTGAGTTGAAAGACCGCTTTGAATCCTTGGACGCCGTGGACCTGATCACGGGTCGCATGGTGACGCTGCATCGCGAACAATGCCGATTTGGCTATCGTGACAGCATCTTCAAAAGCCTCTTGGCCGGCAAGAGCGTGATCACCAAAGTGCGCCTGCACCTGCCTCGTCCCTGGCAACCGGTGACGGGCTATCTCGAACTGGAACGCAAAATGGCAGAGTCTGGCATCAGCCAGCCCTCACCTCGGCAAATCTTTGATTGGATCTGCGAGGTCAGGCGTGCCAAGCTGCCCGATCCCGCTCAAATCGGCAACGCAGGCAGCTTCTTCAAAAACCCCGTGGTGACGGCTGAACAATGCCGCGACATCATTGGCCGCGACCCTGAAATCGTGCACTACCCCTTGCCAGACGGGAGCTTCAAATTGGCGGCAGGCTGGATGATTGACGCTTGCGGCTGGAAGGGAAAGTCCATCGGTCGAGCCGGCGTGTATGACAAACAAGCGCTGGTGTTGGTCAACCGGGGCGGCGCCAGTGGTGCGGAGGTGGTGACCTTGGCGAGAGCCATTCAGGAAAGCGTTTACGGGCGCTTTGGTATCCGACTGGAGCCCGAACCGGTCGTGGTCTGATTCAGACATCCCCTTCAAACTGGGGAAGCCCGCGGCTTTCCTTCGTCCAACCGTGTTGTGCGCCCTATACTTTGACGCGAATAACAACGGATGTTCTGGAGGTCTTCATGCGCCGCGCTGTCACATTGGGTTTGATCACTGCTGCTTTGGCGGTTTCGGGTTGTTCCACCACCCCTTCATTGGGCGGCAACAAAGGCACCGTCAGCGGCGCAGCTGGGGGTGACAACGTTGAGGGAGAGAACACCTCGCTGGAAAAATGCCCTGAATCGCTGGGCACCCTGGCGATCGATGAAGACACCAATGCTCCTTGGTACTACGCCCTGCGTGAGCACCAACTGGGCTCCACCGTACCGGTTTTGCGCTTGATGATTCAACAAAGCAACTGCTTTGTGATTGTTGAGCGAGGCCGAAGCATGGACAACGTCATGCGCGAACGCGAATTTGCGCGTGGTGATGAAAGCCGAGCCGGCAGCAACTTCCAGAAGGGGCAACTCGTTGCAGCCGACTACACCATGAGCCCATCCATCCAGTTCTCCGGCAAAACCGGGGGTGGCAAATTGATGGGCGGCGGTTTGGTGGGTGGCGTCTTGGGCATGGTGGCAGGCAGCATGGGTAAGAACGAAGCGTCGACCACCTTGCTGTTGATCGACAACCGGTCTGGCGTGCAGATCGCCGCCGCCGAGGGCACCGCGGGCAACTTTGACTTTGGCCTGATGGGCGCGGCCTTCGGTGGTGGCGGATTCGGTGGTGGCGGCGGATACGCCAAGACACCGCAAGGCAAGGTGGTGGTCGCAGCTTTTGCAGACTCGTACAACCAGATGGTCAAAGCGGTGCGCAACTACAGGGCCCAGATGGTCAAAGGTGGACTCGGCACGGGTGGACGCCTGGGCGTGCAAGGCGGCGACACTGCTGCATCCAAGGAAGTCGACGCGCAGATCAAGTCCACAGGCAGCACCAAACCGATCGGCAAGAAGAAATGAACTCGTCTTGGCTGAAACGACTGCGCTTGACTCTGGCGCCCGGTGCACTGTTGCTGGCGGCATCGTCTGTTAGCCACGCTGCAGAGTTCCATCTGTTCCTGCACTGCAAAGGCCACATCAAGGTCAATGGCGCCACACGCCCTGCGACTGTGGACTTCGCTCTGCGAGACAACAACAACACGGCCTTGATCCAACGCTCAAACGTGCTACCCGTGGGCGAGCGCCTGAAGTACACCCAGACGCCCGTGCTGTACACGATGCTCTACAAATTGCCGCAACCCGGCACCGTGGTGTATCAAGACTGGATGAGCGGCCAGTTGATCGTGTGGCAACCCAATCTGAAACGATTGGCCACCATTCGCATGGCGATTGACCGACAAACAGGCGAACTGGATGCAGAGCTGTTCGATTTCGACGACGTGTTGCTGGGTACGCTGAACATGGCTTGCCAACGACGCGACACCGAGGATGCACCTGAACCGAAGTTCTGACACCCACTGGTGTCGTCAGTCCATCAAAAAAGCCGCTTCGATGAGCGGCTTTTTTCTCATCTGGCCAAGAAGACCAGATCTTGTTCGAATCAACCGAAGTGGCAGATGTAGTGGTAGGCCTCGCCTTCCACTTTGATCTCGAAAGAAGAGTTACCAGGCACGTTGAAGCTTTCGCCCGCAGCGTAAGTCTTCCATTCGTCGGAACCTGCCAACTTGATGGTGGCTTTGCCAGCGACGGTTTCCATGATTTCGGGTGCACCGGTGTTGAAGGTCAGGGTCGAAGGCAGGATCACGCCGACAGACTTGCGGGTGCCGTCAGCCAGAGTCACGGTGTGCGACACGCACTTGCCATCAAAGTAAACGTTGGCTTGGGTGTTGACGGTACCGGCCAGAGTGGTGGTGGTCATGAATGGGTCTCCAGACAAAGAAAAAAGGCCGATGCACAAGCACCGGCCTTGACGGGATCAATTACTTGGCGGCCTTCTTTGCAGCGACACGCTTGGCTGCAGGCTTGGCAGCTGGCTGTGAAGCGGGCTTGGCTGCAGCCTTCTTCTTGGCTGCGGGCTTGGTGGCCTTGCTGGCACCGGCGCGCTTGGCCTTGACGTTGGCACCAATGCGCAGACGCAGGGCGTTGAGCTTGATGAAGCCGGCTGCATCGGCCTGGTTGTAGGCGCCGCCGTCATCGTCGAACGTGGCGATGGTGGGGTCAAACAGGCTGTCGGTGGCGGAGGCACGGCCCACGCACATGATGGTGCCCTTGTACAGCTTGAGCTTGACGGTACCGTTGACGGTTTCCTGGCTCTTGTCGATCAGGCCTTGCAGCAGTTCGCGCTCTGGGCTGAACCAGTAGCCGTTGTAGACCATGCGAGCGTAACGGGGCATCAGGTCATCCTTCAGCGCCAGCACTTCGCGGTCGAGGGTGATGGATTCGATGGCGCGGTGACCGGTCAGCAAGATGGTGCCGCCAGGGGTTTCGTAGCAACCACGGCTCTTCATGCCCACATAGCGGTTCTCAACCTTGTCCAGGCGACCGATGCCATGCTTGCCGCCGATTTCGTTCAGCTTGGTCAGCACGGTGGCAGGCGACATCTTCACGCCGTTGATGGCGACGACGTCACCCTTGGCATAGGTCAGCTCGATGATCTCGGGCTTGTTGGGCGCCTTCTCGGGCGACACGGTCAAGCGCCACATATTGGCTTCGGGCTCGAAGTTCGGATCTTCCAGCACGCCACCTTCGTAGCTGATGTGCAGCAGGTTGGCGTCCATCGAGTAAGGGGCGCCACCCTTGCGCTTCTTGAAGTCAACCGGGATGCCGTGCTTGTCAGCGTAGGCCAGCAGCTTTTCGCGGCTCAGCAGATCCCACTCGCGCCATGGGGCGATGACCTTCACGCCAGGCATCAGTGCGTAGGCGCCCAGTTCGAAACGAACTTGGTCGTTGCCCTTACCGGTGGCGCCGTGGGAGATGGCGTCGCCCTTGGTCTTCTTGGCGATTTCGATCAGGCGCTTGGCGATCAGAGGGCGGGCAATGGAGGTGCCCAGCAGGTATTCGCCTTCGTACAGCGCGTTGGCGCGGAACATGGGGAACACGAAGTCGCGCACGAACTCTTCACGCAGGTCTTCGATGAAGATGTTTTCGGGCTTGATGCCCATCTTGATGGCCTTGGCACGTGCGGGTTCGATTTCTTCGCCCTGGCCAATGTCAGCCGTGAAGGTGACGACTTCGCAGTTGTATTCGTCTTGCAACCACTTCAGGATGATGGAGGTGTCCAAACCACCCGAGTAGGCCAGAACGACTTTCTTGACTTTTTGGCCAGCTGCCGCAGGTGCTGCTGCCACGGGAGCGGCGGCCACAGGCTTGGCGGCCTTGACTGCCTTGGACTTGGTGGTTTTGGACATGGTTGTGTCAAATGGGTTAGACGAAACCTCGCATTTTAATCTGGGTATCCCCTCATACACATACCATTCAATATCAGATCGAGGCAACTTGTCGCAACCTTGTGCTCGTCTTCGGGGTTCACAACACCCCACTGAGGCAATTGACCGTCGATGGCCATGCGAGCCAAGCCATAAGCACTGGCTCGTAGTGCCAATCCAATTTGCTCTGGTGTTTGACGATCCGAGAGCTGCCCTTGAGATTGCGCCTGCTGGATGAGACTCAGCGTCAAATTTCGCACCGCACCGAAATGATGCGCGAGCGACTCCGATGCATTGAAGTCAAAAAGCTGTCGACTGGAGACCAGTTTGAACTGGGTCGGATGACTCCACGCCCAGGCTAAAAAGCTATGCCCCAGGCATCGAAGCTTTTCCACTGCCGCTGCTGGCGCGGTCAATTGATCCCGCTCCACACGAATGCGCAATTGCCTGGTGGCCTCTTCGGCAATGGCGGTCATCAAGGCTTGGCGATCTCGGAAATGACGAAACGGGGCACCTGAGGACACCCCCAACCGCCGCGCCACCTCACGCAAGCTGACACGCTCCAGCCCTGACTCTTCTGCCAATACCAAGGTGGCTTCGATCATGGCTTGCCGCAAATTGCCATGGTGGTATCGACCAGAAATCTGTTTTGGCTTGTTTTGCATCGACGTCATGGCCCCAATGTAAGCACTGCGTATTTTGCTAGGTGATTGAACCCGGCGTTTTTTAGGATCACGGCATTGATGATTTGACTCCCACCGACCGCCATGAAACACACAGCCACCGCCTGGTATGCCGGCACTGCCCTTCTGATGACCATGAGCCTTGTCGTCTTGATTCCCGAGTGGGATGTGGCGGCTTGGCGCGAGCTCATTAGAATGACCGCCAGAACCTCTCTGTTCTTTTTCCTGTTGGCCTACACCGCAAGCGCGGTGTGGCAACAATGGCCCACGGCCGCCACGCACTGGATTCGAGCCAGGAGAAAACAGTGGGGGCTTCTCCTCATGACCTCGCACGGGATCCATTTGCTTGGCATTCTGGCCTTCTGGCATATGGACCCGCTTGCTTTCGCGAAACAGGTATCGACCGCGAATCTGATCTCTGGTGGGCTGGCATATTTGTTTCTGATAGCCATGGGACTGACATCCCACCCCAGACTGGCGCGACAGCTGAGCCCTGTATGGTGGGGCCGACTTCATACCTGGGGCATGCACTATTTGCTGTTGAGTTTCCTAGTTGCCAACGGTAAGCGCATCCCCATAGACAACAGCTATCTGATTCCCGTTTTGGTGTCCTTGGCCGCCCTGGGCTTGCGGCAATTCAGCCGACGAACATCGCGCGCCCTGATCGGCTAGGCACTTCACGGATCTTTACAGTTGCAACATCAAGCTCTGTCATCGAAGAAGCTGCCCCCCGCGTTGAGGAACCACGTGTTGCACAAGCAGCACGACTGAAGACGGAGATCAACGTGAATCAACCAGCCTCAAAAAATGCAATGCAGTTGGTGGCCTTGGCCGCTGTCGCAGTATCCACGGTCGCCTGTGCTGGTCCTCGCGGTGGCGAGTATGGACACTACCCCAGCTCGTCGAGTGCCACGGTCCAAGCCCGCGTCATCTCGTCTTCACCTGTGATGGCACAAGTCGCGGTCCCGCGCCAGGTCTGTTACGACGAGCTGCGTCAAGAACCCGCTCGCTCCTCTGGCGCTGGTGCCATCGTCGGCGCCATTGCGGGCGGCGCGATGGGGAATGCGGTCGGCAAAGGCTCAGGTCGTGCGGTTGCTACCGGTCTGGGGGTGATTCTGGGCGCAGCCGTGGGTGACAGGATCGAAAACGATGGCCGTCCAGGCGTGATGCGAACCGTTCAGCGATGCGAACAACAGAGTTCGTACCAGAACCAAGTTGTAGGCTACAACGTGGTGTACGAGTACGGCGGCCAGCGCTACAGCACCCAGATGCAGCACCAACCCGGATCGACCATTCCGATCAATGTGACCGTCAACCCGAGTGACGATCGCGGCTATCGCTACGAAGCACCACCGGTCTATCAGTCCTATCAGCCTGCCCCCGTCGTTATCGCGCCGCCTGTGCGATACGCGCCTGCCCCCGTGACAACGGTGGTACATCGCCCGGTGATCATTCGTGAAGTCGACTATGTTCGCCCAGTGATTGGCTACGTTCCTCCTCGCCACCATCATCGTCACCACCGCGAAGAGCGATGCGACGAGCGTGACGAGCACCGCGGACACCGCCACCACGATGACGGTCGAGCACGTTGGAGCAGCCGCTGGAACTGAGCCCGAGGTTTAGTTCTCGCCGTAGACCACAGTGGCCTGGGCATCGGGCAGCAACTCTCGAATGCGCAACATGGCTTGTTCGCTCGGGTACACGCGAGCGCGATCACCCAGATCGAGCTCTCCCCGCGCGGACAATTCCGGCGTCTGCCGTTCAACAACAACCCGAATATTCAGCCCCTGGTAGGTGTCTGGCAAATCGGGCTGGGGCGCCTCGATGACCTTGGCAGGATATTCCTTGAGCCACTCTTTGACGGGCAGCTTTTGATCTTTGGCCACCACACGCACAAAGCGCGCATAGCGACAACGTGCAGTGGCCAAGCTCATCACTTCTTGCACGTTCAAGCGCAAGCCGCCTGAGAACCGATCGGTTTGGACCTTGCCTTGGATGACCACCAGTTCGTCGTCTTTGAGCAGGTCTTTGTTTGCGTCCAGCGTCTCTTGATTGGCCACGGCCTCGATCGTTTCGCTCTTGTCGTCGATCTTGAAGATGCCCACCCGCCCCCGCGTGCCATTGATGACACGCAGGTCGCTGATGATGCCGGTCACCAATTGAGGATCCCGGCTGTCTTTGAGATCACTGATGCGACTGCGCACAAAGCGACGCACTTCTGACTCGGCCTCATCAAACAAGTGTGCCGTCAGAAAGAAGCCAATGGCGGTCTTCTCGAGGCCCAGCTTTTCTTTCAAGGTCCACGGTTCGGTGGGGACCAGGTCGGGCTCGTTGGTGGACGCCGCATGGCTGTCACCAAAGTCAAACAAGCCACCTTGGTCGGCATTGGCTTGCAAGGTGTCGGCATATTCAAAGGCCAACGACACGCTGGCGATCAAGGCCGCGCGGTTGGGCTCCAAGGTGTCAAATGCACCGGCTTTGATCAAAGCTTCGACCACCCGCTTGTTGACCATTTTGCGGTCCACCCGCGAGCAAAATTCAAAGAAGCTCTTGAACGGCCCATTGGCTTTGCGCTCGGCCACGATGCTTTCAATCGCCGCTTGGCCCGTGCCTTTCACCGCCCCCAGGGCATAACAAATGGACTTGTTGCCTGTGGGAATGAAGCGCCATTCGCCCTCGTTCACATTGGGCGGCGAGAAGGTGATGCCGAAGTTGCCCACGGCATCGTCGTGGAAGATCTTGAGCTTGTCGGTGTCATCGCTGGCAATCGTCATGTTGCCTGCGAAGAATTCAGAGGTGTAGTGGTGCTTCAACCATGCCGTGTGATACGCCAGCAAGGCGTACGCAGCCGCGTGGGACTTGTTGAAGCCGTAACCCGCGAACTTCTCCATCAAGTCAAAGATTTCGTCTGCGAGCGCCTTGCTGATGCCGTTCTTGGCCGCACCTTCCGAGAAGATGGCGCGGTGATGTTGCATCTCCTCAACCTTCTTCTTGCCCATGGCCCGACGCAAAAGGTCGGCGCCACCGAGCGAGTAGCCACCCACGATCTGGGCCACCTGCATCACCTGCTCCTGGTAGACCATGATGCCGTAGGTCTCCTTGAGCACCGATTCCATCAATGGATGCGGGTAGGTCACCTCTTCCTTACCGTGCTTACGCGCACAGAAGGAGGGGATCAGGTCCATGGGACCCGGACGATACAGCGCCACCAGCGCAATGATGTCCTCGAAGACGCTGGGTTTGGCGTCGCGCAGCATGCCTTGCATCCCGCGAGATTCCAGCTGGAACACGGCCACGGTTTTGCCTTCAGACAGCAGCCGATACGTCGGCGCGTCGTCTAAAGGAATCTTGGCGAAGTCAAAGTCCTTCTGGTCCGGATGGCGGGCCATGATGAACTCTTTGGCCGTTTCCAGAATGGTCAAGGTGGCCAAGCCCAGGAAGTCGAACTTCACCAGGCCGATCTGTTCCACGTCGTCCTTGTCGTACTGGCTCACGGCCGAGTCGCTACCCGGCTGTTGGTACAGCGGGCAGAAGTCGGTGATCTTGCCGGGCGCGATCAGCACGCCCCCCGCGTGCATGCCGATGTTACGGACCATGCCTTCCACACGCTCAGCTAGCTCCAGCAATGAGGCCACTTCTTCTTCGGCTTTTTCGCGCTCGTTGAGCTCGGGCGCTTCGTGGCGGGCATAGATGACCTTGGCCTTGTCGGGATCAAAGTCAGGAGGCAATTTGGCCAGCGTCACCGTTTTGCCGGGGGGCGCGGGAATCAGCTTGGCGATGCTGTCGACATGACCATAGCCCATGCCGAGCACGCGCCCCACGTCACGCAGTGCGGCCTTCGCCGCCATGGTGCCGAAGGTGGCGATCTGGGACACGGCCTCGCGGCCATAGCGGTCCTTCACGTAGTCGATGACGCGGTCGCGGTTGCCCTGGCAGAAGTCAATGTCGAAGTCGGGCATCGAGACCCGCTCGGGGTTCAGGAAGCGCTCGAACAGCAGGTTGTATTTCAGCGGATCCAGATCGGTGATCTTGAGCGCATAGGCCACCAAGGAGCCGGCACCCGAGCCCCGGCCCGGTCCTACGGGGCAGCCATTGTTCTTGGCCCAGTTGATGAAATCCTGCACGATGAGGAAGTAGCCTGGGAAGCCCATCTTCAAGATCGTGTTGATCTCGAAGTCCAAGCGCTCCACGTATTGCGGGCGCATGGTGTTGCGCTCGGCCTCATCGGGGAACAGATGGATCAGACGCTCTTCCAGGCCCTGGTGCGAGAGCTCACGGAAAAATTCGTCCATGGGCTGCGGCTTGCCGTCAGGCATGATCGGCGTGGGGAAGTCTGGCAATTGCGGCTTGCCCAGCACCAAAGTCAGCGAGCAACGTCGTGCAATGGCCACTGTGTTGGCAATGGCCGAGGGGATGTCGGCAAACAAGGCCTCCATCTGCGCTGTGGTCTTGAAGTACTGCTCTTTGGTGAAGCGCTTGACGCGACGGGGGTTGCCCAAGGTCTCGCCTTCGGCAATACAGACGCGGGCTTCGTGCGCCTCGAAGTCGTCGGGCGTTTGGAATTGAATCGGGTGCGTGGCCACCACGGGCAGGCCCAACTTGGCCGCCAAGGGCACAGCGCCACGAATGTGGGCCTCGTTGGTGGCATGACCGGCACGCTGAAGCTCGATGTAGAAACGGCCAGGGAAGGTGTCCGCCAGCTTGCGCGCCCATGCCTCCGCCTTGGCTGGGTCTCCATTCAAAATGGCATGCCCGACCGGCCCCAGATCGGCGCCGGACAGGCAAATCAAGCCAGCATTGTTTTCGGCGAGCGACTTCCAGAACACCCAGGCGTGAGAGCGTTGACCTGGCGCCGTCCATGCCTCGCCCAGTAGTTCGCACAAGCGCAGATAACCTTGCTTGTTTTGAATCAACAGCAGCAAGCGCACGGGAGGCTTGCCGGCCTCTTCGGGCTCCAGCCAGACATCGGCTCCCACGATGGGCTGCACGCCTTTTTTCCGCGCACCGGAGTACAGCTTGACTGCCCCGAACAAATTGCTGAGGTCGGTCACCGCCACAGCAGGCTGGTTGTCCTTGGCCGCCGCTTTGACCAGATCGTCAATGCGAACGGTTCCGTCTACGACAGAAAACTCGGTGTGGGCGCGCAGGTGTACAAAAGGCATGACGGCATTGTAAGAACGCTTGACCCTCTCGCTCAGGGCTGGGCTTGCAGATCTTGTTTGGCACTGCGAAATGCCCTGGGGGTGATGCCCAGCCAGCGCCGGAAGGTCCGGCTGAAGTTGGACGTATCTTGGTAACCCAGCTTTTCGGCGATCGACTCGACGCTTAAACTCGTTTGCACCAGCAGCCAGCAGGCCAACTCTTCTCGCACTGTGTCCAACAATTGCTGGTAGGTGACGCCCTCTTGCCGAAGATGTCGGATCAGGGTGCGGGGGGACACGCTCTCCAGTTCAGCCATGCGCTCCAGGGTGGGGTAGTCACCGTCGCAGTCCAACAAACGCTGCTGGATGCGGGCAGCCAGATCCCCGCCCTGCTCCAAAGCCAGTTGGCGCTCACAATCCCGCAATGCCACGCGGTAGGCCTCGGGGTCTGGCGCCAGGCTCGGTGTGCTCAGCACAGACAAGGGCAACTGCACCACCAGTTGAGGCGCACCAAACCGCGATTGCGGGCAGAAGGTGAGATAGGGTTCAGGCTGATCGGGCTCGGCAAAGGGCCAGTCAATGGCCACCTGATGGCGAAGGTCTTGGCCGGTGATGGTTTCGAGCAGGTGAATCAGGCCACCCGCAAAATTGCCCATGAGGTAAGCGTGCACATCCGGGGCGCTGACGCGCTCGACCAAGATCAAACGCAAGCAGTCGTCCTGCTCGACCTCAAAGTGGGCAATGCGCTGCCGCAAATTGCTGAACCGCTGCATCAACATCAAGACTTGTCCCACATGGTGAGCCGCCATGCCTGCGTAGCCCACCGCACCATGCGCGGACAAATGCGTCCCCAAGCCCATTTGGAGGCCCAACCATGGGCATTGCGACAAGCTCAAGGCATGGACCACCAAACGACGAAATTGCTCAAAGCTGAGAAACAGGTTCTTGCTGTGCAGGTCTTGCCAGTTCAGCCGGGTGCCTTCAAGTGCTTGCGCCTCGCTGAAACCGCGTCGTCGCAGATCAGCGCAGATCAGGCGGGCGTAGACGGGGTGCACCGCCGGTAAAAGCCAGTCTTGTTGGGTTTGCATGGACACGGGCAGTACGCCAAATTGGCACAATTTGACGATATTTTGCCAGCGCAAACGGTGTCGCCGGATTCGCACAAACGAGAAGATTTGCACCATTCCATAAACAGAACACCGGAGACCCCATGAGTGCCATCTTGCCCGTCAACTCCCCTCACCCCATTGCCTATCGCGACCGCAAACGCATCTTGTGGGCCATGCCCTTGTTCATGTGTCTGCTGGTGTTGGTCGGGCCGGTCGCCCACATGATGGGTGCGACCAGCCAGTTCTGGTTTTTTGCACCAGCCTTGTTCTCCTACATCGGCATCATGTTGATGGATGTGGTGATTGGTGAAGACCTCAGCAACCCGCCTGAAGAGGCGGTGCCTCACCTGGAGACCGACGCCTATTACCGCTGGGTGATTTACCTCACCTTGCCGGTCATGTGGGCCTGCACAGCGTTCACGCTTTACTACCTAAGCACCCACGAGCTGCCTTGGTACAGCTGGTTCATCACGGTCATCACCTGCGGTACGTTGATGGGCGCCTTGGGTTTGGCCATCAGCCACGAGCTCGGGCACAAGCGAGACACGCTATCGCGCAAACTGGGCTTGATTCAAGCGGCCTTGGTGGGCTACGGCCACTTTTCGATTGAACACAATCGCGGCCATCACCGCCATGTGGCCACACCGGAAGACCCCGCCTCTTCGCAACTGGGCGAAAGCATCTATCGCTTCATGTTCCGTGAGCTGCCAGGAGCCTTTTTCCGCGCCTGGGACTTGGAGTGTGAGCGGCTGGAGCGACTGAACAAATCGCCTTGGAGCTTGAGCAACGACATCTTGCAAGGTGCCTTGATCACCCTGACGGTTTACGGCGGCATGGTCGCATGGCTGGGAGGCGACATCATTCCCGCTTTGGCCATCATGATTCCTTGGGGCGCCTTCCAGCTGACCTCAGCCAACTACATCGAGCACTATGGCTTGAAGCGACTGAAGCTGGCCAATGGTCGATATGAGCCCTGCCGCCCGCATCACTCATGGAACAGCAACCTGATCGCATCCAATGTGATCACATTTCACCTGCAGCGCCATTCGGATCACCATGCCAACCCGACCCGCGGTTATCAATCGCTGCGCAATTTTGAAGAATTGCCGACTTTGCCGACCGGCTACTTGGGCATGTTCCTGATCGCTTACATCCCACCCCTGTGGTTTTCGATCATGAACCCCCGTGTGATCGAAGCCACTGGCGGCGACGTGAACCGCATCAACTTCGTGCCCGGCCAACGCGAGCGATTGATGCGCCGTTATGGCTTGGTGGAATCACCCAGCAACGCCAGCAATCCCAAATAAGGCAAGGTGTTGGTCCGCACGACTTTGTCCAGGGGCGTTTTGAAGCCGTCCTGCATCCAACGTGCGGCCAACAAGATATTCAGGCCCACCATGCCATCGGCCAACAAGGCCATGTCGATCTCTTGGGCCGCTTCTGGCGAGACCATCGACATCAAGCGGGCACGCACCAAGTGCCCGTAGTCGCGAGCCGTGTCGCCACTGATGCGCGCCACCTCATTGTTGATGCCCAAGGCGTCCACCAACATCACCTGCCCCCGACGGGGATCTTCCTTGATGAATTCGAGGAACACACGCAGGGATGACTCCACCAGTTCAACCGGCTGCTGATCCGCTTTCGACAACACCTTGAGCGTGCGGTCCATCAACTGCTGGCGCATGTCGACGTACACCGCAATGAACAAGTCCGACAAGGTTTTGAAGGACTCGTAGAAGTAGCGCTCGGTCAGGTGCGCTGCCACACACACTTCGCGCACCGTCGCGGCGTGAAAGCCCTTGGTGCCAAACACTTCGGTGGCACCTTCGATCAGCTTGATGCGACGCTGGCGTTGCCGCTCTTCAGGCGGCACCCCACCATAACGGCGACGGCTGGCTGTGGGGAGGTCTGGAATGGCAGATTGCATAGGGATCGCTATCTTGACATGAACCATTGTCACCGCTATTGTGACAAGATATATTGTCAAAAATCAAATCGGATTCACATGAGTATCCAGGCAACCCTGACGGGATGGCTGTTGCGCCTGACCTTCAAACGCGAAACACGCGGCACGATCAACGTCGATCGCGCGCGCGCCATGGTCACCAAAATGGCCAAGCGCAACCCGCCTGTCCCCAAAGAAGTACAGCATAAGCCGGTTGCTGCACAACCGCACAAGGGACTGTGCCCCGCCGAGTGGCTTCAAACCGAGGGGGCTGAGACCACGGTGGTGTATTTCCACGGCGGCGGCTATTTCTTCTGCGGCTTGGATACCCACCGACCTGTTGCGGCCTATCTGGCCAAAGCGGGCAAATTGAAGGTTTTGTCGGTCGACTACCGTATGGCCCCCGAGCATGTCTTTCCAGCCGCGATCGACGACGCGCTGGCGTGGTGGACTCACCTGCTGGAGCAAGGCCTGGATCCTAAAAAGGTCGTGTTTGGTGGTGACTCCGCGGGCGGCGGCTTGACCCTGGCGACACTGCTCGCTGCCAGGGACAAGGGTGTGCCGATGCCAGCAGGTGCCTTCTTGTTCTCCCCCTGGGCGGACTTGAGTTGCTCTGGCGACACGATGAAGACCATGGCGAAAGCCGATGTGATGTTTGACCCCAACGCCCTGCCCCAGGCAGCCGCCTTATACCTGGCTGGTCGCTCGGCCCAGACCCCACTGGCTTCTCCCGTCTTTGCTGATCTGAGCGGCTTGCCGCCCCTGATGATCCACGCCAGCGAGCATGAGGTGCTGCTGGACGACTCGCGTCGCGTGCATGCCAACGCACAGAAAACAGGCGTGCCCAGCGAACTGCACCTCAAGCCCAAGATGCCACACGTCTGGCCCACGATGGTCTTGCTGCCAGAGGCTCGCGAAAGTCTCAAAGACACCGTCGCCTTCATTCGCCGCGTGACGCAGTGACGTCCCGGCTTTTTCAGAACCCTCATCCCTTCTCGACATGAAAGACTTCAAAGACAAAGTCGCCGCGGTAACTGGCGCCGCCTCTGGCATGGGCCGCACCTTGGCCCTGGAACTGGCGCGCCGTGGTTGCCACCTCGCCCTGAGCGATGTCAATGACGCCGAGCTGCTCAAGACGGCCGAATTGGCTGGCCAATTTGGCGTGCGCGTCACCGTCACCCGCTTGGATGTCGCCAATCGGGAAGCCGTGTTCGCTTGGGCCGAACAAGTGGTACGTGACCACGGTAAGGTGAACCTGGTGTTCAACAATGCCGGCGTGTCCTTGACGGTACCTTTGGAAACCGTCAAACAATCTGACTTTGACTGGATCATGGGCATCAACTTCTGGGGCGTGGTCTACGGCACCCAGGCCTTCTTGCCCCATCTGAAAGCCAGTGGCGACGGCCACGTCGTCAACACATCCAGCCTGTTTGGCCTGATGGCCGTGCCCGGACAAGGCGCCTACAACGCCAGCAAATTCGCCGTGCGCGGCTACACCGAAGCCCTGCGCATGGAGCTGGATCTGGAAAACTGCGGCGTGAGCGCCACCTGTGTCCACCCGGGCGGCATCAAAACCAATATCGCCATGGCGGGTAAGGTCGATGATTCGATGAGAAAGCTGACCGGAGTCGATGCCGAAACCCAAAAGCGTCGCGCCAACAAAGCCATCAACGTCACCACTGCGGAAGACGCGGCTCTGCAAATCCTCAGCGCGGTCGAGAAAAATCAGCGCCGCGTGCTGGTTGGCCCGGATGCACGTTTCCTGGACAAACTCATCCGTTTGCTGGGCTCGTGGTACCAGCCCGTCGTGATGCGCCAGCTGCGAAAAATGAATGGTCCCAGCCGAAAGGAAGCCCAAAGCGCGGCATGATTCGCGCATGGAATGGATCAAAAGAATTTGGTGGAGCCTGATCGTTCTCGGCTTGTTCGTGACCGGGGGCGTCTGGGCCACCTGGCAACCTGACAAACAACTGGGCCAACTCGCCGCCCGCTGGGCTCCGCCGCCGTCGACGTTTGTGGAGATCGACGGCATGCAAGTACATGTCCGCGATACGGGCCCACGCACGGACCCCACCCCCATCGTCTTGATTCACGGCATGGGGGCGAGCTTGCACACCTGGGAAGGCTGGCAAGCCAGCCTCGACAAGCAACGCCGCGTCATCTCTTTCGATTTGCCTGGTTTTGGTTTGACCGGGCCCAGCCCCCAGAGCGACTACCGCATTGATGCCTACACGCGCTTTTTGCTGCGCCTGTTGGACACCTTGGATGTCCAAACCGTGATCCTGGCGGGCAATGCCCTAGGTGGCGAAATTGCCTGGCAGACAGCCGTGCTGGCACCCGACCGCGTTAAAAAACTGGTCTTGCTGGCACCGGATGGGTATCCGCAATCGGCCATGTCCTTGCCCCTTGGCTTTCAGATGGCGAGCGCACGCGGCTGGCGTTGGGTGGCCGAACGCATCCTGCCCAAAGCCGTGGTGGCCTCCAGCGTGCGCAGTGTGTATGGCAACCCAGCCAAGGTCACCCCGGACATCATCGAACGCTATTACGAAATGAATTTGCGCGTGGGCAATCGCAAAGCCTTGTTCCTGCGCATGGATCAATCCCAGCCCGGGTACAGTGCCAATCTCATCCGCCGCATTCAAATCCCAACCGTCGTCATGTGGGGTGCATTGGACGAAATGAGTGCACCAGACAACGGCCCCCTGTTCTGCCGAGACATCCCCAAGTGCAAATTGGTGAATCTGCCGGAGCTGGGGCACATCCCCCAGGAAGAGGACCCGCAAACCACTTTGGCGATCGCGGCCCCATTCCTGAAGCCCTAGGCTATCAGGCAGACTGCAGTCGCGCGGTCACCTGAGCCACGCGCTCACCAAACTTGCGCGCGGTGTCCAAGTCGCCAGGCAGCATTTCGTCAACAGAGGCATCAGAAGGCGTGGTGGCCATGGCACCGCTCGACGACGCCACGTAGTTGATGTCGTTGCGGGTGGATGCCTTGGCATTGCTGGGCAACATGCCGGTGCCCACCCAGATCATGCTGTGCTGCATGGCCAGTGTGAACAAGTAATGCAGGGTCGACAACTTGTCGCCATTCATGGATGCCGAGTTGGTGAAGCCCGCCGCAATCTTGTCCTTCCAGACCTGTGAATACCAGGGCTTAGAGGACGCATCCGCAAACTTCTTGAACTGCCAGGGCACGCTGCCCATGTAGGTGGGTGCACCCATGATGATGGCATCCGCCGCCGCCAGGGTCTCCCAACCGCCGTCGGGCAAATTGCCTTCGGCATCAATCGCCAGCAGTTCACCGCCGGCGCCTTGCGCCACGGTTTCCGCCATGCGCTTGGTGTGGCCATAGCCGCTGAAATACACGATCACGATCTTCTTGCTCATTGCCATTTCCTTTCGCTGTCAAAAAATCACACGGCTGGCGTGGCGGCGGGCCATAAACCCGTTACCCTTGGGCCATGTTCAGTTACCGACACGGCTTCCACGCGGGCAACCACGCCGATGTGCTCAAACACACGGTGCTGGTGCAGTTGCTCAAGCACCTGCTGCACAAAGACAAACCCTTCTGGGTGATCGACACCCACGCCGGTGGGGGCTTCTACGACCTCACAAGCGGCTACGCGGCCAAGAGCGGCGAAGCGCTGGAGGGCATCCACGCCCTCTGGCCCCTGCGCAACAAAGCTGACGTACCCGTGGCCGTGAAGGCGTTTCTGGACCAAGTGCAAGCGGTCAACGACAAAGACCAATTGCACTGGTACCCAGGCTCGCCCCAAATCGCGGCGCAGATGCTGCGCGAGGGAGATCACCTTCGCCTGTATGAACTGCACCCCTCCGAAATCAAACTGCTGCAAGGTCACTTTGCGTCGGTCAAACGCGGCGTCAGCATCCACGAGGCCGATGGTTTTGCCGGTCTCAAGGGTTGCTTGCCGCCGCCACCTCGTCGAGGGCTGATCCACATCGATCCGCCCTACGAGATGAAAGAGGACTACCGCCAAGTTCTTCAAACACTGCGCGATTCGGTGCAACGCTTTGCCACTGGCACCTACGCGATTTGGTATCCCGAAGTGGCCAGACGCGAATCCCAACAGTTCCCGGCCCAACTCAAACGCCTGGCCGCCGAGATGCCCAAAGTGGACTGGCTGCACGCCACCCTGCGTACCAAAGGCGCCAGCCGTGACGGCATGGGCTTGTTTGGCAGTGGCATGTTCATCATCAATCCCCCTTGGACGCTGTACGACCGCCTGGCCGAAGCCCTGCCCTGGTTGGTTGAAACCATTGGGGTCGACGAACACGCGGCCTACACGCTCGAAGCGCAACAAAGCTGACCGGCCAGCTGCAGCGCTCTTCCTCATGTCGTCGCCATGGCCTCAGGCCGCCAAGTCAAACACCAAGACTTCGGCCTGATGCCCTTGGTCTAGCGTCAACAAGGCTTCGTCTTCCACGAACAGGGCATCGCCCTGCTTGAGCGCCTTGCCATTCACGCGCAACTCACCACGCGCCACATGAACATAGGCCTTGCGGAAGGGGTTCAGCTCGACCTCTGCTCGCTCGTCGCCATCAAACAGACCCACACTGAGATTGGCGTCGGCAGTGATCTGCACCGAACCGTCACGACCGTCCGGCGAAGCCACTAAGCGCAAACGCCCGCGTTTGTCTGCTTCGGTGAAGTGCTTCTGCTCATAACCGGGGCGGATACCCGCCTCCGAGGGCAAGATCCAGATTTGCAGCAAGCGGGTCGGCTTGTACAGGTCGTGGTTGAACTCGCTGTGCATGATGCCGGTGCCTGCACTCATGCGCTGCACATCGCCAGGCAGGATCGTGGCGCCATTACCCAGGCTATCCTTGTGGGCCAAGGCCCCCTCCAGCACATAGGTCACGATTTCCATGTCGCGATGCCCGTGCATGCCGAATCCACGACCCGGTGCAATCACATCGTCATTGATGACCCGCAGGGGACCAAAGCCCATGAAGGCGGGATCGCGATACTCTGAAAACGAAAAGCTGTGAAAGGTCTGCAGCCAACCGTAGTCAAAGAAGCCTCGGTCATCCGAGCGGCGCAGTGTCAGCATGGTCTTTCTCCTCTTGGCGTCAGGGACCTGCCCTCAACGCATTTGCCATGGCTTCACTGTAGGAAAAAGGCCTGCGCCATAGGCTGCGCGGACTTGATGGCATCATTCAAATGTTTTGAACGACACCCGCCATACCATGAGTGAGCGCCACCATGTTTTGACACCTGAAGCGCTGTTGATGATGGACACCATCGACCGTGCGGGCAGTTTTGCGGCCGCCGCGCGTGAGCTGGGCAAAGTCCCTTCGGCGCTGACCTACAGCGTGCGCCAACTCGAAGACGCGTTAGACGTTTTGCTGTTTGATCGCCGCTCACGCCAAGCGCAACTCACCCCTGCGGGCGCAGAGTTGTTGCGAGAAGGTCGATTGCTGCTGCAGCAAATGGATGCCGTGGCCAACCGCGTCAAACGCGTGGCATCAGGTTGGGAAACCGAACTCACGGTGACGCTGGACAAGGCCGTGGCCCCGAAGGCCTTGTTTGACTTGATTGAAGCCTTTTACGACCTGAACCCGCCCACGCGACTCAAAATACGTAGCGAGGTGCTGACGGGTACGTGGGAGACCTTGGTCTCAGGGCAAGCCGACTTGGCCATTGGCGTGCCCGGTGAACGCATGAGCCACCCGGGTATTCGGGTTGAGCCACTGGGCGAGATCGAATTCATCTTGTGCGTGGCGCCGCATCACCCATTGGCGCAAGCGCCAGAACCCTTAGACGCCTGTTTGCTCGCACAACACAGAATCGTGGCAGTGGCGGACACGGCGCGTGGATTGGAGCCCACCACCGTGGGCATCTTGCCGGGGCAAGATGTGTTGACCGTGCCCACCATGACTGCGAAGCTCGAGGCGCAATTGCGTGGCCTCGGTTGCGGTCACCTCCCCAGGGCCATGGTGCAAGAGCACCTCAAGCAAGGTCGTTTGGTCCACAAACGGGTTGATCAAACACCTCGCCGCTCACGGATTCACTATGCCTGGCGTATGCCATCGGGTCCGGCTGGTCATGCCCTGACTTGGTGGCTGAAACAGTTGGAAAGCCCCACCACGCGTCAAGCTTTGCTCGACCTGCATGAGGGGCTGGTACTGTGAGTTCCACTTACGTCGGCCGATTTGCGCCATCGCCTACTGGCCCCTTGCACGCGGGCTCACTCGTGGCAGCCTTGGCCAGTTGGCTGGACGCCCGCGCGCACGGCGGCCAATGGCTGATCCGCATCGAAGATGTCGACACCCCTCGCTGCATGCCCGGCGCGGCCGAACTCATCTTGCAGCAATTGGCGCAGTGCGGCCTCACGTCTGATGGCCCCGTCATCTACCAAAGCCAGCGAGGCACGCACTACCAAGCGGCACTCGATCGCCTCATCGAAGGCGGCCACGCCTATCCATGTGCTTGCACCCGTAACGACATCGCGCAAGCCAACGCGGCTCGTGGCATCACCAAATCACGACATGGCGACATGATCTACCCAGGCACGTGTCGACCTGAACGAGGCGGCCTGCACGGCAAACCCGCTCGCGCCTGGCGTTTGCGTGTGCCTGAGGGGGCCTCCAGCGTCATCGACTGGCACGATGGCCGACTCGGCTCCCAATCTCAAAACCTGGCGGACGCCGTCGGCGACTTCGTCATCAAACGTGCCGATGGTTTGTGGGCCTATCAGTTGGCCGTGGTGGTCGATGACGCCGAGCAGGGCGTGACCCACGTCGTTCGCGGCGAAGATCTGACCGACAACACGCCCCGGCAGATCTGGCTACAACAATGCCTAGGGCTCCCCACTCCCATCTACTGCCATACCCCACTGGTTCTGGCAGAGGATGGTCAAAAGCTCTCAAAACAAAACGGCGCCCAGGCGCTGGACCTGTCCAGACCCGTCGAGGCCCTTCAACAGGCCGGGGCCTTACTCGGCTTGAAGATCGAAGGCGCAGACCTGAACACCTGGCTATCGCAAGCTATTTCCGCCTGGCAAAACAGCATCATTTAATAGACAACCGTGTCGCGTTTTGCACCCCATGAAGAAGGGGTGAAATATGTCACACGGGTTTTTGCGAACATGAAACAATTCTTCTCACAGTTGTTCCGCTCTCGAGGGAGTTTTTCATGAAGTTGTCCAAAATCGCCGCTGCCGCGCTGACCAGTTTGGTCATGACAGGCGCCATGGCCGCCCCGGTTGTCACGCCTGTATGGACAGACTCCGGCATCAATATGCTGGGCGAAGTCAACGCGAGCGAGTACACCCTCGACCTGACATTCAACCTCCACTACACCAACTACTGGCACAAGATCGTTGACTTCAAGGATCGCGTGGAAGACGCCGGCGTCTACCTGCAAGATGACACATTGGTGTTCGCGCAACCCGATACATCCCTGGTGTATGGCTCTGGCTTGGCTGGCGCGACCTCCGGCACACGTCTGACACTGACTCGCGACAACACCGGCTTGTTCAGCGCTTACCTGAACGGTGGCCTGCAGTTCAGCTTCCTGGACACCGCCAATGCTGCTGTGTTCAACACGAACGCTGGTCAAACCTCTGCTTGGTTGTTGGCTGACGATGTGAACTGGGGCGGCAACGAGCAAACCATCGGCACGCTGACCTCGGTCAAGGTATTCGACTACGCGATGAGCCGAAGCGAAATCGCTGCCGTGCCCGAGCCAGAAACTTACGCCTTGCTGGCTGCTGGTTTGTTGACCGTTGGCGCCTTGAGCCGTCGCCGTCAAAATCAACAGTGATCACTGCTAGAGCCGCTTACAGCGCTCAACGCAACAGCACAAACGCCTCGCCCAGCGAGGCGTTTTTCATTGGCTCTTCCAAAAGGCACCGGCGCTCAGACGGCCGACTCCACCACGACAAAGTGCTTGCGCACCGGCGCCAACACCTCGAAAGCGCCCTCAAAGCCAGCCGGGATGACCGCGCCTTGGCCTGCGTGCACATCGGTGTATCCGCCATCGCGATCATGCAAGCGCGCATGCCCCTCCAGCACAAAGAAATACTCGTGCTTGTTGGCTGGAAACACGATGCGCCAGCGCCCTACCTCGCAGGCCCAAATGCCACAAGTCAAACCAGCAGGCGCAGACTCATACAAGGTCCACGTCTCACGTCGAGGGCAGCCCTGCTCTCGGCGATCTTCGCGAGGATGGTCCACCACCCCAGCGGTCTCGGGTTGATCAAACCGAATCACTTGGAGCCCCATCACGCCACCACCAGAAAGTGCTGGCGGTAGTACGCCAGTTCATCAATCGATTCCTGCACATCGGCCAATGCAGTGTGCCGCTGGGCCTTCTTGAACCCCTCAGCCAAGCCTGGCTTCCAGCGCTTGGCCAACTCCTTGAGGGTGCTGACATCCAAGTTGCGGTAGTGGAAATAGGCCTCCAGTTCTGGCATGTACTGAGCCAGAAAGCGGCGGTCCTGACAGATCGAATTGCCGCACATGGGTGACTTGTTTGCACCCACGTACTGCTTCAAAAAGGCAATCACGGCTGCACTGGCTTGTGCCTCGTCCACCGTCGAGGCCTTCACGCGATCAATCAGGCCGCTCTTGCCGTGCGTGCCCCGGTTCCAGGCGTCCATCTTGCCCAGCGTCTCATCTGATTGGTGAATGGCCAATACCGGCCCTTCCACCCGAATCGACAAATCCGGGCTCGTCACCACCACCGCAATCTCGATGATGCGATCCGACATGGGCTTCAGCCCCGTCATTTCCAGATCGATCCAGATCAAATTCTGGTCGCTACGCTTCAAATCAGGCTGGGCCTCAACGGCGGCCAAGTTCTCACTCATGAAATTCAGTCCATCCAAACATGTGGTCGGCAAGATTGTGGAGCAACTCTTACACTTGCGGCCATGCACGCAATGACATTGACCCTGGTTTTCGTGGCCTTCATCGTGGCCTCCCTTCTGGTTCAGCTTTGGCTGGACACGAGACAGCTCCGCCATGTGATGCGCCACCGCGAGCACGTGCCCCCCGCCTTTGCAGACGAAGTCTCCTTGGCCCAGCACCAACGCGCTGCCGCCTACACCGCCGACAAATTGCAATTTGGTTTGTTGTCTGCAGTCGTCTCCACCGCCACCTTGGTGGCTTGGACCCTCCTGGGCGGACTCAACGAGTTGAACCAATGGCTACGCGCCAGCGTGCTGCCCGAATGGGGCAGCATGGCCTATCAATTGAGCATCCTGGGCTGCTTCGCCTTGATCGGTGGCTTGATCGACCTGCCCCTGTCGGCCTGGAGCACCTTCCGCATCGAACAAAAACACGGTTTCAACCGCATGACACCGGGGATGTGGATCGGCGACCTGATCAAACAGACCTTGGTCGGCGTGATCTTGGGCGCCCCCATCGCCGCCCTCATTCTGTGGTTGATGGGCGCCGCTGGGCCGCAATGGTGGTTGTGGGCCTGGGTCGCCTGGGTGAGCTTCAGCCTCTTGCTCATGGTCATCTTTCCTATCTTCATTGCGCCGCTGTTCAACAAATTCGAGCCCTTGGATGACCAACATCTGGCCGATCGCGTGACCCAGTTGATGAAGCGCTGCGGCTTCCAGGCCAAGGGCTTGTTTGTGATGGACGGCAGCCGTCGCTCGGCCCATGCCAACGCCTACTTCACCGGTCTAGGTGCCTCCAAGCGCGTGGTGTTTTTCGACACCCTTCTCAAGAAGCTCAACCACGGCGAGGTGGAAGCCGTGCTGGCGCACGAACTGGGCCATTTCAAACACAAGCACGTGCTGAAACGCATGGTGATGATGTTTGTCATGAGCCTCGCGGGCTTTGCCTTGCTGGGTTGGTTGACCCAACAGGTCTGGTTCTACCAAGGCCTGGGCGTGCAACCCAATATGCAAGCACCCAACCATGCCCTGGCGCTACTGTTGTTCATGCTGGCCCTGCCGGTGTTCTTGTTCTTTGTGTCACCTGTATTCGCCGCCTTGTCTCGCCGCGACGAATACCAGGCTGACGCTTACGCTTGCCTACAAGCCCGCCGCGAAGACCTGGCATCTGCCTTGATCAAGCTGTACAAGGACAACTCCTCCACACTGACCCCAGACCCCATGTACGTGCGCTTCCACTACTCGCATCCACCGGCTGCCGAACGTTTGGCCGCCATGGCAGCACTGAAGCGAGCCCAAGCATGAAGCGCAACGCCAAGGCCTCCTCGGGCAAAGCCAGAGACGATCAAGCTCAACTCGAAACCGGCTTGGTGGTCTCCACCCACGGTCGTCACTGTGTGGTCGAAACCGACTCTGGCCAACGATGGATCTGCCACCCGCGCGGCAAGAAAAGTGAAGCGGTGGTGGGCGATCGTGTCGTGTGGCACCTCACCCACGAACAAGGCGATGAAGGCGTCATCGTCAATCTGGAAGAACGCCGCAACCTGCTCTACCGACAAGACGAATGGCGCAGCAAGTCCTTTGCAGCCAATCTCGATCTGTTGTTGATGTGGATTGCCGTCGAGCCCGTTTTCAGCGAAGCCCAACTCACCCGAGCCTTGATCGCGGCCGAATCTGCAGGCATCCGCGCCTGCATCGTGCTGAACAAAATTGATCTACCCGGCGCCGACACCGCTCGCGCTCGCCTAGCGCCCTACCGCGCCATGGGCTACGACGTGATCGAGTTGTCCCTGAAAGCCAGGCCTGCCGAAGCGCAGGCTTTGATCATGCCGTTGCTGGAAGGCAAATCGAGTCTAGTTCTAGGCCCATCCGGCGCGGGCAAGAGTACCCTGATCAACACCCTGGCGCCGCACGCTCGTGCCGAGGTCGGCGAGATCTCGCATGCACTCAACTCTGGCCGACACACCACCACGACCAGTCAGTGGTATTGGGTCGAGCAAGGACAAGAAGGCGCCAGCGACCACCGCACCGGCGTGATCGACTCGCCAGGCTTCCAGGAATTTGGCCTGCACCACATCGCGCCTACAGATTTGCCTCGCTTCATGCCCGACCTGGCCAAGCATCTGGGCGAATGCCGATTCAACAATTGCACGCACCGCCAAGAACCCGGCTGCGGGGTGAAAGCAGCGGCCGAGCGTGGCGACATCAGCGCCATGCGCATGAGCCTCTACACCGCCCTCTTTGACGAACTCAGCCAAACACGTTGGTAAGACACTGACCATGAACGACACCCTCAGCGCCCTGCAAGCCACACTGCCCGCGTTTTCTGCAGGCCACATGACACTGTCCGACCTGGCCAGTCAATGGCGGCAAGCCGCGCAGTCCCACCAACCGGCTCTACCGGCACGATACCTGGAGGTGCTGGAACGCGTGCTATCGCAACTCGAATCGAGCGCCCTGTTCACCGAAGAAAGCTGCTCGTTCAGCCAAGGTGACATGGTCGCCGCGCTGGGCGATTGGCTGCAACGCGCCCAAGCCCTGGGGCGTTGAATCCGGGTGGGATCAGCCCACCAAATTGGCCAGCGACAGCAGCGCCAGCAACATCATCCACAGCACCACAGATCGCCAGATCAAGGCGACCACGCTGCGCAAATGGGCCATCTGAGGCGGTGCCCCAGCCGTGCTCCCGACGGCATCAATGATGTCGGGCGACTCGCCTTGCGAGAACGTGCGGCTGACATCGCCTTGCGTTTCAGCGGCGCTGGGTGCCACTTGGCCACCCAAACGCACCCCCAGCGCCCCTGATGCGGACGCAAGGATCGTGCCTTCATTGGGGCGCGCCCACAAAGTGGCTTGACGCCGCCAAGTCTCGACCGCGTCTTCAAAGTTGCCCACCACCGCAAAGCCAAATGCGGTCAAACGTGCGGGCACATGGTCAACCAAACCAAACAGACGCTGCGACAAGGTCATGAGCCGGTCGTGCGTGGGGGTGCCGGTCACGCGGCTCTTGTAGGACCAGTAACGCCCCGCAAACTCCGACATGCGATACAATATCGCCCCCGCAGGGCCCAGCCCCAGGGACGACAGCGCCACAAACCAAAAGAACACGCCAAACACATGGCGGTGCGCAGCCAGCAGAGAAAACTCGAGCACGTGCCGCAACAGCTCGGTGCGCGGCAAGTCGCTGGCGTCCACATGCTGCCAACTGGCGAGCAACTCACGCGCCTTGTCCTCTTTGCCCTCTTCCAGCGCATCACGGATGTCCGTGAAGTGGTGACTGAACTGCCGGAAGCCCAAGGTGAAATACAGCACCGTGACATCCAAGGCCAGCGCCAGCACCGTGCTGTATCGATTCACCAGTACATAGATCAAACCCAACAAAGCAGCGGGTGCCACCACCGTGATCACCCAGACTACTTTGGCGTGCTTCTCGGCACCGGCGTCAAAATTGCGGCCAGCCCAACGCACCCAGCCAGACAACATCTGGTGAAACAGGTTACGCGGCGAGAGGGGTTTGAGCTGTTCGATCAACAGAGCAAACAGCACGGCAAAAAAGCTCATGCTCAGATCATAGCGGTGTGCCAAGGTGGAGAAGCCACAAGTCGCAAGGCAAAGGTCATGCGATCAGGAAGCGGTATAAATTTCGCAACATCGCTGCGGTCGCGCCCCAGATGAAGTATTCCTTGTCGACATCGGTGGCGCGCCACGGCATGGCATAAAACTCCACCCGGCTGCCCGGCACTTCCACCGCACGGCGCTGGTGGTGCCCAGGGTTCATCAAGAAAGACAAGGGCACTTCGAACACCTCGGCGACCTCACCTGGGTCGGGAGTGAGGGGTAGCTTCGACAAGGGGTCGCCCCACACATCGACCAAGCCCACCACCGGGGTCACCTCGAAACCCGAAATGGTGAAGTACGACGGCAAGGTGCCCAGAATTTGAACGCGACCAGGGTCCAGCCCTACCTCTTCCTGTGCTTCACGCAAAGCCGTGTGCACAGCACTCGCATCGGTGGGCTCGCTGCGCCCCCCCGGAAAACTGATTTGGCCCGCATGGGCCTTGAGGTGAGGCTGCCGCTCGGTCAGCAAGACCGTGGGCTCGTCCCGCATCACCAGCGGCACCAAGACCGACGCAGGCACTTGGGGTGCATCGGGCACCATGCGGTCCCCGATCACATCGGGCTGCCAGGCCGGTGGCGACAGAAAGCGCTCACGCAACCACGCCGATGCCAGACGCTGGGGCGCCAGGGCCGGAAGGTGGTGGTCGTACGCGACGACCGGCGCACTTTTGGGGTCAAACAACGATGCCATGTCTGCACCATAACAAAAACCGCCTGGGCTTTCGCAACAGGCGGTTTTTTGGGGGCGAAACAAACAGGATTTGCTTCACCAAGCACCATGGCCCACAGGCCATGGCAAAGCTGTCGATTAAGCCAGCTTTTCTTTGATACGTGCGGACTTGCCGGAACGCGAACGCAGGTAGTACAGCTTGGCGCGACGGACGTCACCGCGACGCTTGACTTCGATCGAAGCGATCAGGGGGCTGTACAGTTGGAATGTACGCTCAACGCCTTCGCCGCTGGAGATCTTGCGGACGATGAAGCTGGAGTTCAGACCACGGTTACGCTTGGCGATCACGACGCCTTCGTAAGCCTGAACGCGCTTACGGGTACCTTCCACCACGTTGACGGACACGATCACGGTGTCGCCAGGGGCGAAAGAAGGGATAGTCTTGTTCAGACGAGCAATTTCTTCTTGCTCGAGCTGCTGGATGATGTTGGACATCAAAGGCTCCTTGATGATCATGCCCGCGCCACAAAGAAAATGAAATTAGCCGGGTAGAGGATCAGAAAACCGCAGATTATAGCGTCAAGTTAGACAAAAAGTCTTCGTCTTTTTTAGAAAGTTCGCCACGGGCTCGCGCAGCCTCGATCAATTCAGGACGACGACGGGCTGTGATGGCCAATTGCTGCTCTCGGCGCCAGCGCGCAATCTTGGCGTGATGCCCAGACATCAGGATCTCAGGCACATCCACGGTGGCACCATCGGGCAAGGTCAAGGACTCCGGCCGACTGTAATGAGGGCAGTCCAGCAAACCATCCGAAAAACTGTCTTGCTCGTGCGAAGCCGCGTCATGCAACACGCCGGGCTGCAAACGGGTGACCGCATCGATCAAGGTCAGAGCGGGCAACTCTCCGCCCGACAGCACATAGTCGCCCATGCTGACTTCTTCGTCCACATAGGCGTCGATGAAGCGCTGATCCACACCTTCATAGCGGCCGCACAACAAGACCGCACCAGGCTCTTGCGCCATGCGCTGCACGCGCGCTTGCGTCAGCGGACGCCCAGCCGGACTGAACAGGATCACCGGCAGACGAGGACCACCTTGCGCGTCCTGATCCGCGCGAATGGCTTGCAAAGCACGCACCAGCGGCTCCACCAACATGACCATGCCCGGCCCACCACCAAAGGGGCGGTCATCCACACGACGATAAACACCCTCGGCGTAGTCCCGCAATGGCCATAGGCGCACATCCACCGCTTTGGTTTCAAAAGCGCGACGCGTCACCCCAACCGACTGGAAGGGCGCAAACAACTCAGGAAACAGGGTGATGACGTCGAAGCGAACGGCCACGTGCGGCGCTCGATCAATAGTCCAGACCCCAGTCAGCCACGATGCGCTTATCGGCCAGGCTCACGGAGTCGATGTAAACAGAGACAAACGGGATCATGCGCTCGACTTTGTCTTCGCCTTTGACGCGCAAGACACAGTGAGGACCCGTTTCCATCAAATCAACCACCTCACCGAGCACCTCGTCCTGACGATTGACCACGGTCAGGCCCATCAGGTCAACCCAATAAAACTCGTCGGTATCCGGCGTAGGGAAAGCAGAACGGGACACGAATACGCGTGCGCCCTTCAGGGACTCGGCCGTATTGCGGTCGGTCAGGTCGTCAGCAGTGACAACGATGACATCGCCTTGTTCACGCGCTTGCCGCACTTTGAGCATGCGTGGGCGTGCCAGGCGAGCAGGCTGAACGCCTGCGGTGGTGGCAGCACCAGGCTTGGTGACCACCGCACCCTGCACTTCTGCAGGCTGCAAAAACCATTTCTTCGTACAGAAGAGCGCCTGAGGGTCAGATGAAAAAGGCAGGACCTTGATCCCGCCTTTGACGCCCCAGGCATCCAGCACGCGCCCGACTTCTACTGCATCTTCTGGCCAGACGACACCGTCTTCCAGCACCAGCGGCTTGGTCGCAACGCGTTCAGTCATATCAGGCAGCAGCGGCCTTGGTCTTGGCTTGACGCAGCAGACGAGCAACGGTGTCAGACACTTGCGCGCCGTTGTTCACCCAGTACTCAACGCGGTCCAGAGCCAAGCGCAGTTCTTCAGCCTTGCCAGAAGCCATAGGGTTGTAGAAGCCCACGCGCTCCAGGAAGCGGCCGTCACGACGGTTACGGGAATCAGCAGCAACGATGTTGAAGAAAGGGCGCTTCTTAGAGCCACCGCGAGAGAGTCGAATCACGACCATGATGTGTCCTTCAAATAGATTGGGCGGCAGACTGACCTGGGAGACACTCAAGATCAGACCACCTATTGACCCATCGGTTTCGAGGCACACGCCACATCAACCGATCGGCACTGGATGGGTTTTGCTGACTCGTTTAGATACGCGCTGCAGCCTCACCCCAACAACACAACGGTTACCCAGGGTAAAAACCACTCAGCTCGAGCCAGTAAACCGCGCATTATAGGCCCCTAGATCAGCTTTGTGTAGATTGTCGGGATGAATTCGGCATACAAATCCAAAACCCTGGCCACCTGGGCGGCCTTGCTCGGCGGCCCTATGGGTCTGCACCGCTTTTACTTGTACGGCATGTCTGACTGGGTGGGCTGGCTGCACCCCATCCCCACATTTCTGGGGCTGTGGGGCATTCAACGCGTCCAAACCTTCGGTCAGGACGATATGCTGTCGTGGATGCTGATACCCCTGCTGGGTTTCACCATGGCGGTGACGATGCTGCACGCCATTGTCTACGGTTTGATGCCCGACGAGCGCTGGCACGCCCGACACAACGCCGACCTGATCAAAGACACCCCGGCCGAACAGCTGCCTGGCTCAGGCTGGGCCACCGTGATCGGGGTAGGCCTGGCATTGATGATCGGTGCCACCGTGTTGATGGCCACCATTGCTTTTTCAGGCCAACGCTATTTCGAATACCAAGTTCAAGAGGGCCTGAAACTCAGCCAATGAGCCTCCTTGACGCGATCATTCAAGCTCGGAACATGAAGTAGGCAGCGCCCACCAGACACAGGGCCGCCCAAACGTAATCCAGCTTGAAGGGCTGCCCCAGGTAAAACACCGCGAACGGCACGAACACGCTGAGGCTGATCACCTCCTGCATGATCTTGAGTTGCCCCACCGACAACACCTGCGCGCCGATGCGGTTGGCGGGCACCTGCAAGAGGTACTCAAACAAAGCGATGCCCCAACTGACCAAAGCGGCCACCACCCAGGGCTTGCTGGCCATGTTTTTCAAGTGGCCATACCAGGCGAAGGTCATGAACACGTTCGAGGCCACCAGCAAGGCTGCCGTCTGAACAGGGATAGGCAAGGAAGTCAGCAACTGGTTCATGCCGGCAGTCTAGCTTCCGGGGGCGCGTCACACACTTGGCTGACACAAACACCTCAGCTTCGCCGATAATTGCGGATTACCCTGACGGGAACCCGGTACACGCCGCCCCGTTTGTGTCTTTCATTGCTGCTTTTTGCAGCACTTCAGCCGCTCTCTGCCATGACCGACGCCAACAACACGCCCCTGACCTACGACCAAGCCGGTGTCAACTACGATTTGATTGACCCGCTCAAGGTCTCCGCTCAGCGTGCAGCGGCAGCGACGGCTGCCAATTTGGCTGCGCATGGTTTCTCAGAAATGACCGCCTCGCGTGGCGAATCGGCCTACGTGGCAGACGTGGGCCCCTTCTACCTGGCTTCGATCGTGGAATGCCTGGGCACCAAGACCTTGGTCGCCGATGAAATGGCCCAACTGACCGGCAAGAGCTACTACGACAGCATTGCCCAAGACACCATCGCCATGGCCGTCAATGACCTGATCACCGTGGGTGCCACCCCCTTGGTGGTGCAAGCCTACTGGGCTGCGGGCGGCTCAGACTGGTTTGGCGACAAGGTTCGCGCCCAAGCGCTGGTGGAAGGCTGGAAAAAGGCCTGCGACACCTGCCAAGTGGCATGGGGCGGCGGCGAGACGCCCGCACTGGCTGGCATCGTGGCCGATGGTCGCGTGGACCTGGCTGCATCGTGCACCGGCATCATCAACCCCAAAACCCGCCTGTCGGTGGGCGACAAACTGGGCGCCGGCGATGCCATCGTGCTGCTGGCCTCCAGCGGCATCCATGCCAACGGTCTGTCCCTGGCCCGCAAGCTGGCTGAACGTCTGCCCAAGGGCTATCTGACCGAACTGGACAACGGCCAAACCTACGGCGAGGCCCTGTTGGCACCCACCGTGTTGTACTCGCCGGTGACAGAAGCCCTGGCCAAAGAAGGCATCGTGCCGCACTACTGCGCCAACGTCACCGGCCACGGCTGGCGCAAGCTCCTGCGTCACCCCAAAGCCTTGACCTACCGCATCACCGCCGTGCCAGAAAAGACCGCCGTGCTGGCGTTCATGCAGAAGGAATGCCAACTGGACGACCACGAGGCCTACGGCACCTTGAACATGGGCGCAGGCTTTGCCTTGTATGTGGCCGCCGAACACGCCCAACGCGTGGTCGAAGTGTCGCAATCCTTGGGTATTCCTGCGATGGTGGCGGGCCGCGTCGAAGAAGGCCCCAAGCAAGTGGTGATCGAACCCTTGAACGTGACATACGGCGCAGACGAGCTCCAACTGCGTTGATCCAGGGCCAGTTTCGAGCCTCAACTTTTCAGTGCCACAGCCGATCCTCTGATCTGAGTCTCAAGCCTGCATCAAGCGGGACAGATGACCCAAGAATCAGGGGGATCGGTTGCGACACGAATTGAAATCACCGGAGAACGTTCGGCTGCGCATACGCGACATGGCCGACAAAGCCGTCAGGTATGTCCTGATCCTGGCTGTCCTCGGTGGTTTCTGCCACATGGCAGCCATCCTGTTGTCGACGCAGCAGGATCCCACTTTGCGTTTACTGCGTCTGGCCACAGGCGCAGCCATCACCGTTCTGGCCATTTCCAGCCTGATCGTTCAGCGCTTGTTTGGCTCCAAGCCAGCCGTCATCTTGTTTTGCGGCATTGCCTACCTGGCCACCACAGGCCTGGCGATCAAGGTAGGTACTGGCATTGCATCGCCCGGCAACGCCGTGATTCTGGTGCTGGTCGCACTCGGTGGATTCGTCATCGGACCGACCGCCGGGATGGTTGCCACCATCCTGGCGATCGTGAGCATGATCGGGCTGACCATCGCCCAGTACGCAGGTTTGATCAGTGGCCTGGTGCCCGGCAACCTGCCACCTGCCATCACCTACACGATTTCGTATGTCATCGTGTTCACGATCGGTGGCATCGCCATCTATCAGTTCAGCAAGATGTTCTGGCAAGCGCTGCAGGACTTGGACCAAGCTCGTTCAGACATGGAGGAGCAGGTTCGGGAACTGGGTGAATCGAAACACAAGCTTCAGGACAGCGAACGGCGCCTCAATGCCTTGATCGACAACACGCCTGTCGCGATCTTGGTGTTCCATCCGAAAACAGCCCGCCTGCATTACGCCAATCAACATGCCCTGATGGCGCACCACGCCCACACCAAAGAGGAGTTGGAGCGCTATGCCATCTGCGTGGAAGAGCCCTACTCCCGCAAGGATTGGATTCAAGCCATCACCCGCGTCCAAGAGCAAGGCCCCTTTGAACAACAATGGCGCACCGCCAACTTGAGTGGTGAAGAGCTCTGGTGGTTGGTCAAACTGGATCAGATCATTCTGGATGGCGAACCCTATGTTGCCGCCTTCGCAGAAAACATCACCGCCCAGTTGCTGGTTCACCAAGCACTGATCGACGAGCAATTCCGCCTGGAAGAAAAGGTCCGAGAGCGAACGCAAGAGTTGATGGATCAGCAGCGTCAACTCAACGCGATCATTGACGCGCTGCCCGATGCGCTGAGCATCAAAGACACCAATGGTCAGTACCGTATGTGCAATCGCGTGTTCTTGCAGCGGACCGGCCGGCGAATGGACGAGATCGTGGGCGCCACCGACACCGAGTTGTTTGACTTTTCAACGGCGTTTGCGATTTCTAGCGACGATGCTCTCGTCCTGAACAGTGGCCAAAGCAAGCGCGACGAGCAAGATATTCCAGACCCCGACGGCAACCTGCATGATTACTTGGTCACAAAGGTCCCGCTCCTGGATGACCGTCAGCAGCCCCGCGCGCTGTTGACCTTGGCCACCGACATCTCTGACCTGAAGACACTTCAACGCGACCTCCAAGCCGCCACAGCACAAGCTGAGCGTTTGGCACGCATCAAAGCCGAGTTTCTGGCCAACATGAGCCACGAGATTCGCACGCCACTCAACGGTGTATTGGGCTTGGCGCACATCGGTGCGCGGGATCATGCCGAAAACGCCAAAGCGCAGGCGATGTTCAAACGCATCAGCCGCTCAGGTCAGCACCTGCTCGGTGTGGTCAATGACATCTTGGATTTCTCCAAGATCGATGCCGGCAAGATGACGGTGGAACAGCATGAGTTGAATCCGACGCAATTGGCGGACGAGGCCATGTCCTTGCTGGCCGAACGCGCTCATGCCAAAGGCTTGGAGCTGAAACTCAACAACCGCGGGGTCCCTGAGTGGGTCTTGGGCGACAGCTTGCGCATCAAACAGATTCTGCTCAACCTGCTGGGCAATGCGGTCAAGTTCACCGAGCATGGCAAAGTGACGCTGACGCTGACGCAGACTGGCAATCAACTGCACTTTGTTGTACAGGACTCAGGCATTGGCATGAGTCCTCAAATGCTGGCGCGCGTCTTCACGCCCTTTGAACAGGCCGACAACTCGACCACCCGTCAATATGGCGGCACCGGCCTGGGTCTCACCATCAGCCGGCAATTGGCTCGCTTGATGGGGGGCGACATCACGGTACAAAGCGCTCCAGGCACAGGATCGACATTCACGGTCACGGTACCTTGTCTGCCTTGCGAAGCCCCTCCGGAAACCGACGATGTGCCGCTCGCGCATCAACATGGTGACCAAGCCCTTCAGGGCCTGAGAATTCTGGCGGTCGATGACGTCGACGTGAACCGCGACATCTTGCAAAGCCTGCTCGAAGCAGAAGGGGCCGAGACGATTTTTGCCACCCAAGGTGCTGAGGCCCTGGAGCTGGTCAACCAATATGGCCCGGACTACTTCGATGTCGCCCTGATGGACGTCCAAATGCCCGTCATGGATGGTCTGACCGCGACGCGCCACCTGGCCACACGGGCCCCCCATCTGCCCGTGATTGCTTTGACGGCCCACGCCTTGCCCGAAGAACGACAACGCTGCCTGGATGCAGGCATGTGCAGCCACCTGACCAAGCCCATCGATCCACATGAAATGGTCTCGGAAGTGCTGGCGCGTGCCCGCAAACAGAACCGCCCTGCAAAGGCCATGCCCTCGCCTGCATCAGAGCCTTCCTCCCCCTCTGCCCCGATTGAAAGCCCCGCCATGACCGCATCCGTTGCCATGCCCACTTCGCCTGCCACACTGCCCCCCCTCGCAGGCGCGGACTTGGAAATGGCCCTGGCTCGCTGCGGCGGCAAAGACAAGATCCTGATCAAGATCTTGCAAAAGTTCGCTCAAACACAAGCGGACTTCGTGACCCAGTTTGAGGCACTACGCCTGTCGGACCCCGATCAAGCTCGTCGTTCAGCACACGCACTGAAAGGCACCTCGGCCAACCTGGGTTTTGCAGCCCTGTCGAAAACCGCAGCGGCATTGGAAGATGCAGCCACGCAAAATGACATCGAAGGCATCGCCTCGAGCTTGCAGGCGGTGAGTGCCCAGCTGACCGAAACGCTGGCAAATTTGAACGTTTGGCTGGAACAACAAAACGAGAACGCCGGCATGGCCTACAATGCGGGGTGACGGGCCTCCCCGCATGGAGGCGCGGCCAACCGGGTCAGGTCGGGAACGAAGCAGCCCTAACCGTTAGCCGCCAGTGCCGGGGTTCAGGCTCGTCACCCTTATTCACTTGATGCCCCCTGCATCGCGGCCGGGCCCTTTCCTTACGCGAAGGTTCGGGGCTCACCTGGCTAGCACGGCGTACATGGCATCGACCCCCTCTTCCACGTCCTCCTCCAAGGCATCTTCGTCTCAGGTTTCGGCCACGGTGTCGATTGATCTGGGCGATCGCAGTTACGACATCCTCATCGGCAACGGCCTGCTGACGGACGCCTCGCGATTCGCTGGCTTGCCCAAGTCCGCCACCGCCTTGATCGTGACCAACACCACCGTGGGTCCGCTCTACACCGCCAAGCTCAAGCAAGCGATCAGTGCGCACCACAAGAATGTGCTGGATGTGGAACTCCCCGATGGCGAGGAATACAAGGACTGGCCTGCGCTGAACCAAGTGTTCACCAAGTTGTTGGAATCAGCCTGTGATCGCAAGACCGTGCTGTATGCATTGGGTGGCGGCGTCATTGGCGACATGACCGGCTTTGCCGCAGCTTGCTACATGCGCGGTGTGCCCTTTGTGCAGATCCCCACGACTTTGTTGGCCCAGGTCGACTCCAGTGTGGGCGGCAAAACCGCCATTAATCATCCTGCAGGCAAGAACATGATCGGGGCGTTCTATCAGCCTCAACGTGTGATTTGCGACCTCGACACCCTGGACACCTTGCCGCAGCGTGAACTGCTGGCGGGTCTGGCCGAAGTGATCAAGTACGGCCCGATTGCCGACGCGGAATTTCTGAGCTGGCTGGAGGCCAACCTGGACGCCTTGTTGGCACGCGATCGTGCCGCGCTCACCCATGCCATCCGACGCTCTTGCGAGATCAAGGCGTGGGTGGTGGGCCAAGACGAAAAAGAATCCGGCTTGCGCGCCATCCTCAACTTCGGCCACACCTTTGGTCATGCCATCGAAGCGGGCTTGGGATATGGCGAGTGGCTCCACGGTGAAGCCGTGGGCTGCGGCATGGTGATGGCAGCAGATCTGTCCGCACGCATGGGCTTGATCGACACCACGACCTTTGAACGCATTCGCACCTTGATCGAGCGCACAGGGCTCCCCACCGTCGGCCCCAATCTCGGCGCAGACCGCTACATCGAGCTGATGCAGGTCGACAAGAAAGCGGAAGCGGGTGAGATCCGGTTCGTGCTGATCGGGCCATTGGGTGAAGCCAAAACCATGGCGGCTCCCGATGCCCTGGTCAGAGACGTGATCGCGGCCCATACGCGCTGAAGACATCGCGCGAAAGACATCTAAAGGGAGTGAGAGACGATGTGGTTGGCCCCTTATGCCAGTGATCCCGAAAAGTCCCGCGGTCGCCGCCACAACGAACCTCCCGCCCCCACGCGCAGCGAATTCCAACGCGACCGCGACCGCATCGTCCACAGCACAGCGTTTCGTCGCCTGGTTTACAAGACGCAGGTCTTTCTGAACCACGAAGGCGATCTGTTCCGCACACGCCTGACGCATTCGCTGGAAGTCGCGCAATTGGGGCGCTCGATTGCGCGTTCACTCGGTTTGAATGAAGACTTGGTGGAAGCCGTGGCGCTGGCCCATGATCTCGGCCACACCCCTTTTGGCCACGCCGGTCAGGACGTGCTCAACGAATGCATGAAAGACCACGGCGGGTTTGAGCACAACCTGCAATCGTTGCGGGTGGTCGACAAGCTGGAAGAGCGCTATCTGCCCTTTGATGGCTTGAACCTGGCTTTTGAAACCCGAGAAGGCGTACTCAAACACTGCTCCAAGTCCAATGCGGAATTGTTAGAGCAAAGCGAACCCCAAGGTGTCGGCCAGCGATTCCTGAACGGCACGCAGCCCAGCCTGGAAGCGCAACTGTGCAACCTGGCCGATGAGATCGCCTACAACGCCCACGATATCGACGATGGCGTGCGTTCGGGCTTGATCTCCATGGCGCAACTCGAAGCCGTGCCGCTGTTTGTGAGCTTTCGTGATGCCACCTTGAAAGAGTTTCCCCAGGCCAAAGGTCGGCGACTTCTGTTTGACACCATTCGCCGGATGTTGTCGCAGCAGGTGTACGACGTCATTGATGCAACGCGAGCCAATCTCGCTCAGCACATGCCCGTCACGGCAGACGAAGCGCGCCGTTGTCCGCCCTTGGTGCGGTTCAGCCCAGGCATGCGGGAAGCCAGCACACAACTCAAACGCTTTTTGTTCAAAGAGTTGTACCGGCACCCACAGGTCAATGACACCACGGCGCGCGCCAAACAGGTCCTGTCCGAGCTGTTCGCCGCATATGTCAGCGCGCCTGAGGAAATGCAAAGTGCATTCGCCCAAAGAGAAGACCGCCACAGGGCGGTCGCTGACTACATTGCTGGCATGACCGACCGGTTCGCCATGCGTGAGCATGAACGCTTGACCGGTCGGAAAGTGTTTTGATCGATCTAGATCAACGGTCTTGAGTGGGGGCGACCGAGCGACCGGGCTTGCTCAAGATCGTCAACAACGACATCCGATTGAAGAACCACATGCCGTCCACCGACCAATCGGTGTACTTCTTGATCACGTTGCTGAGGGTGTAGGGCGTGTACCAGCAGTTGTGATCAGGGTGCACGACCTCGACGAAAGTCTCTGCGTCGGCCTGGTATTCAAAGTGGTTCTTGAAGCAAGAATACGCATCAGGCACGGTCAACACGATGTGTGGCACATCGACGCCGTTGAGTTGCTTCAAGAAGCCTTCGACATCACCCACATGCTCCATGACCTCGGGCACCAGCATCAGGTCATAAGAACCCTGCACTTGTGACCAATCACTGAAGAAGTCACCACGCACATGGGGTCTCAAACTCTCGAAGGCCTCGGGGTGGACATCAAAGCCATCCAATTGCGCGCAATGCGCATCCAAGGCCACATGCAGGCTGCTGCCAGGATCGGTGATGGGCCAATCGGTGCAGCCCACATGCAAGACACGACGACCTGCACAGAGTTTCGAGAACACGTCCAGCCGGCTCAGGCCGACCAGCTCGCGCCCCACCACCACCTTCTGCACAAAGTAGGGATCATGCAGGGCTTCCAGACCAGGCGCACGTTGAGCGGTGCTGTTCAGTGTGGCGACGTTCATGCGATTCTCCGTTGATACAAGGTGTCGTAAGTGCCTTTGGTGCTGGCCCATTCCTGCGTGGCAAACACACGCCCGCCGCCGTCATAGCTTTGGCCCGCGAAGTGCTGAGGAATGAACAGGTGGCTGGGCCAGATGGTCAGATTGGCATAGCGGTACTTGTAATAGGCCGTGGTCAAACGCAAGGGGCCCACGGTCTTCCAAGCCATGTCATGGGTGACACTCTCTTCGGCATTGATGTCTTGAATGATCTGGCCAAAGAAGGGGTTCTCAGGCACTGATGCCACATACCCGGCTGCAATCAGCTTGGGACGATCAATTTCGTTTTCCCAGCAGGCAAAGGCTTCGCCCTCCAGCAACCAGTCTTCCAGCGGACGTTGGCAGATGCTGTCCGCATCGACCACAAACCCGCCTTGGTAGTACAGGATCTCCCACTTCATCAGATCCGCCACGCCGTTGAGTTCGCGTTTGGCCATCTCACGCATGTGACGTGCATTGACCCACTCCGTGGTTTGAAGGTCTTCGTTGCCCCAGACCTGCACGGTCCAATCTGGGTTGTGCTTCACCCAGGTCTCAATGCAGTTGTCTGGTCGCTTGGACTCATCGCCCACCCAGATGATGTGAAGGATCTTCGGAATCATGTTGTCTCCTCGGAAGGTTGAGCCGCCAGCGGAGCAGGTGGAAGGCCCTGGTCAAAGCGTTCGACCATTCGAATCATCAAGTCGCCCAAGTCCTTGGCATACCGGGTGCTATCAAACAAGGGTGCGCTATCGCGCGATGCAGCCAAGTGCTCACGCAAGGTTTGACGGACGTCGGCGTGCTCGGCAAGGAACACTGCTTTGTCTTCATATTCAGCGTAGGTCTCACAGGTGAGGTCAGCCAACCCCACCGCATTGAGCAAGCTCCCAGCCACACGAGAAGCAAAGGTGCGTCCGATCAAGCTGATCAAGGGCACCCCGGCCCACAGTGCATCACTGGTGGTGGTGTGCCCCCCGCAAGGGAAGGTGTCCAGGGCCACGTCGACCAAGGCAAGACGACGACGATGCAGATCAATCTTCTCGAAGTCAGCAAAATAGATGCGCGCCGGATCCACACCACGACGACGCATTTCTGCACGCAAGGTTTGACGCACCTGCTCATCAGGCACCAATAGCCACAAGATGCCACGAGGCACTCGCTGCAAGATACGAGCCCAGGCATCGTAAGTTTCGCGTGTGATCTTGTAGCTTTGATTGAAGCAACCGAAGACCAACGCGTCTTCAGGCAAACCACACTCGGCCCTGGAACGGGCGACAGCCCTGACGCGACTGGTGTCGTTGGGCTGATACGACCAAGGCATCTGCGCGATGCACTCGGTGAAGTTTTCCTGATCGGCCATGGGCGTGACGACAGGGTCACCAATGATGTAGTCGATGAACGACGCCCCACAAGTGCCAGGGTAGCCCAGCCAAGCGACCTGGATTGGAGCGGGGCGATAGGCAAACATGCTCAAACGCGTGTCGAGTGTGAAGCCCTTGAGTTCATACAAGACGTCAATGCGGTGGTCCTTGATCATCCGAGCTTGGATATCTCGGGGCATGGGACCACACTCGATAAAGTGATCGGCTGCCTTGATCACGCGCTGGCGCAAGGCCGAGCCGTCGTCAATGCCGTGTGAATACAGATAGATTTCAAACTGCTGGCGATCGAGCTTCTCTAGAACTTCGACCAACAACATGCTGGTGGCATGGTGGTGAAAGTCCGACGAGACAAATCCCACTTTGATCCGTTGCCCGGCCTCACGCTTTTGAAACGTGCCACCATCAAGCGGTACCACTTTGTCAAAGCGCTGCATGTCCCACAGTGCCATCCACTTCTGCAAAGCAGGATCATCTGAGAAAGACAGCAAACAAAAGGGGCTGATGGCCTCGTCGTCATAGTGCTTGCCAAGACCATCGATGGTGTCCGCCAAACGAGACTTGTCTTCGTCTAATCCATCCCAATCACAAGCCCACGCACGGTAGTGCGGGGCATACAGGGCCGCTGACAAAGCATGTGGCTCCAGGATGTTGATGGTCCTGAAGCACTCGGCTGCTTGTTTGTATTGGCGCAACTTGGCCAAGCTGAAAGCCATCTGACTATAGGCCTCGCGATTGGCGTGATCCAAAGTCAGACAGTTCAGGAATTCGGGAATCGCTTCTTGATGACGCCCCAGATCACTCAAGGTGGTCCCCGTGAGCAGGTGATGTCTCGCATCCCACTTCACTTCGGATGACAAGGACCTGAGGATCTTCAATGCTTGCTCGAACTCGCGTCGATCGCGATGGATCTGAGCCAGCAGTTGATTGGCCACAATGCTTTGGTCATCTAGCTGTTGCGCACGCTGACAAGCAGCAATGGCTTCGTCCGAGCGTGACAATTTGTTCAACGCGCTCGCATAGTTAGTCCAGTACAGGGCATCGCCAGGCACCAGCTTGGTCGCCTGTTCGTAACATTCGCACGCTTTTCCATGTTGCTTTTGACGGGTCCAAGCCACCCCTTGCGACCACAGCTTCTCAGCCCGCACTTCGTTCTTGGTCTTAGGTCGGCTAGCCATCATGGAGGCCTGCTGGCCCGATTGGTGAACTGCTCCACGCAACATGTACCTTCTCCATCAAGTCTCGTATGGGGTGACCGATAAGGTTCGTTCGGCGAAGCCATTCACCCGATGTGACTGACTCTAAGGAAGCTGCACAGGCACGAGCTTGGGATAAGAAGGACGAATCCCAACTTGATTGACGAATCTGAATTTTCAGGACTTGTCAAGCACCCGGCCTAAAGTTGTTGTGCTGATCTCCCGATAAGAGGGTCAACGAGCTAGCAAATGCGTGTTCGTGGTCCGGTTAGCCGGCCAATGGCTCAAGACAGCAGACTGTTTTGATCACTGAGGTTGACTAACGCCGGATGGCCATCAGGCGGGCTGTAAATGCCTGGTGTAAGTCCGGCGATTTTGCCGGTAAGTGATCGAACCTAAAGGAGTAGCACCATGCCCTCAGTAGTCAATACCAACCTGGTCTCGTTGAACTCGCAACGCAACCTGTCCTCTTCGCAAGCCTCACTGAGCACTGCCATGCAGCGTTTGTCGTCTGGTCTGCGTGTGAACTCTTCCAAGGATGATGCCGCCGGTCTGGCCATCTCCGAACGCATGAATGCCCAAGTTCGCGGCATGAACGTGGCGATCCGAAACGCCAACGACGGCATCTCTCTGGTGCAAACCGCTGAAGGTGCGATGGCCAAGGTCGGTGACGCCCTGCAACGTATGCGTGAACTGGCCGTGCAATCACGTAACGCCTCTAACTCTGGCAGTGACAAGGACTCGCTGGATAAGGAATTCGGCGAACTGGCCAAGGAAATCCAGCGCGTGATCGGCGGCACCAGCTTCAACGGTAAGCGCATCATCGGCAGCGATGCCGGCACGCAAACCTTCCAGATTGGTGCCAACACCACCTCCGATGACACCATCGATCTGGCCACCACCAATATGGGTGCAGCAGCCAACCTCACCACCGTGGCAGGTACCGATAACACCGGCTCCGGCCGCGCTTTGATCGACAGCACCACCAACAGCACCACGCTGAAGACGGTGATCGACAATATTGATACAGCGATCGACTTCGTGAACACCCAGCGTGCCACGATGGGTGCGGCACAGAACCGCTTCGATGCTGTGATCTCTAACTTGCAGGTCTCTGTGGAAAACCAGATGTCTGCCAAGAGCCGAATCACCGATGCAGACTTCGCGACCGAAACCGCGAACCTGTCTCGAGCTCAGATCCTGCAACAGGCTGGCAATGCGATGGTGGCCCAGGCCAACCAGCTGCCTCAGCAGGTCCTGCGTCTCCTGCAGTAAACTTGGTCAAACATGGGCCTGTCTCCACCAGGCCTACCCCTTCAAACCCGCTTCGGCGGGTTTTTTCGTTCTCAGATTCGATTTGGGGGGTGTTTCGGTCTTTTATGGCGTTTTTGACTTCTGGACAAGCAGCCGAAAATCATTTCAACAGGTTTAACCGTAGGACCTGTGGTCCGGCTCAGGGTCGGGTGTTGTAGCAAACGCCGTCTGACGCTTCCTGCCGGGAGTCACCGGCTTCTTGTGGAGTGTTCGAAATGCCTCAAACGATCAACACCAATTTGGTTTCTCTGAATGCACAGCGAAACCTCAACACGTCGCAGTCTTCCATGGCGACCGCGATGCAACGCCTGTCTTCTGGCTTGCGCGTCAATTCCGCCAAGGATGACGCTGCCGGCCTGGCGATTGCAGAACGCATGAATGCGCAAGTACGCGGCATGAATGTGGCAGCGCGCAATGCCAATGACGGCATTTCGCTGGCGCAGGTCGCTGAAGGCGCACTCAGCAAAATTGGCGATGCATTGCAACGTATGCGTGAACTGGCTGTGCAAGCCCGTAACGCATCTAACTCCTTGAGCGACAAAGACTCGCTCGACAAAGAGTTCGGCGAGCTGGCCAAGGAAATTCAGCGTGTGATTGGTGGCACCACCTTCAACGGCAAGCACATCATCGGCAGCGATGCTGGCACACTGACCTTCCAGATCGGTGCCAACACCTCGTCTGACGACACCATCGACATCGGCACCACCAACATGGGTGCAGCGGCAGCGATCACCACGATTGCAGGCACGGATAACACCGGCGCAGGTCGCGGCACCATCGACAGCGTGTCGGACACCACGACCATCAAGACCGTGATCGACAACATCGATTCCGCCTTGAACTTCGTGAACGACATGCGCGCCACCTTCGGTGCCACACAGTCTCGCTTCGACGCCATCATTTCGAACTTGCAAGTGTCGGCTGAGAACCAGACCGCTGCTCGCAGCCGGATCATGGATGCTGACTTCGCTGCAGAAACCGCCAACTTGTCGCGCGCTCAGATCCTGCAACAGGCTGGCAATGCGATGGTGGCGCAGGCGAACCAGTTGCCACAGCAGGTGCTGCGTCTGCTGGGCGGCGGTTGATTCAGGCGCAAAACGCGCTCGACGCGTCACCCGCTCAAGTCCCTTCTGATTTGGTCGATAAAGCGGAAGTGCCGTATCGGACACGTTTGGCTGACCCTGCTCGTCTGCCCCCACTCCTTCGAACCGGAGCATCAAGATGGCCGTAAGCTCTACCACCAACACGCCAACACTCACATCGCTGGGTGTTGGTAGTGGTCTGGATGCCGAAACCATCGTGACCAAGTTGGTCGCTCTGGAAAAGCAGCCGATCAATCAGCTGCAAGAAAAGACCTCTCAGATCCAAAGCAAGATCTCGGCGTTTGGCAAGATTCAATCCGCCATTTCTTCGCTTCGAGATGCCGCATCCAAACTGACCAGTCCAGAACTCTGGTCCGCCACCAAAGCCACCTCTGGTGACACGGCTGTCGCCTTCAGCACCACGGCAGGTGCCGCTGTGGGCGAATACAGTGTGGGCGTTTCAGCCCTGGCTGCAGGTCAATCGGTTCTGTCGAACTACACCTTCCCGTCCACCTCTGCGACGCTGACACCCGGTACGCTGACCATCGACGTTGGCGCCTGGTCTGGCACATCGTTCACACCGAAGTCAGGCTCGACAGCCGTTAACATCGCCATCGATGCGGACGACACCATTGCCGACATTCGCGACAAGATCAACGCGTCCAATTCCGGCGTCAAAGCGACCATCGTCACCGACTCCAGTGGGGCTCGGCTGGTCATGAACTCGACCGGCACCGGCGCAAACAGCGGCTTCCGAATCACCGCGGCAGACGGCGACGGCAACAACACCGATGACTCCGGCATTTCTCTGCTGGCCTATGACCCGGCCTCGTCGACCACAGGCACCTCGCTGACCCGCGCCGCGAGTAATGCATCGGCCACTGTCAACGGTGTCACCGTGACCTCGGAGAGCAACACCTTCAGCGATGTGCTCACTGGCATCACCATGACCGTGAGCAAGGTCACCAGCAGCCCTGTGAACGTGACGGTGGCGCAAGACAACGAGACCATCACCAAGGCCATCACTGATTTCGCGACGGCCTACTCGGCGGTGGACGCGGCCCTGAAGACCAACACCAAATACGACGAGGCCACCAAGACCGGTGCTGTCTTGCAAGGTGACGCGACGGCTTTGGGGCTCATCTATCAGTTCAGAGGTTTGTTGGGCTCGGCCACCACAGCGTCAAGCGTGTTCACCACCCTGTCTGCGGTCGGTCTAGAGACCAAATCCGGCGGCGCCTTGGCGGTCAACACCACCAAATTGAACAACGCCTTGGGTAACTTGGCGGAAATGAAAAAGCTGTTCGCCGCCACCGATCTCACTGGCAACGGCGCAGACGGCCTGGCCACCAAATTCAGAGCGCTGGCCGACAGCGTGATCGGCTTCGAAGGCGCCATCACCACGCGCACGGCTGGGCTGAACACCAGCATCAGCAACAACCAAAAACGCCAAGAGGCGATGGAAGCGCGGGTGGCGCTTTTCGAGAAGCGCATTCGTGCGCAATACACCGCACTGGATCGTCAGATGGCGGGTATTAGTACGCAGAGCGGCTACGTCAGTCAAATGATCAACGCCTGGAACAAGAGCAGTTAGTGAATACGTCACACAACTAGCCTCAAGTCAGCGCAAATCTGGCCGATAGACAACTTGAAGAAGGTGATTTGACGACATCCGTCAGATCACCAAGTTGGTCTGTTTCCGTCAGAGTTGCATCATGACCTCGATCGGTACATTGGCAAAAGTCGACAGCAACGATCTCAATAAGAGCATCGTGGGCCCGACTTCGCCCACACGTACGCCCGATACGGTCAATCGCGTCGGGTCTAGTCAGCCTAAGACAACGATTTCGTCTGCAGGGCGGCTTCAACACGCCCTGTCCAAACTCACCGATTCCCTGCACAAGCTATCCGAGCCTAAGACCTGGAATGCCAGCAAGGCTCGATCTAACGCCCCTGAGATCGTGGAAGTCACCGCGACCCTGGCGCCCTACCCCACGCAGATGAGTGTGCGCGTGGAGCAAGTGGCAAAAGCGCAAACGGTCACCCAAAGCCTGCAAGCACCGCTTTCAGCCCCTGTTGGCTTGGGCGTATTAACCTTCGAGCTCGGCAATTGGGGCGATGATTTCCAAAGCTTCACGCCTAATCCGAATTGGCCCAAGGCCGCCATCAGCACGGGCCCGGGCGACACCTCCATCACCAAACTGCGCGACAAAATCAACGCAGCTGGGCTCGGCGTCGTCGCCAATGTGATCAGCGCGCCTACCGGCAATTATCTGATTCTGGCCGCATCCAGCACAGGCCAGGACAACGGCTTCCGCGTCACAGCGGAGCCCGACCCTTCGCTGTTGCCCGAACAAGCTCAGCAATTCAAGCGACTAGCTTTTGACCCTGCACAGACGCCTGGTGGCATGCAACTGACGCAGTCTGGGCAGGATGCCATCGTGAACATCGATGGCAAAGAGCGTCGCTCTGCTAACAACTTCATGGCCAACGCGTCGTCTGGTGTGGACATCACAGCGCGGGCACCCAGCTCAAGCAACATTGAAATTCGCGTTGACAAGGACGAGGCGCCTGCACGACAAGTCCTCCAGGACTTTGCCGACGCCTACAACGATCTCAACGAAGTCCTGAGACAGTCTCAGCAAGATCAAACCAAGGCATATGCCCTGGCTCAAAACGCCAGGAACTCTGTGGCGTCCATCTGGAGTGAGGATTCGCCCCACCAGGTGACGCGTCAAGAGTTGGAACGCTTGGGCCTGAGCTTGGACGCCAGCGGCACCATGCGTTGGGATGCTGATCAGTTTGCTCGCAATCAGGCGGGCGCATCAGAGTCCCCAGTGCAAGTCCAAGCACTGACCAAGGAATTGCCCCGCGCGTCGACAGAATCCAACGCGACGGGCGTGAACCGCCAAGACAGTCAAAGCCCTAACACGACACCGCTGTTTCGCCAAGCGGTGATTGGGCACTACGCCAACAACATGTACTTGGAAGACGTCAACTGAAACCCGTGTTTTCCGGCTTTCAGATTTCGGGTCTGAGTTCAAGCTAGTGGGGTGGGTGCCGATAACAGAAACAACGCTGCTATCAGCACAACCGGAAGAGACAAAAGATGTACGCCACCGCCACCGGCTCCTCCCCAAGCATGTACAGCCACCGCAGCATGAGCAACGTCTATCGCCAGATTGACGTCCAAACCGGCATCACAGGTGCCAGCCCCCATCAATTGATCACCATGCTGTTCAATGGGGCGCTTGCCAGCATCGCTCGGGCCCGCGGGGCCATGGGCGAAGGCGACATCGCTGCGAAGTGCGACGCCATTGGCAAAAGCATCCGCATCGTCGACGAGGGCCTGCGCGCCTCTCTGAATCTGGAACAAGGCGGTGAACTCGCGGGGCATCTGCATGCCCTGTATGGATACATCACCACCCGTTTGACACAAGCCAACCTTCACAACGACCCTGCAGCACTAGAAGAATGCGCAAAACTGTTGACGCCAATTCGCGAAGCCTGGATGGCTGTGGCTCCCACAGCGGACACCCCCACTCGTGCAGCCCTGGAGATCCAAGCATGAACACCCCTGAACTGCTGACCGTCGCCGAAGAAGAACTGCGCGAAGACAACTTGCTGGGCTACTACGAAGCCATTGAAACCGCGAGTGCCGACATGCTGAATGCCGCACGCACCGGTGATTGGGATACCGTGGTCAAGCTGGAAGGCGCCTGCGCCGTGTTGATCGCTCAACTCAAGCACGCGGCCAAACAACGCGCGTTGGGCCCCGATGAGCAAGCACTCAAGTCCCGCATCATGCATCGCATCTTGGCCAACGACGCCGAGATCCGCAACCTGGCCGAGCCTTGGATCAATGATCTGGGCCGCATGGTCGGTGGCACCACCGATCCTCGTCAGATGCACTAACTTGAACTTGGAGCATCGCCTTGCCTGCGACCCTCAGCTCGACTGGTCAACTGGATGACTACCGCATCACTTCGACGGTAGAAATCCAGGCTTTGCTCAAACAGATTCTGGATGGCAATACCTTGGTGACACTCAGCGGTCCCCAAGGTGCCAGCCACACCACCATGATGCTGTCAGCAGACAGCTCTCGTGGCGTGGTGTGCTTCAGTGCGGACGCGGACGACCCCAATCTGGAATCGCTCCTCGAGTCCGACGAAGTCGTCGCCGTAGCCTACCTCGATAGCATCAAAGTCCAATTTGATGTGGCTGGCCTGGTCCACGTCCATGGCGGCAAACACAGCGCCCTGAACGCACAATACCCCGCTGAAGTCTTCCGCTTCCAGCGCCGAGACGCTTTCAGGGTCAAGCCCTTCAGTTCGCACAGCCCACAAGCACAGTTTCGCCACCCCGGATTTCCCGACATGGTTCTGACCCTGCGGATCCTGGACGTGAGCCTGGGTGGCATGGCGCTGTTCCTGCCTGAAAACATTCCCATGTTGGATGCGGGCAGCAAGATCAACCGGTGCATTGTCGACCTCGATGGCGACACCCGCATTGAAGCCGGCATCAAGATTCACCACGTGACCGTCCTCCACCCGGAGTTCCACGGAGCCCGCCTCGGATGTGAATTCTTTGGCCTGGACGGCGGCACCATGCGCACGCTGCAGCACTACATCAATCAGACGCAAAAGCGACGCTCAGCCTTGTCCGTCGACAAAAGCTGATCACCTTGGCGATCAATTGACGCGTTCTTGCCGTTAGACACCCCCTCAGCGCTGATAGCATCAGCGCATGTCTGAAAACGCGTCTACCCCTCCCCGCCCCTGGATCATCGCCACCCGAGAAAGCCGGTTGGCGCTATGGCAAGCCCATCATGTTCGTGACCTGCTCTCTGCACAGTTTGGTCGCACGGTTGAACTGTTGGGCATGACCACCAAAGGGGACCAGATTCTCGACCGCTCACTGTCCAAAGTGGGTGGCAAAGGCTTGTTCGTCAAGGAACTCGAGGTGGCCTTGGAAGAAGGTCGTGCTGACCTCGCCGTGCACTCGCTCAAAGACGTGCCCATGGACATGCCAGAAGGCTTCAGCCTGGTTGCGATCCTGGAGCGCGAGGACCCTCGCGACGCCTTCGTGTCGAACCAACACGCCCATTTCGATCAGCTTCCCCAAGGCGCGGTGGTCGGCACATCCAGCTTGCGCCGCCTGTCACAACTGCGAGCGCTACGCCCCGATTTGAAAATCGAACCCTTGCGCGGGAACCTTGACACACGACTGCGCAAACTCGACGAAGGCCAATACGACGCCATCATTCTGGCTGCAGCCGGACTCAAGCGCCTGGGTCTGGCCGAGCGAATCCGCCATGCCATCGACACCCAAACCATGCTGCCCGCAGCAGGCCAAGGCGCGCTGGGTTTGGAAATTCGCACCGACCATGCCGAGCTTCAAACCGCGCTTAGCAGCCTGATCCATACACCCACCTGGTTGGCCACCCAAGCCGAACGCGCGGTCTCACGCGCCATGGGCGGCAGCTGCTCCATGCCCTTGGCCGCATTTGCGCAATGGGATCAGGCACAGCAGACCCTGACGCTCGAAGCCCGTTTGGGGCATCCCGAGCACAACCAATTGGTTCGCGCCTCAGTACAGGGGGCACCTCAGGACACCGCGGCCGCGATCGCCATGGGCCAAGCGGTTGCACAACAACTGAAAACTCAAGCAGGCCCCGAGTGGCTGGCCGCTTTGTGACACTCACCGCCCTGGTCACCCGGCCACAGCCACAGGCAGACAGCTGGGTGCAATCGCTACGCGGCCAAGGTGTTGACGCTCTCGCGCTGCCCCTGATCGGGATTAGCGCGCCGCCGCGCCCCGACGCTGTGGCAGACATCTGGCGTCAGATGGCCAACTACCGCGCCTTGATGTTTGTCAGCCCTGCCGCCGTGCAATGGTTTTTCCAGCAACGCCCTGATGGCGTGGCATGGTCAACCAACACCTGGGCAGCAGCCCCTGGCCCCGGCACAGCCCAGGCCCTTCGTATGGCCGGTCAACAGGCTGCGCTGCACCATCATCAGGTGCTGACACCTGTCCACGACGCCGCCCAATTTGACTCCGAACACCTTTGGCCGGTACTGGCAGAGCTCCCTTGGGCAGGTCAGAAGGTCGCCATCTTGAGCGGTGGCGACAATCAAGAGGCCAAAGGACGCACCTGGTTGACCCAACAATGGCAAGCCCAAGGCGCCCAAGTAGAGACAGTGTTGACGTACCAACGCGGCCCAGCCCAATGGCATGTTGAAGAACAGTCCTTGGCTGCACAGGCCCTGAGTGCCCCTGAGCGCCATGTCTGGCTGTTCAGCAGTTCTGAGGCCATCGGCTTTCTGCGCTTTCTCAGTGCCGACGTCCACCCTGTTCCTTGGCATCAACTTCGCGCCTTGACCACGCACCCGCGCATCACCGAAACAGCTCGCAGCTTTGGGATCTCGGACATCATCGAGACACGACCGGACCTGAACGAAGTGGTGCAGGCACTACGCTCGGCAAGTCCCACCACCTGAAACCCGAGCGCGTCGATACAATGATTTCACCGTGAGTGATATCAGCGCCCTCCCCAACGAACCTCGTCCACCTGTGGTGGCTGCCATTTCCATGGTGGAACCTCATGAACCCCTGCCTGCCTGGCTCAAATGGGCTGCGTTGGCACTCGGCTTGGCCGTGGTCGGCACGGGCTTCACAGCTTGGCAAGCGCAACAGCGCGTCAAAGCCCTTGAACAAGAGCTGATTCGACGTCAGTCTGACAGCCAGACCCAAGCCACCGAAGCCCGCTTGCTGGCCAAACAGGCCCAAGAAGTCTCCAGAGACACCGCCGCCAAGACCGCTTTACTGGACACCCGACTGGAAGAAGTCGCGCTGCAGCGCGAGCAGGTCGAAGACCTGATCAAATCGCTCAGCCAGTCCCGCGATGAAAACATGGTGGTCGACATTGAAGCCACCATCCGCGTTGCCATCCAGCAATCCGCGCTCACCGGCAGTGCAGAGCCGCTGATGAACGCCCTGCAGTCGGCTGACGAACGCATCTCACGCTCCAAACAACCGCGCCTCGCCCCGGTCAGACGCGCCTTGGCCAAAGACATCGACAAACTGCGCAACACACGGATTGCCGATCTCACCAACCTGACCATTCGGCTGGACGAAGCCATTCGCCTCGTTGACGAGGCCCCCTTGTTGAACCAGGCACCAGGCGGCCCCAAACCAGCCGACGTCTCTGCGCCAACATCTCCGGTCGCCAACAGTAAATCCAACAAGAAGCCAGCCGCATCGGTTGCCGTGGCCGCCAGCCAAGCAGCCTCAACGCCAACAGAACAAGGATGGCATGAACGCGCCGTGGCCTGGGCTGACCGCACGTTCCAAACCGTGTGGAATGAAACCAAGGCCCTGGTCCGAGTGACCCGCATCGCCCGACCTGAAGGCATGTTGGCCTCGCCCGAGCAGAGCTTCTTCCTGAGAGAGAACATCAAGCTGCGTTTGCTGAACGCTCGCCTCGCACTCTTGAGCCGTCAAACCGCCTCAGCCATCGCTGACGTCAAGACCGCGCAAGCAGCGCTCGAACGCTATTTCGACACCGACAGCAAAAAGACCCAACTGCTACAGACCACGCTCGATGAGGTATCAGGCCAGAGCCCGCAAACCCTCATTCCGCGCCCGGACGACAGTCTGGCGGCACTGGCCGCCATTTCTGGCCACAGCCGCTGAGGATCAGGACCACCATGCGCTCCATTGTCTGGTTGCTGTTGCTGTCCGTCGCCGCCGTCGTGGCCGCCATTGCTCTAGGTGGCAACGACGGCCTGGTGACCATCTATTGGTTGGGATGGCGTACCGACGTCTCGCTTAACTTTTTTCTTTTGGCGTTGGCCCTGACCTTCCTCGCGGTTCACTCTCTGGTGCAAGGCTTGGATCGTCTGCTGGCCCTGCCCGAACGCGCCAAGCGCTGGCGCTTGGCCAACCGAGAAAAAGCCGCCCAGGCCTCTTTGCGCGAGGCGCTCGCTTTGTATTTGGCGGGGCGCTACACCCGCGCGCACAAATCGGCTCAACGTGCCATCGCCATCCAAGCAGACACGCCAGGCACCGACCTCGATGCTGAATTCAGCGCTTTGGCGAACCTGCTGTCTGCCGGCAGCCTGCACCGCCTACAAGACCGCCAACGGCGCGATGAACACCTCCAACGTGCGTTGGATCTGTCCAAATTGACTCGCAAACCGCGCGTCACCGAAGAAGGCGCCAGACTCCTTAAAGCCGAATGCGCCCTGGGCGACAACGACGCCACACGCGCCTTGGAAGAGTTGTCGGAGTTGCCACCTGGCGTGGCCCGCCGAACCCAAGCGTTGCGCTTGAAGTTGCAGGCTGCTCGCCTCAAGCGCCAACCCCTTGAAGCGCTCAAAACAGCTCGGTTGCTGGCCAAACACCAAGGCTTTACCGCAGCTGCAGCTGAGGGCTTGCTGCGCACCCTGGCCACTGAATCGTTTGACACCGCTCGAGATGCCGACCAACTGCGACAGGTCTGGGCACAACTCGACCCGGTCGATCGCCGCGATCCCATCGTGGTCGCCGCAGCAGCATCCAAGATTGCCAGACTGGGCGCCCCCACGGAAGCTCGCAATTGGCTCGCCCCCTTCTGGGATCACCTGCCCAAACTCCCTCCAGAGACCGTCGATGCCTTAGCACAAGCCCTGAGCGACAGCTTGCTTGGCATGGAAGCTGAATGGCTACCCCGCCTTGACGCCGCCACCCAGACTGCCTTGAGGCACCCCGGCTTGGCCCTGGCCCTTGGACTGGCCTTGGCGGAGCGGCAGTTGTGGGGCAAAGCACGCAGCATGCTCCTGTCAGCTGCCAACGATCTGGATTTGGACCTCGACCGACGCCGTCAAGCTTGGGCCAAACTGGGCCAACTGGCAGAACGTGAGCAGCGCCACGATGAAGCAGCACGCTTTTTCCGCTTGGCAGCATTGGCCACGCCGGACTGATTTTGATTGCCTGAACACAACAGGTTTACACAACGGTGAAAACCATGTTATAGTCTCGCTTCTCGGCGGCTGTAGCTCAGTTGGATAGAGTACTTGGCTACGAACCAAGGGGTCGTGGGTTCGAATCCTGCCAGCCGCACCAATTTCTTCGGAAAGCGGTAGCCGAGACCATTTTTAGCGGCTGTAGCTCAGTTGGATAGAGTACTTGGCTACGAACCAAGGGGTCGTGGGTTCGAATCCTGCCAGCCGCACCAACAACAAAAGCCTGCAAGTGAAAGCTTGCAGGCTTTTTGTTTGGCTCAAGCTCAGCACTCCGATGCTTCCACGCCCCCTCGACAGGCCACGCATGGCCTAAAGTCCGAAAAGCCGTACAGGATCGCCACAAATTCACATCCAACCCGGTTTGTGGCAAAAAGTCACTTCAGAACAGCTGCGCCTGGATCGATATCGAGTCACCAGGGGTCAACACACCCCGCGTGAAGCGCCTCCGCCCTCACGTTCGCCACAGAGGAGTGCCCCATGATCGCCAGCAAGCTGACCCAGTCCCTCTTGATCATCGCCAGCGCATGCGCCCTGACGCCCGCCATGGCGCAAACCAAACCCAGTTGGGGTGACAACACCGGCAAGATCACGGCGCAACCCATTGACGACAGCGCGCTGGAAGCCGTGTCAGCCCGAGGCAGCCTCGATGAAACAGCCGTGAAAGCCTTGAAGGCCGGCAACAAGCTGAGCGATCAGAGCCAAGGTGTAGCCAACCTGACCAGCCAGTTTGGCTTGAATGCAGCCGAGTCTGCAGACAAACAGGCTGTCAACACACAACTACGCATGGCCATGAATGCCACACAGACTGTGGGCAGCACACTGCAACTGACAGCCATCGCCACCACAGTGGCGGCCCCCATTTCCCCCGCACCGCTGATTGGTTTGCCTGCAGCCATGGGCTTTCCAGGTTTGGCCGGAGGGTTGCGCTGAGCGTCCGGCAGACAATCAACGCTCACATATGCAAAAAGGCCCGACAGGGCCTCTCAGATCGCTGACAAACCCCGTCTTTTCAGGCGGGGTTTGTTGTTTATGAAGTGGCGAGCGCGAATCTGATCGTTGAGTTAGCGATGCGACTGTTTTGCGCTGATGCAGCGATCCTGGCCCGGATGATGGCTAGAAGAGGCACGTTATGCGAGCGCAAGGACCATAAAAGCTGCGCCAGCAGCCTGGCGATTTTCTTGATGTTTTGCGCCGACGCAGCCATCAGGCATTGCGCACGCACTTTCTCCAGCCCTCGGAACCGGGCGTATCGGTGGCCGTGGAGTTCTTTGGCGTCGGCAAAGCTGCGCTCGACCGTCTCCTTGCGTCGCTCGTAGATCTTCTTGCCCTGCGGTGTCAGTCGGTGGCTGTTGACACGCTCCTTGGCATCATCCCAGACGTGGCGAACCAGCACCTTGGTCGAGTTGGCGCTTTTGGTGCATTGATTCCTTAACGGGCAGTCTCGACACCGCTTGGGATCTGAGTGGTACTCCCTGTAGCCCACCCGGTTAGTGGTGCGATAGGGCAAGAACTGTCCTTGCGGGCACACATAGCCATCGCGCAACGGG
>JBKBIO010000002.1:0-339718 GCA_046299355.1 Aquabacterium sp. | reverse complement strand
TGAGGACCTTCCATGATCGAAGCCTATATCTACGACGCCGTTCGCACCCCACGCGGCAAGGGCAAGAAAGACGGCAGCCTGCATCAGGCCACGCCGGTGTGGTTGTTGCGCACGCTGCTGCAGGCCATGCAGCAGCGCAATCACCTCGACACCTCATTGGTCGACGATGTGGTGCTGGGCTGCGTGACCCCCGTGGGGGAGCAGGGCGCTGACATCGCTCGCACCGCCGTGCTCGACGCCGGTTGGTCTGAGACGGTGGCGGGCGTGACCTTGTCGCGCTTCTGCGCATCGGGCCTGGAGGCCATCAACCTGGCCACGGCCAAGATCATGTCGGGCATGGAAGACATGGTGGTGGCGGGTGGCGTGGAGTCCATGAGCCGTTGGGCCATGGGTAGCGATGGCGGCGCCTGGGTGATGGACCCACGTGTGAACAATGATCTGGCCTTCATCCCACAAGGGGTGAGCGCGGACCTGATTGCCACCTTGGAAGGCTTCAGTCGACAAGACCTGGACGCCTACGCCGCCGAGTCGCATCGCCGTGCGGCTGTCGCGCAAGCCGAGGGCCGTTTCAGCAAGTCTGTCATTCCTGTCAAGGATATCGCTGGCTTGATGCTGCTGGATCGTGATGAGACCGTGCGACAAGGCACGTCGGTGGAGTCCCTGTCCAAGCTGAATCCGTCGTTCGAGATGATGGGTACCATGGGCTTTGACGCCACCGCATTGGACAAGTACACCACCATCGAAAAGGTGAACCACGTACACCATGCAGGCAACTCGTCGGGCATTGTCGACGGCGCTGCCCTGTTGCTGTTGGGTAGCAAGGAGGCCGGCATCAAGGCGGGCTTGAAGCCGCGCGCCAAGGTGCGCATGGCTTCGGTGATTGGCTCCGAGCCCACCATCATGCTGACGGGCCCCACGCCCGCTTGCCAGAAGGCGCTGAACAAGCTGGGCATGACCCCGGGTGACATTGACCTGTGGGAAGTGAATGAAGCCTTTGCCACCGTGCCGATGAAGACGGCGCGTGACTTGGGCGTGTCTCTGGATCGCGTGAACGTGAACGGCGGCGCCATTGCCTTGGGTCACCCCCTCGGGGCCACGGGCGCCATCATTCTGGGCACCGCCCTGGATGAGTTGGAGCGCACCGGCAAGGCCACCGCTTTGGCCTCGCTGTGCATCGGTGCCGGCATGGGCATCGCCACCATCATCGAACGTGTTTGAGGAGACCCAAGACATGTCCATCACATTTGACATCGACGACAACGGCCTGGGTCTGGTCACCATCGACATGCCCGGCCGGGCCATGAATGTGCTCAACCCGGACCTGACCGAGCCCTTCGAGGCCATCGTGTCGCGTCTGGAAAAAGAGCCCGAGATCAAAGGCCTGATCATCACCTCGGCCAAGCCCACCTTCATTGTCGGGGCCGACATCGATCAGTTGGCCAAGCTCACCACCGCAGAAGAAACCTTCCGCCTGTGTGAAGACCTCAAGGCCATGATGCGCCGCATGGAAAAGAGTGGCAAGCCTGTGGTCGCAGCCATCAACGGTACGGCCCTGGGGGGGGGTTGGAGCTGGCTTTGGCTTGCCATGCCCGCATCGCTTTGAACGACCCCAAGCTCAAGCTGGGGCTGCCCGAAGTGAAGCTCGGCCTGTTGCCCGGTGGTGGCGGGACGCAGCGTTTGCCCCGCATGATTGGCATCCAGAAGGCCTTTGAGCTGATCACCCAAGGCAAGGAGCTGACTGCAGCCAAGGCCAAGGAAATGGGCATCGTCAACGACATCGCTGAAACGCGCGATGAGCTGTTGGCCAAGGCCCGCCAATGGTGCCTGGACAACCCCAAGGCCGAGCAGCCTTGGGACAAGAAGGGCTTCCGCTTCCCCGGTGGCGACAGCAAGAGCCCCGGCGTGGTGCAGATGCTGGCCATTGCGCCTTCCATGGCCAATGCCAAGGCGCACGGCAACTACCCTGCGCTGACCCACATCATGTCTTCCATCTTCGAAGGGGGCTTGCTGGACTTCGATGTGGCCTGCCAGGTGGAGTCACGTTTCTTCGCCGCTTGCGTCACCTCGCAAGTGTCCAAGAACATCATCAACACGCTTTGGTACCAGCTCAACGCCATCAAGAAGGGCCAATCGCGTCCCAAAGATCAGCCTCAAGGCCAGGTCAAGAAGGTGGGCATCTTGGGTGCGGGCATGATGGGCGCAGGCATTGCCTATGTGTCGGCCAAGGTCGGCATCGATGTCGTCTTGCTGGACACCACGCAAGAGAATGCCGACAAGGGCAAGGCCTATTCGCAAGGCTTGCTGGACAAGGCCGTGGCCCGAGGCCGCAGCACGGTAGAGAAGCGCGACCAATTGCTGGCCCGCATTCAGACCACGACTTCCTACGAGGACCTGGCTGGCTGCGATTTGGTGATCGAAGCGGTGTTTGAAGACCGTGCCATCAAGGCCCAATGCACCCAGAAGACAGAAGCCGTTATGGCCAAGGATGCGGTGTTCGCCTCGAACACGTCGACGCTGCCCATCACCGGGCTGGCCACGGCGAGCCAACGCCCCGCCAACTTCATTGGCCTGCACTTTTTCTCGCCGGTGGACAAGATGCCGCTGGTCGAGATCATTGTGGGTGAGCAGACCTCAGACGAAACGCTGGCCCGTGGCTTTGACTATGTGCTGCAGATTGGCAAAACCCCCATCGTGGTCAACGACAAGCGCGGCTTCTACACCTCGCGTGTGTTTGCCACGTATGTGATGGAAGGCCTGGCCATGTTGAGCGAAGGCGTACATCCTCGCTCGATCGAAGTGGCTGGCTTGAAGGCAGGTATGCCCATGCCACCTCTGGCCCTGCAAGACGAAGTGTCGCTGAGTCTGTCGCTGCACATCGGCGCACAAACCAAGCGCGATCTGGAAGCTGAAGGCAAGACTATGCCGGATCACCCCGGCAACGCCGTGTTGACCGTGGTGGGTGAGCAGCAAGGCCGCATCGGCAAGAAGGCGGGCAAGGGCTTTTATGACTACAACGGCAAAGAGAAGTCGCTGTGGCCTGAGCTGACCAAGCTGTTCCCAACGAAGGCAGAGCAACCCTCTCAGCAAGAGTTGGTCGACCGTTTGATGTTCATCCAGGCCAATGAAGCCGCGCGTTGCTATGAAGAAAACGTGGTGCGCTCGGTGGCGGACACCAACATCGGTTCGATCTTTGGTTGGGGCTTTGCACCTCACCAAGGTGGCGCCTTGCAGTTCATCAATGCCATGGGCGCCCAGCGCTTTGTGGAACGTTCGCGTGAACTGGCACAGCGCTACGGCGATCGTTTTGCGCCCGCGGCCATCGTGGTGAAGTACGCGCAAGAAGGCGGATCGTTCAAAGATGAGTGAGACCACTGTGGCCACGGGTTTCGTTGACTACTTCAATGAAACCCACCAGATGGCGCGCCAAACCGCGCGCCGGTTCATTGAGCAAGAGGTCAAGCCTCACATCGATGAATGGGAAGAGGCAGGCACGTTTCCACGCGAGTTGTACCAACGCGCAGGGGATTTGGGCCTGCTGAGCATTGGTCATCCCACCGCCTTTGGCGGCACGGGCGAGGCCGATGTGTTCCTGAAGGTGGCCGTCAGCGAAGAGCTGATGCGCAGTGGCTCCGGCGGTTTCGTGGCCAGCATCGGGTCTTTGGACATCGGCTTGCCGCCTGTGTGGCGGATGGGATCCGATGCGCTCAAAGACCGTGTGGTGCCACAAGTCTTGTCTGGCGAGAAGATCGCTGCCTTGGCCATCACCGAGCCCAGTGGCGGCTCGGACGTGGCCAACCTCAAAACCCGCGCCGTGCGGGATGGCGACCACTACGTGGTCAATGGGTCCAAGACCTTCATCACCTCGGGCACGCGGGCTGATTACTACACCGTGGCCGTCCGCACGGGCGAGCCCGGTTTTGCAGGCGTGTCTCTGCTCCTGATCGAGCGGGGCACACCCGGGTTCACCCAAGGCAAGCCGCTCAAAAAAATGGGTTGGTGGGCCTCTGACACGGCTGAGCTGTTTTTTGAAGACTGCCGTGTGCCGGTGGGCAACCTGCTGGGGCCTGAGAACTCGGGCTTCTTCACCATCATGGCGAACTTTCAGGCTGAACGCCTGAGCCTGGCCATCATGGCCTACATGACGGCCCAACTGGCTTTAGAGCAATGCCTGGCTTATGTGAAAGAACGCACCACCTTTGGTAAGCCTCTGGCCAAGCACCAGGTCATCCGCCACAAGTTAGCCGAGATGGCCACCAAGGTGGACGTGGCACGTGAGTACGCGTATCGGTGCGCGGCCCGGATGGCCGCCGGCAAACAAGCGATCACTGAGGTGTCGATGGCCAAGAACTTTGCCACCACGGTGGCTGATGAGGTCACCCACGAGGCGGTGCAGATCTTCGGGGGCATGGGCTTCATGCGCGAGTCCCTGGTCGAGCGTCTGTATCGCGACAACCGCATCCTCTCGATTGGCGGCGGCACGCACGAAATCATGAACGAGATCATCGCCAAGCAGATGAATCTCTGATTTGAGACCCACACCATGACCAAAGCTGTTTTGCCCGCGATGTTGTCGGGCCTGCGCGTGCTCGATCTGTCTCGCAACCTGCCAGGCCCCTTCGCCACGCGGATGCTGGCCGATTTGGGTGCCTCCATCATCAAGGTGGAACCCCCTGAAGGCGACCCCACGAGGCCGCTTCAGGCCTTGTTTGATGCCTTGAATCACGGCAAGGAATGCCGGCGCATCGACTTCAAAGATGCCGGTGAGTTACAGCGTCTGCGCGATTGGACGCAAGACGTGGATGTGGTGATCGACAGCTTCCGCCCCGGCGTGATGCAGGCCATGGGCCTGGACCATGCGCGCCTGGCTGAGCGCAACCCCAAGCTGGTCATGGTGTCGATCACGGGCTATGGGCAACAGGGGCCTTGGGCGAGCAAAGCCGGCCACGACTTGAACTTCATGGCCATGTCTGGAGTGCTGGATCAGATGCGAACCCCTGCAGGCGAGCTGCCCTTGTCGAACGTGCAATGGGGTGACATGGCCGGCGGCAGTTCCATGGCTTGCATGGCGGTGCTGGCAGCGGTGTTCGAGGCACAACGCACGGGTCGAGGCCGCGCGTTGGATGTGAGCATGGCCCATGGTCTGTATGCCCACCTTGTCATGCCCAAGGCCACGGGCGCCTTCATGCAAACGTTTACGGGGCAATGGCCCGGTGCCGGGCAAGACCTGCTCAATGGGGCTTTGCCTTGCTACAACCTCTATGCCACCGCCGATGGCCGGACCCTGGCGGTGGGCGCCTTGGAGCACAAGTTCTGGCGTGAAACCTGCGCCATCTTGGGGCGTGAAGACTGGGCCGATATCCACTGGCAACGCGGTGCGCTGCCGCATTCGCCCGAGTCCAATCAACTCAAGTCAGACGTGGCCAACTTGATTGCCAGCCGCCCGCTGGCCGTGTGGGCCGCACGCTTTGAGTCAGCCGACTGTTGTGTGACCCCGGTGCTGACCCTCGCCGAGGCCCAGGCGCACGAGCTGTTCAAGGATGGCGTGCGTTTGCCCTGGATGGCGGTTTGAGCTGCAGCTCAGGCATCGGCTAGCAGATAGGCCACCCGATATGACACGGTGATGCCGTCGGGGAACTGGCGCAAGACCTTGGCCAGTGGGGCAGGGCGGTGGCCTTCGCGAGGTGTGTGGGCGCCGATGTGTTTGATCGCGCGCACGAAGTCGATCGCTTGCGGGTAGAACTCGGTCAAGGTCTCGATGTGCAGCACTGCGCCATGCAAGGCGGCCCAGCGCTGCACGCAGCCCTCGCCCACAAAGGGCAAGACGCCGTCGGACACGCCCAGCGCGTGGTGTGCGGCCTTCCACTCCGCGAAGGTGCCGTCCACCAAGGTGGCAATGGCCACGCGCGCGCCTTGCTGTCGCAAGCGGCTGCACACCGCCAAGGGTTTGTCGAGCCATTGAAAGGCAAGGCTAGAGGTGACCAGGTCATAGCCCTGTCCTTGAGCCGCTTCCCCATCCAGTTGGCTGAATTGCATACGCGCCCGTTGCGCATCCGTGCAACTGGCTCGGCAGGCTTGCAGCATATCGGGGGCCAGGTCGGTAGCGTGCAAAAAGGCCTCGGGGTAAGCGTTCAGCAGCGGATGGGTCAGGTTGCCGGTGCCGCAGCCGATTTCGAGAATGCGGTTCAACTGGGGCCAGCGCACCGCGATGCGCTCAGCCAGATGCTGCGCGGCGGTTTTCTGGATGCGGGCGTAGTGGTCGTAGTCGGCCGCCGCGTGCCCAAAACTCGCCTGGATACGTTGCTTATCCATGCGCCAGTCCGTTCACGAAGCGGCGGATCTGCTGGGCGCACCAGTCAGCGTGGGCGTGGCCCAAGGCATGCCCCCCCGTCGGGTGCCAGGCCAACTCGGCTTCTGGGGCGTTCGCCCAGGTCGCTTCAGACAAGGCTGGCGACACGATCACATCATCTTGCGCTGCCAAAGCGAGGTGTCGCAAGGGGCGTTGCTTGAGCCCATCACTGACATCCATGTCAATGAGTGCAGCCAAATCGCTTTGCAGATGTGTCAGGTCCCAAACGGCGGAGGTGTCAGCTTCTGGGCTGGGGCTGAAAGCCTGCAACTCGCAGCGCGTCAGGAAGTCACTCAGCACCTCATGAGGGGCTTTGCTAAACACCTTGACCATGCGTTCGACCACGCGTCGCGCTTGTCCCGCGTCCTCTGGATGACGTGCGCAAAAGTGGGTGAAGCCGCACAGACTGATCGTGGCCCGCCACGTGGGGGCATCTTTCTGTCGTGTCGGGTAGAGGAGGGCATCGGCCCAACCTTTGGAATGGCCGATGGCTACCCATTGGTCTGCCTGATGCCAGGGGGTGGTCGAGGTACCGCCAAAGTAGCCGCGGTCGATCACTGCGTGGGGGTAGTCTGGCATTGCGGCTCGCAGCGGTGACCAAAAGGTGCCACTCAAGCCCCATCCATGGAAAAACGCGAGGCCGATGTTCATACGTGGGCCAGAGCGTCGACCAGCGCGTCGATGTGCGCTGGGGTGTGGTGACTGGCCAAGGCCATGCGCAAGCGAGCAGTGTTCGGCGGCACCGTGGGCGGCCGCACCGCCGACACGTTGATGCCGCGTTGCTGCAGCAGGTCACGCGCTTTCAGGGTGCGTTGCTCATCGCCCAGGATGACCGGGACGATGTGGGTGGTCGAGGCGCCCGTGTCCAAACCCAGGGCCTGCAGGCGCTGCCGCAGTTCGGCGGCGGTTTGCATCAAACGATCGCGTTCAGCCTGTAGGGTGGGCAGCAGCGTCCAGGCTTTGTGCATCGCGGCGATCACCGCAGGCGACAAAGCGGTGGAGTAGATGAAGCCGGTGCAAGTGGTGACGAGGTAGTCCCTCACGGCTTTGGAGCACGCCACGTAAGCGCCTGATCCTCCCAGGGCTTTGCTGAAGGTGCCCATCGCCAGCGCAATCGGTTGCGCCAAATCGGCGGTGAGGCCATAACCCTGTGCACCCATGACACCCGTGGCATGGGCTTCGTCGAGATAGACAAAGGCTTGGTGTTCTCGGGCCAGTTGCGCCAGGGCTTGCACGTCGATCACATCACCATCCATGCCGAACACGGACTCGGCCACGATGAACTTGGGCTGATCGCTGTGGGCGTGCTTCTCCAGCAGCTCCCTCAGGTGGGCCAGGTCGGCATGGCGAAAGCGAATCTGCCTGACCTCGGCCACCTTGAAGGCGTGGTGCAGGCTGGCGTGGTTCAAGCGGTCGCAAAACACGAGCGGCTCAGCGCCCAGCACCTTGGCGTTGATCAGTGCAGCCAGCACGGTGGCATTGGCTTGGTAGCCTGAGCCGAAGATCAGGGCGCTTTCGGTGTGCTTGTCCGCAGCGATGCGCGCTTCAAAGGCTTCGTATAGGTCCAGATTGCCCGATAGCAGGCGGGAGCCGGTGGCACCCGTGCCGTACTGATCCAAGGCCCGGTGCGCCGCCTCAATCACTTCTGGGTGGCGCGACAGGCCCAGGTAGTCGTTGCTGGAAAAGTCGGCCAGCCACTGTGTCGAGGCCGTTGGCAGATGACGTTGTAGGCCCTGTGCGGCAAGTTGCGCACAGTGGCGTTCGTACTGGTGAAACACGACGGTCATGCCCGAGGAAAGCCTCATCCCAATGCTGATGGATGGGGCATTCTAAGCGGCCATGGCGACCGTGTGCGAGGCCGAGTGAGCGTCGGCCTTCTGCCCGCGCTTAACGTGCCGCGACGAGTTCTTTGCGATAGCGGTTGAGCTCTTGCACGCTACCAAAGCTGCGCTCCATCAAGAGACTCAGGTTGTGCAAGATGCGCTCGACGACCTTGTTTTCCCACACGGCATCAAACTGGATTTGCTTGTCCAGCCAGGTTTCCAGCCAGGCTGGATCAGGCAGGCGCGACTGGATGGTGTCACGCGGGAACAGCTTTTGCGACACATGCAGGTTGGTGGGGTGCAGGGCTTGCGCGGTGCGTCGTGCCGATGCCATCAAGACGCCGACTTTGGCGAAAGCGGTGCGGGCTTCGTCGCCAAAGTTTTGCAGGGCGCGCTTCATGTAGCGCAGGTAGGCGCCACCGTGGCGGGCTTCATCCTTGGCCAGGGTTTCGTAGATCTTCTTGATCACGGGCTCGGTGTGCCATTCGGAGGCACGGCGGTACCAGTGGTTCAATCGAATCTCACCACAGAAGTGCAGCATCAGCGTTTCAAGGGCTGGCGCAGGATCAAACTCGAAACGGATTTCGTGCAACTCTTGCTCGGTGGGCACCAGGTCGGGGCGGAAGCGACGCAGGTATTCCATTAGTACGAGTGAGTGCTTTTGCTCCTCAAAAAACCAGACACTCATGAATGCGGAAAAATCACTGTCACCACGGTTGTCGCGGAGGAACATCTCGGTGGCGGGCAGCGCGGCCCATTCCGTGATGGCATTCATCTTGATGGTGTGAGCCTGTTCGTCTGACAGTTTGCTGGGGTCAAACTGATCCCAAGGGATGTCAGTGTCCATGTTCCAGCGCACGGCTTCGAGTTGTTTGAACAGTTCTGGGTAAAGCATCCGGGTCTCCGAGGGGGCTGCAGCGAGCGCAAGTTTGTTGTGAGCTTAGTGCGTCATGATGACGTTTTTGTGGAACGGGGTCACAAGACCCCAGGATTAAACCGGGAAAAGGATTTTCAGAGCATGAACTTTCCAACTGCTGTCATCGGAATCGCTGCGCTGTTGTGCAGTGTGGGGGCCTCGGCGCAAACGGCCTCTACGGCCGCCAGTCCAGCTACAGCGGGCGCAGCCCCATGCCCGGCTTTGCTGAATAAGACGTTTCCGCGCTTGCAAGACGAAAAGCCGCAGAACCTGTGTCAATACAGTGGCAAGGTGCTGTTGGTGGTCAACACGGCTAGTAAATGCGGGTTCGCGGGGCAGTTTGAGGGCCTGGAGGCGCTGTATGCCAAGTACAAAGACCAAGGGCTGGTGGTGTTGGGCTTCCCCTCTGCAGACTTCATGAAGCAGGAGTACGAATCAGGCAAACAGATCGCTGAGTTCTGTCAGAACACCTATGGCGTGAAGTTCCCCATGATGGCCAAGACGCATGTGTCTGGCGATGACGTGAATCCCTTCTTTGCGGATTTGATCAAGGCCTCGGGGACGCGTCCCAAGTGGAATTTCTACAAGTACTTGGTTTCACGAGACGGAAAAACCGTGAAGGCCTATTCGACGGCCACGAATCCCAAAGACGGTGATTTGATTTCAGATATTGAAAAGGCCTTGCAGGCGCAGCCTTGAAATAGGCAAAAAAATACCCAGCTCGATATCGGCTGGGTATTGACTTTTTTATTATGTGATAACAGCTGAAACTGTTTTGCTCTATTTCCCTCGGTTTAATTTTTCCGTGTGACAGCACTGAGGGGAAATGTAGAGATATCCATATCACTTGGCATCCCCCGCTGGAGGGGGTGCCGTGGAAAGTGAAACAAGCTGTGTCCGCCTCCCCAGGGGTGCTTACATTTTCTCGCGGATTGGGCACTCGACTGAGGGGGGTGTTGTGCACTCTGGCACGCGATGTAGTCACTCCCAGGGCGCGACGCTCAAGTTGCGCGCCTTCCAAGCCGAAGCATGTGGCAACGTGGGCTTGATGTCCCGGGTGGATGAACCCATCTGGACAAGCAGGTTCAGGACTTTGGAGTACGTCCATGCACATGCTTTACAACTCAGACAACTACGCTGTGGTCCAAATTGAGCTGCCCTCTGTCCCTGAAGATGGGGGAACGGACAAGGCTGTGCCATTGACCCGTGGCGGCTACGAAATTGTCGACAAGTTCGCCCGCAAGGAGTTCTTCATTGAAGGCGCGATGGCGGAGTCTTTCAAAGAAGGTGTGGAAGCGCTGATCGAAACAGCGCCCAGCACCGAAGAATTCGATGCATATCTGGAACAGTACGCCGGGATGGCGCAGCAGCCAGTCGTGATGCATTGACGATTTTTCAGAAGTGCGCGTTTTGCGCGCTCAAGCCCTCTGCCTCGGGGCCGATACACCGAACAGCGATATTCAATCAATGTAACGAGTGAAGTGGGCGACTCCGCCAACCCGGCGTGGGGCGTCTGAGGATCAACAGATGACGCAGAGTTTCATGGCAGTCCACTGGCATTGGCCTGCTCTGATTTCAGCTTGGCTGTTGTCGGTCTATGGGCTCTACCTCCTGGTTGAGGTGGTGCGGCGCATTCGGGCCAGCGACAAAGAGGCGGGATCAGGGTGGTGGGTCGGTGGCGGTCTGTGCATTGGCACAGGCATCTGGGCCGAGACCTTCCTCGGCCTGATCGCCATGCAATTGCCGATCAAGATTGGCTATTCGCCCTCCATTGTGCTGGCGTCGTGGTTGCCGTCCGTGTTGATTGCTTGTGCCGTCATTTGGATGCTGTCCAAACCGCAGTTGGCGTTGGGTCAACGTGTCGCTGGCAACGTGGCTTTTGCGCTTGGTTTTGCGTTGCTCATCGTGGTGGATGTGGCGTCGATGCTCATTCAACCTGCCGTCCATTGGAATCTCATGTCCGTCTTGGCAGGCAGTGCACTGATGCTCGTGGGGTGTCTGATTGGTTCTGTCTTGGTCAGGCGGGATTTGGAGCAAGCGCCTAACCACTTGCGCACACTGTCGCATGCTTTGCTGGTAGGTACGCTGATCCGAATTGCCCAGTGGATTTTGATTGGCGGTGTGGAAGTGCCGGCAGGTGCTTCTTCTCTTGCGGTTCATCAGATGACCGGCGATGCCCTGGAGTGGCTCTTCGTGGCCACCGTGCTGTTGGTGTTTGTGCTGGTTCACATGGGCACAGCGCTGGACATCCGGACGCGAACCAAGCAAGAACAGCTGGTCCAGTCATTGAAGCAGGCGCAGATCGACCTGGAGGCCCTGGCGTTCAGGGACGGCTCCACCGGCTTGCTGAACCGTGTGGGGTTTGAGGAAAAGCTCGTTAATTTGATTGACAACAAGCAGCAACCCGTCGCGGTGGCCAGCGTGCTGCGCATCAGCCTGGATGGGTATCGTGCTTTTGTGGACACCTATGGTCACGCCTTGGGCGAGAACCTGATGCGCAGCGTGGCCGACCAACTCCGTGGTGTCATCCGAGAAAAGGATGCGTTTGCGCGCTCGGACAGCGATGAGTTCCTGCTTCTCTGCGTGGGTTTAGGGGAGACCCATGTCGCCACGCAGTTGGCCCAACGCCTGGAGGATGCCGTACGCCAGCCGCGTGTGGTCGACGAGGTGGATTTGATCGTGACGTGCTCGATCGGCATCTCACGCTATCCTGATAGCACCACATCGTCGCTGTTGTTGTCTCATTCGATGGATGCATTGGAAACGGCGCGTCGTTCCGGAGGTGCCGTTCATTGCTTCTATGAAAGTGGCATGGATCGGCGGGATGCCGAGCAAGTGGAGATGCAAAGAGACCTCCGGCATGCCATTGCACGCAACGAATTGGCCTTGCACTTCCAGCCCAAGATTCGCATCACAGGGGAGGTGGCGGGCGTTGAAGCATTGTTGCGCTGGACCCACCCACAACGAGGTGGCGTGAGCCCCGCGCTCTTCATTCCAGTGGCGGAACGATTTGGCCTGATCGGCGAGTTAGGCGCATGGGTCATGGAAGAGGCTTGCCGACACATTCGAACCTGGATGGACAAGGGCAAAGAGATACCGGTGGCCGTGAACCTGTCGGCCTTCCAACTGCGGCAGCACGACTTGGCCTTGCGGGTTCGGGACGTGTTGGAGCGGCATCAGGTGCCTCCCCACTTGATGATCCTCGAGATCACGGAAACCGCCGCGATGGACGACATCGAAGCCTCGATTCGCGTCTTCGATCAATTGGCCGACATCGGTGTGCAACTGTCGATCGATGATTTTGGGACGGGTTATTCGAGTCTGAGCTATCTGCGTCGTTTGCCTGCGCGTCAGCTCAAAATTGATCGTGCCTTTGTACGAGATCTGGAAACCAGCCCTGACTCTCAGGCCATTGTCGAGGCGGTGGTGCGCCTCTCGCACGCCTTGGGCATGAAGGTGGTGGCCGAAGGTGTCGAGACCCAGGATCAAGCCAATTTGTTGGCGCTCTACACCTGCGATGAATTGCAAGGCTTCCTCTTTGCCAAGCCCATGCCTGAAACGGCGCTGTGGACGTGGTTGGCCAATCACAAAGATGAACCCATTGGCCACAATCTGTTTGGCCAGTTTGCTGACGTGGCGGCTGTTTGATGACACCTGACGGATTGACCGCCGCGCTGGCCATTGCCTTGGCCATCTACACCGCCTATGTCGCATTGGACATGGGCAAGCGCGTACGCTCGGAAGACCGCGTGCTGGCACGGGGCTGGATGCTGTGTGGGTCATTCATCCTGGGCTTGGGCATCTGGTCAGCGCAGATTGAGATGTTGGTGGCGGTCGGGCACACCTTTCCGGTGGCCCATGATCGAGCCTGGATGGTGGCCAGCTTCGTGTTGGCCTGGATCACCGGGGCCTGGATTTTGTGGGTCTCCGCGCAGGATGACTTGGTGAGGACCGCCTACTGGACGGCCGCGCCCGTCATGGCGGTTGGATTGATGGCTGTCCAACAAGCGGGGATTGCATCGATTCGCGTGTCACCTGCGGTGCAATGGCAGGGGCCCTGGTTGTTGGCTTCACTGGTTTTGGCTTATTTGACGGCTGTGCTCACCTTTCGCGTGACTGCCTGGTTCCGGGGTCAGCGTCGAGCCCTGTATGGGCAGCGTCAGTTGGGCGCTGCCTTGCTGATTGGCTTGGTCTTGAGCGCCACCCATGCCGCAGGATTGAGCGCAGTCGCCTATGACGCGGCCAGCCGTTGTTTGTCTTTGGATGGTTGGTCCAGCGGTTGGATGCAATCCTTGGTGGCGCTGGCTTCGGTGCTGGTGTTGACCAGCACGCTGATCACCTCACGCATCGACGCCCGCCATCGCATGCGTGCCAGTCACTTGAGTGAGTCTTTGCAGCGCGCAGACGAGCAATTGCAGCGCGTCGCGCAAGTAGATGGTCTGACTGGCTTGGCCAACCGACTGGTCCTGGAAGATCATCTCGCAACGGCAGTGCGTCGTGCCGAAGAGCGTCACCGGCGTTTGGCATTGCTCTACATCGATCTGGATGGTTTCAAACCCATCAATGACTCATTTGGTCACCATTTTGGTGACAACTTGCTTTGCGCGGTCGGCGAGCGTTTGCAGGAAGTTGGGCGCAAGGGGGATACCGTCGCGCGCATTGGTGGGGACGAGTTTGTGGTGCTGGTCAACGGCAACCCCGATGCGTCTGCTGCCGCATTGGTGGCTCAGCGCGTAAAGGATGCCGTGCATCGCCCCTTTGTGATTGACGGGCGTGAAGTGCATTTGTCATGCTCGGTGGGGGTGGTGCTCTATCCTGATCATGGTCCCAAGGCCAAGCTCATTGCCCGGGCTGATGCCGCCATGACGGCCGCCAAGCATGCGGGCGGCAATGTGCATTGCTTCTACGAAGAGCACATGGAGCAGGATGTCCAGCGCGCTGTCGAGTTGCAGCGTGACCTGCGACGGGCTTTGGACACGGGGGCGGGCTTGAGCCTGCACTATCAACCCAAGATTGATGGCAAAACTGGGCAGGTCACCGGCGCAGAGGCGCTGCTGCGTTGGAAACATCCAGAGCGCGGCGATATCAGCCCGGTGGAGTTCATTCCCATTGCCGAACGATTCGGTTTGATCGCCCGATTGGGCGAATGGGTGATCGATGAGTCATGCCGGCAGATCAATGCCTGGATGCGGATCGGCTTGCGTATGCGTTTGGCCATCAACCTGTCGGTGCATCAGTTGCGTCAGGCCGATTTGGCTGAGTGCATTCAGGCCGCCCTCCAAAAGCATGGCGTGCCGCCTGAGTTGATCACGTTTGAGGTCACCGAGTCCGCCGCCATGGAGGACGTACAGGCTTCCATGCGGGTGTTTGAAAAGCTGTCGTCCATCCAGGTTCGCTTGTCGATCGATGACTTTGGTACGGGTTATTCGAGCTTGAGCTACTTGCGCAAGCTGCCGGCTCGACAAATCAAGATCGATCGCAGCTTTGTTCAGGATCTGGAGAAAGAAGAAGACGCACGTTCAGTCGTGAAGGCGGTCATCAAGCTTTCTCATGCCTTGGGCTTGGAGGTGGTGGCAGAAGGCGTCGAGACGCAGGCTCAGCAAGACATCTTGCGGGAATTGGGCTGCGACCAACTGCAGGGCTTCTTGTATGCCAAACCGATGGCGCCTCAGGTTTTGCAGATGTGGGCCTTGGGCGATGAGCCTCGCTTGGCCGACGCCAACCATGCGACCTTGAAGCCCGACTTCAGCGACTCTCTTTTCACGCCCGATCAGGATACGTGATTCAGTGCGGGGGCAGCGCTTGCCCGCACTGCCAACAATGGGCCGCGATGTCCAAATGACCCTGGGCTTGGCAGTGGGTGCATTGCCGACCGGTCTGGGGTGGGGCGCTGGGATCTCTGCGAGGCGTGCGGGCCGTCAACTCAGCTGTGACAATGCCGGTGGGCACCGCCAGAATGCTCCAGCCCAAGAGCATGACGATCGAAGACAGCATGCGGCCCAGATCGGTCTTGGGGGTGATGTCCCCAAAGCCCACGGTGGTCATGGTGGTGATGGCCCAGTACATCGCCGTTGGAATGCTGGTGAAGCCGTTGGCGGGGCCTTCAACCACATACATCACGGTGGCCATCAGCAAAGCCACCATCAAGACAAACGAGGTAAACACCAGAATCTTGCGCCGGCTGGCCATGATGGCTTGTCCCAGCAGGGTGTACTCGGAGATGTAGCCCGTGAGTTTGAAGATTCTGAAAATGCGCATCAAACGCAGAATCCGCACGTCGAGCAGGTAGTGCGCGTCGGGTTCGATCAAGGCCAGATAGGTGGGCAGGATCGACAGCAGATCGATGATCCCAAAGAAGCTCGTGGCGTACTTCATGGGGTGTTTGGTGCAGGCCAGACGCAGGCCATATTCGACCGTGAATGCCAAGGTGAACATCCATTCCAAGCCATCGAACAGGTGTCCATAGGGTGCGCGAATGGCACTCACGCTATCGAGAATCACCGTGACCACGCTGATCAGAATCAGCGCGATCAATACTTGGTCGAACAGCCGCCCGGTACGGGTGTCCGACTCGTAAACGATGGTGTAGAGCTGACGGCGCCAGCCGTCGTCGGGTTTGTCGAGCGTGTTATCCATGCCCGGTTTATATCCCCGAAAAGGGACTTCCGCGCCCAATTCCGAATCCGGCAGTACAACTCTCTAAAATAGCGCCATGAACACCCCAGTCGCCTCCGTTATCGCACGCCCTCCCGTGGCGCGCCGCCCCTACACCCGTGCCGCTCAATTGCCGGACATCATGCGCCAGCGCATTGTGGTGCTGGACGGGGCCATGGGGACCATGATCCAGCGCTACAAGCTGACCGAGGCAGACTATCGTGGCACCCGGTTTGTGGATCACCACAAGGATGTCAAGGGGAACAATGAACTGTTGCTCCTGAGCAAGCCCGAGGTGATCCGTGAAATTCACGAGCAGTACTTGGCTGCGGGTGCCGATCTGATCGAGACCAACACGTTTGGTGCGACCACGGTGGCCCAGGAAGACTACGACATGCCCGAGCTGGCCTACGAGATGAACCTCGTGGCGGCCCGCATGGCGCGCGAGGCATGCGACAAATACAGCACGCCTGACAAGCCTCGCTTTGTGGCTGGCGCCATCGGCCCCACACCGCGCACTGCCAGCATCAGCCCTGACGTGAACGACCCCGGTGCCCGCAACATCGATTTCGACATCTTGCGCCAGGCCTATTACGACCAGGCCAAGGCCTTGCTCGAGGGTGGGGCAGATGTGTTCTTGGTGGAAACGATTTTCGACACGCTCAATGCCAAGGCCGCCATCTTTGCCTTGGACGAGCTGTTTGAAGACACTGGCGAGCGTTTGCCCATCATCATTTCGGGCACCGTGACCGATGCGTCGGGCCGCATTCTGTCAGGTCAGACCGTGAGCGCCTTCTGGCACTCGGTGCGGCACGCGCACCCTTTGGCCATCGGCTTGAACTGCGCCTTGGGCGCGACCTTGATGCGCCCCTACATTGAAGAGTTGTCCAAGATTGCGGGCGACACCTTCATCAGCTGCTACCCCAATGCCGGTTTGCCCAACCCCATGAGTGATACCGGCTTTGATGAAACGCCTGACATCACCGGTGGGCACGTGGAAGAGTTTGCCAAGGCCGGCTTTTTGAACATTGCCGGTGGCTGCTGCGGCACCACGCCAGATCACATCGCCGCGATTGCCAAGCGCGTCAGCGCTTACCAACCGCGCTGCCTGCATGGCGATGCCACTGGCTTCTTGAGTGGCTTGGCTGCCTGAGGCGAGGGCGCTTGATGCGCCCTTCTCTGCAAATCAATAGGGATCAGGGAAGCCCAATTCCGCCATGATCTCGCGCTCACGCTGCTCCATGGCTTGTGCTTCATCCTCTTCAATGTGGTCCCAGCCTTGCGCATGCAAAGTGCCATGCACCAACATGTGCGCGTAGTGGGCCAGCAAATCTTTCTTTTGCTCTTTGGCTTCTTGCTCGATAACGGGGGCGCAGATCACCAAGTCGGCCATGACGACGGGCTCTTGGGCGTAGTCGAAAGTCAGGACATTGGTGGCGTAGTCTTTTTGGCGGTAGTCGCGATTCAAGGCTTGGCCCTCTTCCGCATCGACCATGCGCACGGTGATTTCTGCATCCGATTCGAGTGCGGCTTTGATCCAGCGGATCACTTTGTGGCGAGGCAATTGGTCGCGATGGCGCTTGTCTGCGAATTGCAGGCTCAGGCTCAGTTCTGGCTTCATGGTGCAGTGTCGTTGGCGGAAGATTTGTTGGCGGCAGGCTTGGCCTCGAGCTTGGCGTCAAAGGCTTGTGCACGATCGTAGGCTTCAACGATGCGGGCGACCAAGGGGTGTCGTACCACATCTGCTGCAGTGAAGCGGCTGAAGGCCACGCCGTTGACCTTCTTCAAAATGCGTTCTGCCTCAATCAACCCACTCTTGCTGCCGCGCGGCAAATCGATCTGGCTGATGTCGCCGGTGACCACCGCGCGTGAGCCGAAGCCGATGCGGGTCAGGAACATCTTCATCTGCTCGGGCGTGGTGTTTTGTGCCTCGTCCAAGATGATGAAGGCGTGGTTCAGTGTGCGGCCGCGCATGAAGGCCAGCGGCGCGATCTCAATGAGTCCTTTTTCAAACGCCTTGGTGACGCGGTCAAAGCCCATCAAGTCATACAGGGCGTCGTAGAGGGGACGCAAGTAGGGGTCTACTTTTTGGGTCAGGTCGCCTGGCAAGAAGCCCAGGCGTTCGCCTGCTTCGACGGCGGGGCGGGTCAGGATGATGCGCTGCACGCTGCTGCGCTCAAGCGCGTCTACGGCGCAGGCCACCGCCAGGAAGGTTTTGCCGGTGCCTGCCGGGCCAATCCCGAAGGTGAGGTCGTGGCCCATGATGTGTCGCAGGTACTGCACCTGGTTGGGCGTGCGGCCTTGCAGGTCCGCGCGGCGGGTGTGCAGGGTGGGGCCATCGGCGGCTTCGTCGGGCAGGGGCTGGCTCTCAGTGCTTTTGGCTTTCGGGGCCTTGCTGCGCTGCTGGTGAGCCAGGGCCGATGTCACTGCCAGTTGCACCATTTCTGGGCTGATGGGGCGGGCGGCTTGTGCATAGAGTGACTCCAGCAATTCGACGACCAACTGAGGGACGCCACGTGCGCCCTCGATGCGGAAATGCTCGCTGCGCCGACTGAGGGTGCAATTGAATGCCGCCTCAATGGTGCGCAGGTGTTCGTCCAGCGGGCCGCAGAGGTGGGCCAGTCGGGTGTTGTCTGGAGGGGAAAAGCTGTGGCGCAGTTGCATGAGAGGGCCGCAAATTTGAAGAAAGCCTGCAAATTGTCGCTTGCCCCGGGTTTCAAACGGTGACATATCTTGCAGAATCGTCCTGATTACACCCCGCACACAGGGTGAGGCACAGGTGTCGGAGTATTCGTTTGAAAATTTTTCAAAGAGGTTGGAACAACCTGATCCAGCGATTCCGCTCGACGGAAATGAGTGGTGACGACGACGCGTCTGCCAACGAGTCAGATCAGGAAATGGAAACGCCATCGGGTCGGCGCACCCTGCTGCTGATCATGGGCTTGGCTTTGTCCGTGTTGGTGGGATGGCTGATGGTGACCATCAATGCCGAGACCACCCGCTTAGGACGGCCCGTTGGCAACAGCCCGGATTCTCCGATTCAAACCTTGGTGGAGGCCGCAGTGGCGCGGGGCGACAGCACCAGCTACCCAGTGAAAGCGCCAGCACAAACGATCGCGCTGCCTGATGACTGGGCCAAAACCCAGCCCGATTACCAGGGGGCCGTCTGGTATCGCTTCCAGTTTCAAGCCTCGCCCAGCCATGAAGTGGACGACGCGGCGTTGATGGGGGCCTACATTGAGCGCGCTTGTTCCACAGTCGAAGTGCACCTCAATGGGCGTTTGATTTATCGCGGTGGGCGAATGACTGAGCCGTACTCGCGTCAGTGTGGCCTGTCGCACGTGGTGTCGCTGCCGTCTTTGTTGCTCAAAGATGGCGCCAACCAGCTCGATTTGAAAGTGGTGGGCTATCCGATCAAGCGCGTGACCTCGAGACAGCATGCGGGTGGCTTGGCGGTGGTGCAGGTGGGGCCCATGGCCGATGTTCGCGCGCTCCACAACGATTACACCTTCTGGACCAGCACGGTCTCGAAGGTCTTGGGCGGCATTCTGGCGGTGCTGGGCTTGTTTGCCTTGGGTTTGGCCTGGGTTCGCCGTTTGGACTATCTGGTGTTTTTTGGCCTGCTGACCCTGAGCTGGTCGGTGGTGTCGAGTCAATTCTGGTTGCAGGACACACCGGTGGCCAACACCGCAGTGGAAGTGTTGCTGGCCATGATGTTTGCGCCCATGACGGCGTTTGCCATCAAATTCCTCCTCGCTTATGCAGGGCAGGGGGTGCGATTCCTGACCCGGGGCAAGCGTCGCCGCCAGTTGAATTGGCTCTTGTGGGCGCAGTGTTTCCTGTTGCCGCTCAGTTTGTTGGCGGGCCCGGATCGCCTGTTCCTGATTGCGCGAATCTGGTATGTGCTGTTTGCCTTGGAAATTTTTGCAGCCATTGCCCTGTTCCTGTGGGTGACCGGGAAAGACCGTCGACCTGAGTTTTGGCTGATGAGTGCGGCGCTGGGTGCCGTGGCTGCGGTGCTGGGCATTGAGTTGTCTTATCAGAATGGCCTGATCCACCTGTGGGGCGTGCATGTGCCGCACTTGGTCATGCCTCTGTTGTATGCGGCCGTGGCGGTGCGTTTGATTCAGGTTTATGCGCATGCCCTGAAAACAGCGGAGGGGGCGCGGGCGCAGCTCGAGCGCCGCGTGCAGGAAATCAGCGCCGAGATCGAGAAGAACTTCAACCAGATCGCCGAGCTGCGGGTGGAGCAGATTGCCGAGAAGGAACGCAAGCGGATTGCGGCCGACTTGCACGATGACTTGGGCGCCAAGCTGCTGACCATCGTGCATACCAGCGACAACGATCGCATTTCGACCCTGGCGCGTGAGGCGCTGGAAGAGATGCGTTTGTCGGTGCGCGGCCTGACCGGGCGCCCCATGGTGTTGTCAGACGCCTTGGCCGACTGGCGTTCAGAAGTGGTGTCGCGGCTGGGGCAGGCGGGTATCGAGTGCGAGTGGCGTAACCCCAACGACACGATCGAAGAACCGCTGTCTTCCCGCACTTACGTGCAAACCACACGGATCGTGCGTGAGGCGGTGAGCAACATCATCAAGCACAGCAGCGCCTCGCATGTCATCATCCAGTCTGAGGTGCATCTGGACTTGCACGACTTCGTGCTGCTCATTCAGGACAACGGCAAAGGCATTCCGCTGGAATTGGACGGCCGCTTGGACCGTGGCCATGGCATGACCAGCATGAAACACCGAGCCAAACAACTCAACGGGCAGTGCCTGGTCGAGTCTGGCCCCGGCTTCGGGACCGTGATTCGTCTGACCCTGCCCCTGGAAGTGGCCACGATGCAAACACCAAAACCTGCGCCATCGCCCGCAGCAGCCGCTGTGGCTGCTAGCATGCGGGATGTGGCAGCGGCATCGGGTTACCAATCCATTTTCCCTGCCAGCTCCCAATTTTGATACTGAAGTGAGGCCCCATCCATGAAGCAAATCCTGTTACTTGAAGACCTGCCCGAAATCCGTGCGTGGCTCAAGACATTGGCATTGCAGGTGTTTCCGGATGCCCAGATCTCTGAGGCTTCACGTATCCATGACGCTTTGGAGCTGGTCAGCGCCATGCGATTTGACGTGGCCATGGTCGACTTGGGTCTGCCCGATGGTTCTGGCGTAGAGGTGGTGCAAGCCCTGCGCGAGAAGCAACCCGATGTGCAGTCGGTGGTGGTGACCATCCATGACGACGACGATCACCTGTTCCCCGCCCTGCAAGCCGGCGCCTTTGGCTATCTGCTGAAAGAGCAGTCGCGCGAACAGTTGGCCGAACAACTACATCGCATCAGCCAAGGTGAACCCCCCCTGTCGCCTTCCATTGCTCGCCGTGTGATTCAGTATTTCACGGCCCAGGCACGCATGCAGCCCGCCCTGCAGCCCGATACCGTGACCCCGCATGTGCAACTCACCGATCGTGAAAACGAAGTGCTGTTGCGCGTGGCCAAGGGCTTCACCTTGCCTGAAATTGGTCAGCAGCTGAACCTGTCGCGTCACACCATTGCCGACTACGTGAAGCAGATCTACCGCAAGCTGAATGTGTCTTCGCGCGCAGAAGCTGCGCTGGAAGCGCAGCGCTTGGGCCTCTTCCGTCGTTGATCTGATTGATGATTGCCCGTCTGGTCGGGGTGCTGGCTGAGAAGTCACCCCCCTTTGTGTTGGTCGACGTCAACGGCGTGGGCTATGAAGTGCAGGTGCCCATGAGCACCTTCTACAACCTGCCCGATCTGGGTGGCAAGGTGACCTTGCTCACCCAGTTCATCGTGCGTGAAGACGCCCAACTGCTGTTTGGTTTCTTGACGGCGGCCGAGCGTGAGTCGTTCCGCGAGCTGATCAAGATCAGCGGCGTGGGGCCCCGTATTGCTTTGGCCTTGCTGTCGGGCTTGAGTTCGGCCGAGTTGGCCCAGGCCGTGGTATCGCAAGACGCCACTCGCCTCGTCAAGGTACCAGGCATCGGCAAGAAGACCGCAGAGCGCTTGTTGTTGGAGCTGAAAGGCAAGTTGGCACCGGCTTTGGCCACGCCCGGTTTTGCGGCGGTGTCCGATACCCAAGGCGATATCCTGCAGGCCCTGGTGGCCTTGGGCTATTCCGACAAGGAAGCCCAGTTGGCCGTGAGACAGTTGCCGGCCGATGTGTCCGTGAGCGAGGGCATCAAGCTCGCCCTCAAGGCGCTGGCATGAGCCTGTGGGCGCAGCGCATCCGGGCCATCAGCCTGGTTGGGCTGGGGTGGCTGGCGCTGACTGTGCCGGCCGGGGCCTCGGGTGTCCACCCCGCGCATCGCTTCTGGACCACGCCCGCCGAGTTTTGCGAGGTGGCGGCCAAGCGCTTGCCCAATGTCACCAAACCACTGTGCCAAGCGGCCGAGTTGTCGTTGAATCCAGGGCGATCGGTCAAGGGCCGGGCGCTCTTGCAGCGCGATGTGGTGTCACCGAAGGCTCGGGTAAAGGTGCTGGTGCTGGGGGGGATCCACGGCGATGAGTTGTCGTCCACCTCTCTGGTGCTGCATTGGATTGCCACTGCGCGCGAAGTCCCATCAAACGTGCATTGGCGTTTCGTGCCCTTGGTCAACCCCGATGGGATGCTGTTGGACAAACCTCGACGCACCAATGCCAACGGCGTTGACCTGAATCGCAACTTTCCCACCCCCAATTGGGAAAAAGAATCGGCCCACTATTGGCATCATCGAACTGGCAAAGATCCACGCCGCTACCCCGGCAGCAAACCATTGTCCGAGCCCGAATCCAAGTGGGTGTTCGACGAGATGGAGGACTGGAAGCCCGATTTGATCGTGTCCGTGCATGCACCCTATGGGGTGCTGGACTTTGATGGTCCCGTGGCTCCGCCCCAGCGTTTGGGCCGCCTGTACCTGGATCAGGTCGGTATCTTTCCCGGCAGCTTGGGTAACTATGGCGGCGTGCACCGCAAGATCCCAGTGGTCACCATTGAGCTGTCGAGTGCCATTCGCACTCCCCAAGACGGCGAGATCCGCCAGATGTGGCTGGATCTCGTCCGTTGGACTGCAGAGCGCCTGGGCGCTGATTGATCAGGCGTGCGGGGGCGCTGCCTGGGTGGAGGGCAGCGTCGACAGAATCGTCAACAGGCGGGTGATCTGCAAGGGCTTGACCAGGTAATGGTTGAAGCCGGTTTGCAGCGCTTTGGCGATGTGCTCGGGCAGGGCGTCCGCACTCAGGGCGATCATGGGCAGGTGATGGAACTGGGGCATCGCGCGAATGCGTCGGCACAGATCCAGCCCGCTGCCATCCGGCAAATTGATGTCCACCAAGGCCACATCGGGGTTCATCGACTCAATGGCGGCTTGCCCCTCTGCTGCGGTTTCCGCCGAGTGCAAGCGTACCTGTGGGTAGGCGCTGAACATGGCTTCGACCAGGCTGCGGTTGAGCGGGTTGTCTTCGATGTGGACGACGCGCAAGGGCGGCAGCATCACAGCTGGGTCGTTGCGGCTGCTGGTGCTGCGTGTGGGGCTGAGGCCCTCGGCCAGGGGTAATTTCAGCGCGAAGATGCTGCCGTGGCCCAGCGTGGAGCTGACGTCGATGCTGCCATGCATCAACTCAGCCAGGCGCTGCGACACGGCCAAGCCCAAGCCGTGGCCTCGGCTCTTGGTGGCGCCGCCGTCCAGTCGGGTGAAAGGCTTGAACAGACGTGTGAGGTCTTGCTGTTCAATGCCAAAGCCTTGGTCTTTGACTTCGACGACACCGATGCGCTCGTCGGGGGAGACATGCGCGGTGAGCCACACCGAGGAGCCTGATGGGCTGAACTTGATCGCGTTGCTGACCAAGTTGAGCAAGATCGAGCGAGTGTGTTGGGGGTCTGCCCAGACGGCAGGGCATTGGCTGTCGACAATCACCGTGATGTCTTGGGCCTTGGCCTCGTCTTCCAGACCGGCGCGGATCTCCTTGAGCATCATGCCCAAGTCGATCCGTTGGGGGCGGATACCGACGGCGCGCTCATCCAGTCGCGCATATTCCAGGGCCTTGTCCAGCACGGACAACAGTTCCTGGCCCGCAGTCTGGATGTGTCCAATCTGTCGGCGTTGGGCCGCTGGCAGCACGCTCTCGTCGAGCATGTCGAGCAACTGCGTGAAGCCCAAAATGGCATTCAGGGGCGAGCGCATGCTGTGGCTCATGCGGGACATGAAGTCCGCTTTGGTCGCCAGGGCCACTTCGGCCTGCAAGCGCAAGGCGTGTTCGGCATCTGCACGGCGTTGCGCGCTGATGTCGGTCAAGACCTCGATGTAGCGGTTGATCTGGCCGTCGGGGCCCATGATTGGCTGCACCGAGCGCTCTACCCAGAAAGGCTCGCCGTCTTTGCGGTGGTGGCACACCTGTACCTTGTCCACCGATTGGCCTTGAGCCAGCGTCTGGTTGACGCGTGTGATGACGGCCGGGTCCGTGTGCGGACCGCTGAGCAATTCTTCGGTCAGTTGTCCGTGGCACTCGGTGAGCGTGAACCCGGTCAGCTTGGTGAAGCTGGGGTTGACCCACTTGATGCACCGCTGCGCGTCACAGATCAGGATGGCATCGGTGACCCGATCGGCCACCAGAGCCAGTTCCTGGTTGGTGGACTGGGCGCGTTGCAATGCCGCTTGGACTTGCTTGAGCACCTGCCCTTGTTGTTCGAATGCGTCGTGACGCAGGTGGAGTTCGTCTAAAAGTCTTTGGGCGTCGTCAGCCATGCTGTCGGATACACCAGTAGGTAGGGTGGAGCGTCGGGCGTTCGTACTTCCTCGCCAGGGCGCCGGGTCTGAGGGGGACACGGGAATGTGGTTCGGCATGGAAATCTCCTTCGGCAGCAAGCCGTGGATGAACTAGTGTAGGTCTTTCAGACACGCCATGTGATGTAACCACACTGGGGGAAACGTGAGCAATAACCCAGTCCCAGCGTGAGGTAAGCACCTTGGGTTACCTTTGTCACCCATGTTCAACATCAGGAAAGCAACATGTCCTCGGTCTACGACTTTGAAGCGCAAACCATCACCGGCCAATCGGTCAAGCTGGATCAATACAAAGGCAAGGTCCTGCTGATCGTCAACACGGCCAGCAAGTGTGGGTTCACGCCTCAGTTTGAGGGCCTGGAAAAGCTCTGGAAAGCCTACGAGGACAAGGGTTTGGTGGTCTTGGGCTTCCCTTGCAACCAGTTCGGTTCGCAGGACCCCGGCAACAACGGCGATATCGCATCGTTCTGCCAACTCAACTACGGCGTGAGCTTTCCCATGATGGCCAAGATCGATGTGAATGGCCCTGAAGCCCACCCACTTTACAAGTGGTTGGTGAAAGAAGCCCCAGGCATTCTGGGCACCAAGTCGATCAAGTGGAACTTCACCAAGTTCCTGGTGGGCAAGGATGGCCAAGTGATTGGCCGTTATGCGCCCACCGACAAGCCTGCGGGCTTGTCGGCGGACATTGACAAGGCCTTGGCAGCCTGATTCCCCCTCCTCCAAAAAAAGAGCCACCCGAAGGTGGCTCAAGAGAGGAGGGAACACGTTTCTGGTTGAGATCAACGGCGCGCTTTGATCTCGATGCGGCTGGCCTTCAGGGTCTTGACCTCGTTGACGGTGGTCATGGTGCCCTTGACTTCGACCACGCAGGTCTTGGGGCTGACCGAGGCGGCCAGGTTGACGCGGTCTTCAGCCTTGATGGTGGCGGTGCTGCCATCCACGCTGACGGTGCCCACGGGCAGCACGGTCATTGCAAACGTGCCTTGGAGGTCAGAGACACCGTTGGTGCAAGCGGCCAGGCCATAGACCTCGAAGGGTTTGACGATGCCGGCGCCACGGACGGTTACGGCCGTCAGCACACCGTTGATCTGGGTGGCCAACACTTCCACATAGCTACCCTCTGTGGGCAGGTTGAAGGGCGAGATGCTCGGCACCTTGACCGTCACGCCTTGCACCGAGAAGGTTCGGTCGGTGGTATTCACGCCAGTGGCCACACCAAAGAGCTTGACCACCACGCGACCCAATTCGTCGTGCTCGTAGTCATCTGACTCGATGACCTTGGCGGTCAGCACGCTGCCGTTGTAGACACCACCGATGCGCACTTCTGTGCCCACGGTCACGTCGGCAAGCGAGGCAAAGCCACGCAGTACGGGCGATTGAGAGACGTCGACGCTGATGCCGTCAATCGTCCAGGTGTTGCCGGTTTGGGCTGACACCACGCCATGAACCTTGGCGATCGAGCCAGGGGCGCCGCGGTCTTTCTTGATCAAGACCTTGCTGGCGGAGATGACCTCGGAGGTTTTGGGGTTGTCGCGGGTCAGGACGCGAACACCCACGCCGTCGCGCAGTGTGCGGTCACGTGGCAGCAACTTGCTGGCGTCATAGTTCACGGTCAGGGTGGTGGGCACCAAGGTGATGCCGCGCTTGATCTGCATGGAGAAGGTGGTGCTGGTCAAAGAGCCCGGTACCACGTAGCCCTTGATGGCGTAGAGGATGGTGGCGGGGTCTTTCTTCTCGATGCGGGTGGCCAGAATGGATCCGTCTGCGCCCACGGTGCCGTAGACCTCGACGTACACGGTAGAACCTGCGCCTACGGCGGAAGCGATACCGGACAGGGTGAAGGTCGCGTCCCCCTCGCCGTCAAAAATCGTGTTGGCATCGACGGTGATCACTTGTCCGGCAACCACCAGATTGCCTTGCGCATCCAGGCTCACGACACCACGCACGCCACCCTCGATTTCAATGCTGGCGGCCTGGCCATCTTCGCCATTGACCGAGCCTGTCACGACCACGGTGGTGCCCAGTTTGAAGCCGTCGGTGTGGATTTCGGTGGGGTCGTCGGAAGACGTGACCACGGCGTCGGCGGTGGAGAAGCGCACGCCGTTGACGACGATGGAGCCCAGACCCGAGACCGTGCCGCTGTACGTGGCACCCGAAGAGCCCGAGACGCTGCTGTCTGCACCAGAGGTGCCGCCGCCACCGCAAGCGGCCAAAGTGATGCTGAACGCGGTGCCCAGCAAAAGTTTTTGTCGAGCCTGGAGGGTTTTCATGTCGCTTCCTTCGGTGTTTGTTTAAATGTGCAAAACGCACATTTGTTGTCGATGGGCGGATTCTGACGAAAAAAAACCGCTCTGTCGAGCGGTTCCTTGAATTCGAAGACTTTGTTTCAGTTTGTTGCAACTGCGCAGATCAGAAGAGCAAGGGCGGCCAATAGCCGCGTTCGACCAATTCCGACAACACGTCCGTCCGTCCGCCAGTGGGGCGATCCAGCTGGTCGCTGCTGGCGCCCAAGCCGGTGACAAGCGTCCCCGTGCCGCTGGCGTCGTAGCGCATGGTGGTGCTGGCTTGGCAGGCGTGAGTGGGCCCATAGGACCTGGCTTCACTGGCGATGCTCCAGCTGCCGTTGTTCAGCGACAAGTTTTGCGTTTGGAAGGCAGTGCTCAGGGTGCGCGCATTGGCGTTGGGGCCATTCCAATTGCAATACATACCCAGCAAGGTGCCATCGCTGGTTGAAAGGTCGTCACCAAAGGCATGAAACACTTGGAAAGTGCGGAGACTGCCGCTGCGGCTGGCATGGATGGCGAACAAACGTGCGGCACCGTCGGAGGGCAGCACCTGCCAACCGTACACATGATCGGCATCAAAGGTGGCCAAATTCCAATCTGAGCTCAATCGAATCAGATCGCGACGCCATCCCGCCACGCTGCCGCGAGAATTGGTGCTGAGGCTGACCGTGGGATCCAGTTCACCGGACTCGACCGAGTCGGCCACATCCGCAAAGTGATCGCTCGACGACACGGCGCCCAGGCCGCAGTAATGCGCCGCACGCAAGCGGGTGCTCAATTGATCGTCAAACCGGTTGTAGCCGAGGCTGGTGATCTGGCTGACTTTGTAGAGGCCCGTTCCGGCGTCCACTTGATCCGTGCAGCCGTATCCATCCCGGGAACTCAGGTGGCCGTGGGCCAGACGAACCACCCCTGCGTAGCGGTAGGCCGTGTCGTTGGGCGTGTGCCAGGTCGACACCTCAACGGTTTCAGCTGTGGCCCCGGACCCGCGTCGCAAGACCACGCGATAGGTGTAGAGGCTGGCATCGCTGGCAGCCGCCACCGTGGCGGTATCGATGCTGACGCCAACCAACAGGCTGCCAATGGCCGAGGTCAATGCGCTCCGAAGATCTCGGGTGGCGCCGGGGTCGGGCAGATTGCCTGAGCCTGATGTGGACACCGCACGCCGGAGCGCAGCGCTGATCAACACACCTTGTTGAAGTTGCTCTGTGACGGGTGCCAGTTGCGTATTGAGTTGCGCCACAGAGCAGGGGTGGCCCGCGCCATCGGTCGATCGCCAAAGGGCGACCCCGCCCGCGTTGAGGGTGCCCACATTGTTGGCGGCACCATCGTCGTGACTCTCGTAGTTGATGGAGGGGCTGTAGCAGCTGGCCGATTGCAGTCGGGTGTCTTGAAACAGCTTGTCCGCATTCAGTTGGGTGCCGTTGGGTGTGGCTTCACCTTGCGCGATGGATCGTACCCAGTCGCTTTGGGTTTGGGCGACCAGTGTGCTGCCCGACACGGCCGTCGGTGAGGCCACGCCCAAGCCAATCGGAAAACCGATGCCCGAGGCGCTCACCGTGGGCCCGCTGGATGAGCCGCCGCCCCCGCCACCCCCACCTCCGCCGCAACCCGGCATGGCCAATGTAGCCAAAGCCAACACACCCCAAACTGCGCCGACACGGGAAACGGTGGGCCAGGTGAGGGGCGGCAATGAACGGGTGGCACGAAGGGAAATAGGCATGATGTGCCTCGCAAACAGAGTGACGTGGGGAGAGCGATACACCCCACACCTTGCCCGTTTTGGGTGCTTCTTGATCGTCGCGAGAGACGCATGTTTGACGCGCAATTTGGGTCTTGAAGAGCCCGATAATCGACCGCTGGCCCTTTCAGCTGGCACGATCTTTGGAGACCCCTATGTTTTTGCAAGTCGATCCCTATCCAGGGGACCCCATCCTGACGCTCAACGAAGACTTTCAGAAGGACCCTCGGGCCGACAAGATCAACCTGAGCATTGGTATTTATTTCGACGAGCAGGGGCGGTTGCCCGTGATGGGCGCGGTCCGTGAGGCCGAGTCGGCCATGCTGGCGAACATTGGCCCTAAGCCCTATCTGCCGATGACCGGCAACCCTGCCTACCGGGAGGCCGTTCAGCACTTGCTGTTTGGCTCTGAGCATGAAGCGGTGCGCAACGGCCGAATCGCCACCATCCAGACCCTGGGTGGCTCGGGCGGCTTGAAAGTGGGTGCTGACTTTCTCAAGCGCTATTTCCCACAATCGCAGGTCTGGGTGAGCGACCCCACCTGGGACAACCACCGCGCCATGTTCGAGGGGGCCGGGTTCCAGGTCAACACCTACCCCTACTACGACCCTGCCACCAAAGGCCTGAAGTTCGATGCCATGTTGGCCGCGATGGATGCCTTGCCCGCACAGAGCATCGTGCTCTTGCACGCCTGCTGCCACAACCCCACGGGTGTCGACTTGAATCAGGCCCAGTGGCGCCAGCTCATCGAAGTCATCCAGACACGCCGCTTGCTGCCTTATCTCGACATCGCTTATCAAGGTTTCGGTGATGGCATCGACGAAGACGCCTTTGCCTTGCGGGCTTTGGCCGATGCGGGTGTCAGCTTCTTCGTGGCGAATTCGTTTTCGAAGAGCTTCTCTTTGTATGGCGAGCGCGTGGGCGGCTTGAGCGTGGTGTGTCCCGACAAGGCCCAAGCGCAATTGGTGTTGGGTCAATTGATGTCGGCGGTGCGTCGCAACTACTCCAGCCCACCCACTCACGGCAGCCAGATCGTGGCCCGGGTCCTGCAAACGCCCGCTTTGCGCACCCAGTGGGAGCAGGAGTTGAGCGACATGCGCGACCGCATCAAGGTCATGCGCCAGCGCTTGTATGACGGCGTGGTGGCCCAGTTGCCGGGGCGCGATGTGCGCTACTTCATCGACCAGCGCGGCATGTTCAGCTACACCGGCGTGACCCCCGAACAGGCCGATGAACTGCGCGAGCGCCATGGTGTGTACGTGCTGCGTTCCGGGCGCATGTGCGCCGCAGGCCTGAACGCCAACAACGTCGATCGCGTGGCAGAGGCCTTTGCAGCCGTGCTGGCCAAAGGCTGACCCGTCGATGGCGGGGGAGCCCGCCATTCTCCCTTGTGGTGTGTCGCCTGTTCGCCCCGCTTCCCGTGGTGTCCGAGCGCCATCACAACGGCATGCGGGCTGGTAGAAGCCCGTCCTAGGGGCATCCCGCTAGCTGCAGGGGCATGGGCGTAGAACAATGGGTTCATGACAAACGCCGCCCCCAAACAAGCCCTGCCTGGTCAATTCATTCAGCGCGTCTGGCTGGCGCATTACCCGAAAGGGGTGCCGGCCACCATCGATCCCACCGTGTACAACTCCTTGGTGGAGTTGGTTGACGAAGGGTTGATCAAATACGCCGACCGCGTGGCGTGCGATTTCATGGGCAAGAGCTGGACCTATGCCCAGCTCGATGAGGCATCCTGGGCCATGGGCTGCTACCTGCAATCGCTCGGATTGCATCAGGGCGACCGCGTGGCGGTGATGATGCCCAATATCCCGCAGTATCCGGTGGCCGTGCTGGCCATCATCCGGGCCGGGTTTGTCTTGGTCAATGTGAACCCGCTCTACACACCACGCGAGCTGGAGCACCAACTCAAAGACTCCGGCGCCAAAGTCTTGTTGGCCGTGGAAAACTTCGCCAACACCATCGAACAAGTGCTGGCACGCACGCCGGTTCAGCACCTCATCCTGACGGGCATTGGCGATATGTTGGGTGGCCTCAAAGGCCCCCTGGTGAACTTCGCCGTGCGCCGTATCAAAAAGATGGTGCCGGCTTATCAATTGCCCACGGCACAACGCTTCAACCATGCGCTGGAGCGCGGGCGCCACATGACCCTGCTGGAGGCCAAGCCAGGCCCCGAAGACATCGCGGTGCTGCAGTACACCGGGGGCACCACGGGTGTGAGCAAGGGCGCCATGCTCCTGCACCGCAACATCATCGCCAACCTCTTGCAAAGTGAAGCTTGGAACAATCCCTTGTGGAAACAGGTGCCAGAAGGCCAGCAGCCCGTCATGGTGTGCGCCTTGCCCCTGTATCACATCTTCGGTTTCACGGTGAACATGATGTTTGGCTTGCGCGTAGGTGCCCGTAACATTCTCATTCCTAACCCGCGCGATATCCCGGCCACGCTCAAGGCGCTGAAAGGCAAGACCTTCCACAGCTTCCCGGCGGTGAACACACTGTTCAATGCCATGGCCCATCACCCCGACTTTGATCAGGTCGACTGGCGTCACCTGCGCATCTCGGTGGGGGGTGGCATGGCCGTGCAACAAGCCACAGCGCGACTTTGGAAGGACAAGACGGGGTGCGCCATTGCAGAGGGCTATGGTTTGTCCGAAACCTCGCCCTCGGTCACTTGCAACCCGGTGGCGGGCGGTGGTGTGCCGGGCAGCATCGGCTTGCCCTTGCCCTCTACCGACGTGATGATCCTGGATGAGGATGGCAACCCCTGCCTGTTTGGTGTGCCGGGTGAACTGTGCGTGCGTGGACCACAGGTGATGGCCGGCTATTGGCATCGCCCAGAAGAAACCGAGAAGGTCATGACGCCAGATGGCTTCTTCCGAACCGGAGACATCGCCACCATGGACGAGCGCGGTTATGTTCGCATCGTTGACCGCAAGAAGGACATGATCCTGGTGTCGGGCTTCAACGTCTATCCCAATGAGCTGGAAGACGTGGTCACCCAGATGCCCGGCATTTTGGAGTGCGCTGCCGTGGGGGTGCCTGACCCTCACTCCGGTGAGGCGGTCAAGCTCGTGATCGTGCGAGAAGACCCCAGCGTGACCGAGCAACAGGTGCGAGAGTACTGCGCGCAGCATCTCACGGGCTACAAGCGTCCCAAGGTGGTCTTGTTCACGGACGCTTTGCCCAAGACCCCGGTGGGCAAGATCCTGCGCCGTGAGTTGCGCGACCCCCAGTAGGCTCAGGCTTAAGCGGCGTCGCCCTTGAGACACACGGGCGTGATCTCCACCGTTTGCTGTCCATCATTGACCCATGCGGTGCCATCTTGCACGGTGATTTGCAATTGCATGGACCGTTGCGCCAAGGTGGCCAAAGCCTGACTTTGCTCGGTGGGCACTTGCCAGATTTGCAGGTTTTGCGCGCGTGACACCTTGTTGGCCAGGTTGTCCCACCAAATGGGCGTGCTGCTTTGGAACGCCCAAACGCGCACTTGACGCGCCCGGCCGCTGGCCTTCATCAGGCGCTTGTCATCGGGTTGGCCCACTTCCACCCATTGCAGGATCTCATCGGAGAAGTTCTTGTGCCACAGAGCGGGCTCATCGGGTTCCCACATGTCCTTGGCCAACTCCAGCGTACCTTCTGAGGTGTCAGCGGGCCATCCGAGTGCCAACGCGAGCACGCGAATCATCATGCGTTCGTCGGTCTCGGAGGGGTGGCGCGCGATGGTGATCGCAGGTTCTGCGTACACATGGCGGTCCATGTCGGCCAGGTTGATCTGAGCCTTGTAAATCGTTGCCTTGAGCGCCATGTCAGTTGCGAGAGAAGTGTTGGTTCAACCACGGGCCGATGGGGGCCATGGCTTTGGCGCGGTCGGGTTCGTTGAAGATTTCGTGGGCCATGTGCGCAAACTCCTGGAAGCTGACCAGGGGTTTGATGGCGCGCTGCGCAAACTCAGCCGAGCCGGCAGGTGCCACACACTTGTCTGAGCCTGCCCATAACAGCAAGGTTGGCACGGTCCAGTGAGCGGCGCGGTCGCGCACATTTTGGCCCGCCTCGATCATGAAATTGCTGGTGCGGCCGGTGATGCGATCGTGCACATTCGGATCGGCCAGATATTTTTTGACTTCGTTGACATCGTTGCTGACCCACTCGGCTTTGAGCCCACTGGCCACGGCCAGATCGGGCAGCCACTTGGCCACCGTGTTCAGCAGGAAGCGCTGGAAGGCATTGATGTTCAACAACAAGGCGGGCGAGGACAGGATGAGGCCGTCCACCTCACGACGCCAAGGCGCGTTTTCGACGGGGGCTGCCAAAGCCGCCACAAAACGACCGGCAATCAAACCGCCCAGACTGTGGCCCAGCAACACGAGTTTGTCTTGTGGGTAGGCTTGGCGCGTGGTGTCTAACATTTGCGCCAAATCGACCAGGTAGTCGTCGGATGCCTTCAAGCCGCCGCGTTGCCCTTCCGACAAGCCGTGCCCGCGGTGGTCATAGCCCACCACAGCCCAGCCTTGGTCATTCAAATAGGCCGCCACATGGGCGTAGCGGCGGACGTGCTCGCCGTGACCGTGCACGATCAGGATGACGCCTTGACGCTTGGCGCCTTCTGGCAAGGGCCAATGGTGGGTGACCAAACGCGTACCGTCGCGCGCCGTCAGGGATGCGGGAATGACAACAGACATCAGAAACTCACAATTGATGTTGGAGGCGCCGCAGCCAACCCAGGCCGGCGGAGGTGCCTTGTGGGCCGCTTTGACGCGGACGGTATTCACAGCCGATCCAGCCGGCCCATTGCAAGGCCCGCAGTTCGGCAAACACATGGGCGTACGACAGTTCACCTTGATCGGGTTCGCCTCGGTCTGGGATCGCTGCAATTTGCAGGTGGCCCACGCGACCGGACGGAATCCATTGGCGCAACTTGGTGGTCACATCGCCTTCGACAATCTGACAATGGTACAGGTCCATTTGAACCTGCACATGCGGAGATGCGATACGTTCCACCAGGGCGTGTGCGTCGCTTTGGCGCTGCAGCAAGTAGCCAGGCATGTCACGACCGTTGATGGGCTCGATCATGATGGTCTTGCCCGCGCGCCCGGCCTGGTCGGCCGCCCAGTCAATGCGTTGTTCGTATCGAGACCATGCCGCGGCACGCTCACTTTCGGAACACAGGCCGGCCATCACATGGATGCGTGGGCATGACAAGGCGGTGGCCAATTCCAGCGCGTTCAGGACGCTGGTCCTGAAGTCGTCTTCACGGCCCGCCAGGCAGGCTAAGCCACGTTCTCCTGCGGCCCAGTCTCCGGGTGCCGCATTGAACAGGACCACGGACATGCCGCTTTGCTCAATGGCGCCTTGCAAAGCCTGGCGGGGTTGTTCATGCGGGAACAAGCACTCGAAGCCCGCGAAGCCATCGGCCGCGGCCGCAGCCAGGCGGTCCAGAAAGGGCAAATCGGTGTACAGCCAAGACAGGTTGGCGGCGAATCGAAGGGCGGGGGCGTGGCTGTTCATTTGGGCACTGAGGGTAGCGCACAAATGGGGTGGCCCCATGAAAAACGCCGGCATCTGCCGGCGTTCGTTTGAGGGGGAGGTCGTAACCTTAGAAGGTTTCCCAATCGGCGTCGTGGCCACCCGATTTGGCCGCGACAGGCTCGGCAGGTTCATTGTGGCTGATCGCAGGGGCTGCACGCACGGGGGCGGGCTTCGCCACGGGCGGTGGGGTATACGTCTTGACTGCTGCGGACGAGGTGGCCAGCGCTTTGCTGATCACCGATTGGGCAGAGGACGCTGCGCTCGGGGTATGGGGGCCAGAGCCCAGCTTGAACGCAGCCACCGCTTGCGCCAAGCGAGAGGCTTGGTCCTTCAAGCTTTCGGCTGCCGCTGCAGATTCTTCCACCAGGGCCGCGTTCTGTTGGGTCATCTGATCCAACTGAGCAACCGACTGGTTGACCTGGCCGATGCCTTGACTTTGCTCGGCAGAGGCTGCGGTGATTTCGCCGATGATGTCTGACACGCGTTGGACACTGGTCAAAATTTCCAGCATCGATGAGCCGGCGTCCTTCACCAACTTGGAGCCCGATTCCACCTTTTCGCTCGATGCGTTGATCAGCGATTTGATTTCCTTGGCGGCGTTGGCGCTGCGTTGTGCCAGCGAGCGCACTTCACCGGCCACCACGGCGAAGCCGCGGCCCTGTTCACCGGCCCGTGCGGCTTCCACCGCCGCGTTAAGCGCCAGGATGTTGGTTTGGAAGGCGATGCCATCGATCACAGTGATGATCTCGGTGATCTTGCGGCTGGCGTCGTCAATCTCAGACATGTTCGACACCACTTGCGACACGATTTCTTCGCCGCGTTGGGCCGCTGAGGCTGCGCCCGATGCCAGTTGGTTGGCTTGACGTGCCGCGTCGGCGCTTTGGCGCACATTGCCGGTCAACTCTTCCATCGAGCTGGCGGTTTGTTGCAGGTTCGACGCGGTGTTTTCAGTACGCGAGGACAGATCTTGGTTGCCGCTGGCGATTTCGGTCGATGCGGTCGTGATCGAATCGGTGGCCTGACGGATCAGTGCGATGGTGTCACGCAGACGATGCGTCATTTCAATCACGGTGCCGCGCAGGGAGCGGTCGGTGCCATTGGCGACCATCGAAGGATCGATCTCCAGATCGCCATCGGCAATCTTGCGGACCATTTTGCGCAGGTTGGAGGGCTCATCGCCCAGGTCTTTCCAAACCGAGCTGACGATGGCGGCCGAGGCCACGCCCAACACGCCCAGCACGATGATGCCGGTGGCGATGGTGACCCACAAAGCGGTATTCACACCACTGCGCGCGGCAGCTTGTGCCTCATCGATGGCAGCTTTGGCGGAAGCTTTGTTGTCGTCCAACTGCTTTTGCAGCGTGGCCAGCGAGCTTTGCATGCGCTGTACCGAGTCGCCAGCGGGCTGCTGGGTCAACATGCCGCGGATGGCGCCAATGGCGGTGGTCTGGTAGTTGTTGAACGCGTCGCTCAACTCCTTGGCCACAGCGGTTTTTTCGGGCAGTTTCTGCATGCCCGCCAGCGCGTCTTGCGCGGCCGCGACCATCACTTCGGTTTCCTTGAGTTTTTCGGGGTCACCTTCGACGGCCGCCGTTTGCAGGGTCAGGCGGATTTGTTCGGCGCTGCGGTCCACCACATTCACGTAGGCCATGTGGGGATTGTCGACCTCGTGCAGGTGCTTGAGCACATCCGAGGTGCGTTCGCCCACTGCAAAGCTGACACCAACGCCCACCACAAACACGGCGGCAGCGCTGATTGGCAACATCCAAATTTTGGTACGAAAGTTCATTTTGCCTCCTTAGGCGGCTACTCCCCAATGACAACAACCCGGAGGGAGTCCCGGAAACGCTATCGGCATCTTCTCGCTTCAACTGAAGTCCAATTTGTGAAAAAGTCCACCTTCCACCCATCATTCCGGACGTTTGCGGGCGAGGGCCTCTGGTGTTCCTAGAATCGGGGGATGCAAAATAGCGATTCCAACGCGGCCTCTGCGCCGGCGGCCCCCCCACCCCGCTGGGGCGTTCAACGCCTCATGGCCTGGGTGGCCCTGTTGTATTTCTCCGAGGGCTTGCCGCTCGGCATCTTTTACGACCTCTTTCCCGTGCACCTGCGGCAGATGGGGGTCAGTCCAGCTGACATTGGTTTGCTGAGCCTGATCGGCCTGGCGTGGACCGTCAAATTCTTGTGGGCGCCCCTGGTGGATGCGTGGCGAGGGCATCGCTTCTGGATCGCCGCCGCCAACTGGGGCATGGCCGCGGTGCTGGCCGTGCTCGCTGCCGACCCGCAGGTGCTGGGCAGTGGTGCCACCTGGCCCTGGGCCTTGCTGGCCATGTTCACGCTGCTATCGGCCACCAATGACATCGCCACGGACGGCTACACCATTGAATTGCTCAGCAAGGGGCAATTGGGCGTGGCCAATGGCATTCGCATCGGGTTTTATCGTGTGGGGATGTTGGCTGCCGGCGGTTTGCTCGTCGTGGCGGGTATGACGGGTGTCGACACCCAGCCGAATTGGTCTGCGGCTTACGGTGTGGGGGCCTTGCTGATGGTGGGCAATGGCTTGTTGATCTTGCTGGCTCCCAAGCAGCCGCCTGCGCCGCCCAAAGTGGCTGGGGCCGGGTCCCAAGAGTGGGCGGCACTGCGCCAGCAGCCTTTGTGGTTGTTGGCCTTGGGATTGGTCTTGATCGGGCTTCTTTGGCCGGTGTTGGGGCCTTTGGCCAAATGGCAGCAGTGGCAGGCCATCCTGCCCTATGCCAGTTTGTGGTGGTTCAAAGGCGCCATTCCCGTGGGTTTGATGCTCTTGGGCGCCTCCTTGATGGTGCGGGCGGCGCGTGGTCCACAGGCGCAGGCCATGGCCGACGGCCCCGTGTTTGGGGCGTGGGTGTCCTTGTTGGCGCGGCCGGGCATGTTGTCGGTGCTGATCTTCATTCTGCTGTTCAAGCTGGGTGATGCGGCCATGGGCTTCATGGTCAAACCGTTTTGGGTGGACAGCGGGTTCAGTCCTGAGCAGATTGGTTTGGTCAGCGTGAACGTGGGCCTGGGCTTGTCGATCGCTGGGGGGCTGGTGGGCGGCTGGTATGTCGACCGCGCAGGCATCTTCAAAGGTTTGTGGGTGTTGGGTTTGGCGCAGGCTTTGTCCAACCTGGGCTACGCCTTGGCGGCGTGGTATGTGCCCGCCGCGCCGCAGGGCACGGACATCGCGCCTGCGTTTCAGGCGGCGGTGTATGCCGCCAGCGGTCTGGAGAGCTTCACCGGTGGCTTGGGCACCGGGGCGTTTTTGGCTTTCCTGATGGGCATTACCGACAAACAGCGGGGTACGACCGAGTACGCCATCTTGTCCTCCATTTTTGCGTTCTCGCGTGCGGTGGCGGGTTGGGCCGGGGGCTTGGGGGTCGAGCACATGGGCTACGCCGCGTTCTTTTTCCTGACCTTCTGGCTCTCATTCCCGGCGTACGTGCTGCTTCCCTCGGTTCGTCGTATGCTTGCACGTGAATGAGCGCCTTGGCGCTGTCAACCTGGTCTGTGCTGATCCGTTATCACGCTATGAACGTTACAAAGTCATCTCGTTTTTCGCCCGTGGCCATGGCCTGCGTGCTGTCCGTGTCTGCTCTCATGGCAGCGCCTGTGGCGGCGCGCGAGGGCGTTGAAGTGGGCAAGCAGTCCTGGGCGACCCGCCTGGTGCCTGCCGAGCAGGTGGAGCAAGCCGCGCAGCAGCAATATGCCCAGATGGGGCAGGAGGCCAAACAAAAGGGCGCTCTGCTGCCTGACAACCACCCTCAGGTGGTGCGCTTGCGCACGATCGCCAAAAGGCTGATCCCCTATAGCCTGGAGTGGAACAAGCGCGCCTCGCAGTGGCAGTGGGAAGTGAATGTGTTGAATTCCAAAGAGCTCAATGCCTTCTGTATGCCTGGCGGCAAGATCGCTTTCTACACTGGCATCTTGGAGCAGCTCAAACTCACCGACGACGAAGTGGCCATGATCATGGGCCACGAGATCGCGCATGCCTTGCGCGAGCATGCACGTGAGCGCATGGGCAAAACCACTGCCACACGTTTGGGTGCGGGCCTGGTGTCCAGCCTGTTGGGACTGGGTAACACTGGCGACGCGCTGTTGAACATGGGCGGGCAGTTGCTGACCCTCAAATTCAGCCGCGAAGACGAATCGGAAGCCGATCTGGTGGGGATGGAGTTGGCCGCACGCGCGGGCTACGACCCGCGGGCTGGCGTGAGCTTATGGCAGAAGATGGGGGCCGCCAGCAAGGGCGCGCCACCACAATGGCTGTCGACCCACCCGTCTGGCAACACCCGTATTGAAGACATCCAGGCGAGCCTGCCCAAGGTCATGCCCCTGTATGACCGCGCGCCCAAGCCCGCGCAGCGCTTTGATGCGCCGAAGCGCACGGGCGACGCGTATCAAAGCGATCCTTATCGTCACCTGATCTATTGGGGTGTGGGTACGCCCGGTTGATGCGAGCGGCGTGGCTCAGAGGTAGGGGTTGGAGATGCGCTCTTCCCCGAAGGTGCTCTCTGGACCATGGCCGGGCGTGAACGTGATGTCATCGCCCAGGGGTAGCAATTTGTGTTTGATGGCGTGGATCAGGTCGGCATGATTGCCGCCGGGGAAGTCCGTTCGACCAATGCTGCCCGCAAACAGCACATCGCCCACATAGGCGTGACGATTGGTGGGGTCAAAAAACACGACGTGTCCGGGTGTATGCCCTGGACAGTGAATGACCTGTAGCTTGCATTGTCCCAGCGTGACTTCGTCGCCATCTTTCAGCCATTGGGTGGGCTTGAAGCCTTCGGCCTGAGGAAAGCCAAACATCTGCGCTTGCTTGGGCAGGCCGTCGATCCAGAATTGGTCGCCCGGGTGGGGGCCAATGATCGGCAGTTGATGCACACGAGCCAGCGTGCCGGTGGCGCCCGCATGGTCAATGTGGGCGTGCGTGAGCCACACTGCCTTGAGGTTCAGCTTGCGCGCTTGAATCGCCGTCTCGAGTGCAGGGATGTCGCCGCCCGGATCGATCAAGGCCGCATCGCCTGTTTCATCGCACCAGACCAGCGAGCAGTTTTGTTCAAAAGCAGTGACAGGGATGGTGAGGCGTTGAAGCATGGCCAAACGACGTCGAAAAAGTACGAAACGGTTGCCAATGTAGCGAACTTTGCAGGGAGCCTCCTGACTCATGCCAGAAATTCTTGGATGTCGCTCAGCACCTGCTGTGTTCTCTCCCGATGCGGATTGTGGCCACATTCTTCTATCAACCGTAGTGTGCTGGACCCCGCAGACTGGCGAGAGATGCGCTTTGCCTGCTCTGTGGAACCATAGGGATCCTGCTCGCCGTGTATGAACAGGCCAGGGCAACTCACAGCAGCGAGCGATGAATCAAGCTGCCAATCGAGAAATGCGGGCTCCAGCCAGGTGTCCAGCCAGGCAGAAAGCACCCAGGATGCCTGTGGCCCGTGGTGATGAGTCAGGCGCTTGAAGGGTTCTGATTGCGAAAAATAGACCTGTGCTTGTCGAATGCCTTCTAGCGTTTTCGGCTCGACAAAGGATTGCGCCGCCAGGGTCACGACCGCAGAGCATCGCTTGGGGTGGGCTGCGGCACACCCGATCGCCATGCCGCCACCGACGCTGTGGCCCAACACGGCGAAAGACGTGAGGGCGAAGTACTCAAGGATGGCAGCAAAGCTGTCATGCGCTTCGTCAGTCACGAAACTAAAAGGCAAGCGGTCTGCGCGAGGGGTGGAGCGGCCGAATCCACGGCGATCGTAAGCGATGACCTGTCGATGTGTGGTCTGAGCCAGTTGCTCAGGGAAGTCGCGCCAGAGTGCGACGCAACCCAAAGAGTCGTGTAGCAAAACCAGCGGGTCCAACCGGGAAAGGCTTGAAGCCTGAGGCGTCCAACTTTCGGCGTACAGGTCACCCAAGGCTGTTGCTACCTTATGACATTGGTGCAGCACAGGCATATGGGATCTCATTCGCTGAGTTTGTAGGCGGAGCCGGTGAACAGAGCCATGTCGTTGCCCAATGCGTCAGAAACGACGACTTCGTAGTGCGCAAACTTCTTGCTGCCGCCCACTCGACGAGCCTTGGCCACCAAGCGTGGCGAGCGTGCGGCGCCCATGTACCGAATCTCGGCCTGCAAGCCGATGTAGGTGCCGTCTCCTGCATTGCAAGCGGCCGCAAATGCAGCGTCTGCCAAAGAGAACACCAAACCGCCGTGAACGCCGCCCAGGGCATTGACTTGATCATTTCGAGTGTCGATTGAGCAGGTGGCCTGATCGAAGCTGCATTGATCAATCGAAATGCCTAGGCTTTGAGCAAAGCGATCCATGAAATCAGTCCTTTCTGTTTAGCGAATGACGGGCATGGTATGTTTGGAGGACATGATTTACCAGCCTCAATCGGGCAGAAAAATAGTCTGATCAGGCCACCTCGTGTATGAAGAAAATTGCTGTCTTTGTTGATGAGGCTTGTTGGGGGCTGAGTGTCTTCACCGTGACGGATCTGTTTCGGGTGGTGACCTTGCTGGAGCGGCATCTTGGACGTCGTCCCTCCTATCGGGTCGACCTGCTCAGCGTGAGTGGGCAAGCCATCCGAACAGCTGGGGGGCAAGTTCTGGGGGTAGACGGTCCGGTGCAGTTGAATCAGGTTTACGACTGGGTCGTTTTGCCCGCCTTCGAGGGCGGAGTCATCTCGCGTCGTGATGCGGCTTCAGCCCCGTTGGTGGACTGGCTTTGGGCCATGCGTCGGCAGGGCGCACGCTTTCTGACTCTGTCGACAGGGGCTGGATTGATGGCCGAAAGCGGCATCGCCCAAGACGCAGGGCAAGTGGTGTTGGCGACCCATTGGGCCTTTGCCCGACGACTGGCGCAACAATACCCGCAGCATCAGTTTGTGGCTCACCCGTCCTACTTGGCGGGGGAGGTTGTGTGGAGCACGGGCTCGACTCGAGGTGGGTTCGACGCCTTGCTCGATTGGGTGGCGGCAGACCATGGCGATGCATTTGCGCAGTTGTGCGCTACCCACTTGCTGATGGAGTCTCCCGATCGTGCCGTACCGATGTTGGCAGGCCGTCGCCATCATGCGGACGAGGCCATCCTCACCGCGCAGGCGTGGATCGAGGCTCACCATGCCCAAGCTTTGACCATCGCTGACATGGCACGAGAAGTGGCATTGTCCGAGCGCACCTTCAAGCGCCGTTTTACCCAGGCGACGCAGTTGTCGCCCCTGGTTTATGTGCAGAAAGTGCGCGTGGAGAAAGCCAAGCGGTGTTTGTTGACCAGTGATGCGGCCATCCAGTCCATTGCCCACGAAGTGGGTTATGAAAACGTGAGCTTCTTCGTGCGGGTTTTCAAGGCGAATACGGGGCAAACGCCGGGGCAGTGGCGGCAGCACCATTCTGGTTTGCTGTCTGTTTCGTGATGGGCTCAATCAGGTTCTGCGCTGGCAGTTGGGGCACCTCGTTGGAATCGTTTGCGATCAGCGGAGGGGGCCAGACCAATTCGCTCTTGAAACAGTCGCCTGAATGAATTGCTTTCTTCATAGCCTACGGCGGAGGTGATGGCTTCCATGCTCATGCGAGTGGATTCGAGCAAGAGTTTGGCTAGGTCCCCCATTGCTGCAACTTCAAGAGCTGCCCTTTGATGTGGGTACACCCTCGCCATTCAGTGAGTTTGCTTGAACCGCGAAAAGCGGTGTTGAGGCAGGTCTCGAGATCAGTCGGTGTGATAGTCGGCCGGGCGGGAGGCCAGCGGGAGTTGCCAGTCCTGGCGAATCATCTCAGCCCCTTTCTCGCCAATCATGATGGTGGGTGCCATGGTGTTGCCCCCAACGATGCGGGGCATGATGGCGCTGTCGACGATCCGCAAGCCTTGCAGACCGTGCACACGCAAGCGGCTGTCCACGACTGAATCAGCCGGATCTGGGCCCATGCGGCAACTCCCCACCGGGTGGTAGTTGGTGCCGGCGGCTTGTCGGGCAAAGTTGGCCCAGTCCTCGTCCGTGCGGCAGTGTGCGGTGCGCAGATCGCGTTTGACGCGGCCAGAGAACGTCGGCGTCTCCGTCATGATCGCGTGGACGCGCTTGAGCCCCTGCACCATCGTGGCCAGGTCCTGAGGGGCGGTCAGGTAATTGAACTGGATTCGTGGCGCGGCGTGGGGGTCCTTGCTGGCCAATTGCACGGTGCCACGGCTCTCCGGATGCAGCAGCAGCACGTGTACCGACATGCCGTGTTTGAAGTACATGTTGCGGCCATGATTGGTGGCCAGCGCATTGAAAAATTCGTACTGGATTTCGGGCTTGCGCGATTGCGGTGTCAGGCTCATGAAGCCGGTGACTTCGACAAAGTTGGTGGCCAGGCGGCCGGTGCCGTTGCGTTGCCAGTCTTGCCAGGCGCGCCACATGACCTGGGCTGCGGTGGGTGAGATGCCGATCAGGTCGGGATCACCAGGAATGTGAAATCCCAGGATCACGTCGGCGTGGTCTTGCAGGTGTTTGCCCACGGCGGGCAGGGCATGCAGGGTGTCGATGCCCACGGCGCGCAACCATTGCGGATCGCCTATGCCCGACAGCTGCAGCAGCTTGGCCGACAGGATGCCACCCCCGGCGACGATCACCTCCTTGCGGCAGCGCACGATGCGCCGCCGACCGTGCTGTTCGATTTCGACGCCAACCGCGCGTTGGCCTTCCAGCACGATGCGCGTGCAGGTCGTGTCGGTCCACACATGGAGGTTGCGGCGCTGTGCCTGCACTGGGTGGATGTAGGCTTTGCCAACGCCATAGCGAACGCCGCTTTTCATGAACACCTGGGTGCGTCGACAGCCCTCCTGGCTGGCCCCGTTGAGGTCGGGGTTGTGCGGTAGCCCCGCCTCGGCACAGGCCTGCAGGCACAGCGCTTGATAGGGGTTGCCGGTGCGCAGTTCCTCCACCCACATGGGGCCATCGTGGCCGTGCAAGGGGTCGTTCGGGAAGCTCTGGTTGTTTTCGGATTTGCGGAAATAGGGCAGCACCTCGTCCCATGACCAGCCGGGGTTGCCCATGGCAGCCCAATCGTCGTAGTCGAGCTGGTTGCCACGCATGTACATCAGTGTGTTGATGCTGGAGCCGCCCCCCAGGCCGCGCCCCAGAGGATGGAAATCCTGGCGACCGCCGAGTCCAGGTTCGGCGGCTGTGCGCAGCCCATAGTTGTTGCTACTTCGGCGCGGTACCAGTGCCAGCGTGCCTAAAGCGAGGTTGTCGGCCAGCAGCCCTCTGCGGTCCGGCCCGGCCTCCAGCAACAGCACCTCACAGGCGGGCACCTCGCTCAGGCGGGCGGCGGTGACGCAACCACCCGGGCCGCCGCCGACCACGATGAAATCGAAACTCTCCATGGGATGGGGCCTCCTGCATTCGCCTGACATGGGCGCCAATGGTGTGCGAGCCGTCGTCCGAAAGTCTTGACAGTGGCGGACACTTGCATGACATTTGGCGACATTTCCGACATCCTGTGCCTCTGTCATGACCGCTGTTGTACGCGCTGCCGCCTTGAGTGCTTACGAGCCTTTGGCTCGAAGCCTCGGCTTGGACGTGCCCGCTCTGTTGGCTCGGTTCGAGTTGCCTGTCGAGGCCTTGCATGAGCCGGATCGTTTGATTTCGTATCCCGCCTTCATCAACTTGCTGGAGGAAACGGCCATGTTGGGCCAATGCCCTGACTTCGGGCTTCGTCTGGCTCAGGCGCAAGGCATTGGTATCTTGGGGCCGATTGCCGTGTTGCTACGTCAGGCGCAGCATGTCAGGGAGGCCATCGACCTGGGGATGCGTTACCTGTTTGTGCACAGTCCCGCGCTGAGTTTGCAGGTGCAGCCCGACGTCGAGTGGCCAGACCGGATCAACCTGGTGTTGGGCATTCGCCAGGTGAACTTGGCGGCGCGCCCCCAGATCACCACGCTGTCGCTGAGCATCATGTGCCAGTGCCTGAGGCAGTTGACGGCCTATCGTGTGCAGCCTCTGCAGGTGAACTTACCGCTTGCGCAACCCAAGGATGTTCGCGCCTATCGTCGGGCGTACGACAGCCCGCTTCGATTCATGGCGCCACACGCGAGCGTGCAATTGTGGGCGAGCGACTTGGAGCTGGTGTCGAGCGAGCAGGATCTGGAAGTCAAAAAACTCGCGCTCGACTATCTCCAGCGTTATGTGCCCCCAGAGCAAGGGCGGTTGCGCGAACAAGTCAAACGGCTGGCCGGTGGTTTACTGAGCAGTGGGCTGGCCGCACAGGTTGAGATTGCGCGTAGCCTGTCCATGCACCCGCGAACCCTGCAGCGACGCTTGCGTGAGGAAGGTACCACCTTCGCCGACCTGCTTGACGAATGGCGTAGAGAGCAGTTCGAGGCGCTGATTGTTTTGCCTGATGGTCCCGATCTCACGCGGATCGCCCACATCTTGGGTTATGCGGAAGCATCGGTGTTGTCGCGCAGTTGCAAACGCTGGTTTGGGATCAGCCCCAAGGCCATGCGCGAACGCGGTGCCATGCCGCCTGACAGGAGTTGATGTGGACGGGAATTTGATGTGGCGTGTCTTGGCCTTGTGTGTCTTGTTGGCCTCGGCAGAAACCTTGCATGGCATTGCCCGAACGGTGTGGGTGGTGCCCCGTTTGGGTAAAGAGCGTGCCTTGAAATGGAGTGCGGTCAGTGGCTCGATGTTGGCCACCGTGCTGTGTGCCTTCTTCGTACCGCCCATGGGCTTGCATTCGACCGGGGCGCTGCTGGCACTGGGGGCGGTTTTGTCTCTGTTCATGGCCAGCTTTGATCTGGCCTTGGGGCATTGGCTGCTGCGTCGCCCTTGGCGTAAAGCCTTGCAGGACCTGAATCCTCGGCAAGGCAATTACCTGCTCTTTGGCTTGATCTGGTTGACGCTAGCGCCTCGTGTGGTCATGTGGGTCAGGGCTTGAGTTCAGGTGGTCTTGACCACTGCAGTAGTTCCAAAGCGGCGCCGACCTTGAGCAGGTGTTCGGGCAGCGGTTGTGGCAAGAGCTCTTGCGCACGAGCCAGTCGGCGCAAGAGGGTGTTGCGATGCAAGTGCAGGCGAGATGCCGCCTCACTCGCGTTGCAGCCCGTTTGAATGTAAGTCCACAAGGTGTTCTGCAGGGACACATCGGCCTCAGCCAATGCGCCCAAGGTTTGTGAGATGAACCTGGGTAACGCGTCGGCGTCTTGCGAGAGCAAGTTGACGAGTTGCACCTGCTCATAGACCGTGACTTGATTGGGATGATGGAACCGGCCGAGGCAGCGTTGGGTGGTGAGTGCATCCACATGCGCTTGCCGAAAGCCAGCCAGCCCGGGTTCACCTGGGGCCAGGGTCACACGCACACTCGGTAAGGCTTGAAATACCCAACGCAGCCTCGCGACATCCCACGCTGGCGGGCAGTGCCACCACACCCAACGGCTGGCCTCATTGGCGGCCACGCTGACCATGGCGGGGAAGCCCAATTGTTCGTGGATCAATTGAATCGCGGCGTCGAGTGGCTGGGCATCAGCGCCGGATTGTTCGCGCCAAATGATGGCGGCCAGATGCGAGTGATCCAGGTTGTAGGCCAGACGCTGCTGGGCCTGTTTGGCTGACACCGTCTCACCAGCCAGGATCCGCGAAATCATGCGCAGGCGATCTGGATGGGTGCCTTTGTTCTGGGCTTCGCGCTCGGTGCGCAAGAAGGCCGCCACTTCGTTCATGGTGCCGTCGATGAACTCGGCGATGGAGCGAGAAGACAGTTCGAGCAGTTCGCGCAACTCTTGCGGGTCTTGGGTCAACTCAAAAGCGATGTTCATCCACAAACGCCATGCAGCGTGGTGCGTGGCCCGCGAAGAGCTGAAGATGACATCGGTCGCGCCCAAGCGCAACAATTCGCGGGCGTTGTGCCGAATGTCATCAGACACGTAAGGGGGGACCGGGGCGCCAGGTTTTTCGACGTTGGCCGCGGCCCAATGAATCAAGCTGCCCCGATTGATACGACGCGTGGCGGCCATCAATACGGGGTCCTCGGCCAAGGTGCGCAGGTCATCGGGCGGCACGCTGGCCTGATCCAGTTCATCCAGCCAGGCAGAGGGGGCACTCAGGGCGAGCTCGGCTCCTTGCCGCAACAGGGCTTGTATGCGTGGGGAAGGGCGAGTGCGGGCGCGATCCATGGGTGACTTAGGGAAATCCTGATCCGGGCGGTGGGCAGAGTGCCCTACGGTGGGGTGCAGTTTGCACCAATTGTTGTGCAAGTCGGTGCGTTTTATACCTTGTTGTGGCGCGCAAAAATCCACACCATGTCGGCTCATCGTCTCGCGTCTGTCGCTTTTCCAGGAGTTGTCTGTGTCTGTTCACCCATTTCCCACTGTGGAGCATGTTGATGTCCTGATCGTCGGGGCGGGGCTGTCTGGCATCGGTGCGGGCTACTACTTGCAGAAAGAACAGCCGCAAAAAACCTTTGCCATCCTCGAGGCGCGCGGCGCATCGGGTGGCACGTGGGACCTGTTTCGCTATCCTGGCATTCGGTCCGACTCTGACCTGCATACCTTTGGCTATGAGTTCAAGCCTTGGGTGAACGACAAGGCCATTGCCGATGGGGGCGCGATTCTCGACTATTTGCGCGAGGCGGCCGAGGAGCATGGCATTGATCGCAAGATTCGGTACCACCACAAAGTGTGCGCGGCATCGTGGTCCACGCCGGATGCCCGCTGGACGGTTGACGTCGAAATCGTGGGTACAGGCGCACGCAAGACCTTCACCTGTAAATGGCTGTTCTCGGCCGCGGGCTACTACCGTTACGACGAAGGCTTCACGCCGCAGTTCGAGGGCGTCAGTCAGTTCAAAGGGCAGCTGGTGCACCCCCAACATTGGCCCGAGAATTTTGACTATGCAGGCAAGCGCGTCCTGATCATCGGCAGTGGCGCCACAGCGGTCACCTTGGTGCCGGCCATGACGGACAAGGCGGCCCATGTGACCATGTTGCAGCGCACGCCCACCTATGTGATCACCTTGCCTTCAGCCGATCTGATTGCCAATGCCCTGCGCAAGATCATGCCGGACACCTGGGCCTATGCGATCACGCGGCGCAAGAACATCGGCATCTCCAGACAGGTTTGGCGCCTGTGCCAAAAGTATCCACGTGCGGCGCGTCGCTTCATTCGCTGGACCAACAAGATCCAATTGCCCAAGGGCTATCCGGTCGACGAGCATTTCAACCCACCGTACAACCCATGGGATCAGCGCCTGTGTGCCGTGCCTGACGGTGATCTGTTCAAGGCGATCTCTGACGGGAAAGCGTCGGTGGTGACGGATCACATTGACACCTTCGTTGACAAGGGTGTCAAGCTCAAGTCCGGCAAGGTGCTTGAGGCGGACATCATCATCACCGCCACGGGCTTGAACCTACAGATGTTTGGCGGCGCCCAATTGCAGGTCGATGGCAAGAAGGTGGCGTTGTCTGAGCGTGTGGCCTACAAGGGCATGATGCTCACCGATCTGCCTAACTTTGCGTTCATCGTGGGCTACACCAACTCGTCGTGGACCTTGAAGGTCGGCCCCATTTGCGAGCACTTCTGCCGCTTGTTGGCCCACATGGATCGCATGGGCTATGACATCTGTTATCCCGCCTTGAGCGATCCCAATATGCCTACCCGTCCGTTGTTGGACTTTGGTGCGGGTTACGTGCAGCGTGTCTTGCCCTTCCTGCCGAGACAAGGCGCTGGCGCACCCTGGTTGATGTCCATGGATTACCTCAATGATGTCGAGGTGCTGCGTCGTGGCTCGGTCGAAGATGCCAACCTGCATTTTGAGAAGGTGGGTGAGGCGCCACAGGCGACGGTTCCGGCTCGCCGTGCGGTGGGGGCATAAACGGCCTACCGAATAAACGGCCCACCGATCATGTGGGCTTTGCGAGAGTCGATAGACTGGCTTCAACGTGAGGCCATCGGAGGCCTCCATGGAGCAACGCTTTGTCGACCTCATCTACTTCGCTCAATCTACCGGCTGTTGAGGCCTATACGCCACCTGCAATCTGGACTTGGAAGCCGATCGAAGGCAGCACCAACCGCCCGGTGGCGGGCGCCACACACGATGCAGACCTGCCCGTGGGGCAGCATCCCTTGCAGCTTTACTCCATGGGCACACCGAATGGCGTGAAGGTCACCATCCTGTTGGAAGAGTTGCTGGCCTTGGGCCATGCCGGTGCGGAATACGATGCGTGGCTGATCTCCATTCAACAAGGCGCGCAATTCGGTTCGGGCTTTGTCTCGGTCAATCCCAATTCCAAAATCCCTGCCTTGCTCGATCGAAGCGGCGCTGAGCCGATCCGCATCTTTGAGTCGGGGGCGATCTTGCAGTACCTGGCCGAAAAGTTCGACGCTTTCCTGCCCACCACGCAGCCAGCGCGGGCCGAGTGCCTGTCGTGGTTGTTCTGGCAAGTGGGCAGCGCGCCATTCATGGGCGGCGGGTTTGGTCACTTCTATGTGTATGCCCCCATCAAGATCGAATACGCGATTGATCGGTATGCCATGGAAACCAAACGCCAACTCGATGTGTTGAATCGCCGTCTGGCTGAGGTGCCCTATGTAGCGGGGGCGGATTACACCATCGCCGACATGGCGATCTGGCCTTGGTATGGCGCCATGGTGCTGGGGCAGTTGTACAACGCAGCCGAGTTTTTGCAGGTGCAGGACTACCCCCATGTGCGTCGTTGGGCCGAGGCCATTGCCCAGCGTCCGGCGGTGCAGCGCGGGCGTCGCGTCAACAAAACCTGGGGGCCTGAGGCGGAGCAACTGCGCGAGCGGCACAGCGCCGCTGACTTCGATGTTTGACGAACTCGGGCGAGTCCAATTCGCCCCAAGTCAGTGCGTGCGAGGTGTGCACGGTTCTTGCATTTCTGTATACAGTTTTTAACTGGAGACCGAAGTGATGTCCGTTTACTCCTTGATGCGTCGTGCGGCCGTGTTGCGTGTGGGGCAGTTGGCGGTGAGCCTGGCTGCGTGTGCGGGGGCGGGGCTGCCAGCCATGGCCCGGGCCGAGACCGCGATCAAATTTCAGCTCGACTGGCGCTTTGAAGGCCCCTCGGCCTTGTTCCTGCAACCCGCGGCCAAGGGCTACTTCAAGCAAGCGGGTCTGGATGTCAGCATCGATGCGGGCAGCGGCTCGGGCGGCACGGTCACCCGCGTGGCATCAGGGACGTATGACATGGGCTTGGCCGACATGGCGGCCTTGATGGAGTTTCACGCCAACAACCCGGACGCACCCAACAAGCCGGTGGCTGTGATGATGGTCTACAACAACACGCCGGCGGCGGTGTTTGCCTTGAAGAAGAGTGGCATCAAGACGCCGGTTGATCTGGGTGGCAAAAAGCTAGGCGCCCCTGTTTTCGATGCCGGGCGCAAGGCCTGGACCATTTTTGCCAAGGCCAACAAGGTGCCTGCCGTGACCTGGATCAGCATGGACCCACCCTTGCGCGAAACCATGTTGGTGCGTGGTGATGTGGACGCCATCACGGGCTTTTCATTCACATCCTTGCTGAACCTGGAGGCCCGTGGCGTGAAGGCGGACGAGGTGGTCATGTTGCCCTATCCGCAATACGGCGTGAAGCTCTATGGCAATGCCATCATCGCCTCGCCCAAGCTGCTCAAAGAGAACCCTGACGCCGTCAAAGCCTTCTTGAAGGCCTTTGCCAAAGGTGCCAAGGAGGTGTTGCTCAATCCTGATGCGGCCATTGAACACGTCAAAGCCCGCGACGGCATCATCAATGTGGATCTTGAAAAGCGTCGACTCAAAATGGCGCTAGACCAGGTGGTGAACAGCCCCGATGCGCGTGCCGAAGGCTTTGGTCAGGTCAAGCTGCCCCGTTTGGCCTTGATGGCTTCCCAAGTGGGTGATGCTTATGGTACCAAAACCCGCGTGAACCCAGACGCCGTCTGGACGCCAGCCTATCTGCCCACGGCTGCCGAGTTGAACGTGCTGCCTGCACGCAAGTAAGCCAAGGTGATGTGTCATGGATGACTTCGTGCGGTTTGAGCAAGTTTGGCTGGCCTACAACGACAGCTTGGCGGCGCAAGGGCAGTTCGCTGTGGAGGATTTGAATCTGCGGATTCGACCCGGTGAGTTCGTGGCCATCGTTGGGCCGTCTGGCTGCGGCAAGTCAACCTTCATGAAGCTGGCCACCGGCCTCAAGCAGCCATCCAAAGGGCACATCACCATTGATGGCCAAGCGGTGAATGGCCCCTTGAAGATCACCGGGATGGCGTTTCAGTCGCCATCGCTTTTGCCCTGGCGCACCACGGTTGACAACGTGTTGTTGCCGCTGGAGATCGTGGAGCCCTATCGTCGGCAGTTCAAGGCCAAGCGCGCGGAGTATGAAGCCAAGGCTCGGGCTTTGTTGCAGAGCGTGGGCCTGGGCGGTTATGAAGACAAGTACCCGTGGCAGTTGTCGGGTGGCATGCAGCAGCGGGCCTCCATTTGCCGGGCCCTGATCCATGAGCCGCGCATGCTCCTGTTGGACGAGCCGTTTGGTGCGCTGGACGCTTTCACACGCGAGGAGCTGTGGTGTGCCTTGCGTGACCTGCAAGCCCAGCAGCAATTCAATGTGATCCTGGTGACGCATGACCTGCGTGAGGCGGTATTCCTGGCCGACACCGTGTATGTGATGAGCAAGAGCCCGGGTCGCATCGTGGCGCGTCGCGAGATCGACTTGCCCCGCCCCCGAGATCTGGAGGTGACCTACAGCCCCGAGTTCACGGCCCTGGTGCATGAACTGCGCGCCCACATTGGTGCCATGCGCAAGCCGGTGGCGATGCCGGCGACATCGGAGGTAGCACAGTGATGCAAATCAGCTCACAACAGCAGTTGCGCTGGGCCCCTTGGGTTTTGTTGTTGATCATTCTGGTCCTCTGGCAGGGCTTGTGTTGGGCCTTGGATGTATCGGAGTTCATCTTCCCCAGTCCGGCCCGCATTGCCAGCCAGATCTATGAGTTTCACGGTGAGATCCTCAAGCACGCCTGGCGCACGCTGTGGGTCACCCTGCTGGGCTTTGCCTTGTCGATCGTGGTGGGGGTGTTGATGGGTTTCTTGATCGGAAGCTCGCGGCTGGCTTACGCGGCTGTTTATCCCTTGATGACCGCGTTCAATGCCTTGCCCAAGGCCGCGTTCATTCCGATTCTGGTGGTGTGGTTTGGCATTGGTGTCGGCCCTGCGGTGCTCACGGCCTTTCTGATCAGCTTCTTTCCCATCATGGTCAACATCGCCACCGGCTTGGCAACCTTGGAACCCGAACTCGAAGACGTCTTGCGGGTGCTCGGTGCCAAGCGCTGGGATGTCTTGATCAAGGTGGGCTTGCCCCGCTCCTTGCCTTACTTCTACGCGTCGCTGAAGGTCGCCATCACCTTGGCGTTTGTGGGCACGACCGTGTCAGAGATGACAGCGTCCAACGAAGGGATTGGCTATCTCTTGATCTCGGCCGGATCAGCCATGCAAATGGGCTTGGCGTTCGGCGGCCTGGTCGTGGTCGGGGCCATAGCCATGATCATGTATGAGCTGTTTTCAGTCGTGGAGCGGCGCACCACGGCGTGGGCGCATCGCGGCAGTCAACATCATTGAGTGGGTGTGTGGGCGTCTCGGTATTCCGACGGCGCCACACCCTCCCATCGTTTGAAAGCACGCCGGAAGTTGGCCATGTCGGTATAGCCCAAGGTGTAGGCGATCTCCTGCACTGTCAGGCGGCCCGCCTTCAGGTGTTCCAGGGCCAGCATGTGTCGCACGCTTTCCAAAATGTCCTTGTAAGACGTGCCTTCGTCTTGAAGGCGCCGATGCAGGGTGCGCGGGGTCATGTGGAACAAGCGCGCCGTGACCTGCAGAGAGGGAAAGCCGTTTTGCTTTTCCAGCATGATGCGCCGCACACGTGCCGCCAGCGAGGTGTTTTGCTGGAGCTTGTCGAGTTCCCGCTGGCAAATCGCGGCGGCCTCCGCAAAGGTGCTGGGGTCGGCCATCGTCAAGGCTTGGTCTAACACCTCGGCGGGGATGCTGAAGCCAGCCCAAGTCTGACCATATCGGACCTCGCAGCCGAACATGTCGCGCGCCAAGTCCGCATAGTCGGGCGCCTCAAAAGGGAATGCCACCCAGCGCACATGTCGTGACCCCATGGTGATGTAGTCCAGCACGTTCTTGACCGTCAGCACGATGGCCTCGAGCACCGTGCGCTGGATGTCCAGCAGCGGGATGGGCTCGTGAAACTGCACATGCACTTCGGTGCCTTTGACCTCATGGCGAACGGCGACCAGGGTCGTGCGCACACCAATGTAGCGCTCGAAGAGGTCCAGGGCTTGGCGCAGCGTACCGCTGTTCATGGCGGCATAGCCCAAGATACCGTGGGTGTTGACCACCAGGCGCTCGCCCACCAGCAGGCCCAGCGCACTTTCGCCGCTGCATTGCAGCGCATCGACGATCAGGCCGTGGGCGGTCAGAAAAGACACCGTGCGACTGCTGTCTTGCAACTCTGCCTCGCTCAGCCCGCTGCGTGCCAGCCAGGCCGGCACATCGGCTTCCAGACTGCGCAATTGATCTGCAATCTGGCGCACGTAATGAATGGGGAGGGTGAAGTCTTGCGCTGACATGTGGGCGGATTGTCAATAAATGACCTGTGAATGTCAATTCGCGACCTACCCCAAAGCGCGCTCGGTTTTTACGATCCAACCATTACTTGATCTGGCTTTGGATTCACAGGAGAACGTATGTTTTCGTTCCTTTCCAAGAAAAAACCGACCACCGCACACATCAATGGCCAAGCCGTCGTGGTGCAACCCAAGGAGACCTTGTTGCAGGCGGCTTTGCGCGAGGGCATTCCTTTTCCACACAGCTGTCGTGTGGGGGGCTGTGCGAGCTGCAAGTGCAAACTGGTCGAAGGCCAGGTCAAGGAGTTGACCGAAACCGGTTACATCCTCTCTGACGATGAGCTCGATCAGGGCTACATCCTGGCCTGTCAGAGTGTGCCCCGCAACGATGTCCGCATCGAAGTGGATCTGAGCGCACAAGCGGCCCGCCGCCAGGTCAGTGGGCGCATCGTGGCGCAAGAGCCGCTGACGCACGACATCACCCGCTTGCGTGTGCAACTGGATGAGTCCTTGTCTTACCAAGCCGGACAGTACGCCAACCTGTCGGTGGAGGCCTTGCCTGGCTTGTCTCGTAGTTACTCCTTTGCCACCCCCGCGCAAGCGGATGCGCAGGTCACTTTCTTCGTACGCAAGGTGCCCGGTGGCGTTTTTTCTAGCCTGATCCATGAGCAATCCCTCGTGGGTCAAACCGCGGTGGTCGATGGCCCCATGGGCGACTTCTATCTGCGATCAGGTTCGACGCCCATCTTGATGGTGGCAGGCGGCAGTGGCCTGGCGCCCATTCTGGCGATCTTGCAAGACGCCCTCAACTCGCAAGTGGCTCGACCTGTGACCCTGCTGTTTGGGGCGCGGCAAGAGCGGGATCTGTATGCCTTGGATCAGATTCAAGAACTGGCCCGCCAATGGCCCAACACCTTCCGCTTTGTGCCCGTGCTGTCTGCCGACGACGTGGGGCCCGGTTGGAAGGGCGCGCGAGGCATGGTGGTCGACCAGATCCCCGCAGCCTTGCAAGCCGGCTCACAAGCTTATTTGTGCGGCCCCCCAGCCATGATCGATGCGGCCACCGAGGTGTTGCGCCAACTTGGCGTGGCCTCGGCGGATATCCATGCCGACCGTTTCACCACGCTGCATGACACCGCCCGTGCCGCAGCCTGATTTTTCATCACAACACCAAGAGAGACAACGATGAGCATCCTTCACTATCTCAAGTACTTCTTGTTTCATGCCATTGGCTTGTTGTCAGTCGGGGCGATCCTGGCTGGCGGGGCCTACACCACGGCAGGCTTGTTGGCCGTACTGGTGATCTACCTGGTGGGTGATGCCGTGTGCGGTGACGACACCTCGACGCCGCAGTTCAAACACCCCGGCATCCTGACGTTCCAATTGTGGATGGCCTTGCCTTTGTTGGCCTTCATTGTGTTTTCTGCCGTCTGGACTGTGTCGCCGACCGATGTCTTTGGATTTGGTGCCTGGTTGACACAGATGACAGGCTACGATGTGCTGGCCGCGAGAGAAGCAACCCACTTTGCCCATCACGTCTCAGCGGTGGTCATCACCGGGCTGATGATTGGCATGGTGGGCACCATCACCGCGCATGAACTGACTCATCGCACCTGGGACCCGATTTCGATGTTCATCGGGCGTTGGTTGCTGGCCTTCAGCTTTGACACCATTTTCTCGATCGAGCATGTGTACGGGCACCACCGCTACGTGTCCACCACCGAAGACCCTGCCACAGCCCCTCGTGGTCGCAATGTGTACTTCCACATCGTCGCCTCCACCATCAAGGGCAACATCAGTGCCTGGAAGATCGAAGCCAAGCGTTTGGCGCGCAAAGGTCACGCATTGCTGTCTTGGCACAACGCGGTCATCCGTGGTCACTTGATGAGCGTGTTGCTGGTCGGTGCGGCCTACGCCATGGGTGGTCTGGAAGCCGCAGCGTTCTTTGTGGCTTGCGCTTTGTGGGGCAAGTCGCTCCTGGAAATCGTGAATTACATGGAGCACTACGGCATGGTGCGCAACCCAGCGACGCCTGTGCAACCCCGTCACTCCTGGAACACCAACAAGCGCATCAGCTCTTGGGCCATGTTCAACCTGACGCGCCACTCGCATCACCATGCACAAGGCGAAGTGCCCTACCAAGACCTGAAGCCCTTCCCTGAAGCCCCGATGATGATCGGCGGTTACCTGACCACCATCATCGTCGCCATGGTGCCGCCGCTGTGGCACAAGCTGATGACACCCAAGGTGCTGGCTTGGGACCGCGACTACGCCACCGCAGAGGAACGCAAGCTGGCAGCTCAAGCCAATGCGCGCAGTGGCATCGCCGAGATGGAAGCCTTGAGTCAGGCCGTGCCAGTGCGTGGCTGAACTTGACCCAACGGAAATAAAAAAGCCCGTCGGTCGACGGGCTTTTTTGATTGCTGAGGCAGTCGATCAGGCTTGACGACGGCGAGCAAACAGGCCCACGCCAGCCAAGCCGGCGAGCATCATGGCCAAAGCGCCAGGCTCAGGTACTGGTGGGGGCGTAGGCACCAAGTTGGCGGTGTAGAGCAGGCTGCGACTGCTGAAGGAGCTCCATGGCGTGCCCAAGGTCAGCGGGTCGACACCGTTGGAATTCAAGAAGCGGAAGCCGCCACCCAGGCCACCATCAGATGTGGATGCAGCAAACAAAACGCCAGACGCTGGAGTCGTCACGCCAGACACGGTCAGGTAGGCGATGTAGTCACCCGCAGCCAATGTGGTGTTGATGCCTGCGAAAGTCAGATCCTGCAAACCGCCGGCGAAACCGACGCTAGTTTGATACAAGGCAGGACCAACTGCTTTGGAGCCATCCCATGCGGCCACAACGAAACCGATGTTGCCGGCGGAGCCGCTGTTCGTGTAGAACTCCCAATCCAGCAAGGTTTGCTCTGAACCGATCGTGAAGGTTTGGCCATAGCTGGTGGTATCGGGTGTGCCAAAACAGCAGATGGCGCCGACGTCCTCAGTGTTTTCAAAGGTCGCGGCGTGTGCCACACCGCTGGCCAGCAAAGCCGCAGCAAAAGCAATAGTTCCGAGCTTCATGGTGATATTCCACAGATTGAATGCCGCCCATTACACCGGATTCGTGAGAATTGCACACCCCTACGGTCAGGGGGATGTCGAGAAATACACCCCTAATAATTTCGCCATTTGGGAAGCTTGGGGGTCAATCCAAATTGCTGACCTGCTGGCCATTCACCTCAACCCTCGATCCCACTGTTGCGGGTGTGTTTTGGGTGACGGTGCGGGTGGTGCCATCATCCATACGGATGGTGATTTCGTAGGCCGTTTCCGAGCGCTGTTTTTTCTCGATTTCGTTGCCGGCCACGCCACCCCCGATGGCACCCAAAATGGTCATGGCGGTTTTGCCCTGACCTTTGCCCAATTGGTTGCCAATCACGCCGCCCAGCACACCGCCTGCAACCGCGCCCACACCGGTGCTAGCCACTTCCTTCTGAATGGTTCTCACATGGTCGACCGTGCCGCAGGTGGCGCAGATCGCGACAGGCGCGGGGCTAGCAGGGGTGGCTTGCCCAGCCTGGGTGTCTGTGTGAGGCTTGGTCTTGACCACTTTGCGTGGGGCGGGCTTGGCCTCCGCAGCTTGTGTGGGGGCTGGCGCCTGCGTCGAGACCGTGGCGACGGGCTGGTTGGCTGGGCCAGAGGCGATCTGGCTCATCTGAGGCGCCGATGCGGTGGATGCCACCATCACAGTCGGCGCAGAAGCGGCTGTGGGCACCTCGGTGGCTGTGGTGCTGGGCCGGTTGAGCCACATGCCTGCAGCCACACCGACACCGACCAGGGCGGCGCCGCCCAAAGCAAACACGGCGGTTTTGGATGTGGATGGGGTGCTGGCCGAGGCGGACATGTGAAGCTCCTATGAAAAACGGAATCAAACGATACGCTGGGTTTAACGCGCATCCTGCTCAATTGGATGTCATGAATCCAGATCAAATTTGTAACCGACTGTCGACCGCTGTGCCGCAGCACAATACCAAGCATCTCGACGCTACCGCCATCGTCCATGACGCTTTTGAGCTCTAACCCCACTGGTTTGACCGACGCAGAAGCTGCTCGTCGTCTGGTCGAACAAGGCCCCAACGAGTTAGGGCAGATCGAGCGCCGCACGCATTGGCAACTGGTTCGTGAAACCTTGTCTGAGCCCATGTTCCAGTTGTTGCTGGGCGCAGGCGTCATTTATCTGATTCTGGGGGACTTGGGTGAGGCGGCCATGTTGATGGCTTTTGTCGTGCTGACCCTGGGGATCAGTCTGGTGCAGGCGACCCGAACGGAGCGGGTGCTGGAGGCCTTGCGCGACCTGAGTAGTCCTCGCGCCTTGGTGATTCGAGAGGGCGCGGCGCGCCGGATCCCCGGTCGCGAGGTGGTCGAGGGCGACGTCATTCTGGTCAGTGAGGGCGATCGTGTTCCGGCCGACGCCCACTTGATCGAGGCGCAGGATTTGCAAACCGATGAGTCATTGTTGACGGGCGAGTCGGTGCCCGTTCGCAAGGTGCCGGGCATTCACTCTGGCGCGGGTGTTCAACCCGGGGGCGATGATTTGCCCTGGATATTTGCAGGCAGTCTGGTGGTGCGTGGGCAGGGCATGGCGCAAGTGATTGCCACCGGGCCGCGCAGTCAGATGGGACGCATTGGCACGAGTTTGGGCCAGATCGATGCCTCGGCCACGCACCTGGAGCGCCAAACCCGCAGCTGGATTCGTGGTTTCGCCTTGGCTGGTTTGATGGCCAGTTTGACCGTGGGTGCCCTGTATTGGTGGCAGCACGGTGATGTCTTGCAGGCGGTGCTGGCCGGCATCACACTGGCCATGTCTCTGCTGCCGCAAGAGTTCCCCTTGATCATGAGTGTGTTCATGGCCATGGGGGCGTGGCGCATGGCGCAGCACCGCGTGTTGGTGCGTCGTTCGGTGGCCATCGAGGCGCTGGGTGCGGCCACGGTCTTGTGCACCGACAAAACCGGCACGCTGACACAGAACAACATGACGGTAGCCGCCTTGGTGGCGACGCAAGCCCGTTGGTCTGTGCGTGATGCGACCTTGCCCGAAGCCGTTCATGGCTTGCTCGAGAACGGGGTGCTGGCGAGCCAGCGCGATCCCTTTGACCCGATGGAAAAAGCATTCTGGGACCTCGCCAGTCAACACCTGGTGGGCGAGGAGGCCGTGCATTTGCACCCAGACTGGGAGCTGGCGCGTGCCTATCCTCTGCGGCCAGAGTTGTTGGCCATGTCGCATGTCTGGCATGAGCCCGGTGGTGTGCGTCATGTGATTGCGGCCAAGGGCGCGCCCGAGGCCGTGATCGATCTGTGTCACCTCTCCCAGGATCAAGCGGCACCTTGGCGTCAGGCTGTGGAGGCCTTGGCGGAGCAAGGCATGCGGGTGCTGGCTGTGGCGCGCTCCCGCGCGGACATCACCCACCATCCTGAAGAGTCGTGGCCGGTGCACCAGCACGACTTCGATTTCGAGTTCTTGGGCTTGGTCGGCCTGATCGATCCTTTGCGTCCCACGGTGCCCCAAGCCGTGCAGGCCTGCCGACAAGCGGGCATCCGCGTGGCCATGATCACAGGCGACTACCCCGTGACCGCCTTGGCCATTGCTCGGCAGGCAGGCATTGAAACGACCCACGGCGCGCTGCGTGGCGACGAGCTGGCCAGCCTCAGTGACGAGGCGCTGCGTGAGCGCGTCCGCGATGTCTGTGTGTTTGCACGCGTCATGCCTGAGCAGAAGTGGCGCATTGTGCAAGCCCTTCAGGCCCGGGGTGAGGTGGTCGCCATGACGGGCGATGGGGTCAACGATGCGCCCTCACTGAAAGCCGCAGACATCGGGATTGCGATGGGCGGGCGAGGCACCGACGTGGCTCGGGAAGCTTCAGCGATCGTCTTGCTGGATGACGACTTTCAATCGATCGCGCAGGCCGTGAGCCACGGGCGGCGCATTGATGACAACTTGCGCAAGGCCATGGCCTTTGTGCTTGCCGTGCATGTGCCGATTGCTGGCTTGTCCATCCTGCCCTTGTTGATGGGCTGGCCTCTGTTGTTCTTTCCCGTGCACATCGCCTTCCTGGAGTTGATCATCGACCCCGTGTGTTCGGTGGTGTTTGAAGCCGAAGCGTCCGAGCCCCGGGTGATGCATCGTCCGCCCAGGCAGCCGGGCGCACCGTTGTTGTCGCGCAGTTTGTTGTTGTGGAGCGTGGCTCAAGGGGTGATGGTGTGGGCGTTGATCGCGCTGTTTTACATGGGGCTGCTTCAGTCTGGTGTCGATGAGGCCCAGGCCCGCACGGCTGCTTTTGTGGCCTTGGTCTGCTGCAACATCGGTTTGATCTTGGGTAACCGCTCCAATGGTGGACACATGCTGGCCACGTTGCTGCAACCCAATCGGGCTTTTTGGTGGATGCTGGCCGCCACGACCGCCATGCTCAGCGTGATGTTGCTGTGGGCGCCCGCGCAGGCTTTGTTCCGCTTCGCGCCTTTGGACGCGGCCAAAGTCGGCATGTGTGCGGGCTTGGGCGTCTTGGTCTGGGCGATCTTGGAAGGCTTCCAATGGTGGCGCGTGCGTCGCGCCATGACTCAAGGCACGATGGCGTGAATCCACGCGACCAACTGAGGTGGACGCTCCACGGCGTCCAGCCAGTTCTTCACGACTAGGCCCAGTTCTGTGTCACCTTCGATGGCCAGCTTGCGTTGAAAGAACAAGGTGTCGGCGTCCATGTCGCCTGCCGCCATGCGCAGGAAATCCGCGGCGTTGGCACTCAGTTTCAGGGCCGGTGTACCAGACCAAGCGGGCTGCAAGTGCTGGCCTTGGCAAGTGAAGCGCAGGCGCAAGTCACCATCGCGCACATGGATTTCGAAGACCTGACCTTGTAGTTCGTACGGGATCGGCAGGGCACGAACCCATTGTCCTAAGCGCCAGCCGATGGACAAAGGCACGGCAGCCAGCGGTGCAGGGATGTGTCGTCCAAGGCGTTGAAGCCAGGGTTGTGCGGCGGTCAGCAGCGTGTGTGTGGTGCGCATCTCAGAGGCCTTGTGGTGTGGTCCAGCTCATGCCTGCTTGGCCTTGCCAATAGCCATTGCAACGCGTCATGCCATCGGGGAGGGGGACGTCTGATGGCGTCAGGCCTTGGCGACGTTGGTCGAGCGCCGTTATGGCTTCCAGTGTGCCGACGGATTGCGGGCTGACGCGCAGGATGCGAACGCCCATGTTCACCAAATCGGCAGCCTCATCCAGCAGATCATGCAAAGCGGCGGATTGGGTTTGAATGCCATTGATGGTCAGGAACCGTTGGTCTTCCTGCGAGTTCAGTGCCAAGCCATCGGGGTAGTCGATGCAGCGAAAGCCGCAATCGTCTTTCTTCAAGCAATGGTGTCGTGCGGTGAAGCAGCGCGCGGAGAACGCCAGTGGCAATCGGCCCCAGACCAGCACCTCGGCTTCTGGACGCACCGGGCCGCAGGTGTTGATCAGGGTGCGCATCTGCTCGGCACTGAGTTCAAAAGGCAATACCCAGCGCTGCGCACCGAGTCCGCGCAACCATTGCACGGTGTCGGCGTGATAGGCGTTCAGATGAGGACCCGCCACGAAAGGGTGTCCCTGGCGTGAGCGTATGGCCCCCAAGTCACCGGCCTCCACCAGAAAGTCTGTCTGTTGTGTCAGGCGGCGCATCGCGTGCGCGTCGGTTTCCACATCAATCAAGGTCTGGGTGGATAGCACGACTTCCTTGCCGGCATCACGCAGCATGTGGGCTAACTCGAGCCAGTCAGCATGGCGCAATGCATGGCGGCGGCTGCACACGGTTTCACCCAGATAAACGATGTCGGCGGCGCTGTCGGCCACTTGGGCGTAGAAGGCCAGCACGTGTTCGCGCGGCCAGTAGTACAGGATGGGTCCGACAGATATCTGAAAGGGCAGGGTGCTCATGAGATTCACTTCCAAGGGCGCTCATAGGCGCCTTGCGTCACTTGGGTGCCTTCTGCCTGCGCGGCCAGCCGGGTTTGCCATTCGGGGCGAACGCTGAACCGATGCGGGTTGGCTTGCGCGCTATCCAATGCCGCCCTCAGCACCTGCACCACTTGGGAGACATAAGCGGGGCTGCGTTGCCGACCTTCAATCTTGAGAGCGGAGATGCCCATCTCGACCAGTTGTGGCAGCAGCCCGATCGCGTTCAAGCTGGTGGGCTCTTCCAGCGCATGGTCCCTTTCGCCTTGCACCATGAATCGGCCCTTGCACAAGGTGGGGTAGGCAGCGTTCTCTCCTGGGCCATAAGCGTCAATCAGGACGCCTCCCAGTCGGGCCTCCAGCGTTTGATTCTTCTCTTGCCATCGCACGGCATGGGCTGGGGAGCACACGCCCTTGTTGTTGGGCGAGTCACCTGTTGCGTAGGAGGATAGCAAGCAGCGCCCCTCGGCCATCACGCACAAGCTGCCAAAGCCAAACACCTCGATCTCAACAGGGCTTGCCTCGACCAGTCTCGCAATCTCTCGCAGCGTTAACACGCGTGGCAGGACCACACGTTGGATACCGCATTGCTCATGCATCAGGGCAATCGCATCGGCGTGTGTCGCCGAGCCTTGGACAGACAGATGCAATCGCACATCGGGGTAGCGTTGGCGGGCGTAGTGCAAGAGACCCGGGTCAGCCAGAATGACCGCATCCGCACCGAGTAGCACGGCTTGATCTATGGCTTGGCGCCATTCTGCCGTGCGCCCCGGTTGGGGATAGGTGTTGATCGCAAACAGCACCTTGCGGTGCAGGCTGTGCGCTAGTTCGATGCCTTGGCGCAAGCTGTCGGTATCAAAGTTCAGGCCGGCAAAGTTGCGTGCATTGGTGCCGTTTTTCAGGCCCACATACACCGCGTCGGCTCCAGCGGCGAGGGCGGCTTTCAGGGCAGCCAGGCTGCCCGCTGGCGCCACCAGTTCCATGGGTGTGGTCGGTTTCGACATGATGGGCGCCAGTGTGCGCGGCGCCCATCAAAATTCCTTGTCGCGGTTCAAGACTGCGCATGGGATGCTGTGCCCGAGGCGGGTCAAGCGCAGGGGCTTTGTCCCACATCAAGCTGACGTGGCCTCACGTTCAGGCGGGGCGCCAATCGTTGTTGATGCGCCCATCCACAATGCCAATGCGTCGATCGGCTCCGGCGGCAAAGTTGCCATCGTGGGTCACGGCCACCACAGTTTTGCCCATGTCGCGGGTCAAGCTCTGCAGCATGGCCCGCACGTTCTGGCTGGAGGCTGAGTCCAGGTTGCCGGTGGGTTCGTCCGCCAGGATCACCAAGGGGTCGTTGGCCAAGGCGCGCGCAATCGCCACGCGTTGCCGCTGGCCGCCCGAGAGCTGGCTGGGGAATTTGTCGGCTTGCTGTTTCACCCCCAGGTGTTCCAGCAACTCCAGGCCACGCGCGCGGGCTGCGTCGGGTGACAAGTGGCCCAGTTTGCGCATGGGCAAGGTCACGTTGTCGATGACCTTGAACTCCGCCAACAAGAAGTGAAACTGAAACACAAAGCCCAGCTTGGCCAGGCGGCGATCGGACAGTTCGTCCTCGCTGTAGTGGGTGGTGTCTTCCCCATCGAGCACGATACGGCCCTCGGTGGGCAGATCCAGCAGGCCCAGCATGTAGAGCAGCGACGACTTGCCCGAACCCGACGGGCCCATGATGCACATGAACTCCCCGCGTTGGATGTCGAGGCTGATGCCATTGATCAAGGTGAAGGGCACTTCGCCATCAATGCGACGCACCACGTCGATGGCTCGCAGAATGGGGCTGGCACTCATGTCGCGCCTCGCAGGATGTCAACGGGGTGAACGCGACCGGCCTTGCGCGCAGGCAGATAAGCGGCCGCCACACAGGAGCTCATGGCAAAGACCGCGGCCAGTACGAACTGCTCTGGGCCCCACCACACGGGCAGGTGAACCAACTCGGTCATGCCGGGGGCTTTGATTTCGACCTGGGACAAGAACATCATCAGGCCCAAGCCCATGATCAAGCCCAGGACGCTGCCAATGGCCCCCACGATGAGGCCTTCAAACAGAAAGATGAGGCGGATGTCTCTCGCATGGAAGCCCATTGATTTCAGGATGGCGATGTCTTTCGTTTTCTCCATCACGATCGTGGAGATCGTGTTGTAGATGCCGAATGAGGCCACCACCAGAATGGCGGAGACCACGCTGTACATGATGATGTTGCGCACCATCAGCAGGCTCAGGATGTCTTCCGAGGCTTCGATCCACGACACCGACTTGTAGGCAAAGCGCTGCTCGATCCGGGGGGCCAACGCGCTGGCATCGTAGGGTTCGTTGAGTTGCACGATGATGCGGTTGACGCGATTGGGCTTGTCAAGCAAACCTTGCGCGCGCTTGAGTGTCATGAAGGTCTGGCCTTCGTCGTAACTGGCGTTGCCCGTGCGGAAGATGCCCACGATCTTCATGGTGCGGCTTTGACCACTGGGTGCCAGCACATTCAGGGTGTTGCCCATGCGCAGGCTGAACTTGTCGGCCAGGCCTTTGCCGATGACGATGCCGTTCGGCGTGGCGTTGAGCGCCTCCAGATCCCCGTTCACAAACTTCTCGTCAATGGTGGTGACCTGCCGCATCTTGGCTGGGATCACGCCAGACAAGGTCACGCCCTGCTGTTTGCCAGCGAATGTGAGCACGGCGGTGCCTTGCAGCACCGGGGCGGCGCGCACGCCTTCGTGCGATTCAATGAACTCCACCACCTGCCGGTAGCCGCGGATGCCGCGTGTCTCGTTGGGGGGCTTCACATTGCTGACCCGCACGGCGCCGTCAGGCCAGGCCAAGGCTGCCGGTTGGGCTTGGGCCTTGCGGAATTCGTCCGACACGGTGATGTGCGGGCTGTTGTCGACCATGCGCTTGAGGAAGTCTTTTTCTGAGCCGCGCATCAAGGCGGACACCGCCAGGAAAAAGGCCACGCCCAGGATCACCCCGGACAGCGACACCAGCGTTTGTCGCCGCCGACTGGTGAGGTGGCCCAGGGCCACATCCAGTTGAATGTTCATGGTGCGTCAGCTCAAGGCTGCTTGGCGCGAATGCGGCGGCCCTCGCCGACCTCGGGCGTGGGTGTGGCCAGCACGGTGAGTCCGTCTTTCAAGCCAGACAGGATCTCGGTTTTGCTGGACCCGGCAATGCCGACCTGCACCGTCTGTGCGCGTGCCCGGTCTTGCTCCACCAGCCAGACTTTGTGGCCTTTGCCATCGGGCACCACGGCGGTGCTGGGCACCAGAAGGGCGTTGGGTCGTTCTGTCACGATCAAGTTGGCCTCGACAGTCATGCCGGGCATCAGGCCTTCTGTGGACGCCAGTTGAATCCGCACGCGGTAGCTGCGCGAAATCGGGTCGCCTTTGGGAGTGATGTCTTTGACCGTGCCGCTCAAGGCTTTGCCGGGTTGGGCGTCGGCGCGCAGGGCCACTTTCTGGCCTTTGAAGACGCGTGCGATGTCTTCTTCGTCGACATCGACGGTTGCGCGCAGCGGCGCACAGCAAGACATGGTCATGAAGGCTTGCCCGGCGGTCACGACTTGCCCGACCTCGGCATCCCGTTTCAGGATCACACCGTCAGCCGGTGCCACCAAGGTCAAGACGTCACGTAAGGTCTGAGTGCGGCGCACGGCCGCTTGCGCGGCTTCGAGGTCAGCACGGGTGCGATCCAATTCAACCGGCGCCACAAATTGTTGGCGCACCAACTCTTGCGCCCGCTGGTATTGCGCCTGCGCCAAACGCAAACGCGCTTGGGCTTCATCCACCGAACTTTGCAGGTCGCCGGCCTCCATGCGCGCGAGGACCTGTCCCTTCTTCACGGTGGTACCTTCTTCGACCAGCACTTCGGTCAGTCGGCCCATGACTTTGGATGCAATCGGTTGTGTCACCGAAGGCTCGATAGAGCCGGCCGCGTAGACCGCGTCGATGGCAGGCCCGCGGCTGACGGTGCTGAGGTCGGCAAGGAGTGGCTTGTTTTTCCAGGCATAGACGCCACCACCCACGGCCACAGCCGCCACGGTGATCGAGATGAGCCATTTCTTGTTCACTGTGCTGTCACTCCATCGAACTGCCATATCTGACAAGTATCGCTGTCATTTACAAAGTCAGCTTGATGTGCGCCAGTAAATCACGAACGAGGGTGCGAATTCGACCAATGGGGCCTTTACTGGACAGGCGTCCTGTCCGAATCTCCATGTGCAGTTTGGGATCGTTTCTTGATTGTGTCGAATTCATCCAGGAGGTTGGTGATGTTCCGTTGTGAAAACAAGTGGGTGCGCTGGAGCGCGCGTGGTGTGTCTGCTGTCTTGTCTCTGAGTTTGATGGCGTGCGGTGGCGGTGGATCAGGTTCCGTTGGCGGCGGAAGCGGCGGTGGCACCGTGACCGAGTCCAGCATCACCCTGCCCACCTCGGTGGAAGTGGTCACAACCAATAACAACAACTGAGGTGCGGCATGAGAAACCTGTACAAGATTCCATTTGCAGCCACAGTTCTGTCCGCCAGTCTCGCGTCTGGACTCCATGCAGCCCCGACCAGCGGTGCCTACACCACCGATCGTCAAAACACTTGGGTGCAAGACCGGGTGGGGGACCGCATCAGCACCGTCAACATGATCATGTGCGTGATGGGCGCGATGCGTGGCGATGCCATGGTGAACCAAGGCGCCTATGTGGCCCTGATTGACCAGGAAAAGTGCCAGGGCCGCGGTGACAGCAGCAAGTCCACCAGCAGCAGTGCAGGCGCATCGAATGCGACCAATTTCATGACGGCCGTGGTGCAATCGACTCAGGCCTCGGAAAGCGCACCCTTGATCATGAAGGCCTGGCTCAAAGATGAGTCGGAAGCAGATCATGAGGCCTTGATCTACGTTTATTTGGAAGCAACCGCTGGACGTTCCGACGAGAACCCCAACGGATTGTTCAAGATGTATTTCTGCGGGCAACCTGTCGGCGATACCAGCGACACCTGCATGTTCCGCGGATCGCTCCAGTCGACCGCAGAGGGACTTCGCTTTTACGAAAACGAGGGTGGCGGCGGGAACGTGACGCAGTTGGTGTTACAGAACAACCCAGTCAATGACACCGGTGTCGGCCGGATTCAAGGCTCCAATGTTGACCAACCCAACGAGAACTTTAGCTACCAGTTCGCCTACAACGCCAATCACTTCAAGCGACAGGAAGAGGGACAGTCTGAAGTTTGTTTCTCACGCAGCGAAGACGATGCTGAAACTTCGACCTGGCGATATGGCACTTATCGTGCGGATGGCTCTCGCTTGGAGATCGATAACCCCGGCTTCTCAGTGAAGTACACCTTGAATGGCCGCACCTACTATGGCTTCTGGAGTTTCTGGGGTTTGTGGATGCCCGAAGCGGTCATGGCGGACTTGGCCTTGGAGACTCCGCTTGGGGTGATGACGCGTCGGGTGGGTGATGCCGATCAAACGGTGACGCCTGTCACCAAAGGTGGCAAGTTGTGGGCCATGACCCTGCAAACATCTTCCTTGGGCGCCATGAAAAATGTGCCAATGAGCTTCTGGACCAACCAAGAGTTGGTGGCGAATCATGCCAACACCAGCTATGAGTTGCAATGGAAGGATGTGTCTGGGCAATACAAGCTCATGGCGGTGAGTTACCAGAATTGTTCTGGTGACAACGGTTGTTCGCCTGCGCCCTTGGATACCCCCGTTGAAATCACCGCCGACATGGTCCGAGGTTGGGGCTACAAATCCTTGCAGGTGTTTTTCCCGTCTGGTGGTGGCAGCGGTGCCATCGCGGTGCCTGACACAGGTGAGTTTGGCGCCGACACGGCTGTGCGTTACCGTTCCCGGCAGTTGGTGAGCCATGCGGCCAGCGCATTGGATCTGCATTGCCTGACCAATTGCCCTGAAAGTGGCACCAATTTGGTCAGTGGCGGCACCTTGGCCACCAACCCCATGAAGGCCAGTACCTGGGGGCCATCCGTCAGCACCACGGCGTATCATTTTGCCAGTGGCATGTTGTACGAAGGTGGCTCCGTGAACGATGCGGCCGCTGTGAACGCGGCCAGCGCATCCGCGAATTCGATGGGCAACTATCGTTGGGGCATCAACACCGGCATGATGGTGGCTGCAGCAAATGTTGGCGACATTCTGTGCGACAGCCAGGGGCGCTCTGCGTCGCAAGAAGGGCACGAGACCCTGGATCGCTACTGCTCGCATCTCATCGACCAAGTGACCACGGTGTACCAGTGGGAAACCGGGCCCAATGCGTGGAATCAGTACTTCGGTGCCAATGGCATCACGATTGATGCGCCTTTGCAGTTGTCCTTTGCGGTTGCCGCCCAGTTCACCGACGGTGTGGCCAATCCGGACAACAACGTTCGTGGTGGTGGTGCGTCGCAGATCGGGAAGTACAACGGCAATGTCCTCGCATTGCAGTTCAGTGGTTTTGGCGAGCTTCAAGGCGTGCCTGGTAATTGTGTCAACCCCGATGACAACTCACCCACGCAATGCGGCCCCGGCACGCGTTGGGTGCCTGCGTTTGACATCAAAGATGGTGCAACGGTGTCTGGCGACGGCGGAACCTATTTCGTGCGCTACCTGGAGCGTGAGAAGCGATTGGGCAAGGTGATTTGCGATGGCAGTGTGTCGATCGATTTGACCGCGGCAGGTGCATTGACTTTGCCTTCCGAGGGATTTGTCGACATCAATTCGCGAACCCAAATTGGGGCCACGGTGCCGACTCCCAGTTCGACCAAACCGGCTGTGATCGACGGGATTGTTCAGTAAGGCGCTAGCGCGTCGGTAGCACCACGGCAGCCTGCGGGCTGCCGTTTTCGTTGCCTTGGGCGGCTGTGCATGCCGATGGCGCGACGGTGGTGCCGTGCAAACGCCAGCAAAACGCCTGTTGATCGCTCGTTGGTGGCGGCGATAGCGCGGGCGGCACAGTGGGCCAGGCGGGTAGCATGGCTTGCACCCGTTTTTGATCGACGTCATCGGTGCACTGAACCGACACCTGTCGAGCCTGGAGCTTCACTTGAACCGTGCAAGTGCCTTGTGCGGCCTGTTCGGTGAAGGTGTGCTGCATGCGTTGCAAAGTCTGATCCCACTGTGCTTGCAGCATTTGCATGGCTTGAATGTCGCGCGTCTCGGCGGCGGGCAAGCCAGTTGGTGCCGTTCGAGGGCGCCAAGAGGCCTGGCCACCAAAAGGCCGGCTGGAAAGCGGCGCGAACAGATTGCGGAAGGGGGAGCCTTCTCGCCGGTCTGCGGCTTCAGTGGCGACTGGCGGCGTGGGTGAGGGTGGGTGCACCTCGCCGGTCTTGGCGGGGGCGTCCTGGAGGGCTGCAGGCGTTTGCGTCTCTACCGGTGAGATGACTGCGTGCCGGGCGGGCGGCTCAGCCTTTGCAGCCGGTTGGGGCAGCGGCGCCACCCGTTCGACAGGCCGAGTGGTCATGACACGAGCGGGCTCATCTGCCGGACGCCGCATCACGCCTGCAACAGCTACCTCTTGAGTGGTCGTTGTCTGCGGGCGCAAGGACACCTGAATGGCGCCCTTTTGGCGACTCCATCGGCTGTCAGAATTTGCACGAGCATGGGGCCACCACAGCCACAAGGCCCCCGCGTGTGCGGCGATCGACAATGCGCACGCCCAGGTCAGCCCGTGGGGGCGGAACCGAGGGACACGATAGACGAGCGGCTTCATGCCCCAAGCATAGGTCGCCGCAGGGAAGCCGAGTGCCAGAAAAGCTGGCCGAGATGATGCTGATTTTGGTTGTCGCGGTCAGTGTGGCCACATCCAGCGCTTGGTGCCCTGGAAGTCGACCTTGTCCAAAGTGACCGAGCCGAACGAGTTGTTGCTGTTGCCCATGGTGATCGAATCGATCTTGTAGGTGGGAGTCAAGGTGCTGGCCAGGCCAGCATTGGGAAAGGCCACCTGCACCACATCACCTTGCTCGTAGAGGCCAGCCAGTCGTGCCAGGCTCAATTGCTGTGCGGTCTGACTGCTGGCAGTCACAGGGCCAGATTCCCCCAAATAGGACTGCATCGATTGCGCCACGGCATGAACGAAAGTACCCGGGACATTGGCGTTCGCCGAGGTCGACAGCCCCGTGTCTCGTCCACTGAGGATGTCGTAGCGGCGCACGAACAAGCCTTTGACAGAGATGTCGTTGAAAGACAGGGAGCCGCCCGAGATATCGGTGTCGGTGTAGATGAAGGCCTCGGATTTGATCTGCAAATCCCCCACCAGAGTCACGCCGTCCTTGCCCTGCGCGGCGCGTAGGTCTTGGTCTGTGGCGGGTTTGCGAGCGGAAGCGTCCAGGCTCAGTGCGGCGAGCAGGGCCAGTGCCACGACGGCGTGTGGATGTGATTGCATGGCTTCTCCTTGTCTAGGCAATGAATAAAGGTTACGCCCATCGCCCCAGATTCGCCACTGCGCATTGTCAAATTCAGGTCAATAAAGCGTTGTCACGGAGCAAGGAGATGCCGTTTGTTGCGCACAATCGCGTTGTCCGGATTTGCAAATAGACGACCAATTGAATCGGTTTAGCCCCGCGGTGCCTGCTTGGCCCGATACCTCCAGTGCCGATGCCCTGCAGCGGTGGCTGACACATCGCACGTTTTGGTTCGTGGCCGGCGTGGTCGCGGTGGTGCTGTTGCCGTTCACGGCCGTGTGGATCGCCAAGCAAGCTTGGGTGATCGCCGCAGCCACGGGCGGCGGCCTGTTGGCCATAGGCTGGTGTGCCTGGCAGGTGCGCCGCAATCCCTTGGCCCATGTCGAGCGCTACACCTGGTCCATCTTGGTGGTGGAGTTTCTGGCGATGGCGGCCAATTCTTGGCTGCAGGGGGGCTCCGATGCGCCGGCGCTGCGTTGGCAGGCGATCATTCCCTGCATCGCGATTGCTGCGGGGGCCTATCGAACCGGTTTGGTCATGACCCTGGTCTTTGTGCTCCAGGTCTTGGTGATGCATCAGTACCAGCCGGACTACATTGCCGCGTGGCGTCACCATGTCTTGCCGAGCCCGGACAACCAGCGCTTGTTTGCTGTGGTCATTCCCGTTTGTTTGTTTGCCTTCTTTGGTTTGTTCACCACCTTGTGGCGCCGTCGCGTGTTGGAGGCCCTGGAACTGTCTCGGCAACAGGCGCGACAAGGCGAGGAGGCCAAGGAACGATTCTTGGCCACCATGAGCCACGAAATTCGCACCCCACTCAATGGCGTCATCGGCACGCTGTCCTTATTGCAGTCGGGGCAGTTGGCTCCGGCGCAACAACGAGAAATGCACGAACTGGCCTTGCGCAGTTCACGCAGCTTGATGGGTTTGCTCAACGACGTCCTGGATTGGTCCAAGTTGTCGGCTGGGCGCATTGAAGTGGCGCTGCAGCCCGTCAACCTGCAGGCCATGGTGCGCGATGCGATCGATCTCTTCTCCGCGGTGGCTGTGGGCAAAGGCATCGGCTTGAACATGTCCGTCGACGCGGCTGTGCCGGCTGCGGTGTTGTCTGATGAGGTCCGCTTGCGGCAGATCGTGCATAACCTCCTGGCCAACGCCATCAAGTTCACCGACCAAGGCAAGGTGTCTGTGTCGGTCCGGGCGCTGGGTCCAATCCAAGATGGTGTGCAGCGCTTGATGCTGTCAGTCCAGGATTCGGGCATTGGCATGAGCCCAGACCAGGTTGCTCGCTTGTTTCGACCCTTTGTGCAGGGCGATCAGACGATCACCCGTCAGTATGGCGGCACCGGCTTGGGTTTGGCGATTTGCCATGAGTTGGCCCAGCTATTGGGCGCGGACATCACGGTTGACAGCGCCGAAGGCTCAGGCAGCACCTTCAACCTGACTTGGTCTGCCCCAGTCGTGACGCCAGCGGTCCCGCCCAGCACCACGAGCCAGGATGCGCCGGTCGAGGCCAAGCAGGGCGCCATGGACATTGCGGCGGTGAGTGCTGTGGTGAGTGCGCCCCCACACGCTTTGCGTGCCTTGATTGCCGACGACAACCCCACCAACGTGCTGATCTTGCGGGAAATGCTGGCCTTGCAGGGGGTGGTTTGCGATTCGGTGGATGCTGGTGCAGATGCTTTGCGCCAGTGTGCCCAACAGCGCCCCGATTTGCTGTTCCTTGATTATCAAATGCCGGGTATGGATGGCTTGACCGTGGTGCAGTATCTGCGACAAGCGGAGGCCCAGCAAGGCTTGCCCCGTTTGCCCATCATCTTGGTCAGTGGTGATGTGTTGCTGCGCAGCGAGCAAGACTGGCAGCGCGCCGGTGTCGACCATGTGTTGAGCAAACCCATCGATTACGTGGCACTGACGGCCCTGGTGGCACGCTATCAAGCGCAGGCGGGAGCCGCCCCAGAATGACAAATGCCGACTGCGCTATCCAAGCGAGTCGGCATCGGGGTGCATTCACCCTACCTGACGTGTGTCCGTCATCGGTGTCCGATGGTTCGGTATCAGGTGGTTGGCTGAGCCAGGGGCTTCAGCCGGCTCCAGGGCGTTGCGAAACTGCGTGCAGCGCCGTCTGATTGAGTTGAAGCCCACGACTTTAGTTCCGTCTCGAGTGGGGTGCTCGATGGATAAGCCTGCGTGATTCCGGGCTTATCTCGCTCAAGTTTCAGATGGCCAGATCGTAGTCAATGGTCAGCGGGGCGTGGTCGCTGAACCATTGGTCTTTGTAGATGCTGGCCGCCCGCGCTGTTTCCGCCAAGGCGGGTGTGGCCAAGTGGTAATCAATGCGCCACCCGACGTTCTTGGCGCGCGCTTGGCCGCGATTGCTCCACCAGGTGTAGCAAGCGTCGGTGGTGTCGGGGTGCAAGCGGCGGTACACATCGACCAAACGCGTCGACCCGTTCGGATCGAGCAATTGCGTCATCCAGGCGCGCTCTTCTGGCAGGAAGCCGCTGTTCTTCAGATTGCCTTTCCAATTCTTCAGATCGGCTTCCTGGTGGGCGATGTTCACGTCACCGATCAGGATGAATTCGCGCTCCTCGCGCAGTCGGGCCAAATGTGGCTGGATGATGTCCAGAAAGCGGAATTTAGCCTGTTGGCGTTCGTCCGAGCTGGAGCCACTCGGGAAGTAGCAACTGATGATCGACAGCTTGCGTCCCGGCTTGTCGAAGCGCATCTCGACATAGCGACCTTCGGGGTCAAACTCCCCGCTGGCGTCGTTGTCGCCCAAGCCAATGATCACTTCAGATGGCTCGTGGCGGGCATACAGGCCCACCCCAGAGTAGCCCTTTTTTTCGGCGTGATGGAATTGCCCCGACATGCCCGCCATCGATTTCAATGCATCGGGCATGTCATCTGCATGCACCTTGAGCTCCTGCACGCCCATACAATCGGCGTTCAACGCTTCAGCCCAGGGCACCAAGCCCTTGTTCGCGGCAGATCGAATGCCGTTGAGGTTGAGGGATACCAGTCTAAACACAAGGCACCATTTTCATCATGAGCAACACCCCATCTACCGACTCGCTGGCCCAGGATTTTGTCGCCTTTGCCGTGCAGTCGAAGGTGCTGCGGTTTGGAGAATTCAAGACCAAGGCTGGGCGGCTGTCGCCCTATTTCTTCAACGCTGGCCTGTTCGATGACGGCGCCAAGCTGGGCCGCCTGGCTGAATTCTATGCACGTCGGCTGGTTGCGTCGGGCGTGCAGTTCGACATGTTGTTTGGCCCCGCCTACAAGGGCATCACTTTGGCTGCGGCCGTGTCGATCGAGTTGGCGCGTTTGGGGCACAACAAACCGTTTGCCTACAACCGCAAAGAAGCCAAGGATCACGGCGAAGGCGGCACCTTAGTGGGCGCGCCTGTGCAGGGCCGGGTCCTGATCATCGACGATGTGATTTCTGCCGGCACCTCGGTGCGCGAGTCGATTGACCTGATCGTGAAGGCCGGCGCCACACCGGCTGGCGTGACGATTGCTTTGGATCGTCAAGAAAAGGCGACAGCCAATGGCCAGGACGCCGAAGAAAGCGCCGTGCAGCAGGTGGAACAGCATTACAAACTGCCGGTTGTTTCCATCGCGACCTTGGCTGATTTGCTGCAATATCTGCAATCACAGGAAGACTCTTCGCTGAGCGCCAGCTATCCCGCTGTGTTGGCTTATCGTCAACGCTACGGCGTCTAAGGCGTTATCAGTCGGAGCCCACCACTCTTTGATCACGGCCCTTCCATGCTCGAATCATCCTTCTCTCAGCGCCTGCGCCCTGTCACAAAGTGGCTGTGGACAGGCTTGGGTGTGAGTTTGAGCCTGGTCCATTTGGTGCATGCCGGGCCGGCCATCTACAGTTGCGTTGACGCGCAAGGCAAGCGCTACACATCGGATCGTCCGATCGTTGAGTGCTTGGACAGAGAGCAGCGTATCCACAGCAAAGATGGCTCGCCCCGACAAGTCATTCCACCTCGGATGAACGCAGAGGAGCGTGCAGCCGCCGAAGAGCGCCGGCAGCAGAAATTGGCGGAAGAGGCTGCGCTCAAAGACGCGATCCGACGGGATCGCAACTTGATGATGCGCTATCCCGATGAAGCGGCGCACAACAAAGCTCGGCAAGCCGCCATGGAAGATTTGCAGGCGGCCATTCGCCTGTCGGAACGGCGAGTGCAAGACCTGATCGCCGAGCGCAAGCCACTCGAAGACGAGGCTGAGTTCTACAAAGGCAAGCGATTGCCAGGCAAGCTCCGCACCAAACTGGATGCCAATGACGCCGCGCAACAAGCGCAGCGGGATGGGATCGCCGGCCAGAAGGCCGAGATGGTGCGCATCAACAGCTTTTACGATGCTGAATTGCTTCGCTTGAAGCGCTTGTGGGCCGGGGCCTCGCCCGGGTTCCCCGATGTCGCTGCATCGGGCGGGGCACCCGCGGCCAGTGCGGCCACGGGTACGCCTAAACTCAACCCACCAGCTTCTTCTTCAACAGTTCGTTGACGGTGGCCGGATTGGCCTTGCCCTTGGTGGCCTTCATGGCCTGACCTACCAGCGCATTGAACGCCTTTTCCTTGCCGGCGCGGAACTCTTCCACCGATTTGGCATTGGCCGCCAGGATGTCGTCCAGGATCTTCTCCAGTTCGCCGGTGTCGCTCATCTGCTTGAGGCCCTTGGCTTCAATCACCGCATCGACCTGAGCCAGCGGTGGCAAGGCTTCCGATTCTTCCTGTTCAGACCACAGCACCTCGAACACTTGCTTGGCGCCATTGTTGGAGATGGTGCCGTCGGCAATGCGCGTGATCAGCGCGGCCAGCAGGTCGGCGCTGATGGGGCTGTCGTCGATGCTTTGCTCCGCGCTGTTCAGGCGGCGAGACACTTCACCCATCAACCAGTTGGACACCAGTTTGGGCTGTTTGCAGGTCTTGGCGGCCGCTTCAAAGAAGGCGCCAAACGCTTTCGACTGCGTCATCATGGTAGCGTCGTACGCAGGCAGCCCGTATTCAGACTGGAAGCGCTCGGCCATCACGCGGGGCAGCTCGGGCATCTCGCTCTTCACGCGCTCGATCCATTCTGGCGCAATGGTTAGCGGGGGCAGATCAGGGTCCGGGAAGTAGCGGTAGTCATGCGCGTCTTCCTTGGTGCGCATGGCGCGGGTCTCGCCCGTGTCGGGGTTGAACAGCACCGTGGCTTGCTGAATGGCGCGACCGTCTTCGATCTCGTCAATCTGCCAGTTGATTTCGTAGTCGGTGGCCTGCTGCAGGAACTTGAAGCTATTGAGGTTCTTGATCTCGCGGCGCGTACCCAGGGGGGCGCCGGGCTTGCGCACCGACACGTTCACGTCGCAGCGGAAGGAGCCTTCCTGCATGTTGCCGTCGCAAATGCCCAGCCACACCACCAGGGCGTGCAGGGCGCGGGCGTATTCGGCGGCTTCGGCGCTGCAGCGCATGTCGGGCTCGGTCACGATTTCCAGCAGCGGGGTGCCGGCGCGGTTCAAGTCAATGCCCGACGACTTTTCGCCATTGAAGCCGGCGAAGTCTTCGTGCAGCGATTTGCCGGCATCTTCTTCCAAATGCGCGCGAACCAGCTTGACGGTGTGCTCTTTATCGCCCACGAAGAAGCTGACCGAGCCGCCTTGCACGACGGGGATTTCGTACTGGCTGATCTGATAGCCCTTGGGCAGGTCAGGGTAGAAGTAGTTCTTGCGCGCGAAGATCGAACGCGGCGCCACATGGGCGCCCACGGCCAGACCAAAGGCGATGGCGCGGGCCACGGCGCCCTTGTTCATCACGGGCAGGGTGCCGGGCAGGGCCATGTCCACCGGGCAGGCCTGGGTGTTAGGCGCGGCGCCGAACTGTGTCGACGCGCCCGAAAAAATCTTGGACTGGGTGGACAGCTGGACGTGGGTCTCGATGCCGATCACGACCTCGTAACCGCGCACCAGCAGGGAAGTTTGAACGTTGCTCATGGGTGTCTTCAGGCCTGGATGGCGGCAGGTTTGCGTTGGTGCCAGTCGGTCGTTTGCTGGAAGGCGTGCGCGGTGTGCAGCAACTGGGCTTCTTGCCAGTAGTTGCCGATCAACTGCAGGCCCACGGGCAAATCGTGTTCACCGAAGCCGCAAGGCAGGCTCATGCCAGGCAGGCCAGCCAGCGAGGCGGGCAGGGTGAAGATGTCGGCCAGGTACTCCTGCACGGGGTCCGTCGAGGAGCCAATCGGGCGGGCCACGGTGGGCGACACGGGGCCGGCGATCACGTCGCAAACCTGGAAGGCCGCCTGGAAGTCGTCCGCAATCATGCGGCGCAGCTTTTGCGCTTGCAGGTAATAGGCGTCGTAATAGCCATGCGACAGCACGTAGGCACCAATCATGATCCGGCGCTTGACTTCGGGGCCGAAGCCTTCTGCGCGGGTTTTGCGGTACATATCGTTCAGATCGCCGTATTTGGTAGCGCGATGACCGAACTTGACGCCATCAAAGCGGCTCAGGTTCGACGACGCTTCAGCCGGCGCGATGATGTAGTACACCGGAATCGACAGCTCGGTGCGAGGCAGGCTGATGTCGACCAGTGTGGCGCCCAGCTTTTGCAGTTGATCCAGCGCAGCGCGGGTGGCGGTGGCCACATCGGCGCTCACGCCTTCGCCGAAGAATTCCTGGGGCACGCCCACGCGCAGGCCAGCCAAGGGCTGCTCGGTCGTGGCGCCAGCACGTGGGGTGCGCAGTGCGGCCACGAAGTCGGGCACGGGCTGTTGTGCGCTGGTGGCATCGCGCTCGTCAAAGCCGCTCATGGCTTGCAGCAGCAGGGCGCAGTCTTCGGCGGTGCGGGCCATGGGGCCGGCCTGGTCCAGCGACGAGGCAAAGGCGATCATGCCGTAGCGCGAGCAGCGACCATAAGTGGGCTTGATGCCGGTGATGCCGGTCAGTGCCGCAGGTTGGCGAATCGAGCCGCCGGTGTCGGTGCCGGTCACGCCGGGCACCAGGCGCGCCGCCACGGCCACGGCCGAGCCACCGGACGAACCACCCGGGATGCGGTTCGTGTCCCAGGGGTTGCGGGCAGGCTGGTAAGCCGAGTTTTCGTTGGCGCCACCCATGGCGAATTCGTCGCAGTTCAACTTGCCCAGGCTCACGGTGCCGGCTTTGTTGAGCTTGTCGACCACGGTGGCGTCAAACGGGCTCATATAGCCCTTGAGCATCTTGGATGCGGCCGTGGTGGGGTGGTCCACCGTCACAAAGATGTCCTTGTGCGCCACGGGGATGCCATCGAGCGGGCCCAAGGTCTGACCATTGGCGCGACGCAGGTCGGCCGCAGCAGCCTCGGCCAGTGCGCCGGCCTCGTCCACATGCAGAAAGGCACCCAGGTGGGCGTGGGCTTGCACGCGTGCCAGCGCATGGCGGGTCAGTTCGGTGCTGGTGGTCTGGCCGGCGGCCAGCATCTGGCTGAGTTCGGCCAGGGTTTTGTCATGGAATGCGGTCGTCATCGTGTCACTCACTCGATCACCTTGGGCACCAGGAACAGGCCTTCGTCTTGTGCCGGGGCGTTGCGCATATTGGCTTCGCGGTGGTTGGTCTCGGTCACGGCGTCTTCGCGCAGGCGCAAGGTGACGTCTTCAATGGCCGACAGGGGGGTGTAAAGGGGCTCGACGCCGGAGGTGTCAACGGCGCGCATCTTCTCGACGATGTCGAAGAATTCATTCAGCTGCGTCAGCATGTCGCCTTGCTCGGCATCGCTCAATTCGAGGCGAGCCAGTTGGGCAATGCGGCTGACTTCTTGTGGGGTCAGAGCCATGGGGTTCTTCCAGGGTTGAAAACGGGGCCTTGGCAGAGCAAAGCCGGGGTGACTTTACCCGTGTTGCCCTCTGAAAAGGCGGGTCCTTGGGGTATTATCCTAGGTTATCCATAAGCCGAGATCGTTCCTTGAGGACGCGGTCGCTTGTGATACGGATTTCACCGCGTTGAACTGGTCTTTTGGGCCGAATCAGCGTCCCCTTTTTTGAGGTTGACCCAGACCCCTGCGTGAAGACGTCAGGTTGCATCGTTGTTGGGCGTGAGCAGGCTCCGCGAACAATGCTGTTGGATGGGTTCAGTCTCGCCGGAGCAACCGAGCATGTATTCGACTTTTCGTAAATATTTTTCGACCGATCTGGCCATTGACCTGGGCACGGCCAACACCCTGATTTACGTTCGTGACAAGGGCATCGTGCTCGACGAGCCCTCGGTGGTGTCGATCCGTCACGAAGGCGGTCCCAACGGCAAGAAGACCATTCAAGCTGTGGGCGCAGAAGCCAAGGCCATGTTGGGCAAGGTGCCTGGCAACATCGAAGCCATTCGCCCCATGAAGGACGGCGTGATCGCCGACTTCACTGTGACTGAGCAAATGCTCAAGCAGTTCATCAAGATGGTGCACCCCCGCTCGGTCCTGAAGCCCAGTCCGCGCATCATCATCTGCGTGCCCTGCGGTTCGACCCAGGTGGAGCGCCGCGCCATCCGTGAATCGGCTCTGGGCGCTGGCGCCTCTGAGGTCTACCTGATCGAAGAACCTATGGCTGCAGCCATCGGTGCGGGCTTGCCTGTGTCCGAAGCTTCTGGCTCCATGGTGGTCGACATCGGTGGCGGCACGACCGAAGTGGGCGTGATCTCGCTGGGTGGCATGGTCTACAAGGGCTCTGTCCGCGTCGGTGGCGACAAGTTTGACGAAGCCATCATCAACTACATCCGCCGTAACTACGGCATGTTGATTGGTGAGCCCACCGCGGAAGCCATCAAGAAGGAAATCGGTTCCGCCTTCCCTGGCTCTGAAGTCAAGGAAATGGAAGTCAAGGGCCGCAACCTGTCGGAAGGTGTGCCTCGCAGCTTCACCATCTCTTCCAACGAAATCCTGGAAGCCCTGACGGATCCGCTCAACCAGATCGTGTCGGCCGTGAAGAACGCGCTGGAGCAAACCCCTCCTGAGTTGGGCGCCGACATTGCCGAGCGCGGCATGATGCTGACTGGCGGTGGTGCCTTGCTGCGTGACCTGGATCGTTTGTTGATGGAAGAGACCGGTCTGCCAGTGCACGTGGCCGAAGACCCGCTGACCTGTGTGGTGCGTGGATGCGGCATGGCGCTGGAGCGCATGGAGCGTCTGGGTAGCATCTTCACCAGCGAATAAGTCCTGAACCGAGCGCCATCCATCCATGCCGCTGTCTACCCTGGAGCGCTCACCCCCGCCCTTCTTCAAACAAGGGCCCTCGGCCGCCACGCGCTTGATGTTTTATTCGGCGCTGGCGGTCTTGTTGATGGTGGCCGATGTGCGGTGGAAGGTCACGCACCCCTTGCGCGCCGGCATCGCCACCGTCGTCCAGCCCCTGCAAGAAGCTGCCTTGGCGCCCTCTCGGTGGTGGTCTTCGGCTGGCAACTACTTCTCTGGTTTGGATGCGGCATTGGCGTCCGAGGCCTCCGCTCGCCGATTGGTGGTGGCGCAGTCTGAACGCATCATGCTGGCCGAGCAGTTGGAAAGTGAAAATGCCCAACTGCGTGCGCTCTTGGATTTACGCGCGCGACTTGAAATCCAGACGCTGGCCGCTGAAGTGCTCTATGACGCGCAAGATCCCTTCACCCGCAAGGTGGTGATTGATCGCGGCGGCAATCAAGGCGTCATTCTCGGGTCACCTGTGCTGGATCAGTTTGGTGTGCTGGGGCAGGTCACGCGGGTGTATCCGCTCACGGCCGAAGTCACCCTGGTGACCGACAAAGACGCGGCTGTGCCGGTCATCAATCAACGGACCCAACAGCGTGGGGTGGCTTACGGTGCGCCGCGTCATCACGCGATGGAGTTGCGCTTCATGGCCAGCAATGCAGACGTCCAAGTGGGTGATGTCTTGAAAACGTCCGGCCTGGATGGTGTCTATCCGCCCGGTATGGCCGTTGCCAAGGTCACGACCGTCGACCGCCGTGCTGATTCGGCCTTTGCGCGTATTCAATTGCAGCCGATGGCTCAGCCCGATCGCCCTCATCATGTGTTGCTCTTGCAGCCCACGGCTCTGGAGCAGCCTGAGCGTCCCTCAGGCGCAGCCTCGGGGGCCGCTTCTGCGCCGGACATCGGTGCCAGTCGGACCAAAGGTTATGGCTCAAAGAAAGGGGCACATCCATGATGCCTCGTGGCAATGAGCTGCTGCTGCCAGCCAACCCCTTGTTCATCTGGCTGTCTTTGCTGATCGCTTTTGCGCTCAACCTTTTGCCCTGGGGGCGTTGGGCGGGCGTGCCCGATTTGTTGGCCGTTGCGGTGGTCTTCTGGAATGTGCACCAGCCCCGCCGAGTGGGCATTGGTGGTGCGTTTGTGTTTGGCTTGATCATGGATGTGCACCAAGGGGCCTTGCTTGGGCAACATGCCTTGTCCTACACCCTCTTGAGCTTCTTTGCCATCACGATTCACCGCCGACTGTTGTGGTTCACCACGCTGTCGCAAGCCATGCAGGTGATGCCTTTGTTCCTGGCCGGCCATGCCGTGACCGTCTTGGTTCGCATGATGGCGGGGGCGAGCTTCCCCGGGTGGTCGGTCTTGTTGGCGCCAGTTTTCGAATCCATGCTCTGGCCTTTGGCGACTTGGATTTTGTTGGCGCCACAGCGACGTCCGCCTGATCGCGACAAGAACCGGCCGCTGTGATGCCCATGACTCGCACCGCGCAGCCATGACCGTCCTCAAGAACCTCGAAATCGAACTGGGACGATTCCGCACCCGCTTGTGGGTGGCGGCGGGCTTTGTGCTCTTTTGCTTTGGCTTGCTGGTCTTTCGTTTGGTGGTCTTGCAAGTGGTGCGGCACGATGATTTGGCACTGCAGGCCGAAAACAACCGCATCTCCGTCGTACCAATTGTTCCCAACCGTGGTCTGATCGTGGACCGCAACGGCGTGGTGCTGGCCAGCAATTACTCGGCTTACACGCTGGAGATCACGCCCTCCAAGGTGGAGGACCTCGAAGCCACGATCGACGAGTTGGCGCAGATCGTCGACATCCAGCCCCGCGATCGGCGTCGGTTCAAGCGATTGCGTGAGGAATCCAAGAGCTTTGAGTCCATTCCCATTCGGACACGTTTGAGTGATGAAGAGGTGGCTCGATTCACAGCGCAGCGTTACCGATTCCCAGGGGTCGATATTCAGGCCCGCCTGTTTCGCCACTATCCGTTTGGCGAACTGGCCAGTCATATCCTGGGCTACATCGGCCGCATCAACCAGCGTGAAGCCGAAGCCATGGAAGACTGGCCCGAGGAAGAGTTGGCCAACTACCGCGGCACCGAGTACATCGGCAAGCTGGGCATTGAGCAGAGTTATGAATCCGAGTTGCATGGCATCACGGGCTTCGAGGAAGTGGAAACCAGTGCGGGCGGTCGAGCCGTTCGCCGCTTGAAGTCGAACCCTGCCACACCTGGGAAGACCATCCATTTGTCGATCGATATCAAATTGCAGGCCCTCATTGAGCGCCTGTATGGCGATCGACGCGGCGCGATGGTGGTGATTGACCCGCGCAATGGCGAGGTGCTGGCCTTTGTCAGTAAGCCGACCTTTGATCCCAATCTGTTCGTCGACGGCATCGACTCAGACAGCTGGAAAGAACTCAATGAATCGGCCGACAAACCTTTGCTCAATCGCGCTTTGCGTGGCACCTATCCGCCCGGGTCCACCTACAAGCCCTTCATGGCCCTGGCTGCATTGAATACCGGCAAGCGACACCCCAACGCGATCATCATGGATCATGGTGTGTTCATGTTTGGGGGCCACCGATTCCGCTCGCCCGAAAATGAAAAGGGTGGCGCCATGGACATGCGGCGCTCGATTGTCGAGTCCAGCAATGTCTACTATTACTCCTTGGCCAATGAACTGGGCGTCGATCTGATCCACGATCAGATGAAGCCCTTGGGCTTTGGTCGCTTGACCGGCATTGACCTCAAAGGCGAGGTGCCAGGGATCTTGCCGTCGACCGAATGGAAGCGCAAAGCCTACCGGCGGCCCGAGCAAAAACGGTGGTACGCCGGGGAGACCATTTCTCTGGGCATCGGTCAGGGCTACAACAGCTTCACCATGTTGCAACTGGCCTCCGCCAATGCCACCGTGGCCTCGGGTGGTCAGCGTTTTCAGCCCCGCTTGGTTCGAGAAATTGAAAGTGTGGTGACCAAAGAGCGCCGGAAGGTCGCCAGTGAGGCCTTGCCGCCGATCCCCTACAAGCCCGAACACATTGCCATCATCAAAGATGCCATGTACGGCGTGACCCAGCAAGGTACCTCGACGCGTGTCTTCATGGGGGCCGGTTACCTGAGTGGCGGCAAGACCGGTACGGCGCAAGCGGTGGGTTTGCGTCAGAACGAAAAGTATGTGGCGTCCCGCATGGATGAGTACAAGCGTGACCACTCTCTCTATGAAGCTTTTGCGCCAGTGGATGCACCCAGGGTGGCCTTGGCCATCATTGTGGAGAACGCCGGTTTTGGCGCTCAAGCGGCCGCCCCCATTGCCCGGCGCGTGTTGGATTACATCCTCATGGGGCAGTACCCCAGCGAGGAAGACATTGAGGCTGTGCGCCAGAGCCGAGCCGCTGCCCCAATTGGTGTGCCGCGCAAGGTCTCTGACGTGCCTTTGCCTCATGGGCTCAATGCCATGGAGCAAGACATACGCAGCTTGCCTGCCGTCACGCCGCGGGCTGCATCAGGTGTGATGCCTGCGTCCTCTGATGTGGCCGCATCGCAGCCTCTCGCAGGCCCGGCCAGTGCGCCCAGTTCTCCGCAGATTGCGTATCCAGCCTCGGCCCCCGCATCAGGAGTGCAGCCATGAACAAGGCGTTTGACAAGCCGTCCCTATGGCGAAGGATTTGGCCTGCATTTGAAGGGTTTGATTGGCCCTTGTTGGGCATCATCTTGTTCATGTGCGGTCTCGGTTTGATGGCCATGTATTCCGCTGGTTACGACAACGGTACCCGGTTTGGCGATCAATTGCGCAACATGGTCCTGGCCATGGGGGTGATGTTTGTGGTGGCCCAGGTGCCACCGCAACGATTGATGTTGCTGGCTGTGCCGGTATACGTGGTGGGTGTCATCTTGTTGATCCTGACCGCACTCCCGCATGTGGGCATCACCAAAAAGGGCGCCACGCGTTGGATCAACATCGGCATGGTCATTCAGCCTTCGGAAATCCTCAAACTGGGGGCGCCCTTGATCCTGGCGTGGTGGTTCCAGCGGCGAGAAGGACTCTTGCATGTCAAAGACTTCATCATTGCCGGGGTCTTGCTGTTGGTGCCCGTAGCGCTGGTCATGAAGCAACCGGACCTGGGCACATCCTTGTTGATCCTCTCGTCCGGCTTGTATGTTTTGTTCTTTGCGGGACTGAGTTGGCGCTTGATCTTGCCGGTGGTCATTGTCGGCGCGGTGGCGATCACCGCCTTGGTGATCTCAGAAGAACGCATTTGCCAACCCGATCTCGATTGGGTGGTGTTGCACGACTATCAAAAGAACCGAGTCTGTACATTGCTGGACCCCACCAAAGACCCACTGGGCAAGGGATTCCACATCATCCAGGGCATGATCGCGATTGGCTCAGGCGGCGTGTGGGGCAAAGGGTTCATGCAAGGCACCCAAACCCACCTCGAATTCATTCCTGAGCGCACGACCGACTTCATCTTCGCGGCCTATTCCGAAGAGTTTGGCTTGGTCGGCTTTTTGGTGTTGCTCTGCGGATTCATGGCGCTGATCTTTCGCGGCCTGTTCATCGCCTCACAGGCGCCCACACTGTTTTCGCGTTTGCTCGCCGGGGCCCTGTCGCTCAGCTTCTTCACCTACGCCTTTGTCAACATGGGCATGGTGAGTGGCATCTTGCCGGTGGTGGGCGTGCCATTGCCCTTCATCAGCTACGGTGGCACCGCCATGGTGACCCTGGGGCTGGCGCTGGGCATGCTGATGGCCATTGCGCGAAGCCGGGGTTTGATGCAGCGCTAGTTCTGGCGAGGCGCCCGGCGCTAAGATGACGCCATTGCAGAATCGAATTGGCAGACCATGTCCGCTTTCAAGTCACCCCGTGGTGTTCAACACAGCCCGATCGATCGGCTGTTGATGTCCATTGACACTGGCCTGCGCACAGCGTTTGCCGATCACACCGCTTCGCGCCCGTGCCCTCAGGCTGCGGTCGAGGATGGTGAACTGTCAGATGCTGACAAGCGACTGTCGGCCGCACTGATGCGGGTCAATCACGTCGGGGAAGTGTGCGCGCAGGCGCTCTATGCCTCGCAAGCGTGGGGCACCAAAGATCCTGCCTTGAAGGCGCAGTTTGACGAAGCGGCCCGCGAAGAAACCGACCACCTGGCTTGGACCGAACAGCGCTTGCGTGAACTCGGTAGCCGAACGAGTCTGCTCAACCCCCTTTGGTACGCCGGCGCGTTTGGCATTGGCCTGTTGGCGGCCAAGGCCGGAGATAAAGTGAGCCTGGGCTTTGTGGTGGAAACCGAGCGTCAGGTCGAGGATCATCTCAATAGCCACATGGATCAACTGCCTGCCGCAGACCAGAGTTCGCGTGCCATCGTCAAACAAATGCGGGATGACGAAGTGGCACACGCGAATGCCGCGCTGAAAGCGGGTGGTGTGCCTTTGCCCGCACCTGTCAAAGGCTTGATGCGTCTGGCGGCCAAGGTCATGACCACCACGGCGCATTACATCTGATCAAGCCGCAACGATCTCGAAGCTGGTGGTGATCTCGGCGGTTTTGCCGATCATGATCGAAGCAGAGCAGTATTTCTCGTGCGACATCTGGATCGCGCGTTGAACCGCCGTTTCGGTCAGGTTCACGCCTGTCACCACGAAGTGCATGTTGATCTTGGTGAACACCTTGGGGTCGGTCTCGGCGCGTTCGGCTGTCAGCTTCAGTTGGCAGCCGCGTACATCGTGGCGACCGCGCTTGAGGATCAAGACCACGTCGTAGGCGGTGCAACCGCCGGTGCCTGCCAGGACCGTCTCCATGGGGCGAGGGGCCAGGTTACGGCCGCCACCTTCGGGGGCGCCATCCATGTTGATGATGTGGCCGCTGCCAGTTTCTGCCATGAAGGCCATGCCAGAAGTCGGCTGCCAGTTGATGGTGCATTCCATATCGGATCTCCGGACAAATGGTGAAAAAGTCGCTTGAATGAGGGGGATGGCAGACAAAACCTAGGGTTACCCCTTGATTTGGCTGCGGGGTGACCCTAGAATAAACCCTAGGGATGTGAACTTCTTTGAACTCCAGAGCTCATATCTTTGCTTGTTTCGTTTGTCTCCTCCACCCTCCTCTATTGGTGGATTCCAAACCCGAGATCTTTGTCTCGGGTTTTTTTTCGTCTGTGCGGGCTGTCGTGGTCCTCAGTGCTCGGGTTTGGCTTGTGATGCACGCGCCTTGGCTTGGGCCGCCATTTCCTCGCGCAGTCTACGCAACTTCTCCCGCGGATCTTCTTTCGGCCCACCGCCTTCGCCGAGCTTCATTTCCGCGATGAAGCGGCTGGGGATGGCTTGCACGTACTCGCGCCCCTTCTTGCGGCGCTTGAGGGTACTGACACCCAGCGTCAAGCGAGCCCGGGTGATACCCACATACATCAGGCGCCGCTCTTCTTCGATTTGTTGGGGCGAAATCTCTCCCTCTTCGCGAGAGAAGGGCAGGGAGCCCTCGTTGACGCCAGCCAACACCACGTGCGGCCATTCCAGCCCCTTGGAGGCATGCAGCGTCGACAGGGTCACGACGTTTTGGTCGGCATTGCGCTCAGCCAGGCTGGTGATCAGCGAAATGCTCTGCGCCACTTCAATGACGCTCTTCTTTTCAGTTTCCACCGTCATGCCGCCGTCGTTTTCGATCTCGCCGCCGCAACGGCGGGCGATCCAGTCCACGAAGTCCAGCACATTGTTCCAGCGGGCCGCCGCCACCTTTTCGTTGTCTTCGTTGTCGTAGAGGTGCTGTTCGTAGCCGATGTCCTTGAGCCACTCCAGCAGCAAGACCTTGGCGTCCTCGCTGCCAAAGGTGTGGCGCGCCCGGTGCTCCAGGTCATTGATGTACCGGCCAAACTCGTGCAATGAGCCCAGGGCGCGCGCACTCAAAGTGGCCGCCAGCGACTCCGTGAACAGGGCCTCGAACAGACTCACCTTCCACTTGCCCGCGAATTCGCCCAGCGATCCCAGTGTTTGGTGGCCAATGCCGCGCTTGGGCGTGGTGGCCGCCCGCAAAAACGCCGGGTCGTCGTCGTTGTTCACCAACAGACGCAGCCACCCACACAAGTCCTTGATTTCGGCTTTGTCGAAGAAGCTCTGTCCGCCCGATACCTTGTAGGGAATGTTGGCGCGTCGCAGGGCCTGCTCGAAGGGCCGGGCCTGGTGGTTAGCGCGGTACAAGATGGCGAAGTTGTTCCAGGCTGTTTTGCTGGGGTCGCCAGGGTGCTTTTCCAGCAAATTCATGCGCATGGTCACGAAGTGCGCCACGGTGCGCTCGGCTTCGTGCTCTTCGTTGTCGCACTCCATCAGCTTGACCGGATCGCCCTCGCCTAAGTCCGACCACAGTGTCTTTTGGAACAACTTGGGGTTGGAGACGATGACGTTGTTGGCCGCACGCAAGATGGCGCTGGTGGAGCGGTAGTTCTGCTCCAGCGGGATCACCTTCAGGCGGGGGAAGTCCTGAGGGAGCTTTTTCAGGTTGTCCAGCGTGGCGCCACGCCAGCCATAAATGGACTGGTCATCGTCGCCCACCGCCGTGAAGATGCCATCCATGCCCACCAAGAGCTTCAGCAACTCATACTGCGTGGCATTGGTGTCCTGGTATTCGTCTACCAGCACATGGCGCAACTGCTTTTGCCATTTGAGGCGCACCTTCTCGTGCTCAGCCAGCAGCTTCAGCGGCATGCTGATCAAGTCATCGAAGTCCACGGCCTGATAGGCGGCCAGTCGTTCTTCGTATAACTTCATCACGCGGGCGGCCACTTGCTCGTCATCGCTGGTGGCTTGGGCAAACGCCTGCGAACTGTCAAAGCCTTGGTTCTTCCACAGGCTGATGGTCCACTGCCAATTACGGGCCAGTTTGGCATCGGTGGTGCCGCCTGCATCGCGCAAGATGCTGGTGACATCGTCCGCGTCCAGAATCGAAAACTGGGGCTTCAGACCCAAGGCTTCACCATCTTCCCGCAGCAGCTTCACCCCCAGGGAGTGAAACGTACAAATCAAGAGCTTGCCAGCGGCTTTGGCCCCAATCAGGGCCTTGGCTCGGTCGCGCATTTCCGCTGCGGCCTTGTTGGTGAAGGTGATGGCCGCGATTTGAGCGGGCGCCAGATCGGCACCGTGTCCGGGTTGCAGCAGGCGAGCAATCTTGTGGGTGATCACCCGCGTCTTGCCCGAGCCCGCACCCGCCAGCACCAGGCAAGGCGAATCCAGATGTTGAACGGCCTCCATTTGGGCCGGGTTCATCATCGCGGGAGCAGATTGGCCGTGGGACGACATGGGTGCAACAACTCAAACCAGAAAAGGGCAGGGGCGCCAAGCATAGTGCATGGCGCCCCTGGATCGGGACCGGGGAATCTCAGATGCCGGCGACAAATTCACCCAGCACGTTGGCAAAGGCCTGCGGTTGCTCGACGGCGCTCAAGTGAGCGCACCCTTGCAGGGTCACCATTTGGGCGCCGGTGATGCTCTTGGTCAAGGCATAAGCGGTTTCCACGGGGGTGCTGATGTCGTGGCTCGATGCAATCACCAAAGTGGGGACACGAATCTGGCCCAAACGGGCGGTGGTATTGGCTTCGCACAAAGCGGCCGCGCAAGCGGTGTAGCCTTCTGGGTCCGTGGATTCCAGCAAACGCTGATGGCGCGAGACAGTCGCCGCATTTTGTGTGCGGAACTCTTCGCTGAAGAAGCGCGTCATCGTGTTGGTGCTGATGGCGCTCATGCCATGGGCCTCCACCGTGGCAATGCGCTGGCCAATCGCTTCACGGCCCATGCCAGAGTAGCTGCTGGTGGTGTTGGCCAAGACCAGCGCTTTGACCTTCTCGGGGTGACGAATGGCCAGCTCTTGACCAATCAGTCCGCCCATCGACAAGCCGACCCAGATCACAGGTTCACCGTTGGCCACTTCGTCGATGATGCGGGCCGCATCGGCGGCCAGCTCGGTCATGGTCATGGGCTCGTTGGGCGTCTGTGATCGGCCGTGCCCGCGCGTGTCGGGGCAGATCACGTTGCAGGTGGCGGCCAACTCGTTGGCCACCAGATCCCACATCGAACCATCTTGGCCCAAGGCATGGCTCAACACCACCGTGTGTTGGGCTTCACCTGAGCGCGCTTCGCGCACGGTGCAGTGCAATTTGGGGCGTGTGGTGGTGAACACCGAACGGCCCACGCCGGGGTGCCAGGCCACATCAGCAGAATGAGGGGTGGGCTCCATGCCCAGCTCACGCATGATGCCCAAGGCTCGCGCAAAACCGGTGTTGGCGGCGGGCACGCCTGCATAGATGGCAATCTGAATCAGGGCTTCGCGCACCTCTTCAATCGACAGGGTGTGCGCATTGCCTGGTGTCAGTGCACCGCGCAGGTGAATCTCAAACTCGTCCCAGCGGCCCAAGGCGCTGGTGATTGCCAGCACGATGATGCGACGCGTTTTCCAGTCCAGACCCGGACGGCCCCAGACGCCGTGCCAGGCGTAATCGGTGATGAAGTGCTGAAACTCGGCGTTGAACGTGTTGGCTTTGGCGACGGATTTGTCGACCCAAGCATCCCCCAGGGCCGCTCGGCGGTTGCGCATCCCGCGCTCGAACGGGTGGTCAAAGTCGTGTTCCAGGTTTCGTGTCATGTTCTTGTCAGAAAAACGAGGGCATTAATTTTGCAAACAGTGCACATTGTGCCGCGCTGCACAAAATCCGCATTGGGATGTCCCCCGTGCAAATCGCATGCCGATCATCGGTTATGGTGCGCACCATGCAAATTCAATCGCTCTTGATCGGCTCGCCAGCGGTGCGCACGGTGTTGGGTTCTCTGTGTTTGGTGGTGATGGCGATGGCGCTCACGGCCTGCTCGACCACCAAAAAAGGCGGGTCATCCGGTGCCGGTGGCTTGATGGGCGGCGGCCGTGATGGTGCGCCTGTCGACCCGCCTGCAGATTTGGCCCAGTTGCCAGACCCTGAGCCACAAATCGAACCCATTCGACCGAAGGGGCCAAACAAGCCTTATGTGGTGTTGGGTCAGGCTTACGAACCGATCGCTGCCGATGTGGTCTGGAAAGAGCGTGGCGTGGCCTCCTGGTACGGCACCAAGTTCCATGGGCGAAAAACCGCCAGCGGTGAGTTGTTCAGCATGTACGGCTTGACGGCGGCCCATCGCACCTTGCCGATACCGAGCTATGCACGGGTTCGCAACGTGGCCAATGGCAAAGAGACCATCGTCCGCGTCAATGATCGAGGGCCATTCCATTCCAATCGTGTCATGGACCTCAGTTATGCCGCCGCCGTGAAGTTGGGTATCCATCTGCTGGGGCGGGCTGAAGTAGAGATCGAGCGCTTGACCTTTGAGGACATTCGGACCGGGGCTTGGCGCAAGGGGGCTGCGTCGACCGTGGCAACGGCCGAGGCCGATGTACAGCCCATGCAGGAGGTGGTCTCGCCCTTGACGGATCAAACAGGAAGCCCGCCCGCCGTGCCGCAAACGGAGGAGCGATCGCGCGCCTTCACGCCGGCGGCCCAAGGCTTCTGGATCCAGTTGGCGGCTTTGGGACGACGTGAAAGTGTTGAGCGCCTGCAGCAGCGTGTGGCCTCGGACGCCTCACGTTTGGCACCGATGTTGGCGGTCTTCAAAGAAGGGGCGATGTTCAAGCTTCAGGTCGGGCCCTATGAGACTCGGCAGCAGGCCCAAGAGGCCGCGCAATGGGCACGTGAAGCCTTGGATGTGGCGCCCATGGTGCTGGAGCGACGTTGATGCGATCTCTGGCGGCACTCTCTTTGCTGTTCAATGCCCTGGTGTGGGGCTTGTCTTGGTGGCCTTTGCGGCACCTGCAGCAGCACGGCCTGCATCCCTTGTGGGCCACCATGTTGTTCTTCATGTTGGGGGCGGCCGTGATCGCCATGTGGCAGCCCTCGGCGTGGCGGATCGTCGTTCGTCAGCAGGGCTTGTTGGCCTTGGCTGCGGTGGCGGGCCTGACCAACGCCTTGTTCAACTGGGGGGTGGCGGTTGGTGATGTGGTTCGTGTGGTGCTGCTGTTCTATCTCATGCCGCTGTGGGCGGCCCTGCTGGCCCGGTGGCTGTTGAATGAACCCATCACGCGCCAGTCGGCCTTGCGCATGGCCTTGGCCTTGATCGGCGCCGCTTTGGTGCTCAAGCCAGAAGGCGATGGTTGGCCTCGCCTGACCGAGTTGGCTGACTGGTTGGGTTTGTTGGGGGGGATGGGCTTTGCCCTGACCAACGTCTTGTTGCGACAACAGGCCTCGCAGCCAGCCGCCGCGCGCGCATTGGCCATGTTCGCCGGCGGGGTGGTGGTGCCTGGTTTGTTGGGGTGGGCGCTATGGCAAGCCAGCTTGATTCCACCTTGGCCTGTCTTGGCTGCGCAATGGGCCTGGCCCGCGTTGGCCATGGGCGGGCTCTTCATTCTGTCGAATCTGGCGCTGCAGTATGGTGCGGCGCGTTTGCCCGTTCAACTCACCTCGGTCTTGATGTTGACCGAGGTGCTGTTCGCAGCCTTGTCATCGGCTTGGTTGGCGCAATCCACCTTGGCGCCCCATGTGTTGATGGGGGGCGGTTTGATCTTGGGGGCGTCGCTGCTCGCCGCCTGGGGCGAGCGCTAGGCTCCGAAGTCAGGCGCGTTGCGTACGGCTGTGGCGGTGTACGGTATCCACCAGCACGCTCACGTTTTCAGGCGGGGTGAACTGGCTGATGCCGTGCCCCAGATTGAAAATGTGGCCGCTGGTGGCTGAGGGCTTGCCAAAGCTGTCGAGCGTGCGGATCACTTCGGCTTCCACTTGTTCGGGCTTGGCGAACAGCACGTTCGGGTCCAGATTGCCTTGCAGCGCCACCTTGTCGCCCACCATGGTGCGTGCGCGACCCAGGTTCATCGTCCAGTCCAGACCGACGACGTCGCAGCCAGAATCGGCAATTTCATTCAACCAGATCCCGCCACCCTTGGTGAACACGATGTGTGGGATACGGAAGCCGTTGTGCTCGGTCTTCAATTGGCTCAGCACGCGACGGGTGTAAGCCAGGCTGAATTGTTGGAAGGCGCCATCGGCGAGCACGCCGCCCCACGAATCAAAAATCATGGCGGCCTGTGCGCCGGCTTCAATCTGTGTATTCAGATACAAAGCCACGGCATCCGCATTGACTTCCAGAATGCGGTGCATGAGGTCTGGGCGCTGGTACATCAGCGTCTTGACCAGGCGATAGTCATCCGAGCCACCGCCTTCGACCATGTAGCAAGCCAGTGTCCAGGGGCTGCCGGAGAAACCGATCAGGGGCACCTTGCCCACACCTTGGTCATCTGACAAGGCCTTGCGAATGGTGCTGACCGCATCAAACACGTAGCGCAACTTGTTCATGTCGGGCACGGCCAATTCGGCCACGGCGGCTTCGTCACGGACCACCTTGGCAAACTTGGGGCCTTCTCCAGCGGCAAAGCTCAGCCCCAGGCCCATGGCGTCGGGCACCGTCAGGATGTCGGAAAACAAGATCGCGGCATCCAAGTCGTAGCGGCGCAGCGGTTGCAGCGTCACCTCACAGGCCAGTTCTGGGTTGGTGGCCAAGCCCATGAAGCTGCCCGCCACATCGCGTGTGGCGCGGTACTCGGGCAAGTAGCGCCCCGCTTGTCGCATGAGCCACACGGGGGTGTAGTCCGTGGGCAGGCGCAGACAGGCGCGCAAAAAGCGGTCGTTGGCCAGAGGGGGCAGGGCGATGGAGGTGTTCTGTGCTTGCATCCCGCGATTGTAGGCAGTCCCGCAGCCGCCCGCCGGACCGAAAGATTCACCTGGATCAACAAGGGTGATGTCGTCGTCCCCAAGCAACCGCGTGGTGTGAGGCATCAATTCAATGTTTTCTTGTAGCTCAAGGTCGCTAACAAGGAAAAAACGAAGCCGGCCACCAAGATGGGCCACAGGTGCGGCCACATGTCGATCAAGTTGAAGTCCTTCAAGAACACGCCACGCGAACCACGCACAAAGTAGGTCAGCGGCAAGCCCTTGGCAATGAACTGGGCCCAGCCGGGCATGCCACTGAAGGGGAACATGAAGCCCGACAGCAGAATCGACGGGATGAAGTAGAAGAAGGACAACTGCATGGCCTGCATCTGCGACAGCGCCACCGTCGAGATCAGGATGCCCACCGACAAGGTGGTCAAGCCATAGGCCAACAGCAAGATGGCCAGCGCCACAGGGTCACCCGTCAAAGGCAGTTTGAACATGCCGAAGGCAATCACCAAGGTGACGATCACCTGCACCACCCCCACCAAAAAGGTCGGGATGATCTTGCCTACGATCATTTCCCACGGTCGGATGGGGGTGACCAGCAAGAACTCGATGGTGCCTTGTTCTTTCTCTTTGGTGATGGACATGGCCGTCATCACCAGCAGCGACACGTTCAAGATCATGCCGATCAGGCCGGGCACGATGTAGAAAGTTTGTTCGCCTTGCGGATTGAAGCGACGCTGCACACGCACTTCGATCTGTGGCTCGCCATCATTCAGATGCCGGATGCTGTCGCGGCGCAGGATGTGAGAGGCCGTGACGCGTGCGACCTCACCAGTCGATGTCATGGCGCCATTGAGGGACACCGGGTCCGTCGCATCGGCCTCCACCAGAATGGTGGCCGGCAAACCACGAATCAGATTGCGAGTGAAGTCTGGTGGGATTTCGATGACCACCGACGTCTGGGCCCGGCGCAACAACTCGCTGGCTTGCCGTGAAGTCAACTGGCGGTTGTCGATCTCCAGGTAAACCGATTGTTGCAAGGCGCTGCGGTACAACCGAGAAAACTCACTGCGATCGTGATCGACCACGACGGTTGGGATGTGGCGCGGATCGGGATTGATGGCGTAGCCGAACACCACCACGTACATGATGGTGACCGACAGCAGCGAGACGAACGTCAGTCGATCTCGCACCATGTGCAACAACTCTTTGGCGGCAATCGCCCAAATGCGCTTGAAGGATGGAGGCATGGGGGCTCGCTCAGAAGCGCGTACCGTCACCTTGCTGTTGCAAGGTCAGGTAAAAGAAAACATCTTCCAGGTCGACTTGACCGGGGCGAGGTTCACCCACGATGTCGCCCAAGTCCCGGCTCCAGGACCCCACGTCTTCATGGCTGCGAGCCACGACGCGCAGGCTGTTGCCTTGCGTGGATAGGCGCACGATGCGCGGGTCGTGCGCCAGGCGTCGGTCCGTCAAGGGTTGATGCAAAGGAATTTGTGCGGCGACCAGATTCGACTTTTGCAGCACACGCTCGGGGCGATCATCGACCAGCAATCGACCATACAGCACATAGGCGATGCGATTGGAGCGCATGGCCTCATCCATGTAGTGCGTGCTCACCAAGATGGACACGCCGGTGGCTGTGATGTCCTGCAAGATGTCCCAGAAGGCTTCGCGCGCCTTCGGGTCCACGCCGGCCGTGGGCTCATCCAGCAACAAAATGCGAGGATGATGCGCCATGGCGCAGGCCAAGGCCAGCCGCTGCTTCCAGCCGCCAGACATGGTGCCTGCGATGTGTCCGTCGCGCCCTTCATCAAATGCAAACTGCTGAATCAGTTCATTGACGCGTTGTTCTGGCGAGGGCAGGCCATGCAGTCGGCACACAAAACGCAGGTTCTCGCGCACGGTCAAGTCTTTGTACAAACTGAAATGCTGGGTCATGTAGCCCAGCAAGGGTTTGATTTTGTCGGCTTGGCGGTTGATGCTGTAGCCCAGGCAGCGGCCTTTGCCCGAGGTCGGTGGAACCAGACCGCACATCATGCGAATGGCGGTCGTCTTGCCGGAGCCGTTGGGGCCAAGAAAGCCGTACAACTGCCCCGGGGCAATCTTCATATTGAGGTTGTCCACCACCGTCCGGTCACCAAACGTCTTGGTCAGGTTCTTGACGGAGATGATGTAGTCAGACGTGGCGTTCACGATGCCTTGACCTCCTGCAGCCACACCCCCACGGGCGTGCCGGGCGGAGCCGTGCACTCGGGGGAGGCTTGCAGACGGGCTTCGGTCAAGAAGCTCAAGCGGTCGCGCAACTCTTGGCTGAACATCATCGGTTGGGTGTACTCAGGCCGCGCGCTCACACGCACAACCGAGGCCTCGAGCCAGTTCTTGCAGCCCGACATGCTCACGTACACCTTGGCGCCAGGCTGAAAGCGGGGGCGCAAATCATTGGGAACAAAGAAGCGCACACGCAGCGAATCCTGATGCAGGATGGTCATGGTGGTGGCGCCAGGTTGTGCAAATTCGCCCGTACGCACAAACAACTCTTGCACGACGCCCGACACCGGCGCAGTCACCCGCTTTTGCTTCAACAACCATTCCACCTGGGCCACGCCGGCCTCGGCCGCATGCACCTCGGCTTCAGCCGCCGCGCGCACGTCCTCGCGTGCGGCTTGTTGCGCCACGCGCAAGGAGGCTCGCGCCTCATCCAGTTGCGACTGAATGGTCAACACCTGCGTGCGATCCTGCTTGGTCTGCATGTCCGAGATGAAGCCATTGCCCTGCAATTGCTCGCTGCGACGCAATTGCGACTGCGCTTGTTGCAGTTGCGCTTCCACTGCACGCACCTTCGCCGTCAGACTCTCGATCTCGGCGGCGCGTGCGCCCTTGCTCAAGTTGCGACTTTGCGCAGACGCTTGGGCTTTCAGTGCGCGGGCCTCGGCCAATTTGGCTTGCTCTTGCGCTGATTCCAACACATAGAGCAAGTCACCGGCTTGAATGGTCTGCCCCTCTTTGACTTGCATTTGTTGCAAGGTGCCAGCCACCGGAGACGCCACGCTGGTGACGTCCGCTTCGATATAGCCGGGCAACTGGGGGATGGCGGCCTTTTGTTGGCAACCGGTCAAGGTCAAGCTCGATGCCAGCCATGCCAAGCCCATGGGGAGGGTGCGTGCAATCAAGGGGTACTTCATCTTCAGCCTTTGAAAAGGTCTTGTCGTGACAGCCACGTCGGGGCGATCACAATCGTCCCAACTCCATGTACAGAGGTCGATCATCGATTTCGGTTCGTGGATCGTCTTCGCCAAACGTCATCCACAAGTGCTGCGAAAACAGCTTTTGGCGTTTGTAGCGACGGGGGACCTCCACCAGTGGGTCACCATGGGTCACGCAGGTGGCCAGTGCGTCCACGTGCCGCCCCTGGTGCGCCATGATCCAGTCAATCAAACCTTGGAACACATCCGCGTCGTCATTCGCAACCAGGATGTTGGCCAGCGTCAAGTAGTTCAGGATGCCGCCCACTCGGGGCAGTTTGAATCCACCCTTGACGCCCACGTAGGCGTTGTATGCCGGGCGAATCAAGCGCGTGAACGGGTGCATGCCTGTGATGCGTGTCTGCTTGTAGCCCTTCTGATTCCACGCTGCCAACATGCCCACGATCTGTCCGCCGCGCATGGCCAGGGTGTAGTCCTGAATCTTCAATCCAGCGTAATAAGGATCCCCCTCGATCAACTTGTGGAAGTCATAGGCGGGATAGCCATTGCGACGTGGCGCCTCGCAATCTTGAAACGCTTGCATGGCATCGATGTCTGCCGCGCTGGCTGTCTTCATGGTCACGCCGGCGGGCACGCGGGGCGCCCCTTTGCGGATGAACATGAAGCTGGTTTCGATGGTGTGGCTCAACCAGAAGTCAAACACGCGATTGCCTTGCACCGCGCGAGCCGCATCCAAGGCGGCGGTGTTGCCATTCAGGACCACCGCCTGAACCAGATCGCTGGGTTCATGGTATTTGCGCTGCTCCACGAACATGGTCCCGCCAATGCCCCGCTTGCGATAAGTCGGATCGACGCGCGTGTCGCCTGAATAGTGAACGAAGCGTTTCTTCCCACTGATGTAAACGTGACGCCCGGAGATCACGGTTACGCCAGCCAAGGCATCGGGGCGGGTCGCGTCATCGACGACCACGATGCGCTGAGACTCGCCAATGACCTTCGCGCCCACAAAAAAATCGGGGGCGCGCTGGAAGCACATTTGCGCCGGCCCAGGCATGGTGATCTTGGCCACCAGGGATTGCAGGCGGGGATTGTCGGAGGGCTCAGATAAGCGATAGTGCAATGACATGGCTGGACTCCAATTCAAGCTTGCAGCAATGGACGTAATGCTTCAGGGGTAGGGCCGGGCCAATGACGCAGCGGTTCGACTTTGATGTTTCCGTCGATCATTCCGCGGTCACGGCAAAGACTCAGATAGATGTCGCGCATGTCTTGGCGCAGCACGCACTGGGCCTCTTGGAGTTGCCCCAATTCCCGGGCCAACTTGTAATGAAAGTGGTCCTGCAGGGACTGTTCAAGATGGCTCGACAAAGCGCGTGCTTGCTCGGCATCGGGCTCTGTCGCGCACTCAGCCAGAAGGACGTAGCCAGGGCGCCCCCCCTTCAATTCGTCCAGCGCCAGCAAGGTCACCGGCATGGCGGTTGAGCCCAAAGGCAGTGTGTCCAGAATGGTCTGAGCGGTGGTGGCGCTGATTTTTTCGCCGACCAAATCCACCCCATCATTGCGGCCCAGGAAATCCAGGCAGGGCACCTGACCGAGAAAACCTGACACCTTCAAGACATCGTTCATCCGATAACGAGCCAGCCCACTCCCGGTGGTGATCACGGGCATCACTTCTTGGCCTTCCTGGAGTTGCCATGGTGCCAAGACGCGATGGTCTTGTAAGTCGATGAACTCGTAGACGTGGCTGCGATAAGCCAGTGGGAAACGGCCCTGGAATGGGATGGTCACCACGCCTTCCGTGGCCCACAGGCCTTTGCCTTGAAAGACTGCGTGAGGCAGCTTTGACTGCAACGATCGCGCCCAGGGCGCTGCCGCAGCGGTGTCCCATGCGCTGACCAAGGCCAGTGTCGGCCACAGGCGCTGAAAGAAATCAGGCGTCAGTTGCCCATCCCATTCGGACAGAAGGCGGGCCGCGTGTGCTGAGCGAGGACAGCGTACGCCAGCCATGCGATCAGCGCGACGGCCCCAGCGCCCCTGTTGCAGCACAGTCGCCAACTCCTGGCGCCAACTGGAGATGTACTCCAACACATTGATGCCGAACGTTGGGCTCCAGACCGAAATGAAGCCCAGTTGGCGATCGGCGCATAAATACGCCACCGTGCCAAACAAGGAGTCTTCCAGTGTTTCAGCCTGCGCCACCTCTTGCGGGACGGCCTGCGTCAAATAGGCCAGCAGGCGCTTCCCCCAAGACAACATCTTCATGTCGTCATTGATGTCTCCGGCGGTCTCGGCTCGCAAATGCGTTGGAATCCAGGACAGAGACCAGTAATGGCGCCCTTTGCCCTGCGCTGGGAACTGCTCATACAGATCGCCGACCCAGGCAGAGATGGCGTCATCCAGTTCGTTCAGGAACAACTTGGTGTACGGAATCCACTTCACCGCTGACGTGGAGCCACTGGTCGGTTGGTAGCGGGCCACAGGCGAGTCCATCAACAAGGCCCGCTGCGCCGTTCGTTGATCGTTCAAGGTCTGTGCGTAATCGGCGTAAGACGACAAGGGCACCTGGCTGGTGAAGGCCTCCCATGTCCAATTCGCCTTCACGCCTCGTTTTTGCCAATAGGGTGCGCGCGAAGCGGTCGCAAGCCAGCGGCTCAACAGTTGGCGTTGAACTTGTTCCAGTTGGTTCAAGGCACGGGCAAAGCGCTGGCGCCCAGGGTTGACCAACCGCTTCAACAGGCCATGTCCGACATGGGTTCGGGCGCTCATCTCAATTCGCGCCGTTGTGCGTGAAGGCCGAGGCATCCTCATCCAGCCAGACCCCATCGCCCGAGCCAACCTTGGCTTGCGATTGCGGTGGACGTGCGGCGCCTTGCTTTTGTTTCGTCAGCGCAGGATCCAACTCAGTACCTGGGCGGTAGTGCGTGCGCAGAATCCGCTTGCGAATCCACTTCGCCGGGATGTCGTACATCGAGCGCAACAGCGTCGTGTAGTTAAACACCCCGATGCAAGGCACTTCCGTCCCCACCTCCCAGGTCGGGTTGATCTTTTCAAAGAAAGCAATGTCGCGGTCTGCTTGCGCCAATTCGGGTGTGATGCGGGCCACATCGCTCTTCAAGCGGACGTAGTCTTGCCCGAAATCCAACAACATGCGCTGTGGATCAAAGTAGTCGCCAAACAGTTGCTGACAGTAGGCCTCCGTGATCCGTTTCAGCCGCGCATCCTCACGGGTGGCGCGCGGGTAGTACTCGTAAAAATTGTTGGTCAGCAACAAGAAGGTCTTGTAGCCCTTCGAGATCAGGAACCAATAAAACGGCGTGAACGGATGCTTGAAGCGCTCGATGATCAAACGCCGATAGAACGTGGTGACCAGAGAGTTGTTGCCCCAGTACGCCGGGTCGATGATGGTGTCGCCACTGAAGATGCCACGAACGCGTTTCCCATCAACGACGATGTTGAAAAAGGTTTGGGTCGAAAAGCCGGCGATTCGGCCGCTGACCTTGCTACGCAACACGATGACGCCGGATTTTTTGGACAGGTCATTCAGGAAAATGCTCAGAGAGGTCTTTTCATAGAAGGCCTCATACAAGGCATACATCTCTTGGATGTCTTTTGCCGTGATGCGCGCAATCGGACTGAAATAGGTTCGAACGGGATCGGGTTTCAAATACGACGATGACATTCCAACTCCAAAGAGGTGTCGGGCTCGTCGAATTCGCTGGCTTGGCGATGCGTCAAGCAGGCAAGATGAGGTGTTAATCGGAGGCCGACATGTGTGTGCCACCGATTGTTTTGGTGGCGCCTTCTGTCAAAGGGAATGGAAGGTGAGTGCGCCCCCGTTTAAGGGGGCGCGTTTGGCGGCAGATAGCCCCGTATCAGGCGCGCTCATTGGCGGGGAGACCCTAGGATTGTCTGGATCTGGACACTGTCGTTGTGTTTGCGCCCGCTTCCTGCTGGGGCTTGCTGTCTTGCGGGTTACTGCTTATAATCTTTAGGTTTTGCCGACGCGTGTCGGCGTTTTTGTCTCGATTGACCTGCCTGGATGCGTGATAGCAGAAGGCGCGGGTTGGATCTCTAGCTAACAGCTGCATGTCGCAATCTCCAAATCAAGCGCCGCAAGGTGGTCGGGGTCAGGCGTCAGGTACTGATGGCTTTCAGGATTCCAATCCCGGTTTGTGGGAAAAAGACGTCGATCCTCCAATTCGGCCGCTGACGCGAGAAGAGGCGCAAGCCTTGGTCGCCAAGCATCCTCAGTTGTCTGTGTGGCGTGTTTTGCTGATACAGGCCCTGACTGGGGTTGCGGTCGCGCTGATTTGGGGTGCTCTGTCTCAACGGTCATCCGCCCTGTGGTCGTCGCTTTATGCGGTGCTGGTGGTGGTGCTTCCGGGGCTGTTAATGGCTCGGGGGGTGTTTGGTCGTCATGCAGGGCGCAGTGTTGGGGGTCTGCTGTTTTGGGAGATCTTCAAGCTGGCGTTTTCCGGTGCCTTGCTGGCGCTGGCGCCGGTGGTGGTGCGGCCCTTGGATTGGGTGGCGCTGCTGGTGACGCTGGTGTTGTGCTTAAAAGTGATTGGGGTGGTTCTGCTCGTGTGGCAGAGCCGCAAGAAAAATTTTGTTTGACGAGAGTTGCTGATGTCTGCTGACGCTGTCGCCACCACGGCTGAACACGCGGCCCACCACGGGCCAACCGCTCCGGAATACATCGGGCACCACCTGCGCCACCTTCAGAACTACGCTGAAGCGCAAGCCATTGTGGATTGGCGTTATATCAACCTGGACTCCGTGTTCTGGTCGATCACGCTGGGTCTGCTGGCTGTGTTTTTGTTGTGGCGCGCTGCGCGTGCTGCCACCTCCGGTGTGCCAGGTCGCTTCCAGGCTGCAGTGGAGGTGCTGGTTGAATTGGTGGATACCCAAGCCAAGAGCATCATTCCCAATGCCGAGTCTCGCAAGGCTGTTGCGCCTGTCGCATTGACCGTGTTCGTGTGGATCTTCTTCATGAATGCGATGGACTTGTTGCCAGTTGACCTGCTGCCTCGCCTCTGGGAGGAGTATTACAAGGTTGCTGGTCACGATCCTCACCATGCTTACATGCGTGTGGTCCCCACGGCTGACCTGTCCATCACTTTGGGTATGTCGATTTCCGTGTTGTTGATCTGTCTGTACTACAACATGAAGATCAAGGGCATCCTTGGTTTCATCAAAGAATTGTTCACGGCGCCTTTCCATGCTCATGGCGTGGTTGGCACCATTGCCCTGGCTCTGCCCAACTTCTTCCTGAATCTGGTTGAATTCGGTGCCAAGACCATCTCGCATGGCATGCGGTTGTGGGGCAACATGTACGCTGGCGAATTGGTCTTCATGCTGATCGCCTTGCTGGGTGGCGCCATTGGCGCGGCTATCACCTTCGGTGGTGCCGGCCTGTGGATCCTGGGTGTGCTGGCCGGTTCGGCTTGGGCCATCTTCCACATTCTGATCATTACGCTGCAGGCCTTCATCTTCATGATGTTGACTCTGGTGTACATCGGTCAGGCACATCAAGGTCACTGATTCAATTCGGTGCCCCTCGATAAAACGTTCTCTGTTTCTTTGTTTTTCTTTCTTTCTTAACCAACCTTTCTTTTAGGAGCAATCATGGAACTGGTGTTGGCAAACGTCGCTCTGGCTTGTGGTCTGATCATCGCTTTGGGCGCTATCGGTGCTTGTATCGGTATCGCTCTGATGGGCGGCAAGTACTTCGAAGCCACCGCACGTCAACCTGAGTTGATGAACGAACTGCAAACCAAGATGTTCCTGTTGGCTGGTCTGATCGACGCCGCCTTCCTGATCGGTGTTGGTATCGCCATGCTGTTCGCATTCGCCAACCCCTTCATCGCCGCTCTGGCCAAGTAATCGGTCCCTTCTCGACTGAATTTTTCAATTAACCGAGAAAGGTCCGAGCCGTGAATCTGAACGCAACGCTGTTCGCGCAGATCGTGGTTTTCGGGATCCTGTGGTGGTTCACGATGAAATTCGTGTGGCCCCCGATCACGAAGGCCCTCGACGAGCGCGCAAGCAATATCGCTGATGGTTTGGCTGCGGCTGACAAGGCCAAGCTGGAATTGGCGAACGCCAACAAGAGCGTCCAGGAGCAGCTCAACAAGTCGCGCGACGAAATCGCTCAACGTATCGCTGACGCTGAAAAGCGTGCTGCAGCGATCGTTGAAGAGGCCAAGAAGCGCGCCACTGACGAAGCCAACAAGATCGTGACCGATGCCAAGTCGGAAGCTGATCAGCTGGTTGTGCAAGCTCGTGAGACTCTGCGTGAGCAGGTCGCCGTGCTGGCCGTCAAAGGTGCTGAGCAGATTCTGCGTCGTGAGGTCTCAGCTGTGGTCCACGCCGACCTGCTGAACCGACTCAAATCGGAGCTGTGATCATGGCCGAGCTTGCCACCATCGCCCGTCCTTACGCCGAAGCCCTGTTCAAGGCTGCGCCTGAGGCAGAACAGTCTGCCTGGGTTGAGCAAATGAGTGCTCTCGCTCAAGTCGCTAGCGACGCTGAGCTTCGCTCTTTTGCAGATAACCCTCGTGTCACCCAAGACCAGGTCTTTGACGTGATCACGAAGGCAGCCAAGGTGGCTCTGGCTCCGGCTGTGGCTAACTTCCTGCGCACCGTTCTGGACAACGGTCGTCTGGCGGCTCTGCCGCTGATGGCTCAACAGTTCCAAACACATGTGAGCGCACATCAAGGTGTGTCCGAGGCGCTGATCGTCAGCGCGTTCCCGATCAATGCCGATCAAGTGGCAGACATTCAGGGATCGCTGGAGAAGCGTTTTGGTCGCAAACTGAAAACCAGCGTTGAGGTCGATCCTGAACTCATCGGTGGTGTGCGCGTGGTGGTCGGCGACGAAGTGCTCGACACTTCTGTCAAGGCCCGCCTGGAACGCATGAAGTCGGCCCTCCTGGCATAACCCGGAGCTCCGGCCTCAACCACGAATAGTCGCTCAACCCCGCAGGTGGTATTGCGCCACCTGTTGTTGTCAACGAGGTTTGCCTTCGAGCAGCCCTTGACCAGACTGGGAGCAAAGCAATGCAACTGAATCCCGCAGAAATTTCCGAACTGATCAAGAGCCGCATCGAAGGTCTCGGCGCGGCTGCCGACATTCGCAACCAAGGTACCGTCATCTCCGTGACCGACGGTATCGTTCGTGTCCACGGCTTGTCCGATGCGATGCAAGGCGAAATGTTGGAATTCCCCGCTAACGCCGCAGGTGTCCCCACCTACGGTTTGGCTCTGAACCTGGAACGCGACTCCGTCGGCGCCGTGATCTTGGGCGAGTACGAGCACATCTCCGAAGGCGACACCGTCAAGTGCACGGGCCGCATTCTGGAAGTGCCCGTCGGCCCCGAGCTCGTCGGCCGCGTGGTCAACGCCCTGGGTCAGCCGATCGACGGCAAGGGTCCTATCAACGCCAAGCTGTCTTCTCCTATCGAGAAGATCGCCCCTGGTGTGATCGCCCGTGAATCCGTGTCTCAACCCCTGCAAACCGGTATCAAGTCGATCGACTCGATGGTGCCAATCGGTCGCGGCCAACGCGAACTGATCATTGGTGACCGTCAGACCGGTAAGACCGCAGTGGCCATCGACGCCATCATCAACCAGAAGGGTCAAGGCGTGACCTGTATCTACGTTGCCATCGGTCAGAAGGCATCGTCGATCAAGAACGTCGTGCGCGCTCTGGAGCAAGCTGGCGCCATGGAATACACCATCGTGGTGGCTGCCTCGGCTTCTGACTCGGCTGCGATGCAGTTCGTGTCGGCCTACTCTGGCTGCGCCATGGGTGAGTACTTCCGCGATCGTGGCCAAGACGCCCTGATCGTGTATGACGATCTGTCCAAGCAAGCTGTGGCCTATCGTCAAGTGTCGCTGTTGCTGCGTCGTCCACCCGGACGTGAAGCTTTCCCTGGCGACGTGTTTTACATCCACTCCCGTCTGCTGGAGCGTGCCGCTCGAGTGAACGCCGACTACGTCGAAGCATTCACCAACGGTGAAGTGAAGGGCAAGACCGGTTCTTTGACCGCCCTGCCCATCATTGAAACCCAAGCTGGCGACGTTTCCGCTTTCGTTCCGACCAACGTGATTTCGATTACCGACGGTCAGATCTTCTTGGAAACCAACCTGTTCAACGCTGGTATCCGTCCTGCGATCAACGCCGGTATCTCGGTGTCTCGCGTGGGTGGTGCTGCTCAGACCAAGATCATCAAGGGCCTGTCCGGCGGTATCCGTACCGACTTGGCGCAGTACCGTGAACTGGCTGCGTTCGCGCAGTTCGCTTCTGATCTGGACGCCGCAACCCGCAAGCAATTGGACCGCGGTGCCCGCGTGACCGAATTGTTGAAGCAGGCTCAGTATCAACCTCTGTCTGTGTCTCTGATGGGCGCTACCTTGTTCGCAGTGAACAAGGGCTACATGGATGACATCGACGTCAAGAAGGTTCTGGCTTTCGAATCTGGTCTGCACCAGTTCCTGAAGACCAGCCACGCTGCCCTGCTGGCCAAGATCGAGCAGAACAAGGCTCTGGACAAGGACGCTGAAGCCGAACTGCAATCGGCCGTCGTCGCGTTCAAGAAGACCTTCGCCTAAAGGAGCGCGCCATGGCGGCAGGCAAGGAAATACGCAACAAGATCAAGAGCGTCGAGAACACCAAGAAGATCACCAAGGCCATGGAAATGGTCGCGGCTTCGAAGATGCGCAAGGCGCAGGATCGCATGCGTGCGGCCCGTCCCTACGCTGAAAAGGTGCGCAACATCACGGCAAACTTGGCCAAGGCCAACCCCGAGTACGTCCACCCCTTCATGCTGGCCAATGAGTCCAGCAAGAAGGTGGGCTTCATCGTGGTCAGCACAGACAAGGGTCTGTGCGGTGGCTTGAACACCAACGTTTTGCGTGCAGTGACCAACAAGCTCAAAGAGCTCGACGGTCAAGGCGCCAAGGCTGACGTGGTCACCATCGGCAACAAGGCCACAGGCTTCTTCAGCCGTATCGGTGCAAACGTGGTTGCTCAAGTCGTTGGCTTGGGCGACACCCCGCACCTCGAAAAGCTGATTGGCCCGGTCAAGGTCTTGCTGGACGCTTATGCGGCTGGCGAACTGGACGCTGTCTACCTGTGCTACACCCGCTTCATCAACACGATGAAGCAAGAGCCCCAGGTTCAGCAACTGCTGCCTTTGAAGGCAGAAGAGTTCGCAGGCGAAACGACTCATGCATGGGAATACATCTATGAGCCGGACGCCAAGGTCGTGATCGATGAGCTGATGGTGCGTTACGTTGAAGCGCTGGTCTACCAGGCCGTGGCTGAAAACATGGCTTCGGAGCAGTCGGCCCGTATGGTGGCCATGAAGGCCGCTACCGACAACGCCGGCACCGTGATCAAGGAGCTGAAGCTGGTCTACAACAAGACCCGTCAAGCTGCCATCACGAAGGAAATCTCCGAGATCGTCGCCGGCGCGGCAGCGGTCTGATCCGAATTTTGATTTGATTGAAGGAACGAAAAATGGCTGACACGCAAACAGTGGGCAAGATCGTTCAGTGTATCGGCGCTGTGGTGGACGTTGAATTCCCCCGCGAGCAGATGCCCAAGGTTTACGACGCCCTGAAGATGGACGGCTCTGCGCTGACCCTCGAAGTGCAACAGGTGTTGGGCGACGGCATTGTCCGTACCATCGCTCTGGGTTCTTCCGACGGCCTGCGCCGCGGTATGGAAGTCAAGAACACCAACGCTGCGATCACCGTGCCCGTGGGTCCTGCCACCCTGGGTCGTATCATGGACGTGTTGGGTAACCCCATCGACGAACGTGGTCCCGTGGATCAAGCGCAAACCGCTTCCATCCACCGTAAGGCTCCCGCCTACGACGAACTGTCTCCATCGACCGAGCTGCTGGAAACCGGCATCAAGGTGATTGACTTGGTCTGCCCCTTCGCTAAGGGTGGTAAGGTCGGTCTGTTCGGTGGCGCCGGTGTGGGCAAGACCGTGAACATGATGGAACTCATCAACAACATCGCTAAGGCTCACTCGGGTCTGTCGGTGTTTGCTGGTGTGGGCGAACGTACCCGTGAAGGTAACGACTTCTACCACGAAATGTCTGACGCAGGCGTGGTGAAGCAAGACAACCTGGCTGAGTCCAAGGTTGCGATGGTTTACGGTCAGATGAACGAGCCGCCCGGCAACCGTCTGCGCGTGGCCTTGACCGGTCTGACCATGGCTGAAGCCTTCCGTGACGAAGGTCGTGACGTGTTGTTCTTCGTGGATAACATCTACCGTTACACCTTGGCCGGTACCGAAGTGTCCGCGCTGCTGGGTCGTATGCCTTCCGCCGTGGGTTACCAGCCTACTCTGGCCGAAGAAATGGGTCGTCTGCAAGAGCGTATTACCTCCACCAAGGTCGGTTCGATCACCTCGATCCAAGCCGTGTACGTGCCAGCCGATGACTTGACTGACCCATCGCCTGCTACTACCTTCGCTCACTTGGACTCCACCGTCGTGTTGTCTCGTGACATCGCTTCGCTGGGTATCTACCCCGCTGTGGACCCTCTGGACTCGACCTCGCGTCAGTTGGACCCCCACGTGGTTGGCGAAGAGCACTACACCGTGGCCCGTGCTGTTCAAGGTACCCTGCAGCGCTACAAGGAACTGCGTGACATCATCGCGATTCTGGGTATGGACGAACTGGCTCCAGAAGACAAGCTGCTGGTGGCCCGCGCTCGTAAGATCCAGCGTTTCCTGTCGCAGCCTTTCCACGTTGCTGAAGTGTTCACCGGCGCACCTGGTAAGTACGTGCCTCTGAAGGAAACCATCCGTGGCTTCAAGATGATTGTGAACGGCGAGTGCGATGCACTGCCCGAGCAAGCGTTCTACATGGTTGGTACCATCGACGAAGCGTTCGAGAAGGCCAAGTCCCTGAACTAATCAGTGCTGGCGGATCACGGTTCATCCGTGATCCGGTTTGCTTGACCTAACCGAAAGAGCACTATGTCTACCATTCACGTTGACGTCGTTTCGGCCGAAGAGTCCATCTTCTCGGGCGAAGCCACGCTGGTGTCTCTGCCAGGTGAAGTGGGTGAACTGGGCATCTTGCCCCGTCACACACCTCTGATCACTCGCATCAAGCCCGGTGCTGTGCGCATCCAGCGCGCTGACAACAATGAAGAAGAATTCGTCTTCGTTGCTGGCGGTATTCTGGAAGTGCAACCGCACTGCGTGACCGTGCTGGCCGATACCGCCATCCGCGGTTCCGACCTCGACGAAGCCAAGGCCAACGAGGCCAAGCGCGTCGCCGAAGAGGCTGTTCAGAACGCCAAGGGCGATCTGGACCTGGCCAAGGCTCAGAGCGAACTGGCCGTCATGGTGGCCCAACTGGCTGCCATCCAGCGCCTGCGCAAGAAGTAATTCGAACCGAGCTGTCGGTTCAACGAAAGCCCGCGACACACATCGCGGGCTTTTTCTTTGTCTGAGCGATTTGCACTCGGTGCGGGCCGCTAGACTATCAGGCTCCCCGATTCGTTTGATACGTACTGGAATCCCGATCCATGTCCAAAGCTCGCGCCGTGGCCCAGGCACCTCGTGCCAAGTCTGCTGTCTCCCATTCCAAGTCGGTTGCGCCCAAAGCGCCAGCACGCAAATCGGCCGCCTTGGTCAAGTCCAAGGCCAAGGTCGTGAGCAAGCCTTTGACGCCACAAGATTACCTCCAGAAGATCCTGACCAGTCGCGTGTATGACGTGGCCATTGAGTCGCCTTTGGATGAGGCCAAGAGCCTGTCGCGTCGTTTGGGGCACCACGTGTATCTGAAGCGGGAAGACAAGCAGCCCGTCTTCAGCTTCAAGCTGCGCGGCGCCTACAACAAGATGGCGCACCTGAACGCGGCCCACCTGGCCAAGGGCGTGATCTGCGCGTCGGCCGGTAACCACGCCCAGGGCGTGGCGATGGGGGCCAAGCGCCTAGGTTGCCAGGCGACCATCGTGATGCCCACCACAACGCCTCAAGTCAAGATTGACGCGGTGCGCGCATTTGGTGGCGACAACGTCCAAATCGTGCTGCACGGGGAAAGCTATTCCGATGCGGCCTTGCACGCCAAAGAGCTAGAAAAAAAGAAGGGCATGACCTTTGTGCATCCCTTCGATGACCCCGACGTGATCGCCGGTCAGGGCACCGTGGCCATGGAGATCCTGCGTCAGCATAGCGGCCCGATTGATGCCGTGTTTGTGGCCATTGGCGGTGGTGGGTTGATCAGTGGTGTCGCGGCCTACATCAAGGCAGTACGCCCTGAGATCAAGGTCATCGGTGTGCAGATGTCCGACTCGGACGCGATGGTGCGGTCGGTGAAGGCCGGCAAGCGGATCACGCTGGCCGATGTCGGTTTGTTCTCCGATGGCACTGCGGTGAAATTTGTGGGCGAAGAGACTTTGCGCTTGACTGAATCGCTGGTGGATGACTTCGTGATTGTCAGCACCGATGAAGTGTGCGCAGCCATCAAGGACATTTATCAAGACACCCGTTCGATTGTGGAGCCCGCCGGTGCGCAGGGTGTGGCGGCGATCAAGCAGTATGCCGAGCGCCACGGTGGCCAGGGCAAAACTTTCATCGCCATCAACTGCGGCGCGAACATGAACTTTGATCGCCTGCGCTTCGTGGCGGAGCGCGCCGAGGTCGGTGAGCAGCGCGAGGCCTTGTTGGCCGTGACGATTCCGGAAGAGCGCGGCTCTTTCAAGCGATTCTGCGAGATCATCGGCCCACGCAGCGTGACGGAGTTCAACTACCGCATCTCTGATGAGAAGGTGGCGCATGTCTTCGTGGGCCTGACCACGAAGGAAAAGGGCGAGTCACGCAAGATTGCCAAGCAGTTTGAATCCCAAGGATTCAACACGGTCGACTTGACGCACGACGAGTTGGCCAAAACGCACATTCGCCACATGGTCGGCGGACGTTCATCCCTGGCCGAAGGTGAGCGTTTGTTCAGCTTCATCTTCCCCGAACGGCCTGGCGCCCTGATGACCTTCCTGACCAGCATGCCGCCAGGCTGGAACATCAGCTTGTTCCACTATCGCAACCAAGGCGCCGACTACGGACGCATCTTGGTGGGCCTGCAAGTGCCCAAGGCAGATGCGAAGTCCATCAAGCCCCTGCTGGACAAGCTGGGCTATGTGTACGTGGATGAAACGAGAAACCCGGTCTACCGTTTGTTCCTGCGTTGACACGCAAGAGGGCGCCAGAGCGTCAATAGCCGCTGGGGCGCATCATTTGGCCCCCATTGGGTGCCTGCCCAAATCCAGGTGGCGTCATCGGTGGCGGTGGCACCAGTGTCGAAGTTCCCGCACCGACAGGGGGCGCCACAGTGACACCCTCAACGGGCGGTAAAGCGCCGGTTGCCGGCGCAGGCAAGCTGGGTAAATCCAGCGTCACGGCGGTGGGGCCGTCTGCCGGCCCGATTTCAGCCGTGCGTTGTGTGAGCACCTTCAGCACGTTGTTGCCGTCTACAACGCCGCCCATGCGAATGGCACGAGGGGGTTTGCCGTCTACGCTGATGAGCGCAACGCCGCCTTGATCTTGGGGGTGACGAGGCGCCACCACACCAATGAGTTTGATGCGGCCGGCCAACATCGCGTTTTGCCCGTTATCCGGGGCAGCGGGGCCCGATGCTTTGACGGGACCAGCCAGCAGCTTGTGTGGATCACCCTTGCCCGCATTACCTAAGGAGACCGCGCTGGCATTGGCAGGCACTGCCGTGGGGTTGGCGAGCCAACGCAAGCCCCAGTAAGCAACGCTGGCTGCAACGGCGGCCCAAATGAGAAGTGCAAGGATTCGTGATGCCATGATGAGCCCATTATGATGGGAGAACACCGTGATTGAGGGGCGAAACAGCTAGGGTGACCCCGGGTAGATCCCCCATACAGGCGGCTCTCGAGTCGGGCATGCTTGGCCCTCGTTGGCAAAAGGCCGCGTCGGTGGCGTATTTGCTGTGCTGATTGGATTCAATATGAAACTGAATGTGACTTTTCCTCGCCTTGCCCGTCAGTCGGCTCGTGCCGTCCAGCGTGGCTTCACCCTGATTGAACTGATGGTGGTGTTGGTCATCATCGGCTTGTTGGCTGCCTTGATCGTGCCCAATGTGCTCGACCGCGCCGACGATGCGCGAGTCACCGCGGCCAAGACCGACGTGTCCAATCTGATGCAAGCGCTCAAGCTCTACAAATTGGACAACATGCGCTATCCCACCGGCGAGCAAGGTTTGCAGGCACTGGTGGCCAAACCCACCACAGGCCCGATCCCCGCGAACTGGAAGCCTTACCTTGAGAAGCTGCCGAACGACCCTTGGGGTCGCTCGTATCAATACGCCAACCCAGGCATCAAGGGGCAAGTGGATGTCTTCAGTTTTGGGGCTGATGGTCAAGCAGGCGGCGAAGGTCGCGATGCCGACATCGGTTCTTGGCAGTGATCGTTTGAGACAACGCGGCTTCACGCTGCTGGAATTGATGGTGGTGATCGCCATGATCGCCATCACGACGGCCGTGGTCTCCTTGGCGATTCCAGATCCATCCGCTTCGCGACTCGAGCGTGAGGCGGCGCGTTTGATCGCCCAATTGGAGGCGGCTCGCACCCAGGCGCGAGCAGGTGCGATGACGGTGCTGTGGGTGCCGCAACCGAATGGCCCTGAGGCTGACTATCAATTTCTGGGATTGCCGCCAGCCTTGCAGCCCAATTTGAAATGGATGGAGCCTGAGGTGACCGCTTCCGTGGTCGGTGCGCGCAGCATTGTGCTGGGGCCCGAGCCAGTGATTGGCCCGCAGAAGGTTCGGTTGACCTTGGGTGACCGCCAGATTGAGGTCGCCACCGATGGCTTGGCGCCATTCGATGTGGTGCGCGAAGAGGTCGAAGCCACGCCTCAGCAAACGGGAGGGGGCCTTGGTGCAGCGCGTTGATCGACGGGGCATGACCCTGATTGAAGTGCTCGTGGCCCTCGCCGTGGTGGCCATCACCTTGTCGGCGGGCATCAAAGCCGCCGGTGGTTTGACCGTGAATGCGCAGCGCATGACCGATCTGACGGTGGCCAAGTGGTGCGCGGAAAATCACTTGACTGCTTTGCGCTTGACGCGAAGCTATCCATCCGTGGGCGACAGTGATTTCACCTGCCAGCAAATGGGGCGAGAGCTACCTGGCCGCATGGTGGTGCGGCCCACGCCCAACATCAACTTCAGGCGTGTGGACACTCAGATTTTCGATGAAGAGCGTCAGCCCATCATGCAGTTGTCCACCATCTTGCCGAGGTTTTGATGTCGCGCCTCGGTCGTCTCCCATCGTCGCAAGCGCCAAGGGGCTTCACCTTGATCGAGGTGTTGGTGGCCCTGCTGATTCTGTCTGTGCTGTCGGCGACGGCCTGGAAAGGCATGGATGCCATCACGCAGGCGCGCGACATTGCCGATGGCAAGCTCAAGCAGACCTTGCGCCTGCAGGCTGTGATGACGCAGTGGGAGGCCGACCTGTCGGCGGTGATCGATACAGGCATGGTGACGGCATGGCAGTTTGATGGTGCCAATGTTCGATTGACGCGGAAGACCGGTGCCGGTGTCCAGATGGTGGTGTGGAGCCTGCGCAATGGGCAATGGGCGCGTTGGGCGAGTGAGCCGACGGCGGTCATGGGAGACTTGCAGCAAGCCTGGATGCGGTCTTTCCAGTTGCAAGGCACGGACGCCGGAACCCTGCAAGCCATGAAGGGCATTGATCAATGGCAGGTGTACTGCCATCGTGGCAGCGCGTGGTCGAATTGCCAGTCCTCCAATGACATGACGCAGCGCCAGACCGCACCCGGAGCGCCTCCGCCCCCGGTCACGAAGGAGATGTTGCCTGGTGCGATTCGGTTGGTCTTGACCTTGTCGGCGGACAGCGGCTTCACGGGGACCATCACCCGCGACGTGTTGATGCCTCCGCAGCCGAATCAATGAGGTCGCCCATGACTCGCATCACTTCACCCAAGCGAACACAGTCTGGTGCCGCACTCTTGATGGCGATGGTCATCGTGACCCTGGTGGCCACCTTCTCTGCCACCATGGTGTGGCAGCAATGGCGTGCGGTTCAGATTGAGGCGGCAGAGCGTGTGCAGTCTCAGTCGACTTGGGTGCTGGTGGGGGCGTTGGATTGGGCGCGGCTCATCCTCAAGGAGGACAAGCGCAACGGCGGCCCGGATCACCTGGGCGAACCGTGGGCGATCCCCTTGGCAGAGGCCCGCCTGTCGAGCTTTTTGGCCACCGACAAAGACAACTCTGACGATGCGCCCGAGGCGTTCTTGTCTGGGAAGGTCGAAGACATGACGGCGCGCTACAACCTGCGCAATGTGTTGACGGATCAAGGGGATGTGTCCCCCGAAGAGTTGGCGGTGCTCAAACGGGTGTGTGAGTTCGCAGGCTTGCCAGTGACCTTGGCCAACACCATTGCCCAGGCCTATCGCAAGGCCTACTTGGCCAATCAGGGAGAGGATCCCGAGACCTTGGCCAAATTGGGTGGGCCCGCCGGCCGTGCTGCGGCCAATGTCTTACCCCAGAACATGGACCAAATGACTTGGCTGGGCTTGGATGCCGCGACGGTGGAGAAGCTGCGGCCCTACCTGACCTTGCTGCCCGACAAGACGCTGGTGAACTTGAACACCGCCTCCAAAGAGGTGCTGACATCGGTCATCGACGGTCTGGATTTGGCCCGAGCCTCGCGGTTGGTGCAAGCCCGTCAACGCAACGCGTTCAAGAGGCCGGACGAGGCGGTCAGCTTGCTGGGGGCGCAAGGACTCAATATCACCCGGGTGTCCGTGTCGTCAGATTTCTTTGAGGTGCGAGGGCGCCTGCGGTACGAAGACAATGTCATCGAGCAGCGGCACCTCGTTCAGCGCACGGCCGATGATGTCGTCGTTCGCAGTCGTGCCAAGTTTGCCGGGGTGGATCGTGGCAATGAGGGCTCACCCCCACCCTGATCCCCCCGTGAACGAGGTGGAAAGGCGTCGTTTTGAGTCGTATCGGGGCTGAAAAGCGCGCTATTCCTGACCTCGGTGTATTCGATTGGCCCTAAGCTAGGCTGGTGTCATTGTCAACATGATCAGGGTTTTACTCATTCAGGTATGAGCTTTCTCATCCTTCAACTCCCAGCGCGTGCGCGTTTGAGTGCTGACTCGGCAGATGCCGAGGTCGGCAAGCCCTCGTCTGCGACCAAAGAATTTGACTATGTCCTGAGCACCGATGGGCAGCATGTCGTCCGTGCCGGGCGTTGTGTGGCCAATATGTTGCCTCGCGCGGACATGGTGATTGCCGTGATGGCGCCCACCGATGTCAGTTGGCATCGATTGACCGTGCCCAAGGCCCCCGCCGGTCGCTTGCGTGCCGCTTTGGCCAGCATGCTGGAAGAGGCCGTGCTCGATGAGCCGGACAACCTGCATTTCGCCGTTGAGCCGGGTGCCAAAGGTGGTGAAGAGGCCTGGGTCGCGGTCTGCGATCACACCTGGATCACCAGCCAGATGATGGCGCTGGAAAAAGCCAAGATTCGTGTGCAGCGCGTGGTGCCTGCTGTGACGCCCGACGAACCGGCCACCGCTTATTTTCACGAAGCCGCATGGGGTTCTGCCGACGACGGAGCTTCATCCAACGATGTCTTGCTGACCTGGTCGACCGCACACGGTGTGGCGACTTGGCCCATGGCGGGTTCCATGTCTCGTGCTTTGTTGCCCGATCCGCTGCCTGATCAAGTGCGGTTCTATGCCACCCCGCCGGTGGCCTCGCCCGCTGAGCGGTGGTTGGGGCAGGTGGTGACCGTGCAGACGCAGACCGAGCATCTGACCCTGGCCGCGCGGTCAATGTGGAACCTGTTGCAGTTTGACCTGACGCCGCAAAGCAAAGGTTTGTACGCGGTGTCGGACCAATGGCGTCGATTCATGGGCATTCAGTGGCGCCCCGTGCGAATCGGCTTGGTCGCTTTGGCCGTGGCGCAGATCATTGGCCTGAATCTTTGGGCGTGGCACCAAAACCGCCAGGTCAAGCTCAAGCGCGCCGAAATGGTCGCAGTGCTCAAGCAGGCGCACCCGCAGGTGCAGGCGGTGCTCGACGCGTCGGCGCAAATGCAGCGCGAAACCGAGGCCTTGCGCGCCTCGGCTGGTCAGGTGGGTGACAACGATCTGGAAAGCCTGATGGGGGCTGCCGCCTCGGTCTGGCCTGCTGATCAGCCCTCTCGCATGATCCAGTACGACGGCAGTTCTTTGTCTCTCATGGCGCCACCCACCTGGAGTGGCGCGGACATCGAGCGCATCCGGGAACGCCTCTCTGCTGCAGGCATCGAGGTCGAGTCTCCTGGCGATGGTCGACTGACCTTGCGTCGCTTGGCGCGTCAGTGAAGAAAGCAACGTAGAAGATGTCCGATTCCATGCAATCACTGCGAGCATTGAAAGAAGAGTGGCAGGCCAAATGGTTGGCCATGCCCGCTCGCGAGCGTCGCTTGATGTCCGTTGCGGCTTGGCTGGCTGGTGCCGTGCTGTTGGTCATGTTGGGCATTCGTCCAGCTTGGAAGACCTTGCAGGAAACCCCCAAGCAACTTCAAGAAGTGAACGCCCAACTGGAAGTCATGCGTCGTCAAGCGGCGGAAGTTCAAGATCTGCGTCAACGTCCACCGGTCCCGCCGGTTCAGGCCGAGGCGGCCTTGCAGGCTGCTTCGGAGCGTCTCGGTGCGGCCGGACGCTTGATGGTGCAGGGTGATCGCGCCACTTTGACCGCCAACGGTGTCTCAGGCGAAGCCCTGGCCGTCTGGCTGGATGAGATCCGTTCTGGCGCGCGCGCCAAGCCCGTCGAGGTCAACCTGTCCCAGTCTGAGCCTGGGAAGTATTCCGGCACCGTGATTTTGGCGCTGGGTGGCATGGCTGAGGCTCGTTGAGGAACGCACGCATGGCACTTCCATCCATCTTCCAACGTCGCCCTGCCTGGCTCAGGAAAGGGGCTGCCGTGACCACACGGTGGCTGGAGTCCACCCTGGAGGTGGCCCGTTGGGAAAACATGCGCAAGGCCGGTAAACGCTGGGGCAAATGGGGTGCGGCCCTGGGTGCACTGGTCGGCCTCATCCTGTTTGCGCCGGCCAGTTGGTTGGCGCAAGGGGTGGTCAATTTGACGGGTGGACGCTTGTTGCTGGCGGAGTCCCAAGGCACCATCTGGAACGGTGATGCGGTGGTGATCTTGACCGGTGGTCCAGGCAGTCGCGACGCACGTGCTTTGCCTGGGCGACTGGGCTGGCGGATCAAGCCCCACGGTTTGGGTGTGCGCGTGGCGCTTCAGCAAGACTGCTGCATGCCCGTGCCCGTCTTGCTGGATGTGAAGGCCGGGTGGGGGCGTGTGCGCACGGAGTTGAAACTCATGCCCAGCGGCGCGGAAGCTGAACCCGTGGCCATGGGGCCGGTCGGCCGTTGGCCTGCTGCCTGGTTGGGCGGACTGGGAACGCCATGGAACACCTTGCAATTGGGCGGACTGCTGCGCATGAACAGCAGCAATCTCGCTTTTGAATGGGTACAAGGACGTTTGCGTGTGGAGGGTCAAATGGACCTCACCTTGGACAACGTGACCTCTCCCATTACCACGCTGGAGCGTTTGGGTTCTTATCGAATGGATGTCTATGCGGACCCCGAAGGGCAGGTCGCGCTGCAGTTGTCGACACTGGAAGGCTCCTTGCTGTTGACAGGCCAAGGGGCCATTGGTGCGGGGGGCACGCGCTTTCGGGGGCAAGCCACCGCCGTGGAAGCCGATCGCGGCGCACTCGACAACCTTCTCAATATCATCGGACGCCGCACAGGCCCCGTCTCTGTTATCTCGATCGGATAAGTCATGAAGACTCACTCCTCTCTGTCTCGTACCCGTGCCATTGCCTTGGCCACAGCCATGGCCTTGACCTTCGGCCCGTCGGGATTGCTGCCAGGTGTCGCCGGGATGGCCATGGCCGCGACGGTAAAGAAGGCGCCGCCCAGCGTGACCTTGAACTTCGTGAATGCTGAAATCGAAGGCGTGGCCCGCGCGATTGCGGCCATTGTTGACCGTCAAATCATGGTCGACCCCCGCGTCAAAGGGCAGATCACGCTGTACAGCGAGCAGCCCTTGACGCCCCGTGAGGCCTATCTGAATTTCATGTCTGCGTTGCGTGGACAAGGCTTCAGCCTGGTCGAAGTGGCAGGCATGCTCAAGGTGGTCCCGGAAGCGGAGGCCAAGCTGCAAACGGGCACAGTCGATGTCGGCAACGTCACCAAGTCTGGCGATCAGATCATCACGCAGATCTTCCGCTTGCAATATGAGTCGGCCAACAATCTGGTGGCCGTGTTGCGTCCATTGATCAGCCCCAACAACACGATCAATGCCAATCCAGGCACCAACACCCTGGTCATCACCGATTACGCCGACAACCTCAAGCGTATGGCTCAGATGATTGCGGCCTTGGATGTGCCATCGGCCACCGACATGGAGGCGTTGCCTCTGCAGTACGCGATCGCGTCGGATTTGGCACCTGTTGTGCAGAAGCTGGCGGACGGTGGTGCAGCGGCAGGCCCCACAGGCGGTGGAGCACAGACCACGCAGGTGATGGCTGATCCGCGCACCAATACCTTGATGGTGCGTGCGCCTAACGCCGCGCGCATGAACATGGTTCGCAATTTGGTCCAACGTCTGGACAAGCCCGGTACCAGTGGCCTCGGGGGCAGCGGCATTCATGTGGTGTATCTGAAGAACGCCGATGCCGTAAAACTGGCCCAGGTCCTGCGCGCGGCCTTCCCTGGCGGTGGCTCGGGTGGCGGTGCCAGCGGCGGCGGAAGCGCTCAGCCATCGGCCACCGCGCAGATGAGCGGCATCGGTTCCGCCCAGTCGGGGGGCGCGAGCGCGCAATCGACGTCGCCTGTAGCGACCTCCGCGCAACCGTCCACGGGTGGCTTCATTCAAGCGGACCCAGCCACCAACTCCCTCGTGATCACGGCCACCGATGCGCTGTACAAGCAGCTGCGTGCAGTCATCGATCAACTCGACGGACGTCGTGCACAGATTTACATCGAAGCCATGATCGTGGAGGTCAACGAACAAAAGTTGGCAGAAGCAGGCTTCCAGTGGTCGGGTGTGTTGGGTAATGAAAACTCGCGCAATGCTGTGGGCATGGTCACCAACTTGCCGCAAAGCAAGGTGCCATCGCTCGTTTCGGCAGCCACCTCACCATTGACCGCCCTGGGCTCCGCCACCGGATTCAATGTCGGGTTGATTCACAACTACGGCGATGGTCGATATGGTTTGGCTGCGCTGGCCACCTTCCTGGAAACCAAAACCGACGCCAACATCTTGTCCAAGCCCAATATGGTGGCCTTGGACAATGAAGAAGCCAAGATCGTGGTCGGTCGCAACGTGCCGTTCGTGACGGGGTCATACACCAACGGGTCGACCAACACCTCGTCTGGTACGGTGAACCCGTTCACCACCGTTGAGCGCAAAGACGTGGGTTTGACCTTGCGTGTGAAGCCGCAGGTGGGTGAGGGCGGTACGGTTCGCTTGACCGTCTTCCAGGAGAAGTCGGATGTCGAATCGACCAGCTCCACACAAGGCCCCACCACCACCAAGAGCTCGATTGAAACCACGGTGGTCATTGATGACGGTCAGACCTTGATTCTGGGTGGCTTGCTCAAGGATCAGTATGGCAACGACGACACCCAAGTGCCTTTGCTGGGTGATATCCCCGTTTTGGGCAATCTGTTCAAGAGCCGTGCGCGCAAGCGTGACAAGGCCAATTTGATGGTGTTCTTGCGCCCGGTGGTGTTGCGCAATCAAGATGCAGCCAACGACCTGACCGTGGATCGCTATGAGTTCATGCGTCAGCGCCAGGTCGACATCAAGCCCCAGCGCAGCATCGTGTTGCCGATCAATGAGGCGCCCGTGCTGGACCCCCTGACTGAATCTCAAGCCAAACCCACGCCCAATGTCACCCAACCCTTGGATGATCCCAAGGCTGCACCGACAGTCGTGATGCCGAAGGACTCTGGGTATGGCAGCAAGTTGGCCCCTCAAGCACCCAAGGCAGGTGGTGCCCGATGAGCGCTCGCCATCCTTTGCCATACGCCTATGCCAAGGCGCATGGCGTGTTGCTGGAGCATGAAGACGAGCGTGCCACGCTCTGGGCGAGCGATGGCATCTCGCCGTCGGCCCTGTCCGAGGTAATGCGTGCGTATGTCGTACATGCGATTGAACGCGAACCCCAAGAGGCCTTGAGCCAACGCATCGCGGCAGCCTACGCCGGCGGCGAGGGCAGTGCGGCGGCGGTGGTTGGTGAGGTCGAAAGCGCGGTCGATTTGTCGCGCATGATGCAAGACCTCCCGGCCGTGGAAGACTTGCTGGAGTCGTCCAATGACGCGCCCATCATTCGGATGCTCAACGCCTTGCTGACCCAAGCGGCCAAGGATGGCGCCTCCGATATCCACATCGAGCCCTACGAGCGGTCTTCGACCGTGCGCTTCCGGGTGGACGGTACTTTGCGTGAAGTGGTGCAGCCCAACAAGGCCTTGCACGCCGCCCTGATCTCGCGTTTGAAGATCATGGCTGAGCTGGATATTTCTGAAAAGCGCTTGCCCCAAGACGGCCGTATCAGCTTGCGCATTGGTGGCCGCGCGGTCGACGTGCGTGTCTCGACCCTGCCTTCTGCGCATGGTGAGCGGGCGGTGTTGCGTATCTTGGACAAGGGTGATGCCAACAAGTTCACCCTCGAGTCCTTGGGCATGAGTGGCGACTCGCTGAGCCAGTTCAAGCGCTTGCTGCGTCAGCCGCATGGCATCGTGCTGGTCACGGGCCCAACCGGTTCCGGTAAGACCACCACCTTGTATGCGGGCCTGAGCACCGTCGATGCCGCCACGACCAACGTTTTGACGGTGGAAGACCCTGTCGAGTACGAACTCCCCGGCATCGGTCAGACCCAGGTCAACGCCAAGATCGAGCTGACCTTTGCCAAGGCGCTGCGCGCGATCTTGCGGCAAGACCCGGACGTCATCATGATTGGTGAAATCCGTGACCTGGAAACCGCGCAGATTGCGGTGCAGGCCTCGCTGACTGGTCACTTGGTGTTGGCGACCTTGCACACCAACGATGCGCCCAGCGCGGTCACCCGTCTGACCGACATGGGGATCGAGCCCTTCTTGCTCTCGTCGTCTTTGCTGGGGGTGTTGGGGCAGCGTCTGGTGCGTAAGCTCTGCCATCACTGCAAACGTCAGGACGACCAAGGGCGCTGGCACCCCGTGGGCTGCCCTGAGTGCGGCATGTCGGGCTACAAGGGCCGGACCGGTGTCTATGAGCTCATGGTGGCCGATGACGCCTTGCGTGCGCTCATCCACGAAGAGGCGGCTGAATCGAAGCTGCTGGAACACGCCCAGGCCCATGGCATGAAGACCATGCGCGAGGACGGTGATCGTCTGGTGGCCGAGGGGGTGACCTCTCTCGAAGAAGTCTTGCGCGTCACGCGCGAATAGGTGGGCTGAACCATGCCAGCCTTTCGTTTTGAAGCCCTGGATGCCTCCGGCAAGGTGGTGTCGGGTCTGGTCGACGCCGACAACCCCAAAGCCGCGCGTGCGCAGTTGCGGACACAGCAACTCACCCCCCTGAAAATGGATGTGGTGGTGGCCGGGGCCGAGTCCAGTGATGGTTCGCCCGTGCTGTTTGCCCGACGCGTGTTCAATGCATCTGCCTTGGCCATCTGGACGCGGCAGTTGAGCGGCCTGGTGGTGGCGGGCTTGCCCCTGGAGCGCGCTTTGACTGCGTTGGCCGACGAAGCCGAAGACCCTCGCCAACGTGAGCTGGTGGCGCATTTGCGTGCCGAGGTGAATGCGGGCTCGCCATTTGCGCGCGCATTGGCCGGGTCCCCCCGGGAGTTCGACGAGGTCTACTGCGGTGTGGTGGCGGCCGGGGAGCAGAGTGGTCAGTTGGGCACCGTGCTCGAAAAACTCGCGACCGACCTGGAAGAACAACAAGCCTTGAAGGCCAAGTTGATTGGCGCGACGCTGTATCCCGCCATCGTCTCGGTGTTCGCTGTGCTGATCGTGGTAGCGCTGTTGGTGTTTGTGGTGCCCCAGGTGGCACAGGTGTTCACAAGCAGCAAACATGCCTTGCCCATGTTGACCCAAGTGATGTTGGGGCTCAGTGCCTTGATGCGCAATTGGGGCTGGCTGATGGCCTTGGTGCTGTTTGGCGGTTTCGGTGGCTTGATGCTGGCGCGTCGTAACGAAGACTTCCGCATCAAGTTTGATGCCTTCTGGTTGGGCTTGCCATTGATTGGACGCTTGGCTCGAGGCTATAACGCGGCCCGTTTTGCTGGCACCTTGGCCATGTTGGCGGGCTCGGGCGTACCGATTCTGAAAGCCTTGCAGGCCGCGGCAGAAACTTTGTCGAATCGGGCCATGCGTGCCGATGCGATGGACGCCTTGGTGCAAGTGCGCGAAGGTGCGCCCCTGGCTTCCGCCCTCGCGGCCAAGAAGCGCTTCCCCGGCTTGCTGTCGATGTTTGCTCGCCTGGGTGAGCAAACCGGGCAACTGCCGACCATGTTGCAGCGTGCCGCCAATCAGCTCAGCACCGAGGTGCAGCGCAAGGCGCTGGCCATTGCCACCATTTTGGAGCCCCTGCTCATTGTGGTCATGGGCTTGGTGGTGATGCTCATCGTGATGTCGGTGATGTTGCCGATCATGCAGATGAACACCTGGGTGAAGTGATTCAATCGGTTTTGGACTCTCTCTGATTGAGGGTCTGCAACAGCGCTTGAAGCAGGGCTTCCGCCTGGAAGGGCTTGTGCAGCACCGGCACACCGCTGGTCTGTAGGCGCCGCAAGGAATCGGTGGGGGTGTCTCCCGTGATCAACACGGCTGGCGCGCCAGGATGCTGGGACTGGAACAAGTCGATCGCTTGGAAGCCATCGCCGTCGTGCAGTCGATAGTCGGTCAACAGCAGGTCGATATTCATCACCCGGTGCAGCAACTCATCCAGGTCCTCAATGGAGCTGGCCAAGCTGGTGCAGGCGCCCCATTCGCGCAGGCGCTCACGCAGGGCGAGACGAACCGTGTCGTCGTCATCCAGAATCACGATGTGTCGATCGGCCAAGGGCTTGCTCAAGGTGCCAGGCGTGACGTGCGTGGTCTTGTGTTGGGTTTGCGGTGTCGCTGCCGGCACGGTGATGCTGAAGCAGGAGCCGAGTCCCAAACGCGAGTTCAAGCCGATTTGCAAGCCCAAGAGTTTGGCCGCGCGCTGCACGATGGCCAAGCCCAGCCCCAGCCCCTTGGCGCGGTTGCGTTCGGGGTTGTCGAGCTGGACGAAGTCTTCGAAGATGCGCTGTTGATCATTTTGCGCAATGCCGTGCCCGGTGTCCCACACCTGAATCACCCAGTTCTTGCTGCGGCGGCGCGCGGCCACCAACACGCCGCCCGTTTGGGTATAGCGCAGGGCATTGCCGACGAGGTTGCGGACCATTTGTTCCAATAGCACCGGATCGCTGTGCACATGCGCGGCCGTTGGGTGAATGCGCAGCGCGAGACCCTTTTGCGTGGCCTGTGCGTGTTCGTGTGTGTAGATGCGGTTGAACATGGCCTGTAGGTCAATGGCCTGCATCGACGGGCGAATGGCGCCGGCCTCCAAGCGAGACAGGTCCAACAGCCCATTGAGCAGCCCTTCCATCGCCCGCACGGATTCGCACAGGCGTTGGGTCATGTCCTGCAAGGGGCTGCCAATGAGGCGCTCTTTCAGCAAGCCGGATAACAAGCCGACCGCGGCCACGGGTTGGCGCAGATCGTGGCTGGCCGCTGCCAAGAAGTGCCCCTTCGCTGCATTGGCCGCCTGCAGCGCTTGGGTGCGTTCGTCGACCTTGGCCTCCAGCGCAATGTTCAGCTCTTCGGCTTGGTTGGTGGACTCGATGAAGCGGTGCATCAACACCATGCCGTAGCTGGCCAAGGTGATGGGGGTGGTCAGGGGCAGCCAATAGATGTGCTCAATGGAGACCGTACCCACCAATCGCAAGTAGTCGTGCACCCCGGCGACCAAAGACACAGCAATGCCGAGGGCCATGCCCAACACCGACCAGCTGCTGAAACGGCGATGCAGCCCGAGCAGCAGCCAAATGACCGGCACCATCAAGCCCAGCAGGCCGGGATAGAGCCAAGCGCGCACTTCCGCCAGATGACCAAACTGCGCGCCAATGCCTGCCACGATGGGGAACACAATCTGCACAAACCACAACAGGCGTGTCAGGATGCGGCTGCGTTTGTCGGCCATGGCCTGTGCGAACCAGACCAGCAGCACGGTGGCCGTCGTTTGTGCGGTGAAGTACAGCCAGGCGCTTAACTCCGCCGGCAGGGTTGGGCCATGCACGATGTAGTAGGTGCAATTGCGAATGGAGATGACCAGGGTCATCAGGCCCAGTGCTGCCATGGCCACTTCGCTGCGACGACGCGACCACACCAAAATCAGGCTGATCGCAAAGGCAGCGCCAATCACATTGATCATCAAGGGGATCTGCTGTGAGAGCAAATACTCCAAGTTGTGTCCCACGCTCAACTCATCGGCCAAGCCAAGGATGGGTTGAGACAGTCCGCCCAAGCTGCCGTAGCGGACTTCCACCAGCAGCTCATTGCGTCCAGCCTTGAGTAATTCGGGGCTGAAGGTTGCCAAATAGGTCAAAGGACGTCCTGTCGGATCATCGCCAGGTAGATCGCTGTGAATCAGGTAGCCGTTGAGCCAGATGCGATGTTGAAAACTCAGGCGATCGATCCGTAGCGCCCACAAGGTGGCGCGTTGTTCTGCATGGATGGCGGAGAGTTGAAACGGCAGTCGGTACTCGGCCACACCCTTGCCAGACGATTGCCGTGCTGCCCACGTGTCAGGGAACTCGATGTTCTGCCAGTCGCTCGCTTCCGAGCTGGTGCTGGCAAGGCTCCGTACCTGCGCTTGCAGCCATTGCACCGAGGGGTGACTGTCTTGCGCGATGTGTCTGGGCATCATCAGCCAGATCACCAGCGTCAGTGCGGTGGCGCCCGCAATCCAGGCGATCACAGCGAATAAATGGCGTTGAAAACGGCTCGGCATCCCCAGGCTCAAGCCCAGGGGCAGCGGCGTGGTGCGCGGCAACATGTCATCCCTCGTTATTTGTGTGGCGATTGTCCCCCTTTCGAGGGGAGTTCAAATCGGGGGACGGCCGCTTGTTTCGGGGGCTTGAGGCGCTAGGATGTGACCGAATGTTGCCAGCCCAGCTGGGAAATCGATGAAATTGCTTTTGATAGATGATCACGCTCTGTTCCGCGATGGACTGAGTCTGCTGATCTCCAGTCGGCTGTTTCCCGGTGGGGGAACCGTTGACGTTCTTGAGGCCAGCGGCATTCCGGAGGCTTTGGCACTCGTGCAAGCCCACGCTGACCTGGCTTTGGTCTTGCTGGACTTGGGCTTGGTTGAGCATCAAGGTTTGGCTACCTTGCAGCATTGGCGCTCGGTGTGCCCGCATGTGCCGGTGGTGGTCCTGTCGGCCGACGATCGGGTTGAGATGATCTTGGATGCCATCGATGCTGGTGCGTCGGGCTTCATCCCCAAAACCGCGCAAGCGAAGGTCATGAAAGAGGCTTTGGATCATGTGTTGGCCGGGGGCGTTTACCTGCCCGATTTACCGGCATTGGCGGAACATGCCCCGTCAGACCCGTTTGGATTTTCAGATCGACAAGAAGACGTGCTGCGCTTGTTGATTGAGGGGCAGCCGAATAAGGAAATTTGTAGGCGCTTGGCTTTGTCGGAGTCGACCGTGAAAACGCATCTGGCGGCCATTTTCCGAAAGCTCAAAGTCAATAGCCGGACGCAAGCCGTGGTGGCGGTGGCCCAAGCCGGTTGGAGCCTGGGGCGCCAGCGTCGCGAATGATCCCCAGTGATGGTGGTTTTGCGCGTGATTCGGCCGAATGGCTGATGGTCGACGGGCGTGGGCCACGTTAGGCTGGCCGTACGTTTCAAAAGAGCGCTGTCATCACGTGCGGGTCATGGTCGAGTCGATCATGGCCCGTAATTTTTCTGCCCTGAAGGGTTTGTGCAAAACGGGCAGGCCGCTGTCGGCCAGGGTTTGCAACTGCTCCGATGAGGTGTCCCCCGTGACGATGATGGCGGGCAGCCTAGGCTGAAACTGTCGGACGTAGTCAATCGCATCGCGGCCGGTTCCATCAGCCAAGCGATGATCCGAAATGATCAGATCCCAAGGTGCGCTGTGAGCTTGTTGTTGCAGCCATCGCAGTCCAGGTCCTGCCCACACGTCCATGTCCCAGGCTCGCAGCAGGTTGGCCAACGCGTCACGCACTTCCGCATCGTCCTCGACAACCAGCACGCGGGTGGGGGTGTTGGTCCGGCGTGTTGCAGTCGTGTCCTCGGGGCGGATGGCTTCTGCATATTGGGCCGGCGCGGTGTAGCGCGGCACGGTCACGCAGAACATGGACCCTCGCCCCGGCCGTGAGGCCACCGCGATTGGATGCCCTAGCAAGTGTGCGGCGCGTTTGACAATGGCCAACCCCAAGCCAAGGCCTCGGCGGCGTTCTCGGGCAGGGTTGTGCAGTTGGACGAACTCGTCAAAGATCTTGTCTTGATCGGCGGGATGGATACCTGTGCCTGTGTCCCACACCTCGATGCGCCAATGGGCGCCGCGAGGCCTGACGCCCACCAGGATGCCACCGACCTCCGTGTGTCGCACGGCATTGCCGACCAGATTGCGCAGGATCTGCTCCAACAAGATCGGGTCCGACCAGGCCAGGGCCTGCGTCGCGCGCACCCTCAGGGTCAAGCCCTTGTGCTGCGCCGATTCACACTCGTGCGAGGCTATGGCTTCCATCAAGGCTTGCAGTGGCACAGCTTGCATCTTGACTTCCACCATGCCGGAGTCCAGTCGGGACAAGTCGAGCAAGCCTTTCAGAAGTGACTCCATCGAGACGACCGCGCGGGTCAGTCGCTCCGTCAGGCCCTTGAGTGCCGGATCGGTCAAACGCTCATGAAGCAGATCGGTGATCAAGCCAATGGCTGCGACGGGTTGTCGCAAATCGTGGCTGGCCGCAGCCAGAAACTGCCCCTTGACGGCGGTGGCGGCGGCCAGGTCTCGCGTTCGCTCACGCACTTTGGTTTCGAGTGTGGCGTTGATTTGTTCGATGTCGTTGAAGGCCTGCACCATGCGGTTCATCAGGAGCATGGTGAAGCCAGGCAGGGTGAGCGGGACAGCCCACGGCATCCAGTAGCCGTGCTCCACATCGCCCAGCAGACGAATGAAGACAAAGTCGTGTACCCCGGTGATCAGCACGCTGGCAAACCCCAGCGACAACACCAACATGGATCGGGTCTGTTGCTGGCGGCTGTGTTGAAACAAGATCCAAATCGCGGGCACCGCCAACAATGGCATCACCGGTTGCAGGAGCAGGCGCGTACGGTCGAGATTGGGGTCCCAAGGCGATGCCAGCACAGCCACCACAGGAATCACCCACGTGGTGACCCAGAGCAGTCGCTCAAACCACGGTACGCGTCTTTGTGAGATGGATAACGCGAACCAGCCTAACAAGTTGGATGTAGCCAAGTGGGCGATCAAGTAGCCCCAACTGGCCACCAAGGCAGGCATGGCGAAATCGGCGGTGATGTAGTAGGTGCAATTTCGAATCGACACCACCAAGTAAAGGGCGCCAAACAGGGCGGCCGCTGTTTCTTGTCGCCGGTACCACCACAACAAGATCACGAACACCGCAAAGGCCAAGCTGCACAGGTTCAGGATCATCGGTACAGCTTGCGTGAGTGCTGTCTGGCGGAGAAAGTCATCGTAGAGCTGTGCTTTCGGCGCCAGCGCTGGTGCAGAGAGCCCGCCGTGGAGGACGCAGCGAACATCCAGGTGCAGGGTGTTGACGCCGGGGCGCAGCAAGCTGGGCGGAACATCCAGCAGATGAGATGACGGTTCGCCCAACCACGAGCGGTCCAGCAGCGTGCTGTGCAGCAAGTGGTCATTCAAATGGATACGGTGTGCTGCGCACAGACGGTCGAACCGCAAGGCCCATGGGGTGTGGGCGCCATCGCTGGCGGCTGCTGCCGACAACTCGAAAGTCAAGGTGTACTGAGCCGCGCCAATCGGACTGAGGCCTTGCGATTTCCATGAGTCCGGCAAGGCGACGGGTGTCGGGGTTGGGGCGCTGGTGTGTGCCGTGCGCGTGCTCTCGAGCCAACGCACGCCTGGTCCCGATTGCGGCGGTGAGGTCTCGACAAAGAGGAATCCCGCAATGATGCCCGCCATCAGGATGAGCGTCACCAGAATGGGCCAGCCGGGGCGCACCCACTCGCGCGGACGGTCTGTCGTCGGCAGGTTGGCTGTTGGCAATGCAGTCATGGTGGATCGGACGTGCGTAAACCGTGCATTTTGCTCGAACATCCATGGCAAGCGAGGGGTGTCTCGCTGGTCAAAGCGGACGGAACTGGAGATAAAGAGGGCAGAAAGGGCACTTGTTCGAGGGCTCGAAATGCTGACAGTTTGCTGCAATGATTTGCATGGGTGTTGCCTGGCCGGAGGTTCAACATGAGCAGTGGCAGTGAACTCGTTTTGGTGTCCAAAGATGATGTACGCGGACGCATTCCCATCGCGCACATGCGTCACGTGTATTGCGTGGATGACGTGGAGCGACGCTTAGGAAAACTCCCGCCGCGAGACCACGAGTCCCTCCGCGCGACATACGAGCGCATGTTGGACAAGGGGCCGGAGCGTTTTCAGGTGAAGCCGTCTGGCTTGCCCGCCATGGCGCATCTCTACGATGAGTTGCCCAACTTCCACGATGTGCTCGATGACCTCAAGCGCCAACTGGCCTTGTGTACGGATAGCCGAGATGCCTTGGAAATCACCCCCATGTTGCTCTTGGGGCCGCCCGGTGTCGGCAAGACGCACTTTGCGCGCGAGATGGCTCAGCTCTTGGGCACGGGCATGGGCTTCGTGTCGATGAGTTCTCTCACGGCTGGGTGGGTGTTGTCAGGGGCATCGAGCCAGTGGAAGGGTGCCAAGGCTGGGAAGGTGTTCGAAACCTTGGTCGATGGCCAATATGCCAACCCGGTCATGGTGGTCGATGAAATCGACAAAACCGGTGGCGATCATGCCTATGACCCTTTGGGTGCCCTGTATGGCCTCTTGGAGCATGACACGGCGCACACCTTCATTGATGAGTTTGCGGAAGTCCCCATCGATGCCAGTCAGGTCATTTGGGTGGCCACCGCCAACGATGCGCGGGGCATCCCTGATCCCATTCTGAATCGCATGAATGTGTTTGACATTGAAGCGCCGGATGAGGAGGCCGCACGCAAGATTGCGAGCAAGCTGTATCGTGGCATTCGTGCAGACCACGATTGGGGGCAGCGATTTGAGCCTGACTTGCGAGACGATGTCTTGGATGCCATGGCCCATTGCGCCCCGCGAGAAATGCGTCGCGCGCTGATGACCGCATTTGGCAACGCCAAACTTGATGGACGAGATGTCATCGAGGTGCGAGACTTGCCGGAGCAGGGCGGGCGACGCAAGCCCATCGGCTTCATGCAATGATGTGAGCCTGTTTGCATCACAGGTAGCGATTCATGCCGGCCAGTTTGTCCGGACAGTTGGTGGTGGCGATTTCATCGCGGGCCCTGTTCGACTTTGAAGAAGAAAACCAGTTATTTGAAGGCGCGGACGATCGCGCCTACATGCAGCATCAGCTGGCGAATGTGGATGTGCCGGCCCGCCCTGGGGTCGCCTTCTCTTTGGTGCGCAAGCTCCTGGCTTTCAACGCCGGCGGCGAGCAGCGCGTGGAGGTCGTGATCCTTTCGCGCAACGATCCTGTATCTGGCATGCGCGTGTTCAGGTCTGCCAAACATTACGGTTTGCCCATCGAGCGTGGTGTGTTCACGCGCGGCCAAAGTCCGTGGATGTATCTGCGCCCCCTGCAAGCGCACTTGTTCTTATCTGCCAATGAAGCCGATGTGCGTTCCGCCTTGGCTGCAGGGGTGCCTGCTGCGCGTGTTTTGCCGCACTCGGCGCGCGCAGGTGATGCGCACCCGGATGAGGTTCGCATTGCCTTTGACGGCGATGCGGTGTTGTTCTCGGATGAGGCCGAACGGGTATTCCAGCGCGGCGGTCTGGACGCATTCCAACAGCATGAGGTCGATCAGGCCGACACACCTTTGGCGGCGGGGCCCTTCAAGCCCCTTCTGCAGGCCCTGCATGCTTTGCAGCAGCAAGCAGCGCGAGGTGAGGGGGCTGGCATGAAGATCCGCACGGCCTTGGTCACGGCGCGTGGTGCACCCGCGCATGAGCGTGCCATTCGCACCTTGATGGATTGGGGCATCGATGTGCACGAGGCCCTCTTCTTGGGCGGCTTGCCCAAGGGCCCGTTCCTGCGCGAGTTCGAGCCGGACTTCTTCTTTGATGATCAGACAGGGCATGTCGAGAACGCGGCCCCCCACGTCCCGGCGGGCCATGTGGCGGCCGGCATCACCAACTTACCGCCCACCGAGAAAGCCTCGTCATGACCGAAGACTTGGGTGACTTCTTTGCTTTGCCGCCGTTCAAAGCCGATGAGGCCTTGGTGACCTTGCGGCGGCAGCTTCGCGACCTCAAACCCTTGGTGGAAAAAAGCACCACGGCGCCGTGGCGTTTTGAGTACCGAGGCAAACCGTGTGTGGCCTTGAGCCTGTCAGCAGATCAAGCCGTGATCGAGGCCGAGTGGACGCCGAAGTTGTCGGTTCGCCCGCAATGGCAAACACAAGGTTTGTCCAGCAGTGCTGAGGTGCGCAAGTTTGTCGACCAGATCAAACTGCAAATGCGTCGCTGGGACGACGAGGACTGACTCAGCGATCCTTGCGCATCTTGTCCAGGAACAGCTCGCGGATGCTGATCTCGCGGGCGCCTGGCACGATGTCAAACGACTCGCCGGCCGCCAAGGTGCCGGGTTGGATCACGGACAAGTAATAGCCGCAGTAGCCTGACTGCGCCATCATCTTGCTGGCCTGCTTGAAGCCCATCACGGCGTCAAACTTGTAGCAAGGGCGGCGAGGTTCGCTGATGGCCAGCACGCAGTCCGGGAAATGCAATTGATCGCCAATGTAGGCGTCACTTTCCAGCAGGCCGGTCAGCGTCAGGTTTTCACCGAGTTGGCCAAAGGGCAAAGCGCTGCCCCATTCCTGCGCACTGGCCTGGCTTCGCACCGTTTGCCAGAAAGCGTAGTGCTCGTGCGGGTAGGCGTACACGGCTTTGTTCAGTCCGCCATGCACCGTCAAGTCAGATTGTTCGTCGCCAGCCAGCCCCAGGGCTTGTGCCGCGATGCGGCTGGGCTGCTCTGGCAGGCTCACGCTGCGTTTGAGGATGCCGGTCATGATGCGCCGCTCGCCGATTTGCATGGGCGACAGGCTGGCGGTGTTGATCGAGAGGATGCGGCGAGGCGACATGGCGGACAGGCGGTCAATAACGACGTGGAGGTCAACGCGTGGTGGGCAGTCGCCACGCGGGCTGCGACTTCTGGATGATGCCTTGAGCCAAGGGCCATTTCAGCCAACTGGTCAACAACTTGCCTGTTTGATGGCGCGAGCGAAATGACAAGGCGGACTGCAGTTGCAGCACCATGCGGGCATCGTGGATGTCCCACACGCGTGTACCAGCGGGTAGTCCCTTTCGGCTCAATCCGGCTCGCGTCACCAGTTGATAGCTGGCACCGGCAGCCGATTTGCCTGCGGCGCCCGCCAGTTTTTGTGCGGACAAGCCTTGGGTCAGGCCTTGCGTCCAGGCGTGCAAGGCCGAGCCAGGTTCTGGCGCTTGCCAAACCGCTTGCCCTGCGCCGGCCGCCACGATGATTTGTGTCAAGGCTCGCGCAATGTCGGACTCGGCACGAATGCCTGCGGGGTCTTGCTTGGGGCCGATCAAGAGGACTTCGGTGGTGGCCAAGGTCTGGCGCTCGTAGATCAGGCCCTGTTTATCCAGTTGGTCGGCTTTGGCTTGGCTGTAGAACAAACCCACATCGGTTTGCCCGTGCTCGAGCAGGTCCAGCACGCCACCAGAGGGTTGCGCGTTGAAGGTGGCCGCCCACCCCAGGTCGCGTTTCATGGCGGACGACCACTTGGCGGCCAAGCCCGAGGTGATCACGTCGGGTTCGGCGCTGACGCGCGGGCCTTCAGCCAAAGGGCGGCGACCTGCCGGTTGAGCCCACGATGTGGAAATTAGCCCTGTTCCTAGCAGGGCCAAGGTTTTGCGACGGTCAAAAGTGCTCATGCGCAGTGGGTTTCCTGGCTCTCATTGGGTGAAAAAAACAGCGATTCGTGAAGCATTCGGCACAACACTCGCCGGGCTTCTGGGCTCCCCTTGGACCCGGGGGGAACCTAAAAATCGCCAAGTGGACTAAAATACGAGGTTCCCCGGTTCGGTTCGGGTTCAGATTCCGGTGCTGCGAGGGCGATGTCCAATCGCTCCGTTGTATCAGGTTCTGCTGAACTGAATAGGGTCGAAAAGAGTCTACTTTGAAAGCCTGGGCGTTCGCGCCGGGTCCCGAGAAGGCGGTTGAGGCTGTCTTGTCGAGACCTTATTTTTTTAACTTTGGAGCTTTTGTCATGACTACTGCCGCAGTTCAGGTGAACGCACCTGCCTACGTCAAAAATACCAAGCTGGTGGCTTGGGTTGCCGAAATGGCCGCCTTGCTGCAGCCCAAGGACATCTACTGGTGCGATGGCACCACCGAAGAGTACGACCGCCTGTGCGGCCAACTGGTTGAAGCCGGTTCTTTCAAGAAACTGAACCCTGAGCTGCGTCCTAACTCCTACCTGGCCTGGACCCATCCTTCCGACGTGGCGCGCGTGGAAGACCGTACCTTCATCTGTTCAGACCGCAAGGAAGACGCTGGTCCCACCAACAACTGGTGTGACCCCGCTGAAATGCGCGCCAAGCTGCAAACCGGTGAAAACGCCTTGTTCAAGGGCGCCATGAAGGGCCGCACCCTGTACGTGGTGCCATTCTCGATGGGCCCCCTGGGTTCCAACATCGCCCACATCGGCGTGGAACTGTCTGACTCTGCCTACGTGGCCGTCAACATGAAGTTGATGACCCGCATGGGCAAGGGCGTGATCGACGTGCTGGGCACCGATGGCGAATTCGTGCCTTGCGTCCACACCGTGGGTGCACCGCTGGAAGAAGGCCAGAAGGATGTCGCTTGGCCTTGCAACCCTGACACCAAGTACATCGTTCACTACCCCAAGACCCGCGAAATCTGGTCTTACGGTTCTGGCTACGGCGGCAACGCCTTGTTGGGCAAGAAGTGCTTCGCCCTGCGTATCGCTTCCACCATGGGCCGTGACCAAGGATGGTTGGCCGAGCACATGTTGCTCTTGGGCGTGACCAACCCCGAAGGCAAGAAGTACCACGTGGCTGCCGCTTTCCCTTCGGCTTGCGGCAAGACCAACTTCTCCATGCTGATCCCACCAGAAGGCTACAACGGCTGGAAGGTCACCACCATCGGTGACGACATCGCCTGGATCAAGCCTGCGGCCGACGGCAAGCTGTACGCCATCAACCCTGAAGCCGGTTACTTCGGCGTGGCCCCCGGCACCAACACCCTGACCAACTTCAACTGCATGAAGTCCCTGGACCGCGACGTGATCTTCACGAACGTGGCCCTGACCGATGACGGCGACGTGTGGTGGGAATCCATGACCGACGAGCTGCCCGCTCACTTGATCGACTGGCAAGGTAATGACTGGACCCCTGCCATCGCCAAGGAAAAGGGTACCAAGGCCGCTCATCCTAACGCCCGTTTCACCGTGGCTGCGACCAACAACCCCGCACTCGACAGCGAGTGGGACAACCCCGCTGGTGTGGCCGTTGACGCCTTCATCTTCGGTGGCCGTCGTTCTACCACCGTGCCGCTGGTGACCGAAGCCCGTGACTGGACCGAAGGCGTCTACATGGCTGCCACCATGGGTTCCGAAACCACCGCTGCTGCCTTCGGTCAGCAAGGCGTGGTCCGTCGTGACCCCTTTGCCATGTTGCCTTTCATGGGCTACAACATGAGCGACTACTTCCAGCACTGGCTGAACCTGGGCGCCAAGCTGCAAGGCGCTGGTCACACTCTGCCTAAGATCTTCTGCGTGAACTGGTTCCGCAAGGGTGCCGACGGCAAGTTCGTGTGGCCTGGCTACAGCGAAAACATGCGCGTCCTGGAGTGGATGGTCGGCCGCCTCGAAGGCAAGGCTGGTGGCGTGGAAAACGCTTTCGGTCTGAGCCCCAACTACGAAGACATCAACTGGAATGGCCTGAACTTCACCAAGGAACAATTCCAGTCCGTTATCGGCATCGACAAGGCCGCTTGGCAGCAAGAGCTGAAGTTGCACGACGAGCTGTTCACACAGCTGGCGTACAACCTGCCTGCTGAAATGCCTGCCACCAAGGCCAAGTTGGAGCAGCGTTTCGCCGCCTGATGCTTCGGATGAACCCGGCTGGGTTCATCTGCATGATCACAAACCGGGCTGCGTGCCCGGTTTTTTACTTGGGGCGTGGCAGAATCCGCCCCCTTGGCATGAATAGGTAAATCAACGTGGACCTCAAAGTACGCATCCGCATCATCGACGAACTGACCGATGACGAAGTGACCGCCACCGGCATGCTGGACCTCGCCAGCGGCGACATCCAGAAGGTTGAATACGACGATCTGGATGTAGAAACCGAGGCGCTGCCTTTTGAGCGAGACGACTACGAGTTCTCTAGCGGCATCTTGAGCAACAACGGCCGCGATGTGGAATTCCGCGTCGACGTGAACAAGACCACTGGCCAATACTCGGTCAGCCCCAACGAGCTGTTGGAGATCAAGACCAAGGCCGCGTCGCTGTTCGCGCAACGCTGATTTTTACGGGGCAAAAAGCCCCCCAAGTGCAGGACTGTTCACGCTTGCGAATGGCTGCAGATGTGCCATAGTGAAATGGCGCACAGGTGATGTCGTTTCACCTGGCCCAGACACATGGAGGGCATCATGCAGTTGCTCGATGAAATGTTGGCCTTGGACTTGCTGACGCCTGATCAGCATGCAGAGATCCGAGCGTGGGTGCGTGAAGCGCGCACGCCCGATCGCATCATGCAAATGCCTGCGCATTTGTGGCGGGTTCTGGAATCGGCCAGTGTCCTGATGGACTTTGAAGGCAGCGGCCATCTGGTCTTGCACTGACCGTCAGGCATAGAATGGGTCTCATGTCCGAGACCCTGCGCCTGCGCCCTCTGGAGCGCGAAGACCTCCGGTTTGTCCACGAGTTGGACAACAACGAAACCGTCATGCACTACTGGTTCGAAGAGCCTTACGAGGCTTTCGTCGAGCTGTGCGACCTCTACGACAAGCACATCCACGATCAAAGTGAGCGCCGCTTCATTGCCGAATCAGGCAGCGTGCGTGTGGGATTGGTGGAGTTGGTCGAGATCAATCACATCCACCGTCGGGCCGAGTTTCAGATCATCATTGCGCCCACCCATCAGGGCAAAGGCTTTGCCACGCAAGCCACGCGCTTGGCCATGGACTATGCGTTCACGGTCCTGAACCTCTACAAGCTGTTCCTGATCGTCGATATCGAGAATGAGCGTGCGGTCAAGGTCTATAGCAAACTGGGCTTCCGCGAAGAGGGGCGCTTGCGGCACGAGTTCTTCGTGGACGGTGAGTACCGCGATGTTTTGCGCATGGCCATGTTCCAACCAGACTACCTGGCGCAACGCCAAGCTGAGCGTGCAGCCGCACTGCCCGCAGCTGCCAAAGTCGGCTAAAGGCGGTACCCGATGAGCTTAAGCTACCTCGACTTTGATTTCAGTGAAGACACCGAGGGGGTGGGCACCTTCGACGCGATGGCGTCGGTAGGGCCGCCGCAATTGGGGGCCGTGCAAGGCGAAGTGGCCCAGGTCTTGGGATGGGCCTTTGATGCCTTTGGCGAGCAACGCGGGCCTTTGGACGAAGGCTTTGAGTGGGACTACGACCTGCAAGCCCAGGCCGAGTTCAGCGTGCCCGAATCCTGGCAGTTTGATCCCGCCATGGGTTTGATCTTGACCCACCGCCTGGCCCCCGGTGAGCCGCGCCACACGGTGACGCTGTCGCTGAGTGGCTCCGAGGCGTTTTGCCAGGCGTTCCGGGATCGCTTCCTGTCAGATTGAAGTCGGCCAGACACGACGCAACCACTGCTCGATGTCGGCAATTTCGTCCAGACACAAGGTGTGATCGATCGGATAGTCGTGCCAGGTCATGGGGTGCCCCAGCCCTTTTAAAGTGGCATGCGCGAGCTGTCCTCGCGCCAGTGGCACAACGTCATCGTCCAGGCCGTGTCCGATGAAAATGGGCGTGTCAGTGTTGGCCGTGTGGCGTTCTTGTGCGGTGCGCTCGGGCACGGGCAGGTAGCCCGACAGACCGATCAGGCCTGCCAAACGCTGCGGGTAGCGCAGGCCCGCCATCAGGGCCATCGCGCAGCCTTGCGAGAAGCCCATCAGCACGATGTGCTCAGCGGGCACACCACGTGCCAACTCGCGGTCGATCAAGGCGTGGATGGCGATCAGGGATGTGCGCATGCCTGCTTCATCTTCACGCGGCAGGGGGCCGGGTGGTCGGATGTCGTACCAGGCGGGCATCACATAGCCGTTGTTGATGCTGACCGGCATGGCCGGTGCGCTGGGCATCACAAAGCGGATGTCTCCAATGTCTTCAAGATCCAGTCTTTGACACACGGGTAAGAAGTCGGCGCCATCGGCGCCCAGCCCGTGCAGGATGATCAGGCTGTGGGTGGGCGATGGGCCAGAGGTGGTTTCAAGGCAGGGCAGCATGGCGCAAGCATAAGAGATGTCATGCACTCAGGGGCCGGCCCTTGCGTTGACTTCGTACAATGGCGCCCCCGCTGTATGGCCCTTGACCGGGCCCGCTTGACGCCATGGACATCACCATCAAAGAAGATTTGCGTGTCTACATTGACCCGCTGACCCCCGACGAGTACGCGGCCCTGGAGCGCAGCATTTTGTCGGAGGGCTGTCGTGATGCCTTGGTGCTGTGGGGCGATGTGCTGGTTGACGGGCACAACCGCTACAGCATTTGCAAGAAGCACGGGCTGCCATTCCAGACCATTCAGAACACCCGCTTCCGCAGCATGGAAGACGTGCACCTGTGGATGATCGATCAGCACCTGGGCCGTCGCAGCGTGTCGGACTTTCAGCGTGGGGTGTTGGCCTTGCGCAAGAAAGAAATCTTGGAGGCGCGCCAAGCGGCCGAGCCCGCGCCGACCGCCTCAGGAGAAGATGTTGCGCCACCGCCAGCAGAAGCTGGTATGGCGCCTTGGGACGGTGAAGCCGATCCTGCTGTGCTGGCGGCTGCGCCCCGTGCGGAGGCTCTGAATTCGCGCGAGGCGATCGCACGGGCCGCACGCATCAGTAGCACCACTGTCAGCCAGATTGAAAAGATCCAGAAGGCCGCTGCGCCCGAGTTGGTGGAGGCAGTGAAGGCGGGCGTCATCTCCATCAACGCAGCGGCCGCAGTGGCCTCCTTGCCGGTGGAAGAGCAAGTGGCTGCCGTCGCGGGTGGCAAAAAAGAGTTGCAGCAGGCGGCTCGGCAGGTCCGGGAGTCCCGCAGTAAGGCGAAGCCGCGTCCGGCAGACGCCTCCATCGGGGATGCCCAAGTTGAAGAGGGCGAGGCCAATGAAGCGCCTGAACAGACCATTCAGCGCCTGCGTGCGCGAGTCGCCGAGCTTGAAGCGGAGAACGCCAAGCTCCACGCGAGATTGCGCATGGCGGAGGGTGATCCTGCCTTTTAAAAATGGGCCAGAGTTAGCGCAAAAACGATTCGGGTAAACGTTGAAATAGCGAGGCAAGTGCGACCTAGTTAACGGTTTTAAACCTATGGTTTATGCGGGGGGAGTCGAAATGAAAGTCACTAGGACAGGAGACTTTCATGCCCACCATCACCCGCACACTGACCGCCGCTTCTCTGGCTTTCGCTTCTTTGATGGTGTCCATGAGCGCCCACGCGGCCCCTCAGCGTCTCAGCGATGAAGAGATGAGCGAAGCCTATGCGGGCGACGGCACTGTCGATTCGAACCTGCCCAACTCACCCTTCCTGGCCTTCGCCAACCAAATCACCCAGTTGGCCAGCCTGTATGGCAAGGTCCTGACCCGCGAAGAGTTTCTGGCCACCATGGCTGCGTCGGGTGTCAACAACCTGCCCACCGAGGTCTACAACGGTCAAACCGTGTCGGAAGTGACCTTGCCTTCCAATCCCGTCAGCCGCACGATGAACCTGTCTCAGTTCATCTCGAACATGACGGGCGTGAAATACGACGCGCCCAAGATGGGCACCATCAGCATCCAAAACTTCGATGCAGGCGGTACACGTCTGTGGGTCTGGTCGCACTGATCTCCAAGCTGTTTGCGCAAAACAAAGCCGCCCCTCGGGGCGGCTTTGTTGTGGGGGCAGATCGTGTCGGCCGCCTCAGGCCGCATTCACGCGTGCGGTGATGGCTTGTCCGCTACGCAGGCCCAGCTTCTCAAGCAATTGGCGATCGCGTTCGACCTCAGGGTTGCCAGTGGTCAGCAATTTGTCGCCGTAGAAGATGGAGTTGGCACCTGCCAGGAAGCACATGGCTTGCACGGCTTCGCTCATTTGCTGGCGGCCGGCTGACAGGCGCACCCGTGCGGTGGGCATGGTGATGCGAGCCACGGCGATGGTGCGCACAAACTCCAGTGGGTCCAACTGAGGCGTGTCGGCCAAGGGTGTGCCTGGTACGCGAACCAGGTCGTTGATCGGTACCGACTCTGGGTAGGTGGGCAGATTGGCCAGTTGGGCGATCAGGCCTGCGCGCCCCTCGCGGGTCTCGCCCATGCCGACGATGCCACCGCTGCACACCTTGATGCTCGCCTTGCGCACATGATCGAGGGTGTCCAGCCGGTCTTGCATGTCGCGCGTGGTGATGATGTCGCCATACAGCTCGGGTGCCGTGTCCAAGTTGTGGTTGTAGTAGTCCAGCCCGGCCTTCTTCAGGGTTTGGGCTTGGCTGTCGCTCAACATGCCGAGGGTGCAGCAGGCTTCCAGGCCTTCGTTTTTCACGACGTGGATCAGCTCGACCACTTTCTCGATGTCGCGGTCTTTGGGGGCTCGCCAAGCGGCGCCCATGCAGAATCGGCTGGCGCCAGCTTCACGCGCAGCCACCACGGCCTCGCGCACTTCGTCGGGCGACATCAGCTTGCTGGCTTCGACACCGGTGTCATGCGAGGCCGATTGTGGGCAGTACCCGCAGTCTTCCGGGCAGCCGCCGGTCTTGACCGACAACAGGGTGGCGTGTTCGATCTCGTTGGCGTCCCAGTGCTGGCGATGCACTTGTTGGGCGCGCCACATCAGGTCATTGAAGGGCAGGTTGAACAGTTCCAGCACTTTGGCGCGGGGCCAGCGCGCTTCGCTGTCGTCGTGGTCCTTGCAGTCACCACCGCAGCCGTGCGCGTTCAACACCGCTTTGGGCACGAGTTTGATGGGCTGGGCCACTGGGGTGTCAGAAGATGAAACGGAAGAGGATGCGCACTGAGACATGATGGGGGAGCTGGTAATGCTGGCGCAAGTTTAGTCGCACGCGAGACGCCTGACCAGTGCCGCAGTCGGGACTTGGCGTTAAGCTTTCGCCCATGCGCTTTGAACACGTCATCGAAATCAATTCCCCGGCGACATCCATGCAGATGGTGGTGCCTGCTTTTTCCCGTGAACAGTTGTGGCGCGGCCTGATGATTCGCGTGCTGACCCCCCAGCGTTTTCCGATGGGGCCGGATCGTTGCGACTGCAAAGAAGTGGAGCCCGGGGTGATCCAGCGTGCGCTCGCTTTTGGTCAGCATGCCTTGCAGGATGTGGTGCACTTAACACCCATGAACCGCATGGTCTTTACGCCTGAAGCCCATGGTGACACCGCGCCGATTCGTTTGACCGTGTCCATCGAGGAGCCTCAACCGGGTCAAATGGTGCTGCGTTTCGCCTATGAGGCGATGGCCGAGCAAACGGCCGAAGAGGCGTATTACAACGACTACCGACACAACGCCTGGCTCCACCATGACCGCGACATGGTCCGAACCTTGCGCCAGTGGTTGCTGGAAGAAGGGTTATGAAGCGTTGGCGGGTGGCGCCACCGGGATCGCCACGGTGAACGTGCTGCCCAGGCCCACTGTGCTGTGCAGGCGGACCTCGCCGTGCATGCGCTCGACCAATTGTTTGACGATGTACAAGCCCAGCCCTGTGCCTTCGACCCGCGCAGACGGATCCAGGCGTTTGAATGGCTGAAACAGTTCAGCTTGGTCCTGGGGGCTCAAGCCTTGCCCTGTGTCGGTCACGTCGATGCACACCCACCCCGGCGTTTGTGTGGGGTCTTGCAAGCTCACCGTCACGGTGCCCCCTAAGCGGTTGTACTTGCAGGCGTTGGTCAACAGATTGACCATCACTTGCTTGAGGCGCTGCGCATCGGCCATTCCCCACACAGCTTGATCGCCCAGTTGATCGATCAGCCGCAATTGATGCTTTTGTAGCGGGGTGTCCAGCAAGGGCAGGCAGTCTCGGGTCAGTGCCACGACATCGACGGTTTGCAGGGCCATGGCGATGTGGCCCGACTCGACCTTGCTGAGGTCGAGTACATCTTCGACTAGGGCCAAGAGTTGTTGCCCTGCTCCCATGATCATTTTGGCTTGCTGCTGAGTCTGGGGCGAATTGCCCTGACGCTCCAGTTGCATCAATTGCGCAAATCCCAGAATCGCATTGAGGGGCGTTCGCAGTTCGTGACTGAGGCGAGACAGGAACTCCCGTTGTGCCGATGCAATCCGTTCGGCGGCATCACGCTTCATGGCCAGATCGGCCTGAGCCAATTCATCGGTGATGTCTTTGAGCACGCCCATGAGCCGCGCAGAAATGCCGTGCTGTGCTTGCACCAGTCCGCCCGTCGCCTCCAGTGTGCGGATCTGTCCGCCGGGCTGACGCACACGGTAGGTGATTTTGAACACCTCACCATTGCTCAATGCGGCATCGGTGTCGCGGCGCGTTTGAGGGGCGTCATCGGGCACGATCAGTGCGCGGATGGCTTCTCGGGGGAGGCTGGTCGGAATGGCTGGCAAGCCATGCATGGCCGCAGACGTCGCGTCCAGATGGATGGTGCCCGTGTCCTTTTCCATCTCGTACAGGCCAAAGCCGCCTGCCTCTGAAGCCAGTTGCCAACGTCGATTGGCGCGCTGCAGCAGGTCCTGGTGGCGTTCTTGTTTGATCAGCACTTGCCGGACTTGCATCACGCTGATCAGCGACAACAAGATGGCCGTTCCGACGATGCCGCCAATCAGAATGCGTTCGGTGATGCGTGCGGCATAGCCCAAAGCATCATGAAAGGCGATCCCGGCTGCGTTCAGTTGTTCGTTGAGCTCGTCAATGCGGGCAATCTGTGGGGCCAGCTCTTCTTGCGGTTTGTTGGCCTGGATGGCTTGCTTGAGTTGGGCTGCTTCTTGGCCCAGTTGTGCAATGAGTCGATCTCCGTCGGCCCAGGTTTTTCGTACGTCCTGAAGTACCCATCGTTGACCGAACCAATGAAACAGGCGGATCATGTTGTCGACATCATCCGGGTGGTTTCTGCCGGAGATCAGCAGTTGGCGGACGTTCTCATGAGACAGCTGACCCGTTTCCATGCCCTCACGCGCCATGCGATCGCTGTGTGGCACATACAGCGCGTCGACAAACAGCTGGTAGTGACGCTCATCCCGGTCATGGGCATACCTGAGCAAGTGGTGCACGGCTTGGGCGCGTGACTTGGCCCACATGCTCTCGCCGGCGCCATAGGCGCGCACAGCGCCCAAGAGGCTGACCGTGGCAATCCCGATCAACGCCACAAAGGCCACCACCAAAAGCGGTGAGCCAAGCAGGCCAAGGTATGTGCGCCAGCTGAAATGGTCCGTCTGAGTGGTGGGAGGTGCTTCGCTCATGTCGTGATGCAGTATGACATCGAAGCACGAGGAGAGCCATCAGGGCAGTACCGGTCTCGGGCGTCTGGGCGTCCGTGCAGGGGTGTCTTGAAGTCCGCGTTGTACGGCTTGTTCGAATGCCGCAACATGGGCTCTCATGTCGTCCCCATGTGCGCCCAGCCCGCGCACCACGCAGAGCGCGGCGGGCCTGCAACGCGCAAACGATGCCAGGTCGGCTGGGGTCAACAAGCCGCCAATGGCCACAACGGGAGCAGGGCTGTGTCGCACCCACCAGGCCAGGTTGTTCAAGCCTTGTGGGCGCCAGGGCATGTCTTTGGTCGTCGTGGGTTGTACGGGGCCGCAGGCGATGACGCTGGCGCCACAACCCGCGGCACGAGCCAACTCCCATAAGCTGTGGGAGCTCAAGCCCAGCAGGCGATCGGTGCTCCTGGCAAGCAGGCTCGCCTGTTGTTCCGTCGTCAAGGCCAACAGGTCCTCTTGGCCCAGATGAACGCCAAGGCGGAGCAAAGGATGTGTGGGCACATCCTCGAAGGCGGACCAAGCCTCATCAAGATGATCGTTGATGAAGACCTGCAAGGGCTCGGCTTCGGCGCGGGACTCCCGTAAGTGGGCCTGCTGCCGTGCGGCGTCCAAGCTGTCAGCGATGGCTTGCGCTGCGCCCTCGTGCGCTTTGTGTCGCAGTTGCACGCAGGTCAATCCTGCATGCAAGGCTTGGTTGAATTGGGCTGCGCTGGGCACGATGCCATACAGGCGTTGTGCGGGCGTGGTGAAGGGCGCAAACAGCTGGGCACGGTCTGTGCGCTGGAGTCGCCACGGCAGTTGGGTGCCGAGGCCCAGCCATGGCAGGGGGGCGCCGCCTTCATCGAGGGGCGCTGAAAATTGGCGACTGGCCAAGACCGGGCCCGCGCCGCCGCCGGCTTGGCGGGCTTGCTGCAAGGCGTGATGGGTCAGCATCTTGGCCAGCACAGCGGCATCGGCTTCCACATGTCCCAGGGCCATCGAGGCCGCCAGGCCGCTGGCGAAGGTGCATCCCGAGCCATGCGTGTGCCGTGTGTCAATGCGCGGCGCAGTCAGCCAGCCGCAGGCGTGAGGCGTTTGCAGCCAATCGATGCAGTAGGGGCTGGGGCCCGGCACATCACCACCGGTGATCACCACGCTGCGCGCCCCTAAGGTTTGCAGGTCAGCGGCCAGTTGGGGGACATCGGCATCCGCGCCATCATGGCGCCCCGCTTGCCGCAGCAGTCGGCGCGCCTCTGCCCGGTTAGGCGTGATCACTGTGGCGCGAGGCAGCAGTTGTGTTCGATAGGCCTCAAGGATCTCGTCGCTGGCAAACGCTGCGCCCCCGGCGGAAGCCCCCAACACCGGATCCACCACCAAGGCCAGGTGGCGGTGAGGGTCTTGGCCTCGCGGGGTGTTCGCGCGCTTGGCATCCACCCACTTGGCCACGGCTTCGATGGCGGCCACGCTCCCGAGTAAACCTGTTTTGATGACGGACGGTGGCAGGTCTTCGCTCAACGCGGCCATTTGTGCCTGCAGGGCCGATGCCGCCACAGGAAACACCGCTTCCACCCCTTGGGAATGCTGGGCCGTCAATGCCGCAGTGATGGGGCACAGGTGCACACCAAGCGCATCGGCCGCGCGTTGATCGGCGCTCAGCCCGGCGCCACCCGCCGAGTCCAGCCCGGCAATGCTCCAGATGATGGGGGCAGAAGAAGTCATGTGCCAACTCAAGACAGCAAAAACGGATGACCGCTGACGGGCGTGGTGGCCACGGCCAGATCGCTGCTGGCCATCAAGCCCGCACGATAGCCTTGTCGACCCGCTTCCACGGCGTGCCGAAAAGCCTGCGCCATGCCGACAGGGTTTCCGGCTTGCGACACTGCGGAGTTCAACAGCACCGCGTCCATGCCCAGTTCCATCGCGGCAGTGGCATGGGAGGGGGCGCCCAAGCCTGCATCCACGATCAGTGTGACATCGGGCAACCGCGCCCGCAAGGTTCGCAGCGCCCAAGGATTCAACAAGCCCAGGCCGGACCCGATGGGCGCCGCCCAGGGCATCAGGATGCGGCAACCCGCATCGATCAAACGGTAGGCGCTGACGAGGTCGTCCGTGCAATAGGGCAGCACTTCAAAACCGTCTTTGACCAACTGTCGGGCCGCTTCAACCAATTCGTAAGGGTCGGGCTGCAAAGTGTGTTCGTCGCCCACCACTTCGAGTTTGATCCAGTGGGTGCCCAGCAGCTCGCGAGCCATGTGCGCGAGGGTGATGGCTTCGCGTGCACTCCGACAGCCCGCGGTGTTCGGCAATAAATGGGCGCCGAGTTGTCGGGCGGTGTTTTGAATGGTTTGGACAAAACCGTGTTCCGCATGACCCGTCACACCCAAGGTGCGTTTCAGCCCCAAGGTGACCACCTGTGTGCCAGAGGCCTGGATGGCCTGCTGCAACACCTCTGGCGAGGGATACTGAGCCGTGCCCAGCAAGAATCGACTGCGTAGGGGCGTGGTGCCAATGTGCCAGGTGTCTTCGGATGTCATGACTCAACCTCCGGTGATGGGCGAAAAACAAAGCACGGTGTCACCATCGTTCAGGGGGTGACGTTCGCGATCGGTGCGGGACACGAACTGTCCGTTCACCGCGGTGGCCACCTGGCTGGCTGACGTGGTCGTGCCCGCCAAGAGGTGCTCAACGGCGTCAAGCAGTGTGCTCGATGCGGGGAGGGTGAGCGGACCTCGATCGGTGTGGATGGTGATGAGGGATTCGGTCATGAGGCGGGCAAAAGTCCAGTGTGGGTCAGGGCGTCATCGAGCAGGGCCGGGGCCAATAGCCAGCCGTGTCGGTACAGTCCATTGATGCGGACCAGGCCAGGTTCCTGATGCAAATGGGGTCGGTTATCAGGCATGGCAGGGCGCAAATTGCTGTCCATTCGCAAGATACGTGCTTCCGCCAAACCCGGGACGATGCTGTGGGCAGCGGCCATCAACTCCACCGCGCTACGCAGGGACACGTTCGATCGGTCTTCGCTTTCAATCTCGCTGGCGCCAACCAGATAAACGTTCCCAGGTCTTGGCACGATGTAGACCCGATGTCGTGGATGTAGCAGTCGAACGGGGCGTGTCAAAGCGACCTCTGGTGCGTGAAGCCAGATCACCTCCCCGCGTACGCCTCTGACAGGCAGTTGCGATTTGGCACCTGCGCCACGGAGGTCCCAGACCCAGTCAAAGGGCAGGGTTGACTCTTGTCCGGTGGGAGACAGTACCGTGAGCTCGCCAGCCCGCACCTGCGTCACACAATGCTGCCAATGCCAATGGACGCCGTGCGCATGGGCGTGCAAGGCTTTGAGTGTGCCCACGGTGCAGATGGCGCCTTCACCAGGCAACAGCCAGGCATGCAAGGGACCCCTGGCGCCATGGAGGGCGGGCTCCATTTCTGCCAGCGCTGGGGCGCTGAGCTTTTCTGGCTGTTGTGGCCACTGCAGCGCGGCTTGCTGAATGCGTGACAGCACCCGTTGTGCCGCACCCAAGTCACTGCCATGGGCGACCAGCAGGCTGCCGCGCCGGTCGAAGTGGGGCGGGGGCATCTGTTGGTCGATCGACTGCAAGATGCGCGACCAATGCTCGATCGAGCGCCAGCCCATGGCCGCTACGTCGGCTTCGGCGGCATCCAGCTCAGCCAAGGGGCTCAACATGCCGGCCGCGGTAAACCCCGCAGCGCCTTGGCCGTCAAATCGAGGGTTGGGCCCCTCGGCAGGATCAAACACGCTCACGGAATGACCGAGACGCGACAGCGACCAGGCAGCCAGTCGGCCCAGCAGGCCCGCGCCAGCAATGCCAATTCGTAATGGGCTCACCATGTTGTCAGGCTTGAGGCGCGGGTTGAATCGGAATGTAGAGCTCACCGCCCACTTGCTTGAACTCTTGTGACTTGGCGGCCATCCCTTGCGCGGCAAAGTCTCGCACCTCTTGCGTGATCTTCATCGAGCAGAACTTGGGACCACACATGGAGCAGAAGTGCGCCACCTTGGCTGAGTCCTTGGGCAAGGTCTCATCGTGGAAATCGCGTGCCGTTTCGGGGTCCAGTCCCAGGTTGAACTGGTCTTGCCAGCGGAAGTCAAACCGAGCTTGCGACAATGCGTCGTCACGCGCACGAGCGCCTGGGTGACCCTTGGCGATGTCGGCCGCATGCGCTGCAATCTTGTAGGCAATGAGGCCTTGCTTGACGTCGTCGCGGTTGGGTAAACCCAGGTGCTCCTTGGGTGTCACGTAGCACAGCATGGCCGTGCCCATCCAGCCGATCATGGCTGCACCGATGGCCGATGCAATGTGGTCATAGCCGGGGGCGATGTCAATCGTCAGCGGGCCCAGCGTGTAGAACGGCGCCTCGTGGCAGTGCTTGAGTTGCTCGTCCATATTGGCCTGAATCATGTGCATGGGCACGTGGCCTGGGCCTTCGATCATGGTCTGCACGTCGTGCTTCCAGGCGATCTGGGTCAACTCACCCAGGGTCTTCAACTCGGCAAACTGGGCTTCGTCATTGGCGTCACTCAGTGAACCCGGGCGCAAACCATCGCCCAGCGAGAAGCTCACGTCATAGGCCTTCATGATTTCGCAGATCTCTTCGAAGTGCGTGTACAGGAAGTTCTCTTGGTGATGCGCGATGCACCACTTGGCCAAGATGGAGCCGCCGCGCGAGACGATGCCTGTGCGGCGATTGGCTGTGAGGTGAATGAAGGGCAAGCGCACGCCGGCGTGAATGGTGAAGTAGTCCACGCCTTGCTCGGCTTGTTCAATCAGCGTGTCGCGGAAGATGGCCCAAGTCAGGTCTTCAGCCACACCGCCCACCTTTTCCAGCGCCTGATAGATCGGCACAGTGCCAATGGGCACAGGGCTGTTGCGCACGATCCAGTCACGCGTGGTGTGGATGTGCTTGCCGGTCGACAGGTCCATCACCGTGTCGCCGCCCCAGCGGATCGACCACACCAGCTTTTCCACTTCCTCTTCGATGGACGACGTCACCGCCGAGTTGCCGATGTTGGCGTTGATCTTGACCAGGAAGTTGCGGCCAATGGCCATGGGCTCCAACTCGGTGTGGTTGATGTTGGCGGGGATGATGGCGCGGCCACGGGCGACCTCATCGCGCACAAACTCGGGCGTGATTTCGCGCGGGATCATCGCGCCCATGGGGTTGCCTCGCAGACGTGCTTCGCGTTCGGCGTCGACGCCGTACTTGCTGCGCCAGTCTTCAGCCAGGTCGAGTCGACGCTGGTTTTCGCGCAGCGCTACGAACTCCATCTCGGGGGTGATGATGCCTTGGCGCGCGTAATGCATCTGCGTCACATTGTGGCCAGCCTTGGCCCTGCGAGGTTGGCGTTGCAGGCCCTGGGCGGCTTGGCGTAGCGCCGCCATGCGGGCATCGTGCTGTTCGCCCGATTTCAGTCCATCGTCCACAGCTTGGATGGTGCGACCCTCATACAGTTCGGTGTCGCCACGGGCGAGCACCGCAGCTTCCCGAACCGGCGGTAAGCCTCGTGTGACATCGATGTCAACGTGGGGGTCGGTATAGGGGCCCGAGCAGTCATACAGCGTGACCGTCTCGCCGTTGGTCAGCGTGACCTCGCGCATGGGCACGCGCACGCCCTCGTGGCTGCCTTGCACATACACCTTGCGGGAGGCGGGCAGGGGCTCACGCGTCAAGCGCGTGAGTTCATTGAGCGTTTGCAGGGCAACGACGGGATCGGGGGCGTTCATCGGGCGGCTCCAAGGTTGGCAAGTGTGAAAACACGTGCTCCGAGGTGCGCCAGGATGGCCACATGGGGCTGGGGTGTGCGAGGGCCTTCGAGCGGGCCGTGCAGCGCGCTGGAAGGCCTGCACCTGCCCAGGCCACAAACAGTGGGCCCTCAACAGGACGGCTCTTCTTTCGCCGGTATGAACCGGATCAAGTTCAACGGGTTTGGATTGATTCCATCTCAGCGTCGTGCCAGCGTTTCAATGTGCATTGAGTCGCTGGGGACACACCCCGGAGCAGCGCGAAGTGTAGCGTGATGCCAAATTTTGGCAAGACGGCGCGCTTTGATCGAGTGGCTCGCAGGGGCTTATGGCAGTGGCTTACTTGGCTGCGGCGTTGGCCGGTGGCAAATTGCTGCTACCGAAGGAGGCCAGGAAGGCGTCAAAACTCGCCGACATCTTGGCCGGTGAGGGGCTGAAGAACGCCAAGGCAAATGCCAGGGGTGCAATCGCAAACAGTGGGCGCATGGTGGTGCAGGTGAACTGCGAGACCTGTGTGAATGAGAGTGGGCTCAGTCTAGGCCCTTGATCGAGTTTGGGTTATCCCTAGGGCGAGGGTGGTGTCCCCCCTTGTTCAAGGGGCATCCGTTTGGCTGGCGCGATGAATTTTGATCGGCCGTGGGCTGCTTGAGCCACATTGGCCACAACTGCTCCCACAGCCATTCTCGACTGTGGGCGAGGATGTGCATGACGCGTTGTTCGCCTGCCGGTGCCACAGCGTGCGCCACGTGGGCCACCAGCGCCGCAGCAGGTACACCAGGGCGGCGCCAGCAATCAGGAACACCAGCCAGGTTTGGGTTGTGACGCTCACCTCAAGCCCCTCCCTGCCAATAGGTGGCGACACGGAACACGATCCAGCACGCGATGTAAGCCAGGCCAAACAGGTAGGCTGCCATCAACAAGGGCGTTTTCCAGCCATTGGTTTCTCGTTTCACCACGATCAGGGTCGACAGGCACTGGGGTGCAAACACAAACCAGGTCATCAGCGACAAGGCGGTGGGTAGGCTCCAGGTGTGCCCGATCAGGGCGGCCAGTGCGCCGTTGAGTTCATCGCCTGTTTGCGATAGGGCGTAGACGGTGCCCAAGGCGCTGACCACCACTTCGCGGGCGGCCATGCTGGGCACCAGGGCAATGCAGATCTGCCAGCTGAAGCCGATGGGTTCAAACACCACCTGTAGGGCGCGACCGGCCATGCCTGCCAAGCTGTATTCGATGGCTGCACCACTGGCGTTGGCGGGTGGGGCCGGGTAGTTGAGCAAGAACCAAAGCACGATCATCAGTGCCAGGATGATGGTGCCCACGCGAACCAAGAAAATGCGTGCGCGCTCCCACAGCCCAAGCGCCAGGTTACCCACATGAGGCCAGTGATAGTCGGGCAATTCCATCAGTAAGGGTTGGCCGCCCGTGTGCTTGAAAAATCGTTTGAGGACGAGAGCCACCAACATGGCCGACACAATCCCGGCCGCATACAGTCCAAACAGAACCAGGCCTTGCAGATTGAACAGGCCGCCCACCTGCCGATTTGGAATGAATGCCGCAATCAACAGTGCGTATACCGGCAGCCGCGCCGAGCAAGTCATCAAGGGGGCGATCAAGATCGTGACCAATCGGTCTCGCCGGTCGGCAATGGTGCGTGTGGCCATGATGCCGGGAATGGCGCAAGCAAAGCTGGACAGCAGCGGGATGAAGGCTCGGCCTGATAGTCCGACTCCACCCATGATCCGGTCTAACAAGAAGGCTGCGCGTGGCAGGTAGCCCGAGTCCTCCAGCGCCAGAATGAAGGCAAACAAGATGAGGATTTGGGGCAGAAAGACCAGGACGCTTCCCGCGCCACTGATGACGCCATCCACCAGCAGGCTGCGCAGGGGGCCCTCGCTCATGTGACCCTGAGTCCATTGACCTGCCGCGGCCACACTGGCGTCGATCCAGTCCATGGGGGCAGCAGCCCAGCTGAACACGGCCTGGAACACCAAGAACATCAAGGTGGCCAGGATGACGGGGCCCCAAAGCGGATGCAGGACATAGCGATCCAGTTTGGCGCTCGGCGTGCTGCGGTGCGAAGGCATCTGCACACACCGCGCCAGCAGTTCGCCAACGCGGCGGTGAGTGTCTTCCACCGACAAGTGTCTCAATCCCTCCAGGGCTGACTCGCGTTGCCTGCCTTGCAGGGCTGCCCAACCACTGTGGTCGAGTGTGTTCAGCAGGTCGGCCTCGCCGCCCGCTCGAATCGCGATGGTCTCCACCACCGGCATACCCAGTTCTTGTTGAAGTTGGGCAGTGTCGATCACGATGCCACGCCGTTTGACTTGGTCCATCATGTTGATGGCCAGCATCATGGGGATGCCCAGCGTTTGCAATTCCAGCACCATGCGCAGGTTCAGGCGCAGATTGGTGGCGTCGACCACGCAGATCAACCCGACTGGCACTGATTCTTGTGCCTGGGTGCCCGCGATCACGTCGCGGGTGATGGCCTCGTCAGGCGTGGCGGCCAACAGACTGTACGCGCCTGGCAAGTCCAGCACCCGCCAGCTTTGGCCCGAGGGTGACGCAAACTGACCTTCTTTGCGCTCCACCGTCACGCCGGCGTAATTCCCCACCTTCTGGCGCGCGCCTGTGAGGCGGTTGAACAGAGCGGTTTTGCCGCAATTGGGGTTGCCGACCAAGGCGATCAAGGGCGTCGTCGACGCAGTGGGCTTGGCGGCCGCCATGGCGCGCTCCTTCTTTACAGCAGATCCGCGTTCAGGCTGGCACGACCTCGATCATCGAGGATTCCAGTTGGCGCATGGCAAACGTGCTGGTGCCGACGCGCACGGCCATTGGCCCTCTGCCCGCCAGCATGCGGCGCAGGATTTGAACCTTCTCGCCCGGCACGAAGCCCAACTCCATCAGCCGGCGACGCAGCTGTTGGTGGTCGGGCGATTCGCCTCGGATGCAGCGAATGGTGGCGACCGCCTTCACGGGTAACTGATCCAGCGTGGTGGTGGGGTGGGCGTTCGAGTTCATTGGGACATTTTATAAATAATGCGAATTATTCGCAAATGCAACCATTGATCCAGGTCAGACGGTGCGTCGATGCCCGCTCGCTGCGCTCCGGATGAACCCGCGGATGCGGTGCCCCAAAAGGGGGTGAATTGCTCAACATTCACTTTTAGACCCCCTTGCAAGTGCTTATTTTTGAACGACTTTTTCTCGCGTGTTTGCCTGCGAAAACGCTGCTAAGTCCTTGATTTCATTGAAGAAATTTTCACTTTAGTTCTTGTTTTGGGTGTGTTGTTCGGTTAAAGTGGGAATTAGTGCACTTAAGTGGAGTTTTGTGGTGAATCTGGTCTTTCAAGGGGCTTCAGCGCTGACGCTGGACGCAAAGGGGCGGATGGCCGTTCCTGCGCGCCATCGCGACGCTTTGCAAGCGCTTTGTGAGGGGCAGCTCACCATCACCAAGCATCCGGATGGGTGTTTGATGGTCTTCCCGCGTTCTTCGTGGGAAGCCTTCCGCGACAAGGTGGCGGCTTTGCCCATGTCTGCTTCAGGATGGAAGCGAATTTTTCTGGGCAATGCCATGGACGTCGAAATGGACTCCTCTGCGCGCGTGCTGGTGTCGCCAGAGTTGCGTGCCGCAGCCGGCATCACCAAGGATGTGATGCTGCTCGGAATGGGGAGTCACTTTGAGTTGTGGGATGTCGAGCGCTATGCCGCCCATGAGGCTCAGGTGATGGCGCAGGCCATGCCTGACGCGTTGCAGGACTTCACCTTCTAACGCCATGGAGTCTTCATGTCATCCTTTGCAGCATCTGACGGTTCTGCTGCACGAGGCGGTGGAGGCCTTGTGGGATCCTGCGAGCGGTCCTGCGCCGACGGGTGTCTATGTGGACGGCACGTTTGGTCGCGGCGGGCATTCCCGTCTGATTTTGTCCAAGCTGGGCCCTCAAGCTCATCTGTTGGCGCTGGATCGGGATCCGGAGGCGATTGCGCACGCCACTCAGGGGCCTCGGGCCATCACCGATCCGCGTTTTCAGATCAAGCATGCGGCGTTTTCGTCCTGGGCGCAGGTCGTGCAGGACCTGGGTTACGGGCCGATCCAGGGTTTGTTGATGGACATCGGGGTCTCCTCCCCGCAGATCGACAACCCACAGCGTGGCTTCAGTTTCCGTTTCGATGCGCCCTTGGATATGCGCATGGACACGACGCAGGGCGAGAGTGCTGCGGACTTCCTGGCGCGGGCAACACAAGATGAATTGGCAGACGTCATCCAGACCTATGGCGAAGAGCGGTTTGCTCGCCAGATTGCAAAGGCGCTTGTCGCTCGCCGCGATGCCGGAGAACCAGTTCGCACCACTGGCGAGCTGTCAAAAATCGTGGCTGGTGCGGTCAAGACACGCGAAGCTGGTCAAGATCCCGCAACCCGCACCTTTCAAGCTCTTCGGATTCACGTCAACCGTGAGCTCGGTGAGCTCGAAGACGCTCTCGAGGCCGCATTGAAGATGCTGGCGCCCGGCGGTCGTCTGGCGGTGATCAGCTTCCATTCCTTGGAAGATCGCATCGTCAAAACCTTCATCGCGCGCCACAGTCGCGAGGAGGTGGATCGTCGTGTGCCGTTTGCAGCACCGAAGCCCTTGCTATTGAAGTCCATTGGTCGCATCAAGCCCTCTGAGGCTGAGATCGCGGCCAATCCGCGTTCGCGCTCAGCGGTTTTGCGTGTGGCTGAGCGCACCGAGGTGCCTTGGTCTGCTGATCTGGTGCGTGAGGCGCAACCTGCGCGCGCCAGCGGTGGTCGCAAAGGGGGGCGTCGATGACCTCTCGCTTGAACCTGATCTTGGCTTTGGCCTTGCTGCTCAGTTGCTTGTGGCTGATCCGCTCCAGCAATGAGGCGCGTCAGTTGTTCGTCGAGCTGGAAAAGGCGCAAGCCCACGAGCGCGAGCTCGAGTTGGAGTACGAGCGCCTGCAATTGGAAAAGCGCGCGCAGGCCACGCCTTTGCGCGTTGAGAAACTGGCGCGCGAAAAGCTGAAGATGTTCGGCAACACGCCGGGCGTCACGCATTACGTCAAAGGTGCATCGGCCCCTGCGGCGGCTGAGGTGGCCCCATGAGCCGCCTGGGTGACATTGTTCGCCGTTTGCGCGGGCAGCCTCGCAAGCAGGCGCGCGGCGCCATGCCAACGGTGCGCTATGCCTCCAGCCCTCTGCTGGCTTCGCGTACGCCGCCTTGGCGCGTCAAGTTTTTGATTGGCGCCATTGGCTTGGGTTTTGCGGTGCTGATCGGGCGCGCGGCCTGGATCCAGATCATCCACAACGATTTCTTCTTGCAGCAGGGCGCGAGCCGCTACGAGCGGCGCATCGAGTTGCCCGCTGCGCGTGGTCGCATCACGGATCGGCATGGTGAGTTGTTGGCATCCAGTGTGCCGGCACCGTCTTTGTGGGCCATCCCCAAAGACATGAAGGCATCCGAGGCGGAGCTGAAAAAGCTGGCCAAGCTCTTGGACATGCCTCTGGCTGACTTGCGTAAGCGCTTGAAGGGCAACCCCAATTTCGTGTGGCTGCGTCGCCAGGTGGATGACGATGTGGCACAACAAGTGGCCCAACTCGATCTGGATGGGGTGCATGAACTGCGCGAGTCCAAGCGCCATTACCCTGAGGGTGAGGCAGCTGCGCACATTGTGGGCTTCACCAACATCGAAGACATGGGCCAAGAGGGCATCGAGTTGGCTTACCAGAAACAGCTGTCCGGTCACGATGGCGTGCGCCATGTGATCAAGGACCGCTTGGGTCGTGTTGTGGAGGCCAAGGGTGATTTGGTCCCACCCGAAGATGGTCAACCTGTTCATCTGTCGATCGACGCCAAGATCCAGTTCTTTGCCTACCAGTGCATTCGTGATGCGGTCCTGGCGCACAAGGCCAAGGCCGGAAGTGTGGTGGTGCTCGATGCCCTCACGGGAGAGGTGCTGGCGCTGGCCAATGTGCCGTCGTATACCCCCAGTGATCGACGCAACCTCACCGGCGCGCAGTTGCGAAATCGGGCGCTCACGGACACCTTCGAGCCTGGTTCCACCATGAAGCCGCTGATTGCGGCTTTGGCCATTGAATCTGGGCGTGTGAAGCCTTTGACGCCGATTGACACCTATCCAGGGCGCATGAGCATTGACGGCTCGGTGATCACTGATGCGCACCCCCACGGCACCTTGACCGTTGAGGAAGTCATTCAAAAGTCGAGCAACGTGGGCACGGCTAAGATGGCGCTGCAAATGCAGCCCCGTGAAATGTGGGACTTGTTTACCGCTGTTGGCTTGGGGCAAAAACCTCAGTTGGGTTTCCCTGGCGTCGTGACGGGACGTCTGCGTCCCTACAAAAGCTGGCGTCGCATTGAGCAAGTCACCATGAGCTACGGCTACGGCTTGTCGGCCAGCCTCTTTCAATTGGCGCAGGCTTACACCGTGTTCGCCACGGATGGCACCCTCACGCCTGTCACCATGCTCAAGCGTGGCGGCATGGATGAGTTGGCGCCCAAGGGCGGTGTGATGCAAACCAGCGCGCAAGATGACATGAATGTCAATCGTTATGCTGCTGCGGCGCCCACGCCGGTGCAAGGCCACCGCGTGTTCTCGCCGGAAACGGCTCGTGCGGTTCGCAAGATGCTGGGTATGGTCACCGGCCCAGGCGGCACCGCGCCGAAGGCGCAGACCATGGGCTACAGCGTGGGCGGCAAAACCGGCACGGCGCATAAGCAAGAAGGCCGTAGTTACGCCACCAACAAATACCGGGCTTGGTTTGTGGGCATCGCACCGATCAGCCAACCGCGCATTGTGGTGGCCGTGATGGTGGATGAGCCTTCCAACGGCGTCTACTACGGTGGTGAAGTCGCCGCGCCCGTGTTCAGCAAGGTGGTTCAGCAAAGCCTGAACCGCTTGGGCGTCCTGCCTGACTTGGCTGTGGCGCCCCAAATTGTTCAAGCAGAACCGGAGAGCTTCTGATGTCGGATCTGCGCACCCCATTGATGCTGAATTCTGTGCCGGAGGCCTTGGACTGGTTGCGCCAGCATGGCGTGACCACGCTGTGCGTCGACAGTCGTGGCATCAGTTCCCGTGCGGCCGACGGCGTTGGCTTCATCGCTTGGCCTGGTGCGGCGCGTGATGGCCGAGGCTACGTCCAGCAAGCGCTACAGGATGGCGCCAAGGTGTGCTTGGTCGAGGCCGATGGCATTGAACAATTTGGCTTCCGTGATCCTCGCATCGCCTGTTTGCGTGGTTTGAAAGCCGCCAGTGCTGAAATCGCGCATGGCTTCTTTGGTGAGCCCAGTGCGCAACTGCAAGTGGTGGCCGTCACCGGCACCAATGGCAAAACCTCGACTTCGTGGTGGACTGCGCAGGCTTTGACCGCTCTGCAGCGCCCTTGCGGCGTCATCGGCACGCTGGGCGTGGGCCGGGTCGATCAGGGTGAGATTTTGTCCACCGGTCTGACTACACCTGACCCCGTCACCCTGCACGCCACCTTCCGACAGTTCGTGAATCAAGGTCTGCAAGCCGCAGCCATTGAGGCTTCTTCGATTGGGATCGAAGAAATGCGATTGCACGCCACCCATCTGGCCGTGGCGCAGTTCACCAACTTCACGCAAGACCATCTGGATTACCACGGCAGCATGGAAGCCTACTGGCTGGCCAAGCGTGCCTTGTTCGATTGGCCAGGCTTGAAGGCCGCCGTCATCAATCTGGATGACCCCATGGGCCCTGTCTTGCAGCAGTACGTTGCGACGCTGCCGTTGGACGTCTGGACCTACGGTGTCAAAGCAGCGGGTCGCTTGCAGGCGCAAGACATCCGCTACGAGGGTGAGGGCGTGGCCTTCTTGGTGCTTGAGCGTGATGCGGATGGTCAGGTGCAGGCCCAAGCCACGATGGCAGCACCCGTCATCGGCACCTTCAACGTGTCCAACCTCTTGGCGGTGGTCGGTGCGCTGCGCGCCTTGGGTGTGAGTTTGAATGACGCCGCGCAGGCGTGTCGCGGTTTGCGCGCGGTGCCCGGGCGCATGCAGTTGGTTCATGGCCAAGTGCCTCAGGCGCAGCCTTTGGTGGTGGTGGATTACGCCCATACGCCAGACGCATTGCAAAAAGCCTTGGAGGCTTTGCGACCCGTGGTGTTGGCGCGGCAGGGGCGCCTATGGTGTGTGTTTGGTTGCGGTGGCAATCGTGACCCCATCAAGCGCCCCTTGATGGGTGCGGTGGCCGATCAATACGCCGACCAGGTGGTGCTGACCAGCGATAACCCACGCGACGAAGTGCCTGCCTACATCCTGTCGCAAATCTTGGCGGGCGTCGCGCGTCGCGAGGGCGTCGATGTGTTTGAAGACCGTCGTGCGGCCATTGAGCATGCCTTGACCGATGCGGATCCCCAGGATGTCATCTTGGTCGCCGGTAAAGGGCACGAGTCCACACAAGAGGTGATGGGTGTCAAGTACCCGTTCTCTGACATTGACGAGGCCTTGCGCGTCTTGAATCTTCGAGCAGTACAAGGAGGTCAAGCATGACCACCATGATGACACTCGGTCTGGTGCACGAGCTGTTGGCGGGCTCCTCTCTGCAGGGTGACGCTCAGACGCCCATCAAGCGGGTGCACACCGATACACGCACCTTGCAGGCGGGGGACCTCTTCCTGGCCTTGCGTGGCGAGCGTTTCGATGCGCATGCATTTGTGCCCCAAGCTGCCGCTTCGGGCGCGGTGGCGGTTTTGATTGAAAACGGTGCAGCGGCCACCGATCTCCCTGCTGTGCGTGTGTCGGACACCCGCGCCGCCTTGTCTCGTTTGGCTGCCGGATGGCGTGCTCGCTTTGATCTGCCGTTGATCGCGGTCACAGGCAGCAATGGCAAGACCACGGTGACGCAGATGATCGCGTCCATCCTGCGGGCGTGGCAAGCTAGTCTGAACCGTCCAGAAGGTGCATTGGCCACCCAGGGTAATTTCAATAACGACATTGGTGTGCCCTTGACCCTGCTGCGCTTGCGCGAGGGCGTCCATCACTGTGCGGTGGTGGAATTGGGCATGAACCATCCCGGTGAGATCGCCGATCTGGCCGCACTGGCTGCGCCCACCGTGGCCTTGGTGAACAACGCGCAGCGCGAGCACCAGGAGTTCATGCACACGGTCGAAGCGGTGGCCCGAGAAAACGGCGCCGTGTTGCAAGCGCTCTCGTGCAATGGTACCGCGGTCTTCCCCGCTGATGATGAGTACACCGCTGTGTGGCGTGAGTTGGCGCAAGGCTGCCGCGTCATGGACTTTGCCTTGTCGGGCTCGGCGTCTGTCACCGGTCAAGCGGCTTGGCGCGCCGATCCGCGGCCGCACTGGGTGATCGCCTTGAGCACGCCCGCAGGCGCCGCCGAGGTGCATCTGCACATGGCCGGCATGCATAACGTGCGTAACGCCTTGGCCGCCACGGCCAGCGCGCTGGCGGCAGGTGTGCCTTTGGCTGCTGTGGTGGCAGGTTTGAACGCCTTTGAGCCTGTGAAGGGGCGTTCGCAATTGAACGCTGCGACTTTCAATGGCCGCGCTGTGACCTTGGTCGATGACAGCTACAACGCCAACCCGGACTCCGTGCGCGCTGCCATTGACATGTTGGCTGGCTTGCCTGGCCCGCACTGGTTGGTGTTGGGTGACATGGGTGAGGTCGGCAACCAGGGCCCCGCCTTCCATGCAGAAGTGGGTGCCTACGCGAAAGAGCGTGGCATCGAACACCTGTGGACGGCAGGCACTTTGTGTCAGCACACCGCACAGGCCTTTGGGCCTGCCGCGCAATCTTTTGCCAGTGCCGCGGACATCGTGGCGGCACTGTCTTCGTCAGCCAAGCCTGCCGTTGGGGCGGTGCTGGTGAAAGGTTCTCGATTCATGAAGATGGAACAAGTGGTTCAGGTTTTGACAGGAGGCGCTCATGCTGCTTAGTCTGGCGCAATGGCTGCAGTCGATGCATCCCGAGTGGGGCTTCCTGCGCGTCTTCCAATACCTGACCTTCCGGGCCGTGATGGCCTCGATGACGGCCTTGCTCATTGGTCTGGCTTTGGGGCCCTATGTGATTCGTCGACTCACGGAGTTGAAGATCGGTCAGCCCATTCGTGAATACGCGATGCAATCGCACCTGACCAAGCGTGGCACGCCCACCATGGGCGGTGTGTTGATCTTGTTGTCGATTGCCGTATCGACCATGCTGTGGTTCGACTGGTCCAACCGATTCGTCTGGATCGTGATGATCGTCACCACCGGCTTCGGTTTGATTGGTTGGGTGGACGACTGGCGCAAGGTGGTCAACAAAGACCCCGAAGGCATGCCTTCGCGTGAGAAGTACATGTGGCAATCGCTGATTGGTCTGATTGCAGCGATGTACTTGGCGTTCAGCGTGTCTGAGACCAGCAATGCGCGGGTGATGGAGTTGTTCTTCCGCTGGATCGCCTCGGGCTTCTCCAATGATCTGCCACCCAAGGCCGACTTGATCGTGCCTTTCTTCAAGACCATCTCCTATCCCTTGGGCGTGTGGGGCTTCATCGCCTTGAGCTATGTCGTCATTGTGGGCACCAGCAATGCGGTCAACCTCACAGACGGCCTGGATGGCCTGGCCATCATGCCTGTGGTGATGGTGGGTGCGGTGATGGGCATCTTCTGCTACGTCACGGGCAACGCCATCTTTGCGAAGTACCTGATCCTGCCGCACATCCCCGGCGCGGGCGAGTTGATGATCTTCTGTGCGGCCATGTGTGGCGCGGGTCTCGCATTCCTCTGGTTCAACGCCTATCCCGCCGAAGTGTTCATGGGTGACGTGGGCGCCTTGGCCTTGGGTGGCGCTCTGGGCACGATCGCGGTGATCGTGCGCCAGGAGATCGTGCTGTCCATCATGGGTGGTGTCTTCGTGTTGGAAGCGCTGTCCGTCATGGTCCAGGTCAGCTACTTCAAGTACACCAAGAAGAAGTTTGGTGAAGGGCGTCGCATCTTGTTGATGGCGCCTCTGCACCATCACTTTGAAAAGTCGGGCTGGAAAGAAACGCAAGTCGTGGTGCGTTTCTGGATCATCACCATGCTGTTGTGCCTGGTGGGTTTGTCAACCTTGAAGCTGCGTTGATTCCACATGCATTACTTACGTGACCTCACCGTGCTGATCCTGGGTCTGGGTGACTCAGGCCTGGCCATGGCGCGCTGGTGCGCGCGCTGTGGGGCGCAAGTACGTGTGGCCGATACGCGCCAGCAACCCCCACAGGCCGCCACCCTCGCGCGAGATGTGCCCTCGGCGACTTTGCATCACGGCTTGGATGTCAGTTTGCTGGATGGCGTCAACCTGGTCCTGAAGAGCCCTGGCCTGATGCCCAATGCGCCCGACGTGTCGGCCTTGGTTTCGGCTGCCGAGGCGCGTGCCATTCCGGTTCGGGGCGAGTTGTCTTTGTTTGCCACCGCCCTGGCCGATCTCAAAACCGATTGGCGCTATGCACCCAAGGTGTTGGCCATCACCGGCACCAATGGCAAAACCACCACTACCTCCTTGACGGCGCAGTTGGTGGAACGGTGCGGCAAGCGTGTGGGCTTGGCGGGCAACATCGGGCCGACCTTGCTGGACACCTTGCGTGTCGCGTTGGAGCAAGAGCCCGAACAAAACATCGAGCCGATCGAGCCGCAGCAACTGCCTTTGCCGCACATCAATCCTGAAACCCAGGTGGCAGTGGCAGCCGATGCTGTGGACGATGCAGTCGTTGCCGACGTGGTCGAGCCCTTGACGCCTCAGGAAGCGGACGCCGCCTTGGCCGAAGTGGCGCCCGACGCCACCGCGACGACAGATGAAGCCGCCATGCAAGAGGCGCCTTTGGTGGATGATGCCGATGAACCTTTGGTGGTGTTGACGCCGCCAGCACCCAAAGAGCCCGTTTTCCAATTCTTGCCAGAAGTGTGGGTGTTGGAGTTGTCCAGTTTCCAATTGGATGGCGTGACCAACTTCGAGCCCGATGCATCGGTGGTCTTGAACATCACTCAGGATCACCTGGATTGGCATGGCAGCCTGCCAGCCTATGCCGCTGCCAAAGCCCGCATCTATGGCAAACACGCCATCATGGTCATCAACCATGATGACCCGATGGTGGAAGCCATGGTGCCCCCGCCTGAAGTGATCAAGTCTTCGGTGCGTGGTCGCCCCGCCAAGATCGTGCCGCGCCATGTGGTGCGCTTTGGTTTGGAGTCGCCCCAGAATCCCGGCGACTTTGGCTTGGTCCAGGAAGGCGGCATGGCCTGGCTGGTACGCGCCCGCGAAGCGGACCCCACGGTCAAGCTCAAGAAGGGTGAATCGCACGAGATCATCTTGCAGCGCTTGATGCCCGCTGATGCTTTGCGCCTCCGTGGTCGTCACAACGCATCGAATGCCTTGGCTGCGCTGGCTTTGGCCACCGCCATCGACTGCCCCCTGGCGCCCATGTTGCACGGCTTGCGGGAGTATCGCGGCGAGCCCCATCGGGTGGAGCACGTGGCCACTGTGGGCGGCGTGGATGCGATTGACGACAGCAAGGGCACCAATGTGGGCGCTACGGTGGCGGCTTTGATGGGTTTGGGCTCAGACCTGTCGGGTGGCAAGCTGGTGGTGATTCTGGGTGGCGATGGCAAGGGCCAAGCCTTTGAGCCTTTGGCTGAGCCCGTGGGGCGCTTTGCACGTGCGGTGGCCTTGATTGGCCGAGACGCGCAAGCCATCGGCCAAGCCTTGGCCGGCGTCACCCTGCCGGATGGCAGTGCCTTGCCCATGGTGGCACACGCCTCACTCGAGGACGCCACACGCTGGGCTTTCTCACAAGCCAAGCAGGGCGATGCCGTGCTGCTGAGCCCTGCGTGCGCGAGTCTGGATATGTTCCGCAACTATGCCCATCGCGCTGAAGTGTTTGTGCAAACGGTGCGCGAGTTGGGCATGGATCAAGGAGAGATGGCATGAGCGACGTGGCGTCATCTTCACTGTGGGCGCGTTTGCGTCAGGCTTTGCCTGGTGCGCAGCGCAATCCCGATGCGATCACCGGGCCGTTGCCCGTGCGCGACTACGTGAACGTGAACGCCCAGCCGTCGACGGTCATGGGCTTCGATCAGGCCTTGATCTGGGTGGTCCTCGCCTTGTTGTGTCTGGGCTTGGTGATGGTGTATTCCGCCTCCATCGCTTTGCCTGAAAGTCCCAAGTTCGCGAAGTACGCGCCCACGCATTTCTTCTCGCGCCATTTGTTCTCGATCATCCTGGCCATCTGTGTGGCCGGCGTGGTGACGCAGATTCCGCTGGCCGTGTGGGAGCGGTGGGCACCCTGGTTGTTTGTGGCGTCTTTGTTCCTGTTGATCCTGGTGCTGATTCCGCACGTGGGCAAGGGCGTCAATGGCGCGCGTCGTTGGTTGCCCTTGGGGGTGATGAACTTCCAGCCGTCAGAGTTGGCCAAGCTGGCCGTCACGCTGTATGCCGCTGATTACATGGTCCGCAAGATGGACGTGAAGGAGCGATTCTTCCGTGCCGTGGCGCCGATGGCTGTGGCGGTGGGTGTGGTCGGCATCTTGTTGCTGGCTGAACCCGACATGGGTGCATTCATGGTGATCGCGGCGATTGCCATGGCCATCCTGTTCTTGGGCGGCGTGAACGGCAAGATGTTCGCACTCATCACAGCGGTCTTGATTGGCGCCTTCGTGTTGATGGTGAGCCTGAGTCCATGGCGTCGGGAGCGGATCTTCGCGTATCTGGATCCGTGGTCAGAGAAGAATGCGCTGGGCAAAGCCTACCAGCTCACGCACTCCTTGATCGCCTTTGGTCGCGGTGAGATTTTTGGCGAAGGTCTGGGCTCGAGTTTGGAAAAGCTGCACTACTTGCCCGAGGCGCACACCGACTTCCTCTTGGCGGTGATCGGCGAAGAGTTTGGCTTCATTGGTGTGTCCATCGTGATCCTGACCTTTTTCTGGTTGGTGGTCCGACTGTTCAATATCGGACGCCAGGCCATTGCCCTCGACCGTGTCTTCTCGGGTCTGGTGGCACAAGGCGTGGCTGTCTGGATGGGTGGCCAAGCCTTCATCAACATGGGCGTGAACTTGGGCGTCTTGCCCACCAAAGGCTTGACCTTGCCCCTGATGAGTTACGGTGGATCGGGTGTGATGATGAACTGTGTGGCCTTGGCCATCTGCCTGCGCGTGGATATTGAGAACAGGCAACTCATGCGGGGGGGGCGAGCATGAGCCAACACCTCGTGATCATGGCGGCGGGCACGGGCGGGCACATCATGCCTGGTCTGGCTGTGGCCGATGAAATGAAGAAGCGCGGCTGGACCGTGAGTTGGTTGGGCACCGAACAGGGCATGGAAAACCGCTTGGTCCCGCCCACCGGCATCCCGCTCGATAAACTGCAGTTCAGTGGTCTGCGTGGCAAGGGCTTGTTGCACACCCTCACCGGTGGCTTCCGCATGCTCAAGGCTTTTGCCGATTGCTTTGGCATCCTCAAGTCGCGCCAAGCGACAGCGGTTCTGGGCATGGGTGGCTATGTTTGTTTCCCCGGTGGTGTGATGGCTGCGGCCCGTGGCTTGCCTCTGGTGTTGGTCAATGCCGATGCAGCTTTGTTGATGAGCAATCGCGCCCTGTTGCCGATTGCTGATGTACTGGCTTGCGGCTTTGATGGCCCGGCCGCCAACAAGTCGAAGATCGCCAAGGTCACAGGCAACCCCGTGCGCGCGGACATCGAGGCCATTGCCCGTCCTGAAGATCGCTTTGCGGATCGCCAAGGGCCGCTGCGAGTGTTGGTCGTGGGCGGCAGTCTGGGGGCCAAGGTCCTCAATGAAGCGGTACCGAAAGCCCTGGCGCAGATGGCGCCTGAACAGCGTCCTTTGGTCACGCACCAAACCGGCACCGCCAATCTGGATGAGGTGAAGGCTGCGTATTTGGCCGCCGGTCTGGATCCGGCCAAGGATGCCGAGGTGCTGCCCTTCATCAACAACATGGCCAAGCGCTTGGCCGACTGCGACGTGATCCTGTGCCGTGCCGGGGCCATCACGGTCAGTGAGTTGTGCTCCGCAGGGGTGCCCAGCATTTTGGTGCCTTTGATTGTGTCGACCACCGACCACCAGCGCGCCAACGCCGAATACATGGATCAACACGGCGCCGCCGTGCACCTGCCTCAGAGCGACCTGTCGCCTGAACGTTTGGCGCAAGAGTTTGGCCGTCTGCAGCGCAAAGATTTGTTGGTCATGGCCAAGCGTGCGCGTGGACTGGGGCGGCCTCAGTCAGCCGCGGCCGTGGCCGATGCCATCGAGGCACTTGTGAAACCATCCAAGAAGAAAGAGGCGTCGGTATGAAGCACGCCGTCAAGCACATTCACTTCGTCGGCATCGGTGGTGCCGGCATGAGCGGCATTGCCGAGATCTTGCACAACCTGGGCTATGTGGTCTCTGGCTCAGACCAGTCTGACAGCGCGACTTCGCGCCGCTTGGCCTCGTTGGGCATTCAAGTGCATGTGGGGCACGATGCCGCGCACATCGAAGGCGCCGAGGCCGTGGTCACGTCCACTGCCGTGAAGGGCGACAACCCAGAAGTGATTGCGGCGCGTGCCAAGCGCATTCCTGTGGTGCCCCGCGCCGTGATGTTGGCGGAACTGATGCGCTTGCGTAAGGGCATCGCCATCGCGGGCACCCACGGCAAAACCACTACCACCTCCCTGGTGACGTCGATCCTCGCCGAGGCCGGTGTCGATCCCACCTTCGTGATCGGTGGCAAGCTCAACAGCGCAGGCGCCAACTCGGCCCTGGGCAAGGGTGATTACATCGTGGTTGAGGCTGACGAGTCGGATGCCTCGTTCCTGAATCTGCTGCCCATCTTGTCTGTGGTCGTCAACATTGACGCCGACCACATGGACACCTACGGCCATGACTTCGCTCGCTTGAAGCAAGCCTTCGTGGAGTTCTTGCACCGCATGCCGTTTTACGGTGCCGCCATCTTGTGTGCCGATGACCCTGGCGTGAAGTCGATCATCCCTTTGATCTCGCGCCCCGTCATCACCTACGGTTTCAGCGAAGACGTGCAAGTGCGCGCGGTCAATGTGCAAGCATTGCCCGGTGGTCAGATGCGCTTCACCGTGCAGCGTCGCAATGGCGTGGTGATGCCTGATCTGGAGATCACCCTGAACTTGCCCGGCGAGCACAACGTGCTCAACGCCTTGGCCGCGATCGCCGTGGCCACCGAGCTGGAGCTCGACGATGCCCCCATGGCCAAGGCCTTGGCCGAGTTCACTGGCGTGGGCCGCCGCTTCCAACGCTATGGTGAGCTGCGTGCCGCAGACGGCGGTCGTTTCAGCTTGATCGACGACTATGGTCATCACCCCGTGGAGATGGCCGCGGTCATCAGTGCGGCCCGCGGTGCGTTCCCTGGTCGCCGCCTGGTCTTGGCATTCCAGCCTCATCGCTATACGCGCACTCGCGATTGTTTTGAAGACTTCGTCAAGGTGCTGGGCACCGCCGATGCGGTGGTGTTGACCGAGGTCTATTCAGCCGGCGAGCAACCGATCGTCGCTGCAGACGGGCGTGCGCTGACCCGTGCTGTGCGAGTGGCGGGCAAGGTCGAGCCGATTTTTGTCGACGACATCAACGAGTTGCCACAAGCCTTGGCCGGCGTGACCCGTGATGGAGATGTCGTGATCTCGATGGGGGCCGGCACGATTGGTGCTGTGCCAGCCAAGATCGTCGAGTTGTTGAAGGATTGAGTGAAACCATGAGCCTTGTTCAATTGTCCGCGCCGACCATCGACCCTCGCTCTCTGGGCAAGGTGGCGGTGCTGTTTGGCGGCACCTCGGCGGAGCGCGACGTTTCCTTGATGTCGGGCGCAGGTGTGCTCAAGGCTTTGCAGTCGCAAGGCGTGGATGCGCATGCGTTTGATCCTGCCGAGCGCCCCTTGAGCGACCTCAAGGCCGACGGTTTTGCGCGTTGCTTCATCGCGCTGCACGGTCGTGGTGGTGAAGACGGCACGGTGCAAGGCGCACTCGAATTGCTGGGCATCCCTTACACCGGCTCTGGTGTGATGGCGTCAAGCATCGCCATGGACAAGATCATGACCAAGCGCATCTGGCGCTTCGAAGGTTTGCCCACACCGGATTGGCGCATGGTGTCGAGCGCAGACGATTGCGCGCACGCCCTGTCGGTGTTGGGTGCGCCCATGATCGTCAAGCCTGCGCGCGAAGGCTCATCGATTGGTCTGACCAAGGTGACCGACCCGAGCCAATGCGCCGCAGCCTACGCCGCCGCCGCTCAGCACGATCCCGAAGTCTTGTGCGAGCAGTTCATCGATGGTGATGAAACTACCTGCCCGGTGCTGATCGTGGATGGGCAAGCGCAGGCTTTGCCCTTGATCCGCATCGTGGCCCCGGATGGCAACTACGACTACCAAAACAAGTACTTCACCGATGACGTGAAGTACCTGTGTCCCAGCCAACTCGATGCAGACGAAGAGGCTGAAATTGCCCGCCAAGTGGTGCGTGCATTCAAGACCTTGGGTTGCCGTGGTTGGGCGCGTGCGGACGTGATGATTCGCCGCTCGGATCGTCAACCCTTCTTGCTGGAAATCAACACCGCCCCAGGCATGACCAGCCACTCCTTGGTGCCGATGTCGGCGCGGGTGGCGGGCTTGTCCTATGAACAACTGTGTGTGCATCTGCTGGCCTCGGCCAGTCTGGATGCAAGCACACGCTGACCGGACCCTGAAAGCACGCTGACTCCATGCTTGCCGCAGCCGCCCTCAACCCCTACCGCAGCGCTCCCGAGACGCCTGAAGACGTCCGGTGGATGAATGCGGCCTCCGCCCTGATGGGCTGGGTGGTGGTGGCCATGGTGCTCGCATTGATGGTGTTGTTCATCTCGCGTCAACCCTTCTTCAATTTGAAGCGAGTGGAGTTGGCCGGTGACCTGCATCGCAACAATGTAGCGACCGTTCGCGCCAATGTGGTGTCGCGTTTGGCAGGTGGCTTTTTCAGCGTCGATTTGATGAAAACCCGAGAGGTTTTTGAGTCCGTTCCATGGGTTCGTAAAGCGATTGTCTCCAGAGTGTGGCCAAATGAACTACGAGTCACTTTGGAAGAACACAAGCCTGCGGCATACTGGGAACACGACGATCGTGATGACCAACTCGTGAACACATTTGGCGAAGTGTTTGACGCGAATATTGGTGATGTAGAGGATGAGCAATTGCCCACCCTACAAGCACCGGCCAAAGCGACCGCGTCTGACGCCAAAGTCATGCTGGACATGCTGCAAAAACTGCAGCCCACCATGGACACACTGGGTAGCAGCATCACCACGTTGAAACTCACAGACCGTGGTTCTTGGAGCGTGGTGGTTCGACGCGTTGCAAGCGATGTACTGGATGACGAGGCCCGCCTTGAATTGGGGCGCGGCACACCTGCTGAAGTGTTGGCACGAACCGAACGTTTCGTGCGCACCTTGCCTGAATTCCAGCGCCAATATCCGGCGCCGTTGCAATACGCAGATTTACGTTATCCCGAAGGCTATGCCGTTCGGTTGAAGGGGCTCAGCACTTGGCAGGACGGCAGCAAGCCGCCGGTCATGCGCAAACCCTCACAACCCACTGCAACAGTCACTTCGCATTGATTCAACAAGACTTACCTCAGTACCCAAACCATGGCTAAGGAATACAAGGATCTGGTCGTCGGGCTGGACATCGGCACCGCCAAAGTGATGGCGGTCGTGGCCGAGGTCATGCCCGGTGGCGACTTGCGTCTGGCGGGCCTCGGCGTGGCGCCCAGTCATGGACTCAAGCGTGGTGTGGTCGTCAACATTGACGCCACCGTTCAGTCCATTCAGCAGGCGCTCAAAGAAGCCGAGTTGATGGCCGACTGCAAGATCAGCCGAGTCTGGACCGGTATCACCGGCAGCCACATCCGTGGTCAGAACAGCACCGGCATGGTCATCGTGCGTGACAAGGAAGTCGCGCCCATTGATGTGCAGCGTGTCGTGGAAACGGCCAAAGCCATCAACATCCCCAATGACCAGCGCTTGCTGCTGGTGGAGCCGCAAGAATTCATCATCGATGGCCATGAGGTGAAAGAGCCCATCGGCATGAGCGGTGGTCGCCTGGAGGTCAAGGTGCACATCGTGACCGGTGCACAAAGCGCTGCCGAGAACATCGTCAAGTGCGTGCGTCGCTGCGGCCTGGAGGCCGAGCAGTTGGTGCTCAACCCCAGTGCGTCGAGCATGGCGGTCTTGACCGACGACGAGAAGTCCTTGGGTGTCGCGATGGTCGATATCGGCGCTGGCACCACCGACGTGTCCATCTTCACCGATGGCGCTGTGCGTCACACGGCTGTGATCCCGATTGCCGGTGACCTGATCACCAGCGACATCGCCATGGCTTTGCGCACGCCCACCAAAGATGCCGAAGACATCAAGGTGGAGTGGGGTGTGGCCAAGCAACTGTTGGCCGATCCCAATGAGCAGGTTGAAGTGCCTGGATTGGGCGATCGTGCGCCTCGCATGCTCTCGCGTCAGGCCTTGGCTGGCGTGATCGAGCCTCGCGTCGAAGAAATCTTCTCGCTGGTTCACCAAGTGATCCGCGAGTCTGGTTACGAAGAATTGTTGTCATCGGGCATTGTGCTGACCGGTGGCTCGGCGGTGATGCCGGGCATGGTCGAACTGGCCGAAGACATCTTTTTAAAGCCCGTTCGCAAGGGGACGCCCTTGTATTCGGGCGCCCTCCACGACATGGTGGCCAGTCCGCGCTCGGCCACCGTCATGGGATTGCTCGAAGAAGCAAGACTGGCCCGCACCCGCGGGATGAAAGCGGCGCAACAAGCAGGGTCGGTTCAGACCTTGTTTGGACGCGTACGCGATTGGTTTGTTGGTAATTTTTAAAACAACACTGACTCGTTTTTAACTGGCAACTGCATATAAAAGAGGTACGACATGGCAATCGAGATGATTGAAAGCTTCGACATGGGAACCCAGATCAAGGTGATCGGGGTGGGCGGTGGTGGCGGCAACGCCGTGGACCACATGATCGCGCAAGGGGTGCAAGGCGTGCAGTTCATCTGCGCCAACACCGATGCGCAAGCCCTGAACCGTTCGGCTGCTGAAGTCCAATTGCAGCTGGGCTCGACGGGCCTGGGCGCAGGCTCGAAACCTGAGGCCGGTCGTGCCGCGGCAGAAGAGGCTGTGGACCAGATCCGCGACACGCTGGAAGGTGCCAACATGGTGTTCATCACCGCAGGCATGGGCGGTGGTACCGGTACTGGTGCGGCCCCTGTGATCGCGCGTGTGGCCAAGGAAATGGGCATCCTGACCGTGGGTGTGGTGACCAAGCCTTTCGACTTCGAAGGCAACCGCCGCCTGAAGCAAGCCGATGCTGGTTTGGCCGAGCTCGAAGCCAATGTCGACTCGCTGATCGTGGTCTTGAACGAGAAGTTGCTGGAAGTGCTGGGCGATGACATCACCCAGGAAGAAGCTTTCGGTCAAGCCAACGACGTGTTGAAGAACGCCGTGGGCGGTATCTCCGACATCATCCACATCCCTGGTCTGGTGAACGTTGACTTTGAAGACGTCAAGACCGTGATGAGCGAGCCTGGCAAGGCCATGATGGGCACCGCCACCGCTGGCGGCCCAGATCGCGCCACCAAGGCGGCCGAAGCCGCTGTGGCTTGCCCGCTGTTGGAAGGCATCGACCTGTCGGGCGCCCGTGGCGTGTTGGTGCTGATCGCTGCTTCGAAGGCCACCTTCAAGCTGAGCGAGTCGCGTAATGCCATGAACACCATCCGTCGCTACGCTGCTGAAGATGCACACGTCATCTACGGTACCGCTTACGACGAGAGCCTGGGTGACCAACTGCGCGTGACCGTGATCGCCACCGGCCTGAGCGCTGGCAAGCGTCAGCAAGCGCCGATGACCGTAGTGCACAGCGCCCCTGCTCAGCAAGTGTTTGCTCGCACCGGCACCGATAACATCCCCGTGTTGAACCACGCGGTGGGCCAAGCCCATCATGGTTTGGGCATGGGCGCGGCCAGCAGCGATTTCAGCGGTCTGAACACCCCCAGCGTGTGGCGTTCGGGTCGTACGCAAGCCGCTGCCAAGGTGGATGCGTTGGCCAGCAATGGCATGGATGAGATCGAGATCCCAGCCTTCCTGCGCAAGCAGGCCGACTGAGTCGAGCCCAAGGAGAAGGTGTTCGCCTTCTCCTGACTAAAGTAGTACCAGCCAGTTTTTTGCTCCCCCCTGGAAACAGCGGGGAGCTTTTTGGCTTTCCTGATGCGGAGAGCAGTCGCCGATCAGTGGCGCCAGATGTGGTCCAGTTGGCTCAGACAGGCGATGCCCGCCGCCCAACTGGCCGGGGCCAGCCATTCATTGATGTGCCCAAAGCCCAGCAACGCCAAGCTGCCCAAGGCCAGCCAAGCGCTTTGTTTGAGCTTCTGCCCTTTGGAGGGCTTTGTGTCGTTCAATGTCCACCACATGATCAAACCACCTTCTTGCAGGGAGCTTGATTGCACCGCGTGTGTCATGTCGAGTCCATAACCCCCGGGGGTTAGAGCTGGGTGTTCACGAGGGGAGTGGCGTCTACCGCCCCTTCATGTGAGGGGGCGCAGCAAAGACTGCAGGGTCGAATGCAAGACATCGGCCGGCAGGGGCTTGCGAGCCAAGGCCACCCCTTGGGCCTTGCACTGCTTTTCGATATCTTCAGACAGGTCGCCGGTGAGCAGGAGTGCTGGCAAGGTCAGTCCAAACTCGTGCCGACAGCGCGCCACCACTTCCAGACCATTCTCAGAAGCGCCAAGGCGGAAATCTGTCAACACCAGATCGGGCCAGCCATCGGCTTGGGCCAAGGCGTTGATGGCGCTGGCGGCATCTGGGCCGCTGAAGCAGGTCCACCCCATGTCGGACAGGACTTGTTCGGTCGCGGCGCGCACCATGGGGTCATCTTCAATCAGCAAGACCTGACGGGGGGCACCTCCGGGTTGGGGCTGCGATGGTTGGGGTAGCGCGGCGGACTGACCAACGGGTGTAGCGGTGAGCCACAAACTGAAACAGGACCCTTGACCGAGGCGAGACCGCACGGTCATGCGATCCCCGCTCGCACTCAACAGTCTCCGCACGAGGCCCAAGCCCAAACCCAAGCCTTGCTGCAGTTGCCGAGCGGGATTGTGCAGTTGGGTGTAGTCCTCAAAGATGCGACTGCGATCTGTGCGTGCAATGCCCACGCCGCTGTCCCAGACTTGAAAGACCAAATGGGGGCCACGTTGCGTGACACGCAAGGCTACGCGGCCCCCGACTGGCGTATAGCGCAAACTGTTTTCCAGACAATTGCGCAAGATGCGTTGCACAAACAAGGGGTCCGCCCAGGCGCCGGTGTTCGGTTGGATGCGGTGCTGGGTGGTAGACCATTGCAAGCCGCGCTCGTCACACAAGACCTTGAATTCATGCGGGAGCGAACCCAGCAAGTCTTCCGCGCGACAGACTTGGGGGCGATAGGGCAGCTTTTCGGCATCGATCCGTGCAATGTCAAACAGTTGCTCAAAGATCATGCGCAGGGACGCCACCGAGTGGTTCAAGGTGCGAGCCGCTGACGCTTGTGGCTGATCGTGCAATGACTGTTCGAGCAGGCCTCCCATCAAGGTCAGGCTGTGCAGGGGTTGTCGAAGATCGTGACTCGCCGCAGCAATGAACTCGCTCTTTTGACGATTGGCCGCCTCAGCCCATTCCTTGGCGGTGCGCACGTTCTCCACTTCTGCCGCGAGATCGGCCACCAGTTGTTCGTTGCGACGCCGCAGTCGCTCACCTTCCAGCAGGCGGCCTTCGATCAATCGGCCCACCACCAAGCAGGTCACCATCGACAGGCCCAGAATCAGCGCGATGGTCGCTGTGCCTTCTTGCGCATCGGTCAGCAAGCGCAGCATCAAGATCGACAGGATGGGGGTACTGGTGGCGACCGCCACGCCCAGATCATGCGTGCTGAAGAAGACGGCGGTGTAGGTGTAGACGATCAAGCCGCTGAGGATGAGTAGATGCCACTGCGCAGGCAGGGCGCCCCACAACAACGCTCCCAAGGCGCCCCAGCCCAGCCCCTGTGTGACCTCGCGCAGCAAGGTGATGCGGCGCCAATGAGGATAGTTTTCCGGGTCGATGTGGACCCGTCGCAACCGCCATTGGGACAGTGATCCCCATGACCATGTGGCCAACAGCAGGGCGATGGCTGGCAGCCATTCCCACCGGCTCAGACCGCTGCGCAAGATCACGGGCATCAGGGCGATCAAGGCAATGAATTGCCCCGGCACCGCCCAGGCATCGAGGCGCCAATGTTCCCGGAGTTGCTCGATGTAGATGGCTTGGTCGGTCTCGTCTAGGCCCACCAGGTTCAGTCGCAAGAACTTCATGCCGCTTGTCGCGCAAAGCCCAGCAGCAGCTGGACTCGGTTGGCCGCGCCGTGTGCACGCAGGATGGCACGCACATGTAGCTTCACGGTTTCTTCGCTGATCTGAAGGTGCTTGGCTATGGCTGCGTTGCTCAAGCCATCCAGCAGGCCACGCAGGACTTCAAGTTGACGCGGGGTCAATTCAGCGGCGGGTGCGTTCTGCTTGGCCTCGGTGGCGGCGACGCCCGCCGAGACAAACAACTCTTTGGGGAAGTAGACGCCGCCAGACGCGATCACGGCCAAAGCTTGCTGAAACTCCACCAAGCTGCCATGTTTGGGGACAAAGGCGCAAGCACCGGCCTGAATACACTGAATGGCCAGATCCAGATCGTGATGCGCCGACACGATGGCAATGCGGGCCAGCGGCGCGGCCTCACGAATCGCTTCCAGTGTGGACAGGCCTGCACTGTCAGGCAAGTGCAGGTCGAGCACAACGGTCCACCCTTTGCCTCCTTCGGCAGAAAGCCGAGCGATGGCCTGGGCCAAATGATCGGCCTGCTCAATTCGGTTGCCCTCAAGACACAGCGTGCGCAACACGCTTGCCACACCTTCTCTTAGCAGCGCATGGTCATCGACGATGAGAAAGGCGCCGTCCTGTAGCCGATGGGGACGCATCTCAGTGGCCTCCCTTGTTGGCATCCAGCCCTTCGGTCAAGCACGCCTCTCTTGCATGGGCGATGGCCGCACCAATCGCGGGGCCCTTGAGCCCTTGTTGGAGGGATCGACTTGAAATCTCTGCGGTATTGACACCGAGGGCGATCGCCAAGGCACGGGCCAAACGTTGACCCTGTGGGTAAGCGGATGACGCGAAGCCCAGCCGACCTCGGGCATCACATTCGCACGCCAACAAGATCTGCGCGAATCGCTCGGGTTTGCGAATGGCGTCGCAGCGTTCGAGCAAGCGCAAGACCGCTGCCGGAGAGAGATCGGCGCTGCGATGGATGTTGCCATGCTCGCGTGCGACGACTTCAGCCAATTCTTTGCAGTCCACCGGCACACGCAGTCTCTGACTCATGGCGCGCAGCAAGTCCACGCTGCGTCCTTCATGGCCGAGATGGCGGGGCAGGATGTCTGCTGGTGTGGTGCCTTTGCCCAAGTCATGACACAGCGCGGCATAGCGCACGCCCAAGGATGCATTCAACTGTGCTGACATGTCCAGCACCATGTTCAGATGCACGCCGGTATCGACTTCAGGGTGATAGTCCGCGCGTTGAGGTACACCCCACAAGCGATCCACTTCAGGCAGCAGCCTTGCCAAAGCACCACATTCACGTAGCACCTCCAACATGCGGGAAGGTTGGGCCTCCATGAGTCCGCGCGATAGTTCTTGCCAAACCCGTTCGGCCACCAGGTGGTCCACCTCGCCCGAGGTGACCATGCGCCGCATCAAGGCCATGGTCTCCGGTGCGACGGTGAAATCGTGCAAGCGTGCAGCAAACCGAGCCAGTCGCAAGATGCGCACGGGGTCTTCTTCGAATGCATCCGACACGTGACGCAAGACTTTATTCTGCAGGTCGCGTTGGCCGCCGTAGGGGTCGATGACGATGCCGTCTTCGCCTCGCGCCATGGCATTGATGGTCAAATCACGACGAGCCAGGTCCTGCTCCAGCGTCACGTCGGGCGCCGCATAAACCGCGAAGCCGCGATAGCCCGAGCCGGTTTTGCGCTCGGTGCGCGCTAGGGCGTATTCCTCGTGCGTGGTCGGGTGCAGGAAGACGGGAAAGTCTTTGCCCACGGGCGTGAATCCCGCCGCGACCAAGGCATCGGGCGATGCGCCGACGACCACCCAGTCGCGATCGCCTGCGACTTGGCCCAGCAACTCATCCCGAACAGCGCCACCCACCAAATACGTTTTCATGCTGTGAGTTTAGCGGGCTTCGGTGAAAACCCTGGCACGCCTTGTGCATGACCTTGCAACAGCTCGATTGGTTTTCTGGAGATTCACCATGTCTGTGCAAAAAACTGGTTTACCTTGGCGTTCGGTGGCTACGTTTGCCACTGTTTTGTGCATGGCCAGCCCGGCGGCGCATGCGATGAGCGGTGATTTGGGCGACCTGCCTGAGTTGGGGAGCACCTACACGATCGGTTGGGATTTCTTCAAACCCACCTTCACTGACACCTTGAGTTTCGACCTGTCGGCCCCGGCCAAGGGCTCGTTTGTATTGGCAGGGCAGGCACTGCCCATCCCCATGCTGGCGACCATTCCTGCCGCCTCTGGCCTGAGCATGACGATTTACAAAGGGGGTGTGGCTGTGACGGGCGCAGGATCCACGTTCTCTGGCTTGAATCTGGCCGCGGGCAGCGATTACAGCTTTGTGGTCAGCGGCATGCCCGGCGGCTACAAGGTGACCTGGGCCCTGTCGCCTGTGCCCGAACCAGAGAGCTTGGCCTTGGTCTTGGCTGGGTTGGGTGTGATCGGCGTGGCAGCGCGTCGCCGTCTGTCCTGAACGCTCGTCTCGCCGCTCATGGCGGTGCTGAGCGCGCCGCCAACTGGGCCAGGGCGATGTAGTCGGCCACGGGCACTTCTTCGGCGCGGCGTTGCAAATCGAAATCGGTTTGCAGGCCGCGTTGCTCAATCCAGCCTCCCAGGGTGTTGCGCAGGATCTTGCGGCGCTGAGAGAACGCCACGGCCACCATCTCCTCCAGCAGTTTGACGTCGACGGTGGCGGGCTCCGCCCAAGGCACCATGCGCACCACGGCCGAGTCCACTTTCGGTGGCGGGGTGAAAGACTCCGGTGGCACATCGACCACCAGTTCCATGTCATAACGCCACTGCAGCATCACGCTCAGGCGTCCGTAATCTTTGGTGCCTGGCTCGGCCACCATGCGCTCGACCACTTCCTTTTGCAGCATGAAGTGCTGGTCCTCCACCTTGTCCGCCCACTGCAGCAGGTGGAACAAGATGGGGCTGGAGATGTTGTAGGGCAAGTTGCCGATCACGCGCAGGCGTTGGCCCTTGTCGGTGCTCAAGGCACCAAAGTCCACTTTCAGGACATCGGATTCGATCACGGTCAGCTCGGCGCGTTTGCGCAAGCGGGCCGCCAGATCGCGGTCCAGTTCAATCACCGTGAGGTGTTCGCTGCGACCCACAACTGGGTTGGTCAAGGCGCCCAGTCCGGGGCCAATTTCTACCAGAAACTGCCCAGGACGTGGATCAATGGCGCGCACGATCTCGTCGATCACGCCGTCGTCGTTCAGGAAGTTTTGTCCAAACCGTTTGCGCGCGGTGTGACCTTGAGTGGTGCGCGAGGCCACCGAGCTGGGGCGCTTGGGCGAACGGTCAGGGCGCATCGCGGACTTCCACCCAGGTGCTGGCGCGCAGTTCACGCGCCCAGTCGGCATAGGTTGACTCAAACCGTTGTTCGCGCAGGATGCCTCGGGCAGATTCGCGCTTTTGCTCTGGCGTCAACTCCACCTCTCGGCGCTCCATGAGTTGAATCAAGTGGATGCCAAAGCGGCTGACCACAGGCTCGGACACTTGACCGGGTTGCAAGATGGCCAACGCCTTTTCAAACTCTGGGACGAACTGGCCCGGAGATGACCAGCCCAGATCGCCACCGCGTGTGGCGCTGCCGTCCTCGGAGTACTGACGAGCCATCTGTGGGAAGCTAGATTGCCCCTCCACGATTTGTTTGCGGATGTCGATCACCCGCTCCATGACTGTTTTGGGATCTTGTTGTGCGCCAATCCGCAGCAAGATGTGGCGAACACGCTGTTGGGTGTAGGACGCTTTGGATGCGTTCTCGCGTTCGATCAACTTGATGATGTGGAAGCCCGCGCCGGAGCGAACCACCTTGGACACTTGGCCCACCTTCAGGTCCTTGACCGCGTTCACGAACAATTCAGGCAGGCGGCTCTCAGGGCGGGAACCGAATACGCCGCCGGTTTTGGCGGTGTTGCTGTCGTCGGAGTTCTGTTTGGCCAATTCGGTGAAGTTCGCACCGATGGCTGCTAGGGCTTGGATCTCTTGTGCCTTGGCTTGCAGGCTGGCTACTTCGGCATCGGTGGCGTTTTCAGGCACGCGAATGAAGATGTGAGCCAGGTTCAACAAGACCTCTGCGCCGTTTTGAGCATCCTTCTTGATGACAGCGTCGATTTCTTCATCGCTGATCTTGATGCGTGCGGTGACTTCGCGCTCGCGGACGCGCTGCAACAACAATTGCTCGCGCAGGCTGTTGCGGTAGCGGATGAAGTCCATGCCTTCAGACTGCATGCGAGCGCGCATTTGCGCCACCGTCATCTTGTTCTGCGCGGCAATGCTCTCAATGGTGCCATCGACCTCTGCATCGGCGATGTCCATGCCCAAGACTTTGGCCTGTGCCACCTGAACCTTTTCGTCAATCAGCAGGTCGAGCACCTGTTGGCGAAGTTGATCCATCGGCGGCACGCCTTGGCCTTGCGATTGCGCCATGATGCGCGCGACACGGCGATCGACGTCGGTGCGGGTCAGCACTTCCTGATTGATCACCGCGACGATGTAGTCGGCCGTGGTTTTGCGAACCGCGCCATCAGCCGCGCGGGTGTCCAACTCTTGGTTGGTTTGCATACGGGGCGTGACTTGGCTGGGGGCCCCCAATTTGAACTGGGCCCACGCGCTGCTGGTCGACAAGGCCGCGCAAGCCAGCGCCACGCCTCCGATCAGGGTGCAGACGCGTTGGGTAAAGGAGGGCAGCATGGAGCGTTCAGTGGAGGAATGCAAATCAGTCATCACTCAGGTTGGGTTGGCTCCCTTGCGCAGGCAGCAGAGTGTTGCCCTCGCGCAATAAGCGGTAGCCGGGGATATTCTCCCTCAATGCGCGCAGCGGACTGGATCCGATTCGCGACAGGCCCACGAGTTCCAATTGGAACATGATGCGGGAGCTGGAGGTGGTGCGGCCGACCGACACGCGTTCCGACACCACGCGCGCAATCCAGCAGCCCGCATCGTATTCGACGCCATACAGGGCGTTGGCCAACTGCCGGTCACGCATGGAGTAGTTCAATCGACCCACGGCATACCAGGTGCCGCTGCAAGGCTGTCCGGTCCCGGGACCTTGTCCCGTGGAGGCGGCGAGGGAGTCTTTGAGCAAATGCGTGAGCGAGGGCGTGTCGCCCGCGATCGGCCATTGCCAACCGAGGTCGATTTGCTCGTTGCTGTCACGTGTGTAGCGATAGGCCAGGCTCACCGTGCGCCAAGGGCCGGGAGAAAAACGCGTGCTCAACAGCGCCCGTTCAGTGCGATGTTTCTCAGAGCTGAGTTGCACCACGCCGTCCAGGTACCAGTTCGGGATCACATTGGTGGAACCCAGCAACAGCATGTCGGACAAGCGTTGGGTGATGGGCTCTTCGCCGTCTGGATTGATGCGTTGGTCGCTGAACAAGAGCTTTTGGACCACGCCCAAGCGCATGGTTTCAGCGCCGGTATCGGCATTGAGCAAGCGCGAGGTGACGCCCAGCGTCATCTGATTGGCATCGGAGATCCGATCCACGCCGGTGAAGGCGTTGTCGCTGTAGATGGCGTATTGGTTGAAGTCACGCGCAGCGCTGTCGAACAAAGGGATGTCCGATTGATCGACAAAAGGCGTACGCACATAGCGCACGCGTGGCTCGAGTGTCTGAATCAGGTTCTGACTGAACAGATGGACGGGACGCTCAAAGACGGCCGAGGTGTCCAGGCTGAAGGTGGGCACCGTGCGGCCGACACTGGTGCGCCCGTCCGGCAGTGGGCGATCCAATTGGTATGCCGCTGAATTCAAACTCAGGCGAGGCAGCAAGCTGATGCCGCCGGTCTGGCCGAATTCTTTTTCGACACGCGCCACGGCATGCATGCGACGCCCTGTGACAAAGCTGGCATCGGGGTGGTCAAACTGGTTGACTTCGCCTTGCAGCGTCCACAGGCTGCCGTTGTCCTGGTTGCTTCGGCTGCCAATGCCCAATTGTTTGCGACCATATGGGGCTGTGATGCTGGCCAAGGTCTGATCGGCCAAGGGGTCCAGGTCCCGCAAGGTTTGCCAGGCTTGGATACCACCGTAGACATGGGTCTGGCTGGCGCCTAAGCCCCAGTTGCGCGCATTGAGCACATGCTCAAAGTTCGCATGGCTGTCGTACAGGCGCGGGGTGATGGTGGGCAGGCTGCGTGGAAAATCTTTCCAGTAGTCGTCATCCGAAACGCGACGCCAGCGCAGGTCGAACGAGGTCACGGCGTTGGAGCCGGCTGAGAGCACGGTGCCGCTGTCCCGCCAATCGATCATGCCGCGGTTTTTGCCCACCAGTTGATCGTCTGGCAGGGCGTAGAAACGCAGGGCACCATGGTGCTGCGGCTGCAAATATCGGAACTCTGTTTCCAGGCCCGTGCCTCGCTTGGCCGCGATGGTCGGGGTCAGCGTTGCATCGTAGTTGGGCGCCAGATTCCAGTAGTAGGGAATCGAAAACTCAAAGCCGCTTCGGTTGTCGTAATCGAAGCTGGGGGGCAACCAGCCGGATTTGCGCTGATCATTGAGCGGGAAGCTCAACACCGGTGCGGCCAGGATGGGCACCCCTTTGAACCAGATGACGGCGTTTTCGGCACGACCTTCGTTGGTCTCGAAGTTCATGTCTATTTTGCTGGTGACCAGTTCCCAATCGGGTTGGAAGGTGGCCAGGGCCGCGGTGTTTTCAGGGGTGCAGCTGGAATAGCTGGCGTGATGGGCCACCACGCGATTGCTGCCACGAAAGTCGATGCGGTCGGCTTTGCCGCCTGCGCCCACGCGTGAGAACCAGTAGGTCGGCTGCAGGAACTCGCCCTCCATGGTGTCCAGGGCCAGGCGCAGTTGTTGTCCTTCAAAGCGACTGCCGGGGCGTTTGATGACCACCTTGCCGCTGGCTTTGGCCGTGTTGTCGGCCTGGGTGTGCACCAACTCGTCGGCGCGCATGGTCATATCGCCTTGCTTCAGTCGCACATTGCCGGTGGCTCGCGTCTGGTCGTCGGCGGCGCCCTCCAGCTTGTCGGCCTCAAAATAAAGCGGCAGCTTGCCTTCGTGCGGAGCGTTGGGAATGGCAAAGCCCTGCGTGGCAGCGCCGACATCCAGTTGTGCGAGCGCCGAGCCTGGCCAGCACGCCAGCGCCCACCCTATGGCCGACACCAAGGGTGTCAACAGGGCAGGGCAGTGGCGATGAAAACGACGAGTCACGATCAAAAAAAGGGCCGGTTCAGCAAACGAGGTGGACGGCCCTGCCGAAACGGGTGCGGCCTTGCCTAAAATCGCCGCATTATTTCATGCGGGCCGCCTGGGTCTGCGTTTGGGTGCATTGTTCATGTCTGATTCCACGTCTTCTTCCCCTTCGGCGTCTGCGATTGCTTGGGTCGACCCTGCGCGTGAGGCCGCCTTCCAAGTCTGGTTGCAAGCCCAAGTGCCTGACCACGGTGTCCAGCCCGGCAGCGTGCGCGCCGCCAGTGCAGACGCCAGCTTTCGTCGCTATTTCAGGGTGGATACAGTAAGTGGGCGCTCACTGATTGTGATGGATGCACCGCCCCAGCATGAGGATTGCAAGCCCTTCGTGCACGTGGCGCGCCTGCTGGCCAGCGGCGACGTGGGCGTGCCGCGCATCCTGGCGTGGGACGAGGCACAAGGCTTCATGTTGTTGTCGGACCTCGGTTCACACACCCTCTTGTCTCTGCTGGACGCCAATCAGCCCTATGACGTCGGCAACCGCGCGCGCTACAACGCCGCCTTGGATGAATTGATCCTGATCCAGCAGGTGAAGGCCGAAGGCGCCGTTCCACCCTACGACGACGCGCTGCTGCAGCGGGAGATGGACTTGTTGCCGCAGTGGTACCTGACGCAATTGCGAGGTTTGACCTTGTCGGATCAGGACCAGGCCACCCTGACGCAGGCCTTTGACTTGATCAAGGCACAGGTCTTGGCGCAACCCCAGGTGCTGGTCCACCGCGACTATCACAGCCGCAATCTGATGGCTTCACCCGATGACGCCAAGGCCCGTTTGGGGGTGATTGACTTCCAGGATGCGGTGTATGGGCCCATCACCTATGACTTGGTGTCCCTGCTGCGAGACGCCTACATCATGTGGGACGAAGACACCCAGATCGACTACGCCGTCCGTTATTGGGAGAAGGCCCGCAAGGCCGGGTTGGCCGTGCCAGAAGACTTTGGTGATTTCTGGCGCGACTTTGAATGGATGGGCTTGCAACGTCACCTGAAGGTGTTGGGCATCTTCGCCCGCCTGGCCCTGCGCGACGGCAAACGCGCCTACCTGGACGACATCCCTCGCGTGTGGACCTACGCCCACCGCGTGTGTGCTCGTTATCAAGGCCTGGGCCCGCTGTCTCGTCTGCTCGAAAAGGCGGAAGCGGCCCACGGCGGCGTGCAAACCCAGGTCGGTTACACCTTCTGAAATACAAGTCGATAAATTCTGCGCAAAAAAGCGGCAACAAGCGGATAATCCGCAACCGATGAATTCAAATACCTCTGAGACGGCGACCGTCGCCGATTCCCCTGCGTCTGCCGACGCTGCTGCCCAGGCTCCGGCCCGGTTCGATACCTTGCCGCTGGATCCCAAGATCCTCAGCGCCATCACCTACCCCACGATGACGCCGATCCAGGCCAAGGCCATTCCGGTGGTCTTGTCGGGTCGTGACGTGATGGGGGCTGCGCAAACCGGCACCGGCAAGACCGCCGCCTTCTCGATCCCGTTGCTTCAGAAGATGATGAAGCACGAAAACGCCAGCATGTCGCCAGCACGTCACCCTGTGCGGGCCATTGTGCTGGCGCCCACGCGCGAGTTGGCCATTCAGGTGGCCGACAACGTCAAGACCTACGCCAGCAAGTGCAACTTGCGCTCGGCCGTGGTGTTTGGCGGCATGAACATGAAAGAGCAGACGGTCGAATTGAAGGCCGGCGTCGAGGTGCTGATTGCCACCCCGGGCCGCCTGATCGACCACATCGAGGCCAAGAACTGCAACCTCTCGCAGGTGGAATACGTGGTTCTGGATGAAGCGGACCGCATGCTCGACATCGGCTTCCTGCCCGATCTGCAGCGCATCCTGAGCTACCTGCCCAAGACCCGTCAGACTCTGCTGTTCTCCGCGACCTTCTCGCCCGAGATCAAGAAGCTGGCGCAAAGCTATTTGCAAGACCCGGTGCTGGTGGAAGTGGCCCGTCCCAACCAGACAGCCACCAACGTCGAGCAGCGCTTCTACCGCGTCGAAGACGACGACAAGCGCCATGTGATCCGCCAGATCCTGCGCGATCGCGACATCAAACAGTCCATCGTTTTCGTGAACTCCAAGCTGGGTGCTTCACGCTTGGCTCGCACTTTTGAGCGCGATGGCTTGCGCACCGCCGCCCTGCATGGCGACAAATCGCAAGACGAGCGCATCAAGTCTTTGGATGCGTTCAAGCGTGGTGAGGTTGATTTGCTGGTGGCCACCGATGTGGCGGCGCGCGGCATTGACATCGCGGCGCTGCCTGCGGTGTTCAACTACGACATCCCTTTCAACGCCGAAGACTATGTGCACCGCATTGGCCGAACCGGCCGTGCAGGCGCCAGTGGCTTGGCTGTGTCGCTGGTCACCGGTGCGGATGCGCGCTTGATGGGCGACATCGAAAAGCTGATCAAGAAGAAGCCGGAGGTCGAGACCTTCGAGCTGGAGCGTCGTCAGCGCAGCGATCGTGGTGAGCGAGAAGGCTACCGTGACGGTTATCGCCGTGAGTCTCGCGATGGTGGCGCCGATGAGGTTCGCGCCGAACGCACAGAACGCCCATCGCGTGCTGTGATGCCGCGTCGCAGCCAACCGGCGGATCCCTTCTTTGACAAGCCCTACGAGGCCGATCCCGATGCGGTGCCTGAGTGGGAAGTCAAGCAGAGCGCGGCCCCCGCGTCGACCTCGACCGGTGGCACCAGCTTGTCGCGCTTCATCAAGCCCAAGCGCAAAGTGGCGGCCCTGCTGGGCGGCTCAGGTACCACGCGTCGTTGATCGATCAGGATCCCTCAGCCAGCGACAACGGTCTGGCTGACTGATGCTGCTGGCGCCACACGCTGGGCGCCAGGCCATATTCCCGCTTGAAAGCTTGGCTGAAAGCGGCCTCCGACTGGTACCCCACTTGTTCTGAGATCCGCGCCACGGTCAATGGGCTGTTGCGCAATTGGCGTGCGGCCAAGCGCATGCGATGCCGGGTCACATAGGTCAGCGGGGGCTCCCCCAAGGCTTGCGCAAAGCGATCGGCAAACGCTGATCGTGACAAACAGGCCCGTTGCGCCAGCTCGGGCACGGTCCAGTTGTGTTGTGGCCGTTGGTGAATGTGCGCCAGCGCCATCGACAGCGCCTTGTCTTTCAGCGCTGCCAACCAGTTGCCAGATCCCTGCGGGACGGATTCGACATAGTCGCGCAGACATTCCATCAGCAGGATGTCGCCCACGCGGTTCAGGATGGCTTGCTGCGCAGGGCGCACGGCCATGATTTCCTGCTCCAGAAACTGAATGCCCAGTGCGAGCCACAAAGGCGGCATGCTGCCATTCGCACGCACGACCATGATGTCGGGCAAGGCCGAAATCAGTGGTGCCGCCATATCGATGTCAAACCGCGCGTGACCGCTGATCAATTTGCAGGCGGTGCCACCACCTTGTTGTTGCACGGGCTTCAACTCCGTTTGATCCATGTAGGGCAACAAGTCGACCGGCGTGGCCATGCTTTGTGGTTTGTCTTTGACCTGGTGGGCGCCCCCTGCAGGTAGGACCACGAGATCACCTGTCTCGATGAGCAACGGCGGCTCGTGCTCGCGCATCAGCCAGGCTTGGCCTTGTGTCGCGATGTGAAAGCAGGCCAAGCCCGGTGTAGCCAACTGCCAGCACCAAGGTGCGGTCATGTCCGTGTGGGTGAACACCACACCGTTGAAATGCATGCCGTCGAGGATGAAGCTCAAGCTGTCCATGGCATCCAGCTTCGCATGCCGCAGGTGATCCTGGGATCAGGACTGCCACCTAGGGTTGGGCCCTAATTCATGCCGGCGTTTGGCAACAATCCGGCGGCTTTGTGGCGATTCTCAAAAAAGGGTGATCCCCCGACACTGTTTCCATCGTGCGAACCATTGAAGTTTGGCGTTCGCACACCGATTCAAAGAAGTAGGAGACATGAGATGAATCACGGCGCCGTGGCCTCGCCACCTTGGACAGATAACAAGCGCTATGTCTGGCAATTGGGCATGGCGGTACCGGCCTTGGCTGCGGTGGGCTTGTGGTCGATTTGGCAATATCAAACGGCCATTGGCATGTGGGCCTTGTTCGTGTTCTTCTATGGCCTGATCCCCTTACTTGACTATCTGCTCGGGGAAGATGCCGAGAACCCGCCCGAAAGCCTGGTTCCCGATCTGGAAAACGATCGCTACTACAGCTGGATCCTGTACGCCTTTGCGCCCATCCAGTACACCGTCTTTTTTGGCGGCTGCTACCTCGCCGGCACCTTGGATCTGGCTTGGTATGACATGCTGGGCTTGATGATTGGCGTGGGCATCGTGGGCGGATTTGGCATCAATACGGGGCACGAGCTGGGGCACAAGAAAGCCAAGTTCGACCGTTGGTTGGCCCGGATTTGCCTGGCCCAAACGGCCTATGGGCACTTCTACGTGGAACACAACCGTGGTCATCACAAGAACGTGTCAACGCCGCTGGATCCGGCCACCTCACGCATGGGGGAATGGTTCTGGACTTTCCTGCCCCGCTCGGTACTGGGTGGGATTCGGTCGGCGTGGCAGCTGGAAACCGAGCGTCTGGGTCGCCAAGGTCGTTCGCCCTGGAGTGTGCACAACGAAAACCTGCAAGCCTGGGCCATCACGGCGGTGATGTTTGGCGCCATGATCGCTTGGCTGGGCCCCAAGGTCATTCCCTTCCTGGTGGTGCAAGCCGTGTATGGCTTCTCCTTGCTGGAGGTGGTGAACTACCTGGAGCACTACGGGCTTCTGCGTCATCAGGTGTCAGAGGGCCGCTTTGAGCGTTGCCAGCCCGAGCATTCGTGGAACAGCAATCACATCGTCACCAATGTGTTCCTGTATCACTTGCAGCGCCACTCCGATCACCATGCCCACCCAGCTCGCAAGTACCAAGCCCTGCGTCATTTTGAAGAGGCGCCACAGTTGCCATCAGGCTATGCCGCCATGGTCTTGCTGGCTTACGTGCCCCCCTTGTGGTTCAAGGTGATGGACAAGCGCCTGATCCAGCATTACCGGGGTGACCTCTCTCGGATCCACATGTACGAGCCCCATCGTGAGGCCTTGATGCGTCGCTATGGCGACTATGCCAAACAGGTCCGGCAGGAGATGGCGCCGGCTCAGGCAGGCGAACAGCGAGCGGCTTAAGGAATCTCTGCCCCACCCATGCGGGCGGTGATGGTGCCGGAGCGGCTGGCCAAGTAGCCTGAGCCCGGCGTCTTCTCGAAGCGTTTGGGTGCGGGCAGCATCACCGCCAGGCGAGCGGCTTGGCCGGCGCCCAAACGATCGGCATCGGTGCGGAAGTAGTGGCGTGATGCGGCTTGCGCGCCGAATACGCCTTCACCCCATTCCACATTGTTCAGGTAAATCGTGAGGATGCGGTCCTTGCTCAGCAGGCCTTCCAGCATGAAGGTGATGACCAACTCCTGGGCTTTGCGGAACATTTGTCGTTCGGCACTCAAGAACAAGTTCTTGGCCAATTGCTGCGTGATGGTCGAGCCGCCAATGATCTTGGGTGCCGCTTGGGTCAAGGCGCTGGGCGGTGGCGGGATGGGGCGACCGCGCTTCTTGGCGCGTTCTACCGCGCGCTCGTAACGGGCTTGTGCGGCGGCCTTGGTCTTTTCCAGGCGCGCTTGGGCCGCATTGTTCTTGCGCCAAGCGTTTTCCAGGGCTTCCCACTCCACGCCGTTGTGGTCCACAAAGTTGGCGTCTTCGCTGGCAATGACGGCCCGGCGCAGGTTGTCAGAAATCTGGTCACCGGGGACCCAGTCTTGCGACCAGGCGATGCGGCCTTCTTCCCGCACCAGGCGGTTCATTTCGCTGCGCTGGAAGGTGGTGGACTGTGGGTCGACCACGTTCATCAAGGCAATGCGCAGTGCAAAGTAGGCTTGCAGCGCCACCCCAGCCAACACGATGGCGCCCAGCAAGCGCCAGGGATGTCGAATGCCTTTGGCCATCAATGGCCTCCGGCTGGTTTGGCTTGGTCGACCAGGGCGCGCATGTGGCGCAGCACGGGGGGCGTATCGGGGCGCACGCCGCGCCAGATGAAGAAGGACTCGGCCGCTTGTTCCACCAACATGCCCAGTCCATCGCGCGGCACGGCGCCGTGGGCTCGGGCCCAATCCATGAAGGCCTGTGCAGCCGGGCCGTACATCATGTCCAGCGCCAGCGTGCCGGGTCGCAAAACTTGGGGGCCGACAGGAATGCCGCCACCTGCCAGGCTGGCGGCCGTGCCATTGATGAACACATCAAATCCTTCACCCGGTTGGTCCAGGCCGCAGGCCTGCAACTGCACCCCATGTTGCGCGGCCCAGCTTTGGTGGCGGTCGACGATGGCTTGCGCTTTCTCGACGGTGCGGTTGGCCATCACGATCAGGGCGGGTTGGGCTTCGATCAGGGGACCCAGCACGCCCGCGCTGGCGCCACCGGCGCCCAATAGCAGCACGCGTTGGCCGGCTAAGCTCACGCCCGCGTTGACGGTGATGTCGCGCACCAAGCCGACACCATCGGTGTTGTCTGCAAACCAACCGGCTGCATCAAAGCGCAAGGTGTTGGCCGCTTGCGCCAGTTCGGCCCGAGGCGAGCGCTGCGCTGCCATCTCAAAGGCTTCAAACTTGAAAGGCACCGTGACGTTGCAGCCCTTGGCGCCGCTGTCGGCAAAGGCTTGGATGCTGGGCTTGAAAGCATCCAGCGGACACAGCAGCCGACCATAGTCAAGCGATTGACCCGTGGCTTGCGCAAACAGGCCGTGAATGATGGGTGAGCGGCTGTGCTCTACCGGATTGCCGGCAACGGCGTAGCGGTCTGCAGACATGTGAACCCAAAGCTTGTCAGGGCAGTGCGGTGGGGGCCGCTGCTTCCGTGGTGGCGGTGAAGCCCGCATCACGGGTGAACTTGAAGCGCGAGGAAATCAGCAGCAAGTCCTTGCCCGCCATCACCTCGGCCGGAACCGGTTGCAGGGGGCCGGCGGCCTTCACAATGGCTTGTGCGCGCTTGTCCAGGTTGGGGTTGCGAGACGGCTGCGTCACGATGGCATCAATGATCTTGCCACTGCGATCAATCCAAACTTCCATCACCAACTCGCCGTACAGCTTCTGGCCGTTATAGGTGGGGAATTTTTCCGTGCCCGCGCGTTCCACCACAGTGCGGAACTGGTTGTAATACAAAGCGTCCACGGACTTCAGCGTGGCAGGGCTCAGGAAGCGCTTCTTGGGGCGCGAGTTCTGCTCGTTGATGCGCTTGTCGATTTCGCCGATCAGCTTGGTCAACTGGCGGCGACGTTCCTCTTCGGCCATCGCCTGTTGCTTGTCCGCCTTTTGGCGAGGATCTGGGGGCGGCAGGGCTGATAACTCTTTCTTGAGCTCAGCCAAGATCTGTTGCTGCTCCTGCTGCATCTCTTCGATCATGCGAGCGGTTTGCTCCAGTGCATCGCCGGTTTCGGTCTCGTCTGATGGCTTGAACGGCGAGGTGACGCGTTCATCCTTTTTGTCAGACTCACCCCCGCCTGCCAGATTCATCTGCGCCAGCGCTTGGGCCTTCTCGGGCGCTTGGTCGCCGCCCGAGTTCACCAGAATCACTTCCAGCGGCGTGTCCCGGAACGTGCGATCAAAGCCTTCGGGGTCGACAAAGCGGAAACCCAGCAAGCCCGCGTGGATCCCGATCGAGATCACCAGGGTCTTGTGCAGCAGAGTCAACTGGCTCAGGGCCGTTCGCAGTTTTTGCAACATGGGGCAGTTCAGGAGGAGGCCGCGTCGGGGGCCGGCGCGTCGGCATCCTTGACGTCAATCGCCAAGGTCAATGGTCCTGCATTGTCCAGCACCTCTTCGTCTTCGGCGTCTTCAGACTCTCCCTGATCTGCGGGTGTCGCTTCGTCCAGTCGGGCGACGAGGCTGGCGTGCACATCCAGCGTGAGCTCGTCAATGCCGGTGATGCGCACGCGCACTTTGGCGTGGCGGGGCAGGCTGTCGCAGCCAATGGCTTTGAAGACCAGGGGCAAGGTGTCGGCGCGGACCAGGCCGTTGACCATCACGGCGCAGTCCAGTTCGGTGATGCCTTGCTGGCTCAGGTAGCGCAGCGTCCAGTAGCGCTCCATGCTCGACTGGAAGCCGTTGTAGGCGCTATAGGCCCCATCAAAATTCGAGATGATGGAAAACAGGTCGGCGTCTTTGGGCTTGAAGTGCGCGGCCAGGGCGGCGGTGCGGCCATTTTTGATGCACGCCACGATTTGCCACTGGTTGACCAAGTCCACATAACGACGCAGGGGTGAGGTCGACCAGGTGTATTGGGCGACGCCCATGCCCGCGTGGGGCAGCGGCTTGGTGCCCATGCGTACCTTGATGCCGGGCTGCAAGCTGGCTTGGCTGCGATAAATGCCAGGCACGCCCAGTTCGGCCAACCAGCCACCCCAGGTGCTGTTGGCCAGGATCATGGCTTCGGCCACGATCAGGTCCAGTGGGGCGCCCCGTTGGCGGGTGCCAATCACGACCTGCTCGTTGCCCTTGGGCTCGATGCCGTCGCTCATGGTGTTCTCACCGTTCGGGCCGAGCAGCTTGAAGGTGTAGTCGGGGCGGTTGAAGGTCTCGGGCTTGCCGCGCACCTCTTCGCGCTTGGCTTTGAGGTGCTTGGCCAAACGGAAGGCAAAGGCCAACTCTTTCGCAAAGGGGTAGTCGGCGGGCGCGTCGCCCAGCAGGCTGGCTTCGGTGACAACACCGTCTAGCTTGTCGTGGCGCAGGTTGGCGGCAATCGGCACCCGCTCCACGCGGGATTCGCTGCCTTTGACCTCTAAAGTGGCTTCGTCATAGGTCACGTACAGTGACACCGCAGGGCAGTCGCGGCCCTCTTGCAAGGTGTAGGTCTGCACGACCTCATCGGGCAGCATGGTGATCTTGTGACCCGGCATGTACACGGTCGACATGCGGGCGCGGCCCACCACATCAACGGGCGAGCCCGGTTGAATCGCCAAGCTGGGGGCCGCGATGTGGATGCCGTAGGTCACGGTGCCCGTGCCCAGGCCTTGCACAGACAGGGCATCGTCGATTTCCGTGGTCATGGAATCGTCGATGGAGAAGGCCTGCACCGCAGCCACGGGCAGTTCGTCCTTGATCGGGGGCGCGTCCAGGGCCGGGAAGCCGGAACCCTTGGGGAAGTGCTCGAACAGGAAGCGCTTGTAGTGGAACTGATAGGGGCTGTCGATGGCGCCCGCGTCTTTCAGCAAGTCCAGCGGCGCGCGCTGCGTGACCTTGGCGGCCTCGACCACAGCCTTGTACTCGGGGCCATTTTTGTCGGGCTTGAACAGGATCTTGTAGAGCTGATCCTTGATCGGGCCGGGGCAGACGCCGGCAGCCAGATCTTGCCCCCATTGGGCAATCTGCAAGGCTTGTTGCTTCTTGCGCTCAATGGCCAGCAAGGCCTGCTTGAGGATGTCTTCCGGCGCCTTTTTGAAGCGACCTTTGCCGCGGCGGTGGAAGTAGTGTGGGGTCTCAAACAGGCGCATCAGCATGGCCGCCTGCTGCACGGCATCGGCGCTGGCGCTGAAGTATTCGCGTGCCAGGTCGTCGAAGCCGAAGTCTTCGTCGGGCGCGACTTCCCAGACCAGGTCCACGTCGATGTCGGCACTCATGGCCTGCGCCTGTGCCATCAGCTCGGCCGGTGCCGGCTTGGCAAATTTGATCAGCACGTTGGCCGTTTTGGCCTTGACGCGCTTGCCCGAGTCGAGCTCGATTTGCATCGAGGCATCGGCTTCGGACATCACTCGGCCAGCAAGGAACTTGCCGGCATCATCAAACAGGGCAAACATCAAATGGGACTCGATTTGGAATCAGTCCGGTATTGTCCCATTTTGTGGCAGGCCCCGACGCCGGGGCGCCAGGCTTTGTCACGGCTTGAAAGACTTGGAGCCAAACGCGATCCGCTCGCCCTTGTCGTTCAGCAGCACGACGACGGCCAGATAGGTCTTGTCAGGTGTCAGCGTGTCGCCGATCGCGATCTGCATGGCGTGGGGGCTCAGCGACGTGCGACCGATCTCAAGGGCTTGCCACAGGATCGGCGAGCCGCCCTGGGTCAGTTGATCTGGGTCGGCCACGTAGACCAGGGCCGTGTCGTCGTTCTCGTTGGCGGACCAGCGGACCTTGCCATCTTGCACGGTCACGCTGAAGGACGCGGGGCGGCTGCTGTCTTGTGGGAAGAGCTCAAAAGTGCCGTTGGGAGCCACGTAGTAGGAAAGCGGCGTGTCACCGCAGGCGACGTCGATGCGCTCCTTGGGGCCAGCAACAGTGAAGGTGCCGGTGAACTGCTGGGCTGCTTCGTTGTAGGCGGCCTCGAATGCCCCGTTCTTGGTGCGCGTGTCCAAGACCCCGTTCCAATTGCCAGCAATCGTTCCGTTTGTTTTGTTGCCGTTGATATAGCCCACGTTGTCGTTTTGGCAACCAAAGTAGGTGAAGTACATGGCGCCGGCAAAGGGGGCGTTGCCATCAGGTAGCTTCATGGCAATGGCGCCCACGGTGGGGTCTTCGGGGTTGGTTTGGCTGTCTTCTTCGTAATAGCCGACGTACGAGCCACCCGGCGCGGAGGCGGCTTGCGCAGGGGGTGACAGTTCGCCCGATGGGCCCGCTGGCGTGGTGCTGCTATCGGTTCCGCCGCCGCAGGCCGACAGGGTCAGTGCCAATGCCATGGCCGCTGTGGCCGCGAATGAGTGGTGGCTCATGTGTGATTTCCCTGATTGGTTGTGTTGTCAGGGCGCGATGCTAGTGATTTTTCAGAGCGCGCTCGCCCCCGAGTTCTGGGGGGGCAGCCCCAGCCAACGCATCAAACCGGACACATGCTGGTCGAAATCACTCACTGCATGGTCGCTGGCCGGCAGCAAGGTCACATCGACGCCGGGGTAGTGCGCCACCATCTCTTCCCAGTTCAGCACCTCATCGCCTTTGGCAATCAAGGCCCAATAGCGTTCGGGCCGGGTGATGGGGTAGGGTGCCATGCGGCGAAACTCGTCGATGAATTCCGGACGGAAGAAAAACCGATCTTGCGGATCATGGAAGGCGGTTTGTTCCCCAATGTAGCGAGCCAAGTCCCGAGCTGGCTCCACGGCGGGGTTGATCACCGCGACCCTGCAACCCAGGCGCTCGCCTAACACGGTGGCGTAGAAGCCGCCTAGTGAGGAGCCGATCACCACGGTGCTGTCAGCGGGCCAGCCCTGGGTCAATGCCTCCAGTTCCTTCAGTGCCTGGGCGGGGGAGGGTGGCAACTGAGGGCAGGCCCAGACCAGTGGGCCGTGTGTGGATTGCGCGGCTTGCACCGCCGCCGCCATGTGCTGCGCCTTGTTCGAGCGCGGTGACGATCTGAAACCATGCAGGTAGAGAATGTGTGTAAGGTTCATGGCTGTGCAGTGAGGAGTGCGTGATGCGTCGACAAGCATTGTGGCCTGTGGCGGCCACCCTGGTGGCGGGCTTGGCTTTGGTCGCCTGTGGCGGCAGCCAATCGGGGACGGCGCCCGAGGCCGATCTGGCGGCGGTGCCGCCCATCGACGAGGCAGAGGTCTCCACGACGTGCCCCTTGTTCCCGGCGCAGGCAGTGTTCAATACGCGTATTGACGATGTGGCGCGTTTCCCCAAACACACCCGCAGCGACGCTTGGGTGAGTTCGGTGGGCGGCACGCGGCCCTTCCATCCGGATTGGGGTAATGATGATCAACCCGCCTCGTCAAACTATTACGGCATCCCCTTCAATGTGGTCGACTCCACCGAGCGCCCGGTGGAGTGGGCGAGTCTGCAGTTTGTGCCTGACGCGGCCAAGGACGAGAGCGACTGTGCGGTCGCCGACGGCGCGGCTTGGCGCATGCAACGAGACTGTTCGGGTGTGACGCAACCACGTTTCCCAGTTCCAACGGGCACAGTATTGACCGAGGGCGGCACCTGCAACGATCCCGCGACCTGTGGCGATCACCATTTGCTGGTGTGGGAAGTGGGGCAGTGCCGATTGTGGGAGGCCTACCAAGGCTATCGCATCAACGGGCAGTGGACGGCCTGGTCGGTGGCGGCCTGGGATCTGCGCAGCATGGCCATGCGTCCGGCAGGGTGGACGTCGGCGGATGCGGCGGGCTTGCCTATCCTGCCGCTGCTGGCCCGCGCCACAGAAGCCTCTTCAGGCGAAGTCAAGCACGCGCTGCGTGTGACCTTCACCGACGCGGTCATGCACAACGAACCCGTCTGGCCCGCCAGCCATCGTGCGGGCACGCCTTTGGCAAACGGCATTCCGCTGGGGGCCGCGCTGCGCTTGAAGGCGGGGGTGACCATTCCAGCGAACTGGACGACGCAGGCGAAAGCATTGGCCTTGGCCATGCAGCGCTATGGCCTGTATGTGGCCGACCATGGCTCGAACCTGTTTGTGCAAGGTGAGCCAAACGCCAATTGGAGCGATGACACCATCAGCCAACTCAAGTCCTTGAAGATGTCGGACTTCGAGTTTGTGGACATGGGGGCGGTCACAGGGCATCCGCAGTTCCGTTCCGATTCATATCGTGGTGCCTGGTGACCTTCTTACGCTGTTCTCGGGCCTTGTCACAAAGCTGTCAGCAATAGCCCAATAGGATCATGCCTGTTGTGCCGAACGGATGTCGTTCGGTATCAGAAGGATCGTCCAACATGCCGTTTGCTGTAGCGCCCAATCATGGGGTGCGGGGTCAACTCGTCCCTCAAAAAGGTTTCACATTGCTGGAATTGCTGGTGGTGCTGGTCATCATCGGCTTGCTGGCTGGCTATGTGGGGCCGCGCTTTTTCTCGCAGATCGGCAAGTCAGAAGTCAAAGCAGCGGGCGCTCAAATCGATGCTTTGAGCAAGGCCTTGGATCAGTACCGACTGGACACCGGACGCTACCCCAGTTCCGAGCAAGGGCTCAACGCACTGTGGGTCAAACCCAGCGAAGAAACCCGTTGGTGGGGGCCGTACTTGAAGAAGGCGCCGCCTAAGGACCCTTGGGGGCGAGACTACCAATACAAGTCACCTGGTGAGCACGGGGATTACGACTTGTACTCCTGGGGCAAGGATGGCCGGGAAGGGGGCGATGGTGAAGATCAAGATATCGTCAACTGGTAAAGACTTTCCGCGTCGCTTGTTCTGCCAGGAGTTGGCCGTGCTGTTGGATGCCGGCATTCCTTTGTACGAAGGCGTGGCCACCCTGCGTGAAAAAGAAACGTCACCAGATGTGGCTGGCGTCTTGCAATCGATCAACCAATCCTTGTCGGAGGGGCAAACCTTGGCGCAAGCCATGCGTCAGCATCCCCTGGCCTTCAGCCCCTTGTTGATCGCCTCGATCGAGGCCAGTCAAAAAACAGGGCAAACGTCTTTGGCCCTTCGCCAGCATGCGCAGTATCTGGCGTGGATGGGTGGCATGCGCGACAAACTCATCAGTGCTGCCATCTACCCCATGATCTTGATTGTGGCCAGTTTTCTGGTCATGGGCTTCCTGACGGTATTTGTCGTGCCCCGTTTTGCCGACATCTATGAGGGCATGGGCGGTGAACTGCCATGGATGTCAGCCCTTCTGTTGAAAGTGGGTAAGACGGTGGGTGAGCACCCATGGTGGGTGCTTTCTGTCCTAGCAGTCATTGGTTTCTCAGCGGTGTCGGCTTGGCGCGCACCTGCTGTACGCGCGGCGTTCGTGGCGCAACTCTGGCGTTGGCCTTTGATCGGGCCCCGTTTGCGCTTGGTCGAGTTAGCCGCTTTGTATCGAACCTTGGGTCTGCTTCTTCAGGCCGGTGTGGCGGTGGTGCCAGCCTTAGAGGCCACCTTTGAACTGGTGGGTGCCAGTTTGCGAACCGGTCTAACCCGTGCCGCCTTGTCGGTCAAAGAAGGCCAGCGCTTGTCAGACAGCTTGCAACAACAAGACCTGACCACGCCGGTGTCCTTGCGCATGATCCGTGTGGGCGAACAAACGGGCGAGCTGGGTCCGATGCTGGAACGTGCCTCCACCTTCTACGACGAAGAAGTGGCGCGACTGACTGAATGGATTGGCAAAGTCATCAGCCCGGCTTTGATGTTGATCATGGGGATCTTGATCGGCGGCATCGTGGTCCTGATGTATTTGCCCATCTTCCAGGTCGCGGAGCAAATTCAATGAGCGCTGTACTTCGCCCTGTGGTGCCTGCGTGGACCTGGCAGCCAGACTGGAGTCGCTGGCCCTTGGATCAGGCCTTGCGACTCCGTGTGGCTGTGGCCCCCAACGAACTCGGAGAGTGGTGTGCGCTCACACCCACGCCGGATGATGTGTTCTTGCGGGAAGCTGTGGCGCGCAAAACGGGCTTGCCTTTGCGGTGGGTGAAGGTCGATGACGCGCAGTGGTCTGACTTGGCCGCGCAAGGCGAGCAAGCCTTTGAAGCGCGAGGTGCGCTGGTTCAATTGGCCCGTGACGATACCGATGCATCTGCCTCCGCCGACGTGGCGGCTCTGTCGGTCGACACCATCAGCCGTCAAAGCAGCCCGGTCGTCAAGTTGCTCGATGCCACCTTGTTTGATGCGCTGAAAGCCCAAGCCAGCGATTTGCACATGGAGTCCACCGCATCGGGCATGGTCATCCGGCATCGTTTGGATGGCGTGATGGTTCATGTAGATGACATCGGTAGCCGCGAATTGGCTGAACAGGTGGTGTCGCGCCTCAAGGTCATGGCCGAGTTGGACATTGGTGAGCGTCGACTGCCCCAAGATGGGCGTTTCAAACTTCGCGTCCAACCCAGTGCAGAAGGTGCGGCGCGCGATGTGGACTTCCGCGTGTCGATCATGCCATCGAGCTTTGGTGAAGACGCGGTGCTGCGTATCCTGGATCGCAGCCGCCTGTCAGACGAGGCCCAGGCCATGAGTCTGGAAGGCTTGGGCATCGAACCAGACGATGCCGCGGTGGTGCGCCGTTTGGCGGCCAAGCCCTATGGGCTCTTGTTGGTGACCGGACCTACCGGGAGTGGCAAGACCACGACCTTGTATGCCGTGGTGCAAGAGATCAACGATGGGCGAGACAAGATCATCACCATTGAAGATCCGGTCGAGTACCAACTGCCTGGTGTTGTTCAGATCCCGGTCAACGACAAAAAGGGGCTGACCTTTGCGCGGGGCTTGCGCAGCATCCTGCGGCATGACCCGGACCGCGTCATGGTGGGCGAAATCCGTGATGCTGAAACGGCGCAGATCGCCTCGCAGGCTGCGCTCACGGGCCACTTGGTGCTGTCCACCATCCATGCCAACAACGCCTTTGATGTGGTCGGGCGCTTCATGCACATGGGCGTCGATTTGTACAACATGGTGTCCGCCCTCAATGGGGTCGTGGCACAGCGACTGGTTCGCAAACTGTGCACACATTGCGCGGAGCCCTGGCAGCCTGCACCGTCCGATCTCAAACAAGCCATGTTGAGCTTGGATACGCGAGGCAGCTTCAAGCGCGCCATCGGTTGTGCGCATTGCCGAGGCACGGGCTACCGTGGTCGCAAAGCCATCACAGAGATCCTGTTGATGGACGACACCTTGCGCGATCTCATCGTTTCGCGTGCCTCGCTGCTCAAGATCAAAGCGCATGCCAAAGCCTGTGGCACACGCTTATTGCGTGATGCCGCCGTGGCATGCGTGTTGCGCGGAGAAACCACCCTCGAAGAACTCAACCGGGTCACCTTGGCGGAATGATGATGTTTTGGTCTTCCATGATGCGTCGGCTTCAGTCCTGGCGAAAGCCCTTGCGCTACGACCTGATGCCCTTGGTGTTGGCGCCGCACGGTGGTCAGCCAGCCTATGCGGATGCGCTGAGCCAATGGGCCCTGTGGTGCGAGCAGCACGCCGGCGCGCGCGTCAAGGTGTGCGTGTCTGCGCACTGGTGCTTGGTTGCCTTGGCGGAACACCCCCAAGCAGTCTGGCAGCAATACCATGGCCTGACGGAAGAAACCATTCAAACGGAGTGGGTGGTTCGTCAGTTGCCCGTTGGCGAGGGGCGAATGCTGGCTTGTGCGGTTCCTCGTGCGCTCATGCAAGCCATCATCGCGCATGCGCGTCAACACCATGTTCAATTGGCATGGGTGGGGCCTTGGTGGATGCCATCTTTGGCCCAAAGCATGGCGCAAAGCGAACCATCTGCCAAAGCGTGGGTGGAGCAAGAACCCGGGCTCAAAGTGTGTGCTCAATTTGAAACGCAACCCGGTGCCACGCATCAACTTCATCAGCTGTGGTGTGAGGCGCTTCCGGCATGATGATCTTCCCTTCCAGTGCGAACCCATGGGTGGATGCCTTTGACTTCTTGCCGCGCAAGCCTCGCAGCTCGGTGTGGGGGTGGGCGCTGCTGGTCGTCGGCCTGATGGCGGCTCTGCACGTCGCAGAACAATGGCATCAGCTAGACCTTGCTACGCATGACCAACAGGCCTCCCTGCAGCGCTTGGAGCGCGCGGCACGTCAGGTTCAGCGGACACAAAGCCAGGCGGTAGGCGCACTCGCGTCGGATGTGGTTTGGACCGCCGATACACAGCAACAGGCCCATCGTGTGCTTCGCCTGCTGGCCTTTCCCTGGCACGATGTGTTGGATCAGGTTGAGCTGGCTGCCGCACAAGAAGGCGTCTTGATGTTGAGTGTGGCTGCAGACATCCAGTCTGCATCAGCGTCTGGCACCAACACGACCATTCGCTTGTCGGGCGCCGTCTCTGAGGATGCCGTGGCGCTATCTTGGGCGCAGGCCCTGGGCACGGAGGCTCAGTTGACAGGCCGAGCCCCCTTGTCAGCCTCGATCGCGTCGGCCAAAGGCAACCTGCTTTGGCGCGCCGATGTCACCTGGGCAAGGAGTCAGCCATGACCTTGCACCCTTGGATGACACACGCGCGGCAATTGGGTTGGCCCGGTGGTGTGGGGCTGCTTTTGCTCTGTTTGGCGGTCCTGGCGCACACCCAGTGGCTGCCCGCCATGGCGCAAACCGAGCAAGACTTGGCGCAGCAGGTGCGCCGCACACGTCACGAACTCAAGGCAAAAACCGACACGGCTGGCGTCAACGCTCAGGCCGGTGATGCGGCATCGGCGCCGCAGCCGCAAAGTCCGCAAGCGGTGTGGCAGGCCGCATGGCAGGCCTTGCCATCGGATGCCGAGCAGCGCCGGATGTTGGCATTGATTTCTCGCGCCGCCGAACAGCACCAGTTGATCGTTCCCACCATCCAATACAGCGGACAAGATGAGGCTTGGTCCAAACAAGCCGATCAAGTCTTGTGGCGCCAGCGGGTCAGCATGCCTGTGGAGGGGCGGTACGCAGACATTCGTGCCTGGTTGGCTCGTTTATTGGATCAGTCTCACATCAGCCTCGATAGCCTGGAGTTGACTCGTGTTGATGCGGCCAGTGATGGCGTGCGCGCTCAGGTCCAGCTCTCTTTGTGGTGGAAGCGCACCGTGGCCACACGCACGGGAGGGCAGCCATGAACAAAGTGTTGATGGGCGGTCTGGTGGCCTCTCTGGCTGCAACCCTGTGGGTGGCTTCGGGCGACGACGATGCCACCGTGGAGCCCGTGAAATCATCCGGAGCCACATCGGCGCCTGGTCGACAAGCGACCATGGCCACCGCATCTGCTGCTCGGGATCCGAGGCGACACGCAGCCGACATGGCGCAAAGTCTCGCCGCTTGGCAATCGCGACCCCCATTAGCCGCCAAGACGCCCGCTCAATGGCAAGCATGGGGCCCCGCTTTGCCACCCCCCCCACCCGCCAAGGTGGTGTCTTCCGGTCCGCCGCCTGAGCCCATCGCGCCACGCTTCCCACATGCCTGGGTGGGGCGCTTCAACGATCAGGCTGTCGTCTCAGGAACGCACTCGACCTGGGTTCTCTCGCCGGGCCAGATCGTCGATGGGCAGTGGCGTGTGGACCAAATCCAAGGCAGACAAATGCAAGTGACCTATCTGCCTCTGAAGCAGGCTCAAACTGTGGCAATGCAATCCCCATGAAGTTCTTGAATCGATACCTCGTCTGGCCATTGGTCGCTGCGACCTGCTTGTTGGCAGCGTGCGCCAATCCTGTGGTCAGGGATGCAGCCAAGCTGGCCCAGTTGGGGCAGCATGAAGCGGCGCTGGCGCGGTTGCAAGCCAGCATTGATGCGCATGAAGACGATGCAGGCATTCGCACGGCTTGGCTCAAGCAACGAGACACCACGGTCGCGCACCTGACCTATCAGGCTGATGTGGCGCGAGCGGCGGGCAATCTGGCCGACATCGAGTTGGTGCTCAAACGCTTGGAATCGGCGGCGCCGCAGCATCCGCGTGCCGTTTGGCTTCGATCCGAAGTGGAGCGACTCAAGCGCCATCAACGCTTGATGGCGGAGTCCAATCAAGCGATGTCTCGCAAAGACTACCCCAGGGCTGAACCTGCTTTGCGGACCATCCTGAGCGAAGATCCTGGCAATACGCAAGCCAAGTCTTGGCTGGCTCAGATTGATGAAGAGCGTGAAGCGCAAACACGTGCTCGCACCAGTTTGCAGTTATCGTCCGGGCAACAGCCGGTGAATCTGGAGTTCCGTGATGCACCGCTGCGAACGGTGTTTGAAGCCCTGGCACGTGCCGCCAATGTCAACTTTGTCTTTGACAAGGATGTCAGGGCCGAAGCCAAGGTGACCTTGTATTTGCGTCAAACCCAAGTGGAAGAAGCGCTGCGCGTCATACTCAGCACACAACAGCTGGCGCACAAGCTGTTGAATAGCAACACCATCTTGGTGTTCCCCAATACGCAGCAAAAGCAACGGGATTTGCTGGAAACGGTCACGCGCAGCTTCTATCTCACCAATGCCGATCCCAAGCAGGTGCAGAACTTGGTTCGCACGGTGGCCAAGTCTCGCGACATCTTTGTCGATGAGCGCCTCAACCTGCTGGTGGTCCGAGATACGCCCGATGTCATGCGCTTGGTCGAACGTTTGGTGCAAAACGTGGACTTGCCAGATCCGGAGGTGATGCTGGAAGTCCAGGTCATGGAAGTGTCGAGCAACAAACTGGATCAGCTGGGGCTCAGTTGGCCGACGGCCGTCAGTTACGGGCTACCCGTCGGTAGCACAGCCACCGCCATTGACAAGGTGCAGGGGCTGCGCTGGAGTGCCGCCAACCCGTTGGCTGTTGCCACCTTGAAAGGCTCCTCGGATTCGACCAATGTGTTGGCTAACCCCAAGATCCGAGCGCGCAATCGTGAAAAAGCCAAGGTCTTGTTGGGCGAGAAGCTGCCGGTGTTCACCACCACTTCCACGGCCAATGTGGGGGTTTCCGCCTCGGTCAGTTACCTGGACGTGGGCTTGAAGCTGGACATTGAGCCTCGGGTCCAGCTCGACAATGACGTCAGCATCAAGATTGACCTGGAAGTCAGCAGCATCACCGGCAAGGTGTCGGGCCCAACGGGCTCATTGGCCTACCAGGTTGGTACGAGACAAGCCTCTACCACCTTGCGTCTGCGGGATGGCGAAACCCAGATTCTCGCGGGTCTCATCAATGATCAGGAAAGTCGAAGCTCGGTGGGCTTGCCCGGTTTGCACGACCTGCCTGTGGCGGGTCGCCTATTCGGAACGACCACCGATACCCATAACAAAACCGAAGTGGTGTTGCTGATCACGCCGCACATCGTTCGCAATGTGACCCAACCTGCATCGGCAGGATCGCCCATGCCCTCAGGGACCGAAGCTCAGCCCGGAGCGCCTTGGGTGAGCCTCGGTTCGCAAGCATCCATGTCGGGGGCTGGTGGCGCACGGCCAACCGCAGCCAGCAAAGGCGAAGGATCATCCCCCGGGGCTGCCCAAGCCAGCGGCATCCGCATCGGGGGGCCAGAGGAGGTCCAGCCCGGCGCCACTTTCCAGGTCACCGTTTACAACACCGGCACGCAGTTGTTGAGCTCTCAACTTTTGTTTGATACCAGTGTGTTTGATAGCACCGAGCCTGCCGCTCAGAGTGGCCGCATCGCGGTGGAGGTGCCACCCCAAGGCACCTATGCCGTGACGCTGGGCGTCAAACCGAAGGCGGGCGGGCAACAAAGTGTGGTCTCGTTGGAAGGCGGGCTGGCTGCATGGCCGATCCTGATTCGTGATCCTGCCGCGCCCGTTGACCCCAACTCGGTCACGCAAGGAGCCAGTGGTGATGCCGAGCGCTAAGTCTCGTGGCTTTACCTTGATCGAGATGATCGTGGTGGTGCTCATGGTATCGATACTGGCCAGTGCGGCCATGCCCTTGGCTGCCATGAGCAAACGGCGCGCGCAGGAAGCAGAGCTCCGTGAATCGCTGCGCACCATTCGCTCTGCCATCGATGACTACAAGCGAGCCTGGGATCAAGGTCGCATTGAGAAGAAGCCCGACCAAACCGGCTACCCACCCCGCTTGGAAGTGTTGGTGGAGGGCGTGGTGGATACCAGTTCCGCCGAAGGGCGCCGCATCTATTTCTTGAGGCGCTTGCCTCGCGATCCTTTCGCGGCCCCCGATCTTCCTGCGGCCCAAACATGGGGGCTACGCAGTTACGCCAGTCCACCTGATGCGCCCCAGGCCGGCGCCGATGTGTTCGATGTGTATCCACAAGCGGGTGGCGTGTCCCTGGATGGCACGCCCTATCGGAGGTGGTGATGCGCGAGCACAAGGGGTTCACGCTGATCGAGCTGATCGTGGTCTTGGCCATCATCGCTTTGTTGGCCAGCTTGGTGGCGCCGCGCTACAACCGCTCGGTCGATAACGCACGCGAGGCCAGTTTGCGTACCTCGCTCAATGTCATGCGTGATGCCATCGACAAGTACACCGCAGACAAGGGGCAGTATCCTGATTCCTTGGATGACCTGGTTCGCCAGGGCTACCTTCGGCAAATTCCCACCGACCCGGTGACGGGTAGCAAAGACAGTTGGATCATGCTGCCCCCGCCAGCCGATTCCGTGATCACGGGGCGCTTGGCGGATGTCCGCAGTGGTGCGGCCACGCGTGCCCAAGATGGCTCGCCCTTCGGGAATTGGTGACGATCGTGAAGCGCACGGCTCGGGGGATGACCTATCTCATGGTGCTTTGGTGGGTGGCCATCAGTGCCGTGATGCTGGCCGCCATGGCGCAAAACTGGCAAACCGAGTCGCGTCGCGCCAAAGAGCGCGAACTGGCATTCAGAGGGGCGCAGATACGCCAGGCCATCGAATCATTTGCGCGCCGAACCCCTGGTCAAGGTGGTGGGGCCCGACTCCCGAAGGATTGGGATGAATTGCTGGCAGATCGGCGAGACGGACCAGTGATCCGGCATCTGCGCCAAGCCTGGCCTGATCCTATGACAGGCAAGCCATGGGCTGAAATTCGAGTCAACGGACAGTTGAAAGGCGTCTACAGCCAGGCCAAGGGCATACCCCTGACCGCACCTCAGGGCATCGACTCCTACGCGTCGTGGCGTTTCGAGCAAGGGCAGGTGGTGGCGGCGCAGCCTTGAATGGGCGTCCACCGTCAACAAACCGTCACGCATGGTCCATAGACTGAACGCGCTATACCAAACACCCCTATGTCACACCAACACATCGCACCCGAGCAGTCCGAGTGCCTCCTTCGGATCATCGAGGCGGCACCGCAGGTGCGCCGACGTCACCAGTTCTTCATGTGGAGCCAAGGCGACTTGCAACGCTGGTTGCCGCACAAGCTGAGTGTGTGTGGCAACTACGATCGCGAGTTGCGTGACGTCATCTTTGACATCTTCAACAGCATTCCGGTTCCCGCATCGGTGCTGGATGAATTCAAAGATTCGCGTTCAGCGGTGGTGGGGGTCGCCATGGCGACCTGGCGCAAGACACGCCAACAGCCGATGCTGATTCAAATTGCGGATTGCGCCAACGGTCATCCGGTCTGGGATCACCTGCAGCATTTGGGCTTCCATCAGCTGTTGGTGCATGGTGTGACTCGTCCTGGGCGCCCTGACGAGATCGAAAGCTTTTTTGTCTTTGCGCAGCCTGGCGGTGCTTATCCAGACGAGTCCCTGCAAGCGCTTGAAATGCTCTTGTCTTGCTTGCACCTGACCTATCAACGCGTGTGCGTCATTGAGCGCCAAATGGTGCCAGTTCGCGCCCCCACCATGCAACAAGTGCTCGCTTCGCCGTACCAGCGCATGTCGCCCATCACCGAGCGTGAGCGTGAAATTCTTTTATGGGTTCGCGATGGTTTGAGTAACCAGCAGATCAGTGAAAAGCTAGGGATCAGCGCATTGACCGTCAAGAACCACGTGCAAAAAATCCTCAGAAAGCTGGGTGCAGCCAATCGCGCGCAGGCCGTGGCCAAAGCCATGACCATGAATGCGCTGGCTTCGCACGCCAGTTCCACTGAGTCCTACCTTTGATCTCATGACCCGCATCTCGCTTCGGCTTGCCGCCACCACAGCCCTTTTGCCCCTGCTATGGGCGCCTGCTGCGCAGGCTTCTCAGGAATGGTCCGCATTTTCCTTGGGTGCGCCCTCGGTTGCCCGGACAGGTCCGGTTGCGGATGCTCAATTTGAGGCCTTGCAACAGGAGGCCAACGAGCCTGTGTCGGCGGCGCGCCGCTGGGGCGCTGCCGAGGCCAAACTCATGCAACTGCTGATGCAACAGCAATGGCAGCAGGCCCTGGATTGGCTCAAGGTTGCCAAGCCCGATGTGAATGCGCCAGAGGAGGCCTCCGGTGCCTCGCCTTTGAGCGTGGCTTGTCGTGAAGGCCAACTGAATTTGGTGCGCGAGCTACTCAGGCACGGTGCCAGCGTCGACCAAATTGGGGTGAGAGGCTTCACGCCAATGGGCGCGGCGGTCTTTGGGGGGCACGAGTTGGTGGTCCTGGAACTGCTGCGTAAGGGTGCGAAGGTCGATGCGCCTGGCGCCACAGGACAGTTGCCACTTCATCTGGCCAGTGCCACCGGTCAGCCGCGCATGGTGGCTTTGCTGCTGAAACACGGTGCCGACTGGCGTGCCTGGAACGGCAAGGGCCGCCACGCGCTGGCTGAGGCCGCCCACTTTGGGCACATTCCGGTGATGACGCTGTTGCATCAGGCCGGCGCACCATGGGATGCCGCCGATCAGTTCGGATTGAATGCTCTGCATGCCGCAGCCATCGGCATGCAGCCTGCAGTCATCGACTTTCTCCGTGCTCGCGGCGTGTCGTCGCCATCCATGCTCACAGACTTGCTGATCGACCAAGTTAGGCAGGGTCGCCTGGTCGTACAAACCCCCTGAGTTCAAGGGCCCTGCGCCCTTCTCTGGCAGTGTTCATGGGCCTGTCATAGCCCACCCATACCCTGAAGTGATTCCCCTCCCAGGACCCAAAAAAATGCCAGAGAGACACATTTCCACTTTGTTCGACCTTGATCTGGATGCCATCTCTGGATCTGTTCTCCGAATGGGCGGCTTGGCCGAGCAGCAATTGTTGGCCTCTGTTCAAGCCTTGGGGCAACTCAAGGGCGAGCTGGCCAATGAGGTGCTGGAAAACGAAGTGGTGGTGAACCAGATGGAGGTGGACATCGATCAGCGTTTGACCTCCATCATCGCTCGGCACCAACCCACGGCCAAGGATCTGCGTCTGCTGATTTCAGTGTCTAAAGTGGTGGCCAATCTCGAGCGCATTGGTGACGAAGCAGCGCGCATTGCACGCACGACCCATCGCATGATGAGCTTAGGGCTCAATATGCACTTGCGGCGTGTATTGGATGAACTCACGATGGAGGCGCAAATGGCCTCTGACTCATTGCGTACCGCGCTGGATGCTTACGCGCGGCGCGATGCCAAACTGGCCTTGTCGGTGATTGAAGCCGACCCGGCCATTGATCGCGAGTTCGAGAGCATCCTGCGCATGCTGGCCTCCTACATGGTCGAAGACCCTCGCATCATTTCTAACGCGATTGACCTCGTCTTCGTGGCCAAGGCCATTGAACGCGTGGGTGATCATGCCAAGAACCTGGCCAAGCAGGTGATCTACGTCATCAATGGCCAGGATGTCCGGCACACATCGATACCCGGCATTCAGGCCATGGTCTGAGCGCATACGCGTTGCGATATCAAGTCCGTCATGAGGGACTTGACACATTCATTGATTCAATTATTATTGAAAAATGAAAGAACAAGACGTCGTCAAATCTCTCGCAGCCCTGGCTCAGCCGGTTCGTTTGCGTGTTTTCCGCTCTTTGGTTGTGGCCGGCCCGGATGGTCTGACCCCAGGCGCGTTGACCGAGCAGTTGGAGGTGCCTGCCACCTCTTTGTCGTTTCACTTGAAAGAACTGTTGAACGCGGCATTGATCTCGCAGGAGCGGGAGGGGCGCAATCTGATCTATCGCGCTGCCTTCGATCACATGACTGGCTTGCTGGCCTACCTGACCGAACACTGCTGCCAAGGGCAACCGTGTTTGGCGCCCAATGACGCCGAAGGTTGCGCGACGCCCCCTGCAATCAAGAGGAAGAAAGCCCCTTGCACAACTTGCTGATGTCAGCAAGTTGTTCCAGCTTCAACCCGTCACCCATTGACCACCATGACAGAACCCATCTTTAACGTCTTGTTCATCTGCACGGGCAACTCGGCCCGCTCCATCTTGGCCGAGGGGATACTCAATCAGTTGGGTAATGGTCGGTTCAAGGCTTACTCGGCAGGCAGCCATCCCAGGGGTGAGGTACATCCGATGGCTTTGCAGACCCTGGAGCGCTTGAGCGTGACGCCGCAAGAATATCGCAGCAAAAGCTGGAACGAGTTCGCTGCGCCTGGCGCCCCCGATCTGCACTTTGTCTTCACCGTATGCGACAGCGCTGCTGGCGAGATCTGTCCCGTTTGGCCGGGCCAGCCAATCACTGCCCATTGGGGGGTGTACGACCCCGCCGCCGTTGATGGTGATGAAGATCGCCGTCTCAAAGCTTTCAACGATGTTGCACATGTTCTCAAGCGCCGCATCGAATTGATGCTGGCTTTGCCACCCAAGAGCCTTGCCTCGCTGACCATCCAGTCTCAACTGAATGCGATTGGCAAGATCTAAGTCGTTCGCTTTCAAAACTTTTTCGGTTTACGTCATGACCACCCACGTTCTCGTCCTCTGCACCCACAACTCTGCGCGCAGCGTGTTGTCCGAAGGCATGCTCAACCACCTGGCTGCCAAGCTTGGCAAAGATGTCAAGGCCCACAGCGCAGGCAGCGCACCCAGCGGTCGCCTCAACCCCTTTGCCCTGGAAGCGCTCAACAACGCGGGTATTGACACCTCGGCTTATCGCAGCAAAAGCTGGGACGAGTTCTCGGTAGATGGCGCACCGCCGCTGTCCATCGTCATCACCGTGTGCGACAGCGCCGCAGCCGAGGCTTGCCCGGTCTTCTTCGGTGGCAAGGGTGAGCCCGTCAAGGTGCATTGGGGCTATCCCGATCCATCCAATGCCGAGGGTGGCGACGAGGGCAAGCGCCGCGCCTTCGAGCTGACCCGTCAAGCCATTGGCTACAAGATGCTGCAATTGCTGGCGCTGCCGCTGGACACCATGGGCCGCGATGAACTGCAGCAAGCCTTGCTGGCCATCGCCAAGAGCTGAGGCATCATGAATTCGACCACACGCAAATTGTTTGCTGAAGGGCTGGGCACGGCGCTGTTGCTGGCCGTAGTGATCGGCTCGGGCATCATGGCCGAACGCCTGTCTGCCGGCAATGTCGCCATCGCCTTGCTGGCCAACACCTTGGCCACCGTCGGTGGGCTCTACATCCTCATCGAGGTTTTCGGGCCTGTCAGCGGCGCACATTTCAACCCCGCTGTTTCTGCCGTGATGGCTTGGCGACGCGAGTTGCCCTGGACGATGCTGGCGCCGTATGTCGTCGCCCAACTGGTGGGCGCCATGCTGGGCGCCTGGTTGGCGCATGCCATGTTCGATCTACCCATCCTGCAATGGTCTGCCAAAGTGCGAAGCGGTCAGGGGCAGTGGATTGCCGAGGGCGTGGCCACGGCTGGCCTGTTGCTGGTGATCTTGCGCGCGCCTGCGGCAAGAGTGGCGCCCATGGTGGCCGCCTACATTGGCGCGGCCTACTGGTTCACTGCATCGACCTCGTTTGCCAATCCGGCTGCGGCATTCGGGCGCATGTTCTCCGACACCTTTGCCGGGATCGCGCCATTCAGTGTGCCTGGGTTTGTTCTATCGCAACTCGCTGGAGCGACCCTGGCTGTACTGTTTCACCACGCGCTGGGCGCGCCTGCGCAAGCTGCCTCCGGCTCTCCAGAACCGGAAGCCGCCCGCTCGCGGGTATCCACGCCTGGTGCTGCGGTCTGACAGGGGAGCATCCCATGAACAAGCTTGAAGTCTTTGAATCGGCCATGTGCTGCCCAACCGGCGTATGCGGCGTCAGCGTCGATCCTGCTCTGGTGCAGTTCAATGCCGACCTGCAGTGGCTCACTGAGCAAGGCGTTGAAGTGTCGCGGCACAGCTTGAACCACGACGCTGCCGCGTTTGCCGGAAACCCAGCGGTGATCAAAGAGATCGAGTCCGGCATGGACCGCCTGCCGATTGCTGTGATCAATGGTCACATTGCGTCCACCGGCATGTACCCCAGTCGTGCGCAACTCATGCAAAAGCTGGGCATGAGCAACTCGGCCGCGGACAAGCCGCATGTCAAGCTCGGTTCCTGTGGGTGCAAGCCAGGCCAATGCTGACATCAGGGGGCTTATATGACCTCGCAGTCACTGCCCAAGGTTGACACTCGACACCTCTTCTTCACGGGCAAAGGCGGCGTCGGCAAGACCTCGCTGGCTTGTGCCACCGCCATGCGCTTGGCACTGGATGGCCGAAAGGTGCTGCTTGTCAGTACGGACCCGGCCTCCAATCTGGATGAGGTGTTGCAAACCGCCTTGGGTTCAAGCCCCACGGCAGTCAACGAGGTCCCAGGGCTCAGTGCTCTCAATGTCGACCCAGAGGCCGCAGCGGTTGCCTACCGTGAGCGTATGGTGGGCCCCTACCGGGGCGTGCTGCCAGAGGCCGCCATTCGCAGCATGGAGGAGCAATTCTCAGGTGGGTGCACCGTCGAGATTGCTGCGTTTGATGCGTTTGCCGAACTACTGGGCGGCAATGTCGTCACGCAATCTTTTGATCACATTGTCTTTGACACGGCCCCCACGGGGCACACTTTGCGCCTCTTGACCTTGCCTTCTGCCTGGAGCGAATTTCTCGCGAGCAGCACCACAGGCAACTCCTGTCTCGGCCCCTTGGCAGGGTTGGAGAAGAACAAGCGGCTGTATGCCGCTGCAGTAGCTGAGCTCGCAGACGCAACACGGACCACGGTGGTCCTGGTCGCTCGTCCCGAAGCTGCTGCGCTGCGTGAGGCCGAGCGCACGCGTGCTGAACTGGCGCAACTAGGCGTGCACAACCAAGTACTCGCCGTTAACGGTGTCTTCTCGGCGGGGTCCCGCGATGATGTGGCCTTGGCGATGGCCTCGCGCCACCATCAGGCGCTGCAAGCCATGCCACCAGGGTTGGCTGTGCTGCCACGAACACAAACCGGCTTCATCCCGCGAGGGCTGGTGGGCTTGGATGCCTTGCGTGCACTGGTTCAACCAGACGGGCAAAGCAATGGCGGGTCAGTCGCATCAACGGCCACTGCATCAGATGACGCTTGGGCGGCAGCCATTCCACAGGGCTTGGGTACTCTGGTTGACGACATCGAGCGGGCAGGCCATGGCTTGGTCATGACGATGGGTAAAGGCGGCGTGGGCAAGACCACCGTCGCCGCAGCGGTGGCCGTAGAGTTGGCTGCACGTGGTCACAAGGTCTTGCTGTCCACCACCGACCCCGCCGCTCACGTTTCCTGGGCGCTGCAGGATGCTGTGCCGGGGCTGTCGCTGTCTCGCATCGACCCTGTGTTGGAGGTTGAACGCTACCGGCAAGAGGTGCTGGCCAAGGCTGGCGCCGATCTCGATGCCAATGGCCGAGCCATGCTGGAAGAAGACTTGCGCTCACCGTGCACCGAAGAAATCGCGGTGTTTCATGCATTTGCCCGCACCGTCGATGAGGCACGCGATGCCTTCGTCGTGTTGGACACGGCGCCCACCGGGCACACCATTTTGCTGATGGACTCCGCAGAGGCCTATCACCGCGAGGTGATGCGTACACAAGGCGACATGCCGGAGGCCGTGCGCCAGCTTCTGCCTCGTTTGCGAGATCCAGCCTTCACGCGTGTCCTGATCGTGACCTTGCCCGAGGCCACGCCGGTCCACGAGGCGGAGCGCCTTCAGGCAGACCTGCGTCGCGCCCAGATCGAGCCCTTTGCCTGGGTGGTGAATCAAAGCCTGTTGGCCAGTGGCACGCAAGATCCTGTGTTGGCCTTGCGTGGGCACTATGAAGCGCCTTTCATCGAGCGGGTGGCCCACAGCTGCGCCAAGCGGGCGGCGTTGTTACGCTGGCAGGCGAGTGCGCCAATCGGTGCGTTGGCCTTGCGCAAGCTGGTTTATTGAAATTTCAAAAGGGCGAAGCAACCAGGCAACAGAAAAGTTCCTGGTGCCCCCTCGTTCGAGGGGTGGGGCTTCGTGTAGGGCGATCTGTCGCGGATCTGGTCCGAATGGACTACGAATTTGCCCTCACTAGAGACCGATGGCGTCTGCCGACCGCCGGCGGCGTCCAGCCATTCGGATCATGAATTTGGCGATGGTGCCAAACGGATCATGCCCACGCCATATCTAGCCAGAACGGGTGTCACAAGGGTTTTCGACACTTCGAGCACTTCGGGATGCAGTCCCCTCGAAGTCCCACTAAAAAACTTTTGGTCTTCCTATTTCTGGAGCTTGATATGAAATTGCAACACATCGCAGCAGCCGTGGCCCTGGTGGCCGCTGGTGCCGCTAACGCTAGCATCGTGAAGATGGACGGTGGCGAAGCCGTCGCTTACGGCGATAGCTCGGTTCTGTTGGTCATGCTGGACAGCACTGGCGCTCAAACCCGTGGTTTGACGATTGACCTGGGCTTCAGCTACAGCGACTTCGCCGTCCCCTACACTGGCTCGCTGGGCCCCGTGCCAGCCGCCGGCACCCTGCTCGGTCCTGACACCAGCGTGACCTGGGACTTCAGTGCCAACACCATCACCCTGAACGGTTCCGTCTTGTCTGGCATGACCAATGACTGGTCTTCGCAAGTGGAAGACTTCTTGGCTAACTCCCAACTGGCCGAAACCAAGTTTGCACTGGTCGCTGGCTCGACCCGCGGCACCGGTCCTGGCGCCTTCTTGGCCACCGGTACTCCTACCGCTTCTCAGCTGAGCTCGCAGAACTCTAGCGCCACAGCCAACTTCGCCTTGGTGGCTCCTTTGTTCACCAACAACAACACACGCGGTACCCACGCTAGTGCTGACAACGGCGCCTACTCGATGGCTTCGACCGATGTTGGCTACGTCGGTACCGACTACGCTGCCACCACCTCCATCGGCGGTTGGAAGAACAACCTGAAGTGGAATGGTTGGACCTCCGTGGGTGGCCGCACCAACGTGCGCCAACTGCTGTCTAACGGCCAAGAGCGCATTGCCGGCGATACCTCCACTTTCGCTGGTGGCGTGTCTGCCTACGACACCACTGGTTTGTTGAACAACAACGGCACCCTGGCTTTGTCGGCTGACGGTCGCACCCTGACCTGGAACACCGCTGTGAGCGCTGCTCCGATTCCTGAGCCTGAGTCCTACGCTCTGGCCTTGCTGGGTCTGGCTGCCGCTGGCTTCGTGGCACGTCGCCGCGCCAAGTAATTGCCTGACTGAATCAGGTGAGGGGCGTGCAGGCCCCTCACCTGTTCTCACGCGCTTCTCCTTCCTCCACGTCAATTCAACGGGTTTATCATGAAACTGACCAAAATTGCTCTCGCTTCCGTGGCCCTGCTGGGCCTGGCTGCTCAAGCACAGGCCGCCGTGCGCGTGTCTGGCGCCACCGCCACTTCCAACAACTACATGGTTGCTCTGACCGGCATGTGCGCCAGCAGCAACGTGACCGTGTTCAAGACCAACGCCTCCACCAACAACCTGGGCAACAACTTCACCATCAAGTGCAACAGCGGTAACTTCTCCTACAACGGCGAAGACACCGGCACCAACGAATTCCAATTCGACATCACCGGCGGTTCGATCAACTCCGTGTTGTTCACCCAAGAAGCGGCTGACAATGGCGAGCCTTTGGCTGCCAACGGCAACTTCCTGCCTTCCACTGTGTCGGGTTGCACCACTGTGACCGGCACCGGCCCTCTGGCCTTCTTGGGCAACAAGATCCGTGCAGGTTGCTCTTCTAGCGCCCTGCAATCTGGCAAGTCCATCGGTGGCTTCACCGATGTGGAACCCGCTATCTTCAAGGCCACCGGTGTCTTGACTGCTGACTACGCAGCTGACAACGCTACTTTCAGCCAAGTGTTTGGCGTGGCTGTGTCGTCCGCTTTGTACCAAGCACTGCAAACCCAACAAGGCCTGACCGTGGGCAGCACCACGCCTGCCAACCAGCCTACCGTGTCTGTGGCGAAGCTGGCTTCCTTGATGAACGGTGATGACTTCAGTGAAGCCAAGGCCAAGGGCCCCAAGCTGTTGGTTCCCACCACCTCTGAAACCAACATCACCTACTGCCGTCGCCCCAATACTTCTGGCACCCAGGCTGCTGCTCAGTTGTACTTCATGTCTAACCCCGTTGCATCGGGCGCATTGGGTGGCCAGATGCTGATCCACGGTCCAGATGCCGATGGTTCTGCCAACGTGGTGGTTGCTGGTGTCGACGCTGAGGGTAACCCCACAGGCAACACCGTTACCATCAAGATGAACAGCGGTTCCAGCAACGTGCGTAGCTGCTTGAATGCGGCTGGTTACAGCTTCGGTGTGTTGTCTGCTGAGAACAACCCTCTGGGTGGTTCTGACACCTATCGCTTCGTCAAGATCAACGGCATGTCCATGACTGCTGGTGTGGCCGGCGATTCGCAAACCGCCAACGCCATCGCTGGTGACTTCGATTTCGTGTACGAAGCTGCCCTGTTCAACCCGCAGGCTTCTGACGCCCTGCGTTTGCTGAACGCCGCCATCCGCACTGGTGCAACCAGCCCCGGCCTGTTCCTGAACGCCAACTCCGAGGCTCCTGAGTCCAAGTTTGGCCGTGGCAACGTCTCCACTGCGCCTTACGTGACTCGTTAATGGTTTTTGACTCGGTATGAATGTATCGAGTTGTTGAATCTGCAAGCGACCTCCTTCGAGGTCGCTTTTTTTTGAACAACTTTCTGGGGAGTGAACTGTGAAGATCAATCAAATCACATGTGCTGCAGCCTTGTGTATTGGCGTGTCAGCGAATGCCGGTATCGCGAAAATGGACGGCGGGGAGCTGGTGGGGTATGGCGACAGCTCGGTCCTGTTGGTCATGTTGGACAGTACAGGTGCTCAAACCCGCGGTTTGACCGTCGATCTGGGCTTTAGCTTCAGCGACTTTGGCTTCACCTACAACGCCGTCGGTGGTGTCGTGAACGGTACGGGTGCCTTGGCTGCTGCTAACACCAGCGTCACTTGGGACTTCAGCGCCAACACCATCAACCTGAACGGTACGGTCTTGTCTGGTATGACCAATGACTGGTCTTCGCAAGTAGAAGACTTCCTGGCCAACGCACAACTGAACGAAACCAAGTTTGCCCTGGTTGCTGGCTCTACCCGGGGCGTGAGTCCGGGCAGCTTTCTGGCCACCGGTACGCCCACTGCTGCGCAGTTGAGCTCGCAAAACGGTGGCGCCACAGCCAACTTCGCCTTGGTGGCCCCTTTGTTCACCAACAACAACACACGCGGGACCCATGCTACCGCTGACAACGGTGCCTACTCGATGGCTTCGACCGACGTCGGCTACGTTGGGACCGACTACGCTGCCACCACCTCCATCGGCGGTTGGAAGAGCTACCTGAAGTGGAACGGTTGGACTGACGTGGGTGGCCGGACTAACCTGTATCAACTCCTGTCGAATGGTCGGGAGCGAGCGCTAGGCGATAACGTGACATTTGGCCCAACCATTTTGCTCAATGACAGGGGCACCTTGTCCTTGGCAAGTGATGCCCGCACGTTGACGTGGTCCACCTACACGCCACTGTCGCTTCCAACTGAGCCAACCCCTCTGCCAGAACCGGAGTCCTATGCTTTGGGCATGCTGGGTTTGATGGCTTGTGGTGTCGTCGCCCGCCGAAAGAAGGCTTGACCGATAGGCCCCGCAAGGGGCTTTTCACATCTAGCAAGGCTCGGTCAGTGCCATCCCCTCGAATATGTGGAGATGAGTCAGTTGTCACTTAACTTGATCCAAATGGATCATGTCAACCGCCGAACCAATTAGGGCCCTGCGTCATCGCCCATGGCTATTCTCACCCACGACTGACGAGGCGACCCGGTGGTAGTGGTCGCGCCCCAATTGGCTTGGCAAAAAATGAAAAAACTGTGTTCTGGTCTGGCAGCCATGCTGCTGGCGATGTCTGCTGCCGCAGCCCCATCACCTGCACCGGTCACCTTTGCGGTGATGGAGTTTGCGGTGGAGGGCAATACCGTGATGCCGCCTGTGGTGCTCGAGCGTGTATTGTCGTCGTACATGGGCCCGGGCAAATCCATCAGCGATTTGGAGGCGGCTCGCTCCGCTCTAGAGAAAGCCTATCAAGACGCTGGGTTCTTGTCGGTTGTGGTCACCTTGCCCAACCAGCGCATCAAGGCTGATGGCGTCGTTCGATTGAATGTGACCGAAGCTCGCGTGGATCGTCTCGCGGTGACGGGTGCGACGTACCATCGTCCGTCGATCATTCAAGCCAAAACACCCGCCCTGCAATCGGGTGAAGTGCCCTACTTCCCTCAGGTGCAGGATGAGTTGGCCGCGCTTCAATCATCGAACGTTCAAGTGACGCCATTGATCAGTGGTGGCGCGCAGCCCGAGCAACTGAACATCGAACTGAAGGTGCAAGACAGCTTGCCCGTGACTGGCGTTCTGGAGCTCAGCAATCGCCAAAGTTTCAATACGTCTCGTGGTCGTCTTCTCGCCGTTGCCAATTATGGCAACCTCTTCCAGTTGGGGCATCGCATTGGTTTGAGCTGGCAGTACGCACCATGGCGGCCAGCAGACGCCAACACAAAGACCTTGATCTATGGCCTGCCTCTCGGGCGCAATGACGACCTGAGTTTGTCCTACACGCGAAGTGACAGCGATACCCCCATCACGGCAGGAGACGGAGGTAACACGCTGACACGTGGCGCCTTCACCTCCGTTCGATGGACGCATGATTTGCCTTCGAACCAGTGGCCCATCCGGCACAGCACCAACGTCTCGCTTGATCACAAGAACAATGAAGACGTGACGAACTTGAATTTCAGCGCGAGCTCGATCAAGCCACCACTGAAGTACGCGACGGTGTCTGCTGGATATCAAATGAGCTGGTCGATATCTGAGGCGAAAACGCTCATGGGCAACGTGGGCTTTGTGACTTCACACCAAAGTCTGGCGGGGCGCCGTGTGAACTGTGATGGGCAGGTCCTTGAGCAGTTCGAGTGCAAACGATTTGGTGCGCGTTCTGACTTCATGGCTTGGCAAGCCGGAATGGACTACACCGGACCGGTAGTGGGTGACTGGCGCATGTTGATCAAAGCCGATGCACAGTTGGCCACGGGGCCTCTCGTCTCGGGTGAGCAGTACAGCCTCGGCGGCGCTGACACCGTACGAGGTTATTACGACTATGAGCAGTCCGGTGATACCGGGGCATTGCTCAAGGCAGAACTCATCTCTCCAGCCATGACCGTGGTAGGTGAGTTGCGTGCCACCGGACTGTTCTTCTTTGACCGCGGTTGGGTTCGGTTGCATCAGCCTCTGCCTGGTCAGGTTGCTCAGGCCAACCTTTCGAGTATCGGCGTGGGTGTTCGCACGGACAGTGGCAAGGGGCTACAGGTATCCATGGACCTTGCAAAGCCACTCATGCAAACGCGTCGAGCTGAAGAGGGCGGTCTGCGCCCAACCACCGAAAAGAGCTGGCGCTTCCACGTAGCGGCCCGTCAAGCGTTCTGACGCTTCTAGCAGTACATCAGGTTCCCCAGGAGTTCTCACATGAATAAGCGCGTTCACCGTCTGGTTTTTGATCGCAAGCGCGGAATGCGCGTTCCCGCCGCGGAGCATGTTCGTAGCGCCGGTAAGGCCGCAGGCGGGCAGACCCGCGCTGTGGCTGCCGCATGTGCCGCGCTGACTGCTGCCCTGGCGGTACAAGGTGAGGCGGATGCGAGATCATTAGCCGCTGCGATGCAGAGTGCCAATGCTGCCTGGACCAAGCGAACCAATCCCGGTAGCAACATTCCTGTGTTGTCGACCGATCGTGGCAATGATGACAAGGCGTTCTCGTACGTTCCAAAACTTGGAGAAAAACGCGCTGAGTTCACGCAAAAGGTTCAAAACCTGGTTGTGCACTGGGACAGCTATAACCTCGCGCCTGAGTACACCTTGAAATACATTCAGCCGGCCAAGGGCTCTGTGCTGAACAAGATCTGGGATCTGAACCCCTCGGTGATCTTGGGCAAGATTGAAGCCACCGGGGAAGTGATTCTTGAGAACCAGAATGCTGGCTTCTACTTCGGATCTGGTGCACGCGTTGAGGCTGCGCGATTTGTGGCGACGGCCTTGTCTGTGTCCGAGGAAGCATTCAAGCGTGGCCTTCGTGCAAGCAAAGAAGGGGGCGCGTTGGATGACTACCGTGTATTTGGTTCGGATAAGGATCACGCCACTTATGTCGACGCGGATGGGAACACCCAACTAAAAGGCATTCGCATTGAGCGTGGCGCAGAGATTCGGGCGTTGGCCGGTGGCGATGTTTTGTTGGCGGCGCCCGCCATTTTGAATGAGGGGCGAATCGAAACACCTCAGGGTCAGACCGTTTTGGCCGCTGGCCAGAAGGTCTATTTGATGAGCACGAAAGCTGATCAGACCCAGCGAGGTTTGGTGGTGGCTGTCGATGCATTCCAAGCCCCAGTTGCTGCACCCGAAGGTGAGTCGACGGCGATCAGTTTGCCGGAGGGGGTGAACACCATTGAACAAGCGGAGGCCCGCGCGTATGAGGTCAATGGTGTAAACGGGGTTGAGCAGCGTGTGAATGCGATCGTGGCCGAGAAGGGGCAGATCAACCTGGTGGGGATGGCCATTCGGCAAAACGGCTTGCTATCGGCCACCACGGCCGTGCGGGGCGAAAACGGTGAAATCAACTTGATCGCCAGTAAGACCGCAGCGATGAACACCCAGAAATGGGTTGGGATTGATGAGAAGGGCCTCGAAAGCACCTCGCCCAATTCAGAGCGCCGGCCTGTGGCGCAAACGTTTGGATCGATCGAGTTTGGAGCGGAAAGCCGCACGGAGGTCATGCCCTCCTCGAATGCGACGGAAACACAGGTTGACAAAGATGTATTCCTTCGCTCGGTGATCGCTGCCAAAGGCGCAGAAGTTCGGGTGAAGTCGGGGGCTCAGATTGTTGCGCCCTCTGGAAATATCGAACTCCTTGCCGCCGAAGCCGCTTCCGACGAAGGCGGTAATGCCAACTTCATGATGGGCTCGTCTTCGACCATGCCTTCCGTGGACGGCAGTCGCTTGACTTTGGAGAAGGGGGCCGTGATTGATGTGAGCGGCTTGAGCGATGTGGTCTTGTCCATGAGCCGCAACCAGATGGCTGGCCGCGTCTTCAAGATCGAGTTGGCGGACCAGCCCTTGCAGCGTGATGGCGTTCTCTATCGGCAGAACCTGCAGTTCGATGCGCGCAGCGCTATCACGATCGCCGACGTGAAGGGCTTTTATGAGGGCATTCGTCGTGACGCACGAGAGTGGTCGACCGTGGGCGGCAATGTGTCGATTCTCGGTGCTGGTGATGTGAGCGTGGATGGCGCGTCCATCAACGTCTCGGGCGGCAAGGTGACCTACGAGGATGGCGTGGTCAAGACTTCTTTGCTGCGTCGTGGGAATCGGATCGTCACACTCGACAAGGCCCAAGGCGGCGAGCGATATGACGAACTCATCAATGCAGGCGATGCGGTCGCCAAGACCTTGGTCAGCTTCGATCAGGGTTTTGACGCTGGATCAGTGACATTGTCGGCGGGACGCGCATTGGACGTCGATCTGAGTCAAGTCAAGGGTACTGTCACCACCGGCTTGGCGCAGCGTACCGGGCAAAGGACCAAGGGTGATTACAGCCGCAGCCGCATGGGGCGTAGTCTGAGCCGCCCGTCGATCCTGGCAGACAACCCGCACCTGTATGCAGGTCTTCGCCCACAAGGCTTCACGCTGAACATCGGTAGCAAGTTTGGTGAGGTGGGGCTGGAGGCTGCGCAAATGCGTCAGCTTGTTGTGGGCGCACAGAAGCAGGTGAGTACCGATATCGCGATTGATGCACTGAAGAACAGCGGGCTGGCTCAGTTGAATCTGCAAGCGGATGCAGTCAACGTGAAGACTGATGTGTCGTTGAACCTGGGTGCCGAGGGGGGGGTCAAAATTGCTGCCAAGGACTCTTTGGTCTTTGATGGCGACGTACGCGCTGCAGGTGGACGTGTCGACTTCAGCACCACCGAGGGCAGCATCATCGTTGGGTCAAATGCCAGCCTGAATGTGTCTGGCGATCAGGTGGATGCACAGTCCCAACCGGAACGTGCAAACGAGGTGTTGTCGCTGAAGGGCGGGGAAGTTGTTTTGTCTGCCGGTAAGTCTCTCCTGTTGGGGCAGGGCAGCGAGGTTGATGTGTCTGCCGGAATTCAACGGCAACCCAACGGGGCGATCACCAAGGGAAGTGCAGGCAGCATTGCCTTGACGTTCAACCGATTCACGGGTCAAAGAGAGTCTGTTGAAGCGATCCCGCCGGCCGAGGGTGCAGCAGTTCGATCTGTGCAGGCTTCTGTGCTGAATGGTCAGCTCGAGTTAGATGGGCGCATGGTCGGATTTGGCTTTGACAAAGGCGGTACCCTGACCTTAGGCGGCGCCAAAACGATCACGCTTCAAAATAGTGGTGACAACGGGCAAGTCATGGGTGCCGACGTGGTGCTCGACCAGCGCTTCTTTGAGGACAATGGTTTCACCAGCTTTGATCTGAGGTCGATAGGGGACATCCGTGTTCGCTCGGATGCGAACTTCAATCCAACGGTCAAAAACTTCGTTGCCAATTTCCGTTCTGTTCGAGGTGAGGACAAACCGTTGTCCGCCTGGGTGACGGTCCAGACCTTGGGGCAAGGACTGAGGCAAGGCATCAAGCTCAAGATGAGCAATTCAGGTCGGCCATACTGGACCTACGATGCTTCCGGCGCGATCAAAGATCAAACAGAGTTCGCTCGCATTCATGTGGAGAAGGGGGCCAACCTGAACATGGGGGCTGGCGGGAGCCTTGGTCTGAGCTCTTCCGGTCGCGTGCAGATCGATGGCACCTTGCGTGCCAAGGGTGGCGATGTGGCCATGTCGATTGCAGGTAGCCGGGGAACCGCTTACAAAGCAGGCGGTCAGGATAGCACCACCAGAACCTCTGAAGACCCCATGGGCTATGTTCGTGACCAAGCGATCGTGGTCGGGAAAACAGGCCAGATTGATGTGTCAGGTATCGCCAAGACTTCGCCATTGGTTGGCAGTCGATTGGCCGGTGAAGTTTTAGGCGGTGGTCAAGTCACTTTCAATGCAGACAATGCGTCCGCTCCGCGGGGGCAGGTGATTCTGGAAAAGGGCTCACTCATCAACGTCAGCGGTGAGAGCGGTGCTGTGACGATGGCTGATGGTCGCAACGTGGTCATCAGCAAGGGCGCGGGCCAAATCGTGATCAACTCGGCTGACGGATTCATGCTCGCTGGTGATATCAAGGCACAGAGGCCTGATCAGTCGGTTGCTGGTGGGCAGTTGACGGCGTCCGTGAGCCGGGATGGGCGAACGGATGAGTTTGGTCATGAGTTAGGTGGCATCGCTTATCCAGATGTGGGTGAGCGCCGCATCGATGTGTGGTCATCCAAAGACGACGTCATCACTCAGGCTGAAAGCGGATACGCAAAAGGGTTGATTGCTGCTGAGACCCTGAATGGATCTGGGCTCGATCGCATTCATTTGCGGGCAGATCAGACGATTGAGTTGCATGAGGGGGTCTCGATCCAGGCGCAAGGCGAGCAAGCGCCTTTGCAATCGGTTGCATTGAATACGCGAGCATTGACTGTCTCTGGCGAGGGTGTGCGGCGCATCCAAGCGACACGTGTCGCGCTGGGTGACATCAACTTGCAAAGCCCCAACGGGGGGGCTGCGCTGGAGGTGACCGATTCCAGTACAGGAACAACGGGGTTGGAAGTCCACGCTGGTCTGATTGAGGTGCATGGCCACAGCGCGATTCGTGGCGCTTCTTCGTCGTTGTTGGATGCCACACTGTCTGCTCAGCACGAAGTGGGACAACGCCGAGATGGTGAAGTTCGCATGATTGGTCGCACGCTCTCCGCCGCGGCGCCCAACAAACTCTCGGGTTCGCTCAACTTCGAGAATGACCTGACGCTTCGTGCGGGGCAGATTTATGCGACCACGATGACGGACTTCACGGTCAACGGCAAGCAAACGCCTGGCGCGAAATCCAAATTGACTGTGGAGGCTCCAGCGGGCGGGAGCGCCAGTCAGACACCCCTGTCTGCCTTGGCGAAGTTGACCTTGCAGGCGCATGATGTGCTGATCAAGGGGGTGGTGCGTCAACCCTTCGGCGCCATCACCATTCGCTCGACCTCAGGCAAGCCCGAGTTGGCCGATTCGAGTCTGTTGTCGGTCTCTGGCGATGGTGTCAAAGTCCCTGTCGGCTCCATGATCAACAAATCGCAATGGGTCTACAAGGTCAATGGTTTGAGTGCAAATCAAGCGGTTGATCCCTTGTCCCCCGATGTGGCGAAGTTGGATGGCAGTGCGATCGATAAGGGCATCCTGGTCGAGGGCCACGGTTTGACATTGGATAGCCAGGCACGATTGGAGGCGCAGGCCGGTGGCGATCTGCTTGCCTGGGAGTTCCAGAAGGGCGTGGGTGGCACGAAGGATGTACTGGCATCGGGACAGGTTTTTGCTGTGCTCCCTGGGTACACCCACGACTTTGCACCGCATGACAGCGAGATCACGAGCAGCCTCGCGAATTACGGCTCTGACTGGCGCGTTGGTGACCAAGTCCAGATTGAAACGAACAACAACGTTCTGCCTGCGGGCCGATACACCCTGATGCCTGCCCGATATGGTGTCCTGCCTGGCGCCGTATTGGTTTCAGTGGGCCCATCTGGTCTGGCCAACAAGCAAACAGCAACCTTGCGCGATGATGGCAGTGTGGTTGTTGCTGGATATCGGACCAGCGTCGGTACGAATGTGAACGGTGGCAATGATGAGCGCCTGACATTGATCTTGGAGCCAGAGCAAACGTTCCGGGCGAAGTCGGACCTGGCGATCACATCGATTTCGACCTTGCTCAAGACACAAGCCAAAAACCAAGGTGATCAGGTCGCAGTGAATCCTGGTGACGCAGGTCGTGTCTCCCTTGTATCAAGTGGGGACTCCTTTGAATGGGATGCGGTCTATAACCTGGCTGGCAAAGATGATTTGGCAGGGGGGCAACTTGATCTGTCGATGGACAAGATGGTCGTCCTGGAGGATGGGCAAGAGCTCACTGAAGAACAATTGGCGCAAGGATTCAAAGCTGTTCGCGTCAGCAAACTCATCAATGGTGGCGAACAGGGTGCCGAAAGCATTCTCTTGGGGGGCTACAGAACTGGTAGTGCGAGAGACGCTCAAGTACATGCCAAGGGTTCTAACGTTGTGATTGGCACGAACGTGGTGGCCAAGGAGCTTCTGGCTGTTGCCAAGAGCGACGTGACCGTGGTCGATGGCGTTTCAGTCAAGGCAGAGCCTGCAGCGCGAGGTGTGGCGAAACAGTGGGAGTTGGAGGGCAATGGTGCTGCTTTGGTGGTAAGTGCCCATGCAGATACCAGTTTGACCCGAATCGACGCCAAAGGCGTCGGGCGCTTGAGTCTGGGCAAGAACGTGACCTTATCCGGTGGGTCCGTGCAACTCGACAGTGCCAAAGTGATTGATCGAGATGCGTCGGCCGTTATCAGTGCAACGACCCTGGGCGTGGGTGCTGGTTCTGTTACTTTGGGGCAGAACAACACCAGTGATGAGTCGCTCGGGATTGGGCAAGAATGGTTGCAGAGCAAGCAGGTCCAAGTGCGCGCATATGACGGCATGACTGTTGCGGCAGGGCAGACCATCGGCAACCTGGAAACGCTTCAGAAGCTGGTACTCGATACACCTGTCATTGCTGGCGAGACGTCGGCCCTGAAGGGTGATGTGTCGGTGATCAAGGCGCAAAGCGTCGAGTTGCGCAACACGTCGGAATCGGTAGCCAAATCCGCATTGAGCAGCCAGGCAAATCTGGTCATCGAAACGAAGCCCGCGATCAGTGATCAAACCGCAGTTGGCGTTCGAATGGGCGAAGGAGACCAGCGACTCGCGTTCAATCACGTACAAATCAACACGACGGGTGACGTTGTATTGGCTGGAAAAGGAACTGTCCACGCTCAGAAGGACTTGACCATTGATGCAGCACGAGTGACCGCATTGACGGGGGCGGACACAAAGATGAACGCCACGTCTGGCGTCATCCAGGTCAAGCAAGCTGATCGTGCGACGTCTCGAACCCTCAATGATGTGGTGGGGTCTGGCGCCAAGCTGACGGTTGATGCCTTGCGCTTCGTCCAGGCCGGCACGGTTGACTTGCGTTCCGGTCAGATCGATATTCGTGCGGCAGGGGATGGTAGTCCTGATGCAGCCATCTCCTTCTCGCCAGAGTCTGTGACACGCGTCGCCGGTTGGTCTGCCAAGCAAGGGGATGAGGTTGTGGCCGTGGCGCCCGGTGGCACGCTCAAGGCGGAAGCCAAATCGGGACGCATTGACTGGTTCGGCGAAATCGACGTGTCTGTGCCCGCCAGTGATTCGGTGTCTCAGGTCGGTGTGGCTGCAGGGCGCGTGGAGTTGATCGCAGGTGACCTGTCTTCCTCCGGGGGGCTTGTGATGGGTCAAAAGGCCAAGATCAAGGGGCAAGGTGATCGCGATGAGTTGTCAGGTTCCCTGAGTTTGGATGTCTCTCGGTTCATTCGAGAGGATGAAAACAACAACCCCTTGTCTGCTTTGGCAAGCATGCTGAAGGAGGGGGGCGTGCACCGCGAGTTGGTCGTGCGCGATCGAACGGGTGATTTGATCTTGACCAAGGATATCAAGGCTGATCGAATTCTTCTGAGCGCCGACGATGGAAGTCTGACAGTCGCAGACAACGTCAAGATTGATGCGGTGGCGCCGCGTGGTGGAGTCGTTCAATTGCATGCGGGCAAGGATCTGACACTGATGTCCGGCGCGAGCATCTCAGCGGACTCTACCGAGCTTGGCGCCAATGGTGGCGACGTGTTGCTGGCATCCACTTCAGGGCGCGTCGTACTAGAGTCGGGCAGTCGCATCTCCGCCAAGGGTGATGACGATCAAGATGGTCGAGTCGTGGTGCGAGCCAAGACAGAGAATTTGCAGGACGGTAGCCGGTTGTTGGCTAAGGTGGATGCTGGTGAGTATCTTGCAGAGGCCGTCTCTGTTCACAAACTGGTGGAGGGACAATCGCATTTCGAACAGGTGACCCTGATCGAGACGAGGGGGCGCATCAGCAAGGTTGATGTGTTGCCCAAGGACGCCAAAAATGTCACTGTGAGAACTTCATCTGGTGAGGGTGTCAAGGTCGAACGCAAGATCGTGCGTGTAGATCCCGTTACAGGGGCTCGCTCCGAGGTGATTGAGTTGGTTTCCTTCGGATTCAAAGAGGGTGTCAAACCAACCGTCGCAGACAAAACAGCATTGATCACCAGCAAGCCGAAAGCTGAAGACTTCAAGTTCCTCTCACCGTCTACCGTCGTGGTCAATGCCACCGTCGCTTCTGACAAGATCGTAGCCAATGGTGTAGATGTCTTCGACCATGCATCAGACCAACTGGCGGATAAATCCACGATGATGGCGCGCCTGGGTATGAACGAGAGTGGCGCCAAAGTGGCCGATGTTCGGGCAGGGATTGAGTTGCAGTCAAAGGCCGATATTCGCTTGACCGAAGATTGGGCCATGAACCGGTCTTCTCACGTTGCCGGATCCCCCGTGTTCCTGACCTTGCGCGCCGAAGGCGACGTGCAAATCAAGGGTTGGGTCAGTGATGGCTTCAATGGGGCTGGTCGAAGCACCACGTCGTCCCCAACCGCATTGACTGGTGAGGGCAGTAGCTTCAGGTTTGCGGCTGGAGCAGACCTCACGGCAGCCAATGTGTTGCAGACACAGGCAGGAAGTGTCGGGCAGTTGACCGTGGCTGCAGACAAAGGCGTTCGAACCACTTCCGGCTCAATAGAACTGGCTGCTGCTGGCGACATCGTTTTGGCCGAGGGAGCCAGTAACAGTCAGCCACAGGGTGTTGTCTACGTTGCTGGACGCCCAGACACTGCAACGACCGGCGCGACCCCATGGCAGCAGTTCACCCATCACGGTGGGCGCGTGGAGTTGAATGCAGGACAAGATGTCAAGGCACCTAGTGCGAGACAGGGCTTTGGCAACTGGTTCTTGCACACAACATCGCCCGCCACACCGCTCGCTTGGGCCTCATCGTTTGATGCATTCAAGCAGGGTGTCGGCTCCATGGGGGGCGGCAATGTTCGGGTCACGGCCGGTCGAGACGTCGTGAATTTGGGGGTGGTTGCACCAACATCTGGCGTCGCGAAAAAAGTTGAAGAACTCAATCAACTGACGGTCGGTAACGGTGGAGACATCTTGGTTCGTGCTCAGCGCGATGTCAAAGGAGGCATGATGTTCCTCGGTCGCGGTGAGGGTGTCATCGAGGCTGGTGATCGGATCACTGCTGGCACGCTTCGCGTCGAAACGTCGGACTATGAGGATGCCGTTGCGCCCGTGCTCGGCTTGATGGATGGACGTTGGCGTTTGGCTGCTCGCAACGAGGTGCAGGTCAGTCATGTCTATAACCCTACCGCGCTGAATGGCACGTCGAGGGCGAGCAAAGATCCGAGAGTGAGCGCCTTGATATCCGGTAGCTACGTGACCTATACGGATCGCGCCGCAATCGCCATGAGCAGTGCTGCGAAAGATGTCGTGATGCAGTCGGATAACTGGCATCGCAGGTTCAAGTCGGGCGGTGTTGGGTACGGCAATGAAAATGCCCTTTTGGCTCTCCATGGTTTGGTGCCTGGCGCCGAACAATTGAAGGTGACCAGTGGCGACGCCTCGGGGCGTGCAGCGCTGGCTCTGCTGCCAGGAATCGTGGAGGCCGCGGCATTCGGCGGTGATGTTCGGTGGCAGTCTCAAATTGATGATTTGGCGATCGCACCCAGTGAGCAGGGCAACCTATCCATCTATGCTGCACAGGATGTGATTCTGTCTGGTAACCCAGTGCGTATGCTGGATCGTTCATTTGATGGTGACGTTCAAAGTCCGTTGAAGGACAAGTCGGTCGCATGGACGGGAAGGTTGTCTAAAGCGCCCGGCGGCAATGATTACGTGCCTAGCGAATTACATGCGCAAGACAAACGGGATTCATCCATTCACGCGGGTCGCGACATTTCTTTCGAAAATGGCAGCAGCCTGGGTTTGGCTGAAGCACTCACCATGTCTTCTGGTCGGGACATACTGTCCCCCGATGTGACGGTCGTTCACAACCATGTGCAGGATGTCAGTCGAGTCGCGGCAGGGCGAAATCTGACGGGGGAGTTCAAGTCGTCGAATGCGCAAGCCCAAACGAAATATTCCGGTTGGCTTTCCTTGATCGGGTCTGGTGAGCTGAGGGTCTCGGCAGGACAGAAACTCGAACTTGGGAATGGGGCGGGTATCCAGGCAAGTGGCGATGCAGCGAAGGTGGTTGTGTATGCCGGCGCCAACTCGACAGTGAACGTGGATCGACTGGTTGATCTCTATCTGAAGTCAGATGCGAGCGCGCAAAGCAAATTGGTCCAGTTTGTAGAGAGCGTATTGCAAATTGACGGGATCAGTTACGAGCAGGCTTTGGCCTACTATCGCGAGTTCAGCACTGAAAACCAGGTGTCCTTTGCTCGCCATCAGTTGGCGCTTCCAAGTTTTGCCAAGGCCTATGCCAAGCCGAGCGAAGAGGCTGATCTGGTTTGGTCGGCGATTGCCAACGCCCGAGGGATCGATGTGAATGACCGCACCAGTGGTGCGTTCGACGAGTATCTGCAGGCGCAGAACCAGCTGGTTTCCTTTGTCAGGAGCAAGTCGTCAGTCGAAAGCCTGACCTTTGAGGAGGCGCTGAAGCTCTATCAGGCGATGCCGTCTGCACAACGAGCCGAATTCATTGACAAGCGTACGAGTGTCTCTGTGGAGGCCGCCATGGCGTTCTTGTCTGTAGATCCAAAGCTGTCCTACGCAAACCTGTGGCAGCGGTTCTTGACTGACAAGCAACTGGACCAAGAGGTCAGTCCAGAAGACTATCGATCAGAGTTGTTCCAGCGCTACGTGGAAGATGTTGTGTTGAAGGAGATTCAGCGCATTGGTGGTGTGGCCACCGCGGTGGCAGATTCGTCTAATACGCTGTTCAATGAGCGTAGAAAGGCTGTGCGTGACCAGTTGTGGGCCATGATCAGCAGAACCACAGATCAGGCAGCACTGACTGGGGTATTCGAATCGACCGGGGACCTGAATATTGTGAACAGCAAGGTCCACACTTTGGGTTCTGGCGGTGTCGGCAATGGTGGCATTGACCTGTGGTCCCTGGGCGGCGGTGTCTATGTTGGCCCTGAAACATCCACCGACGCTGACAAGAATCAGGCGGCCATTCGCGGTGTGGCGACATACGGTGGTGGTGATATTCGCTCGTTCTCCAAGGGGGATTTCCAGGTCGCTTCGCAGAAGGTTCACATCGTCGGCAGTGGCGATATGGTTCTGTACTCAGCTGAGGCCAACATTGACTCCGGTCGTGGGTCTAACACGACTGTGACTTTGCAGCCTAAGGTGGCCATCGCGGATGGTTATGGAACCTATCGTTGGGGTGCTGGCAAATCAACGGTTGGCAGCGGTATGGCCATCTTTGAAGATGACTTGGGTCGCAGAGAGGGCAAGATCAGTCTCTTGGCCCCACGTGGTGAAGTTCGCGCTCTGGACGCTTATGTCGATGCGCCAACAGTTGAGTTGGCCGGACCTGTCTTGGGTGCAGACAACTTCAAGGGCAGTGTTGCGGGTGGTGCTTCGACGCCGCCAATAGCGGTCAATCTGGCGATCAATACTGGATTGGGCGCCGAAACGGCAGCTGGGCAATCACAAGCCATGTCGGCTGACAAACAGACGAGCAAACGTGATCGGCCTTCCTTGATTACCGTTGATGTGCTTGAAATGGGTGCGGGTGACGCACCGGCGGCGGGTTCACCCTCCACCACCGCTGCCGATTCTTGCGCCAAGGGCAAAGACAAAGAGGGGCGCTGCTTGCCCTGACTGACGTCGGCGTCATGACGCAAATCTTGGGAATGGATCCCCCTGAGCAAGGGGGATCCATTTTTTTTGACAGTTTTAAGACAGGCCGATCAGGGCGATGCTGATCTGAATGGATCAGATGGACTACGAACGCACGACATATCCGAAAACCACAATGCGGGCTGTTTTTCGTGATCCGTGGATGCTATGAAAGCCTTGAAAAAGAATCTGTTCGCCGCCGTCCTGTTGGGGGCGGTATGCATGACTTCGGCGCAAGCCTGGTGGAATGCCGATTTCACCCATCGCACCAAGGTGACTTTGAACACCACCGCGCAAGGTGTTGAAACCAAAGAGGCCTTGTCAGGTGTCGTGGTTCCGGTGCGATTGCATTCGGGCAACTTCGACTTCTTGGCTGCCAAACCCGATGGTGCTGATCTGCGCGTGGTCGGTGCTGACGACAAAACACCTTTGAAGTTCTGGGTCGAGCGTTTTGATTCGGCCAATGAGCTGGCAGTTCTCTGGGTGCAGGTGCCCAGCGTGGCGCCTGGAACAGACAAGAACAATGTGTTCGTTTATGCCGGCAACGAAAAGGCCGCAGCGGAAGCGCAAAGCCCCGCCCTGTTTGATGGCGCCATGTTGGCCAGCATCACCATGTCTGGCAAAGAAGCCGAAGCGATTGACGCATCGGGCCAGATCAAGTCCAACGCACCTGTGGTGCGCGAAGTCAACGGCATGATCGGTTCGGCCATCAAGTTGGATGGCACCCAAGCGGTTGGCTTCAATGCCGCCAATTTGAAGGCAGCTGCACAGGGGCCATACAGCTTGAGCGTTTGGATCAAGCCAGAAACCGTATCGGGCGTGGTGTTCAAGCAGGGCCCATTGGCCGCTCAATTGGACGCAGGCAAGCTGACCGTGTCCTTGGGTGGTGTTCAGGCAGCCGGTGGCGAGTTGCCAGCCAACGCATGGGCGCATGTGGCCGTGACCTTGGGTGCGGGCAAGCTCACCAGCTACATCAATGGCGCACAAGCGGCACAAGCCGATGTGGCCGCCAATACCTTGGCCGTGGAAGGGCCTTTGCAACTGGGTGAGGGGCTCAAGGGTTTGGTTGATCAACTGGAAGTGGCTTCCACCGTTCGCAGTGCGGATTGGGTCAAGCTGGCCGCTGCCGCCCAAAGCGCCGACGCCAAGTTGGTGGCCGCTGTCACACAAACGGAAGAGTCTGCCCAATCCGAAGGCGGTGAAGAGCACGGTTACATGGGCATTCTGGTGGCCAACCTCACCGTGGACGCCTGGGTGGTCATCATCATTCTGGCAGTGATGTTTGCAGTGGCTGCATGGGTGATGGCGTCCAAAGCCGTGCTCGTTGGCAAAGCCGATAAGGACAACCAAAACTTCCTCAAGAAGTTCCGTGACGCTCGCGACGTGATGGCTGTGGGTGAATTGAAATTCAAGCACTCCAACCTCTCGCGTCTGTACGCCGCAGGTCTTCGTGAACTCAACAAGCGTGATGTAGGCAAGAGCGGTACCCCTGGTTTGTCGGGCGCCTCGATCGACGCCGTGAAAGCGGCTATTGATGCCGACTTGGTGCGCGAGAACCATCAACTCAACGCCAAGATGGTGTTGCTGACGATTGCCATCTCCGGTGGTCCCTTCCTGGGGCTGTTGGGCACCGTGGTCGGCGTGATGATCACCTTCGCAGCCATTGCGGCTGCCGGTGATGTGAACGTGAACGCGATCGCGCCAGGTATTGCGGCTGCGTTGTTGGCCACTGTGGCAGGTTTGGGTGTGGCGATTCCGGCCTTGTTTGGCTACAACTACCTGGCTGCCCGCATCAAGAACATTTCCGCCGACATGCAAATCTTTGTCGATGAGTTTGTGACCCGCGTGGCCGAAACCTACGGCACACGTTGATCGCGTCAGAACCATCAAAGGAGCAGTGAGTGGCCGGCGACGTAAAAGGCGATAACCAGCCGTATGACGACATCAACATCACCCCGATGTTGGATTTGGCATACGTGCTGTTGGTAACGTTCATCATCATGACGACGGCTTCGGTTCAGGGTGTGAAGGTGCAACCCCCCTTGACTTCGGCGGCCAATAACCTGGCCAAGCCGCAGACGCGCGGCATCACTATCACGGCAGATGGCCAGGTGTATCTGGATGCCTATCCGGTCAGCATGGATCAGTTGCAAAGCAACCTGGCGCAATACAAAGCCGCCAATCCAAACCTGCCGGTGGTCTTGAAGGCGGATGCTGCTGCCCAGTACGACAAGGTGATGGAGGTGTTGGAAGTGGCCAAGCGGTTGGACATCACCGAAATCGGCTTGGCGACCAAGCGCGCGCAGTAAGCGTCAAAGAAGGAGCGAACCATGCAAGTTCAAGACGACGCGAAACCGTACGACACCATCAACGTGACACCCATGTTGGACTTGGCGTACGTGCTGCTGGTGGTGTTCATCTTGATGACCACGGCATCGGTGCAGGGCCTGAGCATCAATATGCCCAAGCCCAGCAATAAGCCATCAACTGAGAAGCATGAGCTGAAGGTGGTGCAAGTGCTGCCAGATGGGGCTTTGATGATCAATGGTGTCGGGGTCAGTCTGCCCGAGTTGGAAGCGCAGTTGGTGCAAGCCAAGCAACGCGATCCCAAGATGAGCGTGGCGATCAAGGGCGATGCACGCACCCAATACGCCAAGGTGGTCTCGGTGATTGATCTGTGCAACAAGCTGGAGGTCTCGATGGGACTGGTCACCAGCAGGATTGGGACTTGATATGAGCGCAGTCATGTCAATGGAAGACGCGTTCGACGAAGAGCGCAAGCCTTGGGGCACATGGGCAGCCATCGCCGTGGCCGCCGTGGTCGTGATTGCTTTGGTGGCGTGGGGCGTGTCGTCCATGTCCTTGGGCGGGAATGCGGGGCCGAAAAGGCAAACTGTCAAGATTGCGGTGCTGCCTGATACGCCACCGCCGCCCCCTCCACCGAAGCCTGAAAAGTTGCCGGAGCCTGAGAAGCAAGAGCTCAAGCCACAGATGCAACAGGAGCAGGTCAAGCCGCAGGAGGCCCCGCCCGAGCCCCAGCAGTTGAAGATGGATGGTCCGGCAGGTGATGGCCCCAGTGCTTTTGCTGCAGGTCAGGTCACGTCTGAATACAAAGGGGGCGACGTAGGCACCGGCACTGGCGGCGTGAATCGCATGCAGTTTGCCTTGTTTACCTCTCAGCTTCAGCGGCACATACAGTCGCAGCTTGCTAGGAATCAGAAGGTCAAGCAGTCTGACTACAGTGTCAATGTGAAGGTATGGATTTCTCCATCAGGTGATTTCCAAAGAGTTGAGCTACTGACCGATACGGGCGATGGTCAATTGGATGAGGCCATTCGATCCGCCTTGGATCAAATGAGCAGCATTCGGGATGTGCCAGGCAACTTGCCGCAACCCATCAAACTGCGTATCACCAACCGTATGACCGGTTGAATCAATCGAAAAGTCAAGCAATATGTCTAAGCGCACGGTTTCTATCAAGGCAGTTTCAGCTGCGGTCCTATCTTTTGTGCTCTCTGCATCCCATGCCCAAGAGCAGGCGAGTGTCGATTCTTTGAATCAAACCACAACGGCCTTGATTCAGGCTCTTGTGGAGCGAGGGGTCATATCCAAGGAGACCGCTGACGGGTTGATCAAGTCCAACGCGCCGAAGATGCCAACAGAGGCCCCGGCCAAAGCCGTTCAGCGCATTCCCTACATCAGCGATTCTGTTCGCAATCAAATCCGAGACGAGATCAAGGAGGAGATCACCCAGCAAGCCAGGATGGAACGCTGGGGCGTTGCGAATGCCGTCCCGGCTTGGGTAGATCGCATCAAGTTGGATGGCGATATTCGCTATCGCTACCAGTCAGACCGGCCAGACAGCGATAACACCCCAGCGACGCTTTACACAGCGGCGATGCTCGACGGCAATCAAGGCATCATTCGTTCGCCCGAGTACGGCGTGTTTGACAGCGTGGGGCAGTCAACCACTTCGACCACAGATGACCGTGCAAGGCAGCGTGTTCGCCTGCGTTTGGGCGTCACGGCAAAGGTCTCAGACGAAGTCGGTGTTGGGGTGCGTCTGGCCTCCGGTTCGACGACGGATCGTGTGTCAACCAATCAAACGTTAGGGCAAGACTTTAACAAGTACCAGATTCTGATTGATCGAGCTTTTGTTCGATTGACGCCAGCAGAAGGTGTTGACCTGAGCTTGGGGCGGATCGCAAACCCCTGGTTTAACACCGACATGATCTGGAGTGACAACTTGAACTTTGAAGGGGTGGCTGCAAGTTGGAGAGAGGTGGATCCAAACGTCAGTCTTGCTCCTTACGCGACCGTCGGAGCTTTTCCACTCCGTGAGGGTGTTCAGCCGCGCGTCAAGAGTCGTTGGCTCTACGGTGTGCAGGCTGGCGCGGCGTGGTCGATTGAATCCAGGACTCGCGTCAAATTCGGGTTGGCCTACTATCGCTACCAAAACATCGAGGGGCGAGAGGATACCGACTATGCAACCAGTGGTAGTACCTTTGTGCCTGGCACCAGCTTCGGTCAATATGCGTATCGCACAGGTTTGGCGCAAAAGGGCAATACTCTTTTCGAAACCAATCCTTCTTTGTCTGGGGTAACGGGTGTTCCCCTCACTTATGGCTTGGCCTATCAGTTCAGACCAGTGGTGGCAACCGTCTCTGCAGAGTTGACACATTTCAGCCCATTCAGCCTGTTGATGACTGCGGAGTACGTTCGTAATACAGCTTTTTCCCAACAAGACTTTGCTCGTCGCGCGGGGGCCTCTTTTGCAGGCTATACACCGGGCGGTGATGACAAGGGCTACCACTTGCGATTGGGTTTGGGTGCCTTGGATGTTCGTGAGCAGGGGGATTGGCAGGTCTCAATGTCATTCAAGCGTGTGGGCTCTGATGCGGTGCTAGACGCGTTCACCGATAGCGACCTGGGTTTAGGTGGCACAAACGTCAAGGGCTACACCCTCGCTATGCAGTACGGCTTGTATCGGAATACAGTCTTAGGGGCGCGGTTTTTGTCCGGCAAATCGATTGATTCGCCCATCAATGACTTCAATTCAGATGCCAAGTTTGGGGTGAGTTCGATGCAGCTTGACCTGAATGTCAAGTTCTGACGGAGGCGCAGCCATGAAGCATTCTGGAAAATGGACTCGTTTGGCTTGTTCGGTGGCAATGGCCGTGGCGTTGTTGCCCGCACACGCTGCTGACAAGGAGCAGGAGCAAATCAAGCGATTGAAACTGCAAATGCGCCAGATTCAGCAAGAGCAGACCGATTCACAAGCCAAGCTGGCCGCAGAAAAAGCCGAGCTGGAAAAATCGGTGTCGACTGCCAAGAGTTCGATCTCTGCCAGCAAGGCCGAGGCAGCGGCGGCAAGTCGCCGTGCGGCATCACTGGGCGCTGAGATCAAGTCACTGAAAGATGAGAAGCAGGCCCTGACGGACCAGGTTGCCCAATTGCAGAAGCAACTGGAGGAGCTGAAGCAGGGCAGCCAACTGGCAGCCGATCAGTCCAAGCAACAGTTGGCTGAACAGAAAGATGCTTACCAGGCCTTGCTGTCCAAGCAGGATCAATGCATGGCTCACAACGTGGAGTTGGTTCGCTTGGGGCAAGACTTGTTGACCCGCTATGAGGCCAAAGGATTCGGTGAGGTCCTCGGAGCCAAGGAGCCCATGATTCAATTGGGGCGGGTCAAGTTGGAGAATTTGGCGCAGTCCTATCGCGACAAGATTGACGCAGCACGCGCTCAGCCTTGATTGGGCGCAGAATGATGGCCATCTAGAGAATGCTTCTTATGGCCGTCAAATTCAAATCTCAAGCCACCGGTGACCTGGTGATGATTCAGGACACTGCGCGCGCGGTGTTGGGCGCCATCGGCAAGGATCCAGATCAGCCCGGTATCCTGTCGGTGGAAGACATGCCTGCCGCTTTGCAGACCTTGAAATCGGCTTCCGATGAGGTCGACCCGGTGCTGGTCGACGAAGACCATCCGCCCCCCACCTTCATGGAAGAGCAAGTCAGCTTGCGCAAGCATGCCGCGCCGTTCGTGCGCATGATCGAGCAGGCCCTGTCAGAGGGCAAGCCCATCGTCTGGGGTGTCTGAAATCCCGCTGCCGATGTGGGGGATTGTGCGCTGCAGCATCTCTGCGGCATCATCTCGGTATGCCTGATAACGTCACCCGTCTGTTGGTCATTCGCCATGGCGAAACGGCCTGGAACCTCGAAACCCGAATTCAGGGGCAAATCGACATTCCGCTGAACGATCACGGTCGTTGGCAGGCGGCTCGATTGGCGCGCGCCTTGGCTGATGAAGGTATTCAAGCGCTTTATGCCAGTGATTTGTCTCGCGCGGTAGAAACGGCCGAGGCCGTGGCGGACGCCTTGGACTTGGCTCTGTCATTGGACGAGGGCTTGCGCGAGCGCCACTTTGGGCGCCTGGAGGGTTTGACCCACGACGAGATCGCCCAGCAATGGCCGGACGACGCCCGTCGCTGGCGTGGGCGCGATCCGCATTACGGCCCGGAAGGTGGTGAAACGCTCACCGCTTTTTATGATCGTTGTGTCGGCACCCTGGCCCGATTGGCATCACGGCACCCCGGGCAGACGGTGGCCGTGGTGGCTCATGGTGGCGTGCTCGATTGTTTTTATCGCGCGGCCAACAAACTCAGCCTGGAAGAGCCCCGCGCCTGGAAGATCACCAACGCCAGCATCAATCGCTTGCTTTACACCACCGAAGGATTCAGCTTGGTGGCCTGGGCCGATTGCCGCCATCTGGAGGGCGACGACGATCTGGACGAAGCCACGGACGGAGTGGTGGCGCCAGCTTGAGGCCTGGTGTGCCTGGGCACCCGGTGCGGCCCCCAGTTGGGCCACCGATCACAACATTTTGCACGGCAAGGTTTTTGAAAAGCTTGTATAGTCAAACAAATTGTTGACTAGGCAAGTATTCGGAAGGTGATCCATGTTGCGTCGATTCGGATGGAGTGCACTCGTGGTGTCGTTGTTGGCCGCCTGTGGGCAGGGGGCAGATTCAGCGGCGGGTAATGCGTCAGCGGGCAAAGGGGCGGCGCCAGCCATGCCTCCGATCCCCGTTGGCGTCGTCACGGTCCAGTTGCAAAACGTGCCGGTGATGTCAGAACTGCCTGGGAGACTCGAAGCCGTGCGAACCGCGCAAGTGCGGGCGCGCGTCCCTGGCATCCTGCAAAAGCGTTTGTTTGCCGAAGGCTCCGATGTGAAGGCAGGCGAGCAACTGTTCCAAATTGACGCCAGCACCTACAAGGCGGCCTTTGACAGTGCGCAAGCGACCCAAGCCAAAGCAGAAGCCAATTTGGCGCAAACCACGGCATTGGTGGAGCGCTATCAACCTTTGCAGGCGGCCAAGGCCATCAGCCCGCAAGAGTTCTTGAATGCGCAAGTGGCGCAACGCCAGGCGCAGGCCGATGTCGCGTCGGCCAAGGCTGCGGTGCAAACCGCCCGCATCAACCTGGGTTATGCCTCGGTCACCGCGCCCATCTCTGGGCGCATCGGTCGTGCGTTGGTCACCGAGGGCGCTTTGGTGGGCCAAGGCGAAGCCACGCAGTTGGCGGTGATTCAACAAGTGCACCCCTTGTATGTCAATTTCACTCAAGCCGTGAACGATGTGCTCAAACTGCGTCAGGCCCTGGCCAGTGGTGCCCTGAAGCGCGCCGGCAAGGATGCAGCGGCTGTGCGCATTGCTTTGGATGATGGCAGCGAGTACCCGCTCCAAGGCAAGTTGTTGTTCTCGGATCTGGCGGTGGACGCCACCTCGGGCCAAGTGTCCTTGCGCGCTGAATTGCCCAACCCCCAAGGCTTGTTGCTGCCAGGCATGTACGTGCGCGTGCGTTTGGAAGTGGCGGAAGTCGATGGCGGCATGCTCTTGCCGCAGCAAGCCGTCACCCGTGGCGCCATGGCTGACACCGTGATGGTGGTCGATGACAAGGGCCAGGTCGCACCTCGGCCCATCAAGCTGGGTGGTGCACGTGGCAATCAGTGGGTCGTGCTGGGTGGGTTGAAGCCAGGTGAGCAAGTCATGGTTGACGGGTTCCAGAAAGTGATGATGAACCCCAAGGCCACGGTCAAGCCGGTACCTTGGCAGCCCGTATCAGCCTCAGCGTCCGCTTCTGCGGCGTCGCGCTGAGACAGGAAGGGGTGAACCATGTCTCGCTTCTTCATTGATCGGCCCATTTTTGCGTGGGTGATCGCTTTGTTCATCCTGGTGTTTGGCGGTGTCGCCATCACCAAGCTGCCCATTGCGCAGTACCCCACGGTGGCGCCACCTTCCATCGTCATCAGTGCTACCTATCCCGGCGCTTCGGCCAAGACCTTGGACGAAAGCGTGATCAGCGTCATTGAGCAAGAGCTCAATGGGGCGCCCGGCATGGCGTATGTCGAGTCGGTCAGCCAAGCCAACGGGACAGGTCAAATCACCGTCACCTTCGAGACCGGTACCGACATCGATCTGGCTCAGGTGGATCTGCAAAACCGCTTGGCACGTGCATCGCCGAGGCTGCCCGCAGCGGTGACCCAACAGGGTGTGAAGGTCGACAAGTCGCGCAGCAATGTGCTGATGTTCGTGATGCTGTCGTCTACCAACCCGGCCTATGACCCCGTGGCCTTGGGCGACTATGCTTCGCGCAACATCGTGCCCGAGTTGCAGCGTGTGAAGGGCATTGGCCAGGTGCAAATGTTCGGCACCGAAAAAGCCATGCGCGTGTGGGTGGACCCTGCCAAGTTGGTGTCTTACGGCATCAGCCTGTCTGAGGTGAATGCCGCCATCCGCGCCCAGAATGCTTTGGTGCCGGCCGGCGCTTTGGGTGATCGCCCCAATTTGATTGATCAGACCATGACGGCCACCGTGGTGGTCAGCGGTCAGCTCAGCAAGGTGGACCAGTTTGGCAACATCATCTTGCGCGCCAAGGCCGATGGGTCCACGGTGCGCTTGAAAGACGTGGCCCGCATTGAATTGGGTGCGCAGACCTATGGCACCTATGCGCGCTTGAATGGCAAGCCTGCATTGGGCATGAGTGTGCAGTTGTCCACCACCGGCAATGCGTTGGAGTCAGCCGGTTTGGTCAAGGCCCGCATGGCCGAGCTGAAAAAATACTTCCCACAAGGGATGGACTATTCCTTCCCCTACGACACCTCGGGCTTCATCAAGTTATCGATCTCACAAGTGGTGGAGACTCTGCTCGAAGCCGTGGTGCTGGTCTTCCTGGTGATGTATTTGTTCTTGCAGAATATCCGCTACACCCTGATCCCCACGCTGGTGGTGCCGGTCGCTTTGTTGGGCACCTTCGGTGTCATGCTGGCAGCGGGCTTCTCCATCAACGTCTTGACCATGTTTGGCATGGTCTTGGCCATCGGGATCTTGGTGGACGATGCGATCGTGGTGGTCGAAAACGTCGAGCGTCTGATGGTGCAAGAAGGGTTGACCCCGTTGCAAGCGACGCGCAAGGCCATGGGGCAGATCAGTGGCGCCATCATCGGCATCACCGTGGTGTTGGTGTCGGTGTTCATTCCGATGGCCTTCTTTGCGGGCTCGGTGGGCAATATCTATCGCCAGTTTTCGCTGTCGATGGTGGCCTCCATGCTGTTCTCGGCCTTCCTGGCTTTGTCCTTGACGCCGGCCTTATGTGCAACCTTGCTCAAACCCGTGCCGGCTGATCACCATGAAAAGGGCGGTTTCTTCGGGTGGTTCAATCGCGCCTTCACGGCCACCACGCATGGTTATGAAAGCCTGGCGGGCAAGATGGTGCGACGCGGTGGCCGGGTTCTGGTCATCTACTTGGCTTTGGTGGCCGTGTTGGGTTGGTTGTATGTGCGCATGCCCTCGTCCTTCCTGCCGAATGAAGACCAGGGCAACCTGATCGTGAACGTGCAATTGCCGCCGGGTGCCACCGCACCGCGGACCGAGGCCGTGATCTCCGAGGTGGAGCAGTACTTCCTCAAGCAACCTGAGGTGCAGTCCATCGTTGGGGTCGTGGGCTTCAGCTTTTCTGGTACCGGCCAGAACGCGGCTTTGGGCTTTGTGACCTTGAAGGATTGGGATCAACGTCCAGGCGAAGCGCATTCAGCGCAAGCCGTCGCCAAACGTGCGTTTGGTGCCTTGATGGGCATTCGTGATGCTTTCATTTATCCCTTGAACCCGCCGCCCATTCGTGAGTTGGGTAACGCCACCGGCTTCTCCTTGCGTTTGCAAGACCGTGGTGGGGTGGGGCATGAGGCCTTGTTGGCCGCTCGCAATCAGTTGCTGGGTATGGCACGCCAAAGCAAGGTGGTGACGGGCATGCGCCCCGATGGCCTGGAAGACGCACCCCAACTGCAACTGGAAGTGGATCGCGACAAAGCAGCCGCCCTGGGGGTCAGTTTTGATGCGGTGGGTGCCACCTTGTCGACGGCCTTGGGCTCGACCTATGTGAATGACTTCCCCAACCAGGGGCGTTTGCAACGGGTGGTCGTGCAAGCCGATGTCAGCGCCCGCATGCAGCCTGAGCAGATCTTGCAATTGAATGTGGTCAACAACGTCGGACAGAGCGTGCCTTTGTCGGCTTTCGTTCGCAGCCGTTGGGTGTCTGGGCAGATGCAGGCTGTGCGCTACAACGGTTATCCGTCGATGCGTTTGGCGGGCGATGCGGCACCAGGCTTCAGCACCGGTCAAGCCATGGCTGAAATGGAGGCCATGGCCGCCAAACTGCCTGCCGGCATTGGCATCGAGTGGACGGGCTTGTCACGCGAGGAAATGTTGTCAGGGTCGCAAGCCACGTGGCTCTTGGCCTTCTCTCTGCTGGCCGTGTTCCTGTGTTTGGCCGCTTTGTATGAAAGCTGGGCCATCCCCTTGGCGGTCTTGTTGGTGGTGCCATTGGGTATCTTGGGCTCATTGCTCGGGGCCTCGTTCCGCGACTTGCCCAATGACGTCTACTTCAAGGTGGGCTTGATCACCATCATGGGTTTGTCAGCCAAGAACGCGATCCTGATCATCGAGTTCGCCAAAGAGTTGCAGGCCAAGGGTTTGAGCGTGTTCGAGGCCACCATGCAGGCCTGCCATTTGCGCTTCCGCCCCATCATCATGACCTCGTTGGCCTTCATCTTGGGTGTGTTGCCCTTGGTCTTGGCCAATGGCGCAGGCTCTGCGGCGCAACGTGCCATTGGTACCGGTGTGATGAGCGGCATGATCGCGGCCACCGTGTTGGCGGTGTTCTTTGTGCCCGTGTTCTTTGTCGGGGTGCGGCGCTTTTTCCCAGCCAAGCCTGTGGTGGCGGCTGAGGAGTCCAATCATGCGTAAGTTCAATCCTCTCCTGGCCCGCGTGGCCCGCCCCGCCGTTTTGGCTGCTTGTGCGGCGGTGTTGGCAGGCTGTGCGCTGTCGCCCAGCTACGAGCGCCCGGCAATGGCTGTGCCTAGCAGCTTGCCTGTGGTCGCGACCGACGCCAGGCAAGCCGGCTCGGCTTCATTGGCAGCAGACACCCCTTGGCGCACGTATTTCCCAGATGCACGGCTGCAAGGTTTGATTCGTCAGGCGCTGGATCAAAACCGAGACTTGCGTGTCGCGGTGTTGAATGTGGCCCAATGGCGAGCCGCCTATCAAGTGCAAGACGCGGATCGTTTTCCGACCCTCAATGGCAGCCTCAGTGGCAATCGTGGTCCGTCCAGTGTGTCGCCTTACAAGCTGACCACCACCGTCAGTGGTGGGGTGACTGTGGCGGCTTACGAGCTGGACCTGTTCGGACGCGTTAAGTCCTTGAGCGAAGCCGCCGCTGCACAGGTGTTGGCTTCGGAGCAAGCGCAAAAGACGGCGCAGATCAGCCTGGTGGCTGCCGTGGCCCAAGCGTATTACGCCTTGTGGGCGGATCGTTGGCAATTGGCCTTGGCGGAGCAAACACTGCAAACCCGTCAGGCTGCGCTCCAGTTGCTGCAACTCAAGTTCGAGCACGGCGTGCTCAATGAGTTGGACTTCCGCACGGCGCAGTCTTTGGTGGAAGCGGCGCGCATCAGCAAAGCGCAAGCCCAGCGTCAGTGGTCGCAAGACCTGAATGCCTTGAGCGTGCTGGTGGGCGGGCCTGTGGATGCGCAGCATCTGCCACCTCAGCCATCCTTGGATGCGCAATCCTTGGGGCGCGTCGCTGACAGTGCGGCGGCAGGCCAAGTGGTGCAGGGCACGCTGTGGCCCGCGCTGGCGAACTTGCCGGTCGGTGTGTCGTCCGATGTGCTGTTGCAGCGCCCCGATATCCAACAGGCCGAGCAGCAACTCATCGCCGCCAATGCCAACATTGGCGCGGCCCGGGCGGCGCGATTCCCTCGCATCAGCCTCACGGCCAGTGCCGGCGTGGTGAGCGATTCCTTGTCTGGCCTGTTTGACGATGGGCGCAATGCCTGGACCTTTGCGCCGTCGGTGTCCGTGCCCATCTTCGATGCTGGCCGCGGTCGAGCAGGGGTGGATGCCGCCTTTGTGAAGCGCGACATCGCCGTGGCCCAATACGACAAGGCCGTGCAAACCGCCTTCAAGGAAGTCGCCGACGCCTTGGTGGCCCGTCAGACCTATGCCGAGCAAGCCGATGCGCAGTTGGCCCAAGCGCAGGCCGAAGCGGCGCGTCTTCGCCTGGCGACCTTGCGTTATGACACCGGCGTCACCAGCCAGTTGGACTTGTTGGATGCGCAACGCAGCCTCTTTGCCTCACAACAAGCCTTGATTGCGGCGCAACTGGCCCGACAAGTCGCGCACATCCAAGTCTACAAGGCTTTGGGTGGGGGCATGTTGGAAGGGGATCAGTCCTCGCGATAATCACGGGTGTGAATACCTCCACCGCACCCCTGAGCCTGCGCGAGCGCTGGGCCCTTTACCTTGATCTGATCCGCTGGAACCGGCCGCAAGGCTGGTTGCTCTTGCTTTGGCCCACCCTGATGGCCTTGTGGCTGGCTGCAGGCGGCTTTCCCGGCTGGCATTTGTTGGCCGTGTTCACGCTGGGCACCATCCTCATGCGCAGCGCTGGATGCGCGGTCAATGATGTGGCGGACAAAGACTTCGACAAGCATGTCGAGCGCACAGCCCAGCGCCCTATCACCAGCGGCAAGTTGTCGGTCAAAGAGTCCTTGGGGGTGGGCGCCGCGCTCGCTCTGGCGTCCTTCGCCTTGGTGTTGACCACCAATGTCTACACCATCGCCTTGTCGTTTGGCGCCTTGGGCATCACGGTGCTGTATCCGTTCACCAAACGCTTCTTTGCCATGCCTCAGGCCGTCTTGGGTGTAGCGTTCAGCTTTGGCATTCCCATGGCCTTTGCCGCCATCCAGAACCAGATCCCTTCGGTGGTGTGGTGGTTGATGGTCGGGAATCTAGGCTGGGTGCTGGCCTATGACACCGAGTACGCCATGGTCGATCGCAATGACGATCTCAAGATCGGCATCCGAACGTCGGCCATCACCTTGGGCCGCTTTGATGTGCTAGGGGTGATGAGCTTCTACGCCATCTGCCTGGCGTGCTGGTACATGGCGGGCCACGAAGCCGGGCGGGGTTGGTTGTTCAACCTCGGCTTGCTGGTCGCGGCCGCGCAGGCCTTGTGGCACGGCTGGCTGATCAAAGGACGAGAGCGGATGGCCTGCTTCCAAGCCTTCCGGCTCAATCACTGGCTGGGCTTGACCGTGTGGCTGGGTTTGGTGCTCGACACCTGGCTGTTGCCTCGCCTTTGAGGCTTTGCCGCTGATCAGCGCCCGAACTCGTCGCCCAGTTCGCCCGCGCGCTTCTGGGCGGCACGCATGGCTGCGATGAACGCGGCTTTCACGCCAGCCGACTCCATGTGGGTGAGGGCGGCATAGGTGGTGCCGCCTTTGGAGGTCACGCGTTCGCGCAGAGTCGCTGGGCTATCGGGTGATTGGCTCGCCAGTGCCGTGGCGCCGCCAAAGGTGGCCAGCGCCAGTTGGCGCCCCTGTTCGGCGCTCAAACCCATGTCCTGCGCCGCTTGCATCATCGACTCGATGAAATAAAACACGTAGGCCGGGCCGGAGCCCGACATCGCCGTCACGGCATCCAGGTCGGCTTCTTGGTTGACCCACATCAGCGCACCAGTCGGGGCGACCATGGCTTCCACCAAATGGCGCTCATCCTCACTCACTTCAGGGCGTGCGTAGACGCCGGTCATGCCCTGTCCGACCAAGGCCGGGGTGTTGGGCATGGCGCGCACGATGCGCGGGGTGCCCAGCAGGCGCGCCATGTCATCCGTCCTAAGGCCGGCCATCACGCTGTAATGCAAGGCTTGGTCCGTCAGGCTGGCATAGGTCTGCGCTGCTTCCTTGAACTGCTGGGGCTTCACCGCCCACACCACGGTTTGGGCTTGGCTCAGGGCCGCGTCCGGGCCTTCGGCTGTCTGCACGCCCAGGGTTTCGGTCAGACGCTGGCGTTGTTCCGCCACCGGGTCAATCACCAGGATGCTGGCGGCGTCACGGCCCTGGCGAAGCAGGCCGCCGATGATGGCAGTGGCCATGTTGCCGCCGCCAATGAATGCGATGTCGATCGTTGTGCTCATGGGGTGCAATGATGCCGCAGTTCAGCGGTGTCCAAAAATGGCGGTGCCAATCCGAACCATGGTGGCGCCTTCCTCGACCGCCGCTTCCAGATCGTTGCTCATGCCCATCGAGAGGGTGTCGATGTCCAGGCCCGCAGCGCGCCATGCCTCGAACAGGGTGCGAACCTGTTTCAACGCGGCGTGCTGGACTGCGGGATCCGGGCTGGGGGCGGGCAAGGCCATGATGCCGCGAAGTCTCAGTCGTGGCAGTTGCGCCACGGCTTGCGCCAGCGCCAGCGACGCCTCGGGCGCGCAGCCACTTTTGCTGTCCTCGCCACTGGTATTGACCTGCACGCACACTTGCAGTGGTGGCAAATGGGCCGGGCGTTGTTCGCTCAAGCGTTGGGCAATTTTCAGGCGGTCCACCGTGTGGACCCAATCAAACGCTTCGGCCACGGGCCGGGTTTTGTTGCTTTGCAGGGGGCCAATCAAATGCCAGGTGAGGTCTGCCCGAATATCCGAGAGGGCCTCGATCTTGTCCAAAGCCTCCTGAACGTAGTTTTCTCCAAACAGTTTTTGTCCTGCGTTGAATGCTTCACGCACATGTTCGGCCGGAAATGTTTTACTGACCGCCAACAGCGTCACACTGCCTATTTCGCGGTGAACCTTCAAACAAGCCTGGGAAATACGGTTTCTAACGAGTTGTAGGTTGTTTGCGATCGTCGCCATAATGGTCCGTCGAGGATTTCTCTATCCAAATATCATCCATGGATATCACCCAACTGCTTGCGTTCTCGGTCAAAAACAAGGCATCTGACTTGCATTTGTCCGCCGGTTTGCCGCCCATGATTCGCGTTCACGGTGATGTCCGCCGTATCAATGTCGACGCCCTGGACCACAAGCAGGTCCATGACATGGTGTACGACATCATGAACGACTCCCAGCGCAAGATCTACGAAGAAACGCTGGAGTGCGACTTCTCCTTCGAGATCCAAGGGCTGGCGCGTTTCCGGGTCAACGCCTTTAACCAAAACCGTGGTGCCGGCGCTGTTTTCCGGACCATTCCTTCCAAGATTCTGACCCTGGAGCAGCTCAATGCGCCCAAGGTGTTTGGCGAGTTGGCCTTGCGGCCGCGTGGTTTGGTCCTGGTCACAGGCCCCACCGGTTCCGGTAAATCGACCACCTTGGCGGGCATGGTGAACCACCTCAACGAAACCGAATACGGCCACATCCTGACCGTGGAAGACCCCATCGAATTCGTGCACGAGTCCAAAAAGTGCTTGATCAACCAGCGCGAAGTGGGGCCTCACACCATGAGCTTCGCCAACGCCTTGCGCTCCGCGCTGCGTGAAGACCCGGACTGTATTCTGGTCGGCGAAATGCGTGACTTGGAAACCATCCGCTTGGCGCTGACAGCGGCCGAAACCGGTCACTTGGTGTTCGGCACCTTGCACACCTCCAGCGCGGCCAAGACCATCGACCGGGTGGTCGACGTGTTCCCCGCCGCTGAAAAAGAAATGGTTCGCGCCATGTTGTCCGAATCCCTGCAGGCGGTCATCTCCCAAACCCTCTGTAAGACCAAAGATGGTCAGGGTCGAGTTGCCGCGCACGAAATCATGATCGGCACGGCGGCGATCCGTAATCTGATCCGAGAAAACAAGATTGCGCAGATGTATTCAGCCATCCAGACCGGCAATGCCCAAGGCATGCAGACCCTGGATCAAAACTTGGCTGATCTGGTCCGCCGCAATGTGGTCTCTCCCGCCGAAGCTCGCGCCAAGGCCAAGTTCCCTGAAAACTTCCCGGGTTGATATGAAACGATTCCTTGATCGATTTGTGCCTGGGTCCTCGTCCCTGGGAGCCAAGTTGGGGGACCACCTTGCAGCGAAACCCGAGCCGCCCAAAGCGGATGACGAGGGTTTTTTCGCCACACAGTTTCTGGAACGACCTGAGCAACTGCGTGCTACCTCCGGGTGGACGGCTCGCGCGCTGGCGGTCGGCGCTCATGCGCTGGACCCCCTGCAAGGCATGGAGTTGCTGCTCAAAGCCTGGGGCGGTGATGCTTTGATGGCTTCATTGAGCAATGAGGACCGCCGTCGCCTGCTCGATCACCTGGATTTCATTTCTGTGCCTCCAGGGCGTGAGTTGATCGTGCAAGACGAAAAGGGCGACTACGCCCTCATCGTGCTCGAAGGCTTGGTGGCAGTCGACCGCGTTCAGCCAACTGGCGCACGGGCGCGTTTGTCCGAAGCGCGCGAGGGCGACATCCTGGGCGAAATGTCCTTGCTTGATGCGGGTGCTCGATTTGCTTCCTGCATGACGCTCAGTCGCTGCTCCTTGGCAGTCATCACCAGCAGCGCGCTGGACGAACTCGCCATCGAAGAGCCCCGCTTGGGTATGGCCTTGATGGCTTCCGCTGCGCGTCGACTTTCATTGCGCATGCGTCAACTCAGTGCACGCCTGGGCGCCTTGCTGGCCGCAGGCTGACACATACTGTCAGATCACAACGATTCATCGAGGAAGAAGTCATGGAACGGGACCAGGCCGCGAAATTCATCAACGATCTGCTCAAGCTGCTGGTGGCTCGGGGTGGTTCCGACTTGTTCCTCACGGCCGACTTTCCTCCCGCGATCAAAGTTGATGGCAAGGTCACCAAAGTCTCGCCGCAACCCCTGACTTCTCAACACACGGTGGCGCTCGCTCGCGCCATCATGAACGACAAGCAGTCCGCCGAGTTCGAGCGCACCAAAGAGTGCAACTTCGCGATCTCGCCCGGCGGCATTGGCCGTTTCCGTGTGAACGCCTTTGTCCAGCAAGGCTGTATCGGCATGGTCTTGCGGGTCATTCCGCAACAACTGCCCACGGTCGATGGCATGGGCTTGCCTCAGATTCTCAAAGAAGTGGTGATGACCAAGCGTGGCCTCATCATCCTGGTGGGCGCGACAGGTTCCGGTAAGTCGACCACACTAGCCGCCATGGTGGACCACCGTAACGAGAACTCCTACGGCCACATCATCACCATTGAAGATCCGGTTGAATTCGTTCACCCGCACAAAAACTGCATCGTTACCCAGCGCGAAGTCGGCCTCGACACCGACGGCTGGGAAATGGCTCTGAAAAACACCTTGCGGCAAGCGCCCGATGTCATTTTGATGGGCGAAATCCGTGACCGCGAGACCATGGAGCACGCTGTCGCGTTCGCGGAAACGGGTCACTTGTGTATGGCCACCCTGCACGCCAACAGCGCCAACCAGGCCCTGGATCGCATCATCAACTTCTTCCCTGAAGAGCGTCGGGCGCAGTTGCTGATGGACTTGTCCCTCAACCTCAAAGCCATGGTGTCTCAGCGCTTGCTGCCTCGCCAGGAAGGAAAGGGGCGTGCTGCGGCGGTGGAAATCATGCTCAACACCCCCTTGGTATCCGATCTCATCTTCAAGGGTGAAGTCGGCGAGATCAAGGAGATCATGAAGAAGTCCCGCGAGTTGGGTATGCAAACCTTCGACCAGGCCTTGTTCGACCTGTACGAAGGCAACTTCGTGACCTACGAAGATGCCCTGCGCAACGCCGACTCCGTCAACGACCTGCGCCTGCAGATCAAGCTCAACAGTCAGCGTGCGCGTTCGCAAGACCTGGCTGCCGGGACAGAGCACCTCAAGATCGTCTGATCTGACAGAATCGGTGTCCATGTGTTGCCGACCCTAGGCAACACCCACGAGGACACCCATGATACCTGTCAAAACTTACGACGCCGTTTCCCCACTTCGCATCGCCTTCATTGGTTTGGGGACCATGGGCACCCCCATGGCGGCGCACCTGATCCGAGCGGGTCATCACGTCACGGTCTATAACCGCACGCGAGCCAAAGCCGACACCTTTGTGAAAGCGCACGGTGGTCAGTTGGCGGATACCCCCGCCGACGCGGCGCGCCATGCGCAGTTGGTGGTTTCTTGTGTTGGCAACGACGACGATTTACGCGAAGTGTACGCTGGTGATGCTGGCGTCTTCTTGACCCTGCCTGCCGGTGGCGTCATCGTCGATCACACCACCACCTCCGCTCAAGTCGCCCGCGACCTCGCGCAGCAAGCCCATGCGCAAGGCCTTGCCTTCATCGATGCGCCAGTTTCCGGCGGCAACCTTGGTGCGATCAATGGCGTGTTGACGGTCATGTGTGGTGGCGATGTCGCTGCGTTTCAGCGCATTCAGCCGGTGATCTCCGCTTATGCGCGTGCGGTGACCCACTTGGGCGCCAGCGGCAACGGGCAACTTGCCAAAATGGTCAATCAAATCTCGGTGGCTGGTTTGCTGCAGGGCCTGGCGGAAGCCTTGGCCTTTGGACAAAAGGCCGGGCTTGATATGAACCAGGTCCTCCAAGTGATCACCCAAGGTGCGGCATCCAGTTGGCAAATGCAAAACCGAGGCCCTACCATGATCCAGGACCAGTTTGACTTTGGTTTTGCCGTGGACTGGATGCGTAAAGATCTCGGTTTGTGCCTCGAAGAAGGGCGTCGACAAGGCGCCCAGCTCCCCATCACCGCCCTGGTCGATCAGTTCTATGCCGATGTGCAGGCGCAGGGCGGTGGTCGCTGGGACACCTCTAGTCTCATCCGCCGCTTACGCTGAGTGCGCGGCGGAAGGCGTGGCTCAGCGAACCGGTGGCAGCGGCTGAACCTGCACCGGGTCTGCCGGCTGCAGTGGGGTGGTCACGATGCTGGGTGCCGGAGCGGCCTGCTGAGGGGCTGTGGCCCCACCCGTGGTGCTGTTGCTTGCACCTGAGTTCAACGGCGTGCCATTCAAGCGGGTGGGCGCCTGCAACTTGTTGGCCAGCTCGTCTTCCGTCACGATCTGGAACACCTTCACCACACGGCGTACACCCTTGATGGTGGCAATCAGCTCCGACGAATAGCGGGCTTCGCGTTCGGTCACCAGGCCCATCATGTAGACCTCGCCGCGCTCCACCACCACTTTGAACGCGCTGGAAATCAAGTTGGGTGCGTCGACCAAGGTCGCGCGCACCTTGGTGGACAGCACCACATCATTGGTCCGAGTCGAAATCGACGATGCAGGCATCACCGCCAACTCATTGACCACCGCCTTGACGTTTTCAATCTTTTCAACAGCCTTTTCCGCTGCTGCACGCTCGGCTTCGCTGCTGACTTCGCCAGTCAGCAGCAGCAGGCGGTTGTAAGACGTCGCATTCACATGCGCACGATCACTGAGCACCTCGCGCAGCTTGTTGCCGGCCTTCAGCTCAATCGCTTGGTCTTCCACCTGCGTCCCTGATGTCCGGCGATCGGAAGCCATCAAGGCGCCGCCCGCAGCCGTTCCCAACACCAGCGGTGCGCAGCCTTGCAGCGAAGCGAACAATGCAGCCGCAGCCAAGGCACTCGCTGACACGCGCAACCAGTTCATCGTTTTCATGAGCCATGCTCTCCCAACAAACAGCCATCCACTGCCGAGCTCAATGCATACAAGCTCATCCAGGCCATGGCAAACAATTGATCGGTTTGTGAGCCCGGTAGCGGCACCCACACATCGGTATCTCTCAAAAGGGGGCCCACCACCATGGCCGACTCTCCGGTGAAGGCCACCAGCGTCATGTCCATGTCGTGCGCCACCTCGGTGGCCGCCACCAAATCGGGCGCTTCGGTTTCCAGTGAAAACACCAGCCACACATCACCAGGGTGACCCAGTGCTTGCACTTGCTGCGCCAAACTGGCCTGCCCCTCGTACCGTGCTGGCGCAATGGCCATCGCAGACAAAGGGGGGCGTTCACGACCATGCCCCTTCACCAGGATCTGACTCGCTTGTTGTGCCAACAAGGCTGCTTCGGCCTCTCCGGCGCACATCACCTTGCCGCCCGTGGTCACGGCATGCACGATCGCCTGTGCGGCAAAATGGAGTTGCTGCCCCAATCGATCCGACGATTGATAAAGCAGGTCCGCCAGCTCCAGGAACGGCTGCTGCAAATAGGGTTGAAACGGGGTATCCGACATGGCGCGGATGATAAGCGAACCCGGCTCAGCTGGCATCAAATGCCGCAGGAATCCAGGTGATCACGTCGCCATCCAGTGCCACGACATCGAAACGACAAGGTGGCCAAGGCTGAATGGTCATCAAATAATGCTGCGCTCCGCGAATGCATCGCGCTTGTTTGGTCCGACTCACCGATGCGGCTGCCCCGCCGTGATCGCTCGACTGCCGGCTGCGCACCTCCACGAACACCAAGGTGTTGTCCCGATCCCTCATGATCAGATCGACCTCCGCGCCGCGTGCGCTCGGCCCCTTGGCCACCCGATAATTGCGCTCAACCAATACCAAGCCCTGATCCTGCAAATAGATCAAGGCGCGGTCCTCCGCCTCATCGCCTCGGGATTTTGTTGTGACCTTCGATGCCAAATCGCTGCTCCAGGCAGCCACTCAAGTTGCCGCCGGACAGCAGTATCCCAAAGGTGCGCTCTATTTGGTCGCTTCGCCTATTGGAAACTTGGCGGACATCACCTTGCGGGCGGTGCAAGTCCTTCAATTGGTCGATGTCGTCGCCTGCGAAGACACCCGAGTTACCGGCAAGCTCTTGTCGACCCTTGGCTTGGATAAAAAACTCGTCACCCTGCACCAGCACAATGAGGTATCGGGTTCGGTGGCCCTCATCGAGTCCATGCAGGCCGGCGCCCGTGTCGCCTATGTCAGTGACGCAGGTACCCCTGCCGTCTCCGATCCTGGTGCGCAACTGGTCAAAGCTGCCCAGGCAGCCGCGCTCCCCATCGTGCCCATCCCGGGGGCCAGCAGCGTGACCACCGCGCTCTCGGCGGCCGGCGACATCGGTGCGACCGGCTTTTACTTCGTCGGTTTTCTGCCCGCCAAGGGCCTGGCCAGAAAGCAAGCCCTACAAGAGCCCCTCAAACAGCCCGTCAGTCTCATATTGTTCGAAGCGCCCCACCGTGTCGAGTTGTTGGGGAAAGAGTTGGCGGAATGGATTCCCCATCGCCAAGTCACCGTCTGCCGGGAATTGACCAAACAGTTCGAAGAAATCGCCACGGTGCCAGCGGCCCAGTTGCCTCAATGGCTGGCAGCCGATGCCCACCGCCAGCGCGGAGAGTTCGTGTGGGTCATTCACGCTGCGCCAATGGTCGACGAAGTGGCTGACCTGCCCGAGTCCGTTGAGGCCTTACTGCGCGCGCTCACCGACCACCTGCCCATCAAACAAGCGGCCGCTTTGGTGGCGGATGCGACCGGACACAACCGCAAGCAGCTCTACGACACCGCCTTGGCGTGGCGGCGTCACGACGAACAAGACTGACTGCAGACGTGGGGCGGGCGATAAGCGACCGTCTCATGAGGACATCGCATTTCCCTATCTCCGCATGCCCTTGCTGCCTTCTACAATGGCCTCATGATTGCCGTCGAAGCCACCCTAGCCCGCCTCCAAACCGCCCGCGAACTCCTGCTCGCGCCCTACGGTCTGGATGAGTCGTCCTTGTTGAAGGCCCTCAAAGTCATCACCCAGCACAAAGTCGATGATGCGGACCTGTACTTCCAGTACACCCGCAGCGAAGGCTGGAGCCTGGAAGAGGGCATCGTCAAGTCGGGTAGCTTTGGCATCGACCAAGGCGTGGGCGTTCGCGCCATCGCGGGTGAAAAAACCGCCTTTGCCTATTCGGATGACATTTCTGAGGCGGCGCTCCTCGACGCCGCACGAACCGTGCGCACCATCGCCGCCGCCGGACAAAGCCGAAAAATCAAGGTGGACGCCCATCGCGTGGTGGGCAGTCGCAGCCTCTACGCGTCGTTTGACCCCATCGCCTCGCTTGACAGCGCCGCCAAAGTGGCTCTCCTGGAAGACGTCGAGCGCCGCGCGCGCGCCAAAGATCCGCGCGTCAACCAGGTCATGGCAGGGCTGGGTTGCGAATACGACGTCGTTTTGGTGGCGCGTGCCGATGGCACTTTGGCCGCTGACGTGCGCCCTTTGATTCGCCTGTCCGTCACCGTGATCGCCGAGCAAAATGGCCGTCGCGAAGTGGGTTCCAGTGGCGGTGGTGGCCGCTACAACCTCAACTACTTCACCCCCGAGTTGATTCAGAAATACGTTGACCAGGCTGTTCATGCGGCCCTGGTTAACCTCGAATCCCGTCCCGCCCCTGCGGGCGAGATGACCGTCGTTCTCGGCAATGGCTGGCCCGGCATCCTCTTGCACGAGGCGGTAGGCCACGGTTTGGAGGGCGATTTCAATCGCAAAGGCTCCAGCGTATTCTCCGGCCGTGTCGGTCAGCGCGTTGCTGCCAAGGGTGTGACGGTATTGGACGACGGCACGTTGCCCGATCGCCGCGGCTCCCTCAACGTCGACGACGAGGGGCATGCCACTCAGCGCACCGTATTGATCGAAGACGGCATCCTCAAGGGCTACATGCAGGACGCCACCAACGCCCGCCTGATGAAAGTCGCCCCCACGGGCAACGGTCGTCGCGAAAGCTATGCGCACCTGCCTATGCCCCGCATGACCAATACTTATATGTTGGCAGGCGACAAAGATCCGCAGGAAATCGTCGCTTCCATCGATCGCGGCCTCTACGCGGTGAACTTCGGTGGTGGTCAGGTCGATATCACGTCCGGCAAATTTGTCTTCTCGGCCTCTGAAGCCTATTGGGTGGAAAAAGGCAAGATCCAGTATCCCGTCAAAGGGGCTACCCTCATTGGCAATGGCCCCGACGCGATGACGCGTGTCAGCATGATCGGCAACGATCTGGCGCTTGACAGCGGCGTGGGCACCTGCGGAAAAGAAGGCCAAAGCGTGCCGGTCGGCGTGGGGCAACCTACGCTCCGCATCGACGGACTCACCGTTGGTGGAACTGCCTGAAAATAGTTGTTGACATTGCTTTGCAAAGACGTGCATAATGCAAGGCTTCGCTGACTGATCCTTTGTTTTTGATCCAAAGCTCACGCAGTCGCCAGATGTTTGGTGGTTTGCGGCGCAGCAGGAATCTTCAAAAGCATTGAGTCTTTCAGATCCGCCCGTTCTACGGGCCCAAGACTGACCGTCCGTTGTTGTGCAGTGGTTTGTGCAGCCGGTCGGGCCAAGTTGGGGTACACCATGATCCAAATGCAATCGCGACTTGACGTCGCTGACAACACGGGTGCTAAGAGCGTCATGTGCATCAAGGTGCTCGGTGGCTCAAAGCGTCGTTACGCCGGTATCGGCGACATCATCAAGGTCAGCATCAAAGAAGCTGCACCTCGTGGCCGCGTCAAGAAGGGCGAGGTCTACAGCGCTGTGGTCGTTCGCACCGCCAAGGGTGTTCGTCGTCAAGACGGCTCTTTGGTCAAGTTTGATGGCAATGCCGCTGTGCTGCTGAACACGAAGCTGGAGCCAATCGGCACTCGCATCTTCGGCCCAGTTACGCGTGAACTGCGTACTGAGCGCTTCATGAAGATCGTGTCTCTGGCCCCCGAGGTTTTGTAATCCCTCGGCGCAACGCAAAGGACAGCTCATGAACAAACTCAAGACAGGCGATCAGGTCATTGTTCTGACCGGTCGCGACAAAGGCAAGCGTGGCACCGTTACGGCTCGCGTGGATGCTGACCATCTGTTGGTTGAGGGTGTCAACGTTGCTAAAAAGCACGTTCGTCCCAACCCAATGAAGGGCACCACTGGCGGCATCGTTGACAAGACCATGCCTATCCACCAGTCCAACGTGGCCATTTTCAACCCTGCCTCTGGCAAGGCTGACCGCGTGGGTATCAAGCTCCTGGCTGACGGCAAGAAAGTGCGCGTCTTCAAGTCCAGTGGCGAAGAAATCAAGGCTTGACGAGGTCACACATGTCTCAACAACAAGCTCGCCTGCAGCAGATCTATCGCGAGAAGATCGTTCCCGAACTGATGCAAAAGTTCGGCTACAAGTCGATCATGGAAGTGCCGCGTCTGACCAAGATTACCCTGAACATGGGTGTCTCGGAAGCCGTGTCCGACAAAAAGGTCATGGAACACGCTGTGAGCGACCTGACCAAGATCGCTGGTCAGAAGCCCGTGGTCACCATGTCTCGTAAGGCTATCGCTGGTTTCAAGATCCGCGAAAACATGCCTATCGGTTGCATGGTCACTCTGCGTGGCGTCACCATGTTCGAATTCCTGGATCGCTTCGTTACTGTGTCGCTGCCCCGCGTCCGTGACTTCCGCGGCATCAATGGTCGCTCGTTCGACGGTCGTGGTAACTACAACGTCGGCGTCAAAGAGCAGATCATCTTCCCGGAAATCGAGTACGACAAGATTGACGCTCTGCGTGGTCTGAACATCAGCATCACAACGACCGCCAAGACCGACGAAGAAGCCAAGGCTCTCTTGGCTGCATTCAAGTTCCCGTTCAAGAACTGAGGTACATCGTGGCAAAAGTCTCTCTGAAGCAACGCGAAGAAAAGCGCGAAAAGCTGGTTGCCAAGTACGCCAAGAAGTATGCCGAACTCAAGGCCATCATCGATGATGCCAAGAAGTCGGAAGAAGAGCGCTACGCTGCCCGTCTTGAGCTGCAAAAGTTGCCCCGCAACGCGTATCCGACTCGTCTGCGCGCACGCTGCAATCTGACCGGTCGCCCACGCGGCACTTTCCGTCAATTCGGTCTGGGTCGTACCAAGATCCGTGAATTGGCTTTCGCTGGCGACATCCCTGGTGTCACCAAGGCGAGCTGGTAATCCCAGCAGGGCACGAATAGGAGTTATCCCATGAGCATGAGTGATCCCATCGCCGACATGCTGACCCGCATCCGTAACGCGCAAATGGTTGACAAGGCCAGCGTTTCGGTTCCGTCGTCTAAGCTGAAAGTCGCGATCGCCCAGGTCCTGAAGGACGAAGGCTACATCGACGGTTTTGCCGTCACTGGTGAGGCTGCAAAGCCAACACTGGAAATTACCTTGAAGTACTACGCTGGTCGCCCAGTCATTGAGCGTATCGAGCGTGTGAGCCGCCCTGGCCTGCGTATCTACAAGGGTCGTCACAGCATTCCTCAGGTCATGAATGGCCTGGGTGTTGCCATCGTCACTACACCGCAAGGTGTGATGACCGACCGCAAGGCTCGCGCTGCTGGTATCGGTGGCGAAGTGCTCTGCTACGTCGCCTAATTCTTGAGGAGCAATCGCAATGTCCCGCGTTGGAAAAATGCCGATCGCCGTCCCTCAAGGTGTGGACGTGAAGATCACCCCCGAAGCCGTGACCGTCAAGGGCGGTCTGGGTTCCTTGTCGTTGCCAGCTAACAGCCTGGTCACCGTTGCGCAAGAAGGCGCCACGTTGAAGGTTGCGCCTGCAAACGATTCCGCCGAAGCCAATGCCATGTCCGGCACCTTCCGTGCTCTGCTGAACAACACCGTCAATGGTGTCAGCAAGGGTTTCGAGAAGAAATTGACCCTGGTTGGCGTGGGCTTCCGTGCCCAAGCTCAAGGTCAAAAGCTGAACCTGCAAATTGGTTTCTCCCATCCCGTGGTCAAGGACATGCCAGCTGGCATCAAGGTTGAGACTCCCTCTCAGACCGAAATCCTGATCAAGGGCGTGGACCGCCAAGTGGTTGGCCAGATCGCCGCAGAAGTGCGCGCGTTCCGTCCACCCGAGCCTTACAAGGGCAAGGGTATCCGCTACGCCGACGAGCGTGTGGTCCTGAAAGAGACCAAGAAGAAGTAAGGAGCTGATTCATCATGGCAATGAGCAAGAAGGAACAGCGCCAGCGCCGCGCCCGTCAAACTCGCGCACGTATCGCCTTGCAAGGCGCGGTGCGTTTGACTGTCACTCGCACCAACCTGCATATCTACGCCAGCGTTATTTCTGGCTGCGGTACCAAGGTTCTGGCATCCGCTTCGACAGCCGAGAAGGAAGTCCGCGGCCAGTTGGAAAAGGCTGGTGGCAACGTTGCTGCCGCCACTCTGATCGGCAAGCGTATCGCCGAGAAGGCCAAAGCAGCTGGCGTCGAGAAGGTCGCTTTCGATCGCGCTGGTTACCAATACCACGGTCGTATCAAGGCCTTGGCTGATGCCGCGCGTGAAGCCGGTCTTCAGTTCTAAGCCTAGTCTGCAACCGGAAGGATTTTCAAATGGCTAAGTTTTCACCTAAGGTAGCAGACGAAGGTCGTGACGACGGTCTGCGCGAAAAAATGATCCAGGTGAACCGCGTGACCAAAGTGGTCAAGGGCGGTCGGATCATGGGTTTCGCAGCACTGACAGTGGTCGGTGACGGCGACGGTCGCGTTGGCATGGGCAAGGGCAAGGCGCGTGAAGTGCCTCTGGCCGTGCAAAAGGCCATGGACCAAGCTCGTCGCAACATGGTCAAGGTTCCGTTGAAGAACGGTTCTGTGCATCACAACGTGACTGGTGAGCACGGTGCAGCCAAGGTGCTGATCGCTCCTGCTGCTCCTGGTACCGGTATCATCGCCGGCGGCCCAATGCGCGCTGTCTTCGAAGTGATGGGCATCACCGACGTGGTGGCCAAGAGCCTCGGCTCTTCGAACCCATACAACATGGTTCGTGCCACTTTCGACGCCCTGAACAAGGCTACGACTCCTGCTGAAGTCGCTGCCAAGCGCGGTCTGTCTGTTGAACAACTGTTCAACTGATCGCTGGAGATTGAGCATGAGCGAAAAGAAAACCATCACCGTTAAGCTCGTTCGCAGCCCCATCGGCACCAAGGCCGATCACCGCGCCACTGTGCGTGGTCTGGGTCTGCGTCGCATGAACGGCACCCGCGTCCTGGAAGACACGCCCGCAGTGCGCGGCATGATCAACAAGGTCCGCTACATGGTCGAAGTGGTGTAAACCACTGTTGAACTGGGATAACACCATGGAACTCAATAGCATCAAGCCTGCCTCTGGCTCGAAACATGCCAAGCGCCGTGTCGGTCGCGGCATCGGCTCGGGTCTGGGCAAGACCGCTGGTCGCGGTCACAAGGGTCAGAAGTCGCGTTCGGGCGGCTACCACAAGGTTGGTTTCGAAGGCGGTCAAATGCCTTTGCAACGCCGTCTGCCTAAGCGTGGTTTCAAGTCGCACCTGCTGAAGTTCAATGCAGAGATCACTCTGTCTGAATTGCAAGCTCTGGGCGCTGCTGAAGTCGATCTGCTGAAGCTGAAGGAAGCTGGTCTGGTGTCTCAGATCGCCAAGAACGTCAAGGTCATCAAGTCTGGTGAACTGACTGCCAAGGTGTCTCTGAAGGGCATTGGCGCCACTGCTGGTGCCAAGGCTGTCATCGAAGCCGCTGGTGGCTCTTTGTCCGAGTAATTCGGGCTAGGCGAAACCGTCAGAACTGAATAGGACTCAGAGCGTGGCCACTTCTCCCACTCAACTGGCTCAAAACGGAAAAATGGGTGACCTCAAGCGTCGTCTGGTTTTCTTGTTGCTGGCGCTGGTCGTGTACCGCATCGGGGCGCATATCCCTGTGCCCGGTATCGATCCTGCACAGTTGCAGCAGTTGTTCAAGGGGCAGTCTGGCGGCATTCTGAGCCTGTTCAACATGTTCTCCGGTGGGGCGCTTTCGCGCTTCACGGTGTTCGCCTTGGGCATCATGCCCTACATTTCTGCGTCCATCATCATGCAGATGATGGGCTATGTGATTCCTACGCTGGAAGCGCTCAAAAAAGAGGGCGAAGCGGGGCGTCGCAAGATCACTCAGTACACACGGTACGCTACGTTGGGCCTGGCCATCTTCCAGTCCTTCGGTATCGCTGTGGCTCTTGAGGGCACCGCAGGCCTGGTTATCAACCCTGGTTTCGGCTTCAAGATGACCACTGTGATCAGCCTGACGGCTGGCACCATGTTCTTGATGTGGTTGGGTGAGCAAATCACCGAGCGCGGTCTGGGTAACGGCATTTCCATCCTGATTTTCGGTGGTATTGCGGCTGGGTTGCCAAGCGCCATTGGTGGTTTGTTTGAGTTGGTTCGTACAGGAGCCATGAGCATCCCGGCTGCGATCTTCATCGTCGCACTGGTGGTTCTGGTGACCTACTTTGTGGTGTTCGTTGAGCGGGGTCAGCGCAAGATCCTGGTTAACTATGCCAAGCGCCAGGTCGGTAACCGTGTTTACGGTGGTCAGGCTTCCCACTTGCCGTTGAAGATCAACATGGCCGGTGTGATTCCTCCAATCTTCGCGTCGTCGATCATTCTGTTGCCCACGACTGCCGTGAGCTGGTTCGCGACCGGTGACAGCATGCGTTGGTTGAAGGACATCGCGTCGATGTTGTCCCCCGGACAACCCATCTATGTGATCCTGTATTCGATTGCGATTGTGTTCTTCTGTTTCTTCTACACAGCGCTGGTGTTCAACAGCCGTGAGACGTCGGAGAACTTGAAGAAGAGTGGGGCCTTCATTCCCGGGATCCGTCCAGGTGAACAAACCGCTCGATACATTGATAAAATCTTGGCCCGTTTGACTCTGGCCGGTGCGGTCTACATCACAGCTGTGTGTTTGCTGCCCGAGTTCCTGGTCTTGAAGTACAACGTGCCGTTCTATTTCGGTGGGACTTCGCTGCTCATCATCGTGGTTGTCACGATGGACTTCTGGGCACAAGTGCAGTCCTATGTGATGTCTCAGCAGTATGAGTCTCTGCTGAAGAAGGCAAATTTTAAAGCAGGCTAAACACGACCGGTGGCGGTCAGCATGTAGGTAGATATGGCGAAAGACGACGTCATTCAAATGCAGGGCGAGATTCTGGAGAATCTGCCAAACGCAACCTTTCGTGTGAAGCTTGAAAATGGGCATGTGGTTCTCGGACACATCTCCGGCAAGATGCGGATGCATTACATCCGAATCCTGCCTGGTGACAAAGTGACCGTGGAGCTCACACCCTACGATTTGAGTCGTGCTCGCATCGTGTTCCGGGCGAAGTGAGCTGAAGTTTGTGACCCCGGAAACGTGGGCGAATTTCCGTTGAGTTATCAACGGTTCAGGAGAAGACCATGAAAGTCTCGGCATCCGTCAAGGTTATGTGCCGCAATTGCAAAATCATCCGCCGCAAGGGCGTGGTTCGTGTCATCTGCACCGATCCCCGTCACAAGCAGCGCCAGGGTTAATCCCCGGCTGGCGACGACACACGCGTTCAGAGGACAGTTATGGCACGTATTGCTGGCATCAACATTCCGCCGCACAAGCATACCGAAATCGGTCTGACTTCGATCTACGGCATTGGTCGCACGACCGCGCAGAAAATCTGCACGGCTGCGGGTATCGCTTTCGACAAGAAAGTAAAAGACCTGACAGATAGCGATCTGGAAAAGATTCGTGAAGAAGTGGGTAAGCTCACCATTGAGGGTGATCTGCGTCGCGAACTCACGATGAATATCAAGCGCCTGATGGACCTGGGTTGCTACCGCGGTTTCCGTCACCGCCGTGGTCTGCCTTGCCGCGGCCAACGCACTCGCACCAATGCGCGTACTCGTAAGGGTCCTCGCAAGGCGATTGCTGGCAAGAAGTAATTCGGGCATCGTTCAATCAGTTCTGAGCCAGCTCCGTACTGGACTAGCTTCGAGAGAAGGTTTTTATGGCTAAAGCACCTGCCAACAGCGCTGCTCGTCGTGTCAGCAAGAAAGTCCGCAAGAACATTGCAGACGGTATTGCTCACGTGCACGCGTCGTTCAACAACACCATCATCACCATCACTGACCGTCAAGGCAACGCCCTGTCGTGGGCTTCGTCCGGTGGTCAGGGTTTCAAGGGCTCGCGTAAGTCCACTCCCTTCGCTGCTCAGGTGGCTGCCGAAGTGGCCGGTCGCGCTGCTCAAGAACAAGGTATCAAGAACCTCGACGTCGAAATCAAGGGTCCCGGTCCAGGCCGTGAGTCTTCGGTTCGCGCCTTGGCTTCTTTGGGTATCCGAATCAACTCGATTTCCGATGTGACTCCGGTTCCCCATAACGGCTGCCGCCCTCAAAAGCGTCGTCGTATCTAAACAGTTGGTGGGTCGCTTGCGGCCCGCTTTGCTGAACGCGAAATCTCTAAGCGCTGCCTTTGTGCGGCGCTTAGTCGCCTCCGGAATTGGTGAATCGCGTTGCTCAGGTGTAGCGAAAAGCTTGCCTGGGCTAATTCCGTTGCTATAATCGCGAGTTTTCTCCGTTCGCTGCACTGCGTTTGCGCGCGTGTGCGGCGGTTTCGTTGAAGCCCACCGTCTGAGCGCATTCATAATACCCGCCAGACTCGCGTTGGATGAATTCATCTGACGTCAGATTGACATCAAGGATCTTAACGTGGCACGTTACCTCGGACCCAAGGCCAAACTGGCCCGCCGTGAAGGCACCGACCTGTTTTTGAAGAGCGCCCGTCGCCCCATCAGCGACAAGGCTAAGTTCGACACCAAGCCTGGCCAACACGGCCGCACCTCTGGTTCGCGTACCTCTGACTTCGGCGTGCAATTGCGCGAGAAGCAGAAGGTCAAGCGCATGTACGGCGTGCTGGAAAAGCAATTCCGCCGCTACTTCGCTGAAGCCGACCGTCGCAAGGGCAGCACTGGTGCCAACCTGTTGTTCCTGTTGGAATCGCGTCTGGATAACGTGGTGTACCGCATGGGCTTCGCTTCGACTCGTGCCGAAGCTCGCCAGTTGGTCGGCCACAAAGGCATCGTCGTGAACGGCGAAGTCGTGAACATCCCTTCTTACTTGGTCAAGGCCGGTGACGTGGTTGCCGTGCGCGAAAAGGCCAAGAAGCAAGTTCGCGTTCAAGAAGCGTTCAAGCTGGCCGAGTCCATCGGTCTGCCTGCTTGGGTGCAAGTGGACGGCGCCAAGCTGGAAGGCGTGTTCAAGAAGACCCCCGATCGCGACGAATTCGGCTCGGACATCAACGAATCGTTGATCGTCGAATTGTATTCTCGTTAATTTGACGGCTGGCTGCGCCGCACGATGTGTTCGTGTCGCGCGGCTTTTCGTCTTTTGTTTTCAGGGCCGGAGCTTCGGCTCCGGTGAGTCCAGCAGCCTTATCGGTGTAACGAGCCGAGGGTATTGACAGGAAGACTTCATGCAAACGAATTTGCTGAAACCCAAAGCCATCCAGGTGGAACCGCTCGGCGGTCACCGTGCCAAGGTCACGCTCGAACCGTTCGAGCGCGGCTACGGTCACACACTCGGCAACGCGCTGCGTCGCGTGCTGTTGTCCTCGATGGTGGGTTACGCTCCAACGGAAGTCACCATCGCTGGTGTGTTGCACGAGTACTCGTCGATCGACGGCGTGCAAGAAGATGTCGTCCACATTCTGCTGAACTTGAAGGGTGTGGTTTTCCGTCTGCATAACCGTGACGAAGTCACTTTGGTTCTGCGCAAGGATGGCGAAGGTCCTGTGACCGCCGCTGACATCCAGACGCCCCATGACGTCGAAATCGTGAACCCCAACCACGTGATCGCTCACTTGTCGCAAGGCGGCAAGCTGGACATGCAGATCAAGGTGGAAAAGGGTCGCGGCTACGTTCCAGGTAACGTGCGTCGCTACGGTGAAGAAAGCAGCAAGGTCATCGGCCGCATTCTGCTGGACGCATCGTTCTCGCCCGTCAAGCGCGTGAGTTACACCGTGGAAAGCGCTCGTGTGGAACAGCGTACAGACCTGGACAAGCTGGTGGTTGAAATCGAAACCAATGGTGCGATTTCTCCCGAAGAAGCCATCCGCGCTTCTGCCAAGATCCTGGTGGAACAACTGGCTGTGTTCGCACAGTTGGAAGGTTCCGAGATCGCCGCGTTCGACGCGCCTGCCAAGTCGGCTCAGAACTTCGATCCAATCCTGCTGCGTCCTGTCGACGAGCTGGAATTGACCGTGCGTTCTGCCAACTGCTTGAAGGCCGAGAACATCTACTACATCGGCGATCTGATTCAGCGTACCGAAACCGAGTTGCTCAAGACACCTAACCTGGGTCGTAAGTCGCTCAACGAGATCAAGGAAGTGTTGGCTTCCCGTGGTTTGGCACTGGGTTCGCGCCTGGAAGCTTGGCCTCCTCAAGGTCTGGATAAGCGCTGATTTCGCGCACACCCCCTACCGCCTTCGGCGGTCCCCTCGAGGGGATGCAGCCAGCAGCCCAGCTGGATCTGCGACTCCCGCTGAACTTGGTAGGTGGCGTTAGCGAAAGAAGTTTTGTATTTTGAAGGTGGATGTCCCGATCGGGCATCCGGTGCACCCGGTAGTACCTTAAAACGGCTGCCGGTTTAATAAGGAAAGGACTAGCACCATGCGTCACGGAAATGGCCTCCGTAAACTGAACCGTACTTCGTCTCACCGTCTGGCGATGTTGCGCAACATGGCTAACTCGTTGATCGAGCACGAAGCCATCAAGACCACAGTGCCCAAGGCTAAGGAACTGCGCCGCGTTGTCGAGCCGCTGATCACCCTGGCTAAGGAAAACACCGTGGCCAACAAGCGTTTGGCATTTGCTCGTCTGCGCAACCGCGACAACGTCGTGAAGTTGTTCGACGTGCTGGGCCCACGCTTTGCCAAGCGTCCTGGCGGTTACACCCGTATCCTGAAGATGGGCTTCCGCGTTGGTGACAATGCGCCCATGGCTTACATGGAACTGGTTGAGCGTACCGAAGAAGCTGCTGAGCAAGCCGCTGAGTAAATCGCTGCATTTGGTCGAATGACCTGATTCAGTGCTGACCTTTCGGGGTTGGCAAACAAGAAACCCGCTGAGCGTGAGCTGAGCGGGTTTTTTCTTTGGCGGTGCGTTCGATCGTTTAGCCGCAACTGCCGATGTGACCGCAGTTGGTACAACGCAAACAACCGTCGACCTTGTGCAACTCGTTTGCGCCGCATTCAGGGCACTTTTTACCCACACCCATCAGCGGTTGTCGTTCGTGGGTTTGAGGGTCGGGCTGCGCGATGTGGGCAAGATCGCCAGACAGGGAGCGGTCTCTTTGAGCCAGACGTTCCGCCAAGATGTGAACAGGAACTTGGTTGCCGTGAGCATCGAGGAAGCCGCGCTTCATCAGGATTTCTTGCATGGCGTAGCCGATGGCCGCGACTTCGGAGTCGTGGAACATGGGGCGTCTTGTTTGATCTTCTTTGGTGATGTATCCACACCGCACTTGGCCTTTGTCCCACACCACTTCGCGCAGGCTTTCCAATGTCTTGGCGACCGAGCCACCCGAGCGGGCGACGGAGGACAGCAAACGCATGGTGGATGTGATCCATTGTTGGCCATCATCGCGTTGGCCTGCCGGCATGAAGAACTCGACCGGGCGTTCGATGGTGACCTCTTCACCACCGATCTTGCCGGTGACCCGCATGAAGTTGACGGTAATGTAGACCGTCTTGTTGCCTTGGTAGGTTTGCAGGACGATCTTGGATGTCACGCCCTCCAAGTCGCCCAGGGGGCGGCTGTCGAAGAGTTTGCGGAGCGGGTCTTCATCGATCAGCGCGGGCGTGGATCCCGCCGGCGTCGAGGCTGACTCAGGGGAGACCGACAAGACGGCACCCAAGACGGCATTGGGCCGGTAAGTTGCTAAACCTTTGAGGCCTGCCTTCCAACCTTCCAGATACAGGTCCTGGAAGTCGTCATAGGGGTAGTCGGCAGGTACGTTGACGGTTTTCGAGATGGACGTGTCGATGAAGGGTTGGACCGCCTCGAGCATGCGCATGTGGTCGAGTGCGGACATCTCCAACGCGGTGACAAACGCCGGAGGCAATTGGCTCATGTCATGACCCAGGTGACGATAGAGGCGCCAAGCGTGGTCGGCCACTTCGTACATGCGGTGCCCCCCCTCGGCCAAGCGCTTCTTGCGGTGATAGCTCCAACTGAAGGCGGGTTCAATGCCGTTGCTGGCGTTGTCTGCAAACGCCAGTGTGATGGTGCCAGTGGGGGCGATGGACAGGAGGTGGCTGTTGCGCAGGCCATGTTTGGCGATGTCTGCGCGAATGTCCTTGGGCAAGCGTTTGGCAAAAGCCCCTTCTAACAAGCGCTCGGGCTCGCATTTGGGGAACGCCCCTTTCTCTTGAGCCAAGGCGATGGAGGCGCGATACGCCGCATCACGCATGACTTCGCTGATGCGAGCCGCCATGTGTCGACCTTCGTCGCTGTTGTAGCGAATACCCAGCATGACCAGGGCGCTGCCCAAGCCGAGGAAGCCAAGGCCGACACGCCGTTTGGCCATGGCTTCAGCTTGCTGTTGGGGCAGCGGCCAGAAGGTCACATCCAAGACGTTGTCGAGCATGCGAATGGCCGTGCCAGCGACTTGGGTAAAGCCTTCAAAATCGAAGCGGGCTTCGGCGGTGAAGGGCTGTCGGACGAACCGTGTCAGGTTGATGGACCCAAGGTCGCAACAGCCGTAGTCAGGCAAGGGCTGTTCTGCGCAGGGGTTGGTGGCCTCAATGGTTTCGCAATACCAGAGGTTGTTTTCCGCATTCATGCGGTCGATGTAGAGGATCCCTGGCTCGGCATGGTCATAGGTGGAGCGCATAACCTGCTCCCACAAATCACGCGCGGCCACTTGTCGATACACCCATTTTCCGTCCGCGCGTTGATGTGCGCCTTGCGCGATCAGATCAGGATGGGGGGCGGTGCCGTGGACCAACTCAAACGATGCGTTGTCGATCACCGCTTGAACGAATGCGTCGGTGACCCCGATCGATATGTTGAAGTTGGTGAGGGCGCCACTGTCTTTGGCGTGGATGAAGGCTTCGATGTCGGGGTGATCGCATCGCAACACGCCCATCTGAGCGCCACGGCGCGCACCGGAAGACTCGACGGTGGAGCATGAAGCATCAAAGACCTTCATGAAGGACACGGGCCCGGATGCTCGGGAGTGTGTGCCTTTCACATAGGCGCCGGCAGGCCGAATTTGAGAGAAGTCGTAGCCCACGCCGCCGCCCCTGCGCATGGTCTCTGCGGCTTGAGCAACGGCTGTATAGATGCTGGGCTTGCTGCCCTGCTGATCGGTGATGGCGTCCCCCACGGGTTGCACAAAGCAATTGATGAGGGTGGCTTGGATGTCGGTGCCGGCCGCAGAGCAAATGCGCCCCGCAGGCACAAAACCACCGGCCAGGGCTTTTTCGAAGGCCTGTCGCCAATGCTCGCGTTGGTCGGGCGCTTCGACTTCGGCCAAGGCTCGCGCGACGCGTCGGTGGATGTCTTCGATGCAGCGTTCCTGCCCCTTGGCGTATTTCTCCAGCAAGACATCGGTGGAGACTTCTTGGGGCTCCATGTGGAAGAAAGGCAGGTCAGCCGGTGCGTTCATGCGCGTCTCCTGGGTGCAAAGTGAATATGGACCTTTGCGGAGATTCTGGCTAGCGCGTGGACGCAAATCCCTGATGCAAGACAGGAACTGTAGGCGTGGCGCGTAAGGGAGTGACGCCTTTGCGTCAGCGCAAAGGAGGCCCAAAAAGACGTGTCGCGAACGCTCAGCGAGGGGTTTGCGTGGTGTAGATGAGTGTGCTGAGGTCGAAGCCCTGGGCGCGTGCGCGATTCAGGATGCCCTGCAGTTGGTCGGCGGGCAATTGCGGCGTGCGGGAGAGCACCCAGAAGTACTCGCGGTTGGGGGCGCCAACGGCTACCCATTGGTATTGCGGATCGAGATCCAGAATCCAATAGTCGCCCTCGAAAGGCCAGAAGAAGCTGACCTTGAGTTGGCCATTACCGGTGTTGGGAACCACGCGGGCCTTGCCGTCGGCTTGCATGGTGCTGCCGTCAGCGGTCTCGCATTGGTTGGTGACGCCGATGCGTTGGTCAGGCAGCAAGGTGTATTCGGCGCGGGTATTGCGAACGCATTTGCGCTGGAAGAATTGCGGCAAATGCGCCTGCTCGTACCAGGTGCCGATGTAGCGATTGAGGTCGACTTGCGACACGCTGCGCACACCGGTGTCCCGGGATGTGGTTTGACAGCCGGCCAGCAGTGCGCCGGTGAACAAGGCAATGAGCAGTCGTGTCATGTCAGCCGGGCTTACTTGTAGAAGGCGTCAACCTTACCCTTGAGCGTGATCAGCAGGGGCTTGCCCTTGCGGTCAACCTGACGGCCGGCAGGGACTTTGATCCAGCCTTCGCTGACGCAGTACTCTTCGACGTCGCCCCGTTCTTTGCCATTGAACTGGATGCCGACATCGAACTTGAACACGTCAGCGTTGAAAAACTTGCTGGTGGGGTCGATGGACAAACGGTCGGGCAGGGCGGGCTTGGTGTCGCTCATGGTGTGGTGAAAGGTTGCGGTCAAAACCGACATTGTCGGGGATTTATGTGGTGGAGCGCGAGGCCCCTGAGATGACTCAGCGACCACGCAAACGTTCTGTCTTGCGTGTGCGCTCGTAGAAGTCGTTGGGCTTGGTCTTCACCCATTTGACAAAGGCCTGAATGCCTGGGTGGGTGAGCAAATCATCGACGGTGTTGTATTGCCGTGCCAGTTCTGTTTCGGTCAACCAGGCGTGGATTTGTCGGTGGCAGATGCGATGCAGGTAGGCGGTGTGTTTGCCGCCTTTAGACTTGGGAACCAAATGGTGCGCATCTTTTTGCCCGGGAGGGATGAGCCGTTCGCAAAGTGGGCAGACGAGATCGGACCCGGTGTCTTGGAGATCGGGCATCTTCTGCGCGAGCAGTTTGCGTTTGATTCGACCGGACATGGGACCTTGGATCAACAATGCGTGTCATTGTGCGCTGCGGGTCGAGACCCCATGCCAGCCTGGGTCAATGAGCGTCGCGTTGAATGCGCATGCCTAGGTCCATGATGCGCCCCAGGGTGGCCGATCCCTCTTGGGACAAGTGCCCCGCATCTCGATACAAGGGCACGTCTTGCCAGGCGGTTTGACACAGCCCCTCTGTGCATTGGACGTCTGACGGGTCTAGCACGGTCACGTCCGCTTGCTGGGCCGTCAGGCGCAGCAACTCTCGCACAGCGCCTTGATGGGTGTCCCGATGAGACTCCGGAAAGCGGCATTGCGCATCGAGTTCGTGGCTCACTGTGAGCAGATGCAGTGCATGGCGCTCGGCGCATTGACTGATGTCGATCTCGCTGCCCAGATTGGGCGGCGGCGCCAGGATGATGACCTTCTTGCCTGCACGACGTAGCGCGGCCACGGTGCGGGTCAACGATTGTGCGATGTCCTTGGGGGTGGGGTACATGGGCTGGCCAGCCTGATCACGCACGGGGTCGTCCAGGTAGTACTGCCAGCGCGATGACAACACCACGTAACGAACTTCGGGGGTGCGTTGCAGGTATCGCAAAACGGATTGGTTGAAGGCCAAGCAGCGTTGTGCGCGGTCGCGAGGGTCTTTGGCCGTTTGGCGGGCCATGTCCAGCAAGGGGCCGCAGATGCTGCGAGTGGCTTGCATGATGCCGCCGGGCGGTGCCGAAGCTTGCAGCGCTTGAACCCAATGCATCGCAAAGCTGTCGCCCCAAATCATGGTGCGTGCGGGTGCGTCGGGGTTGTTGGTGCAAGCTGGTTTGAGTCGATACGCGGACTCAAACTCACAGGCAGCGCCGAAGCCGTAATTGGGCTTGAGCGTCTTGGCCCAGTACTGCACGGCGGGTTGCTGCAGTTGCCAGGTGATGATGGCGGCGCCTGCAATCAGGGCCAAGGCGGGCCATCGCAGTGATTGCCACAGGGCGCACCACTGCGCGGTGTGTCGATAAGGTTGCTCGATGTATCGATGGCTGAGGTAGGCCAAGGCAAACGATGCCACGAGAAGGCCAACGCGTTCCGGTGCTTGCAGGCCGTCTAAGACGATGTGCTGCGCAAACACCAGCAAGGGCCAGTGAACGAGATACAGCGAATAAGAGATGTCTCCGACCCAGCTGGCGGGCCGAAGCCAAGCGTGTGGGCTGTTGAGGATGGCAGAGGGGCGCAGCACCAGGCAGGCCGTGGCCAGGCACACGAGCACCGCATCACCCCGAGGGTGTTGCGTATCCCAGCCCCACACCAGGGTGCTGAGCAGAATGGGGCCAGCCAGCCACAAGCTATCGATGCGCCAGCTGCGTCCTTGGGCCCAGGCTTGGACGGCGGGGAGTGCACACAAGGAGCCGATCAAGAGTTCCCAGGCGCGGGTGGGTAACAAGTAGAAGGTGGCGCCGGGATCGATGCCATAAGTCGTGAAGCAGGCGGCGGCACTGAGCGCCGCCAAGGCCAGCAAGGTGAGGCCCCGCCACTTCGCCGCAACGACCATGAGCAACAAGGGCAGGACGAAGTAGTACTGCTCTTCTAGTGCCAGGGACCAGGTGTGCAACAAGGGCTTGAGGTGAGCCGCTTGTTCAAAGTAGCCACTCTGTTGCCACAGCACGAAATTGGCGCTGAAACTCAAGGCGCCCGCCAATTGCCAAACGAAGTCGCGCAGCGCCGGTGGTGTCAGCACCCAGGGGGCGATCAAGGTACTGACCAGCAGCATGGCCCAGGCCGCAGGCAGCAAACGACGGGCCCGACGCAGGAAGAAGGTGGACAGGCGAAAGTCGCCGCGATCCAATCCCTCCATGATCACCTTGGACATCAGGTAGCCGGAGATGACCAGGAACATGTCGACGCCAAGGAAACCTTGGGTCAGGCCGGGCATTTGAAAGTGAAAGAGCAGAACAGCCAGGACCGCGATGGCGCGAAGTACCTGGATGTCAGTGCGTTGGGCTGACATGGACGCAGGGAAGCAAAAGGTGGTGCGGCGGCCGGGGGCGCTTGGGCGTCGCCTCAGGCAGGCCGCAGTGTAATGCCGCGTGCACCGCTGGGCGCCTGCCCAGCACGATCAGGTTTGACCGGCGTGTACGAATTGCGGCGTCTTGCCGCTGCGGCTCACGAACAAGGGCGTGCCGGCTTGCACGCCCAGGGACACGTGGCTGGCACCTTGTTGCTTGAGGTAGGCGCGCAGGCGCGTGGCCGCGCGTTTGGCCAGCAAGGCATGGTCTGCATCGTGCTGTGGGATGCGCAAGGTCAGCTTGCGCGGCGTGGCTTGATGCACTTGATATTGAACGAGGCCAGATTCTTCGAGCAAGGTGCTCAAGGCCAAGGGGCTCAAACCAATGGATTCGTGCTGCCCACCTTCGACATAGAGGTTGCGGCTGCAACGACCTTGAACCTCGATGACGGGGAAGGGCGAGCCGCAGGGACAAGGCTCTGGGCGAACGGTGATGCGGTCACCCAAGTCGTAACGGATGATGGGTTGAATGTGATTACACAGATTGGTCAGCAAGGTGGTCGCGCCCGTTTCCCCGGCGGGGACCGGCCGACCTTGGTCGTCGACCGATTCCAGAATGGCCCAATCATGGTTCAGGTGCAGGTGGCCGTGGGTGCAAGAGGTGGCCAGAGACAGGAACTCGGAGCAACCATAGGTGTTGGCAAAGGGGCTGTGCCAAGTTTCTTGCAGGCGCGCTTGGGTGCTGGGGTTCAGGGACTCGCCGCCGAGCCAGACTTCCGTGGGCGCGATGTTCAAGCGCCCAGCGTCTTGTTCGTCCATCAACAAATTGGCCAGACTGGGGTAGGTGGCCAAGACCGTGGGCTGACAGGCTTGGAGTTGCGCGACCAAATCCTCCATGGGTTGCATGAAGGAAAGACGATGCAGGTGGGATGCCATGGCGGGCTGCAGCCGAGCCAATCGCGCCAAGGTGACCGATCCCGCGTAGTGGCCATCAATGGCGCCGACAAAGGCGATGGACTCGCGTCGGCCCAGCGGATCGCGCAAGCGGCGCAAGGGCTGCAAGTTGGGCCTCCGCCAGAACTCCAGGGCATCGAAGACGGCCATGGCGCGCGCGTCTTGCACGAAGACGCCGGGCTCGCCATTGCTGCCCGAACTTTCCCACAACAGATAACGTTCTTGGTAGGCTGAGCCGATTTGGGTGGGATCATTCAAAAAAGCGCGCAAGTCTGACAGGCGCAAGCTGGGGTCTGCCACCCAGTCGGAGAACTGCGCCATCAGATCTGCCTTGCTCATGATGGGCAGGTCTTGCAGGGACAAGGTGGCCAGATTGCGGCCCTTGAGGATGCGCCCGTACAGGGGCGAATGTTTTTGAACCGATTGCAGCAAATCACGCAGGCGGCCTTGCACCGTGACCTTGAGGCTCTCCGTGTTTTGCCAGCGCGCCCAAGCCACCAGCGAGGCGATTTGCGTGCTGAGAAAAGGGTCGAACAAGGTGTGGTGGGGCGAGGCCATGGTCCGGTACAAAAGCAGGTACAAGCGTCAGGGGCTCGGAGGGTGTCCCCATCCGCTCTTGTACCCGAATTTGAGGCCTCTGCGTGAGGCGTTTGATCAAGCTTTTTGCAAGCTGTGATCTTTGCGCTGAAAACGTTGCGCCATGCGGCGGAAGGTGAAGCTGAAGCCCGGATACATCGCGATCACATGGCCACTTTTGCTTTGATACCAGCTGTGGCAGCCACCGGAGGCCCAGACGGTCGGCTTCATCTCGCGATGGATCATGTCGGTGTAACGTTGCTCCGCCTCGGGCTTGACTTCAATGGACTGGGCCTGCGATCGGCGGGTGTGCTCGATGGCGCGGCGGATGTATTCCATCTGCGACTCAATCACAAAGATGGCCGAGGTGTGACCAATGCCGGTGTTCGGACCAGTCACCACAAACAGATTGGGAAAACCAGGAATGGTGGTGCCCAGGTAGGCGCGGGGGAACTCGCGCCACACGTCTTGCAAGGATTGCCCAGCCTTGCCGATCACAGGGTAAGAAATGACGCCATCGGTGGCGTCGTAGCCGGTCGAGTAAATGATCACATCCAGGTCAATGGTTTGACCTTGGGTGGTGACGATGCCCGTGGGAGTGATCTCTGCAATGGCATCGTCGCGAGTGTGCAGTGACACATTCGGGCGAGCCAGCGCGGGGTACAGGGTGTTCGACAGGATGATGCGCTTACAGCCAATCACGTAGTCGGGCGTGACCTTGCGGCGCAGTTCTGGATCCTTGAGTTGTTTGGCAATGTGATTCAAAGCGGGCCGTTGTGCAAACAGCTTGAGCATCAAAGGCGAATATTTGAAGCCCAGCACGCGCGATTCCAGCCCCCAATAGATGGCCGTGCGTAGCGCCTTGTAGACCACCCGGTTGCGCAGCAAAGCCCGTTGCCAGCCGCTGAAGACATGGTCGTGACGAGGCAGTACCCAATGCGGTGTGCGCTGAAACACATGCAGGTGGCCCACGTCAGGCGCAATGGCTGGAATCACTTGCGCCGCACTGGCGCCGCTGCCAATGATGGCGACGCGTTTGCCGCGCAGGTCCACGTCATGCTGCCAGTTGTTGGTGTGGAAGCTGTGCCCCTGGAAGCTGTCGCGTCCCTTGAAGTGGGGGATCACCGGGGTGCTCAAGGGCCCGGAGGCATTGATCAGGAACTGGGCTTCGAAGGTGCCGGCGGCCTCGGTCTGTACCGTCCAGCGCTGCCGTTGCGCGTTCCAGCGAACTTCTTTCACGTTGGCGTTGAGCACGGTCTTGTCGCGCAAGCCATGTTTGTCCAGGACGTGGTTGGTGTAGGTGACCAGTTCGTGCTGATCGGCAAACATTTGCGACCAGGGGTAGGGCTCGAATGAGAGCGAATACAAAGGCGATTGCACATCCACGGCAGCGCCGGGGTAACTGTTTTGACTCCAGGTGCCGCCGATCCAGGCGCGGCGCTCCAGGATCACAAAATCGTCGATGCCAATGCGGCGCAAATTGACGGCGGCGGCTTGTCCGCCAAACCCGCTGCCGATGATGAGGGCTGTGTACTGCTTCATGAGACCCGATTCATTCAAACTGACGTAATTCGTTGTCAGATTATCTGGATACGATTGTCGTCAAATTTGGGCGTGCCCTCATTGGGAGAAGCACGGGTTGAAGGCCCCGTGGGTAGATCGGATCGGACGCGAGCGCTGTTCAGCGTCCGTTGAGCAATGCTTTGGCGGCTTCGATGCGCCAACGGATGTCGACCTGGGTGTCATTCATCACGTCCAACAGGAACTGACGCGGGTCTTGATTGGGGTGCGAGGTGGACGTGCTGGCGCCAGCAGGGCGGGGCGTGACCGGAGGCACCGATGGATGTGTAGACGGCGATGGGTGCACCGTGGTGACGAGCGCCTGCCATCTGTCATTCGGTAGGCTGCGCAGCGTGGACAGTAGATCGGCTTGTCCTTCTGGGTTGGGGGGGATGTCCAGCCACGGCGTATCAGCAAACACGGGCGCCAGATCACGGGCCACACAAGCGCACCACTGATCCGTGACGGGGCTGTCCAGCGGGCGATGGGGGACGTGCTGCCACGGAGATTCGGTACCCGGTGGCGTGGCCGTTGACGACGCTTGTACTGGGTGGGGGTAAACCGTCACCAGTGCGGGTTTGACGTCTCCCAGATAGCTTGCCACGAGTTGGAGACCTGCGTCGTGAACTGCTTGGGTGGGCTGAGGTGTGGCCAATGAGAACCACAACTGAAAGCTCTGCTTGCCTGACACCACAATGCCTGGTGCAGGCCATTCCCAATCTGCCTGAACGCCTTCCCAAACCTTAGCCAAGGCGGACCATGCTTGCGGCCCTTGCACGTCAATGACCAGTAGCCGTGTGTGCGGGTGGCTTCCGGTGCTGATCAGGGGTGCAGGCGATGGGATGTCGGTCGGCTCGGTGGCGTACAACTTGGCGAAGTGCGATTCAAAACGATTCATGTGCAGTCAGCTTGCAAGGTCAATTCAACACCAAAGCCCGAGTCCATGGGGAGGACGCGGAGATGGCCCTGATGGGCCCGACCTACGCGGTCGGCCAACATCAAGCCGAGCCCCATGTTCTGTTCGTACTGTTGATGTTGCAGGGCCTGGTTCAGTCGGTCCACATCCTGTGTGGGCACGCCCGGGCCATCATCGGTCAATGACAGCACCAACTCACCCGGCGTTGGTGTGCGCCATCGGAGTACCGCGTGTTGTGCGCCATGACGCACCGAGTTGTCAAGCAGGTTGAGCAGCGCGCCCGCCACCAGATCCGGGTCGATGTGGGCCTGTAAGGTATGGTCGCCATCCACATTCAATGCCAAGCCTTGAACAGGCAGTTGTTGCATCAAGTCTGCCAGGCGAACCCGATGTCGCTGTGGTTCGCCGCCGGTGCGGAACAAGGCCAGCAAGGCGGTCACGACGCGGCTGAGACGATCTGCCGCATCCCGCGCGCGTTGCAGTCGAGGTTGGAGTTCGGGTGGCGCGGTCTTCTGTGAGGTGGCCAGTTGCGCCGCCAGGCCGGCCAGTGGTGTGCGCAAGGCGTGCGCGGCATGGGCGCTGAAAGCCCGCTCGCTGAGCACCGCTTTAGAGAGTCGGTGGCCCAGATGCTCGATGGCATCGCGCAGGGGAGCCAACTCGGTACGGAGGGCAGGGGGCAATGGCGCGGTTGGCGCAAGTGGCTGATAGCGTTCTACGGATTCAGACAAGTCGATCAAGGGCCGAAGCTCTTGTCTCACGCGCCGCTGCAACCACAGCGCGCAACCCAGTCCCACCAGGAGGGTGCCCACGCCCGTGGCCAAAGCGGCGCGCCATTGGGCGGTACGGCGATCCAGATGGGGTTGGGCGACGTACAGCATGGTGCCTGCGTCATCAAAGCGAATGCCATGGACATGCCACTCGGTGTGGTCGGCGATGTAGCGGTCGTCGTCAACGCGACTCAGGGCGTGTTTCGGCGCTCGGTGGGAGCGCCACAACAAGGTGCCGTCTGCAGCCACCAATTGCCAGGCCATGCGTTCATCATGCTCGGGGGCGGGCAAGGTTGCCACTGAACTGGCGTGATCCTCCGCATCATCATCCCGCTCTGTGTGATGGTGTTCCGGGATCAAGCCAGGCTGACTTTTCAGCAGCCCGTACATGATCTCTGCGGACTCTTGTAGTGCGCTGTCGAGCACATCATCCAACTGACGATGAATGGCCCACCAGACCAAGGCAAAAACGGTGAGACTCCAAGCCAGGGACACCGTGATGATGACGCGACTCAGACGGGTTTGAATAGACGGCGTGGTGTTCATGGTGTCACCCGATAGCCGAGGCCGCGCACGGTCTCGATGAGGTCGGAACCGAGTTTGCGGCGCAGCCTTGAAATGTGAACCTCAACTGAGTTGCTCGCTAATTCGCCACTCAGGCCCAAGAGCAAGGATTCGAGTTCGGTCTTCGAGACGATGCGTCCGGGCCGGGTCACCAGCGATTCCAAAACTTGCCATTCGCGTTGGGTGAGTTCCATGCGTTGTCCCGCTACATAAGCCGCCTTGTCGGTCAAGTCGATGTCGACGCCATGGATGTGGACGCGGGCGTGCGCCGCCCCCGCACTGCGTCTTTGCATGGCACGCAGTCGGGCAGACAACTCTTCGGGGGCAAAGGGCTTGACCAGATAGTCATCGGCACCACTGTCCAGACCTTGGATGCGGTCACTGAGCAGATCGCGTGCGGTCAACATCAGGATGGGCGTGCTCACGCCTTGGCGGCGCAATTGCCGAATCCAGTCGAGACCAGAGCCATCTGGCAGTTGCCAATCGACCAGGTAGGCATCGTAGGGCTCGGTCTGTAAGGCCTGCGCCTCCCGCACACGCTGGCACCAGTCGACCACATGGCCATCGGCCTGGAGGTAGGCGGCCAGGCCGTCGCCCAAGATGGCGTCGTCTTCCAAAAGCAAGAGTCTCATGAGGTGGAGGTCTCGGTGGTGTCTCGGTGCTTTGTACGATATTGAACGGGCGTCAGTCCAGTCCATCGGTCAAAGGCGCGGTAAAACGGGGCCAGGCTGGCGTAGCCGAGTTGCTCGGCAATGTCCTTCAATGGCCATTGCGCTTGCATGACGCGTTGCAGTGCCAGTTCGCGACGCATGTCATCGACCATGTCGGCATAGGTGGTGCCTTGCGCTTGCAGGCGGCGTGACAAGGTTTTTTCGCTCAGACCCAAGGCTGCGGCAGCCTCTGCACGCGTGGGTACCGGCGGGCCCCAATGGCTGCTGAGCCATTGTTTCAACAAGACCGGCGTCGGTGCGGGCGCGGTCAATGCGCGCAATTGGGTCTCGGCATGTAGCGCATGAACATGTGCCAGTTGTGCATCGGCTTGGGGCAAGGGCAGGTCCAGCACGGCGTTGTCTAACAAGATGCCGTTGTAGGCCTGCTCGAAATCAATGGGGCAGCGGAACACCTGTCGGTAAAAGGGCAGGGGCCCCAAGGCGGCGTGGCTGAAACACACCCCTCGTGCTTGCAGGCCCTGTGGTGCCAGCCAACGGGCAAAGCTGAAGACAGCGGCCAGCACGGCTTCGATCTGGTGGGGGCTGAAGGCCAGATCACCCTGGCGCGGGTGGTAGACCACCCAGCTCGATTAGGGGCCGGCCAGCAATTGAATGCGCCCCCCGTCAGAGATCAGACGCTGGTATTTCTGCACCACCGTCAAGGCCTGTCTCAGGGTGGGGGCCGATTGCACGATGAAGCTCACCACATTGAAACTGGCTGGCCCGACCTGGGCCCCTGCCTTGAGGCCAAAGCTGGGATCCTGGCTCAAATGTGCGGCCGCTCGCCACAGCCGCGTGATGTGGTCCACAGGCCAACGCTCGCGCTGCAGTTCTTCCGCGGCCATGCCTGCGGCACGCAAGAGCGTGTCGTCATCCAGGCCTTGGCGACGGGCTTCTCCGAATACCGTCTGGACCCAACTCATGGATACAGTGGCCTCTGATATCAATTCAATTGTCCTGAAATGTGAATTGAGTCCGATGATACGCCGCTATCGTTGAGACTGTGTTTTCCAAGGTGCGGAAGATGTCCCAAACATTGCGTGCAGATGTGGTGATTGCCGGAGGAGGTCTGGCGGGCTTGGTGACGGCGCTGGAGTGCCTGCGTGCCGGCCAGTCGGTGTGTCTCATTGACCGCGACACGCCCGATCGCCTGGGTGGTCTGGCCTTGTGGGCTTTTGGTGGCATGGCCCTGGTGGGTACGCCGCAGCAAGCCCGCATGAAAATTCCCGACACGCCTGAGGTGGCCTTGCGGGATTGGATTCGATTTGGCGAGTTGTCGGACGCGGATGTGCTGCCGCGTCAGTGGGCTGAGTATTACGTGCATCAATCTCGCCCCCAGATTTATGACTGGTTGACGCAAGAAGGCATCCGCTTTTTGCCCGCTGTGAACTGGGTGGAACGTGGGCGCTTTGGCGACGGCAACACCTTGCCCCGATATCACGTGGTGTGGGGCACTTCGCGTGAATTGACCTTGCGCATGATCGATGCCGTGCGCGCGGCTGGGCAGGGCGGGCGCTTGCAGATCTTGCATCAACACAAGGTCTTGCAGGTGATGCGTGAGGGCGGACGGGTGTCTGGCGTGCTGGCCGTGAACGAGCCGACGCAGGCCGAAGTGCGCGTGCAGGCGGGCGTGGTGGTCTTGGCCATGGGGGGCATCAACGGCAGTGAGGCCCAGGTACGAGCCAACTGGCCCGCAGACCGACCCTGCCCCAGTACCTTCCTAAATGGCGCCAGCCCGATGACGGACGGTGACCTGCATCACCATGTGGCGCAAGGTTTGCACGGGCGCTTGACCCATGTGGGAGAGATGTGGAACTACGCGGCCGGCTTTCCACACCCCCGGCCGCATTTCCCCGGCCATGGCTTGTCGGCCATCCCAGCCAAGTCGGCACTGTGGTTGAACCACAAAGGCGAGCGCATCGGCCCTGAGCCTTTGGTGACTGGGTTTGACACGAATTGGTTGTGCCAACGCGTGGCCGAGCAAGACAAGCCCTATACCTGGCAGTTGATGAACTGGCGCATCGCAGCCAAAGAGTTGGCCATCTCGGGGGCTGAGCACAACCCACGCATTCGCGACAAGCAGTTCCTGATGTTCTTGAAGGAAACACTGCTGGGCAATCACCGCTTGGTTAATCAGTTGGTGGAAGAGTGTCCTCAAGTGCTGGTGGATGATTCCTTGGCCGGTTTGGCCCGCAAGATGAATGCCTTGACCGGCACGGCCGATGTCGACGCGCGCGCATTGCAGGCCACGGTCGATGCGTTTGACGCCAACTTCAAGCACGGACAGCGTTTGCACAACGACGACCAGTTGCGGCGCATCGTGCACGCTCGCCAATGGGGGCCTGACAAGCTGCGCACCTGTGCGCCAGCGCCCTTGCAGGCGCGTGGTGCGGGCCCCTTCATCGCCATTCAGATGCAGCTCATTACCCGCAAGAGCCTAGGCGGTTTGCAAACCGATCTGCAAAGCCGCGTGTTGGACCAACAAGGCCAGGTCATCTCGGGCTTGTATTGCGTGGGTGAGGCCGCAGGCTTTGGCGGCGGTGGTGCCAGCGGCAAGCGCTCCCTGGAGGGCACGTTCTTGCCCGGTTGCATCTTGACCGCGCGTGAGGCCGCTCGTTCCATCACCAAAGGCCAAAGCCTTTGACGCCCTACACATATCTGGAGAACAACATGCCAAACGGCGCCCAAGCTTTGATGAAGACCCTGGTGGATGCTGGCGTGACGGTGTGCTTCACCAACCCTGGCACCTCCGAAATGCATTTTGTGGCGGCACTCGATACCGAGCCGCGTATGCGGGGCGTGTTGACGCTGTTTGAAGGCGTGGCCACGGGTGCTGCCGATGGCTATGCCCGCATGGCCGACAAACCGGCTGCCACCTTGCTGCACCTGGGCTGCGGCCTGGGCAACGGCCTGGCCAACTTGCACAACGCGCGCAAGGGCAAGGTGCCCATCGTGAACATCGTGGGCGACCATGCCACCTATCACGTGCAGTACGACGCCCAATTGCAGTCGGACATCGAAACCGTGGCGCGCAACGTATCGTCATGGGTGCGGACGTCGGCCAGTACCGCGCAATTGTGTCGTGATGTTGTCGATGCGGTGCAAGCCGCATGGGGCCCGCGCGGTCAAGTGGCCACACTGATCTTGCCGGCAGACGTGTCTTGGGGCGATGGCGGAGAGCCTGCCAGCATGCCCACGATGCCCGCGCCGCCTTGTGCAAGCGACGACACCATTGCACGCTTGGCGGCGGTCCTGCAAGGGCCGGGTCGCAAGGCTTTCTTGCTCGGTGGGCGGGCGCTGCGCCAACCCACCCTGATGACGCTGGGGCGTATCGCCGCCAAAACGGGCGCCAAGTTGCATGCCGAAGTTTTTCCGACGCGCATTGAGCGTGGTGCAGGCTTGCCGCATGTGGAAAGGATCGCCTACCTGGCGGAATTGGCCTCCGTACAACTGGCAGAGATCGACCACCTGATCCTGGTCGACGCCAAGGCGCCTGTGTCCTTCTTCGCCTACCCCGGCAAGAAGAGTTACCTGGTTCCCGATCATTGCCAGTTGCATGAATTGGCTGGTGCGCAGGAGGATGTGTTGGCCAGTGTCGCCATGCTGGCGCAAGCGGTGGCCGCCACTGATACACAGCCTGTTTTGCAAGCGCCGTCTCGTCCTGCGCGCCCTCGCGGCAAGCTGACCGCAGAGAAGGTGTGCAAAGCGGTGGGGCATTTGCTACCCGCGCGCGCCATCATCGTCGACGAGGCCCAAACCTCCGGCGTGATGTTGCCCATGTATACCGCCGGCGCCCCCCAACACGATGTGTTGACCTTGACAGGCGGAGCCATTGGCCAGGGGCTGCCCAATGCTGTGGGCGCCGCCATCGCGTGCCCGGACCGTCCTGTGATTGCCCTGGTGGGGGATGGCTCGGCCATGTACACCATTCAGGCATTGTGGAGCATGGCCCGAGAGCGCTTGAACGTGATCTCGGTCATCTTCAATAACCGGGCGTATTCGATTCTGAACATCGAACTGCAACGGGTCGGTGCCAGTGGTCAAGGCGACAAAGCGCGCGCGCAGCTCGATCTGAGTCACCCCACGTTGGACTTTGTGCGCATGGCCGAGAGCATGGGCGTGCGCGCCGCACGCGCCACCACCACCGAAGGCTTCTTGTCTGCCATGGAGCACGCCTTGTCGACCCCGGGGCCGCACTTGATCGAGGTCGTCGTGCCGCCAGCTGTGACAGGGCTGAAACTGCGCGTGCTGCCTTATGTGTTGAGTTCTCTCAGCAGCTTGCCGCAGCCGCTGGCGCGCGCCATCAAACGCAAAGTCGCCCCCTGATCTAGCGACATCACCGGTAAGGGCCGGGTGCTGACTCAGCCCTGCGTGGGCGAGCCAATGCGGGAGATGGTGCCTTGCGCCACCGCACACAATTTCTCTTGGCCGTCTTTGCTGCAATAGATATCGCATTGGCAAACAGCCTGACGTTTGCCGCCATGCAGCACGCGGGCGCGCGCAATCAAGGTGCCGCCCATGGCGGGGCGCAGGAAGTTGATCTTGAACTCCGAGGTCACGATCTCGGCGCCCAAAGCCAAAGAGCCGGCCAGGGTCAAGGTGTTGTCGGCCATGAAGGCCAAACCGCCCCCATGCACAAAGCCATGCTGGTTGGCCAGGTCTGGTGAGATGGGTAGCTGAATCTCCACCATCTCAGTGGTGTAGGCCGTCACACGTGCGCCCAACAGGGTGCTCAAAGGTTGGTTGGCGACCATTTGGTACGCCGAATCAAAGTCAAGGCTCATGGCAAACAATTCCGCCGTACATCCAACGCGGCGCATGGGCTGCATCTTACCGATTTGTCGAGAAGAAGATGGTGGTGATGTCGTGGTGGCCTCATTGCCCTTCGTCCGCGTGAGGTTGCATTTGCTTCCACAATGCACAGCATGGATGCACTTTCCCCACTGCTGAGGCTCTTCTCTTTGCATGCGAGCACGTTCTACGCGGGGCCTCTGTGCGCTGTCGCTGAATTTGATGACGATCCGCATCAGAGTCATTTCCACTTGGTACTGAAGGGGCCGATCACCATCCTCGATCAACAGGGCCAGCGGCAGGAATTGTCTGAGCCGACACTGATCTTTTTGCCCAGACCCCATTGGCATCGGCTCTTGGTGGACGAGCGTGATGGTGCGCATGTGGTGTGCGCCAACATCAAGTTCGGGACCGAAGGGCGCAATCTCATGACCCATGCCTTGCCTGATGTCGTCGCTTTGCCTTTGAATCGAATTCCGGGTGGAGAGGCTTTGATTGCCTGGATGGTGGATGAGGCCTTTTCGGAACACGCGGGCCGGCTGGCTGTGCTGGATCGCTTGTGTGAGCTGTTGTTGGTCCAGGTCATCCGACTCTACATGCGCGATGGCTTGCTGGGGGCTGGGGTTCTGGCTGGCTTGTCTGACCCGCGGCTATCGCCTCTGTTGCAGTGTCTGCATGAGTCGCCCCAAAAAGAGTGGGATGTCGCCCAGATGGCTGCGCAGGTGCACATGTCGCGTTCGGTATTTGCGGCGCATTTCAAGCTGATCATGGGGCAAACACCGGTGGCTTACCTCTCGGCGCTGCGGGTGGCATGGGCTCAACAGCAACTGCTTGCCGGGCGTTCGGTGAAAACGGTGGCCATCGACTCTGGCTACGGCAGCGTCAGTGCTTTAACCAAGGCCTTTGTGCGTGAGACGGGGCTGCCCCCAGGGCGGTGGCTGAAGCAGCGGAGCGAGAGGTTTGAACCCAGATCAGACGATCGGTGAATGAACTCGGACGCTGGATGTCCCGTGTATGGCGAGGTTTTTCTATCGTGGTGTTGGACTCATCGAGTCCACACATTCAACACACATCAACAGGAACCTTGTCATGCCAAGCGCAGCCATCATTCAATCATTGGTCCCCGTCACTTTGACGTCAGCCTCACCTGAACAACAGCAACTCTTGGGCGGGGCGCTCAAGCAGATTGGGTTTGTTCCGAATATGTACGCCAACATGGTCCACGCACCGGCCTTGCTGTCCACGTATCTGCATGGGTACAAGCAATTTCGAGCGGAGTCGGGTTTCAGTCCGACTGAGCAAGAAGTCGTCTTGCTGGCGATCAGTCTGGTCAATGATTGCAGCTATTGCGTAGCGGCTCACAGCATGGTCGCCGACAAGATGTCGGGCGTGCCCGCACACGTCTTGCAGGCCATCCGATCCGGGCAAGCCATTGACGATCCGAGACTGTCGATCCTCTTTGATTTGACCCAAGACATGGTCAGGTCCCAGGGGCGCCCTTGCACCATGCGTGTGGCTGCCTTCATGCAGGGCGGGTTTACCGAGCAGCACTTGCTCTATCTCGTCCTGGCGATAGCCGTGAAGACCATGAGTAATTATTCCAATCACCTGTTCAATACTGAGCTAGACGCCGTGTTTCAGCCGTACGAGCTTGCCTCTTGATCGGCTGACTCCGCGTCGTTTCAGCCCTGTCGGCTCGTCGGGGCCCCACTGTTACAAATTTATTTGAATTTCTTTGTCAGGAAACAGTGGGGGCCAACGACTAGGCAGGTGTAGCGCAATCAAGCGCCACACATTCACCAAATCAAAGGACTCTCAAATGAACCTCAAGACCATTGCCGCTCTGGCCGCCACCATCGTTGCTTCTTCTGCTTTTGCAGCTGCGCCCGCTGACAACAAGTGCGGTGCAGGCACTTGCGGCAAAAAGGCTGCTTCGGCCAAGGGTGGCAAAGCTTCGGAGGCTGCTTGCTCGAAGAAAGACGCTGGCTGCGGCAAGAAAGATGCGGGCTGCTCCAAGAAAGATGCCGGTTGCAGCAAAAAAGAGGCCTCCTGCTCCAAAAAAGACGCTTCCTGCAGCAAGAAGTAAAGCAAGGGGGACACCATGGTGGGATTGGGTTACCGACGCGAGATGGCCGACTGGGACATGTCGGCCGTGCGGGCGGATTTTTTCGAGGTGGTTCCTGAAAACTGGGTTCACCGCGACCGTACACCGCTGCATGCATTGATCGCGTCGGGGCGACCCGTTCACCTCCATGGGGTCTCGCTGAATCTGGGTGGCGAAGGCGAGATTCGCATGTCGTTCCTCCAGGAGTTGAGAGAGCTGATCGACGACCTGGGTGCCATGCACTATTCCGATCATTTGGCAGCCAGTGGGGATGCCCACCAGCTCTACGATCTCTTCCCGATTCCATTCACGCAGGCCGAGGTGGTTCGTGTCAGTGACCGCATCGCACGTGTTCAAGATGCATTGGGTCGACGCATGGCGATCGAAAACAGCACCTGGTACACCAACGTCGGCGACATGAACGAGGCCGAGTTTCTGATGGCGGTGGTTGAGCGTGCGGACTGCCACATCCTGCTCGATTTGAACAACATTGTGGTCAACCATAAGAACCACGGTGGGCTGACTTTGGATGACTACGTGGCCCGAGTCGACTTGGATCGTGTCACCTACATGCATGTGGCGGGTCACGAGTTTGACGAGCGCTTTGGCCTGTTCATTGACACACACAGCCAAGGAGTCGAGTCACCGACAGCAGCCATGGCTCAACGCTTGCAGCAGCAATGGCAGATCCCGGTATTGTTGGAGTGGGACAACGATGTGCCTGACATGGGTGTGATCAATCAGGAGTTGGCATGTCTGCGTTCTACGACTATGTGAGAGGCCGCAGCGATGTGGTGCCGCCGGGCTATAGCGAGGCGGGCATGCGCGTGTATCGGCATTTGGTTTACCTGGGCGCTGCGCAATTGATCGAAGCCCACTTTCCTCAGTTGAAGGAAGAGTTGGACGAGGGCGCGTGGCGCACGCTGATTGAAGGCTTTGTTCGGCAATCGAGCTGGACCTCGCACTATTACGGAGATCTCAAAGATGAATTCCTTGCTTTTCTGGCGCGCGAAAGCGCTTGATGTGTTGCGTGACCTGGGCCTGTTGGCCTTGCGCGTGTGGGTGGCGCAAGAGTTCTTGATGGCCGGTTGGACCAAGGTGCAAGCCGGCACTACCGCGCCCGAATGGTTTGCACAACTTCAGTTCCCGCCTGTATTGACCTGGTTGGGGCCTGATCTGAATTGGGTGCTGGCCGGCTGGGGTGAGTTGTTCTTTGGCGCGGCCATCTTGATCGGTGTGTTCAGTCGGTTCGCAGCAATAGGCTTACTGTTCATCACTTGGGTGGCTGTTTACACGGTGCACTTTGATCTGGGCTGGGCGGGTTGGAATCAGATCGACACCGAACAAGGCATGGGCTTCAAGCTGCCTTTGATGTTGGCGGTGATGCTGTGGGCCATCCTCACGCAAGGGCCGGGGCGTTATGCTGTCGACGCTTGGCCTGGTTTGGCCAAGCGTTTTCAACCCATCGACGCCTATTGATGAGCTCAACGGACTTGTTGTCAGACTGGACTCGTTCCTGGCGCAGCCCCATGCTGCGCTTCGCCCGCCTGCATATTCAGCCTGACGAAGAGGCCGAAGATGCCGTGCAGGATACGCTGCTGGCGGCGTGCGCGGGGGCTGCCGATGCGCTGCGCCGGGCTGACCCCAGGCCCTATCTGTTTGGCATCCTCAAAAACAAGGTGGCTGACCGATTGCGCAGCAAGTACCGTCGGCAACAAGTGATGTCTGACACCTTTGAGGACGACCTGGACGATGTGTTGTTTGACGAGCGCGGCCATTGGGATCGCGCTGTGGCCCCCGCCAGTTGGGACTCACCAGAAGCCCACATGCAAAGTGATCAGTTCTTTGCGGTGGTCGACATTTGTGTCAACAAACTGCCAGACAAGGTCGCCCGCGTTTTCAGCATGAAAGAGTTGCTGGAGTGGGAGGCCGAAGAGGTTTGCGAGGCCTTGGGCGTGAGCAAGGCCGACTATTGGCAGTGCATGAGCCGGGCGCGCAAACAGATTCAGTTGTGCCTTAACCAAAACTGGTTTGAAGGAGGGCGACGCGCATGATGAACTGCAAACAATACGTCTTCAGCCTGACATCCGGGCAGTTGGATGAAGCCCCCACACGCGTTCGGATGGAAGCGCGCGTGCATCGGTGGATGTGCCCGTATTGCCGAGCCTTCACCAGGAATGACGCCGCATTGACGCAGATCCTCACCCAGTACGGCCAAGCCGGCCGACTCTTGAGTGAAGATGCCGCATCTGATCATTCGCCAGACTTCAAGTGAAGTGTCATCGTCTTTTTATTGCTGGCTTCAAGCGTCGCCCGCTCTGACCAGCATCAGAGCAACCTTGTGTGCTGAAGTGAACGAATGAGCTGGTAGTTCGTGCTAAGTCGCATTTGCCTCTGCTAGGCTATGGTTATCCCTTCCCTATTGCCTCAGGATTTCTTATGAACCGCAGAAACGTGATTGGTGCCAGTGCTACGGTATTGGCTTCATTGGCTACCGCGTCAGCTTGGGCTGCCAGCAAGAAAACTGGTTCTAGCCATCAACACCCTGCGAGTGGTGCATCCACGCCAGAGCATTGCCAGGAGCATGGGTCTGCGTCAGCCGTGTCTCAGGATCTGCTGCAAGCTTTGTCTCGCTGTATCGTCGCCTCTGATGTGTGCTTGGCGCATTGCATCGATCTGATGTCGCACGGAGATACCAGCATGGCGGCGTGTGCGCGTCGGGTTACCGAAACGCGGGCGCTTTGTGAGGCCATGTTGACTTTGGCTAGCCAGAAGTCGCCGTTGCTCCCAAGGCTGTCTGCTGTCGCGAAGGATGCCTGTAAAGCTTGTGAGGATGAATGTCGCAAACACGCCGCCCATCACCAAGCCTGTAAGAACTGTGCAGAGGCTTGTGCCGCTTGTCTCCAAGCGTGTGAGTCGGCGGGCTAAGGTCGTCAAGGCGTTAAAAAACACCCATGGCCAATCCGCTGGCCATGGCTTCGCCTAGCGCTTGGCACGCCTCGATATCCGCCTCTGTGATCCGTTTGGGTGCTTGTATGGCGTCCTTACTTTGCGCGTGGGTCAGCACAATGAGAGGTTCTGCGATGGGGCGTAATCGCCACCCGGTGGCGATGCGCTCGAGCTGTCGGGCTGCGTTGTGGCCATCGCTGCCCGCACACACCATCGCAGCGTAGGGGCGACCATTGACCTGATCGAGCACGTCGTAATACGTGCGGTCGAAAAAGTCTTTCATCACGCCGCTGATGGCAGCTAGATTCTCGGGTGTGGCAAACACATAGCCGTCTGCGCTCAACACCTCTGCAGTGCCGACTTCGCTGGCATGCCGCAGTTGCACCACGACGCCCACTTCCTGTGCCGCCCCCGCAGCGACGGCCTCGGCCATCTCTTTGGTGCCACCCGTCATGGAGTGGTAAACGATCAACAAAGACTTGGACATGGGTGTGTCGGGCTCGTCACTTTGGCATATGGTGCAAGGTCTGCCGCTCAAGTATATTGCGGGCATGGTGCCAAGGCGCCATCGTCATCTGGGCGGCAGCCCATCTACGTTGAGGCAATCGATGCAAGGTTTGGATGCCGCCTGGGTCCCGTTGGTTCTGTCGTTGAAGGTGGCTTTGTGGGCAACGCTGGTCGCCGGTGCGGTGGGCGTGGCGCTCGGGTGGTTGTTGGCGCGCGTCCGTTTCTTGGGGCGCGACGTGTTGGACACCGTGCTCACGCTGCCCATGGTTCTGCCGCCCACGGTGATGGGCTATTACCTTTTGGTGTTATTGGGGCGTCAAGGCCCCATTGGTCATTGGTTAGATCAAACCTTGGGCATACGGCTCGTGTTCACTTGGCAAGGTGCTGTGGTGGCCGCATCGATCGTGGTCTTGCCGTTGGTGATCAAGCCAGCTCGTGCTGCATTTGAATCCGTGGATGGGCAACTGGAGGATGCCGCGCGTGTCCTGGGCTTGTCCGATGCCGCTGTGTTTTTTCGTGTGACCTTGCCGCTGGCATGGCGGGGCATCATGGCTGGCATTCTCTTGGGATTCGCGCGTGCCATGGGTGAGTTTGGGGCCACCTTGATGGTGGCGGGCAGCATTCACGGCCAAACCCAGACCCTGTCTGTCGCTGTGTACGAAGCGGTGCAAGCGGGGCAGGACGGCCTGGCTAACACCCTGGTCATCATCCTGTCGGTGGTCTGTGTCACCGTCTTGTTGTTGGCGCGCGCATTGTCGCGGCCGCGGTGGCCTACAGCGCAAGGGCGGTCAGCATGAAGATCGAGATGCGTTGTCGCAAGTCCTTGCACGCCGGAGCGCGGCAGTTTGACCTGTCGGTTCACGTGAATGCGGACATCACGCGATGGGTCATTCATGGCCCCTCCGGTGGCGGCAAAACCATGACCCTGAAAATGCTGGCCGGTTTGGTTTTGCCCGATGAAGGTCGGATTGAGGTCAATGGTCAAGTCTGGTTCGACCAGGGCGCAGGCATCCATGTCCCGACGGCGCAAAGACAGATTGGTTATCTGTTTCAGGACTACGCCTTGTTCCCGCATCTGACGGTAGCGCAAAACATTGCCTTTGGACTCCATCGTGGCTGGTTCAATCCAGCCACCAAGAACACCGATGCTCGCGTGGTGCGACAGTTGGCCGCCTTTGAATTGACCGAGATGGCGCAGCAGTATCCGCAGCAACTCTCGGGCGGCCAGAGGCAGCGCGTGGCCCTGGCTCGTGCTCTGGTCACTGAGCCGCAACTGCTGTTACTGGATGAGCCCTTTGCCGCACTCGATCCTGAACTCCGGCAGCATGTTCGAGACGAGCTGAGTCAGTGGCTTGGCCGCTTGCAAATTCCGGTCATCTTGATTTCACACGACCCGCAAGACAGCGTGGTCTTGTGTGCCGAGGCTTCGGCCTTGCAGCAGGGCTTGCTACGCTTGGAACGCTGAGATCTGCGCGGCCGCGCTGCGTGTTGGCATCACGGTTTCAGGAAGCCATGCTTGTTCAGGATGGCTTGGCCTTCTGCTGAAAGAACGAAGCTGACAAAGCGCTGCGCCTCTGGGCCTTGTTTGCTGCTGATGATGGGGGCAATCGGGTACACGACTTTGTCTTTCAGCGGCACCACAAATGCCACTTTGACTTTGTCCTTCATCCAGGCCGCATCGGTTTCATAAACAAAGCCGGCATCGACTTCGCCCCGCGCGACATAGTCCAGCGATTGCCGCACATTTTGTGTCGTGATGGCTTTGGCCTGGATCGGTGGCCACAGCTTGGCATCTTCCAGGGCTTGTTGTGCATAACGTCCCACCGGGACACTGGCCGGATGCCCCACGGCGATCTTCTCGACTCTGGCTGGTAACAGGTCTTGTAGGCTGCGCAGTGCGTAAGGTCGATCAATGGGTTGAATCACCACCAGCCGGTTGCCCGCAAATTGACGGCGCTGCGAGCCCTGTACCCAGCCCTGTTGTTGCGCCTGATCCATGGTGTCTTGGTCGGCCGCAGCGAGCACGTCGACTGGGGCACCTCGGCTGATTTGCTGCAACAGGGCGCCCGACGCACCGAAATTCAGCAAGACCTGTGTTTGGGGATTCTGCCGTTCATAGGCTTGGCCAATCTCCTTGAACGCATTGGTCAAACTTGACGCGGCCGATACCGTGAGGGCGTCAGCCAGGCAAGGCAAGCTGGTTGCCCAGCCTGAAACCGCCAGAGTGACAGCGGCGATGGCTTGAATGTGAAAAGCGCGCGGCATGGTGGTTTGAGTGTACAGGGCAGTGGCTCTAAACTGAACGCATTGACTCATTCCGAATTGATCGCATGGCCCCCTCACACCTGAGCAAATGGATGCATGAACATGTGTTCGATGTTGGCAACGAAGCCGCCGAACGCGGAACCCGCCTGGTGATGTGGATCACGGCCCTCACCATGGTGGTGGAAATTGGTGCCGGATGGTGGTTCAACTCCATGGCCTTGCTGGCCGATGGGTGGCACATGAGTTCTCATGCCGTGGCCATTGGCTTGTCTGCGGCGGCCTATGCGACGGCGAGACGGTACGCGAAAGACCCTCGCTTTGCCTTCGGCACCTGGAAGATCGAAATCCTCAGTGGCTTTGCCAGTGCCGTCTTCTTGATGGGCGTTGCGCTGATGATGTTGATTGGTTCGGTTGAGCGGCTCATTGCGCCCGAAGTCATTCACTATCAAGAGGCCATCGTGGTGGCCGTGTTAGGTCTGGTCGTGAATGTGATTTGTGCCTTGATACTGGGTCATGCTCACCATGATCACGGACACGGACACGGACACGGACACGGACACGGACACGGACACGACCATGAACATCATCATGATCTGAATCTGAAATCTGCCTACGTTCATGTGATGGCGGATGCCGCGACTTCCGTTTTGGCCATTTTGGCCTTGTTGGGTGGTTGGTGGTGGGGTTGGTCTTGGTTAGATCCGATGATGGGCGTGTTGGGGGCAGTTTTGGTGGCCGTTTGGGCGAAAGGCTTGATTGTCGAGACAGGCAAGGTTTTACTGGATCGTGAGATGGATCATCCGGTGGTGGATGAAATCCGTGGCGTCATGGAATCAGCTGCGCCTGTCGGTGACATCCATGTCACGGATTTGCATGTCTGGCGTGTTGGGCGTCAGGTTTACTCCTGCGCGGTGACGGTGGTCACGCATGACCGAACCCTCAACGCGGATGTCTTGCGTCAGCGACTGGCCGTGCATGACGAGGTGGTGCATCCCACCATCGAGGTTCACCACTGCGATCGTCCGGTGGTCGATGTACCTCATGGAGTGGAGGTGATGTGATGACAGATCGAGCTCCTGTTGATGCGCCTGTCTCGCCGCGAATGCCTGCAGGCATTTGGGTGCTCGGTGGGGTCAGCATGTTGATGGACATTTCTTCTGAAATGATCCATAGCCTCTTGCCCTTGTTCATGGTCGGCACATTGGGTGCGAGTGCCCTCGTGGTGGGATTGATCGAAGGGCTGGCGGAATCGACCGCCTTAGTGGTGAAAGTCTTTTCCGGCGTCCTGAGCGATTACTGGGGCAAACGAAAGGGTCTAGCCTTGTTGGGTTATGCATTGGGGGCATTGACCAAACCCTTGTTTGCGCTCGCGCCTACTGCAGGTATGGTCTTGGGTGCCCGTTTGATCGACCGGGTGGGCAAAGGCATCCGGGGTGCGCCCCGAGATGCTTTGGTTGCAGACATTGCGCCGCCCGCCTTGCGTGGCGCAGCCTTCGGTTTGCGGCAGTCTTTGGACACGGTGGGCGCTTTTGTCGGTCCGCTGCTGGCGGTCGGTTTGATGCTGTGGTGGGCCAATGATTTTCGGGCCGTGTTTGGCGTGGCCGTGATTCCTGGGTTGATGGCCGTGCTCTTGTTGTGGTGGGGCGTAAGGGAGCCCAACCGGCAAGCGGAGGCGCCTCGAACCAACCCGATTCGGCGCGACAACCTGATGCGCCTGGGGCGAGCCTATTGGTTGGTGGTGGGTATTGGCGCTGTTTTTACGCTGGCGCGATTCAGCGAAGCCTTTCTGGTTTTACGCGCGCAACAAAGTGGCGTGCCTCTTGCACTGGTGCCGCTGGTGATGGTGGCCATGAATGGGGTGTACGCCTTGTCTGCATACCCATTTGGCAAGCTGTCTGATCGCGTGAGCCACCATGGCCTGTTGGCCCTTGGCTTGTTGGTGCTGGTGGCGGCAGACCTGGTCCTGGCTGCCGGTACGCACTGGAGCACGCTGTTGTTCGGCGTGAGCTTGTGGGGGGTACACATGGGCATTACACAAGGTCTGCTGGCGACCATGGTGGCCGATGTCGCCCCTGCCGATCTGCGCGGTACAGCGTATGGGTTCTTTAACCTGGTCAGTGGTTTGGCCATGTTGATCGCCAGTGTGGTGGCGGGCTTGTTGTGGGATCAGTTGGGGGCTGCATTTACCTTTTATGCGGGCGCAGGCTTCAGTGTGATGGCCTTGATCGGGTTGATGGCAGCGGGGCTGTTGACAAGACGTCAATAAGTGGCAAGGGCGGAGGCATGTCTCGGGATGGGGCTATCTCACCGGTCGGCATGTCTGTGCTTGCATGAAAGTAATTATTCAATAATAATTGAATCATGCAAATGATTGGGGGGTTGTTCGATCAATGGCTCAATCCCTACGTTTGTATGCGTTTTTTGCTCTTTGGGAGTGTTTGGGTCGAAGTGCTTGGCACCAAAGCACAGTCTCGCGCGCTGCTGTCCAAGCTAGTGCGTATGTCAATAAATCCATGCCCACTGTGGGTTGGGCGATTTGCAGAACCTGTTGAAAGGACATCCTTATGAAGCGCTTTCACGTCCATGTTCACGTTGAAGATCTGGCTCGCAACATTGAGTTCTATTCGAAGATGTTTGGCGCCCAGCCAGCGCGCATCGAATCGGACTATGCCAAGTGGATGCTGGATGACCCTGCTGTGAACTTCGCCATTTCAACGCGTGGGCATGGCCATGTTGGCCTAGACCACTTTGGCATTCAGGTGGACAACGCGCAGGACCTGCAAGCCATGAAGGCCCAGGCCGAAGCGGCTGATTTGTCTTTGATTGATGAGGGTGCCACCACCTGTTGTTATGCCCGCAGCGACAAGCACTGGATTGTCGATCCACAAGGTCTGCCATGGGAGCATTTCCAAACCTTGGGCAACATCCCCACATTCAGCGACAGTTTAGCGAAAGTGCCGACCAGTTCCGAGGCCAGCGCCTGCTGCGCACCCGCGACAAACGCTCCCGTCACGCGGGGCAAACCGATTGGTATTCCTGTCAAGCAACCCGGTTCTACTTGCTGTTGAGACACCCATGACGACGCACGTTCTCATTCTCTGTACCCACAACTCTGCACGAAGCGTTCTATCCGAAGGCATGCTCAATCATTGGGCGGCCAAGCTTGGCAAAAATGTCAAGGCACACAGTGCAGGCAGTGCGCCCAGTGGCCGCATCAACCCGTTTGCGGTCGAAGCGTTGAACAACGCCGGTGTTGATGCCTCCGCGTATCGCAGCAAAAGTTGGGACGAATTCACCACGCCAGAAGCGCCACCACTGTCCATCGTCATCACGGTGTGTGACAGCGCGGCCGCTGAGGCCTGCCCTGTGTTCTTTGGTGGCCAAGGGCAACCCGTCAAGGTCCATTGGGGTTACCCAGATCCGTCCAATGCCGAGGGCGGGGATGAGGGCAAGCGTCGGGCCTTTGAATTGACTCGACAAGCCATCGGCTACAAGATGTTGCAGTTGTTGGCCTTGCCATTGGATACGATGGATCGGTCAGCGCTGGCTGATGCATTGAACGCGATTGCGCGCAGCTAAGGAGCACCCGATGTCACAGTCTGCCGTGCAACCCATGAGCGTCTTCGAGCGTTTTCTCACTGTGTGGGTATTTCTGTGCATCGTCGCAGGTGTCGCGCTGGGCCAGTTTGCACCAGATCCCTTTCACGCGATTGGCGCCATGGAAGTCGCCAAGGTGAACTTGCCCGTGGGATTGCTCATCTGGGTGATGATCATTCCCATGTTGGTCAAGGTGGATTTTGGAAGCTTGTCTCAAGTCAAGTCTCACTGGCGAGGCATGGGCGTCACGCTGTTTGTCAACTGGGCGGTCAAGCCGTTTTCCATGGCATTACTGGGGTGGTTGTTCGTCCGTCAGGTGTTTGCGCCCTGGCTGCCTGCCGAGCAACTCGATAGCTACATTGCCGGTTTGATCTTGTTGGCTGCAGCACCGTGCACGGCAATGGTGTTTGTGTGGAGCCGACTGACCAACGGCGACCCCTTGTTCACCCTCAGTCAAGTGGCGTTGAACGACACGATCATGGTGTTTGCCTTTGCTCCCATCGTCGGATTGCTCTTGGGTTTGTCCGCCATGACCGTGCCGTGGGACACCCTGGTGACTTCGGTGGTGCTGTACATCGTTATTCCGGTGGTGTTGGCGCAGTGGATGCGTCGACGCTTGTTGGCACGCGGTCAGGCGGTGTTTGACGCCGCCCTTGCGAAAATGGGGCCTTGGTCGATCTCTGCCTTGCTGGCCACCTTGGTGTTGTTGTTCGCCTTTCAAGGCCAGGCGATCATTCAGCAACCCATGGTCATCGCGATGCTGGCCGTCCCGATCCTCATTCAGGTGTTCTTCAACTCGGCTTTGGCCTATTGGCTCAATCGTCGCTTGGGAGAGTCGCACCGTGTGGCCTGTCCGTCGGCCTTGATTGGTGCCAGCAACTTCTTTGAACTGGCCGTGGCTGCCGCCATCAGCTTGTTTGGATTTGAATCCGGCGCGGCCTTGGCGACGGTGGTGGGCGTCTTGATTGAAGTTCCGGTGATGTTGTTGGTTGTCCGAATCGTGAACCACAGCAAGGGGTGGTACGAAGCAGGGGCGGTCAGATCATGAAACTCTTTTCTGATGCCAGCCGGTTTATCTTCTTCACTGGTAAGGGCGGTGTTGGGAAGACATCCCTTTCCACAGCAACAGCCATCCAACTGGCCGATGCCGGCAAACGGGTGTTGCTGGTCAGCACCGACGCCGCGTCGAATCTGGATGAGATGCTGGGCGTGACCCTCAGTAATGCGCCCACGCCGGTTCCTCACCTTGAGGGGCTGTCTGTGCTCAATATTGATCCAGAGGAGGCTGCGCGCCACTACCGACAGCGTGTGCTGTCGCAGATGGCCTCCGATAGTACAGACGAAGAACGCGAGACCGTGCGTGAGCAACTGTCGGGGGCCTGCACTACAGAGATTGCCTCTTTTGACGAGTTCTCTAGCTTGCTCAGCGACGGCGCGAAGTCCTATGACCACGTGGTCTTCGACACCGCACCTACCGGGCACACCCTGCGCTTGTTGAGCTTACCCAAGGCGTGGAGCGGTTTTCTCAAAGACAATGACCGCGGGGCTTCATGTCTGGGTCCGCATTCGGGGCTCAAGATGCAAGAGGCTCGCTTCAACGCGGCCATGATGGCGCTGCGTGACCCGACGCAGACCATGGTCGTTCTGGTGGCCAGACCCGAGCGCGTCGCTTTGAACGAAGCCGCCCGAGCCTCCGAGGAGCTAAAAGCCCTTGGGCTGCAACGGCAAATGGTGGCCATCAACGGTGTCTTCCAGGCTCAAGCTGGCATGGACGATGTGGCGCGTGCCTGGATGAGCACGCAGCAAGCCGCTTTGCATGCCATGCCCGTCGCGTTGCTGGAGTTGCCTCAAACGCGCGTGCCGCTCAAGCCCTTTGATACGGTCGGGCTGACCGCCTTGCGCGCCTTGCTGGCGGATTCGCCGGCCGCGCCTGAATCCGGTGCGATGTTGTTTCTGATGCCTGAGGCCGTGCCGGGGCTACAAGCCCTGGTCGATGAGTTGGCCCAAACCGGAAAAGGCCTGGTGATGGTGATGGGCAAAGGGGGCGTGGGTAAAACCACGGTCGCAGCGGCATTGGCACTAGGTTTGGTCCGAGCAGGGCATGCAGTCCATCTCAGTACCACCGATCCTGCCGCCCACCTGGCGGCCACCTTAGAAGGGCGGGTCGAGGGGCTCGAGGTCAGTCGCATCGACCCGCATGAGGAAACGCAGCGCTACATCGACAAGATCATGGCTGCTCGTGGGCCGCAACTTGACGATCAAGAGAAAGCCTTGTTGTTAGAGGATCTTCAGTCTCCCTGCACAGAAGAGGTGGCGGTGTTTCACGCGTTCTCGCGCATCGTCTCAACAGCTCGCAGTGCCTTTGTCGTGCTGGACACCGCGCCCACAGGGCATTCGCTCCTGTTGATGGACGCCACCGGGGCTTACCACCGGCAAATGACGCAGGAGTTCGAAGGAACGTCCGCCTTGCGTGTCATCACACCCATGATGCGCTTGCAGGATCCTGACTACACGCGCATCATTCTGGTGACCCTGCCTGAGCCCACACCAGTGTCGCAAGCCGCGGCCTTACAGGAAGACCTGCGGCGTGCGAGCATCGAACCCTTTGCATGGGTGGTCAACAAGTCACTGTTGTCGACGCCGACCGAGGATCCCGTTCTGCGTGCTCGCGCGCAAGGCGAGGTGCAGCAGATGCAGCGCATTGACAAAGGTCTAGCCCGTCGCGTCTATGCCATCCCATGGATGGCGCAGCCGCCTGTTGGCGAGGCGGGATTGATGGCTTTGCTCAAGTCCTGACACTTGCGGATTCGTCTTTGCCGATGTCGATCAGCGTGTTCGAAGCGAGGATGACGGTGCCCACCGTTTGAGGCACCGTCTTGACCAGAGCTTGGGCAACCGCTCGCCCCAGCGTGTCGGTTGATTCAAGCCTTTTCGGTGGTCCAGCAACAACGAGGGCTGTGCAATCACCAGGCCCTCAAACCCGAGGGCCCGAATGGCGTCTTCCAATTCACCTTTCACGCGGTTGTAGAAGGTGCCGGATTGGGCGTCGGCTCCCACGGCACTCACCAAGCCAACGCGGCGGACCCCGGCTTGTTGGGCGGCCAGGCCTTGAAATCCACCACGTGCGGCTTCTTTCTTCGATGTGATATAAACGACGCTACAGGGTGTCTTGAGGACTGATTGTCCATGTCAAGGCAGGTTCATGCGAAGGTCGGGCCGCCTCGCGGTTATACCGCGACCTATCATGAATCAACCTACCCTGATACAGGTGATTGGTGCCGTGCTTTTTGCACTGGCTGTCCTCCATACCTTTTCAACCAAATTCTTTGAACGGCTCGCGCATGCGAGTCCTCGCCATGCCGGCATCTGGCACTTGCTTGGCGAGGTCGAAGTCGTATTTGGGTTCTGGGCATTGGTCCTGATGCTGTTCATGTTTGGCATCAGTGGCAAAGACGAGGCAACGGCTTACCTCGATAGCCGAAATTTCACCGAGCCCCTGTTTGTCTTCGCGATCATGGTGATCGCTGCAACGCGGCCTATCCTCCAGTTTGCAGGGGACATGGTGCGATTTGTGGCTCGGTATATCCCCTTGCCGAAGGGCATGACGCTCTATTTTTTGGTGCTGTCCATGGTGCCCATACTGGGCTCATTCATCACCGAGCCCGCAGCGATGACCCTCGCTGCTTTGATCTTGCGCGACACCTTGTTTGCGCGTGAAACCTCTAACCAACTCAAATACGTCACGTTGGGCGTGCTGTTCGTCAATATCTCGATCGGTGGCACTTTGACGCCCTTTGCTGCCCCGCCTGTGTTAATGGTGGCAGGTAAGTGGGATTGGGACGTCTGGTTCATGGTCTCAACATTCGGCTGGAAGGCCTGTGTGGCAGTCTTGATCAATGCGGGGTGTGCCATGTTGTTGTTCCGCAAGCAGGTGGATCACATGGCGATGCAGGCATCTGCAACGACGACTCGTGTGCCTTTCGCTGTGGTCATGGTCCACCTGATCATGCTGCTGTTGGTGGTCGTGTTTGCTCACCATCCGGCTGTCTTTTTGGGCATGTTCCTCTTCTTTCTCGGCTTTGCCACTGCCTACCAACGGCATCAGAACCCTTTGATCTTGCGTGAAGCGCTGTTGGTGGCTTTTTTCCTTGCAGGCTTGGTCGTTCTTGGTGGGCAGCAACAGTGGTGGTTAGAACCCATTCTCATGGGTATGGATGCCAATGCGGTTTTCTTTGGTGCAACAGCCCTGACGGCGATCACCGACAACGCGGCCTTGACTTACCTCGGCTCGTTGGTCGAGGGGTTGAGTGACGAATTCAAGGTCGCCTTGGTGGCGGGTGCCGTGACGGGTGGCGGATTGACGTTGATCGCCAATGCCCCCAATCCTGCGGGGGCGGCGATCTTGAAAGAGAAGTTTTCCGATCATGCCATTCAGCCCCTGGGTCTGTTGATTGCTGCATTACCGCCGACTTTGGTGGCGATGTTGGCGTTTCGACTGCTTTGAATCCTGGCGTCAGATCGATGTGGTTTTGCCAAGCAGGAGTTGGCAAAGGCGACGTTAAGCCGACCTTCAGTCCGTCGTCACTGAAGGGGGCATCTACTTTTTGGGTGGGGTAGATGCTCCCGGTCACTTCTTTGACTCCCTGCCCGGATCGTCAACACGATGCAAGAGACCACGCGCAATACTTCACAGTCGCCCCAGCGTTCACAGACCCCTTGGCATTCGCATACGTCGCAAGAGGTGTTGAAGGCACTGTCTGTCGCCGAGCACATGGGTTTGAGCGAGGACGAGGTTCGACAAAGAACCCAGCAGTACGGTAAGAACAGTTTGCCGCAGGCTGAAAAGCGCGCCGCGTGGTTGCGTCTGGTGCTTCAATTTCACAACCCGTTGATCTATGTGCTTCTAGCAGCTGGCGTAGTGACAGCCGCATTGGGTGACTACATTGATGCAGGCGTGATCTTTGGTGTTGTGCTCGTGAATGCCTTGGTGGGCTTTTTTCAGGAAGGCAAAGCCGAACGCGCCCTTGAGGCGGTTAGGGCGATGCTACCGAGGCGTGCGTGTGTTTTGCGGCAAGGCCAAAAGAAAGAAATAGACGCCGCAAACCTGGTGCCCGGCGATATCGTTTTGTTGGAGGCTGGCGCGAGCATTCCGGCAGACGTGAGGCTGTTGCGTGCCAAAGGTCTTCGGGTAAGTGAGGCGGCACTGACGGGGGAGTCCGTACCCGTGGACAAGAACACCGATGCGGTTTTAGAGGATGCGCCGTTGGCAGAACGCGTCGCCATGGCGTACGCCGGGGCGACGGTGGTGTCTGGTCAAGGTGCGGGAGTGGTTGTCAGCACAGGACGGAACACAGAAATTGGCCGCATCGGCGCCCTGGTCAGTGAGGTTGAGAATCTCACCACGCCGTTGACTCGCCGTCTGGATCAGTTCGCTCGCCAGATCACGGCCTTTATTGTCCTTGTGGGGGCGATCACGTTCTTGTTTGGTTATTTTGTGCACGGTATGCCGCCCTTGAGCTTGTTCCTGGCTGTCGTCGGCTTGGCCGTTGCTGCGATTCCCGAAGGATTGCCTGCCATCGTGACGATTGTGCTGGCCATTGGTACCCGACACATGGCGCGCAATCGTGCAGTGGTCCGGCGATTGCCTGCCGTTGAAACGCTTGGCTCCGTTACTGTGATCTGCACCGACAAAACGGGGACGCTGACTTGCAACCAGATGACAGCGGTCAATGTGATGCTGCCGGGGCGAACTCTGGCGGTTACCGGGACAGGCCATGCGCCGCATGGGGAGTTTCGCGAGGGCGGCAGAGTTGTCGATCGACAGGACGCAGATATTCAAGCGCTGGCGCTGTGCGCCCTGCTATGCAACGACGCGAGGTTAGTCGAGGACGGCGCAACGGGGTGGCAAATGAGTGGCGACCCGACCGAGGGGGCTTTGCTTACCCTCGCATGCAAGGCTGGGTTGGCGCCAGAGGCGTTGATGGAATCGCATCCTCGCGTCGATGAAGTTCCTTTTGATGCGGCGTATCGCTTCATGGCCACGCTTCATCATGGCACACAGCGCATGGTGATGCTCAAGGGGGCACCCGAGCGTGTGCTCGAACTCTGTACTCAGGAGGGGCCAGGGCGGCCGCTGGAGCGCGATGCATGGGAGCGCCGTATGCACCAGGCCGCTGAGGCGGGCCAGCGCGTGCTCGCTCTGGCTTACTGCGACGCGTGGCACGACCAGCCAAGACTGGCGGTCGAAGACATCCAGCCTTGTTTCACGCTGGTGGGTATGGTCGGTATGATCGATCCCCCACGGGAGGAGGCTCGTCAGGCGGTTGCCGAGTGCCAGCGTGCGGGTGTCCGGGTCAAAATGATCACGGGTGACCACGTCGTGACCGCTGCTGCGATCGGTCGTCAGCTGGGGCTGAACGCAGATCGGGCGCTGACAGGGGACGCCGTGGCTGAACTGGATGATGACCAGTTGGGTTCTCGGCTGCGCGCAACCGATGTGATCGCCCGAGCCAGTCCAGAGCATAAGCTTCGCTTGGTCGCGGCGTTACAAGCGCAAGGCGACCTGGTGGCCATGACAGGTGATGGGGTCAACGACGCGCCAGCCCTCAAGGCCGCAGACATTGGTGTTGCGATGGGGCTCAATGGTACCGATGCGGCTCGCGAAGCTTCCGATCTGGTTCTAACGGATGATAACTTTGCGACCGTGGCCAATGCCGTGACGCAAGGGCGGGTGGTCTATGACAACATCAAAAAATCGTTGTTGTTCATGCTGCCCACGAATGGTGGTGAAGCTGGTGTGATCCTCCTGGCCGTACTGGCAGGGCTTACGCTGCCTGTAACGGCTGGGCAGATCCTGTGGGTGAACATGGTCACGGCGGTGACCCTGGCACTTGCATTGGCCTTTGAGCCCGAGGAGCCAGGCGTCATGAGTCGACCTCCTCGTCATCCACGCGAACCGCTGATCACCCGAGTGCTTGCGCTGCGAATTGCCTACGTCAGCATCTTGATGGTGGCAGCTACCTTCGCGGTGTTCGAGTGGGAGCTGGCGCGCGGCAGTTCGGTCGAAGTGGCACGGACAGCTGCTGTCAATATGCTGGTGGTTGGCGAGTTGGTGTACTTGTTCAACGTTCGCCGCTTTACCGCACATGCGTTCACTCTGGATACGCTGCGAGGCAATTCAGTGGCCTTGTTGATGTGCGCGCTCTTGGCGATACTTCAACTGATGTTCACGTATGTTGAGCCGATGCAGAATGTGTTCGGGACCAAGCCATTGGATCTTGCATCTTGGAGTGTGATCGGTCTGCTTGGGGTGCTCAAGTTCCTGGCCGTTGAGGCAGAAAAAGCCTTGTTAAGGTATCGCGGCATCACGAGCATGTGAGCCTTGAGGGTAGCTCGCGAAAACCGAATCACGTCCCTTTCGGTCGATGAGTAAGACGCGGTAAGGTTCTTTGCGTGCCCCCATCTCCATGCCCGGAGATCCGATGGGCATATTGGGGACGGCCAGGCCGATGGCATCCGGCTTCAAGGCAAGTAAGCGCTTCACTTCGGCGGCCGGAACGTGCCCCTCCAAGGCGTAGCCTCCTACAGAGGCAGTGTGGCAACTGGCAAATTGTTCAGGTATGCCGAATCGTTTGCGTACAGGGCCTGTGTCGTCTACTGTGGTGACCTTCACCTCAAAACCGGCCGCCTTCAGATGGTCTCCCCATGCGCCGCAGCATCCGCAAGACGGGTTTTTGAAAACTTCCACCACAGGTCGCTTTGTTGCTGCGATGGCCGGTAGCGTTGCCAAAGTGCTGACGCTTGCGGCAAGCGCCATGAAGCTCCGGCGGTTCAGGGCGCGCGGGGGGGCGCTCGCATCGCGATCTGAAGAGGCGTTCAAGGCTGTCACTTTGAGTTCGTTCATTGGATACCTTCGATGCAATGGCCAGTTCGGCCGTTGGGCTTGCGGCGCTGGCGCTTGGAAGCGTGACCAGAAACGCGTCGTGCGCTGGTTCTAAAAGGCTAGCAGATGCGCGTCCCTTTGAGAACTTGGGGCCGTCATCATCCCCATCACCTTTGTGGCGACGTGCTCGTTCCAGGTGTTTGTCTGATTCATGTCAAATGGACGACGAGGCGTGCTTGACCTTGCCATGGTGGAAGGGTTGATAGTGGCGGTACCGACAACGAAGGAGCCTGAGATGTACGCCTATCAAGTGAACGACATGACCTGCGGTCATTGTGCGGATGCCATCGTCAAGGCCATTCACGAAGTGGATGGCGGTGCATCGGTCGAAGTTGACCTCGGTCAGAAAAGGGTTTTGGTGACACCCACCATTGCAGCCAGCGCTGTCATCGAGCGTGCCATTCAGGGTGCTGGATACGAGGCGGTGGCGGCATCGCGTTCACCTCACGGCGCGACCCCTTCTAGGGCGGGGGGCTGTTGCTGCGGCAGTGGCTCTGCGGGCTGTGGCGCCTGAAGCGCCTCAGTGCCACGACTCCATATCTACTCAATCGTCATCACAAACAGGAGAAAACAATGCGTTCGATCACCGTTCTCGCTTTTGCCACGCTGCTGTCCAGTAGTGTGCTCGCTCAGTCCGTTCAGTCCGGGCAGGATCACGCTGCGCATCACCCGGCTGGCGCATCCGCTGTGGCCCCTAAGAGTGCAACAAAGCCAGCTGCCAAGAGTTCAGCTCAAGCGGAAAGCGCAAACGCTGCTCCGTCGGCGATGCAGATGGACGCCAAGATGAAATCGATGCAAGAGATGCACGACAAGATGATGGCTGCTAAAACGCTAGAAGAGCGTCAGGCATTGATGAGCGAGCACATGAAATCCATGAGGGAGGGCATGGGCATGATGGGCCAGATGAAGGGAGGGAAAGCCTCCCAGGGGATGCGTGGCAAGGACGGTATGCCATGCCACGACCAGATGATGGCCAAGCGCATGGAGATGATGGAAATGATGATGCAGATGATGATGGACCGCGAGGCGGTACGCTCTTTGCCCGCAAAGTGAATGTGCCGTGATTCGGTCGTTTTCTTGAGCTTGGTGGTGACGTGAATGCGAGTGACATGATGAATCAGATTACCCCTCATCCGTCTCGGTGGCGCTCGCCATTGGGCATCTTCATGCTGCTCGCAGGCGTCGTGGGCATCTATTACCTGCTGACGGAGCACCTCACGCATGTGAGGCAGGCGATTCCATATCTATTTCTGCTTGCGTGTCCACTGATGCACTTTTTCGGACACCGTCACGGTGGTCATGCGCAGCATGGTGGGCGTCAGCAGGGCAACGATTCCGAGGGGCGGAACGGATAGGAAGGAACGAGGCCTCACCATGCCCTCACCGGATACCCATCAACGCGAACACCATCACGCCGATCATGCGCATATGGGACATCACCATGATGCGCATGGCCGCCATGGGGTGCGGCCGCCATCACCAGAGAACAGTGATCCCGGACAGATCGAGTACACCTGCCCCATGCACCCGCAGGTTCGCCAGATCGGGCCGGGCAGTTGTCCAATCTGCGGCATGGCGCTGGAGCCACTCATCGCCAGCAATGAGCAAGGGCACAGCCCCGAGCTGAAAGACATGGCCCGCCGGTTCCGGGTCGGGAGCCTGTTGGCTTTACCGGTGTTCCTCCTGGAAATGGTGGGGCACCTGTTCAACATCCACCACGTCCTCACACAGCAGAACTCGAATTGGATTCAGTTGGCGTTGGGCACGCCGGTCGTGCTGTGGGCGGGCTGGCCGTTTTTTGTCCGTGCGGCGGCTTCGTTGAAGAACCGCAGCCTCAATATGTTCACGCTCATCGCACTGGGAACTGGCGCTGCGTGGCTATACAGCGTCGTCGCGACGCTTGCTCCGGCGCTTTTTCCGCCAGCGCTGCGGGATGGACAAGGTGCTGTGGCTGTCTACTTCGAAGCCGCAGCCGTCATCACTGTTTTGGTCCTGCTGGGGCAAGTACTCGAATTGCGCGCGCGAGAGAAAACGTCGGGGGCCATCAAGGCACTGTTGGGTCTGGCGCCGAAGACCGCGGTGAGAGTGGAGCCGAACGGAAGCGATACAACCGTCCAGGTCGACAACATCCAGGCGGGGGATCTTTTGCGAGTGCGCCCGGGGGAGAAGGTCCCTGTGGACGGTGAACTGACCGATGGCAGAGGCAACGTGGACGAGTCGATGGTGACTGGTGAGCCGATGCCCGTTGCCAAGGTTGTGGGATCCAAAGTCACTGCTGGCACGCTGAATCAGACCGGTGGCTTTGTGATGCGCGCTGAAAAGGTGGGTGCAGAGACCTTGCTTTCGCAAATCGTGCACATGGTGGCGGCCGCTCAACGCAGCAGGGCGCCAATTCAGAGAATGGTTGACCGAGTAGCAGGTCGGTTTGTTCCAGCTGTCATCGCGGTAGCCGGCGTGACGTTCATGGCCTGGCTGCTTTGGGTGCCTTCGCCTGCCTTCAGCTTTGCGCTGGTAGCGGCGGTGGCCGTGCTCATCATTGCATGCCCCTGCGCACTGGGTCTTGCCACCCCGATGTCCATCATGGTGGGGGTGGGCAAGGGCGCGCAACACGGCGTGCTCATACGGGACGCAGAGGCATTGGAAAAGATGGAGAAGGTCGATACCCTGGTGGTAGACAAGACGGGAACGTTGACCGAAGGGCGGCCCAAGGTGGTTCACATCGAAGCGTTAGCTGGCTACACGACCGAAGACGTTCTTCAGAAGCTGGCCAGCGTGGAGCGCTCCAGTGAGCATCCATTGGCCACGGCCATCGTCATGGACGCACATGAGCGAACGCTCACGTTGTCCCCGGTCGCGGATTTCGACTCGCCCGTGGGCAAGGGTGTCATCGGGACGGTGCAGGGGCAGTTCATCGTATCGGGCAGTGCCAAATTCCTCGCGGAGCATGGCATTGACACCAGCGCTCTGGCCGCTGCTGCCGAGGTGCAGCGGCAAAAGGCTGCAACGGTCATCTTCGTGGGCATCGCGGGCCAGTTGGCCGGCTTTGTCGCCATTGCTGACCCGATCAAGGCAACCACGCTAGGCGCGTTAACAGCCTTGCGGGATGCTGGCGTACGCGTGGTCATGCTGACGGGTGACGGCCAGACCACGGCAGAAGCGGTGGGTCGCGAGCTGGGCATCGAAGAGGTCGTGGCCGACGTGTTCCCTGAAGACAAGGCCGCGGTTGTCAAGCGCCTGCAGAGCGAAGGGCGCGTCGTCGCGATGGCGGGGGATGGTGTCAATGACGCGCCGGCACTCGCGCAGGCGACGGTAGGGATCGCGATGGGCACGGGTACCGACGTGGCCATGGAAAGCGCAGGCATCACCTTGCTCAAGGGCGACCTGATGGGCATTGTTCGTGCACGAACGCTGTCGCAGGCCACGATGCGCAACATTCGGCAAAACCTGTTCTTATCATTTGCGTACAACGTTGCCGGCATTCCCGTTGCTGCCGGAGTGCTCTATCCGTTCTTTGGGGTGCTTCTGTCGCCCATCGTGGCGGCTGCTGCCATGGCGCTCTCGTCCGTGAGCGTGGTCGCCAACGCGTTGCGACTCAGAAGGGTCAAGGTGGTGTGATCGGCCTCAATGGTCGCTCAGGCGGAACAGCATAGTGTTGGTCGACCGCTGGCCTTTATGGATGGCGAATTGAGTGCTGGCCCCATCATCGTCGCCGACGTCCCTAGTGAAATATACGCCTTAAGACCCGAATCCGGAGATTGGCTCTGATTACCTGACTGGAATGGGCCATCGGTTGTCTATTGCGCGCCTAGCCGATGAAAGTTTGACAACCCTTGCCAAGCAGCTCGCCAAGTTCGAGAGGTCGATAGCGAGAGAGCGACCTGACATAGCAAACAGGAGCTGGGACTTGGGCGTCAAGGATGGGAAGATCGTGGTTACCGGGGACGATCTGTCGGGCGACGACAAGGAATGGCTGCAGCAGAGGATCACTGACAGCAGCAAATTGTCGGATGCCGTCGCCCTTGGGCTTTCTTGTCTGACATGTCGTCTTGGTGCGGATGGGTCGCACCGGTCTTCACGCCGGCGAGCTCAAGCTGCTCACCGGCTCACGCTTGCGCCTAGCCAATGTTGTCGATCAACTGGCCTGCTTGATGAACGTGCTGCCTCAGCGCCTGGATGCACGGCTGGAAGGCATCTGACAATTTCTCATCCGCCTGCAGGCGGGCCATGTACTGTCTTGCCATGGCAAGCGCCTGCTTCCATACGGGCAGTCTCACCTCTGCCCTGAAATTGAACACGGGTGCGTTCTGGCTTATGCCGCCACCTGTTCTGGGCGCAAAGCACATGGGGGAGACGTCATAGGCCGGGGCCAGGTCATAAGGGCGACTTGTGTCGGAAATGAAGGACACGTTGCCCAGATGCATGTCGGTGTTGCCGATCAAGTGCCCAAATGCCCAAAGAAGTTCTGTGCCATCGCTGGCTTTGGGCTTGATGACCTTTTGCTCGCTCAAGGCCTTGGCTGCCTGGATCCAGTCCGTCTTGCCGGAGAACTCTGCCGTCAGGCTTTCGAGCGAAAACATCGCCCTGCGTCCACGCTCGCCCACCCGGTCAAAGCGCTTGACCTCTAAAAAGCGCTGGCCATCAAAGTCATACACCTGGCTTTGCGCCGCCTCCACACCGTTGGCCCTCAAGGTTTCCAGTGCGAGGTGTTCGGCGCAAAGCAGATCCCGCCAACGCTGCGTGATCTCGTTGTCTGCTGCTTCTGAGAACTTGACCAGAACATGAGCAGGTTCATCGGCAAACTCAGCGTAGGCTGTGAACTTTGGCTGCTCGCCACCCGCCGATGAACCATAGGCTTCGCCATTCAGTGCATCGGCCGCCATCTCGACGTAGCGTGTTGGCTTATCCGCCTCAAGAAGCGGAATGCTTGGCGGTGTCGATAGGAATGCTTGGGTCGCATTGTGGCCAACCAACAAATTTCCGGTGCTGTCCCCGCCGTGAACCAGTAATGCCTGAAGCACTTGGGTGTCTGTCCACGCCTTGATGTCGGTGCCCAAGCCCAGGTTTCGAGCGTACATGCGGCCGAACATCCTCCCAATGAAGCCTTGGGGGCGCATGTCATTCATCCACCAGGGTAACCCGTCGTGAAAACTAGGATGAGTCGGGTCTCCCTCTCGGATCAGAACAAAACCATCTGGCCGCACGGGCACTAACTGCCCCAACTGGGAAACGCGCCCCTCTGGACTGACCCTGTAGATCGGCGCCTCGATGTGGCGCCTGGACTCATCGCGCAGGGCGTACTGCATTCTTGGGCCAGCGCCCAAACGCAAGAGATCAGGCATCTCTCGCAGTGCCCGCGTCAGCGTCGCCGGCGGTACACCCAGGCGCTCACGCATGTCCCGTGCGGTCAAACCGGCTTGGCCGCGAAGCAGCATTTCGACGCGGAGTGTGAGTTCTTCTTTTTTCGTGCTTGCCATCCTTACACCCCGACCTAGCCCAGAAAGCACCTCTTTGATGATTTGCTTTTTGATTTGCTTTTTATGGTCGCCGTTGTAGCACTTATCAAGAACATTGGCAATGTCACGTTCGACCTTTGTCTATTCGTATCAAAGACTTATGCCCCTGTGTGCGCCGACGCGCTGATGAAACCATGGCAGCTGATGCGCTCGGTTGGTCCTGAATGCACGAGTTATTTGATTAGCATTTCCTGATGTTTCGCGCCGTGTTGATCGTGTGTGCGAGACATAAGCCCTCGAGGTGTTGAGCTGGGGGCATTTCGGCGCCGGCCAAAACCTCGATGGGTGTTGACGCCAACCGAATGACTCTTTCCAAGATCCTGAACCAACGTGGTTACTCAACAGGGACTGACACGTTGGATAAGCTGTGTTCGTTCTTTCATTGCAAGGTGGAGGACCTTCTTGAACATGTTGCTGATTGACAATCAGTCAACTCCTCTTACACCAACGTCTGATTAAGGCTGGTCGGAGTCATTGGCCGCCGGCAGCCAGGGTGGCTGCTTCCATCACCACCGGCCATTCGACAGGCAGCGGCGTGTATGGCTGCACCACCTCCAAAACCTGCCACTCGAAAGCTGGCTGCGGCGATCCAATCCTGAATGGCTGGTACTGCTGGAGGTGACAGGGCGGAACCGACCCGAAGCAGAAGTACATCATTGATTGGGCCCGCCTTGCCAAAGCCAAGCCCGGGTGCGACCCAGCCGCTCGCGAACACCAAGCAGCAGCACCCGCCTTCGCCGCTGGTCGCCTCTTCGAAGGGGGGCGACTAGACTTGCGGATAGCATTGCCGTAGACTGGCTCAATGAGCTCCAACTGGCCTCATCAGGAAGAGGCGACTCCCGAGAAACTTGTGTATCTCCACTTCCCCCTTTCAGGCTCATCCGACGGCATCGAGTTCGGCCGCCGCCTCGCCGCGCTGCCCCTGGCGCGGCAGCCGGCGCGCCTGCTGGTCACCGCCTACAGCCACGGGCTGGAGCCGGAAATGCTGGCGGCGACCGGCTATTTCGACGTCGTGCAGAAGCCGATGACGCCGTCCCGCCTGTTCGAGGCGGTGCAGCAGGCGCTCTCCGGCCGGCACGGCACGGTGACCCGGCTCGCAGCCGGCGAGGCGGAAGCCGCCCTGCGGCAGTGCGGCGGCGGCCGCATCCTGCTGGCCGAAAACAATGCCATCAACCAGGAGGTGGCGCTGGAACTGCTGGCCGACGTCGGCCAGGCCGCCTTCGCCATGGCGCGCGACAGCGCCTACGACCTGATCCTGATGGACATCCAGATGCCGGTGATGGACGGGCTGGAGGCGACGCGCCGGATCCGCGCGCTGCCGGCCTACGCGACCACCCCGATCCTGGCCATGACCGCGAACGCCTTCGACGAAGACCGCGACGCCTGCCTCGCTGCGGGCATGAACGACCATATCGCCAAGCCGGTCGATCCCGAGGCGCTGTACGCCGCCCTGCTGCGCTGGCTGCCGGGCGCAGCGGCCCCGCCCGCCGCCGCGGCCGCCGTCGCGCCGGCGCCGACTTTTGCCCGCAAGCTGACCCGGACCGTGGTCGGCAAGGGCAGCGGCGACGAAGCCGCGGCGCTGCGCGATCGCCTCGCCACGGTGCCCGGCCTCGATCCGGAGGCCGGCCTGAGGTCCGCCAATGGCCGCATGGAGCTCTACCAGCGCCTGCTGAGGAAGTTCATCGACAACGGCGAAACCGCCGCGCTGCGCCATGCGCTGGCCGAGGACGACCTGGCTACGGCGCGCCGCAGCGCCCATACGCTGAAGGGCCTGGCCGCGACGCTGGGCGCGGCGGCCCTGCTGCCGCGCGCGGGTCGCCGAACTCGAGGCCCTGCTGGCCGTCGACGACATGACGGCGGCCAAGCTGTTCCGCGACAACCAGGTGCTGCTGCGCGCCGCGCGCGGCTGCGGGGCGGCTGCCCGCCGACGCCTGAGATCGCACCGGACATTCAACGCCCACCGCCATGAAAATCCGCCACCACCTGCTGATCCTGGTCACCGCGCTCGCCCTGCCGCTGGCAATGACCCAGGTCGACCACATCCTTGAGGACCACGACAACGAACTGGCGCAGGCCCAGAACATGCTGGAGGCGCAGGTGGAAGTGATGGCCGTCAACATCGGAGCGAAGCTGCGCAACGGCCGGCACAAGCTCGAGTATCTTGCCGCCCTGCCGCCGCACACCCTGCTCGATCCGCAGCACTGCGAGCCCAGCCTGGGGCCGCTGCTGGCGCTGCATCCGGAGTACGCCAACATCGTTACGGACGACATGCAGGGCCAGCCGCAATGCTCGGCAGTGCCCATGCCGCAAGGCCAGGCTCTCGGAATCGGACACACGCCATTTTTCCAGCGCTTGCTCAAGGAGCGGCGGTTCACGGTCGGCGAACCCTTCGTCGGTACTATTGCGAAAAAGCAGGTGATGCTCCTGAGTCAGCCGATCTGGGAAGGGAACCGACCCGGCGGTACGATGCTCGGCGCGATCAACATCGTCTTCGCCTTGAGCGCTTTCGACCCCCAGTTGCCCACCGCGCACCTGCCGCGCGATATCCGCTACGGCATCTTCGATGAGCGGGGGGTGCTCTTCTGGCGCAACGACGGCGGCGGCGAGGACATCGGGCGCCGCGTTGAATCGGAGGCTTCGCGGCGCATCCTCGAATCCCGCGGCGAGGAATTTTTCACCGCGCTTTCCTCCAACGGCCGCGAACACTACTACGCGGTCAAGCCCTTGGCCGAATTCGGCCTGGTCGCCTTTGTCGCCCAGCCGGTGGAGTCGGTGCTGGCAAAACCGCGCCGCGACGCGATGGACAAGTTCGTCGGCTCGGCGATCGCCCTCGTGCTGCTGCTGGCGCTGGCGATGGCCGTCTCGCGCCGCATCAGCGAGCCGGTGGTGGCCCTCGGCGAGGCCGCGCGCGCTGCGCGCGGGGGCGACCAGGCGGCGCGCGCGCCGCTCGCGGGACCGGCGGAAGTGGTCGAGGTGGCGCGCCAGTTCAACACCCTGCACGAGGAGCGCCTGCGCGCCGATGCCGAACTCAGGAATCAGGCGGAGGCCCTGCACCTGGCCCAGCTCGGCCTGCGCGGCCGGATCAAGGAACAGACCTGCCTGTATTCCGTGTTCCGCGCCAGCGAAGACCTGCAGCGGCCGCTGCCGGAGATGCTGCAGGACGTGGCGGCGCTGCTGCCTCCGGGCTGGCTCTACCCGGAAATCGCCGCGGCCCGCATCGAGCTCGATGGCCAGGTCGTGGCCAGCGCCGACATCGCCGCCGCCGTTGCCGAACAGAGCGCCGATATCCGGGTAGACGGCGCCAGCCGCGGCCGCGTCACGGTGGCCTACCTGGAGGTGTGCCCGGCGCAGGCGGAAGGGCCCTTCCTCGCCGAGGAACGGGCGCTGCTCGACGCCGTGGCCGAGCGTTTGGGCAGCATCATCGAACGGCGCGCGACGGAGGCGCGGCTTCTGGACAGCGAGGAGCGCTTCCGCCACCTGTTCGAGGACACCCGCCAGGCCATCTCGCTGGTCGATGACGGCCGCTTCGTCGCCACCAACCGGGCCTCGCTGCTCATGCTGGGCTTCGAACGTGCGGACCAGTTGATCGGGCTTTCGCCGGTCGACATCTCCCCGGAGCGCCAGCCCGACGGCCGGCTTTCCGCGGAAACGGTCGCCACGGTGGTGGCGCAGGCATTCGCCGAGGGCAGCAACCGGTTCGAGTGGGAAAATGTCCGCGGCGACGGCCGGCATATCCTGGTCGACGTGATGCTGACCGCGATCCGCCAGGGCGATCGCCGGATACTGCACGTGGTGTGGTCGGACATCACCGAGAAGAAGCAGGCCGAGCAGGAACTGGCGCGCTATCGCCAGGGGCTCGAGGCGATGGTCGAGGAGCGCACCGCCCAGCTGAACGAGGCCACGCACAAGGCGGAGGCGGCGAACGTGGCCAAGAGCGAGTTCCTCGCGAACATGAGCCACGAGATCCGCACGCCGCTCAATGCCATCATCGGCATGTCGCACCTGATCCGGCGCGCGGGGCTGGTTCCGGAGCAGGCCGTACGGCTGGACAAGCTCGAGGCTGCCGCCGATCACCTGCTGGAGATCCTCAACGCGATCCTCGACCTCTCGAAGATCGACGCCGGCAAGTTCGTCCTGGAGGAGATCCCGCTTCGCGTCGAGTCGGCCGTCGCGAACGTGCTCTCGATGCTGGACGATCGCGCGCAGGCCAAGGGCCTGCGCCTGGTGAGCGAGGTGGATCGGATGCCGCACAACCTTGTCGGCGATCCCACCCGGCTGCAGCAGGCGCTCCTCAACTACGCGAACAACGCGATCAAGTTCACCGAAGCGGGTTCGGTGACCGTTCGCGCGCGGCTCCTCGAGCAGGACGCGGCGGACGCGCTGATCCGCTTCGAAGTCGAGGACACGGGCATCGGGATCGACGAGGCCGTGGTCGCGAGGCTCTTTTCGGCGTTCGAGCAGGCGGACAGCTCGACCACCCGCAAGTCAGGCGGGACGGGACTGGGGCTGGCGATCACGAAAAGGCTGGCGGAATTGATGGGCGGAGACGCGGGGGTGAGAAGCACACCCGGTGCGGGCAGCACGTTCTGGTTCACGGCACGCCTCAGGAAGGCGGAGGAGCCGGCCTCAGGCGACAAAGGGCCGAATGCTCAAGACGCGGCCTCGATCCTGAAGCGGAAGCATGCAGGCGCGTGCGTCCTGGTGGTCGAGGACAACGCGATCAACCGCGAGGTCGCGCAGGCGATCCTCGAGGAGGTGGGGTTCCGGGTGGATCTGGCCGAGGACGGCGTGGAAGCGGTCGCGATGGTGGCCGCGAACGAGTACCGGCTGATCCTTATGGACATGCAGATGCCCAGAATGGACGGATTGGAGGCCTCGCGGGAGATTCGCAAGACGAGGCCGGCGGCGAGCCTGCCGATCATCGCGATGACTGCCAACGCCTTCAGCGAGGACAAGGCAAGGTGTTTCGAGGCGGGCATGGACGACTTCGTGAGCAAGCCGGTGGAGACGGACGCTCTCTACGCGGTGCTGCTGGGCTGGCTGGAAAAGGCGCAAGAAGCAGGCAAGGTGGGCTGAGCGTCGAAACGGGGCGACGATTCGCGCGCCCGCTTTGGAGCGTGCTGCCACATAGTCGGCGTCTGCTGGTTTCGACCGTTCGATGCCGACGGAAGACTCAGGCGTGTTGACGCCAACCGAAAACTGACCGGTGGTCAAATTTGAATTGGCGCCAACACGACCGGTACTTGGCGGCAACCGGCAAGGCCCTGGTCTGGCTTCTTTGGGGCGAACGCGGATTACATTACCGGGCTACTGAGAGCCAAAGACTGTACGAGCTGTTCGCGGACCACAAGCATGTACACAAGCGCGCAATCGTCCGGTAGACAGCGCGCCGACTGCGGAAACGGCGGAAATGCAATGACGCACTCCGGACGCTCTGTCGCCAAGCAATTCATGTCCCGATTAGTCGCCAAAGTCACCGCAGGCTCTAGAAATCAACTGTCCTGTGTCGATCCCGTCCTTCGACAGCAAGTTCGCGAACGTCCGCACTCAGCCTAGTGCGTGCATTGGGCTTACTCATAACACTGCAGGCGCTAGCGTATGGCAAAGATGTTTAGCCCAAGTAGCCCGAACTTCAGAAATCCGTTGGGACTACTATGGTATGGAGTCGTCTCTCGCTTCATTCGTCTTACTTGCCGTTTGCATGGCCCAGCGTTTGACTTCTGCCTTCGCTTCGGAGTAAGTCATTTCACCTCTCGCACATTTCTCCAAGAGGCCCAGTACGCGAGGGGATACCTTGAGGTTGTCGACCGACAAAATGCCTACCGCCTGGGACTTAAAGACGGGCGGTGGATTTGTTGGAGTGGCTTCTTCGTGCATACCGTGCTCGACAGGTCAGGCGTTCAGCCAATCTATAGCCCAAGACCGACAGTCGTCAACCACCCACTCGAAAACGTTAGCGCCCCATCAATGCCGACGATCTTGCCCAATGGTCATTTGGGGGCTGGGCAAAGTGAGGGCCCGTCACAATAGTCGTCACAAACCCCGTCACAGTGACGAGGCAAAGAAAAAAGGCCCTCGTTTCCGAGAGCCTTTTTATTTTTTGGTTGCGGGGGCCGGATTTGAACCAACGACCTTTGGGTTATGAGCCCTCAAACCATCCGTGTTGCCCGGATGGTTTTGTTTGGCTTGATGTCTGTCTAAATGACAGTTTCCCTAGCTTAGGGAGCAATTCAGCCTGTGACACATTGAATTGATTGAGGCCGATAAACGCCAACGATCTGTCACAGCTGCTCCAAGCAGGGTCATTATAGTCGATCACGACTTTTGACCATTGGTCGATTGCCATTATTTCTGTATCAGAGGCAGGATGATGTCATTCGCCATCCGAACGCATCGCTCGAAATTGAGTCCGGCTTCAATCACGTCGATCGCTTTGAACTCGGCTTCAAGGAACTCGCCACGTGCGTCCAGTTGACTCAAAAATTTGGCGCCATGCCGCTGAAAAAAAGGGGCTGCACGACTGATCTCATTGGGCTGTGCCTGGGCAACCGCACACAAATCAAAAAGGTCGCGCGCTTTGGCTCGATCGCCTCGATGCCACATCTTTTTTGCAATGATCTCCGCACATGTTTCTACTCTGATGTTTCGTCCGGCATGCCTGACGATGTCAAACGGGGCTTCTGTGAGCGAGCTTCCCACGACGACATCGATTTCACCATCTGGCAGAAAGAACTTGATGAACTCGGCGTTTTCCTCATAGTCCACGCTGACCGACTCGGCAACATCGCTCAGTCTTGGGTTGACGTAGCCAAGGTACTGCGGATCAGAGACAAATAGGTCAATGTCCTTGCTCAGCCGATGATTGATCCGCAGCATCAAAACCGTCCCACCGCCGAACGTCCAGACAGGACCGTCGGTTTGACTTTCCAGATGGGCCATCAAACGGAGCGCTTCGGGAAAGAGCTTTTGCCAAATTCCTGGCCGATCAAAATCGACATCTGTCACTGCCATAGCGGCCTCATGCTCTTGAGTGAACGAGCGAGCTTTCTCATCGTCTGCCAAACACAAGAACGCTGCTGTCCATATTCGATATGGACCTGCTCCGCTACACCTGCTAACAACGAAACGGGGGCCTCATCGAGTAGAGCATAGACATGTGGTGCCCAATCGGGGGGGCAGTCGCCATTCACAAGAATGTCCGCCAACTGACCTTCGCTGATAGATTGCTTGTAGCTCACACTGGCTGACCGCGCGGCCAGTTTTAACGCCGGCGTACGCTCAGAGGAAGCCAAACGTTTTGATGTGCGAGGTGCGACAACATGCATCGCCAACCCCAACTCATCCAACAGCCTGGTCGCACGTTTGACACTCAGGTCTTTAATCGACCCATTTTCGACTTGGTTGATGGTTGCGCGCGATAGCTCACAAAGCCCAGCTAGTTTGGCTTGCGTCAGTCCAATATCCGAGCGTCTGACTCGAACAGCCGCACTGAGTTCATGTAGCATTGACATGGAAAAATGCTAACGCTTGCTTATCATTGTGTCAAATATATTCGACGCAGAATGGTGGCGCCCGCTTCAATCAATAGCCTCTCCCCAGAAAACGCTCAACTCAGCGAGCTTTACATGATTGCCGACTTCAGCCACGGTAAGGCGACGCTCCGCAGTCCCGTAATGACATCAGTCAATGGTGGGGCGTGTATGCGAGCACGTCTCGTGTAAATCTCCCAGCCGGCTTTGCGGGAATGATGCGCAGCAAACTCATCACTCAGTGCGAGAGGTGTCGCATTTGGCAAGGGCGTGTGACGTTTCCTGAAGGTATCTTTGATGCATGCGATGACCTGCGCTTCTTCATATTTGGCAGCCTGGATAATCTGGTAGAGATGCCAAATGCGCTTTGGATATACGGAGGCAACGCCGCCTTCCACAATCTGTCGTAAAGCCTCCGCGACAGCCATTTGAGGAGACCATGTCGTGATCCGCGCATCTAAGTCTCTGCCAAGCATCGATCGGAAACGAAAGTCCGCATGCGGTTGGCTGCCAATTGCGTCAATGGAAACTTTGACGTGTAGCGGAATGCGCATGGTCCCAAGCATCCCGAGCAGCGCAACGGGAACCACGTCGCCTACGCTGGTGCAAATCGGTTCTGAAATTCCGCCGCTGGGCAATTCCAACTGAAGTCCATCGGCAATTTCGACATCACAAACCTCGCGCAGATTTTTCGCCAAGGCAGTAAGAGACATTGGGTGTTTCGCAATTAGTTCGGCGTCCCACTCGTATGGAGCATCTCCCCCGAGGAGGGCGTGAAGCATCAAGTCTCCTCGCAATAGCACTTGCTCACGCACGACGCTCTTGCCCAGTCTCAAAGCTAAACCCTCAGCGACGAACCAAGTCAGCGTCGCACCAAATGCCTCATTCCTCAATTCAGCACGCTGGCGCAGCAGATGTTGAATTTGTACTGTTATTGGCTGTGTCATCCGACAGCCTCAAGGTAAGGGAGCATCACACCACCAACGCCGCTAGCTACTGCGCAGCGCCAGATTTCATCCATGGTTACAACGCCTGTCTGACGTGCAGCATGCAAAGCCGCCACAGCGACATCCAAGCCGACCTTTGATCGGAACTGGAAACAGTCCGCCAATGTTTTCGCCGCGTTGGTATATCGAAGCTTGATTCCATCGATCTCCATGACTTGGACGTCAGTACGGTCAATAGCCTCACGGGGCCTAATCGGGATGATGGGCAGCAGCCTGAATGAAGGCATTCGTGCTGAAGCGGAAATGGTCAGCCAAATATCTGGTGCGGGGGCCCGCAGTTCCAATAGCTGAAGTGCTGTTAGCAAGCAAAAGGTCGTTGAGGGTGAGTACAACGCGACGACCATCAAATCATGATGGCGCGACAACTCGCGACCGGTGATCGTGTACAGACCTCGAGCCCGGGGTTCTGGGGCAAGTTGCCCGGATGTGACGCAACGGGCAATTGAAGACTGGCTAAACCCAAGAGTTCTCAAGAACTCGACGCTGGTCACCGCGCCAGGCGGAAATTTGCGTTTCATCGCTTCTATAAAAAGTCTAACCTTGCATTCAAAGATAGACGTTTTCAATCGTTTCGGGGCATTTTCTTCGCATTGAACTTTGAATGTGAAGGTTTAGTGCGCAATAAGGCCGGAAATGACTTGACACAGCAGCAGAAACTTCCGGCATGAGTTCAATTCTGACTACTGACCCAATGCATCGCCTCTGGCCCATTCCGCCACCCCTGCGGGCTTCAACTTAGTCCGATCTGAGTAGGGACTTGGCCCACGCAAGTAATGCGTAAAGGCTAATTCAAGACCGATAGCCAACCGCATGTCTGCGCAGTGATTCTTGCTGTGTGACAGGGGCGGGGCCTGCCCAAAAAAAGCTGAAAACCCCAAAGCCTAAATACCTTATGACCAAGTCACAAACACAAGGTGCAGAAGCCATCACGACTGAACAGCTAATGTGCTGCTCTAACCAAGAAACCATCATTCATACGAAAGTCGAAACTACCTTTCTCGCACTTTTCGGTAAGACCGAATTGTTTGAGGGCGTTGGGTTAGCGTTGCGTGAGATCGTCGAATGCTTGTTCGCCGCGCACCAACTTTTTGGGCTGAGCCGTTTAGAACTCTGGGCCACTCAAGGAGTGACCTTTGGCAAGCGGATCGAACAACTGGAAAGTGCTAACCGGCCTGGGCTCGGGCTGCCCTCAACAGCGGTCCGCGACCTTGTCTCCGGTGACTTGCTGTCCAATTTGCGAGATCCAAGCCTTGACGCCGACGCGCTTCTAAGGGTCAAGGCGATGCTGGGTTTGTGCGCCGTGCGCCACCTCTCCAATGGGACTGCGCTTCCTAAACACGTGGTCAGTTCTTATGAGTCATTACTAGCTTGCCAAGGGCCGCGGACTCGTCAACACCAAGATTGGCGTGAGCTATCAGAATGCCAAAAACTGAACAGCGAGGCCCTAAAGTCTCTTCGGTCCAAGCTAAGCAGCCAGATAGTTCGAGACTTTCTAGATGAATTGCTCATTGTTCTCTCATCTGCGGTTGACATGCCGGTTTCAGATCCAACGCAGACGAACACAACAGACACGATCAACTCAGAGGATGGCGAAGAAGATACTGATGACGAGGATGACCCAAATGGCATTTTTCGCCAACAAATCGAGGGCGCAGTTCAGGGGGCCGGCCAAGAAGCCATGAATGTTGCTGACAACATATTGGGATCCGTTGAGCGGATCAATGAAGGGGGTGACAAAAGCACGCATGCAAATCATTCGCTCATCGGCTGGCGTGTCATCGATGCAAAGCGGGCTCCGTTCACACGGCGTTTGGGTATCACTAATAGCTGGAGTGTGCTCCCATTGGAGGATCTCCAAGCTGTGTGTCGCAAGCTCAAGCATGCGTTTGATACAGGGGGGGTGACCACACGCAACTTCGTCTTTTTGGCCTACCAATCACAACAGTGGTCCCTTCCCCCCCATCTGGCCCTTACGGTTCCACTAGATAGGTCTGCCCCAACACACTACGACGTCAAGGCTGGTAGTCGATCTTGGGCTTACGCCCAGCTCATTGGTAAAGACACGGCCGCTGAACCTGAAAGTCGCGCCGAGCAGTTGCCATGCACATTAATTCAGTTCGAAATTGACCCAGACCTCGCGGAGCATGGTCGCGACCAGTTGTCGAAAAATCCGATGGCCTCCACGATTGGAGACCTCGTACAGGCCGGAACCAGTCCCGCGGAGATAAAGGTCTTCCTGCGTGAATATCGCAAGTTCCTGCGCTCAATGGGCGACATGGTGCACCCGGTTTACGCTGGCCGCTTTGCGCGGTCACTCGGTCCGACCGTTAAGCATATTACAGGTAGTGACATCCTCGCCGTATTCATGGCTAGCGATCCGTCAATGGCGGCTAGCGGCATGCTTCACTATGTGACGCTGACGGCAGGACTGTTGTCTACATGGAATAAAAAAATTCATGCGCAGTTGGGCTGGCGGCCGCCTGTGGGGCTGCCCGATATCTCCGATGAGACCGTGGGTGCAGGCATTGGGTTGCAAGCAGAGCTATATGCACTAGGCTGGAGCAACCTGCAAAAAGATGTCGAGAAGGCATCGGCTGAATTAGCTACCGCAAATAGCTTGTCAGCGATAGCGACGGCTTGGACGGATCTTGCTCGAGCAAGACTACTTTCCTTCGGGTGCATCACAGGCCATCGCCTTACTCGTATCGGACGATTAACGGCCGATGCACTGTTTGGATGCAAGAACTACATCTGCATAAGTGACAAGGTGACAAGCCGCTACGACTCGTACAGGCTGCAGCCTGTCACAACGCGGATCGAACAGTTACGTGAAAGCATGTTGGTCGACCTTGATTTGCTACGGCAAGCCATTGACCGTGAAGACCCCGATGGGGTGAACACTGCGGTCGTCTCAGCGGCGCCGGCGAAATCGATCTTCTTTGGCTTGAAGATAGTCCAACGAAATGGAGTTGCGCGATTTAAACGCGAGACTCTAGACGCCGCCGCCTTGGATGAACTGAGCCAGAAGCACTTCAACAGAAATTGCAACATTGGGCGGCATACATTAGTCTCAATGTTGGCTGAGGCGGGCGTGGATCCTTGGGTGATTCGCGCTCTAACCGGGCACAGCGCGACTCTTGCCGAAGTGTTTGGAGATGCCGCAGCAGTACCGGCCAGGGACCTCTTGGATCAGCTGAAGCACGCTTTGGATCAATGCCTAGAAGACTGTCGATTCAATCCGTTTCGCGCACACGGCAATAAGCCCATCTCAATTAAGTTCACTTGCCAACGAGGAATTCCTAAACCGGACGGCGACCCTTACGTCCGCCCATCCATTTATACCGACGGACATCTGCTGCCACCACCTGCGGATCGCTTTTCCACGGTCTCACTTGCGGTGCTAGACAAATGTCGGGCAAGGCTTCTCGTTCTGGCAAAGGAAGAGAGTGACCTTCAACCTTGGGTGGATTGGCTACTTTGCGCCATGGCTTTCGACGGCCTCCACAGTGCCGACCTCTGCGAGATCTTCAGCGAGCTACCAGTCTCATTGGCTGGCCTGGGCTCCACAGTGATTGCAACGTGGCATCGGGAGGGGCGTAGCAATCTTTTCGCAGTGCCCCTATCTCCTCCTACATTGGCGGCTCTATCTCGCTGTTCGATTGCCAACAAGCCCAAGTGGTCAACTCTCGTCACAGAAGCGGGGCGTTGGCTAAAGGAATCTTTTCCAGATCTCGCGTGGCCGAAAGTACCCGCAGAAGCGCTTTTGGCTTTTGTTGCGATGGCGGGCCGGTGGCAGCGTGTCCACGTCAGTCCAGCTGCACATGCCGCGTCACTGCTCAGCGTGATGTCATCGACTTTTAGCGCGCACTCTCTCTTGCGGCTTGCGAGGCCATCAGACAACTCCCCGCCAGCTGAATTACTCGCGAATACTAGATTGATTCGCCCCCCATCGGGCCGCGTAACGTCCATCAAGACCCGGCCGGCAATTAGCGAAATTGGCACGGTGCTGTTTCGATATCAAAAAACGATGGGCGAACGGCATGGAGAAAGCTATGCGCGAGCCAAAAAAGTATTGGAAGCACTTGCGACGCATGATGCCTGTGAGGACTTACCGGCTATGGCTGCGCTCCAGGTGGTCAGAAAAGAGATGCATCTCATCTTGGATCACAACAAGGATCTACTCGATGTTGGTAGTCTGGCAACTTATTGGACTGAGGTTGAACTGTCATTATCACTTGTGCCTGTATGCGAGGACATACGGTCATGGTGTGCTGCCGATTTCACTGCCTGGGTGGAGATGGCCATCGCTGCAATCAAGGCTGATGCGCACAGAAAGGCAAAAAAGGGCGGAGCTGAATTCAACGGCTTCCTCCGATTCCTGCGGACAGGACGACTTCTGGGATGGGAAATTCCGTTCGGCCTAATCCAAGGGAAGGACATCTACGAGCAGGACGGCATGCGATTGTCCGCTGCGAGCACTTTAGTGCTTGCAGACGATTTCGAGTCCGCTCGGCCCATCGTGAGGCATGCATTGAGCGAGTACCCCCTTGCGCAAGAGCGGGCGGACCTGTTGATAGATTTTTTCAAGTCGGCACCATGCCGTGTCGCCGAACTCAGTACGCTTCTTGCGCAATGCGTGACACCAGGTTCACACAAGTTGTGCGTTCAACCCGCAGGGCACAGCGCTATGAAAAACGCATTGGCGCCTAGACTCGTTTGTATTCCTGAGTATGTTGCCGATCGGATCCTCGGTACTGACGGCACAAGCGATGAGATCAACGCGCTCGGGGAATTCTTGTTCCTGGATGACAAAGGAAATGACTGGGGCATGTTGAGATCAATACTCTCGGCAATCCATCAGGCCATGTTACTTGTCACGCAGGATATTCATTTCCGCTTCCATGCAAGTCGTGGAAGCGCTGCTTGCCGATTAGCTTATCCGTCATGGGAAAGTTGGTCTCGCTCGTTACTAAAAGGTACGTCAGGTGCCGATTTTGGAGGTCAGCCACTTGGCATACCGCGTGATGCAGTCGCACAAGCCATCGCCGCGCTCGGCCACGGCAGAACCAAAACCTTTCTTGGGTACTACATGCCTATCTGGCCGTGGGTTAAGGCTCATGAACTTAGATTGACATTGCGCCACGTAACCGTTCCGCCTACGTTTGAATACGCGTTGTTCGGTAGTACCGATGCCCGCCGTGCAGCTAGCTCTCGAGCACGCAAAAAGGCACAGCACTTTGATATATGGGACTGGATCGGTCACCAAATGGTAGATCGTCTTGCGGCGCCGCCGCTTTTAGATGAGCAAGCTCCAGTTGTGATCGTGCCAGAGGAACTGGAGGGTGGTGAAACTCCAGCTTTTCGGGCTCTGGTGAGGTATGGGGTCATGCGCTTGGTAGAAGTTTCTGCAGCGGAGGCTGGACACAAGTGTGGTGTCAATGGGACCTACGCCGATTTGGTAGACAAAGCTCTGAATCGACTTGCACCCTCGTTTGAGCCTGTGTGGAAGCGACGCGGACAGTCGCGAGGCCAAAGGGGGAAAGAAACGGACAAGCGACTTGCAATAGGAGAAGTTGGTGACGCCTTTGTGGAGCAATTTGCACAGTTGAACATTGAGCAATTGACGCTGCTGAAAGTCTGTTTAGACGTCAATCGCGGTGCATTGCTTTTGTTGCCAAACAGTCAAGCGGCACATTTGCAGCGGATTCAGGAGTTGTCCAAAGCTATGCCGCGTGGCTTTGCCCGGCTTTTGGTGAGAGAGGCTGCAAATGCACCGATTGAACCTAATCCAGAATTGGTTGAGTTGCTGAAGGACACCGTTGTATTTGGCGATCCTGAACGCGATGTTGGGCAGCATCCTCTTTACCAAGTTGAACCAGTGGAATTGGCAGCCAAACAGACGCCCAACCACAGTCAACATAACCGAAAACGCACAGGACCATTTACAGGGTTGGCACGCGCAGCGTGCATCGCTGCACTCGCCGCATACAACGCACTGAATGAAGTGATCTGATGAAGAAAGAGCAGAAGAACCAACTGGTCAGGCAAGGAAAAGTCACCGCCTTTGCATCCATTCCGCTGAGTGCAGCGATTCTCGATCGACATGTCAAGTCAATTGATGGCGCTAGCCATGTTCCCAAAACGGACCTCAACGCGGCGATAGAAAAGGCTAGTGCAGACCTGATGGCATACGCAGAGGATCCGATGTTTGCAGAGGTGTACATCAGCGAGGAGTTGGCTAAGCGCGTAATTCTTTCATTGTGTGTAGTGCAGCACCGCGACCCCAAGCTATTCGATGGTGATTCGACCGACGAACAGCGGGAGGCGCGACAGCGTAGTCTCAAGGCACACGCTAACGCTCAAGCCACTGCAAGAGATCTGAAGAAGGACCCCACGATTGAGAAACTTCGCAATATTCTGAGCGGGTTTGATTGTCCTGAATTAGTTAACCGCATGCTCACGAGCCCAGCGGCCTCATCCAAAGTCATCACACAGGAAGGCAAGCGGCTTGAACCTATTGACTTCCCGACACGCAAATTAAACTCGGCCGAGAATCACCAGGTGCGTATCTCGGTGGATGAGGTCTCAGCCAGCGGGACCTATGCCATGGTCACGATCAAAAGTGCAAAGGACGCGACAGCAGTAGCACTGAAGGGGCTTTTCAAAAGGTCCGTAAGATTGAATTTTAAGGGATTCGATGCCATACCCAACTTGGCAGATATGCTGCTGAGTTTGCGTCTAGTGCGTCGTGAGGCGGAAATCATTGTGGCAATCACGCGTGCGATTCGGGATGTGGACAGGGACCTCGATTTGCTTGTTCTGAAAGAGTTTCTTGGCCTGAAGGAGTTGGCCGTTGAAGTTCCTGAGCATGTTCATCAAGCACAAAAGAAGCTTTGGGATGGGCTGGCCTAGTGAACGCTGCGTCAACATGCGTCACCGTCAAGCACTCGGCTGTGCTTTTTCATGACATGCGGTAGGTGTGGACTGTGCCTCCCAACCGCATTTCTGTATTGACCCAGTGAATTCCTGCTCAGGTGTTAACGTTGAAGGAAACGACGATGAGCACCATGATGGAAGACGACATCAAACGCTGGACAGCCAAACGTAAAACGGCCCTGGTCCTGGACATCATCCAGGGCAAAACGACGATTTCGGAGGCTAGTCGCTCTTACGACCTCAACCCCTCAGAGGTGGAGCAATGGGTCGATGAGGGCAAGCGTGGCATGGAGAACGCGCTACGCACCAAGCCTCTGGAAGTCAAAGAGCAGTACGAGAAGCAACTGCGCGAACTACAGGAGGCCTATGGCGAAGCCATGTTGGAGTTGCGTGCACGAAAAAAGCTGGCCTCCATGCTGGGCAACGAGGACGAGAAATGATCTTGGGCCTTCAGCAAAGACTGGCTGAGGACGGATTCAAGGTCAGCGTGGTCAAGCTATGTGAGTGGTTCGAGATGCCTCGGCGCACGGTGTACTACCGTAGTACCAAGGCTGGGCCGAAGGTTTAGGATCACTTCGTCAAGCCGATCAAGGAGATGATCGAAGAGAACCCGTCCTTCGGTTACCGTACCGTGGCGCACCTGCTTGGCTTCAACAAGAACACCGTTCAGCGCATCTTCCAGCTCAAGGGCTGGCAGGTGCGCAAGCGCCCGGTGGGCTTCAGGCCTCGCATCCAGGCGCTACCTTCCGTGGCCAAGGCGCCAGACGAGCGCTGGGCGACCGATCTGTGCCGCGTGTGGACCGGGCGCGATGGCTGGGCGTCGCTGGCCTTGGTGATCGATTGCTACAGCCGAGAGCTACTTGGATGGCACCTCAGCCGCAGCGGCCGATCCAAGACAGCTGAGGCAGCTCTCGAGCAGGCGTTGATCGCCCGTTATGGATGCCTGGGCAAAGTCAGGCATCCGTTCTTACTGAGGTCAGATAACGGGCTGGTGTTCACCAGTCGCAGCTACACGGCCCTGGTCAAAAGCTATGGCCTGCAGCAGGAGTTCATCACGCCATACAGCCCGGAGCAAAACGGCATGGTCGAGCGCGTGATTCGCACACTCAAAGACCAATGTGTGCACCGCCACCGATTCGAAACCCTGCAACACGCCAGCCGCGTGATCGCAGACTGGATCGGCTTTTACAACCACCGACGCCCTCACCAGGCGTTGGGTATGAAGACACCCGCTGAGGCTTATGCTTTAGCAGCCTGACCTGTGCAGAAACCGCTGGGTCAATACATTTCATCTTTCACTTTGGTATCGCCAGGTTAGCCAACACCGCAGCAGAAATGCATAGAAGTGGTGCGATGCTTAACTGGCAAATCGACCAACAGCTTTTGTCTTGGTATGAACGCCATCGTAGTTCTAGCGAAAGGCGGCCTTTAACTCCTCGTATGCCGTACCAACGTGCGATCAGCATGAAGCAGACCCAGAAGAGGACTTTGATCGCGCCATCCTGGTAGTGCATCTGTTGAAGTTCAATGATGGACACCACTGCACTTAAAAGTCCTAGAAGGATGAAGTGAAGGCTTAACAGGTAATCTAGGATACATACACCCAGATCAATAAACATCTCCCGAAGAGGGTGTACTTGGGGATGCGTTAAGCCATTCTCTACCAGGTTGGCGAGACGTAGCATCCAGTTCTTTGTGACTGAAGCAAACCAGTGAAATTGCTCGTCTCTGATCAATCTAACAGCATGTCTGGCCAAAGACAGCCAAAGCAGTATTGGAATGAGCCAATTGGCAGGCGCCTCCAATGCAGGTGAGGGTATCTGCAGAAGAGTAAAGGTAAATAACTTCAAGATTTGTTGAAAAACGGGGTCCATTGCAGCTCCCAAAATGATTAGATCGTTTACATCATTCAGCGATTCATTCACCTTCAGTGTCCGATTTTCAGATCAACTTTACGGTAAACCGAAGTTGCCTTGCGGGCAATGTCATTCGGAATAGGATTGAGGCCATTTGGCACTTGGTGTGTCGACCGCTTGATTTCAGAAGTTCGTTGTGACCAATAAGAGCTACCAAGTTCGCTTCGCTACTGTGACAGTTGGCCGTAGGCAAGAAGACATCACGCCTCTCTCTCCTAGGTTGGATCGGGCCTTTGAGAGGCACGGATCAAAGCTCCCTGAGGTTGTTATCGACGGAGATAACTATCAGATTCGCGACTTGGTCTTGATTGGCGACGTCTGGCAGGGGGTGTTTGCACGTCTCAAGGATGATGCCCCGCATAAGGTTGATGCCGAGAGCAACGAGCACGAAATTTCTTTGGATGAGGGTGATCGCATTCTAGAAAAGTGCTTCTTTACCTATCGGCGTCGTCGCAATCTGCTTACTTGGCAAAACAATCGAAGCGTCGCAACGCTGTCAAAGTTGCAGCTATATCTGTGCCAAGTACTTGAAGACTTTGCTTCGGTGAATCAATGCATGAATGAGGCAGAGCTAGAGGAGATCTTGTCTAGGGATCTATACGAAATTCAATTTAGCTATGCAAGGCTGCCTCAGACGAATGGGAATGGACCACGATGGGCTCAGGCTGATTTTGATCGTATGCGTGATCTTCATGCCGCAACTGGAAAATTCCTTTTTAGAGCGGAGCGGGGTAGTAGCTTGGGGCGCCGAGCCTCTCAATTTGTTCGTCAAGCGTTGACACTTCAGTCCGTCGAGAAGTTGCGTATCCGTTTGACTGACGACACAAACCCGATTGACCTCTTTTTGGCTCCGGTTAAGGACAAAATTACGGTACCTCTGGTTGGTCGGTATCCTGATGAGCGGGCGATGTATGAGGCCCTTGAGGTTGCCTTCGATCGCAATAGTGAGCTGTTGCCAAACTAGCATCTGGTCTTTGCCGTGAACATACATCCGATCTGGGTATTAGGTCTGACAGCAGTAGCAAGCGGGACGGTTTTCCGTGCTGTTGGGTGTCTGCCAACTCAGATTGGCCCAGATCTGGCGACTCTCGCTGGTACTCTGACGCAGATAGGAACAACAATGTTGGGATTCATGCTTGCAGCGATGGCCGTTGTTGCAAGTATCAGTCATACCCATCTCATGAGGATGATGCAGGAATACGGGTTCTACGACGATCTTTTGCGGAGATTGTTCGCTGGTGCTTTTGTTTTTTTTGTATGCACACTCTGCAGCGGCATCATTCTGTTTGGGTATGTCCCAGGCACTAACTACAGAGCTGCGTTGGTTGGGTTGCACGTTGCAGCACTTGTGTCGTTACTGGATGTGGGGCATAAATTTTGGATGGTGCTAAAGAATCTGCGGCAGGACGCTGACCATTAGTTTGAACAATTCCTCCCGAGTTGACTTCCCCCTCTTGGCGCGTGCCAACACGGCCAAGACAGTCGCATAAGCAAGCACAGATTAACAAGCCGCTTTCCCAGCTCTCTAGAGGACGTAGCGGCGCTGCCTTAGCGACGTTAAGTTCTTTATCTGCCCTGGAGTTTTAATGATCGTGGAAATTTTCAATACATCTGATGATGCACAGCGCATCATGGATGCCGTTCTTTTGGATGGAGTCGCCGGCATCCATGGCGGAAGAGTCGCTGTCCGAAAGAGGCTTGGCGAAGTTGCCGAATTGGCTGAATCGGCTGGGCATCGGTCAATCAATGCTTATTTGACGATTGATCATCCCGATACAGAATTGGGTTATCCATTTGACTCAACACGATTCGACCGCCAAGAAGCTAGCAAACTTGTAAGAACAGCGTACGATGCCAAGAGCTTCTAGCTAGTCCGCCCTGAACAATTGCCTCAAGCGGCAGCCAGCCCAACTTGACCGCGGTAATCACAGGTCGAACGGCCCAGCCAAGCTAGGAAGACGGCCCGTAAATGGGCAACAAAAAGCCTCAGCAGGCTCAGCAGCAGGCGGATGTTGTGCCCGGCGCCGCACAGCACGGCATGCAGCGCATCACCCAGCGCGCCCTTGAGCGGATTGCGACCGAGCCTGCCGTCGCTCTTCATGTGTCCGATGGTTGGTTCAATGGCGCTGTGTCGCTTGATCATCGCCTTCATCGTGCGCGTCACGCCTCGCCGCTGGCCAGATCTGAGGATCTGCACCCCCTCGACCTGTGCGCCCTTGTAGCCCTTGTCCACCATCACCGTGCGTGGCCGCTGGTTGGCCAGGATGCTCACCTGCTCGATGGTCTTCATCCAGTGTGTGCGCGTCATACGGGTTGCCTGGCATGGAGCGCATGCCCACCACTAGGCCTTCTTTGAGCGTGGTGGCCAGTGTGACCTTCACACCGAACTCGTAGGGGTTGCGTGCCTTGCCCTTGGAGATGCACTCGACCTCGGGCGCGTGCAGGGCATACAGCTTGTTCTTGTCTTTGGTCTTTTGCGTGAGGATGCGGCCCACGCGCTGCAGCAGGTCCTGGCCCTTGACTTGAACCTGCTCGGGCAACTTGGCCAACTGTCGCTGCACGTCACGCTGAACTCGGCCCACGCGGGTGCGCAGTGTCTTGATGGCAGCACGCATGCGCTTGTACTGTTTGGCATGGGCATAGCGGCCGACCTGCGTTGCCAGGCGCGGCGCCTCGCGGTTGTAGTTCTGGCGCAGGTTCACGCCGTTGTCTTGCGCGAACTTGAGCATGTGCTGCCGGCTGCGCTCGAGCAAGCGGCTGTCCGTGGGTTGGGCAATGGCCTTGGGCATCACCGTGGTGTCCACGATCACCTTGTCCAGGCTGGCGCGCTTGATCAGGCCTGCGGCTCTTGCAGCCTCGACAAGCTCAGCTTTGGCATCGGCATATGACAGTTGGGTCGCTTGCCGACAAGGCGGTTACCTGTCAATGGATCAGGAAATCGAAGCGCTACCGTTGCTAAGACTATTGGCAGTGGCCGGAATGAACCCGGCTGATTTGTGAGACTGTTTTCGCAGCAAGAGCGGTGAGCTCGCTCATTTTGAACTAATGGGCTTCCTGGCGTCTGAGCGAATAGATAGCCCACGAACCTCACCTGAGGCGTCGTGAATCACGCTGAGAAAATAGCAAGCAGGAAACCTGGAGCTGACGGGGGGGGGCGTGACTCCCTGCCATTTACCGACTCATCGTGGCTCCATTTGAGGCAGACGTTGGTTGTGGGTTGATGGGGCACCTAATTCCCCACCTGACCTATCAATTCAGCGTTCTTTCCACGCTCTAGACCCCCTAATGAGTGAGGGAATTCCAAATGCAAAAACTGATGATCCGCTCCCCCTTTCGAGGGGGGGTGGGCGCCTGCTTAAGCTGTTTCGAGAGATCTTTCACAGTGAGCCTGAAACTGCCCCTTGAACGAGGGCCTGCCCTTCGTTGACAACCTACGCCGAACTTGAATAATCCGCCCCAGACAAGCAGTACGGGTCAAGGCAGCTTATGCAGGGAGCGCATCAAAGTCACCTTTCCACGTTGGAAAGGTGCGTCGACACAGACTCAGCCATTTGGCTGATGGCTGCATTGACGGACTACTATCGCGTTCCGTTTGATGCCGAGCTTGTTCTGAGGCAATTGCCTCCGCCTCTGACCATTCCAGCATTGGTCGAAGCATTTCAGTCTTTAGGATTCAAAGCCGGTTTGATCGCATGGCCGAGCAACGAAGCTGAGACTTTTCCTATGCCTGCCATCGCTTTCCGTGAAATCGATGGCATGGTTGCAGTGCAAGGCTTGGATACTCTGCCTGCGAGTGAATCCCCCGGGGAGGTAAGGCCTCAATTGATCCTTAACAAGGATCAAGCGGGTGTCTCTTGGGTGCACCCAGGTCAAAAGGCGCCTGAGAAAATTCAGTTCATCGAGGCCCGCGCCCAATCTTTGCCTGTGCTTTTGGTCGTTGTTGAGGCGGAGCCGCCCGTCTCAGAGACAACCTCTGAAGAGGTTGCAAAGAGCTCTGAAAAGAAGCCATTCGGATTCCATTGGTTTATTCCTGAACTGCTTCGGCACAAGCAAATCTGGCGCGACATTTTGCTGGCCAGTCTTGCCATACAGCTGGTAGGTTTGGCGACGCCACTCTTTACGCAGGTCATCATTGACAAGGTCATTGCGCATCACTCGCAAAGTACTTTGGTGGTGTTGGGTGTGGCCCTGGTTGTCTTCATGCTCTTTACCAGTGGTATGACATGGCTGAGACAGTACTTGGTTCTGCACACCGGGAGTCGGATAGACGCCGTGCTTGGCGACAAAGTATTCAAACATCTACTTCGACTACCGCTTCCCTATTTTGAGGCTAGGCCAACGGGGACACTGGTAGCTCGATTGCATGGCGTTGAGCAGCTGCGGGAGTTCATCTCAGGCGCGGCTGTCAGCCTAGTCTTGGATCTGCCTTTCCTGCTGATCTTCCTGGCTGTGATGTTCTATTACAGCTGGCAGTTGACCCTGATTGCTCTTGGGGTCATGGCCTTGATCGTGGCAGCTAGTCTGTTCATGGTCCCAGTGTTTCGAACTAGGTTGGACAAACAGTTTCTGTTGGGAGCAAGAAATCAAGCTTTTCTGACCGAGTACCTCTCTGGTATGGCTACCGTGAAATCCCTCCAAATGGAAGGCGATGTAGCAAAGCGCTACGGTACATACCTCGCCCAGTACTTGGCGGCCGGATTTGCAACCAAACAAGTCGGGAACACCTACAACGTCGTTGCCAATGGCTTAGAGCAAGTGATGACCTTGGCCATTCTGATCGTTGGGGCTTTGCTCGTAATGCAAAGCGATGGCATGACAGTAGGGATGCTGGTTGCCTTTCAAATGTTTGCAAGCAGAATGAGTCAACCCTTGCTTCGGCTAGTGGGGCTGTGGCAGGAGTTTCAGCAAGCAAGCATTTCAGTTCAACGCCTGGGTGACATCCTGGATATGCCAAAGGAGCCCTTCGCGTTGACTCCCCAACGCTCTTCGGGAGGCCGTGGGCAAATAAGCATACGAAACATTGGCTTTCGTTATTCCGAACAACACCCTTGGCTCTACCGCAATCTGAGCTTGGAAATTGAAGTGGGTAAGTTAACGGTTTTGGAAGGCCCGAGTGGTTGTGGAAAAAGCACCCTTGCGAAACTAATGCAGGGTTTTTATTGGCCACAAGAGGGGCAGATTTTTCTGGATGGTAGGGATATTCGGCAGCTGGCAGCTAATGAGCTTAGGGCACATTTTGGAGTTGTCCCTCAAGAGACGGTTTTGTTTTCTGGGACGGTCTACGAAAACCTAATCATCTCCAATCCCAGGGCAAGTTTTGATGATGTTGTCGCTGTCTGTAAGGCGGCTGAAATTCACAATGTTATTGAGGGCCTGCCCAACGGGTACCAAACAACGGTAGGCGAGCGTGGTGTTGGGCTATCTGGTGGGCAAAGACAAAGAATTGCAATTGCTCGAGCCCTGCTCAAGCGGCCTAAAATTTTGATTTTTGATGAGGCGATTTCAAATTTGGATCAGTTGACGGCTAATTATTTTGCGCAAACCGTTAATCGGCTTAAAGGTTCGGTGACTATGATATTCATTACGCACCAGTTGCCAGGCTGTTTGAAGGTTGACGAGGTTGTGAGTCTTAGGTAGGTTCAAATATTTATCAATATTATTGAGGGGGTTTATGATTTTCTCTTTGATGCAGGCGAAAAATCACGTCAGGATGTCGCTTCTGATTGCATTGGTTATATCTATTTTTACGGGGTGCAAAGTGTCAGAAAAAATGTGGGTTGAAAACATGCTTTCTGAAATGGAGGCGGTGTGGATTGAGCAAGATAAAGCCGGTGGTGGACAGGTTGGCCGCGATGCCGCAGTAACTGCAATTGCTCGAAAATATTTTCCGCCTGGTATGTCGAAGGATGCGGTTCTTCAGCTTTTAAGTCAAATGAGAGAGGATGGCTACGAAATTGATGAGTCCAGGTTCGAAGGCACAAAGGCTTGGCCTGGTGGCGAATTAATTTCTCCCTGGAAGGAAACTGCGAATCCTAATGCAGATGCAGCGACGATTAGAAATCTTCAGGCATATCACTCCAAGCTGAAGGGTGTGAGTGTTTTTTCGGTTCGCAAGATGTATGGTAGGGAGCGGATCATTGTGAAGAAATTTGTCGCCATAAAAATCAATATTCCGGATGAAACGAATGCTGTCGCCTTTGTGGAGGCGGAAATTTTTGCGGAATCAATTTGAGTTAGGTTGGTAAAATGACTGAGCGCATTGAGGTTGGATATACGCCCGCTGCATTTGTTGGTGGTCTTGGTATTTCCCATAAGTATATTCTATATACGAATTCAAATGGGGGGCAATTCTACGCAAGAGGTGGTCCAGGGTATTTTGGTCCAGGGGCTTCTGATGGAGGCAGGGATGAGGCGTCTAGCTCTCCTTTTGGTAATATAAAAACAAAAAGCGGCGAATATGATCGTAATTCTCCAGACTGGGATAAAGCGCGCGACCCTCTAAACCCTGATTCGAGTGCGACACCGCATCCGCGAGAGACGATTAAGACCGGCGATGATTTATCTCGAGAGTGGAACAAGATCAAAGAAGCTGTCAAACGGGTTGATGACAAGAACATCCCGTACGACCCGAGATCAAGCAACTCCAACTCAACTGTTGACGAGGCTCTCCGCGAAGCGGGATTGCCTGCTCCACAGAACGATGGGCCGTCAGACAACTGGGCGCCCGGTTCTGATTTTGATCTGCCCGGCGGAGATGTACCCGGCAATAGCAACGAAAAGAAATTTTGGGAAGACTTTGAAAAGTGGTTCGATGGAAAAACCGGTTGGGAGGATTTCAAAAAGCAACTCGAAAAAGATGTCCTCGACACGTTGCTGGATTGGAGTAAGAACCTCAGCGACCTCGGAAAAAATATCAAGAGCTGGTGGGATCGTGCTAAGAATTGGGTCTGGCCTCGTGACCCGATCATTCTGGACCTTGACGGGAATGGATTGGAAACCGTCGGCCTTGCCGCGAACATCTATTTCGACCATGACGGCGATGGCGTCCTGAACAAGACGGGATGGGTAGGCAAGAATGATGCTTTGCTGGTTTGGGACCGCAATGCGAACGGCAGCATCGATACTGGCGCAGAGCTGTTTGGCGACTTCACGGTACTACCCAACGGGACTCTCGCGCCCAATGGCTTTGCCGCGCTGGCTGCGCTTGACGCCAATGGAGACGGCATCATCGACGCGACCGATCCCGCTTTTGCGGAGCTCAAGATATGGAGAGACTCATCCCAAGACGGCTTGTCCGGCGCCGGGGAGCTCATTTCGCTGTCAGATGCAGGGATCATTTCACTGAACCTTGCCAATGCGCTTAAAAACCAACGGCTGCCGAATGGGAACACCCTTTCGCGCGAGGGTAGCTTCACCCGTGTAGATGGGACATCGGCTTCGATGGGTGAATTCCATCTCGCGACCGACACGTTCTCCACACGCTTTGCTGAAACCATTGATGTACCCGACTCACTCAAGTCTCTGCCAACAATGGGCGGGGCTGGAAACGTTCGGGAGTTGAGACAGGCTGCAGCCCAGTCTGGAGCTCTGGCAAGCGTTCTGGCGGACTTCCAAGCCGCATCTACCCGTGCAGAACAGAAAGCCTTGCTCGAGCAACTGCTGGGCAGTTGGGCAAACACTTCTGGGATGGCTCGAAGCCTGGGCGAACGGGCTGCAGGTCGCTACAACATCGAATATGAGGCCTTTGGCAGCGAACGTCGTTCAGCGAATGTTTTGACTGGCGCTTTCATTGTTGGCGGCATTGTCGGTGACCCCGCAGTTGCCGCTGGCGCTGGTATGTTCACTGACTACGATGGCAAGCTCATCAGCGCCAAGTATCGCAAGTTGATCGATGAGTGGACACAAAAGATCCATGTTCTTGAATCATTCAACGGCCAGTACTTCTTTAATCTGCCTGAGGTCAAAAGTCAGACAGCGGGCGCTAATTGGGGCTTGTCCATCACGGCTAGCACAGGCTACGCCAGCGGCTCCGCGGCGTCGGCAGTGGCGTCGCGCCCCACAATCAGGATCAATTTCTCTCAAGGTCAGCTTGACCTGTTGCAGCGCGCCTATGACAGCTTAGTTGAGAGCGTCTACGCCAGCTTGGTTATGCAGACGCGCTTGAAACCATATCTGGATTCTGTCGAGCTCGTCATTGATGAAAACGGCTTGAAGTTGGACGCGCGTGCGCTCAACGAAAGGTTGGCTGAGAAACGGTCAGTTGATCCTGAAAACTATCTCGCAGACTTGTTGGATCTAGACCGTTATGCAGGAAGCTTCCTTGCTGGTACGAATTGGGTCGGGCTGACCGATTTTGATTCGGTGGTTGAGTCCATGCCCAAGACTGCCAACGTGTTGGCCCTGCTTGATGAGTTTAAGGTTCGCACACTCACTGACGGTGACGATGTTGCCGGCCTGACATCCGCGGACGATATCGCCTTGGCTGGAGCCGGCAATGACGTGATGTATGGTCAGGACGGAGCTGATCGACTGTACGGGCAAGCCGGTGACGACCGACTTTACGGTGGCAACGGCAAGGATTTGCTCTCAGGCGGTGCGGGCGCAGACTTGCTGGCTGGAGAGGCAGGTGCCGATACCTACATTTTCGGCAGAGGCGATGGCAACGACACCATCACCGACTACGCTGAGTTCGGTCAGCAAACCGACACTGTCAGATTCTTAGGGCTCAAGCGTTCTGATCTCGAGGTCATCGCTGACCACCGAGATAACTTGCTATTCCGAATCATCGACACAGGCGAGACCCTGACGGTGCCCCGTGATGGCTACTGGTGGGGTAAGAATGGCGTAGGCCGGTATGTCTTTGATGACGGCACCATTTGGACCCATGACGACGCTCTGCGCGCGACAGTCCAGGCCAGCACTGAAAACGATGACATCATTTACGGGTCGAGTGTCAGCGATGTAATCACAGGCCAAGCAGGAAATGATGCGTTAGTTGGACGAGCCGGTGACGACATCATTGATGGTGGCGCGGGTAACGACCTTCTCATCGGTAATACGAGTTGGAGAGTCGTTTGGGATAACGGTGCAGTGCGCTACGAGCGAAGCCTTGATTCCGTCGCTGGCCCCAATGGCAATGACACCTACTTGTTCGGTAGGGGGGATGGTCAGGATACGCTGATCGACGGAGACTACACAGACGGCAACATAGACGTTCTCCGGTTCAAGGATGGCGTTACCGTTGAAGATGTACAACTCTCACGCCAAGGCTCGGATCTGACTCTTTCAATCCGGAATACACCGGATCAGATCACCATCAAGAAGTACTTTGAACCCTCGTCTGCGCGAAACAGCGATTGGGGCTCATATTTGATCGAAAAAATTGCCTTCCAAGACGGCACAACGTTGCAATTGGAGGATGTGCAAGCAATTCTGTTTGCCGGAAGCAATGAATCCGAGGTCATTGTTGGCTCCAATGGTGCAAACACCCTCACTGGTCAAGCTGGGGACGACGTCCTCCTGGGCGGTGCTGGTCAGGACATTCTTGACGGCGGATCCGGTGACGACATCTTGCACGGCGGTGGTGTATTGGATGAATGGAATCGAATCGTTGATATTTCTGGGGCCGATACATACCGCTTTGGACGCGGTGATGGACACGACACCATCATTGAAGAATCTTGGCAACCTGCCGACGTCGACCGTATTCAACTCAAAGATGGCGTCGAACCATCTGACCTGACATTGCGGCGTATTCGAAGAGTGAATGGCTGGCAAATCAGTGATGACCTTCAAATCACCATCCGTGATACCGGCGAAACGATCACGGTCAAGGGGCATTTCAATCCGGGCCAACGCAATGCCGTCGAGCTAATCGAATTCACCAACGGGACCTCGTGGGGCCTTGATGAAATCAAGTCCAGAACGCTGATCGGGGAGTCTGGTAACGATGAGTTGACCGGTTTCAGTGATCGGGACGACTTGATCGTTGGTGCCGGCGGAAATGACCGACTGGTCGGCTTACGCGGTAACGACGTCCTCATCGGTGGTGCGGGTGATGACGTTCTTGAGGGAGGAGCAGGATCTGACACATACAAGTTCGGCCTTGGGGACGGCAAGGATGTGATTGATGAGTCGATGGCTTCGGGGGAGGATACGCTCGAACTAGCAGAGGGCATTTCCCCTTCAGACGTACTCGTCCGTTGGACTCTGCAGCAGAACATGGCACTCACCCTGCCTGACGGCAGTACTGTTACCGTGTTGGGGCAGGCCTTTACTTGGTCGACCGAGACGGGTGTTGAGCGCGTCAAATTTTTCGATGGTACGGTTTGGGATCGGGCAGAGTTGGCTCGTAGAGCGCTATCTGCCACCGATGGTGACGATGCGATTGTCGGCGGTGGAGCCAATGACTCACTAGACGGCGGAGCTGGTAATGACACCTTCCAAGATATTGGGGGGTACGACACCTACCGTTTTGGTGTCGGGAGCGGTCAGGATACGATCACCGATGAGTCGGGGCAGATTCAGTTCAAGCCAGGCGTTGGGCAGAACGATGTCGCATTCACTCGCGATGGGCGCGATCTGATCGCAACTATCAAGGGTTCCGGTGACTCATTAAGACTAAAGGGCTGGATTACAAACTGGTCACGAATTAGCCGATTCTCTTTTGAAAACGGTGCTCAGTTAAGCTCGTATGACATTGAAGCGTTGCTCAATGTAGGCGCAGACTCAGAGATTCTTTATGGATCCCCTGAGGGTGACGAACTCATTGGCACGGACAAGAGCAGCACCCTTTATGGAAGGGAAGGGAACGATACTCTGTCTGGCGGAGGTGGCCGCGATAATCTGTTGGGAGAACAGGGCGACGACACCCTCGATGGTGGTGCTGATCGGGATTATCTGTACGGAGGCACAGGCAGTAATCGTTACGTTGTCACCCGTGGTTCCGGTCTCGACACGGCCTACGCAGAGAGCACAGCTAGCGCGAATGACACCGTTGTTTTTGGCCCCGGTATACGGCCGGAAGACGTGTCTATCCAATTGGGTGACACCAGTTGGACGTCAGAGCCGGGCGATCTCGGATACACCAGCTTGGTCATCGGGATTGGTGGCAATGATGCACTGATTGTTCGGGCCAATGATGGAGAAGATATTGGGCGCAGTGCTATTCGGAGCTTTAAGTTCGAAGACGGCACTGAGTGGACACTCAATGATGTTGTGGCGAAAGCAGACGTCGGAAGCAAGATGGGTGACCAATCGCGCTACTTCGGCGACCCAACGACAATCATTGGTAGTCAGGCAGATGACTTCATCAACGACTACACCGGTGATTCGGTATCTGTATCCGGTCGCGGAAATGATGACACCATCCGTGTTGGATCAGGAGACGACAAAGTATCGGGCGGCAGCGGTGATGATGAAATCTTCACCGGTTCTGGCGACGATTTGATCTCCGGTGAAGGTGGTGCAGATCATGTGAGGTCGGAATCTGGAGATGATGTCCTCTTGTTCAATTTTGGGGATGGCCATGACACATGGCGCCCTGGTTCAAACAAAGACACGTTGTCCTTCGGTGCTGACATCACGTCGGACATGATTTCGGTCTCACTGAATGAGCAAGGGATGATTGTGCTGCATGTCCAGGGCGGCGCAGGTGGCTCAATCAGTATCGATAGCTCTAGCGAAGAACTGCCTGGTGACCTGGAGCGACTCCAATTTATTGCTGCAGACGGTTCCACGCGTACCTTTGATTTCTCCGGATGGTTGCTAGCAAATAAGGCAACCCTTCTGGCAAATTCAAACGGCTCGGTCATCGCATTTGACGGGGGATCGCATGAGTTGACCGGCACGGTGGCTCCAGTAGGCGGTACTGAGGCCATTGCATACGCACAAGTCGGAGATTTGTTTGCTACGCCGAGCCTGAGCAGCAACACCCCAAGCCCCGGTGATGATGTGATCTACGGCACTAGCGGAGTGGACGTACTGAATGCGGGGGATGGTAACGACATCATCTTGGGCTCTGCTGGCGATGACGTCCTCGACGGTGGAGAGGGCGATGACCTGATCTTTGGCGGTTCAGGTGACGATACTCTTACTGGTGGCCCTGGTGCCGACGAGCTCTATGGAGAGTGGGGCGGCGACACATATGTCTACGAGATAGGCCACGGTGAAGTCATCATCGATGATGACCACAAGTCCTTATCACGTGCTCCGAGTTCAGAGTTCGAGTGGGGGTATGGGGAAGAGGTCATCGATACCGCACCCAACGTCCTCAGTTTTGGGGCAGGGATTCGACGCGAAGATTTGCGGTTCTCTGAACTCGACGGTGACTTGTTGATCGAGTTCAGCAATCGACCTGGAGATCGCGTTGTACTTCGGGGCTACGAGCCCGGTCGAGCGACGCAAACCCGCTCAGTCGACATCATTCGCTTTGCTGATGGAGAGGAGATCGTTTCACAGACGATCGATGTCAGTGGACGAACTGCGTTCGCTGGGGACGACGGCGGTTGGCTGGGCGGCACGAGCCGTTCCGATACCTTGATTGGCGGCGAAGGTGATGACACCTTCAACGGCGAAGGTGGCGCTGACAAATTGGTCGGTGGTGCCGGATCTGACACTTACTATATCCACAAGGAATGGGGCTCAGCCGCAACTGAAACACTCATTGCTGAAACTTGGCGGGCGCAAGATTCGAATCGCATTGAACTTACTGGTGATATTCAGCCCGATAGCCTACGGCTGGAGTTTGACGGGCAAGACCTCCTGCTGCGTTTGACCGAAGGTGGTGATGCAATTCGGTTTGCTGGTTTTGATCCCCGAGTGGCCGAAATGCAATCGCCAGTGCAGACGATTGACTTGCCTTGGATGGGCGTTTCCTTAAGTTTTGAAGACTTGCTCGCCAAAGGCCTACGGATCGTCGGGACACCAGAGAACGATGTTCTAACCGGCACAGCGTTGTCTGATTGGATTGAGGGCAAAGGAGCTGACGATACGCTCATTGGGGCGGAAGGGGGAGACCTTTACTTCATTGAGGCTGATGGCGGCACCGACACGATCCTTGACAGTGAAGTCGGTGGATCCCCCAACGTACTTGTCTTGCCTGATGGTGTGACGCCACAAGACCTCTATTTGTCATATGACCAAGAGGGCTTCTTGATCATCGACATCGAAAGCACCGGTAACCGCGTCCGGCTGTCTGGCTTTGATCCAGCTGATCCGCTTGGCGCTCGTGCAGTAGAGCGGATCCGATTCGGTGTGAATGGCCAGGAAATGAGCTACGACGAGCTCTTGTCGAACGGCTTCGATATCTCTGGTGGCGATGACAGTGATGAGCTCAATGGCACCGCGTTGACTGATCGCTACTGGGGTGGAAGCGGCAACGATCTGATCGATGCCACGGTAGGGGGCGATTGGCTTCATGGCGAAGCCGGTAATGACACCTATGTCGTCAATGTTGGCGATGGGGTGGTAACGATTGAGGATGTCGCCGAGCAAGATGCAGGCAACGTGTTGCGATTTGGGCCAGGAATTGATCCGGAGGAGCTCCGGAATAACTTGAGATTTGAAGCAGACGGTAACGGCGGGAGCTGGCTACTCATTCCCTACGGTGAAGAAGGAGACGTCGTTCGAATCACTGGGTTTGATCCTCAGAACGTATACGCAAACGTTGCGATTGAACGCTTCGAATTCGCGGATGGTACATCGGTAGATTTCACGACATTGGTGTCCTGGACTTTCGTTGTCGAGGGTGACAGCGCAGATAACTCGTTAGACGGAACGAATGTCGGAGACCGTCTGTACGGCTATGACGGTGATGACCTTTTGTCCTCTGGTGACGGCGAGGACGTTCTCACGGGCGGACTGGGGGCCGACGTACTGGCCGGTGGTGGCCAACGAGACGCCTACGTCGTGAACATTGGTGACGGCATTGACAGCATTGAAGATACCGTCGAAAACTCAGTCGGCAACATCCTGAGTTTCGGCGAAGGCATTAGTCGAGATGACGTCCGCGTCGAGATCGATGGAAGCGATTTGATTGTTGCCTATGGTGCAAATGGAGATTCGGTTCGCGTAGTCAACTTCGCTCCTGATGGTTTGACCGGGGCAACCGTGATCGATACCTTTGAGTTCGCCGATGGCACTGATGTCACGCTCAAAGAGTTCATGAACCGTGCGCCGACCATTGGGAACGCGATTGAGGATCAGGTGATCCAGGAAGATGGAGCCTTTAGTCTCCGCCTGCCAGACAACTTATTTGTCGATCCCGACGGTGACGATATCCTGACTCGCGTCACGCTCACCGGCTATGAAAAGGTGCCGGACTGGCTTCAGTACGACCCTGCAACGCGTACTCTGTTTGGTACCCCGACAAACGAAAACGTTGGAGAGTTCGATGTCATAGTCCAGGGCATCGACGAGCTCGGCGCTTCGAGTCTCTACAGCTTCCACGTTGCTGTTGAAAACACGAATGATGCCCCTATCAATGGAACAACAATTCAGGATGTGACAGCTAGTGAAGATGCATCGTTCGAGTATGCCGTACCCCTGGATGCCTTCCGAGATGCTGACTTAGGGGACAGTCTTACTTATTCGGCTTCATTGGCTGGCGGAGAGCCATTACCGGCTTGGATTTCCTTCGATCCTGTCTCTCGCAGGTTCACCGGGATTCCCGACAACTCTGACGTGGGCGCTGTTTTGGTCAAAGTCATTGCGACAGATCGTTCTGGAGCCTCTGCGAGCCAGACGTTCGAATTGACAATCGCGAATACAAACGATGCGCCTGTTATTGCTGCTCCGTTGAGCAGTCAAGAGGCGCAAGAGGATCAGGCGTTTATTTTCCGCGTGCCTTTAGATGCCTTTGCTGATGCTGACGTTGGCGACGAGTTGTCGCTGTCGGCTACGCTGGAGGGGGGCCAGCCACTGCCTTCTTGGCTGCAGTTTGACGCCGCCACCAAAACACTATTCGGTACCCCCGGGAGTGGCGATGTCGGTGAGTTCAAAGTCCGAATCGCTGCGACCGATAAGGCTGGCTCTAGCGTAGATCAGCTGTTGGCGCTCAAGGTTTCTGACGTTAACGACGCGCCCGTGGTTAACGCCCTTCTGCTGGCGCAAAGGGCCGTTGAAGATACTGGATTCACTTATACCTTCTCGGAAGATTCATTTGTTGATGCGGATGTCACCGATGTGTTGACATACTCTGCATCCTCTGAGTCTGGTGAACCGCTACCGTCATGGCTGCAGTTTGACCCCAGCACTAGGACGTTCTTTGGTACACCCACGAACGCCGATGTGGGCCTGCTGAGAGTGAAGGTTGTCGCAACGGACTCTGTTGGGGCTACCGCGTTCCAAGCTTTCGAGTTAGTGGTCGGTAATACGAATGATGCGCCTACGGCAATGGCACCGATAGGCGCGCAAGTAGCGACCGAAGATGCGGTGTTCACATTTGTTATCCCGCACGATGCATTTGTCGACGCAGACGTTGGCGATCGCCTGTCGTACGTTGCAACCTTGAAGGATGGTTCGCCACTTCCCACGTGGTTGAAGTTCGATCCGTTCACAGGAACCTTCTCCGGTATACCTGCGAATGCAGATGTAGGTGTGCTTCAAGTCGTGGTCACTGCAACGGATTTGAGTGGTGCTTCAGCGACTCAAGACTTCGATTTATCTATTTCCAATACGAACGACTCGCCAGAGTCTCTGGGCTCGGTTGCCGACTTGTTGGTCAACGAGGACACCGCATTTAGCTATGCGTTGCCATTGAATGAACTCTTCCGAGATGTTGATGTTGGCGATAGCTTGAGTGTCTTCGCAACACTGGCTGACGGTTCGCCATTGCCTTCGTGGATCAGTTTCGACGCGACTCGTGGGGTGTTCTCTGGCAAGGCATTGAATTCAGATGTGGGGGCCATTCAAGTACGGTTAGTCGCGCGAGATTCTGCGGGGCAAACAATTAGCCACCTGTTTAAAGTAGATGTCGCTAATACGAATGACGCGCCGATCGTAAGGGGCACCGTGCCGAGCCAAACTGCTACGGAAGACGCGCAGTTCCTGTACGTCATCCCAAGTGATGTCCTCGTCGATGAAGATGCAGGAGACACCTTGTCGTTGGTTGCAACGACCGCAGACGGGGCACCTCTTCCGTCCTGGCTTATCTTTGATCCGGTGGCACGAACACTCAGCGGTCAGCCGCTGAACTCAGACGTAGGCACTTTGTCGATCAAGGTTGAAGCAACGGACAAAGCGGGTGCAAAAGCCAGCCAGATATTCAGCGTCAGCGTGACGAATGTTAACGATGCCCCAGAAGTTGGTATTGCGCTGGTTGATCAAGTCGCCAAAGCTGGTATCCAAACGACATGGATCATGCCGGATTCAGCATTCCGTGACATCGACTTCGGCGACCAGTTGACCTATACCGCTTCGTTGGCTGATGGAAGTGCTCTGCCCGGTTGGCTCGGCTTTGATCCAACAAGCAGAACATTCAGTGGAACACCATCTGCATCGGGAGAGTACGCTATCAGAGTCATTGCCACTGACGGCGCTGGTGCATCTGCTAGCCAAGTTTTCAATGTCAGAGTTGAAGGCTCAGCATCTTCGGGTGCACCCATCACATCGTCTGACTCTGCCAACTTGATCGAGGATCGAAAAATCCTTACATGTGGGAATGTTCTGTCGAATGATCGAGATCCGCAGGGTGATCGCCTCAGAGTAACCAACGGCGGATTCAAAACGGGTGAATTCGGTACGCTTATTCTTGAATCTGATGGGGACTATGCCTACGCCATCAATAACTGGGCTTCAAAGGTCCAAGCGTTGGGCGCAGGGGAAAGCGTTGTGGATCGTTTCACATATGTGGCAAGCGATGGCTCGAACAGCGCACCGGGAGAGCTAACGTTCACGATTCAAGGCGTAAATGACGCTCCAGAGTTGGCGAAGTGCTTGGTCGATGTTCAGTTGGCAAGGGGCAAAGAGTTCAGCTGGAAGGTTCCAACTGGAAGTTTCCGAGACATGGATCGGAACGATAGCCTCACATACAGTGCCACGCTATCTAATGGCAAGCCTCTGCCTACATGGTTGAAGTTTGATCCTGCGACCCAATCGTTTAGCGGAACAGCACCTGCCAATGCCAAGACAAAGATAGATGTGCGTGTCGTAGCAACTGACGGTCGCGGTGAGTCATCTTTTGCGTCGGATGTCTTTAGTATCAGCTTTGGCAACAGGACCATCGTCCCGACAGATACGTCGGTTGAAGATGTGCGCGAGAGCAGTGACCACGGTGGTGGCGTTGGACGAGGGCTGAATGTGCTTGACGCACTGGGTTCGGCCTTGGCTCATTCCGGGAAGAAGTCATCGTCGTCTGGTGACGACGACGTCCTGAGTCGTTTCCTGGATGGGTTCAAGCGTGAATCCAAGTCGGGATCGTCTTTGTTCGATAAACTGGATCGTCGTTGGTTCGAACAAGCAGGTGAGCAGCGCGACGATGCCTCGGCCGGTCGATCAAGCCAGGACGTTGAGCGTCATTGGGCGGAACTCACGAATGCATTAAATCGACTGGACGCCGAGCGCCAGGGAACTTCGACTTGGAACAATCCAAATCAAGGAGCTGATATCAGTAGGTTGGTTGGTTGGCTCCAGGGAGGCAGCGCGATCTCACGATCAGGTGTTGACTCTGTTTCCTTGGCCTGCAGTACCGGCACTGATCTGAAGGGCTTCACAGGTATTCAAGAGGGGGTCGGCAAGCTGCCATGGTAAGCCGTCGACAGGACATTGGATGGCGACGATATTAATCGCATGGGAGTTGGGCGAGGCGTTTGGACACCTCGCCCGTTGCCAGCGCCTGACCAATGTCCTTATTCAACGCGGTCACAAGGTGGTTGTGGCGCTCAAGGACGTCGCCCATCTTCCAAGCTGTTCTTTCTCGACAAAGGTAACGGTTCTAGCCGCACCGAGGCATTCTTCCTCCGGCGGAAAGAGTATGGCGCGTCTGTCTACCTACTCTGATTTGTTGGGAGCATGCGGATTTAGTCGGTCACTAGACTTGCGTTCAAGGCTTTTGGCTTGGCGCGGAATCCTGACATTAGCAAAGCCTGATCTTGTTGTCGGAGATCATGCGCCGACGGCTCTGCTAGCTTCCAAACTTTTTGATGTACCGTGTTTGGCGGTCGGTAATGGATTCTCTATTCCTCCAAAAATATTTCCTTGGCCCTCGATTGCGCCATGGAGATCTGTGTCAGCCCGAGACTCGGTTGAGTCGGAGCTTCAGGTGAATGCAGTCATTGCAGATGCCGTCACTACGATTGGGTGTCGAAGAGTCGTAGAGGCAAGGGACCTTTTTGGACGTGACGACATCCTCGATACGTTTCCAGAGCTTGATCATTACAGTGATCGTGGCTTCGCCAACTATGTCGGTCCAATCGTTTCAATTCCTGCAGCGTTGGATGTTGACTGGCAAAGGCCTTCCAGTAAAAAGGTGGTGGCCTACCTGCGGCCGTCTGTGCCTGGATTTCTTCAGATCATGAGAGGGCTTGCTGATTTGGAGGCCGAGACCATTTGTGTCGTTCCAGGATTAGACGCATCACTAGCCAAGCGACTGGCTACCAGTCGCATGCGTGTGGCCCGCGTTCCCTTGAATCTGACACGCGTCCTACCTTCTGCCGATTTGGCTGTGGGTTATGGAACGGGAGGCTTTTCTACGCAAGCCTTACTTGCGGGAGTGCCGATCATGATGAGCCCCAAGTATGCTGAACAGGCAATACTAGCTAGGCGGATCAGTGATTTGGGCGCTGGGCGAATAATCCGCACTTCAGATGGTTTGGCAAGTGTTTCTGAGCAGCTGGTAGACGCACTATTTTCTGACGAGATGCATGCTACAGCTGCTGCGTTTAGAGACCGCCATCGTGATTTTTCCACGGAGCGAGCTCTTGAGCAGAGCATTGAAATTGTCGAAAGAGCCGTGCTTGGAGGATCAAAACCAGTGAGCTTTCCGCAAGAAAATCAGACGAACAGGGGCCACCCGTCATGTCGCCACTAAATTCTTTGGAGAAAAGCTCTGGTGCTGACCACCAAGAATTTCTCCCTCCTTTGATTCGACTGCAACATACCGCCCCAAATCCCATGGGCCGAAAGGTTCTATGGGCACTGGTGACCCTTGTGTTCTTTTTGATCGTGTGGGCGATTCTAGGGCGCTTGGATATCGTGGCCGTTGCAGATGGCAAGCTTGTCCCCGCCAGCTATCTGAAGATTGTTCAGCCATCAGAGGCTGGAATTGTGAAGGATATCTTGGTGAGTGAGGGCGAAGCCGTTAAAAAGGGCCAAGTCTTGATGCGCATGGATGCCCAAATCACTGAAGCTGATTTGGGTGCCATTGAAACAGAATATGTTCGAAAAAAGGTGCAGCTAGATCGAATCGACGCAGAGTTGAATGACCGACCTTTTTCGTCGAGCGTAGATGGGGCGCCTTCCTTGGTAAGAGAAGCGGCAGCGCAATACGTCGCCAACAGGAACTCTCTGTCTGCTGCATTGGCTGAGGAACGAAGCCGCTTGTCGAAGGCAGAACAAGAACTTGCAGCAGCACGCCAACAACGAGAGCGAATCGAGGCAGTTCTGCCGCACTATCGGGAGCAAGACAAGGCGTATGAAAAGCTTGTCAAGGAAGGGTTTGCCGGTGGATTAATGGCGTCAGATAAAAGGCGAGAGCGTATTGAAAAGGAGCAGGAGCTTGCGACGCAAGGGCACTTGATCGCATCTGCGCAGGCGAGTATTGATCAGTCACAGAAAAAGCTGAGACAAATCCAGGCCGACTACGTACGACAACTTCATATCGAACGAAATGAAGCCCAGACAGTCTTGGAGAAACTCGCTAAAGAACAGGAGAAACAGATCCATCGACGAGGCTTGTTGGAGCTGCGGGCACCTCAGGATGGAACCATTAAGGACCTTGCGACACATACGTCAGGAACTGTTGTCCAGCCCGGCACTGTCATGGCGAGTTTGGTGCCTAAAGAAGAACGACTGAAGGCAGAAGTGTGGATATCGAATGAGGATATTGGATTCATTCGTCCCGGGCAGCCAGTAAAACTGAAATTCGCTTCATACACTTTTCAAAAGTACGGCATGGGTAGGGGGACGGTCGAGCACGTCAGCGCCGATGCTCAAAGCGAGGAAGAAGCTCGCGACAAAGGCATGCAAGCCACGGGTCAAGCTCCGTTGCGCTATAAAGCTCTGATTGTTCTCGATGACCGTTTCATTGAGTCCGACGGAGTGAGATATCCCTTGTCGGTAGGGATGCAGGTTAGCGCAGAAGTTCTGCTTGGAGATCGAACCGTTGCTGAGTATTTGTTATCGCCCGTGAAGAAGGCGTGGCATGAGGCGGGTAGGGAACGGTAGCTCCTCGCATTCAGTTTGAGCGCTTCTTGCATTACGTGCCGTGGGCCAGGATCGCAGCTCTACCGCTGATTCCTGCGATTCAGAAAATGGATCGCTGATGCGTATCCCCGGTCAAATGCAGCGCGTTTGGTTGGTGGGGTTTGGTTGCGCATGAAGTGACAAAGGTTCGCTGCGACGATCGGGCTTCCCATTGATCGTTCATAAGCATCAAAACTTGAATCATCTCCTCGGCCTAAAGGAAGCATGATCGCTGGGGTCAGTAGTCCTACACCGTCGATCAAATTGAACCTCGCTCCCCTTTGATAGTTAGTGAGAAGTGTCGGTCCCAGCGACGTTCTAGGTAGACTTTGCTCATTGAAGCTGAGTAGAAATGACTTGCACTTATTCAGATACGCTTTTAACGTTAGATCGCCACGCTCGAAGAACATCAGTGAGTTATTGATGCCCATGCGGGGAGCGTGAACTTGCGCGTTTTCGATTGGCAGGAAGACTTCTTTTGCGAAGCCATGCCCGTGGTGTCGTTGTATTTGTTTGGTTAGCAGGGTAGGCGAAATCACCAGCATGTCGGCATCTGCCCAAACCACCCTTTCGTAACCCTGGTTCAAGACCTCATCCAACCAAATGAGTCGAGCAACATCTGTGACCGCATAGATGTTTGTGCCGCACTTCTCCAGTATCCACTGCTCAGGTAGCCTCAGAAAAGCATCATCGAGTCGAAAGTAGTCCCAGTCCTGGGAATTGGCCCATGCATCTACGCTTTCCATACATGTCGAGATCCAGGCTGGAACATCCCGAGTTCGAAAGGACTGCAAGACAGCGGTCTTCGCCTTTTCCTGGAGCGTTGTGCCTTCATCAAAGAGATTGACTGACATTGTTTACGTCTGACATCTAGGTCTTTAGTTGATTCAGTTTTAAGTGGTCTTCCGATCCCTCAAATATGCGAGCAGCGTGTCGGTTCTTCGAGCATCCGCTTGATCAAAAAACTCAGGCTCAGGCAGAGTCAGCAGTTGCGTAGCTTCCTCGATGCTACCGGTAAGCCATCGGGTCCAGTCTTCCGGGGCAATTTGAACCAAGGATCTCTTATCTTCTTGCTCCGGAGATAGAGGCTTCCTTGTGGATGGGTCTAGCTCAGGCTTGTGAAGGCGACCAAGTAGAGGGTGGCCAGTGCAGTTGCGGGTGATCATGGTGAAGTTGGGGACCAGCTCACCCGTTTCCTGATCAGTCCATTCTGACCAAAGGCCTGCGATCGTCCATGGCAAGCCATCTGCGCGTTTGAGTTGCCACCAGATGTTCTTACCCGTCTCCCAATTGGGCTCCTGGTACCAATCTGCTGGAATCAGGCAGCGTTGTCCCAATTTCCAGGCACGATAGAAGGTCGGTTTGCCATCGATGCCTTCTATTCGCGCGTTATTGGTTGAGCGTGCACGTGGGGCAGGGGGCTTTTTGCCTGGCTGCGCCTTGGGGTGGATGTAATCAATGCGACTGCTTTGCCCGGGGCGAATCATGCCCCACTGACCCATGGTGCCTTGCAACTGGTCTCCGTCCAGGGTAAGGAACATGCCTTGCCCAAACGGCCCCACCGGTCTGCTGGCATCGTAGTCTTCAGACACCAAAGTCTTGTTGAGCTTGCGGGCGTATCGCTCGAAGTCCTCTTTGGGGGTCATTTGATAGAGGTTGCACACGGCAGATCTCGCATTTGCTATCGAGCCCCAAGGCTAATCGAGTCAGCGCACCTCGGGTTCAAACAATTCAATGACTGAGACGTCGAGCGCTGCAGCCAGCGCGTAGATCATCGTCAGGGTTGGGTTGGCAACGCCGGTCTCAATTCTGCTCATGTACGTGCGGAACACACCTACCCGCTCGGCCAGCTCCTCTTGATTGAGGCCGCGCTGGGCTCGCAGGTCTTTGATCTTCTGACCAAATTGTTTCTTCGGGTTTCCGCGTTTCACCTCCCGATGGTCTGCGTTGTACACTCATTCGTACACACACTAATTCGTACATTCGTGAGGTTCGGGAGACGCAGGCTTGGGTAAGTCGCGGTGCGGGCTGAGGCGGGTGGCATGCACGCGAGGTTGCAATTGAAGAAGTTTTCCGTCATGAAAAATTGGGTATCACTCCCTGTGGTGGTTGGCGTTGCCATCTCTGTGTCGTTCACCGGCCAGGCGTACGCCATCGATGCCCTGAAAAACAAGACCGAGATCAAGAACATCTTTCTGATCTATGACATTCCCGGTACCCAGCTAACCAAGGACCAGGTCAAAAATTTTGTCTACAAAGCGCTGACCTCTCGGGGCGATGACGCCAGCGTCATTGATCTCATGTCAACCGGTCCGGCTCCCGCCACGCCAGCGAGAATGGAGTTCAAGACGTTCCAGTTCTTGACTCAGTCTGTGCGGTATCCCTGGTGCGGCGAGCAAGCGATCTTCCAGGTGGGCTCCAGCGATCAGTCGGGCTCTAAATGGGGGGACGAGTCTCAGTATCTGGCGTGTGGCTATCGATATGACGGTGGTTATCGAGTCAATCTCTATGCCTCGTTCAGCCAGAAGCAATCGGGCCTGTTTTCGTTAGGGGCCACCCTTGCCAAAGCGGCTGTTAAATCAATGGGCTTGAAAGCCGAGCCCGTCGACTACATCCTGGAGTCGATTGCAGCCTTTGAGACAGAATTGACGAATGCCAAGCAGCCATTCTCCATCATCGAGATGACGCCTGCCTTGGAAGGTAAGGAAGTCGTTCCTGATCCATTGGTCACCAAGCAGCAAAACGCATCCAAGCAAAGTTCCGACCGAGCCAAGCGACTCAGCGCCCGAACGGAGTTGTCAAAGCTGGGCTACGACGCGTCTGACCGCGCTCGATTCATCAAATCGATTCAGGCCAGCGATGAAGACATCGTAGGCCTCTACGTGGAAGCCGGCGCCATTGATCTCTCCCAGGTCGATGAGTCAGGTAAGAAGCCTGAGGATTACGCATCCAAGCCCAGTATCAAAGCACTTCTGAAGTAAATCGTTTTTCCAAAGGCAGTACCCATGAAAACAAATCAGGTAGGCGCAGCTTTGTCTGCAGTCGTAGCGGCTTGCATCTTGTCAGCTTGTGGTGGAGGAGGCGGCTCGAGCAATCCTGCTCCGTCGAATCCAACCAGCCAGACTCCCTCACCAGCGCCGGTCAATTCCCCCGTGATTTCCACAACGCAAGCCGTTGGCGTCTTCCTGGATGCCCCCGTCGTGGGGCTGACCATCAAGCACACAGACGGCCGCAGCCAAGTGACCGGTGCGTGGGGTCAATTCACATATCGACCTGGCGAAAGCATTGATGTCTACCTCGGCTCCCTCAAACTGGGCACGATCCTGGCCAAAGCGGTCATTACCCCCTTGGATTTGTTTTCAACCCAAGACGTCACCGCTACATCAGTCACCAATCTGCTTCGCCTCTTGCAAACCCTGGACGCAGATAGCGTGACTGCCAACGGCATCAACTTGTCTGCCGATGTGTTGGCAAACGCGCGCGATGCGCTGCAAAAACTGGATTTCAACCTCACCGTTGCCCAGTTCGAGGCGTCGTCCGATGTGACAGCTGTGCTGTCTGCAAAGTCAGCCGGTTTGTCTTTGCTCCCAGCCACCACAGCGCAAACACACTTCCAGAGCTACTTGACTTCTGCCGGTAAACGGGGTGTTTTCAGTGGTTCGGCGACATTGCCCAGCGTCGGTACGATTGCCATCGAGGGTACGAGCCACGCCTTGTCATTGTTTGCTGGACGCTACCTCACCAGCAACTCAAAGATGGCCTCGATCAACCTTGGCATGCCCGACTCCAAAGGCATGACGACTTTGCAGGTGGCTGGATATGAGTCTGTGGACACCGCGGCGGGCAAGTATCTGGTCCCAGTGACAGAGCAGGACAGTGGCCCCGTCACCCTGACCGGCGATGTTTTGTCATTCAAAGGTAGCAAAGGCTACGCATTGAACTTGAATCGCATGGCTGCGCCCGCGACCCGATCCGCGCATTCACTCTATGGCAGCACGTCACAAGCAGTCTTGTGCGCCAATGGCACCTTCACGCTGACGGTCTCCAGTGGCTATGGCATCAATGCAGGCCAGTACTCAGGCTTGGTCTATGTCAGCGATACGGGGCTGAAGTACGCGTTGGCATCCACATTCAGCTTTGGCAACGCCGTCTTCCAAACTGGCAACGTCACTGTCAATGCCGCTTCGGTCAAGTTCGACTTGCCCGCAGCGTCACTCGAATTGCCTTTTGTGAAATCGGGCTCTTACATGAGCGGCTGCTAAGCGAAGTTTTTTTCAATCTTCCTCAATCATGATCATGAAAAAGACTCTTGTCGTCCTTGCCGTCGCTTCCTTGGCTGGTTGTGCCACTCGCGCCAAGATTGATGTTCCCGGCACCACGCAATGGAAGTCGCCAACATTGGCAGGCAAAACCTTCGCCTTTGACATCTACTACTCGCAGCCAACACCAGGCGTTTTCAGTGGAGGAGATGCTCAGCCGTTGTTGCCATTGAATCAGGTTCAAACCTCGGTGGCGTCTGCGGATATCGTGAAGCAGTTGCCCAACTACCTTGCGAAGAAGCTGCCCGCCAATGCCAAGGCGGCGGACGGTACCACTTCAGACTATGTGCTGCGCGTGGAGTTGGTGGCGCCTCACAAGCGCGGCCCCGCATACTCCGACTACCAAGCTGGCCAGTCCATTGCCATGAATCTGATCACGCTCGGCTTGGCGCCCTCGTACTACAACCTCGTTGCTGAGTTCGACGCCAAATATGTGCTGACCAGCCAAGGTCAATCAATCTACGAAAAGAGCTACAAGGTCAAAGACTTGGTGGCTGACCAGCGCGGGGACTTCGACGGATTCAGCATCTTGAACCAACACACTGCGGAGCTCTTTCAGAAGCATCTGTTCACGACACTGGATGACTTCTACTCTGGGGCCTTTGCGAACAAATAAGGACTAGACGGACTCTTGCCCGTCTTCAAACTGGGAGACGGGCCGCATATCTACGATGAAACCTAAGTTGCATGCCCCTGCGCTGATAAGGTCAAAAAACGGCGCGAGATATGGTTGACGCATGAGCTCCAATGCACCGAGAGGGGCATTGGACGGCAACTGACAAGTGAATTCAGTCGCCGTGTGGATATGTCGTGCTAGATCAATGCGTCCTGAACTGACTGCTTGACCGCTTTGTTCTCTTCAGTCTTGAGAATTTCTTCAACCTCGGCATGTTTGCCTAGGGAAATCAATGACGTGTATGCGCCATGACGAACTTGAGAGTTCTTATGGAACTTGGCCCATCTGATCAACTCTTCAGCACAAGATTTACCTTCGTGAAGCTCAATGAGCTGAACGAGTCTTGACAACGCAAACCCATCGGAATACTCATTGTTACCTGCTCTAACCAGGGCTTTGTATTCAGGAGTCAAACCCTTGTAATCGGGGCTGCGTGCCACATCAGTTAGATACTTAATGTGTTGCTCAGAGATCTGAGTGATCCTTAAACCGACATGAGCTTTGATCTCAGTAAGTAGCGTCTGAGTGGTGAGATCGATGTATTTGATAGGGAGTAGTCGATACACTGAATAGACCCCACCCATGAAACTTCCTGGTGGTGGTGCTTCTGGTCTGTAGGTTTCGGTCGCATCGAATGTGACGATCAAAACCGTGTCAGTTGATTTTGCTGCAAAGCCAAGTGCCTCTTTGACGGCCTTCTCGCGTGACCCGAATGGAAGAAGCGAATAGCCCGTGTAGTAACTGGATCCTTTATGGATAGACAGCAGCTTCTTTCCAGCCGATTGAACAGCATCCAAATACGTGGCGTAGACGGTTAATTGCTGCTGCTCATCTTGTGTTTGTGAGCTGGTTGCAATTGGTACGGAGAGCGCACAGAGCGCGAGTGCCGAGACAAAGCCTCGGCGGTCTAGGCAGTTCATAAATCCTCCTGATTTTCTTGAGGGCCACTTGGTGAGATGTTCCTCAGTTCTGTCAGCATTTTCTAGCGAATGGTGGGTGATCCATGCATATGCTGACTAGACTTCGTCGCCAACATGTTTCTATTTGTTGGGGGGCCTTCGACGATTGACCCAGGCACTGGAAAACGCATGGAGTGAAGCGTACGTTGACGTTCGTTCCAAGCCTTTCGTTCCGCGCTTATCCCCCATTTGTGTGTGTTGAATCAACGCGAGGTAAACAGATTCGTGAATGCCTTCAAGAAATGGCGGATAGTCATCGACAAACGCCATCGGCATCAATTCATTGACGAATGCGGCCTTGGGGTTCGGACGTCCGGGTAATGCACCGCCGGTTGCCACCACGCGCTCAATTGGGAAGCCTCGAGATTGCAGATTGAGAATGCGTGCATCTAGCCAATCTGAATCGATCGCAGTGACAGCGATTAACTCAAAGCCAGCATCAATCAACTGTGCGCATGCTTCCACGGCGCCAGGGAGTGCAGGCAAGGTCGACCAGAACACTTCGTCAAACTGTGCCTTGAAGTGCTTCAATTGCTCGCCTTCAAGCCACGGTATGCCCCACCGTTCATGAGGCCAGAAGGCATGTGGGTTCACTTCAACTGGGTGGTGGCCAAAAGCCTTCTCCCAAGCTTTGGCGTAAGCGGTGGAGTAGTCCAGCAAGACACCATCGACGTCCAGCGCGATAAGCGACTTTTTGTTCATGGTTCCACTCCGGTCAAGAAAAGTTGCCAGAGCAGGCGCCCACCAGATAGCCGATGACTTTTGCGCGTCGGTATCGAGGCTCCTGCAGCATGTAGTGAAGGGCGGTTTGTCCGTTGAACAGTGAGGCACTGTTTGGCTTGTGGATCCAAGCGCAAGCGTTTTCTCGTTCGGAGAACAGCACGTCGAGCAAGAGATCGATTCGAAACAGGTCCTCCATGCGGGCGATGACCTTGTGGTGAAGCATCAGAGAAAAGATCTCGATGGGCGTGGCTTGCAAATCGGCCAAGGTCTTTGGTGAGAGTTCAATCAGGGTGGCCAGTTGTTCCTGGGTGAGTAGCCAGTCTTGACGCAGGCGTTCCAGTTGGCAGAACAGTTGTTGAACCATGCGTTGTTGGCGCCAATTCAAATCTGACCACCTGTGCCAACTGAATTTTGACCAGGGATTGAAGACCGGGTTTGTCGTGCCCGGCTGTGGATAAGTGTAGTGTGTTGGTGGTCTTTAGTCTCCCTCTCGGTATCAGAACGGTTCACTGACTTGGTCGTCAGCGGGTGTTTCCATGGTCGACTTCTTGGCCTGCTCTCTGGCTTTACCTTGCGCCTTGG
>JBKBIO010000001.1:314762-351149 GCA_046299355.1 Aquabacterium sp. | reverse complement strand
TGTGTTGGGCACACATCAAGCCGTCGCCATCGAGACCAATGACTTGGCGGGCCTCAATACGCACGACATCCGCGCATTGACCACGCAGAACATCAAGGCGATGATCAGCGACCAGATCATTGCACTGGACTCCGTGCAACTGGGCGCACTGAGCACCGCTCAGGTCGTGGTGATGACCACCGAACAAATCATCGCCATCGACACCGGTGAACTGCGCAGCATGAATACCGCGCAGATTGCAGCCTTGACCTCCGAGCAAGTCGCTACCTTGACGACGGATCAGGTGGCAGGCCTGACAACAGGCGCGATCCGAGCCATCACCAGCTCGGACATCAACGCGATGGGCACTGACCAGATCCAGGCGCTGGATTCGGCTCAGATTGCTGTGATGACCACAGCACAAATCGCGGCGATGGATACGCAACACATTGCGAACATCGAAACCAACGATCTGACGGGCTTCAACACCGCAGATATCCGCGCACTGAGCACCAGCGACGTCAAAGCCCTGACAACCGACCACATCGCCACGATGAGCTCGGTACAGTTGGGCGGATTGAGCTCCGTGCAAGTTCAGGCTCTGAACACGGACCAGATTCTGGCCATCGAGTCGCATGATCTGCGTAGCCTGGCGTCGACACAGATATCTGCGCTGAGCTCTGTGCAAATCGCCACACTCACCTCTGAGCAGATCCAAGCCCTGACGACGGCCCAGATTCGAGCCATCGAGACAGCCGACATCAAGGCTCTGACCACCGATCAAGTGGCAGCGATTGATTCTGTACAAATGGCCGCACTGTCGACCCACCAGGTCGTGGTCATGAACACCGAACAGATCACGTACATCGAGACGAATGATCTGCGTGCAATGACCACCGCCCAGATCGCGTCCTTGACAACGGTTCAGGCTGCAGTGCTGACCAGTGACCAGATCCAAGCCATGACAACGGCTGGCATCAAGGCCATCTCGACCGCAGATGTCCGTGTCCTGAACTCCGAGCACATCGCCTCGCTGGACTCTGCACAGGTGGCCGCGATGACCACCAACCAGATTGCTGTCTTGGGCACACATCAGGCCGTGGCCATCGAAACCAACGACCTGGCGGGTCTGGACACCCACGACATCCGCTCGCTGAGCACACAGAACATCAAGGCCCTCACGACTGACCAGATCGTGGCACTGGACTCGGTCCAACTCGGCGCACTGAGCACCACTCAGGTCGTCGTGATGAACACCGATCAGATCACCGCCATCGACACGGGTGAACTGCGTAGCCTCAACACGCTGCAGATCGCTGCCATGACCTCGGCTCAAATCGCGGCCCTGGCTACCGATCAAGTCGCCGCCCTGACCACTGCTGCCGCCAGAGCCATCACCAGCTCTGACATCACCGGCATGGGTACCGACCAGATCCAGGCGCTGGACTCCGCACAAATTGCGGGCATGACCACCGCCCAGATCGCGGCCATGGAAACCCACCACATCGCCAACATGGAAACGAATGACCTGACGGGCTTCAGCACCGCCAGCATCCGTGCCCTGAGTACGGCCGATGTGAAGGCGCTGACCACCGACCACATTGCCACCATGAGCTCTGTGCAGTTGGGCGGCCTGACCTCGGTACAAGTTCAAGTCCTGAACACCGACCAGATCTTGGCGATCGAATCGAACGACTTGCGCAGTCTCGCTTCGAGTCAAATCACTGCCTTGACATCGGTGCAAGTGGCAACATTGACCTCGGAACAGATCCAGGCACTGACCACCGCTCAGATCCGTGCGATTGAAACGGTTGACGTCAAGGCGCTGACCACCGATCAGATCGCAGCGATCGACTCGGTGCAGATCGCGGCGCTGTCGACTCATCAGGTCGCCGTGATGAACACCGATCAGCTCGTGTCCATCGAGACGAACGATTTGCGTGCCATGAACACGGCCCAGATCGCCTCGTTGACCACGGTTCAAGCCGCTGTCCTGACAAGCGATCAGATTCAAGCGCTCACCACCACGGGTGTCAGAGCGATCTCCACCGCCGATGTGCGTGTCCTGAACTCTGAGCACATCGCTTCTCTGGACTCCGCACAAGTCGCGGCCATGACCACGGCTCAGGTATCCGTACTCGGAACACATCAGGCTGTGGCTCTGGAGACGAATGATCTGGCTGGTCTGAATACGGCCGACATCCGGGTTCTGAGCACCCAGAACGTCAAGGCCCTCACGACTGACCAGATCGTGGCACTGGACTCGGTCCAACTCGGCGCACTGAGCACCACTCAGGTCGTCGTGATGAACACCGACCAGATCACCGCCATCGACACCGGTGAACTGCGTAGCCTCAACACGCTGCAGATCGCTGCCATGACCTCGGCTCAAATCGCGGCCCTGGCTACTGATCAAGTCGCCGCCCTGACCACCGCTGCCGCCAGAGCCATCACCAGCTCTGACATCACCGGCATGGGCACCGACCAGATCCAGGCGCTGGACTCCGCACAAATTGCGGGCATGACCACCGCCCAGATCGCGGCCATGGAAACCCATCACATCGCCAATCTGGAAACAAATGACCTGACGGGCTTCAGCACCGCCAGCATCCGTGCCCTGAGTACGGCCGATGTCAAGGCTCTGACCACCGACCACATTGCCACCATGAGCTCTGTGCAGTTGGGCGGCCTGAGCACGGTCCAGATCCAGGCCTTGAACACCGATCAGATCCTGGCCATCGAAACGCACGATCTGCGCAGCCTGGCCTCCAACAACCTGACGGCGTTGACCTCGGTCCAGATCGCTACGCTGACCTCGGAACAGATCCAGGCACTGACCACCGCTCAGATCCGAGCCATCGAAACAGTCGATGTCCGGGCCCTGAATACGGAACAGATTGCATCGATTGACTCGGTCCAAATGGCGGCACTGTCGACCCAACAGGTCGCGGTGATGAACACCGACCAGATCATTGCGATCGAGACCCACGATCTGCGTGCCATGACCACCCACCAGATTGCAGCGCTGACCACGGCACAGTCCGCCGTGTTGACCAGCGACCAGATCCAAGGGATGACAACCAACGGCATCGCCGCGATGGGTACGGACGATATCCGGGTCCTGAACACCGAACAGATCGCGTCCTTGACCTCGGTCCAAGTCATTGCACTGACCACCAATCAGATCAGTGTGCTGAACACCGCACAGGTTCAAGCGATTGAGACCAACGACATCGTCAGCCTGTCGACGCATGACATCGCGATCCTGAACACGGTTCAGATTGCGGTGCTGACCACCGACCAGCTGCAAGGTCTGGGTACGGATGACATCAGGGCTCTGAGCACGCAGCAGGTGATCGCGCTCACCACAGAGCAAATCACCAACCTGACCACGGAGCATGTGCACGCGTTCCACACCAGCTCGATCCGTGCGATGACTACCGCTGAAATTGGCGCACTGAACACTGACCAGATCGTGGCCATGTCCAGTACCCAGTTCATGGCGATGAACACCGTACAGATTGCTACGCTCAACAGTGAAGACCTGTCCGCCATCGACACCAACGACCTGAGAGCCTTCAGCACCACTCAGATCGCTGCGTTCCAGACGGATGAGATTGCGGCGCTCGACACGGTCCACATCGGTGCATTCAGCACCATGCAGATCGACGCGTTCACCACGGTCCAGATCCAGGCCTTCAGCACCGAAAGCGTCGCGGCCTTCAGCTCTGAACAGCTGCACGCCTTCAACACGATCGATATCAAGGCCTTCACGACCGAACAGATCGTGGCACTGGAGACCAATGACCTTGCCGGCCTCAGCATGAGCCAGGCGGTGGCCTTCACCTCCGAGCAAGTCGGCGCGATGTCGACCAGCCAGGTTGACGCGCTGATGGCGGCCTCGCCGATCGTGCTGGACCTGGATGGCAATGGTGTATCGACGATTGCAGCCAATAACGGTGTGGTGTTCGACCTGAATGCCACCGGAAACGCCACGCAAGTGGGCTGGGTTGGCTCGGGCGACGGTCTGTTGACGATTGACCGCAACAATGACGGCATCATCAACGATGGTCGCGAGTTGTTCGGTTCTGCCACACAACTGGCCAACGGCAACCGCGCAGGACACGGTTACGCGGCGCTGGCTGCAGAGGACTCCAACCGCGACGGTAAGATCACCGCCGAAGACGCCACCTTCAAGGACATGCGCCTGTGGGTCGACGCCGACAGCGATGGCTACACCGATACGGGCGAGCTGAAAGCCTTGGCCGAGTTGGGCATCATAGAGCTGGACATCAACGCGATGGCAGGCACAGAGATTGACAACGGCAACATGCTGGGGCTGATCTCGAGCTACAAGACTTCTGACGGTCAGTCACATGACATGGCAGACGTCTGGTTCAGCAAAGCGACCCAAGGCGTGGCAGCTGGTGTTGCGATGGATGGACCAAGTGGTGCGGTCGCTACGCAGGCGGTATCCGATGCCAACGTGGCACTGGGTCAGGATGGCGAGGCCTCGGCACAGACGGCTGACCTGAGCCATCTGACCAAGGCGGTGAACTTGGGAGACCTGCTGGCAGGACCTTCAGAGGATCTGCTGGGTGGCTCGACAACCACTGCCGAAACACCACCAGCATCGCAGACTGTGGCGACAAACAGCCAAGTGGACAACTACACACCGTTGATCATCGACCGAACCAACATCATCGATGACAAGAACAACGATCTGCTGATCTAATCCGCTTGGTTGAGACCCAAGGCGCCGGCGAAAGTCGGCGCCTTTTTTCATGGCTTATTCCAGAATGTGAAGCCCTCGCGATGGCTAACATCAGCATGGGTGCCTTCTACCCAGGCACATCACTTTCGCCAGGACCTCAGAGCCATGCGTTGCAACATCGTTCTCTATCAGCCCAATGTGCCCTCACTGATCAATTTGAAGGCCTATGACGACGTGGCCCGATCGGTGGCCTTCGGGCTTCAACAGGCGGGACACGAGGCGCACCTGACAGTCAACAGCTTCCTGCGGGATGCCGATCGCTATTACCTGTTTGCCGCACACCTGATGCCCCTGGAGTTGCTGCAGCAGTTTCCACCCGGCACGCGTGTGTTCAACCTGGAGCAATACCACCACCTGGGCAACATCACGCGCGCAGGCCTAGGTCCGGGCATGTCTCACATCGTTGAACACTTTCAGGCCATCGAGTACTCGGGCTACAACATGCCATTCTGGGAAGCCGTACAGCCCACCCTGCCCGTCATCATCCAACCCATCCCCTACGCTGCCTGCCTGCAAATTCCCAATGCCGAGCAAGCCGTCCAGGACATCGATGTGCTGTACTACGGCAGCATCGGTGGCGAGCGCAAGCTGGGGTTCTTGATGGCCGCGATGGGCAAGAGCCGCATCCGTCCCAAGACAGTGTTGATGCAAAACATCTATGGCACCGAGCGTGACGACTACATCCGTCGCGCCAAGATTGTCTTGAGCGCCACCGGCGACCGCATCTTCCCCGAGGTCAGGACGTCCTATCTGCTGTCCAACCAAAAGGCTGTCATTTCAGATATCGGTGAGACCGACCTGATTGACCCGTTCTATCGAGACAACCTGATCTTCGCTGACAAGCACACCATCGAGGACCGCCTCTTTGAGCTGTTGACCGATGATGGCAAACGCTTGGACTATGCGCAACGTTGCCACGCGTTGATGAAGACACGCTCCATCGAGGCATACATCAACGCCATCGCCTGAGGTGTCGCGATACCAAGAACAAGGGGGCACTGAGCCCCCTTTGTTTTTTTCCCCTTTGTTGTGGCGGCTTCTAGCGTATCAAGCCATCGCCATATAGCCTGCACGCGCCACGGCAGTTTGTGCCACCGCACCCGAGATCAAATGCTGACGCTCGTACTCTTCAATCCGTTGAGGGGTGTAGAACGAGTGATATTGCTGCGGATCAAGCGACACGGTCGCAATGTGGCGCCCATCCAGCACCAGTTCATTGAACACTTGGGATACATAGTAGGCGTCGCCCACTGAAGCGCCTTTGTAGAGGGTACGCTTGGCTGCCTCCACGAACAACAAGCCGCTTGCAAAGTAGTAAAAGCCGGCAATCGCATGGCGACTGATGGGCTTTTTCTCTGCAGCCTCCACCACCCTTTGTTGTTGTAGCTTCACATACGACCAACGCGGGTGAACAGCATCAAAGATCAGGCATCCGGCGTCGCATTGGGTTTGGGTGAGTTGGGCGAAGATCCCGCCCAGTCCAGGCTCAATCAACTGATCGAAGTTGGCCACCACCAAGGGGTCCCCATTGGCAATATGCGAGATGCCCATCAGGGCCGAGCACAGCGCGCCCTTGGTGTCAGCCGCCAATTGCACGATTTCGCAGCGACCAGGCGCCAACAGCGACAAGGTGTGATCCAGATGGAAGCGTCTGCAGTCTTCAGCTTTCACCACAAAAATGAAACGGACATCCGGCCCCAGGGTCTGGAGATTCGCAATCACATGCTCAATGAGGGGCTTGCCGCACACCTCGGTCAAAGGCAAGGGATAAGGATACAACTGTGGATCGAACAAAGCCGATTGGCCCGCCATGGGCAGCAGCACATTGATCATTCAAGCCTCCACCAAAGTTGCTTCGTTCATCAAGGCCTCTGCCTTGGCGATGTGCGAAAGAATGTTGTCCAGATTGACTTCGTCCGTCTCAGCCACCTGCATCACATGCGCACCTGACCGTTTCGCGGCCAACAGCCCATTGGGGTTGTCTTCAACGATCAAGCATTCGCGAGGATCCAGACCCATCATCTGAATGGCCTTGGTGTAGATCTCGGGATCTGGCTTGGCGTGGGTGACATCCTGGTTCGACAGGAAAAAGTCGAGATACCCCATCAAATCGGCCTTGCGCATGATCACGTCAATCGTGTCATGGATAGAGTTGGAGCAGACCGCCACCTTCATGCCCATGCCCTTCAAGCGCGACAAGGCATATTGATGAACAAACTTGGGGCGGCAATGTGCGTGCACCATTTGCATGGTGAACTGCTGCTTCAAGTCGTTGAGCAAGCCGTGAAGTTCGCGTGGCAAGCCTCGCTCCAAGGTCAGCATTTCCAGCTTCTTCTTGGTAGGCAAACCATCGAATGTCACCAAGTGGTCGTAGCGACTGATTTCCATCCCAAAGATGCGTAGGGCCTGATTCAAGGCCTCGTAGTGCCACTCTTTGGCATCAATCAAGACGCCATCCATGTCAAAGATGACAGCTTTAATCTTGGTGGACATGAAAAACCTCCATCGCAGATGCAACCAGATCGGTGCACAGATAAAGTCGATCGGCTGAGTCCCATCGACGCAGTGCGGCCCATAAGTCTTGATGGGCACGACGATGTAACTCGGGCGACACCACAGCCACGTGTTTGCCTTGTGCCAGCAGCCCCTCGATCACATCCATGCTGTACCACTCGGAGTCGAAGGCATCCAGCCAGACATGGCTGGCCTGATCCAACAGCACGCCTGATGACTCGTACTCGCTCAAGCGTGCGGCAAATGGCATGTTCAGTCGTCGATAGCCCAGGGTGTCGGGCACCGACATGTCAAACACAAAGTAGTTCTTGACCTGATAGGACTGCAGTTTGTGCAACAGGGCTTGCTGCAAACCATCGGCCTTCACATTCAGCGCCAAGGGCGCAGAGCACTGCAGGTCCTGATAGTGAGAGAGCAAGGCATCCAGATCCCCTGCGGTTTCGGCCAGAGGCATGTCATGCGACACCACCAGCTTGCCGTTGCAATCCCGAATATCGGTTTCAATGCCCAGTCGCTGATCAAACGCCGCACACAACGCAGCGTGCGTGTTCTTTTGATGCGCTTCGGTCCAGATGCCTCGGTGACACAGCAGTTTCATGGTTCAACCCTTGCGCAAAGCGTCCAGTTCCTTGAGCACGCCCTTGGCCTCCGCCAGGTCCAGCTCCCACCACCGCGAAGACAACACAGCCTGTTGAAACCACTCAGGAAAGCGATACTTGAGGATGCGAGCCGGTACACCGGCGACCACTGCAAAGTTGGGCACGTCTTTGGTCACCACCGCGTTGGCCGCGACCACGGCGCCAATGCCCACACGTACACCGCGCAAAATGATGGCGTCCACGCCGATCCAGGCATCCGGCTGGATGTCGACATCGCCTTGGGTCAGGGTCTCCCACGGCGCGTCGTAGAACAGAGAGGACGTAGACACCCGGTCCAACTCATGTTCACCTTGACCAATCGACACATTGTTGGCAATCGACACATAGCGCCCAATGTTCGAGCGTGTGATGCTGACCTGCGAGCCGATGTAGGTGTAGCTGCCCACGCGCGAGGTACCGTCTACACGAGATCCCTCTTGGACCTCGATGTCATGCCCCTCGGCCAAGGCACGTGGATCGACCTTGTTTGAATAGACCCGGTTGGAAGCAGCGGGCTGAATGGGACTCGACATGCGCACCCCTTCCGGTTCAAGCCAGCGCCAGCTCACGCAGACCAGGCATGTGCTGCAGTTGGTTGAAATAGCTCAGGTCGTCAGGAATCCCCAAGCCATACATCCCTGCCCGCTCGGCACCAATGTTCATGAAACCAATGCGGGCCCCTGGGCCCATGTAGTTGTAGGCGGGAGCCACGTAGTACTCGTTGTTGGTCATGTCCTTGGCCGCCATCATGCGACCTGCGGCGGCCACAAAATCGGCCCCGCGACGGAAGTTGTAGATCCCAACGGTGGCCTCGTTCGACACCACACGCTTTTCCACCACCTCGGTGACACAACCTTGTTCGTTCAGTCGCACAAATGACCACTTCGGATCATCGGCCCGCATGGTCATGATGTAGCCATCAAAGCGGCCCTCGTCCATGCCCTGCAGGTAGTCATCAATGGGGGTAGCAATGTATTGATCGCAGTTGGCAATCATCAAAGGCGCATCAGAATCCATCCACTGCCTGGCCAGCAAGACGGTGCAAGCGGCCCCTTCGGTCACACCATCGATGGGCAGAATCAGGGTGTCTCGCCCGGCATAAGCCAAAGACTGAGCCAGATCGAACTGATCGAGATGTTCCTGCTGGCAAATGAAGATGAAGCGGTGCGGACGACTGGGGCGTATGTTGTCGATCACCACTTCGATCATGGGTCGACCGTGCACGCTAAGCAAGGGCTTGGGAAGCTCGTAGCCAGCTTTGGCAAAACGAGACCCACGACCTGCCATGGGCACCACAATGTTCAGTGGCTTGTCAGCACTCATACTTGTCTCCTGGTACAGCCGGTACCTTGACGACCACGGTCACCGTGTCGGTGATGGCTTCAAAATCGGTGGATTGCCCGGGCGGGATTTCAATGACGGCATCGGTGCCATGCACGATCCCATTCATCCGCACTTCGCCAGATACGATGACGGTGTATTCGGTGGCAACACGGTGAACGTGGCGGCCCTCTTTGTCGCCAGCGCGATAGCGTTTGACTGCACACTCAAACTGATCGGTGGACATGGCCGTCGGCACGAAGGGGCCAATGAACCAGCCTTTGGTCATGTCATTGAGATTGAGTACACGCGTATCAGGCATGTGGCGTTCCAAGTCCATGCAGATCGGGCGCACGAGGATGCGCCACCGGTTTACCGATGGTGGCGCAGGCGGACTGAAACTAAAGCGCGAAAAGCGCCCGCCTATGGCCTCAATTCAATGGAGGTCTGGCCATCTTGGCTCGCAGTGTGTCTACTTATGCGCCAGAGAGGATGCCGCTCAGCGAAGCACTTTGCGGTGTATCGAGGATCACCTCTGGCGCATAGGGCTTGTAGCGTCCAGACTGAAGCCTGAGCCAGTCGTTGAATCCGAACTCTTCCAGCATCTGGTTGTGCCCGTACTGTTTGAAACGGTACTCAAGCTGATGGGCGTACTTCGGCCAGTACAGGTCTGCTGCACTGCGGTCGTACACCACGAACAGGTCGCGCAAGACCTGGAAGTGGTCCGCCAAGGTACCCTGCTCCTGCCACCCGATCCGTTGCAGGTAATGGCGCAGCAGGTAAATCTCGGCAGGACGTTGGTCCGCGTAGGTACGCATGGTGGGTTGAGAGGGCACCGCCCCGGCTGGCCGATCGTCCAAAGGCAGATTCCAGTACGCCCACATGTCTGCTGCGGTGCCAAACATGGTCTTATCAGGCACAGCATAGTGCATGTACTTGACCACATCACTGATGACCACCAACCGCGCCTTTTGCGCGTCGCCATGTTTGCCTGGAAATTGCTCCTGCAAGGTCAACATGTCCAACAGCGCGTTAGGGTTGTACAGACGCATGTCAGTTCTGGTTTTCATGACATACGTGCTGTGCAGCTGCTCGCAGGCAAATCGGACGCCCTCCCTGGCACTCACGATTTGCATGTTGATATTCGAGGGCCCGGGGTTCGCAGGCCGTTCATTCAACAACACATGGACGTGAGGCAGCTGAGCGCGAATGGCTTCAACCGGTTCGCCCTCCCAGGTCGAAAGCACCAGACTGACCCCCGGAAACATGCGACTGTAGAGGCTCAGTGTCTCCAAAGTGAACGCCATGTCGGACAAGATGGGCCCTTGCATCACGATCGCCATGCCTGTTGGCAGTTGGCCGTCGGCCACCAAGCCATGATCTTTCGCTCGCACGGGCCGCAGGATGGCGGACAGGAAGTGGCCAGACTGGTTCTGGATCAACTCGGCCGACTGTTTGGCCAAACCGGTCCCGAGATGACGGGCCAGATCGGTTCGCAGTCGCAACAGCTCAGGCGCCTCGAACCGATCCGTGACGCCGCGAACCACCTGGAAACAAATGCCCATCATCCCGTAGCGGATGAGTTGATTCACCAAGGGAATGGTGGCTTGGCGTACGGTTGCTTCAACATGCGCGTCAGCGGCTTGGAGCTGCTGCAAGAGTGTGGCCGCCAGGGCTTCCAGATCGGGCGGGGCGGCCTGACTGCAAGCTTGCTGAAACGCAGGGAGGTCAAATGATGGGGCCATGGCCTCGGACCTTGTCAGCGCACGGGCTGAAGAAAGGATTTGGCCCAGATGCGCACATCTCCCAAGTGGAAGGACTCTCGCTCCTGCAGGCTCAAATGCAGATACCGGAAATGGGCCGGACGATCAAAGTGCAAGATCAACGGCATCCGATCCGCACCAAAGGTCTGGCGATTGACGTTGTCGAACACGGTGTCAAAGGTGTGGCGATTCGTCGAAATGCCCACTTTCAATGACCTCGCACGCTCGGCGAATCCGTCTAGGCGGTTGAAGATCTCGATGCGTTCAACCATCTGCACACACCCCAGATCAACCAACACACGTGGCAGGTCTTCCTGATGGGTGTGGAAAACAAACGGCAAAGAGCCAGGGTTGGCGATGGGCCGAGGAAGCGTCCATGTTTTGTCCAGCATGGAGCTGATCTCGATGATCTGCGCCTCGGGCGCGACATTGCGCAAGCGGGGCTCATTGGCCACGTGAACTTGCTCCGGGAATCGGTCAACCAGGTCGGTGAATCCCAATTCCGCAAACCGCTTGCGGATTTCGCGAAATGCCAGGTGCATGCCTTTGCGATTCAGGTGGACACCGTCTTCGTAGTATTCCGATCGGGTGCAAAGGTCTTCATCGATCAATCGATCTGAGATTGACACATAGTGCGCCATGGGGTGCGCTTCACAGCGCGCAGCCAATTGCCGGTTCAACAACACCGTGGCCTGATTGCGCTCTCGCTCACAACCCACTGTCGGAAAGTCGGGGTTATAAAAGTCGGCGCCATCAGGCATGGAACCGACCGGCCCCCAGAGAAAAACGGGCAATCCGGTTCGAGCCGTCAGGAAATCAACATACCGAAAGTATTGGTCCACCAATTTCTGGACCACCGCCGAGAGGCTGATCCCTTGCAGCACGGCTTGTTTGATCAGGTGCGCGCGCGCATCGATTTCACCGAAAGCCAGCATGACCGCATCGTAACGGTCGGGGTTGGTGAGGAGATAGCCCAACAACTTCCCACCCGCGTTGAGGGTGCTTTGCATAGGCAGCGTATAGGCCAGCGACGGCCCCAGGTGCAGCACGTCTACACCCGGCAGTTGGCTGACGCTGCTGGGGTCACGCCCCAGCACATTGCCCCCCAGGATCACGCTGTGGCTATCACCGGCAACCAGGATCTTTTTTTGATCGGCCATATCAAGTTCCCACGGTTCAGGCTGCTTGCGCCCGCACCAATGGCGATTGAGCCCAAGCCGCGTGCCCATCCAGAATGGCTTGCTTCAAGCGCGCAAAACCATCCTTGTAGGCCATCGAAGCCTGGCGGTTGGCTTCGATATACGGCAGTCGATCCCAATAGTCGCGTGCCGTCAGGGCATTGATGCGCGCCAGGAACTCATGCTCATCTTCGAACAAGATCATGCCCCTGGCATCAAAGTAGTCCGCAATATTGGGGCAACCGAAGTACACAGGCACGGTGTAGGTCTGAAACGCATCCAGAATCTTTTCGGTGAAGTAATGCTTTTCGCGGATGTTCTCCACGATCACGGAATACATGCTTTCAAACAGCAGATCCTTACTTTCGGCGGGGTACTGCACATCGGTGGGCTCAATGTCTTTGGGGGGACGTCGCTGCGAGTACCAGTAGCGCTTGGGCACGGTCACCTGATGGCGAACCTGCCATAAGGACGCGCGCATGGCATAACCGTCCCACGGGGCACCCACCCCTGCACTGCGCAGGTAGCTGATCGAAAATTCCTTGCGCTCGGGCGCGGCGGTTGTCCAGGCATCACCGAAGATCAAGAACTGCGCATTGGGCAAATCCAGCAAACGCTCATCGCTGGTCAGAATCAAATCAAACAATTGATGATTGGCACGCACGTGCTCAATGTCCCACTTCAAGGGCGCCGGCTCGGCCGTGTGGGACAGAACCCTGAAACGACGTGGATCAGGCTGCGCACGTGGGTAGCAGGGGTGAATTTCACAAGGGAATGGCAGATCGATCTTGAGCCAGTCATTGCCAAAGTTTTCAGCCAACATGTCCGCCACCTCAGTGTTGTGCCCACTCTTCCCACAGGAAGTAGTACTGCCAGTTTTGTTTGTGCGTGGTGCACAAGCGCTGCGTCAAGGCTTCACGCCATGAAACGGCCTGCGGCACCGTCGCATCAAACTGAATGTGAATTTTTCGGATGCGAGACATCCAGCCTGCATCAATCAACTGCGCCAGCAACTCGTAGCTTTGGGGGCCCACACTCAGCTTGAGCAGGTCCACCGAGGCCACATTCAGCTGCGCCAGCCAAGCAACCAGTGAACGACTGGAGGACACGCCCACACCTTGCGGCACCACGGCAAAGTCAGATACAGCCAGATATTGCTGCACCACTTGCACGCCCACCCTGCCCTGCAGCTTGCTTTGCGCCACTCGGCATTTGGCGGCATCGGCATCGACGGCCAGCATGCGCACGGGATACTTGCGGGTGATCTGATCGGCCCAGTCACCATCGCCACACCCAAGATCCAGCACCAGCCCACCTTCAGCCAACTCCGGAAAGTTCAGGCGCAGGGTTTGATGACCCTTGTCTGCCAGCCAAACCTGTGTTGCGGCCGCGCATTGGCGTTGATGAACCTGGGCCTCGATCTCGGCCACCGCCGCCATATCGACCTGCAAGGGTCGCACGGCGTGTTCCAGTTGCATCCAACGTGATGGGCAGGGAGATGGCACCCCGTCAATGGTCACCCATGCTTTGGGGCAGATGATCATGCCGCCCTTGGGTTCCGCAAAATAGGCGGCCCACCAAGAATAGGTCGAATTGGAGATCACAAAGTGTTTGCACAACGACATCAAGTAGAGGTCGGACAAATCGCCCCCCGATGTCACAAACACCAGATTCGCATAACGACCGCCCAAGACGTGCTTGACGTAGTTCGGCTCGTCGGAAAACACATAAATCTTGGCATCAGGATGACGCTTGACCAGGTAGTTCAGCGCGCCCACGAAATAGGCATCCTCACAGACACCCATGTGGCCATAGTCTCGGCGACGTACATGAACAGCGACCGCATGCTCCTGCGCCGCCATGTCCAAGGCCAATGCAGACTGCGCCACCGCCTGTTGGGACTGATGAAACGCGGCATAGACCTCACGGACCACGGTGGGATCCAACAAGGCCTCGTCTTGCCAATAGCCGTCGGTGACCAGCACTTTGGCGTCGGCCGGCAATTGAACCGCGTCGCGCCAAGACTTCAACAGACCATCGCGCAGCATATAGGTGCCGGGCTGCTGCAAAGAGGCCACCGTCTGCAAAGCGACTCCCGGCGCGAAAGCCTCAATCGCTGCTTTGTTCTGATAGGGATCAGCGCCAAAGAAGGAGATATCGCAGACCACCTTGGCCCCAATGCGACGCGCCAAGCTTTGGCCCGCAACGTATTGGAATAACTGATTGCCGATGCCACCTTTGAGGTAAATCGCCAGCGTCAGTGCAGACACCGCAGGTGCAGTGCGATCGGGTTCCAGTGTCGCCATCATGGGAGTGTCACCTTGTTCATTCATGTCCACCTCAGCCCCCCAAGTGGCGCTTGATGCTGCCCGCGACGATGCGGTCGTACTCGCTCACATCCGGTGCGCGTCGAGCCAGTTGCAGCATCGCTGGGGTGCAATCCATCAGCACAGCCATCGCAACGTCGCGGGATGCAAACTGGGTCGACAAAGCCAGAAACTCAGCCAGATGCCCACGGTGCATGCCGTCGAGAAAGCCAGCCAGATAGTTGTTCTTGATGGCGATGTCGCGGGTGAACTGCAATTGCGACTTCTGTTTGCTCACCTGCCCGGCATGCTGACGGTAGCGAGTCAAAGGCTCAGGAATGTTGCCAAACTGACGTCCCAAGAGCGCGCAACGACACCACAACTCGTAGTCCTCAGCGAAGTCATAACGAGGGTCATAGGCCCCGACCGATTCAAACAAGGCCCGACGTGCCATCACCGATGGATGGGCAATGGCGCATCGCTGCACAAAGGCCGTTTTGATGGCGGCATGCGTGGTGGGATGCGCCAGCACATAGGCGGTCTTGTGCTCAGGGTCATCGTCGGAGAAGACCTCCATCTGGGTCCCACACACATCCACAGATGGATTGGCGCTCATGTAGGCCAATTGCTTTTCGAAGCGATCCGGGCGAGCCAAGTCATCTGCATCCAAGCGAGCCACCAAATCACAGTCTGCGCGAAACAGCCCGTCATTGATGGAACGCGCCACGCCTTGGTTCTCTTCATGAGTGACCAGCTTGATCGTGAGTCGATCCATGTAGGACTCGATCACATGCGCGGTCTCATCGGTCGAGCCATCGTTGACGAAGATCAGCTCGAAGTCCTTGAAGGTTTGCGCCACCAAGCTATCCAGCGTGGCACCTAGCGTTTTGGCCACGTTCTTACCTGGCATCACCACCGAAATCATGGGCATGGCAGCGTCCCTCTTGCGACTGTGTGATCAGAAAAATTCAGCAGGCAATTGAATCCCTGCCGCTTGAAAATGAGCTTGTCTGGCCGCCTTGGCCTCGGGGCTTGGCGCCGGCCACTTGCGATAGATCTGCAAGGTGGTCTCCACCAGCTTGTCCGCATTGCTGTTGTTGCGGGTCTTCTCCAGCGCGGGATCGTTCTGATGGATCACCGGCCCCGCAATGGGCACATAGCGCAAGGGCGCCACGGCCAGCACATTGAGCAGATGGTCCCAGTCCTCCAACAAAATCAAGGACTCGTCAAACTGATGCGCCAACAACAGGGTGCGTGGAAACACGAGACAGTTGTTGGGAATTTTGTTTTTGACAGCCAGACTGTCGTGCGAGATTTCGCCCAAGGTGAACTGCGTCAGGCTTTGAATCGTGACCGCCTCGGCGCTGCGAGCCTCTTTGGCGACATAACCGTCGCAGTACACCACCTCGTTCGCACCAGGGCGGAGGTGTTTGAGCAGCTCAGCCAAGAAGCCTGGCGAATGCGAGTCGTCATCGTCCAGGAACAAGATGTGTTCAGCCTCGGACATTCGAATCCCGAGATTGCGACTTCCCGCAGGACCGGGACTCCCTCCGCGTTGCACGAAGATGTCCGAACCACTCAGCAAAGAATTAGCCACACCATAGGTCTGGATGTCTTGGGTATCAGACACCACAATGATCTGAACGCCCTCCACCGCTTGATTCTTGATGGAGTTGATCGCGCGAGACAGCAGCAACGCGCGCTTGTGTGTCGAGATGATCACGGAGAGACGAGGCACCACGAGCGGACTCCTGACAATGCAATGGCACTGTTGGCAGTGTCGTGCGCACGCCCGTGGGCTGGTTGAGCGAAAAAGCCGCCTAAGAGGCGGCATATCGCAGATTCTGTGACAAATTCACACTAGCGCCAGCCCTCGATCTGGAGCCAATCGGTCACGCCGCCGCCCATGGATCTCAACTGCGCATTGGCGATGTAGCCGTCGTAAAGTGAGTTGACATAGGCAATTCGGAGACTGAAGTGATCCCCTTCTGCCGACATCAGGTCAAACAGCGAACGGCGGCCGAGTTGCGACCACTGCTGGAAGGTGAAATTGCGCAGCAAGTCGCTGTCGCGCAGGATGTCGACATAACGCTTGGCTCGATCGAACGCCGTGCGCGCGCTGTCATGAACCGAGCTGATGCGCTCAGTCCGGTTGGCCAGAAAATCGGCGTACTGCGCGCGACTGGCCTCTGCCCTGGCCAAAGCGGCTTTGATGCCCGCTTTCTCGGCGCCCGAATCAAACAGTGTGTAGCTGAGGGTGATGCCCGCTTGCCAGCCGTTTGAGTTGGCCACCTTGGAGAATCCCTTGGACCGACTCACCGACCAGTTAACCTGCGGACCGGCGCCATCGTTCATGGCGCGAGCCATGTCCTCTTGGGCGTCGGCCTGCAGTTTCAATTGCAAGGCCTCAGGCGAGCGTTCGAGCAAACGATGCAACTCGCCCAGGTCGGGCGTCTGCGTGAACGGACCAGAGAGATTTTCGCTGACCACAAATTGATCGCCCAACAAGCGCTTGAGCTTCAAATCGATCTGGCGACTCTGTGCGACGGCGCTGTCACGCGATAACTCGGCTTGCGCCTGATTCTTGCGAACCTGAACCAGCTCACTGGCGCGCCCGCGGTCTTCGGCCACGATGGCCTCCAGGGCCTCAACAAGGCAGGCCATCTTGCGCGCATGCTGCTGGTAGACCTGCGCCTGGTTCCGATAGCGATTGCGCTCCAGCACCGTCGTGATGGCCTCCAGAACCACAGCCTCTTGAGCTGCCCTGGCACTTTGCTTGGAGGCCTCCATCAAATCCTTGCGCCACTGGATGAACCCCTTCAAGCGGCCACCATCATAGAGATTGGCGCCAGCAGAAATGCCTAGACTGCTGGTGCGGCCTTGACTGGTGGTGAGGTCACCCACTTCATTTCGACCTGTCGAGGTCGAGGCACTGACCGACACGGTCGGGAAGCGCCCCGCATCGGTTTGCTGGTAATCGTATCGAGCGGCGTCGGACAGCCACCTTGAAGCACCGATCGCCTGACTGCGGCCAAGTGCCTCTTTGGCAATCATTTTGAGTTGCGTCAGAGGATCCTGAGGCACGGCTGGCGGGTCTTGTTGAAACAACTCCAAGACAGCCGCTTTACTGGCTGCGCGATCCAATGCTTCAGGACTCAACTCCGATCGACAACGGGTGCCACCGCCGGAGGCTGGCTCTGGCGCTGTCGACTGCATGGTCGGCTTACCCGTGGATTTGACCGTTCCGCGATAGCTTTGTGCCTGCGCAGCCCAGGCGCTCAGCACCAGGCTCACCCCTAAGCCAAACGCATGCCACTTCTTCATCTCAACGCTCCTGGAACGCTTCGCGCGACTTCATCATGGGCCGCAAGATGAAACTCAAAACGGTTCGTTCGCCCGTACGGATGTCTGCAACCGCTGACATCCCCGGCAACACAGCCAATGGCCGGCCCTTGGAGCGAAGGTTAGTGACATCGGAGCGAATCAATGCGCGGTAATAACTGGTATCCGCACTCTTGTTTTCGTCACCAAAGGCATCCGGGCTGATCGACTCGATCGTGCCTTTGAGCCCACCGTAGGTGTAGTAGTCATAAGCACTGAGGCGGATGGTGGCTGGCATCCCCTTGCTGATGAAGCCGATGTCTGCCGGCTTGATCTTGACCTCGATGAGGACCTTCTGTCCCACCGGCACAATCTCCATGATCGTGGCACCACCCGCCACCACGCCACCAATCGTGTTGATGCGAATGTTCTTCACCATGCCGCGCACGGGCGACTTCAGGGTCGTGCGACGAAGCACGTCCTGTTTGACCACCATCTGCTCTTCCACCTGAGCCAGCTCGGTCCGAACCCGCAACATGTCGGTGGTGGCATCCTGGCGGAAACGATTGATCCGCTCCTGAATCTGCAAGCCCAGGTCATTGACTTGGCGACGCAAACGCATCACCTCGACCTCAGACATCAAGCCCTTGGATGACAAGCGCTCGGCCATGGCCAGTTCCTTGTTCATCAAACCCAGGCTATGACGGTTCACGCTGACGGCGTCGTCCAAGGCTTCCTTGCGGGCGTTGAACACCTCCGTCTCGCCCTGGACAATCGGCGCCACGGCCAGCACCTCGGGCGGGAACATCAGGGGGCGGCCGGTACTCTCGGCCACCAGACGAGCCAGCGTGCCCTTCAACGCCAACTGCTTGGCTGCGCCTTCGTTCTGTTGCGCCTCTACGCGAGTGGGATCGAGCTGAACCAAGTCCTGCCCCTTCTCCACTAACATGCCTTCCCGCACCAGAATCGATCGCAAGATGCCACCTTCCAAGCTGGCAATGACTTGCTCGCGCCCTTCCGGAACCACCTTGCCATCGGCCTTGGCGATCTCATCCACCCTCGCCATTGATGCCCAGACAATCGCCACGATCACGGTCAAAAGCATCAGATAAATGATCCAACGCGCTTGAGGCGCAGTCTCCGCGAGTTCGGCTTCCTTCAAGCCTGACAAAAAGCGCTCATCACCCGGCACATACTGCCCGGCGATCGACCGACGGCGAGACAACCAACCCATCATGATGCAGCCGCAAACTCACGTTCCAGCTCTTCTGCTGAAACAGGTTTAGGAACAGGCTCAACCACTCGCACCGGTGGCGCGGGAGGGGGCGGACGTTGGCCCGCCAACATCGCTAGCACTTGCGCCTTCGGGCCATCCGCCAAGATGCGCCCTGCTTCGACGACGATGACGCGATCCACCACGTCCAACATGGCAGGACGATGGGTCACGACCACCAAGGTGCGCTCGCCGACCGCGGTCTTCAAGTGCTGAATGAAGCCATTTTCGGCTTGCGCATCCATCGAACTGGTGGGCTCATCGAGCAACAAAATTTGCGGTCTCGTAACCAAGCACCGCGCCAAAGCCACCAACTGCCTTTGCCCGCCAGACAGCAACGAACCCGCTTGCCCCACAGGCAAATCAAAGCCCATGGGGTGCGCGGCTGCGATCCGGTCCAACCCTGTCAACTTGGCCACTTCGGAGAAATACATCGGGTCTGCGTGCGGGCGACCCAGCATCACGTTCTCACGCAAGGAGCCCTGAAAGAGCTTGGGCTCTTGCGAGACAAACCCCACATGGCGCCGGAAGTCTGCCGTATCAATTTGCCGCAGATCGACACCATCGACATCGACAAAACCATCTGTGGGCAAATACAAGCCGCCCAACATGCGCAAAATGGTGGACTTGCCACTGCCAATCTTGCCCAAGATCGCCACCCGCTCACCTGGGCGAATGTTCAAGTTCACACCCTTCAACACCGTGGGGGTGTGTTCCTGATCCCCCTTCGGGTAAGCAAACTGCACGTCATGCAAGCCCAACTGGCCTTTGACTTGGTTCAGTGGCAAGTAGCGCTTCTCGGCATCTCGCTCCGTTGGCATGGCCATCAACTCATCCAAGGACTGCATGGCTGCCTTGGCGCCTTGGTAGCGGCCTGCCAAAGACACGACACTGTTCAATGGTGCCAAGGCCCGTGTGGCAAACATCACAGCCGCAATCAAGCCCCCTGATGTCAGCAGCTTGTCTTGAATCAAATGGGCACCCCACACCAGCATCACCACCGTGATGAGTTGCTGAATCACCATCGACAAATTGTTGGTCCAAGCCCCCACCGAACGCGATTTGAGCGACGAACTGGCTGCTGCGGAATTCGACTCTTCATAGCGGCTCAGGAAATGGCCTTGGGCACCTGCTGCTCGCAGATCCTCTAGTCCCTCGACCGCCTCCACCAACAGGCCATGCAAATCGGCATGCTGGTTCATGTTGGCGCGCATCACCTTTTTCAAGACGCTTTGAATGGCCCATGTCATCAAGAAGATTGCCGGGACGGCAATCACCAACACCATGGCCAATTGCCCCGCCACCAACCACGTCATGAACATGAACAAAAAAATGAAAGGCAAGTCCGTTAGTGCCGAGGCTGACGCTGAGGTCATGAACTCACGAACCACTTCAATCTGAGCCAGACGGTGCGCAAACGAGCCAGAGGAATTCGGTTTGTGCTCCAAGCGGATGCTCAACGCTTGCTTGAAGATCAGATTACCCAGGGCCTGATCTGATTTCTTGCCCGCGATGTCGATCAAGTAGCTGCGCAGTTGGCGCGCAGCCATGTCAAATCCAATCGCGATGAAGGCACCTATGCCCAATGACCATAAGGTCGCCATCGCCCCGTTGGGAATCACCTTGTCATACACCACCGAGGTGAACAAGCCCGTCATCAGCATCAACACGTTGCTGAGCAAGGCCGCAAACATCGCAGCACGGTAATACGGGAAGTAGCGACGGATGTTGTGCCACAACCAATGGGGAGCCTCTTCGCGAGACTCTTTGGGCACAGCATGCTTGGCGCCATGCTTCAAGGTGGCCAGCAAGGCATATCCCGAATACTCGGGCAGCAACTCCTCTTCCGAGGCGGTGCAAACCTGGTTATCGGCACCCGGCATGATCACCTCATACCTGGCTCCACCGGCACGCTTGGACCGCGCACTGACGCGTCGAGTGATGATGCAGGCGTCGCCATTTTTCAGCAGCAACACCACCGGCATCAACAACGCGAGAATCTTGCTTGGAGGTCGCCTCACCACCGCGGCATTGAATCCAGCCGACTGCATCAAGCTCACCGCTTGAGGAGCTGTCATCGGGCCATTCAGCGCCACGCCATTGAGCAGTGAGACACGTGAGCGCTCGACACCATGGTGCCGACAAAGCCACAAGAGCGCCTCCAGCAAGGGATCCCCAGACTCGGACGCACTCAGGCCCTGCAGCATGGGCTCATCGGCCTCCTGCTGTCCTGGCTGGTACGAATCGTCAGGGGTATCCAACATCTACTCCTTTGACACCTCAGGCTGCCACGAGGGCTTCCAAGGCGTCTTCAAAGTCTTTCACAAAGGCGGGCATGTCAAACAAGGGAGAAGACATGCGGTGTTCGGCCAAATAGCGCTTGTAGGACGAAATCATCTTGGGGTTGCGTCCCAACTGAATCGCCTTACGCTCGTACTCATCCATGCTGTAGGTGATCAGATCGGGCAGGCCAACGTTGTTCAACAGGCTGCCAGCCATTCTGGAAATGAAGGTCTTGCCGGAATAAGTCAGCAAGGGCGTCCCCATGAACAAGACATCATTGGCGGTCGTGCCTGCGTTGTAGGGGAATGTATCCAGGAACAGATCGGCCAACTGGAATCGCGCCAGATAGTCTGAGGGGGTGACACGTGGGGCAAAGATCAACCGCTCACGCGCCACGCCGTGCGCATCAGCCGTTTTCAACATGTTTTCCTTGGCCCAGGGGTTGTCTGCCAACAACCACAACACACTGTCTGGCACCGCGTGCAAGACACGCATCCAGAGGGAGAACATCTCCTGGGTGAATTTGAAGTTGTTATTGAAGGAGCAGTAGACAAACTTCCCCTCGGGCAAGTCGTAATCGCTGCGCTGGGGTGTCGGCCCCACCGCGCGCTGCCGATCGCTGGACTGATAGCAGTTCGGTAGGTAGAAGGGCTTTTCAGACATGAAGGGCACCAACTCGGGCGGCACCACAAAGCGATCACAAATCACATAGTCCACACCCGGTAAAGCCGAGGTTGCTGGCAACCCCAGGTAGGTCATCTGCACGCGGGCGGGTCGATAACCCAGGATGTCTGGCCGTGCCCCCGATGTGATGCCATGCAAGTCGATCAGGATGTCGATGTCGCACGATGCAATCAACTTGGCCGCAGCCAAATCATCCAAATGGCCAATACGAATGTGGTGATCAAAGCCCTCGATCAGACGCTTGCGCAGTGAAGTGCCGTCGTCCTTGCTCCAGCAAAAGCCAAACACTTCAACACGATCACGGTTATGCAACTCCAACAACTCAACGATCAACAAACCAACCGCATGCAAGCACAGGTCGCCTGACATGTAGCCAATGCGCAGCTTGCCCTGGTGTTGTTTGTGCTTGAAGGCCAAAGGCGTCGGGCTCGGTGGCTTGACACGATCGTGTACGAACGTGCGCGCCGACATCAGTTGCATGACCGGATCATCCGACGCACTCAACATCGCCAGGGGCGAGGTAGCGGTGATCAACTGATTCGGCGTGACCTCCCCCACCGGCACGTAAACAGGCCATTCGCACTGCTTCTGACGAATGTGCACATAGTGCTGAATGACCTTGGGTTGCTGCGCGTCGATCTCCAGGCTGCGCACCATGTAGGCTTCGCTCTCGTGATAACGCTTCAAGGTCTCGAGTAAGCGCGCCAGATTGTTGAGCGTATGTACGCGCAAAGACTGATCTGCGCCGGGCTGCTGATCTAGCAGGACCAAGGCTTCCTGCCAAGTGGCCAATGCCGCATCGGTCTTGCCCAACAGTTCAAGCTGATGCCCCAAGTTCACCTTGGCTTGTACAAAGTCAGGCTTGAGTGCCAAGGCCTGGTGGTACACGTCGATGGCTTCCTGCGTCTTGGAGGCACCGCTCAACACCGTTCCCCAATTGAACATCGCGATGTGGCGATTGGGATTCGTCGAGTGTGTGACCCAAGCTTGGTACAGGGCCAACACCGCTGCGGTCTGGCCGGATTGCGCCAAGCCCTGAGCCGTGTTCAACAGTTCGGGCAAGGTCATTTGCTCGCTACGAGCACGCACCAGGTATGCCTCGAGAGCCGGATCGGTAGAGCCCTGCCCGCTCGCGGCCAATGTGTCGTCCTGCTTGCTCAATACATCAGCCGACATCATGTTCATCTGGCGCCTTTCCCAAAAACAGTCTTCAGAAACGGGCGACGCAGCGCTTGACGGACGTGCGCACCCTGACTGACGACTCTACGCAGCCAGGTTCAAGGCTTTAGCGGCAAAAGCGGGGAGAAAGGCGGCCAATTCGGCGGCAAGCATGCAAGGGAGACAAGATGCTGCAAAAGGCGGAGCTCAAAGCAAAAAGGGAAGCCGAAGCTTCCCTTTTGGAATTTGGAGCGGGATAAGAGGCTCGAACTCTCGACCTATACCTTGGCAAGGTATCGCTCTACCAACTGAGCTAATCCCGCATTTCGCTTTTTGTTGATGACGTTGGTTCGTCATCAGCGAAGGATTGAACTATACACCATTTTTAAGCGATCTTAAGCAAACGCAGTTGCATTTTTACAAAGATCGGCTGCAGCGCTTCATCGCACAAAGGGAACATGAAGCTATTGAGGCGGTACACTCAAGCCCCTCACCTGACAGATGCCCTGGTGGTGAAATCGGTAGACACAGCGGACTTAAAATCCGCCGACGCTTAAAACGTCGTGCCCGTTCGAGTCGGGTCCGGGGCACCAAGCACATTCACACCGCGTCGAATCTGCTGGCTTGACCAAACAAACGCCAAAAAGCAAAGAGCCTGCATATCGCAGGCTCTTTTTGTTTGGAGCGGGATAAGAGGCTCGAACTCTCGACCTATACCTTGGCAAGGTATCGCTCTACCAACTGAGCTAATCCCGCGTATTTTGTCCACCAGGCAGACTTGGTGATCTACCTAGTTTGCTTTGGAGGCGCGGGCCGGAGTCGAACCGACCTACACGGATTTGCAATCCGGTGCATAACCGCTTTGCTACCGCGCCACACAAACTGGGCTACCTAGTGACACTGCCATAGACAACATCTCTAGATAAAAAGGGAAGCTGAAGCTTCCCTAGGAATTTGGAGCGGGATAAGAGGCTCGAACTCTCGACCTATACCTTGGCAAGGTATCGCTCTACCAACTGAGCTAATCCCGCATGTTGCTCACAACTGAAATTCAGCGCTTGCAGTCTTCGCTTTAACAGATGCTCTAGCGTTGCCGCTTGCTTTGCTGCTTTGATTGCGTTGCCGCAATCAGCGAAGAACTGAACTATAGCGTGTTTTTGGAGGGATCGTCAAGATCCCCCTCATTTTTTCAGTGTTTCAGCACATCGTTGCTTGTAGGAGACGCCGCCGCTTCCGTCTTGGCCGCTTCAGCCACCTTCACCTCTTCTTCAGGCAAAGGGCTTGGCTGACGCTCCAGAGCGACCTCGAGGACCTTGTCGATCCACTTCACCGGCACGATCTCGATGTCGCTCTTGACGTTGTCCGGGATCTCCGCCAAGTCCTTGACGTTCTCCTCGGGGATCAACACCGTCTTGATGCCACCGCGGTGTGCCGCCAACAGCTTCTCTTTCAAGCCGCCGATGGCCGTCACCTCACCACGCAAGGTGATTTCACCCGTCATGGCCACGTCAGCTCGCACGGGGATACCCGTCAACGCCGACACGAAGGCGGTCGTCATGGCGATACCGGCGGATGGACCATCCTTGGGGGTCGCGCCATCGGGCACGTGGATGTGGATGTCGCGCTTTTCGAACAGCTCGTCCTTGATGCCCAAGCGAGCAGCACGACTGCGCACCACCGAGCGAGCGGCCTCGACGGACTCCTTCATCACATCGCCCAATTGGCCGGTGCGGATGATGTTGCCCTTACCAGGCATGATCGCGGCTTCAATGGTCAGCAAATCGCCACCCACTTCGGTCCAGGCCAGGCCCACCACTTGACCGACTTGGTTGTCCTTCTCGGCTTGCCCATAGGAGTACTTGCGCACGCCCAGGAAGTCGTTCAGGTTCTCGTCGGTCACCACCACCTTGCCGGTGTACTGCTTCAGGGCAAAGCCCTTCACGGTCTTGCGGCAGATCTTGGAGACTTCACGTTCCAGCGAACGCACGCCAGCCTCACGGGTGTAGTAACGGATGATGCCGCGGATGGCGCTTTCAGCGACTTCCAGCTCACCGTCTTTCACGCCGTTGTTCTTGATCTGCTTGGGCAGCAGATAGGTTTGAACGATGTGAACCTTCTCGTCTTCGGTGTAGCCAGCCAGACGAATCACTTCCATCCGGTCCAACAAGGCGGGCGGAATGTTCAGCGAGTTCGAGGTGGCAACGAACATCACATCCGACAGGTCGAAATCGACTTCGATGTAGTGGTCGCCGAAGGTGTGGTTCTGCTCGGGGTCGAGCACCTCCAGCAGCGCCGAAGAAGGATCGCCACGGAAGTCCATACCCAGCTTGTCGATCTCGTCCAGCAAGAACAGGGGGTTGCGTACGCCCACCTTGCTCAAGCTCTGCAGCACCTTACCTGGCATAGAGCCAATATAGGTACGGCGGTGACCACGGATCTCAGCTTCGTCACGCACACCACCCAGGGCCATGCGAACGAACTTGCGACCAGTAGCACGGGCAATCGACTGCCCCAGCGAGGTCTTACCCACACCAGGAGGGCCAACCAAGCACAGGATCGGTGCCTTGACCTTGTCGACACGCTGTTGCACCGCGAGGTACTCGAGGATGCGTTCCTTAACCTTGTCCAGGCCATAGTGCTCTTCATTGAGCACGTGCTCGGCATTGGTCAGGTCGTGCTTGACCTTGGACTTCTTGCTCCAAGGCAGGTTGACCAGGGTCTCGATGTAATTGCGCACCACGGTGGCCTCGGCCGACATGGGCGACATCAGACGCAGCTTCTTGAGCTCGGCTTCGGCTTTCTTGCGGGCCTCCTTGGGCATGCGAGCAGCTTCGACCTTCTTGGCCAGCTCCTCGATGTCAGCGCCCTCTTCGCCCTCACCCAGTTCTTTCTGGATGGCCTTGACTTGCTCGTTGAGGTAGTACTCGCGCTGGGACTTTTCCATCTGGCGCTTGACGCGGCCACGGATGCGCTTTTCGACCTGCAGGATGTCGACTTCGTGCTCCAGTTGCTCCAGCAGTTTTTCCAAACGCTGAGACACGGAGAACAAATCCAGCACGGCCTGCTTGGACTCGAGCTTGAGTGGCAGGTGTGCGGCAATGGTGTCGGCCAAACGACCGGGATCGTCGATGCCGGAGATCGATGTCAGGATCTCGGGCGGGATCTTCTTGTTCAGTTTGACGTATTGATCAAACTGCTGCGTGACCGCGCGGCGCAAGGCCTCGATTTCAGGCGTGACCTGGCCTTCGGGCTGAACGGGCACCACTTCGGCCGTGAAGAACTCACCGCTGTCATCGATGGACTTGGTGTTGGCACGTTGCACACCTTCGACCAGCACCTTCACGGTGCCATCGGGCAACTTCAACATCTGCAAGATGCTGGAGACGCAACCGATGTCGAACATGTCTTCAGCTTTGGGCTCGTCTTTACCCGCCGCTTTCTGCGCCACCAACATGATCTGGCGACCGGCTTCCATTGCGGCTTCGAGGGCCTTGATGGATTTGGGGCGCCCCACGAAGAGTGGGATCACCATGTGGGGGAAGACCACCACGTCGCGCAGAGGCAGCAGTGGCAGAGAGATCGGTTCAGAGGGAAGAATGGGGTGTCCTGACATGATGTGGCTCACTTTCTCTGAAACCCACTTGGGGTCTCACGGACAAAACACAAGGGCACCGGAAAAACCAAAAAGGGAGGGTTTTTCAGCGGTGCCCATCAAAGCGGACATTTAAGTGCCTGCTCAAGCACTGGCCTTGGCCTGTTCCCGATAAACCAACAACGGTTTGGCGTTCTCCTCGATGGTGGATTCATCAATGACAACCTTCTGTACACCTTCTTTGGTGGGCAGCTCGAACATGGTGTCAAGCAAGGCTTGTTCCACGATCGAACGCAAACCACGTGCACCCGTCTTGCGAACCAATGCCTTGCGGGCAATGGCCATCAAGGCAGCAGGTCGAATTTCTAGCTCGACGCCGTCCATGGACAGCAACTGCTGATATTGCTTGACCAGTGCGTTCTTGGGCTCGGTCAAGATCTGAACCAACGCTTCTTCGGTCAACTCGCCCAGGGTCGCCACCACAGGCATACGACCAATCAGCTCAGGGATGATGCCGAATTTGATCAGGTCTTCTGGCTCAACCTCACGGAAGACCTCAGAGACCTTGCGCTCGTCCTTGCTTTGCACCTCGGCGCCGAAGCCAATGCCCGACTTCACCGAGCGACTTTGAATGATCTTTTCCAGACCATCGAAGGCACCGCCGCAGATGAACAGGATGTTGGTCGTGTCGATTTGCAGGAAGTCTTGGTTCGGGTGCTTGCGGCCACCTTGAGGCGGAACGGAGGCCATGGTGCCTTCGATCAGCTTCAACAGTGCCTGCTGCACGCCCTCACCCGACACGTCGCGGGTGATGGATGGGTTGTCAGACTTACGAGAGATCTTGTCGATTTCGTCGATGTAGACGATGCCGCGCTGCGCCTTCTCCACCTCGTAGTTGCAGTTTTGCAGCAACTTCTGAATGATGTTTTCGACGTCTTCCCCGACATAACCGGCTTCGGTCAGCGTGGTGGCATCGGCAATCACGAAGGGTACATTCAGCAAGCGAGCCAGCGTCTGGGCCAGCAAAGTCTTGCCTGAGCCGGTGGGGCCAATCAGCAAGATATTGCTCTTGGCCAGCTCCACATCAGGCTTCTTGCCTTCGCCAACACCCATGTGCTTGAGGCGCTTGTAGTGGTTGTACACCGCCACAGACAGCGTGCGTTTGGCAGTTTCCTGGCCAATCACGTACTGATCCAGGCTTTCCTTGATTTCCAAGGGGGTGGGCAGGTCGCTCTTGGCTGGACGAGCCTGTTCGGCTTCCGCTGCGACTTCATCGCGAATGATGTCGTTGCACAGCTCGATGCACTCGTCACAGATGAAGACGGACGGGCCAGCAATGAGCTTCTTGACCTCGTGCTGACTCTTTCCGCAGAAAGAGCAGTACAAGATTTTTTCGCTGGAGGAGCCTTTTTTCTCGGGCATGGTGCGGGCCTGTCAAAAGAGTCGGCAAGGTATTGGGTTTGATAATAAGACAAATAAGGCCGTGAAGAAGTTAGCAATCAACCCCGGCCTGACCCGTCTTATTGACGCTTTTCCAACACCTTGTCGATGAGTCCGTAGGTGGCGGCTTCTGCCGCCGTCATGTAGTAATCGCGTTCTGTGTCCGCCTGGATCTTGTCCAGGGGCTGGCCAGAGCGCTCGGCCAGGATCTTGTTGAGCTGCTCGCGGGTCTTGAGGATCTCGCGCGCATGGATCTCGATGTCAGTGGCTTGACCTTGTGCACCACCCAGAGGTTGGTGAATCATGATCTTGGAGTTGGGCAAGGCAAAACGCTTCCCCTTCTCGCCGGCCGCCAACAGGAAAGCGCCCATTGAGGCAGCCATGCCCATGCACAGGGTCGACACATTGGGCTTGATGAACTGCATGGTGTCGTAAATCGACATGCCCGCGCTCACGCTACCGCCAGGTGAATTGATGTACAGAGAAATGTCCTTGTCGGGGTTTTCGCTTTCGAGGAACAAAAGCTGCGCCACCACCAAGTTGGCAGATTGATCGTTGACCGGCCCCACCAAAAACACCACGCGCTCGCGCAACAAGCGGCTGTAGATGTCGTAGGCACGTTCGCCACGGCCCGATTGTTCGATCACCATGGGGACCAAGCCCAGGTTCTGCGTATCCAGTGCGCTCATGAGCATCCTTCTTGAAAAAGCACCCCGACCACGGTCGTGATGCAGATTTTTGTGTGTGAAATGATTATGACGTCGACTTTGGTGATGTCGAACGCGGGAAAAACCACCAGACTACCTTGGTCGTCTTTCCGTTGTTTGCACGCACAAATCAGGGTGCCCGAAACGAAAAACACCTGCCACCCCGAGGGGTTTGGCAGGTGCCACAGGCTGGCATGCACCAGCCTCAGTCATTGCAGCGATCAGCCAGCTTGACCCATCAGCTCTTCAAAGCCCACAGTCTTGTCGGTGACTTTGGCCTTGGACAGGATGAACTCAGCCACATTGGCCTCGATCACCACAGCCTCGACTTCAGCCATGCGCTGACGGTCGCTCATATACCAAGCCACCACTTGGGCGGGTTGCTCGTAGCTTTGCGACAGTTCTTCGATGTGGGCCTGGATTTGCTCGGGCTTGGCTGCCAGATCATTGGCCTTCACCAACTCAGCCACGGTCAGGCCCAGACGGACGCGACGCTCAGCTTGAGGGGTGAACATTTCGGCAGGGATGGGTGCCTTGTCAGCGTCTTTGATGCCGCGTGCCTTCAGGTCGGCGCGAGCACCTTCAACCAGACGCTCGGTTTCGGCTTGCACCAGTGCTTGGGGCAGGTCGAAGGTCACCACGCTCAACAGGCCTTCCAGGGCAGCAGCCTTGTTCTTGGCTGCCACACGGAACTTGACTTCACGAGCCAGGTTCTTCTGGATGTCAGCGCGCAGAGTCGCCAACGAACCATCGGTCAGACCCAGGCTCTTGATGAACTCTTCGTTCACTTCGGGCAGGCTCTGAGCTTCGATCTTCTTGACGGTCACCAGGAAGTCAGCTTCCTTGCCGGCCACGTCTTTGCCGTGGTAGTCCTCAGGGAAGGCCAGAGGGAAAGTCTTGGACTCGCCAGCCTTCATGCCACGAACAGCCTTTTCGAAGGCTTCGAGCATTTGACCTTCGCCAACCAGGAACTGGAAGCCTTCAGCCTTGCCACCTTCAAATGGCACGCCGTCGATCTTGCCTTCGAAGTCGATGGTGACGCGATCGCCATCGGCGGCGCCTTCGTCGGCAGCACGTTGCACGAAAGTGCGACGTTGCTTGCGCAGGATTTCAACGGTGCGGTCGATGGCTGCGTCGTTGACGTCGGCGTTGACACGCTCGATTTCCACGGCGGACAGGTCGCCAATGGTCACTTCGGGGTACACCTCGAAAGTGGCATCGAACTGAACTTGGCCTTCAACGGCTTCGCCTTGCTTTTCAGCGATGGAGGGCGCACCCGCCACACGCAGTTGCGCTTCGGCAGCAGCTTGAGCGAAGGCTTCACCCAGCTTGTCGTTCAGCACTTCGTACTGAACCGAGTAACCATAGCGCTGTGCAACCACGTTCATGGGCACTTTGCCGGGACGGAAGCCGTCAGCCTTGGCGGTGCGAGCCAGCTTCTTCAGGCGGGCATCGACTTCATTCTTGAGGACGTCAGCGGCCAGCGACAGGGTGATGCGTCGCTGCAGCTTGTCGAGGGTCTCCACGGTGACTGCCATGATGTGAACTCTCAGTCTTGATTAAAAGAAACGGTCTGGTGCGCGGGGGGGGACTCGAACCCCCACACCATTGCTGGCGTCAGGACCTAAACCTGGTGCGTCTACCAATTTCGCCACCCGCGCTCGGACCAGAAAGAAGGTTTGGGCGTATCACGCCCAAACAGGCAATTCGGTCGAATCTGTGATTCTAGCGTGCCAATTGGCTATTTTTTCAAACCTCACGCATCTCTGCGTACACGGAACCACGCGGCGTACATGGCAGGCAACGCCAACAGCGTCAAAGCGGTCGCCACGATCAGGCCGCCCATGATGGCCACAGCCATCGGCCCCCAGAACACGCTCCGGGTCAGGGGAATCATGGCCAGCACGGCCGCAGCCGCCGTCAAGACGATGGGACGGAACCGACGCACGGCCGCATCCACGATCGCGGTCCATGCGGGCACCCCCTTGGCTCGATCTTGCTCGATCTGGTCAATCAAGATCACCGAGTTACGCATGATCATGCCCATCAAAGCGATCACACCCAACAAGGCCACGAAGCCAAAAGGACGACCGGACACCAACAAGGCCAAAGCGACACCTGCAATGCCCATCGGTCCGGTCAAGAAGACCAACAAGGCACGCGAGAAGCTCTGCAACTGCAACATCAACAAGGTGAAGGTGATGAACAGCATGACGGGCACGTTGACGAAGATCGAGCCCTGCCCTTTGCTGGACTCTTCTGCGGTACCGGCCAGTTCAATGTGGTAACCCACAGGCATCTTGGCTTGCAACGCTTGCATTTGCGGCCACACTGCCTTGGACACGGTCGGCCCTTGCACGCCATCGCGCACATCGCCTTGAACGGTAACGGCGAAGTGTCGGCCCTCACGCCACAAGACACCCGGCTCCCACTTCAGCACAGGACGAGCTACCTGCAAGACAGGCACCATCTTCCCGGTCGCCGTCGGCACGTACGCGTTTTCAAGCGCGCTCAGTGTTTCGCGCTCGGACTGTGGCTGCTTCAAAACGATGTCCAGCGTGCGATCGCCTTCCCGGTACTGTCCAATGATGCTGCCAGAGGTCAGCACGCGGGTGGCTTGCGCAACCGATTGGGTCGTCACACCCAAGGCTCGAGCCTTAGCTTGATCCAACTCCAGACGGACGGTCTTGATGGACTCATTCCAGTTGTCGTTGACACCGACCATATCTGGGTGCGCACGCAGGATGGTTTTGGCCTGGTCTGCAAACTGGCGCAAGGTCTGAATATCGTCACCCACGACGCGGAACTGCACGGGGTAAGGCACAGGAGGGCCGTTGGGCAGCAACTTCACACGCCCGCGAATTTCAGGAAACTCCGCGCTCAGGATCTCGGGCAATTTCTTGCGCAAGGCCTCGCGCGTTGGCGCATCCTTGGGAATCAACACCATCTGACTGACGTTGGACTGCGGGAAGATTTGATCCATGGGCAGGTAGAAGCGTGGCCAGCCTGCGCCCACCCAGGTAGTGGCAGATTCGACACCTTCTTCTCTCATCATGCGCGCTTCCACGCGCTTGGCGACGGCTTCAGTCGCGTCAAAGGGTGTGCCTTCTGGCATCCACAAATCGACCAACAACTCCAAACGACTGGAGTCTGGGAAGAACTGTTGTTGCACTTTGGACATGCCAAAGAAGCCGCCCATCAAGGCCGCCAGAGTCAATCCAATGGTGATCCATCGGTGAGTGACACACCAGTTCACCAGCGCTTTGAAACGGCTGTAAAACGGGGTGTCATACAAGTCCTCGTCGCCAGAAACCTTGGGCTTGGTCTTGAGCAACCACTGGCCCAGGTAGGGCACGAAGTACACCGACACCACCCAGGAAATGAGCAAGGCGGCTGCTGTCACAGCAAAGATGGCAAAGGTGTATTCACCCACACCCGACTGAGCCATACCGATTGGCAAAAAGCCGACGGCCGTGATCAAGGTGCCAGTCAACATGGGCATGGCCGTCAGGTCGTAGGCCGCTGTGGCGGCACTGACCTTGTCGTAGCCATCTTCCAATTTGTGGACCATCATTTCGACGGCAATGATGGCGTCGTCGACCAACAAGCCCAGGGCGATGATGAGCGCTCCCAGGGAAATCTTGTGCAGCCCCACGCCCCAGTAGTACATGACGAGGAAGGTCACCGCCAAGACCAGGGGAATCGTGATGGCCACCACCATGCCAGGCCAGATGTCCAGACGAAGCGGTTTGGTATGCAGGCCCAGGCTGACGAAGCTCACCGCCAACACCACCACCACGGCTTCGATCAGCACTTTGACGAATTCGCCCACGGACTTGGACACCGCCTTGGGCTGGTCTTGCACCTGCTCGAGTTCAATCCCGACTGGCAGTTCGGTACGAATGCGTTCAACTTCGATGTTCAGGTTCTTGCCCAAGGCAATGATGTCCCCACCCTTGGCCATGGAGATACCCAACGCCACCACGCTCTTGCCTTGATGGCGAACCTTGGTTGTCGCGGGCGTTTCATAGCCTCGACGCACTTCACCAATGTCACCCAGCTTGAACGTGCGGCCCTGACCAGTCTGAGGGTTGATCAGACGGATGGGCATGGCGCGCAGCTGCTCGATGGAGCGGAATGCCCCCCCCACGCGCATCTGCACACTGTTTTCGCGACCAGAGTAGACGCCCGCGCTCTCAACCGCATTTTGCGCATTGAGCTGACCAATCAACTGACCAAGATCCAAACCCAACTGCGCCAATCGATGCTGAGGAATCTCGATGTAGATCTTTTCGGCTTGCACACCGAACAACTCGACCTTGGCCACATTGGGTACGCGCAACATGGATGAGCGGACCTTTTCCGCGTATTGGCGTAACTCTTCCTCGGAGAAACCATCCGCGGACAAGGCATAGATGGAGCCATAGACATCGCCGAATTCATCGTTGAAGAACGGACCATAGACACCCTGAGGCAGGGTGTGCTTCATGTCGCCGATCTTCTTGCGCGCCAGGTACCACAGGTTGCTGATTTCCTTCGGTGGTGAAGAGTCACGGACCTGGAAAATCGTCAAGGACTCACCCGGCTTGGTGTACGAGCGAATCTTGTCGGCGTAAGGGACCTCTTGCAGCGTTCGCTCGATCTTGTCGGTGACCTGCTCCGCCACCTCTGCCGCAGAAGCGCCTGGCCAGTAGGCACGAACCACCATCGCACGGAATGCAAAAGGTGGATCTTCATCCTGCCCCAATTGGAAATAGGCGGCCACACCCAAGAGCATGAGTACGACCATGAGGTAACGCGTGAGAGATGGATGCTCCAGCGCCCAGCGTGAAATGTTGAAGCGTTGCGCGGACGCCTTGTGTTCAGATTGACTCACAGGTGATTCCCTTCAACGCTCAGGACTTCTTGGCCGCTTGCGCAGTCTCTTTGTAGCGGCGGACCTTCTGACCCGGGGTCAGCATGTGCGCACCGGCGGTGACCAATTCCTGTCCAGGCTTGAGACCCTCGGTGATCAAGATGCTGTCACCCGTCACATCGGTGGTTTTGACTTTTTGGGGCTGAACGGTGAGTTGGTTGGGATCCAAGACCCAGACCACGGACTCGCCACCCTGCTCTGCCACCGCCGAGACGGGCACCCTCAGACCATCCTTGTCCTTGGCTGAATTGGCAATACGTACGCTGGCGGTTTGGCCCAACTCAAAGCCTTCGCGCCCCACATCCGCTTTGACCAGGAAGGTTCGCGACATTGGATCTGCCGCAGCAGCCATTTCGCGCAGGGTCGCGGGCACCCAAGTGCTTTCGCCCCAAGCTTTGACTTTGACCGCATCTTTTTTGCCGACCAAAGCACGAACTTGTTTAGCTTGGCTTTCAGGCACGGCAAAAACCGCATCGCGTGGGCCGTCGTGGGCCAGCACGAAAACGGGCATACCGGCATCCACGACCATGCCAGGCTCCACTTGAACGCCAGTGATGACACCCGCAGCAGGTGCTGTCAAGGCTGCATAACCGGCCTGATTGCCCTGTACGCCTGCCTGCGCCCGAGCCTGGCGCAATTGGGACTCAGCGGCCTTGGTGGCCACGGTCCGCCGCTCCAACTCAGCGGCACTGATGAAGCCCTGCTCCTTGAGTTCGACGAAGCGCTTCAAATCCGCAACGGCTTGGGCCGCGTTGGCCTCAGCGGCAGCCAGGCCAGCGCGGGCCGCTTCTTGGCTGAGGTTCAAATCGTTGGGATCCAGTTGCGCCAGCACCTGTCCGGCACGCACGGCTTGCCCCAACTCCACCAATCGTTGATTGACCTTACCGGGGACGCGGAAACCCAGACGAGATTCTGTCCGCGCATGGATGTCGGCCGCATAGTCTCGAACAATTTGACCACCCGTGTCCGAAATGACCATGGTTTTGACCGAACGGATGGGCTCAGGTGTGGCGGGCGCTTTGCCACAGGCCGCCATCGTCAGAACCAGAACCGATACGGCCGCCCAGCTTGCGGTCTTTTGCCAGCGTGTTGTCGTCATGTCCGAACTCGTAGAAATGTCAAAATCGCGAGCCCACATCCTAACTGACTCGCGGGTCAGTAATGTATGCAGGGTTATCCAAGCTGTCAATTCAACTATTGAGACAATACGGCTTCTCGTTTTTTGCCGATCATGACTGTCAGTACCACCTCCCCCCACACCAGTTCTGCACGCGCCCCCCAGCCTCCGGAGGGCAGTAGCCTCTATTACGCCTGGAGACTGGTACCGACCCGCCGCCAAGCCGCCTTGCGTGCGTGGTGGCAGTGGTGGCACGAAATCAGCTCGATTCCCTTTGACGTACAAGACCCGGGGGTCGCAGAGACCAAATTGCGCTGGTGGCTGCAGGAGGTGCAACAGGCGACACAGGGACAGGCGCAACATCCGACCACTCAGTATTTGTTCAGCGAGGCCACCCGTGACGTGCTGATGGCTCACCCGGAGTGGCTCACCACGCAAATCGAAGGGCAAATTCAGCTGGTACATCAGACTCGCTGGCTGGATGAAGCGAGTTTGAATCGCCACATTGAACAGACCACCTCGCAGGCCTGTGTGGCCGCTGCTGCTCTATTGGGTGCGACGACGCCAGAGGCATGGACAGCCGCCAAACAACTGGGCCAAGGCATCCGCCAAGCTCACCAACTGGCACGATTAGGGCAAGACGCCCGAGCAGGGTGGGTTCATGTGCCCATCGACGTGCTGCAGCAACATGACGTGAAAGCGCATGAACTGACCAAACCCGCGCCGCAAGCGGGGCCCAACTGGCCGAAATTGCGCACGCACTTGTGCCAGCAGGCAACACAGCATATTCGGGCCGGCTTGCAAGGTATTCGCGCCCTGCCCCGCCGCCAACGCCGCGCGCTGGTCCCCCTCATCGCGCTCGCGCACATGCAACTGGGCTTGCTCGATGTGATCAACGTCGGGAACGATCGCATCTTGCACGAGCGCTTGCTTCTCACCCCGGTGCGCAAATGGTGGATCGCGGCTCAGGTGAGGTTGGGCTGGTTGCGTTGATTTACTTGCTTTGATCAGCGGCCAAAAGGTGCGGCCAGCGGTTCACCAACAAAAACCCCCTGCTGAGGCCAAGACACGCTCTTCCAATAGGCCTCAATCGCGGTCGCCCCACCTAGATAGAACAGCAAGAGCGCCTGCGGGTGCGGGAATTTTTGCAAGTGCGAGCATGGCTCACTGGCAGTTCCATAGGTAGCGGTAGCACCAGCCTCAATCCACGACAAAGCCGTCATCTGACCGTGGTTGCCTTCGAGCATGCCACCATAGGACGTCAGATGATCGGCCAGCGCGCCAGGTACAAACTGAACGCTGTTCAAACCGTCAACTCGGTCTTTGCCCGTGAGGTACATCAGAACGCGGCTCACGTCTCGCAGGGCGTCGGTTTCATCGAGATGAACCTCGATGCCGGCTACGGCCACCTTCCCTGCCGGCGGG
>JBKBIO010000001.1:0-314663 GCA_046299355.1 Aquabacterium sp. | reverse complement strand
CTTGTCAGACGTTGTGACCATGTGGACGTTCACCAGAGGGGCGCCCCGTAACCCCAAAGTGCCATCGGAACTCACGCCTCGGTCAATCATGCGTTGCGCCTGTTCGACGTCTTTGGCCGCCAATTGCATGGCCAGACGCATCCCTGTATCCCGATAGGGGCGACTGCTGTAACCGCCGTAGTAGCGGGAGGGCCGACTGGCCGCACAGGTTTGCTGACAGAGCTTGGCATCAAACCCCATGGCCAAGGCCCCTGTAAGGCCATTGCACTCCACCGCGTAGGGCATGCGCCAAGCCAAGGCCAGGGCCTGAATTTTGTCCCCAAAGTGGTCGTTGATGGATTTGACCGCCACTTCAAACTCAGCACGACTCAGGGACGGCTTCACAGGCAACCGGACTCGCAACACATTGGCTTCGGGAATTTTTCTGGCCTTGATGTAATGCTCGCCCACCTTCACGGAGTAGGGATCATCTTCGTTGATGACCAAACCGAGATCCACGGCCTTCAAACGCCCAGGCACCCGAAGCACCTTCGCCCAACGACGTGCCGGCTCAACCTGCGACGCAGCGGTTTGAGCCGAAGCCGGCGATTCCGGACGGGATGCCAATGGCCCATCGAAACCCGAAGCTCGTTCCGCAACAGATCCGGATTGCGCTGTGGCTGGAACGGCTCCCAGGGAGAGGATCGACAGCAAACTGATCGAAATGAAAGTGTGCAGAAGTGTCACAAAGCGCATGAAATTCCCAGATGGCGGAGAAAACCGGAAGACCCAGCCCTCAAGCCACAGTTTATTTCGCCGATTGAGCGGTGATCCCGTTATTCAAAACGGGTTCTCACTGAGGAAAACCCCGATGAGTGATTCGAATTCTTCCACGTCGATCCAGGTTTTGAGCCGCATGTTCTCGCTGTTGGACACCCTTGCCCAAGAGGGTGATGCGGTGTCATTGAAATCCATCAGCGAACAGACCGGGCTGCACCCGTCAACAGCGCACCGCATCCTGAATGATTTGGCTGTGGGCCGCATGGTGGAACGCTCGGGACCAGGTAGTTATCGACTTGGCTTGAGATTGCTGGAGTTGGGCAATCTGGTCAAAGCGCGCTTGGATGTGCGTGACCTGGCCGTCAAGCCCATGCAGGAATTGCACAAACTGACCGGCCACACCGTATCTTTGTTTGTACGACAAGACGATGATGCCGTCTGTGTCGAACGCACCGTCACGGAGCGCCACGGCGTGCAGGTCACGAGAGTGACAGGCCTGCGCGTGCCGCTCACCTCCAGCGCAGCCGGAAAAGTGCTGTTGCTGAGTGAGTCAGCCCATGGGCTGAGTGCATTGGCCAACACCCAGAACGTTCGCTTGGACACTTTGCAAGCTGAGCTGAATGGCATTCGACAGGCGCAATTGAGCCAAGACGGTGAGCCCTTGGATGCCGCTTCTCAACTGATCGCTGCCCCGATCCTCAATGACCTGGGCGAAGTGGCTGGCAGCCTGACCTTGAGCGCACCCATTGCTCGGCTCACGCCAGAATGGATTGAAGGCGTCAAACATGCCGCCGCCCGCGTGTCGAACTTGATGGGCTGGCAGGCCCGCTGAACTCGCCCCGCTCGATCAATATAAACAAGGCCTCCTGATCAGGAGGCCTTGTTTATTGTTTGCGTCACAGCAAATCAAGCACGCCTGGCATTACGACGTGTGTTTGGCTTGCGGTGCGCTACTGATCGCATTGCGCTTGGCATTCGTCTCAATCCAACGACGGATGCGCTCGGCGTCTGCTTGGCGAGAATACTTGCCAGCCGAGTCGAGGAAAACCAAGATCAACTTGCGGCCGGCCATGCGTGCCTGCATCACCAAGCAGCGACCGGCCTCCACGATGTAACCCGTTTTTTGCAGGCCGATATCCCAAGAGGGGCTACGCACCAAGCTATTGGTGTTGTGGAACTGAACCTGACGCGCGCCAACACGCGCGGTGTACTCGTGTGAGGTAGACAGATCGCGAATCAAAGGTTGCTGGTAGGCAGCCTTGACCAACACAGCCAGGTCTCGGGGGCTGGATTGATTGCGGCTGTTCAGACCGGTAGGATCCACAAAGCGGCTATCGGTCATGCCCAGGGCTTTGGCTTTGACGTTCATGGCCGAAACAAACGCAGCCATACCACCAGGATAGGTACGACCCAATGCGTGGGCGGCACGGTTCTCAGAAGACATCAAGGCCAGGTGCAGCAACTCACCGCGGGTCAAGGTTGAGCCGACAGACAAACGAGAACTGCTGTTTTTCTCGGTGTCCACATCATCCATGGTGATGGTGACCAGATCCTCGAGGTTTTGGCGGGCTTCCACCACCACAGCCGCCGTCATCAGCTTGGTCAGCGATGCGATCGGCAAGACGGCCTCAGAATTCTTGGCAAACAGGACCTCGTTGGTGTCTTGGTCCACGACCAACGCTGCGCTGGATTTCAGATCGAGTGGATCGTTGGTACGGTGAAGCCCGTACAACTGACCAAAAGACGCGCCAGATGCCCCAGACGCTGCCACCAAAGCACTCGAAGGCGAGGTCGCGACCTTACCAGCCACGAGCGCGGGTGCCTTCACATCGACGGGCACCAACTCAGGCACGTGCGCCAAGCTAGGCTGATAAGCCACCGTGCGCACCGCACGAGCCTTGGCTACGCGCGAGGAACGATCAGATGAAGCGCGAACCGCCACCTTGCTGCGAGCTGCCGCACGCGAGACCTTCACGGCCTTGCTACGAGCAGACACCTTGGCAGCTTTGCCACGAATGGCATCTGACTTCGCGCGAGTGACCTTGGTCTTGGCCTTGGCACTGGCTTTGACCGCGACCTTGGCCTTCACTGCCGATTTGGCGGGGGCTTTGGTGCGCGTCGAAGCTTCAGCAAGTTGAGGAGACAGGCCGACAGCGGCAGACATCACCGAAGCCAGAACGACTGCTAACCAGTTTTTTGTCAACTTCATGCGTGTCACAGATACTGCCCTTTCCTTGCCATACAAGTTTAACAAAAGAGCATCCAAGATCAAGGACTTACATGCTCTTTGTGAAGTAGGCTCGCCCATTTTTGACCCATTTCAAGGGTCATCCCTGAGCCGCGACCTTCTCCGACTTGCTGTACAGCTTGTTCAACGCAGACAAATAGGCCTTGGCGGACGCGACGACGATATCGGGATCTGCGCCCACGCCATTGACCACTCGCCCACCATGCTGCAGACGAACGGTTACTTCTCCTTGTGATTCTGTGCTGCCTGAGGTAATGGCATTCACAGAGTAAAGGACGATTTCTGCGCCACTTTTCACGACAGACTCGATTGCCTTGACGCTGGCATCGACCGGGCCATTGCCTTCGCTGCTGGATTTGTGCTCGACGTCCCCCGCAGCAAAGACCACGTTCGCTTGGGGACGCTCGCCTGTTTCAGACTTTTGCGACAAAGCGATGAAGCGATAGTGCTCGTGTTCGCTGGCAGCGCCTTCGGTATTGACCAAGGCGATGATGTCTTCGTCAAAGATCTCGCTCTTGCGATCGGCCAATTCCTTGAACTTGGCAAAGGCCTGGTTCACGTCGGCTTCCGACTCCAAGTCGATGCCCAACTCTTGCAGACGTTGTTTGAAGGCATTGCGACCCGACAACTTGCCCAAGACGATTTTGTTGGCTGCCCAACCCACGTCTTCGGCGCGCATGATTTCGTAGGTGTCGCGTGCCTTCAGGACGCCATCTTGGTGGATGCCGGAAGCATGGGCGAACGCGTTGGCGCCCACCACAGCCTTGTTAGGCTGCACGACGAAGCCGGTGGTTTGCGAGACCAAACGGGATGCTGGCATGATCTGTTGCGTTTCGATGCCGACATCCAGGCCGAAGTAGTCGCGACGCGTTTTGACGGCCATCACGACTTCTTCGAGGGCGCAGTTACCTGCGCGCTCGCCCAAACCGTTGATCGTGCACTCAACCTGACGTGCGCCGCCGATCTTCACGCCAGCCAGCGAATTGGCCACCGCCATGCCCAAGTCGTTGTGGCAGTGCACAGACCAGATGGCCTTGTCAGAGTTCGGGACCTTCTCACGCAAGGTCTTGATGAAGTTGCCATACAACTCAGGAATGGCATAACCGACCGTATCAGGGATGTTGATGGTGGTCGCGCCTTCGTTGATCACGGCTTCGCAAACACGGGCCAGATAATCGATTTCAGAGCGATAGCCGTCTTCTGCGGAGAACTCGACATCCGAAGTCAGACCACGCGCAAAGCGCACCGAGCGCTTGGCTTGCTCCAAGACCTCTTCGGGCGACATGCGCAGTTTCTTCTCCATGTGCAAAGCGCTGGTGGCAATGAAGGTGTGAATACGCCAAGAATTGGCCCCCTTCAAGGCTTCGGCCGCACGGGCAATATCACGCTCATTGGCTCGGGCCAAAGAACACACGGTGGAGTCTTTGATGGCGTCAGCGATGGCCTTGATGGCTTCGAAGTCGCCATTGGACGAAGCAGCGAAGCCCGCTTCAATGACGTCGACCTTCAGTCGCTCGAGCTGACGCGCGATGCGCAGTTTTTCTTCACGCGTCATAGAGGCGCCTGGCGATTGTTCGCCGTCGCGCAAGGTGGTGTCGAAAATAATCAGCTTGTCGGTCATGATGGTCTTCCTGATTCAGGCCACAACCCTCAACGGGGTACGGGGTGTAGCAAACAAAACGGCCCGCGGGCTATGGTGCTAGCGGGCCGTGATGCGGTACTACGTGAGTACAGACGTGTGCGATCAGCGCGCCCTTGGCACTCCTAGGAGTAGTAGAGGAAATAGGCTGAAATACGTCATGGAGAAAATATAACACGGGCTTTTGCCATCAAAAGCGGCAAATCCTGTGGAAAAAACTATCACCGATGTAGACCGGCTTCATCGGGCTCGTCTGTGGAGGTGGAAATCACACTCACGGGCTTGCCTTGCAACCTTTTCCAGACATACACCCCATAGCCCGACAAGCCGTACAGCACGAAAACGCCGAAGAGAACGATCGGTGGATGGATGGTGATGACTGCAATACCCAAGGCGATGGCCACGACCACGATGAACGGCACCGTTTTGCGGAAATTCACATCCTTGAAGCTGTAAAACGGGATGTTGGTCACCATGGTCAGGCCGGCATAGAGGGTGAAGCCAAAGGCCATCCAAACCATCCAAGGCATGGTTTTGGCCGATTCACCCATGTCAGTGACAACCCAAATCAAACCCATCACCAAAGCCGCAGCCGCAGGGCTGGGCAAGCCTTGGAAAAAGCGTTTGTCGACCACAGCAATATTGGTGTTGAAACGTGCCAAGCGCAAAGCAGCACCCGAGCAGTAGACAAATGCGGCAATCCAGCCAGCCTTGCCCATGCCCTTGAGGGCCCATTCGTAAACGATCAAGGCTGGCGCTGCGCCGAAGGACACCATGTCAGACAGGCTGTCCATTTGCTCGCCAAAAGCGCTTTGTGTGTTGGTCATGCGCGCGACACGGCCATCGAGGCTGTCGAGCACCATGGCGCAAAACACGCCAATGGCGGCCTGCTCAAACCGGCCGTTCATGGCCATGACAATGGCGTAAAAACCACCAAACAACGCTGCCAAAGTGAACAGATTGGGCAGGATGTAGATGCCTTTGCGACGAGGACGCGGTTGATCGTCCGCCTCGTCAACAACGGGATCGGCGGCCTTGGGCGCGCCGGAAGCAGGATTAGTCATAAATTCAATTCAAACTTTAGGCAAGGTTGCCAAGATGGAAGTGGTGGCATGCACCTTGTCACCTGGCGCGACGTTCACCACCGCATCCGTGGGCAGGTAGACGTCCACACGAGAACCAAAACGGATGAAACCGAACCGCTGCCCACGCATCACGGTGTCGCCAGGTTTGACGTAACACAGGATGCGGCGGGCCACCAGGCCAGCGACCTGCGCCAGCGTGACGATATGCCCTTGGGACTCGATCACCAGGGCATTGCGTTCGTTGTCTGGCGAGGCGGCATTCAAGTCGACATTGACCCAGCGCCCGGGAAAGTAATGCACGTGGCGAATGACACCGTCCACACTGGCGCGGTTGGTGTGCAAATTGAACAGGCTCATGATCACGCTGATCTTGAGTGCATCACGGTTGGCGTAAGGATCGCGTGCACGCTCGATCTTGATGATGCGGCCATCGGCTGGCGACAGAATAGCCCCGGGCACGACAGGCACAGGACGAGGCTGGTCACGAAACACAAAGAAAGCCCAACCCGCCAGCAGCCAGCACAGCGCCGTCAAGACACCGGGACCGGTGGCGTACGTAGCGATCAAGGCGGCGCTGACAGCCAAGGCCAGATAGGGCCAGCTCTCGCGCTCTACCATCCAATTGTGAAGATTCATCGTGCGGCCGAGGATACCTCAATCGGCGGCTGCTGGTGGACCACGCGTTGAGGATAAGGAATCTCCACACCCAGGCGATTCAGGGTTGCCAAGATGGCCAGATTGACGTCGGAACGCACTGCCATCTGCCCATTTTCAGGGTCCAGAATCCAGAAATTAACGGTCAGCTCCAGACCGTCCGCGGCAAAAGCGGTGAGGTGAACCGCTGCTGCTGGGTCTGACAACACCCTGGGCACGGCTTGAGCAGCCGCCTGCAACGCGGGGCGAACCACATCAAGATCCGTGCCGTAGGCCACCTGCACCACCGTGGAGAGCATCAATTTGTTATCTGCCAAGGACGCGTTTTCGACACGCTGGGTGATCAGCAACTCATTGGGCACGATAGCCTCACGGCCTGCGGCCGAACGCAAGACTGTGTAGCGGGTGTTGATGTCGGTGATGCGCCCTTCAAAATTGTCCACACGCACCAGATCTCCGATTCGCAAACTGCGCTCCGCCAGGATCACGAAGCCGCTGACATAGTTGGCTGCCAGTTTCTGCAGGCCAAAGCCGACGCCGACACCCACGGCGCCGCCCACCACCGACAAGGCCGTCAGGTCAATGCCGGCCATGGACAAGGCCATCATCAAGCCCAACACCAGCAACAGCGCCCGAATGGCGTTGGAGGCAATCTTGCGCAAACTCAAATTGTCGGAAGCACCTTTGAGCAAACGAGACTCAATGGCCGACGACACCGACAAGGTGAGGATCAGCACCAGGACCACACCCAAGCTGCCCTCGATCAGGTTTCGGATCGACACCCGCGAGGCGCCCATCTTGAAGGTGATTTGATCGAGTTCATTGAGGATCAAAGGCAAGGCCCCGGTGATCCATAAGACGGTCACGCCCCATGCGAACCAAGACACGGTCCGTTCAACCACCCGGATGGCACTTGAATCGGGGAACACCGCTTTGAGCACCTTGACGGTCAGGCGGATCGCCGCCAGGGACATCAAGACCGGGATGGCCACACGCAATACGGCCATCGGTACTTCGTTGATCAGCAAACGCCTCAACACCAACGCCAAGAACAGCGCAAGTACCGGAAACAGGACGCCGTCGACAATGTGCTCACCAAACCAGATGGAGCCCGCAGAACCCTTTTGCCCGCGCCACAGCCGAACCACCAACCAGGCCAAAGCCAAACAACCGGCAAGCAAGCCCAGCTCGAGCAAGGCTGAGCGCTCGTGCAAATGCGTCCACAGTGCGGCAAGTTCGTCGGCGGTGAGAGGTTGGGTGGCTTGTACGGTACTGGTGCTCATGCAAAAACAATCAAACGGGCGGCCATCAACCTTCGATCAGCGTTCTTACATGGGCCGCGACGCTGCGCGACAGAGAACTGAGGTTGTAGCCACCTTCGAGGCAGGAAACAAGGCGCCCTTGGCAAAAGCGCTGGGCAATGTCCATCAATTTTGCCGTCAACCAGACGTAATCGTCCTCGACCAGTCGCATGCCCCCTTGATCGTCTTCGGCGTGTGCATCAAAACCTGCGGAGATGAAGATCATTTCCGGCTCGAAATGCTCCAGGCGGTGGATCCAGTAGGCCTGCACCACGTCTCGCACGGTTTTGCCGTCGCTGCGGGCGGGAATCGGCACATTCACCATATTGGCTGCCGCACAGTCTGCGCCGCTATTGGGGTAGTAAGGATGCTGAAAAAAACTCAGCATCAGCACCCGATCATCGCCAGCGAAGATGTCTTCGGTGCCATTGCCATGGTGCACATCGAAATCAATGATGGCCACGCGTTTGAGGCCCCGCACATCCAAGGCATGTCGTGCCGCCACGCCAACGTTGTTGAAAAAGCAAAACCCCATGGTGTGATTGCGGGGCGCATGGTGCCCAGGTGGCCGCGTGGCGCAAAAGGCATTGCGTAATGCGCCATCAATCACCGCATCAGTGGCCGCTACCGCAGCGCCAGCTGCTCGCAACACGGCCGAACGTGTGCCAGGGCATGCCCAGGTGTCAGGGTCCAAGGCTCGTGTGTCGCCGGTCTCTTCCAACTGTTGAAGAAAGTCATCCAAGGTCAACACGTAGTTCAGATCGTGCGCCAAGGCCAGGTCCGATTGTTTGGCCATGGGCGCTTCGTGATGCTGAAGCCGCGCCATCAAACCGTCTTGTTTGAGTTGGGCTTCAATGGCTTCGATGCGCTGCGGACATTCCGGATGACCATCCCCCATTTCGTGAGATAAACAATCGGGATGTGAAAAATAGCCTGTTGCCATGGATCAGTTCTTCACCGCTTACAACACGGTTTCGGTTAATGTGGCGGGATGCTTCGCAACGACATGAACAAGCTCATGGTGCACGGCGCCTCGCCCACTCCAAAGGCCGATCAGATCGGTCAATTGATCGATCAGGTTAGCACGATCATCGTGGGCAAACGGGAACAGGTCACGCTCAGCGTGATATGTCTCCTGGCGGGTGGTCATTTATTGATCGAGGACGTTCCCGGCGTAGGAAAAACCACCCTGTCACAGGCTTTGGCCCGCTTGCTCGGGTTGAGTTTTTCCCGAGTTCAGTTTACGGCTGACCTGTTACCCACCGACTTGATCGGGGTCAGCGTCTATGAACGTCAAAAGGAAGCATTTGTCTTCCACCCAGGGCCCGTTTTCGCGCAAGTGCTGTTGGCCGATGAAATCAACCGTGCAGGACCCCGAACGCAAAGTGCCTTGCTCGAGGCCATGGAAGAGCGCCAAGTCTCGGTTGAGGGTGAAACGCGCCCCCTGCCCTCGCCCTTTTTCGTGATTGCGACGCAAAACCCATCTGAACAATTGGGAACCCACCCGCTGCCGGAATCGCAACTCGATCGGTTTGCCATGCGCTTGTCACTGGGCTATCCCGATCCTGCTGCTGAGCGAGCTTTGCTGACCGGGCAAGACACACGCGCCACCCTTCAAGGTGTGCAAGCGGTGATGTCAGGGCAAGACTGGCAGAACTGGCAAGCTCGCATTCAGGATGTGCACGTGGCGCCTAGCCTGCTGGACTACTTGCAAGCATTGATCACAGCGACACGTGATGGCGCCTGGTTTGCACTGGGGTTGAGCCCTCGAGCTGGCCTGTCTCTCCTGAAATTGGCTCGGGCCCGGGCTTTGGTGATGGGACGGGGCCATGTGTCCCCCGAAGACATTCAGGCCCTGTGGGTCCCTGCCGTGGCCCATCGCTTGATGACCTTGCCACAGAGTGGGCGAAGTGCCGCGGCACAAGCACGTGCACTGATTGAGGCCACGCCCGTGCCATGATGGCACCCAGACCTCTATCCCGACGCGCGGATCAACCAGGCTGGAAACAACCCTGGCATGCCTGGTGGCGTCGGTGGTGGGACGCACGCCTGCCTCGGCAAGATCATCTCACGCTCACGCAAAAGAACCTCTACATCCTGCCCAGCAAAGCGGGCTGGAGTTTCGTGGCGGTGTTCATGGTGCTCTTGCTGGCATCCATCAACGAACAAGTGAACCTGGGCTACGCCCTGAGTTTCATGCTCAGCGGTGCAGGTCTGGCCGCCTTGTATCTGACGCATGCCAATTTGCATGGTGTCAGCCTGCGCCTGCTGCCCTTGAGAAGCGTTCACGCAGGCGAAGTCTTGAGCGCACAGGTCGTGCTGACCAACCGACACCAACGGGCTGGCCGATTTGGCTTGGTGATCACGGCAGGGCCGCGCGCCCCCGAGGGCACGCAGTCTGGCCCAGGTTGTCCAAGAGATGTCGAGCTCAGTCCAGGCAGCGAGGCGGTGGTGGAGTTGGATGTCGCCGTGCCCCACCGAGGTTGGCATGTGTTGCCACGCATCACCATTGAAACGCGCTACCCTTTGGGCATGTTTCGAGCGTGGGGCTATTGGCGCCCCCACACCGAGGTCTTGATCTGGCCGGCGCTGGATCCACATGCCCCCCCTCTACCTCAACCCCACGGCGCAGAGGTATCTGAGCGGGCGCAAACGGCGGCGCGACACAGTGATGAGATGCCTGAGGGCCTGCGCGACTACCGACGCGGCGATCCCCTGCGCTGGATCGCCTGGAAAAAATCCAGCCACGCCCTGGCCTCCGGAACGGGCTTGGTCACCCGTGAACCGGTATCTGGATCCACCCCAGACCTGTGGCTGAACTGGCACCAAACGCCAGGACTGCAAGGCTTGGGCGTTGAGGCCAAACTCAGTCGCTTGGCGACGTGGCTCATTCAAGCGGAAGTGGCAGCACAAGATCGCGGCCAACTCTACGGCCTGATCCTGCCCGATCAAACCATTGCATGCGGTAGCGGTGCGACTCATTTGAGACGTTGCCTCGATACGCTAGCGCTATGGGGAACTTCACGATGAAGTTCCTCCGACAGGCGATGGATCGGCCACGCAGCGCGCTCAGTCGCGAGGGACGCGACACCCTGTGGCTGCTTGGTGTTCTGGCCCTGAGCATTTACCCGCACGCGGGACACATGCCCTGGTGGTGCATTGGTGGCGTCACGGTGGCCTTGTTATGGCGCGCCCAGATTGCCCTCCACGATGGCAAACTCCCGCCCCGCTGGGTGTTGATGCTGGCGTTGGTTGCCGCCATCGGTTTGACGGTGCTGACCTTCAAATCCATTTTTGGCCGCGAGGCTGGCGTCACGCTGGTGTCGGTTCTCGCGGGCTTAAAAACGCTGGAATTACGCGCACGCCGAGATGCCTTTGTGATCACGTCATTGGGCTTCTTTTTGATCCTGACCCAGTTTTTGTTTTCTCAAAGCATCCTCACTGCGCTGTTGATGACGGGCGTGTTTTGGGGCTTGCTGACCTCACTGGTTCTAGCGCAACGCCCCTTGTATCGGCCGACCATTTGGTCTGCTGCACAAACTGCGGGCAAAACAATGCTGTTTGGGGTGCCGACGATGTTGGTGCTTTACCTGCTTTTCCCACGCATTGGACCGCTTTGGACCGCACCGGGTGATGCGCAAGCGGGCATCGGCTTGTCTGATCAATTGACCCTGGGGCATGTGGCCGAACTGGCCATGGATGACAGCATCGCCATGCGGCTGAAATTCGACGGCCCACCGCCACCGGCCAACACGCTCTATTTCCGCGGCCCGGTTTTAGAACGGTTTGACGGCAAATCTTGGCAGTCCAACCGCGATGCCCGCCCCAAAGCCAACTCGACTCCAGCACAGACGCCAAGCGAGGCGATTCGACCAGCAGGCCCGTCCTTGACCTACCAGATGACCTTGGAGCCCAACAAGCTTCGGGAGGTCCCCATTCTCGAAGGTACGGTGGTGCTGCACGCGCTTGGCGCAGCCTCAACCATCCAACTGGAGCAAACTGGCATCAGTTGGGTGGCTGACAAGCCATTGTCGGACCGAACCCAATGGCAAGGCACGGCTTGGTTGGCCACGCAGTCGGGGCCACAAAACTTCACCCCGGAGCTTCAAGCACTGCTGGAGTTGCCCGCGCGGCGCAACCCCAAGACCTTGGCCTGGGCTCGACAGTTCCAGGCCGCTCAAGGCACGCATCAGCACAGCCCAAGCCATTTGGCAGCCGCTGTGATGCAGCACATTCGGTCGCAAGACTACGTCTACACCCTGGCGCCTGGCGATACCGGCATGGATGCCACGGGGCAACCCGATCCACATCTGATCGACCGATTCTGGATGGATCGCCGAACTGGATTCTGCGAACACTTTGCGACCGCCTTCGTCGTGGTGATGCGGGCCATGGGCGTGCCCGCACGGGTGATCACAGGTTATCAAGGCATGGAGCGCAACCCGGTGGATGGTCTGTACGTGGTTCGCAACAACCACGCGCATGCCTGGGCTGAGTATTGGCAAGCGGAGGTGGGCTGGGTTCGCGCGGACCCCACGGCTGCCGTATCGCCGGATCGCATCCAAAACAACCGCCCCCTGACGCGACCACGGCAGGGCTTGGCCGCCGCCCTGCCTCAGATGGATGCCCCTTGGTTGAAGCAAGCACGCGCCTTCCTGGAAGCCTCCAACCACCGCTGGAACATCTGGGTGCTGGAGTACTCCCGCAGCAAACAAATGGAGTTGTTGTCCCAATTGGGGTGGGATTCGCCAGACTGGATGTCATTGATACGCCTCGGCGCCTCCCTGATGGCCATCCTCAGCGGGCTGGGCATCGTCTGGTTGTGGTGGACGCGGCCACGGACCAAGGTCACGCATTGGCATCGCCAATTGACCCGCATACACCGCGGATTGACTCGACTGGGCCTGATTCCGCCCACAGGCAGTGCGTCGCCGGCCCCCGCCTTGGTCTGGGCCAGCCACCTGTCGGCCCAAACTTGGACACCAATCGAGGCGCCGTACGTCGCCCAACTTTGCCAGCGTCTCCAGAAGCTGGATGCCTTGCGATATGGCGCCCCCGACAAAGAAGCCGACTTGAAGAAGCGCAGTCAGGCAGAGGTTGCAGAAATCGAACAACTTTGCAGGAAGTGGCACGAAATCAGAAGAGCAAGATAAGTTCGGGCAAACTGAAAGAACAGCTCTCCCGCACGCTCTCGATTCATGCTCTCCTACGCCAAACAACGGGTCACCTCTGACTGGGTTTCGACATGTCAGCGAACCAGCGCCGCTGCACTGGTCCTGATGCTTGCGGCCTGCGCAGGCCCACAAACCGCTACGACCGAGGCCCCGCTTACCCCTGCGCCCACGCCAATCACCGAGCCAACCAAGCCGGCAGCGGTGGTCCACCAAAGAATGAGCACAGGCCGCCTCAATGGCGAAGCCTACGGTGACCTGCCATCGGTCAAGTCATTCAGTGACGCCTTGGCTCGTGAATATGAGTTGCCGCTGGAGTGGACCATTCAAACCATTGCCCAAGCTCGGTATCGCGAGACGGTGGCCAAACTGATGATGCCCGGCGCCAGTAGCACCGCCAAGAATTGGGCGGCCTACCGCAGCCGATTTGTGGAACCCATCCGCATCAAGGCTGGCCAGACATTTTGGCGAAACTATCAGTTGGACCTTCAACGGGCCCAAACCGAATATGGTGTGCCAGCCCCGATCATTGCCGGCATCCTGGGTGTTGAAACCATCTACGGTAAACACACCGGCAATTTCCGCGTGCTCGATGCTCTGGCCACTTTGAGCCTGGACTTCCCAAGTGGCCGATCCGATCGCAGCGCATTCTTCCGGAAAGAACTCGGTGAGTTCCTCAAATTGTGCCAAGAACAACAATGGGAGCCCAACAGCGTACTGGGCTCCTATGCTGGCGCCATCGGGTGGCCACAGTTCATGCCCAGTTCCATCCGACGATTTGCGGTGGACTTTGATCAGGATGGACGCATTGACCTGCGACGCAGCCCAGTCGATGCCATTGGTAGCGTCGCGCGCTATTTGGCGATGCACGGTTGGCGCACACAGCGACCGTCGCACTTTGATGTGGTCCCACCGGCAGACCCACTGGCTTTGAGCAAGTTACTCGAACCCGATATCCGCCCCTCTTTCACCCCCAAGGAAATGAAAGAACTGGGCACCAAGTTGCCCGATCCCGCCTTGGAATATGACGGCAAATTGGCGTTGGTCAAGTTATTGAATGGCGTGGATGAGCCCACCCTGATTGCGGGAACCCACAACTTCTACGCGATCACGCGCTACAACCAATCGAGTTATTACGCATTGGCCGTGATTGAGTTGGGGGAAGCGGTTTCAGCCCCATAGCGCATTGTGGAATAACTGTTAAATCAATTATTCCCATTATTTCCAGACTGGGCATTTTTCCCAGCAACACACCTCAGTGAGTGGATTTGCAAGTCACCAGATTGCAAATCCATTTTTTTTATGTTTAGAATTCGCGACCGGTTGCGAAACTGTTTGATTCTCGTATTACAACAGCCGCTGTCTCGCGCCGCCCAGTCACCAATAATGTATTGACGCCCCACAGCGGGCTGCAAAGGACTCTCATGAGCAATTACCAGGACCTCTTGGCCAAAAAGGCCGCACTGGAAAAAGAAGCCGCGGATCTGGAAAAGCAACTGCAAGACGCACGCCGCGCTGAACGCGCTGCTGTGATCACCCAAATCAAGTCGCTGTTGGCCGAACATGGTCTGACCGTGGCTGATCTGGGCCTGAAGACTGCCGGCGGCAAAGCCCCTGGTACCTCTGCAAATGCTGGCCGCAAGGTGGCACCTAAGTACCGTAACAGCGCCACCGGTGAAACCTGGACGGGTCGTGGTCTGCAACCTAAGTGGGTTCAGGCAGCCATCGCCTCGGGTAAGAAACTCGAAGACTTCGCGATCTGATTCAATTCATTTCGCCAAATAGAAAGGCCGGGATCACCCGGCCTTTTTGTTTTCATATATCGGTATCAGCGCGACGCGTCTACCTTGAAGTCGCCCGCAACCCCCAATACCAAGTTCTCAGGCTTGAGATAGCGCCGCAGTGCGGCATTGACCTGCTCCAAGGTCACCGATTCGAGCGCGGCATCGACCCGCGCAGATTCAGCAAAAGTGCGCCCCAAATGCAAATTGGCGGCCCAGCCTGCTGACAAGCGCGCATCTTGGGCTCGCGCCAAACGGCGGAAACTCAACAAGCCTTTTTTGCCACTGTCAAATTCAGCCGCGTCAAAGCCTTTGGCCAGCGCGCGTTGAATTTCCTCCATCAAAGCGGTTTCAACCTTGGCGCGATTTTGTGGAGCGAAAATGGCTGATGCCATCCATTGAGAATTCTCTTCCACAGAATTCCATTGCACCGCACTGTAGACGCTGTAAGACAGGCCCTCTTTCTCACGAATGCGATTCCAGAGTCGAGAATCTCCGCCACTGCCCAACAAATGATTCGCCAACATGAACGCGGCGTAATCAGGATGGCGATCATTCAAGGGCAAGGCCAATGTCGCCATCAACGTCGCATTCTGCTTGTCCGGCGTATTCAGTTGCATCCGTGTCGGCGTTTCCTTCACCAAGGGCTGCGACACGCGCTCATAAGGCTCAGGTTTGGTCCAAGTCGACAGGCTGCGATCCAAAACGGCCTTCACAGCCTCTGCATCGAAATCCCCCACCGCAGCAAACTCAGCTTGAGACGCTGAAATGAAGCGCTCGTGGTAGGCCTTGATCTGCGCCAGGCTCACCGCCTGCCAATCGACCACCATTTCATCAAAGGTGCGCGCATACCGGACATCCCCCTTGGGGTAAGGATTGTCGTGCCGTGAAAGTGCCTCTTCCAAGACGGCTTCGGGCTCCTTGCGCTGCTCCTCGATGGAGGCCAACGCTTGCCGCCTGACCTCTTCGAGCACATCGGCAGGCCAAGCCGGCTGACGCAACATGTCTACCACCAAAGCCAACACTTCGGCAAAGTGCGCGCGTTTGGAGACAATGCTGACCGTCAACTGGCCAGCCGATGCGGCCATCGCAACCTGGCTTTGCAAAGCATCCAGCTTGTCTTGAATCTGCTGACGCCCCAACTGTTGGGTACCCTTGTCCAGCAAGGCTGCCATCGCAGAAGGCACCTCACCCCAATTGGCCAATGACTTGTCTGTACCAAACCGCAAGACCAAATTGGCCTGCACGGCTTCACCACGCGTGGATTTGGGCAACAAGGCCACTTTCAGACCAGTCCCCAGGGTGAAACGCTGCGTGCGCGCATCGATATTGGCTGGCGAGGCATCAAACGCCTCGGCCTGCGCCACTGCCGCTTGGCCCTTGAAGTCCTTCAACTGCTTGGCCACGTTCACACGCTCTGGCGAGTTGGCGCGCACCGGCTCGGGTGTCGGGGTGTATTGACCCAATGTCCGATTGGAAGCCACCAAGGAACGCGTGGCAACGCGCTGCACATCAGCCAACGTCGCAGCCTTCACGCGATCGCGCAACAGGAAGTACAAACGCCAGTCACCTTGTGCCACGGCCTCAGACAAAGCCACACCGATGTGCTGTGGGTCTGCAAAGCCTTTGTCCCACATCTTCAGCCACTTCGCCTTGGCCCGATCCAACTCTTCTTGCGTGATGGGTTGCAGCCCGATGGATTCGATCGCACTCAACAACGCAGCACTGGCCTGCGCGGTGTCCTGCCCAGCCCCAAGCTGCGCACCGAACAATACAAACCCAGGGTCAGCCAAGCCTTCCGAAAAACTGAACGTGCCTGCTGCCAATTGCTTTTCCGTGAGCGCTTTGTGCAAACGCCCAGACGGCGTATCGCCCAAAATCAAGCTGAGCAACTCGACAGCCGCAAAATCGGGATGCGGACCTGGCACCACGTGATAGCCGGCATACAGCAAGGGCACGCCACCCACACGTCGGATATGGACTGAACGCTCACCGTCCTGAACTGGATCCAGCGTGTACATGGGCGGCAAGACCCGCGAGGGCTTGGGAATGGCGCCAAAGAATTGCTGCACCCAAGCCATGACCTGCGCAGGCTTGAACTTGCCCGACACAATCAGCGTGGCGTTATCTGGCTGGTAATAGGTGCGATAAAACGCCTGCAGGCGCGTGATATCCACGCCCTCCACGTCGGTGCGCGCACCAATGGTCGATTTGCCGTAGTTGTGCCACTGATACATGGTGGCCAAGGTCTTTTCAAACAAGATGCGACCCGGGTCGTTTTCACCCATCTCCATCTCGTTGCGGACCACCGTCATTTCACTGTCCAAATCCTTTTTGGCAATGAAACTGTTGACCATGGCATCCGCCTGCCACGACAAATACCACTTCAAATTGTCGTCGTTCGCAGCAAAACTGGCGAAGTAATTGGTCCGGTCAAACCAAGTCGTGCCATTGGCTCTGAAGCCACGCTTGTTGAATTCCGCCCAGACTTGAGGATGCTTGCGCGAGCCCTTGAACATCAAATGCTCAAGCAAATGTGCCATCCCCGTCTCGCCGTAGTTTTCGTGGCGAGAGCCAACCCGGTAGGTGATGTTGACCGTCGTCGTGGGTTTGGAGTCGTCAGGGATCAAGAGCACCTGCAAGCCATTTGGCAAGCGGTACTCGCTGATACCCTCTACCGACTGAACTGGCGCCCACGCACCACGTGAGACAACGCTGGGTTGCTGAGGTGCTGCAATAGAGACCAGAGGCGCAGCCAACGCTGAGCAAAGCGCGAGCCACAACAGGCTGCGCTGACCAGAAAATGAAGCGGACATACCACCTGAACGGTAAGAACAATACCGTTCAGTGTAGAGCTTGCAGGATTTAGTTCCATCCCAAAACGGATGGAATTACCCTACTCATCCATGCCCAATTCTTGAATCTTGCGGGTAATGGTGTTGCGGCCAATACCCAGCTTCTGTGCCGCTTCAATACGACGCCCACGGGTGATATCGAGGGCGGTGTGAATCAAACTGGCTTCAAATTGGCGCGTGAGTTGGTCCCACACTTCGGGTTGTCCAGACTCGAGCATCGCTCGCGCTTCTCGCTCGAGATCATGCAACCAGCCGCTGGAGACGGTTGCACCAGCCGCCACCACCGGAGTCGGCGCTGAGGCCAATGCGGGCATCGCCACTTCAGCTGCCAAACCCACGGGCTCACCAGCATCCGTAACGGCTTCGGTCGATACGGCCGCTGACGGCACCGCTGCCTCGACGGCCGCCAAAGCGGGTGTCGACGAACGGCCATCCAACAGCTCTGGTGGCAAGTCCTTGGTTTCAATGACTTGCGCCGGCGCCATCACCGTCAACCAGTGGCAAATATTCTCCAACTGGCGAACGTTGCCAGGGAAGTCAAACTCCGCCAGCTTAGCCAAAGCCAGATCCGAAATGCGCTTCGCATCCACGCCCAGGTCCTTGGCGCTCTTTTGCAAGAAATAGCGCGCCAATGTGGGAATGTCTTCGCGACGTTCACGCAAGGCAGGCAAGCGCAGACGAATCACGTTCAAGCGATGGAACAAGTCCTCACGGAACACACCATGGCGAACCCGATCTTCCAGATTCTGGTGGGTCGCAGCAATCACGCGCACGTTCGATTTGATGGGGTGGTGCCCACCCACGCGGTAGAACTGCCCGTCGCTCAAGACACGCAGCAAACGCGTCTGCAGATCAAAGGGCATGTCACCGATTTCATCGAGGAACAAGGTGCCGCCGTCAGCTTGCTCAAATCGGCCCCGACGCATGGTTTGGGCGCCCGTGAAGGCGCCGCGCTCATGACCGAACAACTCGGATTCAAGCAAATCCTTAGGGATCGCCGCCGTATTGATGGCCACAAATGGCCCATTGGCACGCGGGCTATGCTTATGCAGCGCACGTGCGACCAATTCTTTACCCGCACCGGACTCACCCGTGATCAACACGGTGACGTTACTCTGGCTCAGTCGACCAATGGCACGGAAGACATCCTGCATGGCCGGCGCTTGACCCAGCATCTCGGGCATCTGAGTCAGGCGCTCATCGGACACGTCCTCACGCACCGACTCATCCACAGCGCGACGAATCAACTCCACCGCCTTGGGCAAATCGAAAGGCTTAGGCAAATACTCAAAGGCGCCGCCCTGGAAGGCCGACACGGCACTGTCCAAGTCAGAGTAGGCGGTCATGATGATGACCGGCAAACCTGGATAACGCTCCTTGACCTTGCCCAACAAGTCGATGCCCGAACCACCCGGCATGCGAATGTCGGAGACCAGGACTTGTGGCTCATCGTCATCCAGCGCAGCCAAGACGTCTCTTGGATTGGTAAAGCTGCGAACTGGTAGATCCTCGCGCATCAATGCCTTCTCAAGCACGAAGCGAATGGATTGGTCGTCGTCAACGATCCAGATGGGTTTCATGTGCGCCAGTCGTTATGCATCCCATCGTCACGCAACGACGCAAACGAATCAAGGCAAAGGCAACAGGATCTTGAAGACCGTTTGCCCTGGTTGACTCTCGCATTCGATGGTGCCGTGGTGCTGTTGAACAAAAGTTTGTGCCAATGTCAGCCCCAAACCTGATCCACCCTCGCGCCCAGAAACCAATGGGTAAAAGATGCGATCTCGGATGGACTCAGGAATACCTGGGCCGTTGTCCTCGATATGCAAGACCAATGCCAACCTGTGCAACTCACGGTTGATGGTGACTCGTCGCGCCACGCGTGTCCGCAATCGCAAGACGGCATCACCTGACTGAATGCGATCATGCAAGGCTTGGGCGGCGTTGTGCGCGATGTTCAAAACAGCTTGGATCAACTGTTCACGATCGCCCCGAAACTCCGGCAGCGAGGTGTCGTAGTCGCGTACCACCCGCAAGCCCTTTGGGAACTCAGCCAAGATCAAAGAGCGGACGCGTTCACACACTTCATGAACGTTGACGTCACTCACCAAATGTGGCCGACGATGCGGCGCTAACAAACGATCGACCAGCAACTGCAGGCGATCGGCCTCGTGGATGATGACCTGGGTGTATTCCGTGAGGGACTTGTTTTCCAATTCCATCTGGAGCAACTGGGCCGCGCCACGGATGCCCCCAAGCGGATTCTTGATTTCGTGGGCGAGATTACGAATCAGCTCTTTGTTGGCCTGGGCTTGGTCTAGCGCACGCTCTTCTCGCTCCTGACGCGTCTTTTGCTCCACTTCCACCAACTCGATCACCACAAGGTTGCGATGATCCAGGCGCGTCACAATCGCCTGCACATGCAAGGGATCCGGGAACAGGTGAGGATGCCGCTTGAGCTCAGCCTCGAGGCGGCTGGTCGAGAAATCATTGGCAGCCACGGCCGCCACGATATCGCTCAAGACCGTAGGGTCCACAAACCAATCAAAAATGGACTCACGCAAGACACTGCGGCGTGACACGCCCAGCATCTCTTCAAATGCGGCATTGATGAATAGACACTGCCCATCAGGCTCGACCACCACCACCATGGTGGCCAAGTGATCGAAGGTGTCCATGCCAACAGGAAGCAGCCGCTGCACCTCTGCAGGATCTGCCGTTGAACTGCCTTTGGCGATGCTGTTTTGCCGCATGAGGTCGAAATCCCAAAAACTGCCGCCCCAAGCGGGCTGGCTTTACTGCTTGTTGCCCAGCTCGCGGCGCAGGGCCGCCACATCGGCTTCTTTACGGGTGATCGCGGCCTTCATTTCAGCCACGCGGTCAAGATACTTCTGAGCGTTCTTTTCATCACCCCGGCGCTCAGGCTGGCCATTGTTGTACTCCTTTTGGAGTGCAGCCAAGGCCTCTTCTTCCTTTTTCAGCTCGGCCTCCAGAATGCGCTTGGCATCCGAGTCACGCGCTTTTTGTTCGTCTGACGAAACTTTTTCACTGGCGGTCGTGCCACCGGAAGCTTTGCCGCCAGAGGCAGAACGCGGGGCAATCGACTGAATCACCGTGATTGGCGCGCCCTCCAGGGTTTTACAACCTTTGTCATGCGCCTCTTTGGGCGAGTAGGCATCGGTGTAGAGATTGCCTGGGCAGCGATACACAGGCTTCTCCTGTGCCTGCGCAACCGTGACAGCACCCAGTGCGGCCACGGCCACGATGGTCTGCAATGAGCCGCGGACGGCCTTCGTACGGTACATGTTCCAGTTCATTTGCAAAGCTCAACAAAGTCTGACGCTATTGTTCAGTATGCACGCAAGTGCAGGCATTCAATCACAGGACAAGCGAGTGAAAACGCCAGCAGCCTTGGCACATCGGCGGAAAACAACACCCAATGCGCATGCGTCTTCCAGCTCAGCAATAAAAAAGGGCGACTTGCGTCGCCCTTCTCTTTGCCAGTAATTCCGATGGAATTACAGAGCGTAGTACATGTCGTACTCGACGGGGTGAGTCGCCATACGGAAGCGAGTCACTTCTTGCATCTTCAAATCGATGTAAGCGTCGATGTAGGCATCGGTGAACACACCACCCTTGGTCAGGAACGCACGGTCCTTGTCCAAGTATTCCAGAGCTTGATCCAAGCTGTGGCACACGGTTGGGACCAGCTTGTCCTCTTCTGGAGGCAGGTGGTACAGGTCCTTCGTAGCGGCTTCGCCCGGATGGATCTTGTTTTCCACACCGTCCAGACCAGCCATCATCAAGGCAGCGAAGGCCAGGTATGGGTTGGCGGATGGATCGGGGAAACGTGCTTCGATACGACGGCCCTTGGGGTTCGCGACGTAAGGAATACGGATCGAAGCGGAACGGTTCTTGGCGGAGTAAGCCAGCTTCACAGGGGCTTCGAAACCAGGCACCAGACGCTTGTACGAGTTCGTACCAGGGTTGGTGATGGCGTTCAGAGCGCGAGCGTGCTTGATGATACCGCCGATGTAGTACAGCGCGAATTCGCTCAGACCAGCGTAGCCGTCGCCTGCGAACAGGTTCTTGCCGTCTTTCCAGATGGACTGGTGAACGTGCATGCCGGAACCGTTGTCACCAACGATAGGCTTGGGCATGAAAGTCGCGGTCTTGCCGTAGGCGTGAGCGACGTTGGTGATCACGTACTTCTGCAGTTGCAGCCAGTCAGCGCGCTGAGTCAGGGTGCTGAACTTGGTACCGATTTCCATTTGGCCAGCGTTGGCCACTTCGTGGTGATGCACTTCAACTGGAATGCCCAGGCTTTCCAGGATCAGGCACATTTCCGAACGCATGTCTTGGCCGGAATCAACGGGAGGCACGGGGAAGTAGCCACCCTTCACGGTTGGACGGTAGCCGGTGTTGCCGTGCTCGTACTTGGTGCCGGAGTTCCATGCGCCTTCTTCAGATTCGATCTTGAAGAAGCTGCCGGACATGTCGTTGCCCCAACGGATGGAGTCGAACACGAAGAATTCTGGCTCGGGACCGAAGTAGGCCGTGTCGCCCAGACCGGAAGCCTTCAGATAGGCTTCAGCGCGCTTGGCCAAAGAGCGAGGATCGCGCTCGTATGGCTTGCCGTCATGCGGATCGATGACGTCGCAAGTCAGGATCAGGGTGGGCTCTTCGAAGAATGGGTCGACGTTTGCGGTGTTGGGATCGGGCATCAACAACATGTCAGATGCTTCGATACCCTTCCAACCGGCAATAGAGGAACCGTCAAAAGCGTGGCCCGACTCGAACTTGTCTTCATCGAAGTGGGAAACGGGCACGGAAACGTGCTGCTCTTTGCCACGGGTGTCGGTGAAACGGAAATCAACGAACTTGACTTCGTTGTCTTTCACCATCTTCATCACGTCGGCGACGGTCTTGTTGGCCATCAGATGCTCCTAGCCAGAGGCTGAATGTGAATGCGAGAAGTTGACTTGAGACTGTTTCAAAAACAGAAACAGCGCGCAGTTTACTAGCAGAAAGCGTGCCGATCGCGGGATCCCGATCAAGGAAAGCATCTTTCGGTGGGAAAACTTGATCTAAGCGGGGTTTCTGACTCACAGCCACACGCGCATGAGCAGCACGCGAACGGGAGCAACCCGTCTGCACCTTTCGCGATGTGAACCCGCAAGTCAAGCCACCCCGGCCACGCACCAAACGAGAGCACCAAAACGGTGCCACAAATCAAATCACTGCTTTAACGCACCATTTCGGGGCCTAGTTTTGCACCCAATTCGTGCAACCCCTCAATCAAGGTCTGAAACGCCGGTTCAATTAACTCAGCAGCGCCCTTCACACCCAAATCGATGTGCTTGCCAAATTGGGGATGATCCACACTCGGCAAGCTGAATACCTTGATGCCTGGATGCAACGCTTCGACCTTTTGCATCAACGGCGTCAGGCGAGACTCGAGACCATCCAGCACGATCACCGACTTCTCTGGTTGCCGAGCAACCCCCAAGACATCGGCATGCTGCGTGTCGAGCACCCAAGCCATCATGGGCCAAGCCATGACCGGGAAGCCCGGCAGAAAGTGAACACGTCCCAGCAAACTGAAGCCAGGGATTTTGTTGTACGGGTTCGGAATGATGTGCGCACCTTCAGGGAAGCGCCCCATGTCCAAGCGGCGAATGATGTCCGGATCAGCCAGATCGAGTGTCCGCCCCTCTTCCGCCAACATCTCCCGACTGCGTTCCAAGATAAGTGCCTCGGCCTGCGGATGCAAGAGCAAGGGACGCCCCAAAGCGCGCGCGGCGCAAGCTCGCGTGTGGTCATCGGGCGTGGCACCGATGCCACCAAAGGAGAACACCACGTCTGATCCGTCGATCGCCTCACGCAAGGTCGTTTCAATCAATGCGGGATCGTCGCCCACGTACCGAGCCCAGGACAAACTACCGCCACGCTGCCCCAACAATTCGATGGCCTTGCTCAGGTGCTTGTCCTGGCGCCGACCGCTGAGAATTTCATCGCCGATGATGATGACGCCAAAGCCCACATTGACTCCTTGGTTTACTCGTTGTCGCCGCCGAGGACGCCACCCAACAAACCACCAGCAGCCAAACCGCCCAGCAAGGTGCCTTCATCGCGTTGCGCGCCGCCAGCCTGCGGTGCCGCAGCAAAAATGCGCGAAGCCAAGCGAGAGAACGGCAGGCTCTGGAGCCAGACTTGCCCTGGCCCCGACACGCGTGCCAAGAAGATGCCTTCACCACCAAACAAGGCCGTCTTGATCTTGCCGACGTACTGGATATCGAAATCCACATCGGGCGTCATGGCCACCAAGCATCCGGTGTCCACCAACAAAGTCTGACCTGGCTGCAGTTCGCGACGCACCACGGTGCCCCCCGCATGCACAAACGCCAAACCGTCCCCTTCCAACTTCTGCAGGATGAACCCCTCACCACCGAAGAAGCCCGCGCCAAGCTTTTTCTGGAAGGCGATGCCCAAGGACACCCCCCGCGCCGCGCACAAGAACGAATCTTTCTGACACAAGAGCGTGCCGCCCAACTGACGCAGATCCATCGGCAGGATCTTGCCGGGATACGGTGCAGCAAATCCGACGCGCTTTTTGCCAGAGGCCTGGTTCACATACACCGTAGTGAACAGGCTCTCACCCGTGATCAAACGCTTACCTGCACCCAACAGCTTCCCGAACAATCCACCGGATTGCTTGGAGCCGTCACCGAACACCGTGTCCATCTCGATACCAGCGTCCATGAACATCATGCTGCCCGCTTCGCCGATGGCCGCTTCGCCCGGGTCGAGTTCCACCTCGACAAACTGCATTTCAGCGCCTTTGATTTCGTAATCAACAACATCCATGGACATGGTGGTTTCCTCTTGACCGTGTTCAGTACAAAACGCGCATTGTGGCGCGACTTGACGCACGCTGCGGTGACAATGTGCGTATGACAAATTTTGATGTGGTCATTGTGGGTGCCGGCGCGGCCGGATTGTTTTGTGCGGGCATCGCCGGACAACGCGGATTGCGCGTATTGATCATTGATCACTCAGCCAAAGTGGCCGAGAAGATTCGTATTTCAGGCGGCGGACGCTGTAACTTCACCAACCGAGAGGTCTCCCCCGCCAACTTCATCAGCCAGAACCCGCACTTTTGCCGCTCAGCGCTGGCAGGCTATTCGCCTCAGGACTTTTTGGCCCTGGTTCAAAAACACCGCATTGCCTGGCACGAAAAGCACAAGGGGCAACTCTTTTGCGACCATCGCAGCGACGACATCATTCAGATGCTGCTCAGCGAATGCGACGCAGGCCAAGTCACCCGCTGGCAACCATGCGCTGTACACGGCACTCGCCAGACAGCCGACGGATTCGAGATTGATACCGAACGCGGCACCGTGAACAGCCGCCAATTGGTCGTGGCCACTGGCGGCCTGGCCATTCCAAAGATCGGCGCAACAGGCTTTGGCTACCAAATCGCCGAGCAGTACGGACACGCGCTGGTCCCCACGCGCCCCGCCCTCGTCCCCCTGACCTTTGATGCCAGCACGTGGGCACCTTGGTCTGCCTTGAGTGGCATTTCACTTGAAGTCGACATCAGCACCCACTCGCCCTATCTAGGTCACGCCGGCAAAGGCGGCGGCAAGCGCAAAGCTGCAGCAGAGATGCAATTCCGCGAGGACTTGCTGTTCACCCATCGCGGCCTGAGCGGCCCGGGTGTGCTCCAGATTTCCAGCTACTGGGAACCCGGCACCCCCATCACCATCGACCTGACCCCAGGACGTGATCTGTCTGAGCAACTCAAGCAGAGCAAGAGCGGTTCGCGCAAACAACTGTCGACCACGTGGTCTCAGGCACTGGGCAGCGACATCCCCGCCCGCTTGGCTGAAACGTGGCTGTCGATGGCCCATGAGGCGCAGCCGACACTGTCAGCCCAGGCAGCCATTGCAGAACTGAAGGACAAGGATCTGGAATGGCTCGGCCAAAGTGCCAACCGTTGGTCCATTGTCCCGAATGGCACAGAGGGTTACGCGAAAGCCGAAGTCACAGCTGGCGGTGTCGACACCAAGGAACTGAGCTCCCAAACCATGGAAAGCAAACGCGTGCCAGGTTTGCATTTCATTGGGGAGGTGGTGGACGTCACCGGCTGGCTGGGCGGCTACAACTTCCACTGGGCCTGGTCGAGTGCTGCAGCTTGCGCTCGGTCACTGAAAAGCGCCAACGAACCCCGGTAAGATGCGAACCCATGAGCACCACACACTTCGGTTTTGAGACAGTCGACGAGTCTTCCAAGGCACAACGCGTTCGCGGCGTGTTTGACTCTGTCGCCAGCAAATACGACGTCATGAACGACTTGATGTCGATGGGCCTGCATCGCCTGTGGAAGGCCTACACCATCGCCGCCAGCGGCGCACGCGAAGGCCAGAAGGTTCTGGATATTGCTGGTGGTACGGGCGACCTGTCCGAGGCCTTTGCAAAACGCGTGGGCCCCACCGGCACCGTGGTCCATACCGACATCAACGAGGCCATGCTGCGCACCGGCCGCGACCGCTTGCTGAACCAAGGCGTCGCGCTGCCCACCACCATTTGCGATGCCGAAAAACTGCCCTTCCCTACAGGCACATTCGACATCGTCTCGGTGGCGTTTGGCTTGCGGAACATGACCCACAAGGATCTGGCACTAGCCGAGATGACCCGCGTGCTGAAACCCGGTGGTCGTTTGCTGGTGCTGGAGTTTTCCAAGGTCGCCAAGTCGCTGGAGAAGGCTTACGACTGGTACTCGTTCAAGGTGCTACCCAAGTTGGGCCAATTGGTGGCAGGCGATGCGGACAGCTACAAATATCTGGCCGAATCGATTCGCATGCACCCTGACCAAGCCACTCTGAAGTCCATGATGAAAGAGGCAGGACTCGGTCATGTGGATGTTCACAACATGACCGGCGGCGTGGTCGCCCTTCACATGGGCATCAAGTGCTGATCCATCCCTGATCAGTCGGTTTCGCCAAGCAGTTGGGCCTTGAGGCTGCGATCCGCAGGCTTCTCGCCCAACCAAATGCGCATCAAAGCGCGATAGAAATCTTCGCCTGGCAAGTCCTTCACCAGGATTCTGTCGTTATGGCTAACGACCGTCCCCAGGCCCGGCACGAACTCGATCTTGACCATGGTGTCTTCTTCGATTTCACCGGCAGAACGCAAGCCATTGGCCAAATGCTCCAAGCGTGGACGCAGCGTCAACAGTTCGGCTTCAGGGGTGTTGATTTCCACGCCGGTAACCAGGGCGTCAATCAGCTTTTGTGCCTTCACATCGCGTTTCAACACAACGTGCATGCTCTTGTAGCCCGGCACGTTCAACAAGGCCTGCGGCGTCGTTTCCTTGCGCTGGACGTACAAGCCCAAGGTGTAGACCTTGATGAACATCATCTTGCGCAACCCTGCACCGTTGAGCTGCAAGGTTTGCCCAGCCAAGCTGTAGGTGTCCTCAAATTTGACACCAGCCACTTCGACCACAGCATGAGCAGGCGACAGGAGCGCCGAAGCCAATGCCAAGCTCAACGACAGGGCCAAATTCTTCATCACCTTCATGTGTTCGTCCTTGATCTGAAGATCCGCGTCAAAGCAGCTGCAGTCATCAGCAACCGCTTCACAACATCCAAGCACGGAGGAAATCACAACTCAACAACGAGATCCGATTGGACCCAACCTGGATGAGTTGCAAGGATCGCCAATTGGCGGCATCCCTTTCCCCTGAGTACCATTTGCTTTACACGACAACTCATCAGATCACACCCGATTGAGGCTGTCGTTAGAAACACGATGTTACATGGCTATCGTGGATTGTTCCCAGCCATGCCGGCCAGTTTGCGGAAAGCAGACGCACAAATTCGCGATTTCGTGCTGATTTCACACGCAAGAGCGAGTGACTCACTCAGGGAAACGCCCCAAAACACGAAAGGGCCAGTAGTTTCCTACTGACCCTCGTGAATCTTCTATGGTCGGGGTGGCGGGATTCGAACTCGCGACCCCTTGCACCCCATGCAAGTGCGCTACCAGGCTGCGCTACACCCCGACGAAGACTTAGACTATAGCATGCAAATTCGCTTTTTCAAGCCCGCGACCTAAGCAATCAGGCCAACAAGTCGCGAATTTCCAACAAAGCGTCGCGCAAGGCGTGGGCTGATTGGGCATCCAACTGCCCGAACGCCGTCTCCAAGGTGTTCCAACCCGCATCCGCCGTCGCTGCAGCAACGGCGCCGCTTTGCAACGCACGCACGGCAACACGCCCCTCATGGAGTTTGGCCGCCTGCAACACCGCCACCGCGACATCACCGTCGATCAAGTCGTCATCGTCGATCACGTCAGCGTCGATAACCGGGGCCACAGCCTTGCCTGGATGCTCGGTCAGCTGGTTGCGGGCACCGCTGATGGTAAAGCCCTGGTCATACAAAAGCTCGCGGATCCGACGGATCAGCAAGACCTCATGGTGCTGGTAATAACGTCGATTGCCCCGACGCTTCATGGGCTTGAGTTGTACGAACTCCTGTTCCCAGTAGCGCAGCACATAGGGCTTCACCAGGCAAAGTTCACTGACTTCGCCAATGGTGAAATATCGTTTTGCCGGAATGGGCGGCAACCCAGTTTGAACTTGATCCATGAAAGATCCCAAGGCGCCCTACAACGCCTTCTGTACGGTCATGCACCCCGCGCTTCGCAGAGCAGTCACCGAGCGACGCCTTTGTTTTCAAAACCTGTTGAAAATCAAGGAGATCGCTGCAGGGTCTGAGACTTTACTCCAAGTCTTCGCCGGAGGGAACGTCCCCCTGCACCATTTCCTTGAGTTTTTGACTCGCGTGAAAGGTCACCACATGGCGAGCCTCAATCGGGATCGCCTCGCCAGTCCTGGGGTTGCGGCCAGGACGAGGCGCCTTGCGTCGGATCTGAAAGTTGCCAAACCCTGAGAGCTTCACGTCGGTGCCGCTGACCAGGGTGTCGTTCACCAACTCAAAGAAGGCCTCGACCATGTCCTTCGATTCGCGCTTGTTCAAGCCCAGGCGCTCAAACAACATCTCAGACAACTCTGCCTTCGTGAGTGTCGGCGTTTCGATCGAAGGCACAAAGATGCCACCAGACGCGGGGGTGTCGGACATGTCCAAACCTTTCAAACTACCAGCCGGAATCAAGCCCGCACGCGGCCACCAACGGCCTGTGCGACAGCGTCAATGACTTGCTTGATGCACTGATCAATGCGTTCATCATTGAGCGTTTGCTCATCATCGCGCAACTCAATCCGAACCGCCAGACTGCGCTCGTTGTCAGCCATGCCAGCCACCGGGGTCTTGGGCTTGTAGATGTCAAACAAGCGTGCACCGCGAACCAAACCATCGGTCTTCGCGCCGACGATGGCGCCAATGACGGCGTCATGGGCCGTCGTATCCGTCACCACCAATGCCAAGTCACGGAACACCGATTGCATCTTGGGCACCGAGGTGAAGGCTGGCACCTGACGCAGCGTCAGTACCTGGGCATCCAATTCAAACAACACGGGGGCCTGGGGCAAGTCATACGCTTGACGCCACTTGGGGTGCAACTCACCCACCACACCCACAACGGCACCGTCCACCAACACATTGGCGCAACGACCAGGGTGGAAGGCCGGATGTTCCGCAGCCACGAAGGTCGCCTGACGCGGCGCCAACAACGCCTCGACATCGCCCTTCACATCAAAGAAATCCACTTGTCGAGCAGACACACCCCACTGCTGCGCATCCGCGGGGCCATAGGCCAAGCCAGACACGCGCACGGGCTGATCGAATCCAGCCACCGTTTGGTTGCCGTCTTGCACCGAAGAGTCGCGCTTGAAAACGCGGCCCAATTCGAAGACGCGCACGCGGTCGGCCTTACGAGCCAGATTGGTTCGCAACACTTCCACAAGGCTGCCGATCAGGGTGGAGCGCATCACGCTCAACTGGCTGGCGATGGGGTTCAGCACGCGAATGGCCTGGGTGTTGCCGGCAAAGTCGGCTTCCCAACGCTCTTCCACAAAGCTGAAATTGATGGTTTCTTGGTAACCACGCTGCGCAACAGCACGGCGCACGGCATAACCACCACGTTGGGCTTCAGGGCGCACGCGAGACACCACCGGCGCCTTGGGGGCACGCTTGGGCAGTTGTTCGAAACCGATCACGCGCACCACTTCTTCGATCAAGTCTTCTTCGATCTGCAGATCGAAGCGCCAGCTCGGTGGGGTCACGATCAAATGGGGGTCATCGCCCGCGGCTTGCGTGCTGTAGCTCAAGCCCAGGCGTTGGAACACCTGTTGGCATTGCGCCAAGGTCACGGGCATGCCAATCACGCGCTGCGCGCGCGACAAGCGCAGCGTCACCGGTTCGCGCTTGGGTTGCGCCACAACCTGATCCACGACCGGACCCGCCTGGCCACCACAGATATCCAGAATCAACTGAGTGATGCGCTCGAGGTAGTCAGCTGTGGGAGCGGCGTCCACGCCACGCTCAAAACGGTGCGAAGCATCGGTCGAGAAGTTGTAACGACGGGCACGACCCGCGATGGCGGAAGGCCACCAAAACGCGGCTTCGAGGTAGACATTGCGGGTGTCATCGCCCACGGCGGTGGCATCACCACCCATCACACCGGCCAGAGACTCGACCTGGTTGTCATCGGCGATCACGCCCACTTGCTCGTCCAGCGTCACGGTCTGGCCATTGAGCAACTTCAAGGTCTCGCCGGCTTTGGCCCAACGCACGGTCAAACCGCCGTGGATCTTGTCGAGGTCGAACACATGCGAAGGCTGGCCCAACTCGAACATCACATAGTTCGAGATGTCGACCAGTGGGGACACGGGGCGTTGGCCGCAGCGAGCCAGTCGCTCGATCATCCAATCCGGTGTCTTGGCTTGAGGGTTCACGCCATGGATGACGCGGCCCACAAAGCGACCACACAAATCAGCCGCGTCGACCTTGACGGGGATGGTCGCATCGATGGCCGGCTTCACAGGCGCCACTTCAGGCAGCGTCAGCGGCGCACCGGTCAGAGCCGAGACCTCGCGCGCAATGCCCTGCACGCTCAAGCAATGCGCCAGGTTGGGCGTGAGCTTGAGGGTGAACAGCGTGTCATCCAGCTTGAGGTAGTCGCGAATGTTCTGGCCCAGGGGAGCATCTTCGGGCAGGATGTGCAAGCCATTGGCTTCTTCAGAAATCCCCAACTCGCGGGCAGAGCACAACATGCCTTGGCTCTCGACGCCACGCAGCTTGCCCAGCTTGATCTTGAACACTTTGCCATCGGCGCCGGGTGGCAGTTCGGCACCCACGGTGGCGCAAGGCACTTTGATGCCTGGGCGCACATTGGGCGCGCCGCACACGATCTGCAAGATCGAACCGGTACCCGCATCGACCTTACAGACGTTCAAACGGTCGGCATCGGGGTGCTTGCTGACTTCCAGCACATGGCCCACCACCACGCCGGTGAACGGCGGAGCGACGGGGTCCAACTCTTCCACTTCCAAGCCCGCCATGGTGAGCAGGTCGGCCAACTGTTGCGTGGTCAGATCAGGGTTGCAGAAGCTACGCAGCCACGACTCAGGGAATTGCATGAAAGGATCCTTGGTTCTTGTTCGTCAACGGGGTCAGGCCTGGGCGAAATCCGCATCCAGCACGACCCGGTAGCGCGCTTTGCCCGCGCGCAGATGTTCCAACGCATCGTTGATGCGACTCATCGGGAAATGTTCAGTTTGCGGCACGATCCCGTGTCGAGCCGCGAATTCCAGCATGGTGTCAATGTCTTGCCGCGAGCCGGTAGGCGAACCCGATACCGACCGTTGCCCACCAATCAGCACGCCGGCCTCAATGGCCATGGGCTGAGGCACCACACCCACCACATGCAATCTGCCGTGCGGACGCAGTGTGCGCATCAAGTCTTTCCAGTTCAGCATCACATTCACGGTCACCAGAACCATGTCAAGCTGACCGAACACCGACTTCATCGAGGCAGCATCCACACTCGACACGACACGGTGAGCACCCATTTGCAGCGCCTCATCGCGCTTGGACTCGCTGGACGTGAACGCAGTGACTTCGCACCCCCAAGCCTTGGCGAATTTGATGGCCAAGTGCCCCAGGCCACCAATGCCCACCACACCCACACGATGCGTGGGCTTGATGTCAAAGTTCAGGAATGGCGAGAACACGGTGATGCCACCGCAAAGCAAAGGCCCAGCCTTGGCCGCATCCAAGCCATCCGGAATGGGCGCTGTCCACAACCAATGGGCGCGCACGCGTTCGGCGAAACCACCGTGATGGCCCATGATGGTGGGCTGGGCCGTACGGCACAACTGGTGTTCGCCACCCAAGCAGACCTGGCAATGCATGCAACTGGCCGCATTCCAGCCAATGCCTACGCGCTGCCCCAGCTTCAAGCCCTGGGCACGCTCACCCAAGGCCACCACGCGGCCGATGACTTCATGGCCAGCCACCACTGGATACGGCGCAGCACCCCACTCGCTGTCGATCACCGACAGGTCAGAGTGGCACAAGCCGCAATGCTCCACGGCCACCTCCACCTCGTCCGAGCCCAAGGGGCCGAATTCAAAGGTGTAAGGCATCAGCGGCTGACCTTTGGCCATCGCGGCCCAGGACTGAATGCGTGTGCTCATGGGGTTCTCCGTATCAAGCCGAGCTTGGATTACTGGAATTGCTGCAGGAAGCGCAAATCGCCTTCAAAGAACAGACGCAAGTCGTTCACGCCATAACGCAGCATGGTCAAACGATCTGGGCCCAAACCGAAGGCAAAGCCAATGTACTGCTCAGGGTCCAAGCCAAAGTTGCGAACCACGTTGGGGTGCACTTGACCCGCACCGCCCACTTCCAACCAACGCCCCTTCAATGGGCCCGACGAGAAGGCGATGTCGACTTCAGCCGAAGGCTCGGTGAAGGGGAAGAACGATGGGCGGAAACGGATGTCCAGATCGTCGGTTTCGAAGAAGGTGCTGAAGAAATCACCCAGCACGGCCTTCAAATCAGCAAAGCTGACCGATTCACCAATCCACAAGCCTTCGCACTGGTGGAACATGGGCGAGTGCGTGGCATCGCTGTCGACACGATAGGTGCGACCGGGTGCGATGACGCGAATTTCAGGCATGCGTTCGCCCTTGGCGATTTGCTCGGCATGGTTCTTCACATGCTGCATGGCATAGCGAACCTGCATGGGGCTGGTGTGCGTGCGCAGCAGGTTACCCCCTTCGACATAGAAGGTGTCATGCATAGAACGTGCGGGGTGATCCGCAGGCGTGTTCAGTGCAGTGAAGTTGTACCAATCGGCTTCGATTTCGGGGCCATCAGCCACATCAAAACCCATAGAGCCAAAGATACCTTCGATGCGCTCGATGCTCAGGGAAACGGGGTGCAAACCGCCTTCGCCACGACGACGACCAGGCAAGGTCACATCCAATGATTCGGCGCGCAACTGTTGCGCCAACTCGGCATCAGCCAAGGCCTGACGGCGCGCATTCAAAGCAGCCTCGACCTGCTGTTTGGCCTGGTTGATGGCGGCACCACGTGTCTTCTTTTCTTCGGGAGACAAGGCTGCCATGCCCTTGAGCAGCTCAGTCAGGCTGCCCGACTTGCCCAAAAAGCGGGCCTTGGCGTTTTCCAGATCGGCGGGCGTAGCGGCGGCTGCAAAAGCCTCCTGACTTGCCTGCACCAGTGCGTCGAGGTCGTTCATTGTCTTGTGTCGAAAAAAAAGGCCAACAGATTGTTGGCCTTCAGGTTACTGAGCCGCCCTCGGGTGCCTGAGCACCTTCAACGCGGCCAGAAACGGCATCATTGTGCTTTCATCAAGCAGCCAATTGAGCCTTGGCCTTTTCAACGATCGCAGCAAAAGCAGCTGGGTCGTTGACAGCCATGTCGGCCAGCACCTTACGGTCGATTTCAATCGAAGCCTTCTTGATGCCAGCAATGAACTTGCTGTAGGTCAGGCCCAAAGCGCGGCTGCCGGCATTGATACGTGCAATCCACAGACGGCGGAATTCACGCTTCTTGGCGCGGCGGTCACGATAGGCATATTGACCTGCCTTCATGACGGCTTGTTTGGCGATGCGGTATACGTTCTTACGGCGACCACGGAAACCCTTGGCCAGGGCGAGAACTTTCTTATGACGAGCGCGGGCTGTTACACCACGTTTGACGCGAGGCATGGATGACTCCTTCGGCGTTAACTATCTAAACCAGATTTGAGACTTGCTGTTCTTTTGCGTAGCCGATTACAGGCCAGCGAAAGGCAGCATCTGAGCCATGTGGCCCATGTTGGTCTCATGCACGTTCACAGCGCCGCGGAGCTGACGCTTGTTCTTCGTGGTCTTCTTGGTCAGGATGTGACGCTTGAAGGCTTGACCGCGCTTGACGGTGCCACCTGGACGCACGCGAAAACGCTTCTTCGCACTGCTCTTGGTCTTCATTTTGGGCATGTTCTGCTCCTTTTACGTTGTTCCTGCTAGGCGCCACGGATACCACTTCCGTGTCTTGATAGCCCACAGGCACTTTGAGCCAATGGTGGCAGCGACCAGACCGCCACCTTGGCAAACTACCCCGCTTTCGCGGAGAAGTTATTTCTTCTTCTTGGGTGCCAGAACCATGATCATCTGGCGCCCTTCCAACTTCGGCATGTTTTCAACGAGCGAGCAATCGACCAAATCGTCGCGCACACGTTCCAGCAACCGCATACCCAGTTCCTGGTGGGTGATTTCACGGCCACGGAACCGCAGGGTCACCTTACCCTTGTCACCATCTTCCAGGAAGCGACGCAGATTGCGCAGCTTGATCTGGTAGTCACCTTCGTCGGTACCAGGACGGAATTTGACTTCCTTGACTTCGATGACCTTCTGCTTGAGCTTGGCATCGTGAGCTTTTTTCTGCTCTTGGTACTTGAACTTGCCGTAATCCATCAAACGGCAAACAGGTGGATCTGCCTGTGCCGCGATTTCGACCAAGTCCACATCAGCCTCAGCAGACAGGCGCAAAGCCTCCTGGATGCTGACGATACCCAGGGGTTCATTATCAACCCCGTTCAGACGCACCTCGGGTGCATTGATCTCACGATTGAGCCGGTGCTTACGCTCGACATTGGGCGTCCGGCGGTCAAAGAAGTTAGCGATGTCGAATTCCTTCAGGCCACAGGCCCCCTGGCCTGCACCGATAGTCCAAAAACACGCGCCCTGTTAACACGACGAAAGCGTGCGGTCCGTCAAACGGAAACGCACGCTGTCGCCTCAGGCCTTGCTGGCGATGTCTTGAGAGATCTTCTGGGAGAAATCATCGAGCGACATCACACCGAGGTTCTGGTTCCCTCGGGCGCGCACGGCGATGGTGCCATCAGCCTTCTCTTTGTCACCGACAACGATGAAGTAAGGCACCTTCTGCAACGAATGCTCGCGGATTTTATACGTGATTTTCTCGTTTCGCAAATCCAACTGGACCCTAAGTCCTTGTTTTTGCAGCGATTTGGCAATTTCTTGAGCGTAATCAGCCTGCGCATCGGTGATATTGAGCACCACAACCTGCACGGGAGCCAGCCAAACCGGCAGCGAACCGGCGTGTTGCTCGATCAAAATCCCGATGAAACGCTCCAGCGAACCCAAGATCGCGCGGTGCAACATCACAGGGTGTTTGCGCTCACTTGTCTCGGTCACATACTCGGCACCCAAGCGCTGCGGCATGGAGAAGTCGACCTGAATCGTGCCGCACTGCCAGTGACGGCCCAAGGCGTCTTTCAGCGTGTATTCGATCTTCGGACCATAGAAAGCACCATCCCCGGGGGCGATGGTGAACTCGCTGTTGGTAGCACGCAGCGACTCCATCAAGGCTTGCTCGGCTTTGTCCCACACCTCATCGGAACCGATGCGATGCTCAGGACGCGTAGCCACCTTGTAGATGATGTCAGTAAAGCCGAAGTCTTTATAGACTGCTTGCAGCAAGGCCGTGAAGTCCACGCACTCCTGCAGGATCTGGTCTTCGGTACAGAAAACGTGACCGTCATCCTGCGTGAAACCGCGCACGCGCATGATGCCGTGCAAGCCGCCGGATGGCTCGTTACGGTGACATTGACCGAACTCACCAAAACGGATGGGCAGATCGCGATAGCTCTTGATGCCTTGATTGAAGATCAAGATGTGACCAGGGCAGTTCATCGGCTTGAGCGCATAGTCGCGCTTTTCCGACTCGGTCGTGAACATGTTGTCGCGGTACTTGTCCCAGTGACCGGTCTTTTCCCACAAGGTCTTGTCGATGATCTGCGGACCCTTGACCTCTTGGTAGCCGTTGTCACGGTAGATCTGACGCATGTACTGCTCCACCGCCTGCCAGACGGTCCAGCCCTTGGGGTGCCAGAACACAACACCCGGCGCATGGTCATCAATGTGGAACAGATCCAACTCACGCCCCAGCTTGCGGTGATCGCGCTTTTCTGCCTCTTCCAAGCGGGTCAGATACAACTGCAAGTCATCCTTCGTCGTCCACGCTGTGCCATACACGCGCTGCAACTGCTCGTTGCGATGATCGCCGCGCCAGTAGGCGCCAGCCACCTTCATCAGCTTGAAGTGCTTGAGCTTGCCAGTGCTGGGCACGTGAGGGCCACGACACAAGTCTGTGAAGGCCCCTTCACTGTAGAGCGACACATCCTGATCAGCCGGAATGCTTTCAATGATCTCGGCCTTGTAGTGCTCACCCAAGCCCTTGAAGTAAGACACCGCTTCGTCGCGGGGCAGCACCTTGCGCTCAACCTTCTCGTCTTTCTTCGCCAACTCGGCCATCTTCTTTTCAATGGCCGCCAAATCTTCGGGCGTAAAGGGACGCTTGTAGGCAAAGTCGTAATAGAAGCCGTCTTCAATGGTCGGGCCAATGGTGACCTGCGCCTCGGGGAACAACTCTTTCACCGCATAAGCCAGCAAGTGCGCCGTGGAGTGGCGAATGATGTCCAGACCGTCGGCATCCTTGTCGGTGATGATCGCCAAGGCCGTGTCCGACTCCATACGGAAACTGGTGTCCACCAATCGGGCCGACTCGCCCTGCCCCACGCGACCAGCCAAGGCCGCCTTCGCCAAACCGGCACCAATCGAGGCAGCCACCTCGGCCACTGTCACCGGGCCCGGGAACTCTCGCTTGGAACCATCGGGCAATTGAATCGAAATCATGTTTGTCTCAACTTGTATGAATGAGATGCCTTGGCGCACATCGCTCAGGCAACAAAAAAGCGCGGGAGGCGCCGCGCTTTCTGATCAGGTATAGAAAAACGAAAGCAGCGGCCAGCCGACTAAACCTCGGTCGAGGTGAAAGTGGTGGTCGAAGTTCGCGGTGTCATAACCGTGAGTGCCTTTCTACGTTCCTTACCTGGTGAATAGGACATGCTCAAGACAAGAACCTTTAACGGGTTCACTGCGCCCGAGCAGTCGGATAGCTCGATATTGTAGCAAGACAATAAAAAAACCCGACACCTTTCGGCATCGGGTTTTTGCATTCCGCATGCTGTCGAGAGACTCTCCGAAGTGAGCCTCAAGCGACAGATCAGTGGAATTGTTCTTCTTCGGTAGAACCGGTCAGAGCCTTCACGGAGGAAGAACCGCCCTGGATCACGGTGGTCACGTCGTCGAAGTAACCAGCGCCCACTTCTTGTTGGTGAGACACGAAGGTGTAACCCTTGTCGCGAGCAGCGAACTCGGGCTCTTGCACCATGTTGACGTAGTGCTTCATGCCTTCGCCGCGAGCGTAAGCGTGGGCGAATTGGAAGGTGTTGTACCAGTTGACGTGGATACCAGCCAAGGTGATGAACTGGTACTTGTAACCCAGAGCCGACAGATCTTCTTGGAAGGAAGCGATCTGCGAGTCGTTCAGGTTCTTCTTCCAGTTGAAGGAAGGAGAGCAGTTGTACGACAGCAGCTTGCCTGGGCAAGCAGCGTGAACGGCTTGAGCGAATTCGCGAGCGAAGCCAATGTCTGGCACGCCGGTTTCACACCACACCAGGTCAGCGTAAGGAGCGTAAGCAACGCCACGGCTGATAGCTTGCTCCAGACCGTTCTTCACGCGGTAGAAGCCTTCTTGAGTGCGCTCACCGGTGATGAAAGGCTTGTCGTTGTCGTCGCAGTCAGAAGTCAGCAGGTTAGCAGCTTCAGCGTCGGTACGAGCCAGAACGATGGTGGGCACGCCCATCACGTCAGCAGCGAAACGAGCAGCGATCAGCTTCTCGATGGCTTCGCGTGTAGGAACCAGAACCTTACCGCCCATGTGGCCGCACTTCTTCACAGCAGCCAATTGGTCTTCGAAGTGAACGCCAGCTGCACCAGCGGCGATCATGTTCTTCATCAGTTCGAAAGCGTTCAGAACGCCACCGAAACCGGCTTCAGCGTCAGCAACGATAGGCAGGAAGTAGTCAACGAAGTTCTCGTCGCCTGGGTTGATGCCACGGCCCCACTGGATTTCGTCAGCGCGCTTGAAGGTGTTGTTGATACGACGAACCATGGTAGGCACGGAGTCGTATGCGTACAGCGACTGGTCGGGGTACATGGTTTCGGAGGTGTTGCCGTCAGCGGCGACTTGCCAGCCAGACAGGTACACAGCTTCCAGACCAGCCTTAGCTTGTTGCATGGCTTGACCAGCGGTGATCGCGCCGAAAGCGTTCACGTAGCCCTTCTTGGCACCGCCGTTGACCTTTTCCCACAGCTTTTCAGCGCCGCGCTTGGCCAGGGTGTACTCGGGCTGCAGGCTGCCGCGCAGACGAACCACGTCAGCTGCGGAATAGCCGCGCTTAACGAGCTTCCAACGGGGGTTTTCGGCCCAGTCTTTTTCCAGGGCAGCGATTTGCTGTTCGCGGGTGAGTTGAGTCATGAAGATCTCCGGGGGTTGAAGGGAGTACTAGAAAACCCGTAAGTCTACCGTGTTTCTACCAAAATGACAAAGACTTGTGTCTTATATAAGACTTACCCCTTCAAACATGGGGCGTCGCGGCACTAGTTCACGGGCGCGATGCGTTCGCACAACAAGCACGAAGACATAAAAAAGCCACAGACAAGCTGTGGCCCTTTGCTTCGAACCTTGATCGGGGACCAACACCCCGACCAGGTCGACCCTGATCAAGCGTGGTCTTTGGCGTAAGCAGCCAAGCCAGTGGTGACTTCGGCTTTAGCAGCATCGATGCCTTCCCAGCCAACCACCTTCACCCACTTACCGGGCTCCAGATCCTTGTAGTGCTCAAAGAAGTGCTTGATTTGCTGAACCAGCAACTCGGGCAAGTCTTCCAGCTTTTGGATGTGCTTGTACATGGCACAAATCTTTTCGGTGGGCACGGCAACCAACTTGGAGTCGCCACCAGCCTCGTCTTCCATCTTCAGAATGCCCAAGGGACGGCAAGGAATCACCACACCAGGCTGCAAAGGGAATGGGGTCACCACCAACACGTCAACGGGGTCACCGTCGGCGGCAATGGTTTGGGGAACGTAACCGTAATTGCATGGGTAGTGCATGGCAGTGCCCATGAAACGGTCCACGAACACAGCACCGGTTTCGTGATCGATCTCGTACTTGATCGGATCAGCGTTGGCTGGGATTTCAATGATGACGTTGAAGACGTCTGGGGCCTTCGAACCGGGTTTGACTAGCAACAGGCTCATGATGATGTGATCACAAGGTTAGAGATTCTTTGGAACGCGCAAGTGTAGGCGATGCACAGGCCCACTGACTACCCCGCCTTGAAGGGCTCCGCACCGAGGGCTGATTTGCCAAAAAATGCACACCCACCCCCTCGTTTGCTGCACTGCACAAAAAGGCTATTGCATTCGCGCGCAATTCGCCTATACTTCGCTTCATGTTGCAGTGCAACACAACCCAATCAACACCAACGGAGATCTGACATGCTGACCGCTGAACAACTGCTGGCCAACCACAAAGCCAACGTCGCCACCCTGTTCGACCTGGGCCAGAAGGCATTTGAAGGCGTCGAAAAGGTTCTGGAACTGAACCTGCAAGTCGCCAAGACCACGCTGGACGAAGCTGCTGAGCACACCAAGGCTCTGCTGGCTGTCAAGGACGCACAAGAACTGCTGGCTCTGCAAACCAGCCTGCTGCAACCTTCCGCTGAGAAGGCTGCCGCTTACGGCCGTCACCTGTACGACATCGCTTCCAGCACCAGCGCTGAAGTGAGCAAGGTTGCTGAAGCTCAAATCGCTGAAGCCCAAAAGAAGATGGCCGCTGTCGTTGACAACGCTGTCAAGAACGCTCCTGCCGGCACCGAGAACGCTGTTGTGATGGTCAAGTCCGCTGTGGCCGCTGCCAACAACGCTTTTGACTCCGTTCAAAAGGCTGCCAAGCAAGCTGCTGACGTGGCTGAAGCCAACTTCCAAGCCATCACCAACACCGCTGTGAAGGCCACCCAAGCCGCTACTTCCAAGGCTCGTAAGGCTGCCTGAGTTGAGGCACAAGGCAGAAGTTCCTGATTACAAATCTTTGCGTTGTTGATTGATACGCCGCATTGAACTTCTGCCTTCAGACCAGATCTGAGAGAAGCCACCTGTTGAGGTGGCACTCCCTGAAAGGTTGTCTCCTCGGTACCTCTTGAACCTTTTCTAAGGTACCTTTAAGCCCGGTGGTTTTCCACCGGGCTTTTTTTATGCTGCCCGTCTCCGCTACAGCTCTGCCTTGACGCCATGATCCCTTGGCTTGAACCCGACACGCCATTCCCCGATACAGCCCTTGCAATGGGGCCTGACTCGGACGCGCCCGGGCTATTGGCTGCAGGCGCAGACCTCAGCGTTGAACGCCTCCAGCAAGCCTACACACGCGGCATCTTTCCCTGGTTCAGTCCAGGGCAGCCCGTGCTGTGGTGGAGCACACACCCCAGGATGGTGCTCCCCACCGCGGAATTCAGGCTGACCAGATCACTGCGCAAAACACTGAAACGATTCCGCGACACCCCTGGCTGTGAGATCCGGGTCGATCATCAGTTTGATGAGGTCATTCAGGCCTGCGCTCAAACAGCCCGTCGAGGCCAAAGTGGCACCTGGATCGTCAAAGACATTCAACACACTTATCGTCAATGGCATGCACTCGGTGCGGTGCATTCCATCGAAACCTGGATCGACGGCCAACTGGCGGGCGGCCTGTACGGCGTCAATTTAGGTCGCATGTTCTTTGGCGAATCGATGTTTGCCCGACAAACGGACGCGTCCAAGATTGCCTTGGCAGCCCTCATTTGCCTGTGCAGGGAACACGACATTGCCTTGATTGACTGCCAGCAAGAGACGGCACACCTGGCCTCCATGGGTGCTCGGCCGTGGGATCGGGACGCTTTCGAAGCCCATTTAAGGGGGGTCGTCCATCTCGATCCGCCGCGCGATTGGTCCTATCATCCAGTTTTCTGGAATCACCTGCTGGCAGAGTGACGCACCTCAAAGACCTCCCACTGGCCTCGCTGCAGTTCTATGCAACGGCGCCCTACCCTTGCAGCTACTTGGACGGTAGAACTGCAAGGTCTCAGGTCGCCACGCCAAGCCAGTTGATCAATGCGGACGTTTATTCCGGGCTGGTGTCCAACGGGTTCCGTCGCAGCGGTAGTTTCACCTACCGCCCCTACTGTGACGGCTGCCAGGCATGTGTGCCACTGCGGGTGTGCACCAGCAACTTTGAACCGACGCGCAGCCAGAAACGAGCCTGGAAGACCCATCAGCATCTCGAGGCTCGCGTGCTGCGTTTGTGCTTCAGCGACGAGCACTACCAACTCTACCTGCGTTACCAACACGGTCGCCATCGCGGCGGCGGGATGGATCAGGACTCGATCGATCAGTACAGCCAGTTTCTTTTACACAGCCGGGTGAACTCACGCCTGGTGGAGTTCCGTGAGCCTGCGCGCGAAGGCGAGTCCTTGGGCGCACTGAAAATGGTGTCGATCGTGGACATCCTCAACGATGGCCTGTCGGCGGTCTACACCTTCTATGAACCCGAGGCGGGCACGAGCTATGGCACTTATGGCGTGCTGTGGCAAATCGAACAAGCACGCGAACTGAGTTTGCCCTATGTGTATCTGGGCTACTGGATCGCGCAAAGCCCCAAAATGGCTTACAAGACCCAATTCGCCCCTCACCAGGTCTTGATCGGTGGCCGATGGCGGGATCGAGTAGAGGGCGGGGGCTTCAGCCCCACAGCCCCCTCCCCCTTGTAAGGCACTCCGGGTGTCACGCCATCAGGGCGTCAACAGCACCTTCCCCGACACCGTGACCGACAAAGTGCCCTTGCCAGGCTCGGACGGCAAGGCGGCATCCGCCATTTCGACAGACTTCGCGCGCATGGCGTAGAGCATGGGTGGCCGCCCCTCAAAACCGGGATCGGTTGAGGACACAGACACCTCACCCAGCTCATAGGACTTGAACCCAAAGTCCTTGGCCATTTGGGACGCACGTGCGCGGAACCGTGCAATCGCCTGGGTCGTCAAGGCAGACTCGCGCGCTTCACGCAAGCCACGCGACAAACCGTACTGCACGCCCACCACATTGAGCTGGTTCAGCTTGCCAACCACCTGACTGATGCGGGCCATGTCGGTTCCCTCCACCAACAGTTGGGCATGCCCTTGCCAACCGGCGATCTTGCCGTTGTTGCTGTAGCGAGGGGAGACAGAAAAGCTGCCCGTTTTGACCTCCAAGGCGCCTGCCACCACGGATTTGCGCGCGTCTTGCAAGGCCGCATCGAGCGCCGACTTCAAGGCAGCCTGGACCTCCGACGCCACAGCGCCCTCTTTGATGACCTGCAGCGTGACGCTCATCTGATCTTGCACCAACTCTTCCGTGGCAGTGGCACTGAAGTTGACGGCATTGTCTTTGCCTGCGTCTGCCGCGCCCGCCCAAACCGACGATGTCGCCATCACCGCACAGGCAGCCGCAGCCGCCCCCAGAAGATGCCGCGGTGCGGATACGAAGCGCGCAGCATGAAATCCAGACAAAGCAGAAGGCTTGTTCAACATGTGTTCCTTTCGATGTGCAGCAAGTGCTGACCTTTGCCATAACGCGGCAGCGACACTTTGGAGGACAAGCCGGTCAGCACACCTTGGCAAAGCCCACTTGGACAGCCTCCATCGTTTCAGAGTGTGCAACTTGCTTGACGGTTGCGTCTGGATACCGCAATATTTGTAACAACTGGTCAATGAGCCGGTTTTGGTGCATGCAAACTGCGCACAATCCGGCTTTGTTACAAATAACGAGGACCGAATCATGACTTCGACGCCTGCACCGCAGCGTCCCGATCGCATCCTGGTGGTCGATGACGACGCTCGCATCCGCGACCTCCTGCGCCGCTACCTGAGCCAAGAGGGATTCGAGGTTTTGCTGGCCGAAGACGCCAAGGCGTTGAACCGCTTGTTGACGCGCGAAACCGTCGACCTGATTGTGTTGGATTTGATGTTGCCAGGTGAAGACGGCTTGTCCATTTGCCGTCGCCTGCGAGCCGCCAATGATTCAACGCCCATCATCATGCTGACCGCCAAGGTCGAAGACGTGGACCGTATCGTTGGCCTCGAGGTGGGTGCTGACGACTATCTGCCCAAGCCTTTTAACCCACGCGAACTGTTGGCCCGCATTCACGCTGTGTTGCGCCGCCGCCCCGCACAGGAAGCCCCCGGCGCACCCGCCAAAGAAGCACAGACCGTCCAATTTGGTCCGTTTGAGTTTGACTTGGCCCTGCGTCGCCTCAGCAAAGAGGGCGAGCCCATTGCATTGACCACAGGTGAGTTTTCGATGCTCAAGGCTCTGGTCCGCCACCCACGCCAACCCTTGTCTCGCGACAAATTGGCGCAACTGGCGCGAGGCCGCGAGTTTGAGCCCTTCGATCGCAGCCTGGATGTGCAGATCTCGCGATTGCGCAAAATGATCGAACCCGACCCCGCACAACCGCGCTATATCCAAACGGTTTGGGGCGTAGGCTATGTGTTTGTGCCGGATGGCGGCGCTTGATTTGAGTCCAGATGCCTAGAAAACGTTTCGCCCTCAGTCTGTTTTGGCGGACGTTCATTTTGTTGGCGGTTTTGTTGACGGCCGGAATCTTTGCCTGGGTGCAAACGTTCCGGGCTTTGGAGTTTGAACCTCGCGCGGTTCAAGCGGCCCAACAGATTGCGAGCTTGGTGAACTTGTCGCGCGCAGCCCTGCGCTACTCAGACAGCATCAACCGAGTCACGTTGATCAAGACGATCGCCGACCAGGAGTCGATCACGCTCAAACCCCATGAGCCGAGCGACAAATACGAAGCTTTTGAAGTCAGCCGATTCACGCGCGCCATTGGGGAAGAGTTGCGATCTCGACTGGGGCCCTCGACGCTGGTGGCGAGCAACGTCAACGGCGTCCCGGGCCTTTGGGTGGGATTCCAGATCGAGCGCGACAATTATTGGCTGCAGGCCGATACGAGTCGCATCGAACCGATGACGGGTCGCACCTGGTTCATCTGGGTGGGCATCGCTTTTGTGGCGACCATCCTGGGCTCGGCCGCGATTGCGCGTTTGATCAACCAGCCGCTGAAAGAGTTGTCTTTCGCTGCCAGTCGCATTCGCGAGGGCGAGTATGACTCGGTGTTGGATGAAACCATGATCACCCGCGAGATTCGCGAAGTGAACCAGGGCTTCAACCGCATGGCACGCGAGTTGGCGAAAGTGGATGAAGATCGCGCCGTGATGCTCGCGGGCATTTCGCACGACCTGCGCACACCATTGGCACGTTTGCGCCTGGAAGCGGAGATGAGCGTGGTTGATGAGGAGGCGAAACGAAACATCGCAGCAGACATCGACCAATTGGACGCGATCATCGATAAGTTCATGGACTACGCCCGCCCCGGCGATGTTCAGTTGGTGCCCGTGCATGTGTCCACCGTGGTCGACAAAGCCATCAGCCAGTTCCGCGACACCAAACGGATCCGAATTTCCGCCAAGCTGCCCATTGACACGAAGGTCATGGCCGATGAAACGGAACTGGGGCGCGTGCTGACCAACTTGTTTGAAAACGCGCGACGCTACGGCCGCAACACGTATACCGGCGTCACCAATGTGGATGTCAGCTACACCCGCTCAGGGTCATGGGTCATCTTGTCTGTACGAGACCATGGCCCAGGCGTCGCCCCTGAAAAACTGCACCAACTGACAACGCCTTTCTTCCGAGGCGACGCTGCACGGACCGCCGCAACCGGTGCAGGCTTAGGCTTGGCGATTGTGGACAAGGCCTTGCAACGCATGGGTGGAGGACTCGAACTGGCCAACTCGCCTGAGGGTGGTCTGGTCGCCCACATCAAACTCAAACGCGCAGCCTGATCAACGCAAAGAGCCCTGTCACACAGGGCTCTTTTTTTATGCTTTCTGGATCAAGCAAACCGCGCGAGCTTCAATGGCCCGCCCTTCCCCAACGGGTCCCATCTTCTCGGCGGTCTTGGCTTTGACGTTCACTGCATCGGAGGTCAAACCCACGATGGAGGCGATCTTGTCTCGCATCTTGGGAATGTGCGGCGCCATCTTGGGCGCCTGGGCAACAATGGTGCAATCGATGTTGCCCAGCACCCACCCAGCAGCACGAACCCGCGCGATGGCCTCAGCCAATAAGACGGTGGAGTCTGCTCCCTTGAAGGTCGGATCGGTATCCGGGAAGTGACGACCAATGTCACCCAAACCGGCCGCACCTAATACGGCATCGGTGATCGCGTGGAGCAAAGCGTCGGCATCAGAATGCCCCAAGAGCCCATGCGTGTGCTCGATGTGAACGCCGCCCAAGATCAATGGGCGCCCGGTGACCAAGGCGTGGGTATCCCAGCCCTCTCCAATTCGGATATTCATGGCTTGCTTGCTGCCGTACAGAACACGGTCACATTATCAGCCACTGGCGTCACGCACCCTATTGAACCATTTTGGTGCAAACGACCAAAAACAGCGCCAGAAATCCCCAATTTGGTTCCACCTGGTTTTTGTAAAGAGGAAATAGCTCGCACCGCACCACGCAAGAGCCGAATTCACCACATTGGCACTTTTTTTGCTTTATTTTGGTGCTCTCTCATATCAATTCATGCGCAACGCCTAGATTGCTCAGAATTGGTGCATCGCTCTTCTACAACTCCTCCGAAGATCACACTATGGATCAACTCAAACAAGGCGCCGACACGCTGTTCATCCTGCTGGGCGCAGTCATGGTGCTGGCCATGCACGCAGGTTTTGCGTTTTTGGAACTCGGCACAGTACGCGGCAAGAACCAAGTCAACGCGCTGGTCAAAATCTTGGTCGACTTCTGTGTGTCGACCATCGTCTACTTCTTTGTCGGCTACACGGTGGCCTATGGTGTCGACTTCTTCGCGGGGGCAGGCACATTGGCGCAAAACAATGGCTACGCACTGGTCAAGTTCTTCTTCTTGCTGACCTTTGCTGCGGCCATTCCCGCCATCATTTCGGGCGGCATTGCCGAGCGCGCCAAGTTTGGCCCGCAACTGATCGCCACCGCGGTGATCGTGGGTCTGTTCTACCCCTTGTGCGAAGGCGCGGTCTGGAACAACAAGTTTGGCTTTGAAGACTGGCTGCAAAACGTGACCGGCGGCCAATTGCATGACTTCGCCGGATCAGTCGTGGTGCACGCTTTCGGTGGCTGGATCGCGCTGCCTGCGGTGTTGATCTTGGGTGCGCGCCGCAACCGCTACCGCAAGGATGGCGCCATGTCGGCTCACCCACCTTCCAGCATCCCCTTCCTGGCGCTGGGCTCCTGGATTCTGGCCGTGGGCTGGTTTGGCTTCAACGTGATGAGCGCGCAAACCATCGACAAGATTTCCGGCCTGGTGGCGGTGAACTCTTTGATGGCTTTGGTTGGCGGCACGCTGGTGGCCGTGCTGATGGGCAAGAACGACCCCGGCTTTGCCTACAACGGCCCATTGGCTGGCTTGGTGGCCGTGTGCGCGGGCTCCGACATCATGCACCCCGCAGGTGCCTTGGTGGTCGGCGGCGTGGCTGGCGCGCTGTTTGTGGTGATGTTCACCTTGGTTCAAAACAAGTGGAAGATCGATGACGTGTTGGGCGTCTGGCCTTTGCACGGCATGTGTGGCGCTTGGGGCGGCATCGCCGCCGGCATCTTTGGTCAGACCGCATTGGGCGGCGCAGGTGGTGTCAATCTGGGTGCGCAAGTGCTGGGTACCGTATGCGTGGTGGCCTTTGCCTTGATCACCGGCGTAGTGGTGTACGGCGTGCTCAACAAGTTGGCTGGACTCCGTTTGACACATGAAGAAGAGTTTGAAGGCGCCGACCTGTCTCTGCACCGCATCAAGGCCACGCCTGAGCAGGAAGTGTCCTGGTAATCTTTGACTCGGCAAGGCCCCATTTAGCCAATTTGGACAAATTAGCCATTTCAGCTAGAATGGGGTCATTGATTGCTGGAGGTGTCTCATGACTGCCTTGAACTTGCGCCACTTCCGGGGCGATGAAGTCGAAGTCCCGGAGTTTTCTGCCACTGAAGCCAAAAACAGTTTTGGCCGGGTGTTGGATACGGCTTTCAGCCAAGGCATGGTGGCCATCACCAAACGCGACCGTGCCACTGCGGTGGTCTTGTCCCTAGATGCCTATCAAGCCTTGATCAATGCGCAGTCGCGGCCGCTGTCCAGCCTGAGCCATGAGTTTGATGACTTGTTGGCCAGCATGCAGACACCTCGAGCCCGCGATGCCATGCTGGATGCTTTTGATGCCTCACCCGAGGACATGGGCCAAGCGGCTTTGGCGGCGGTCGCAAGATGATGCGCCCGCACATCTACTGATCGACGGCTTGAAGGCGTCGATCAGGCACAATCAAAGCTCAGTATTCCAAGCGCACTTCGGTGCGCTTGGTGCTTTTCAGAACACCAAATCAGAGAGATCCCCGTGGCACAGGCCCCCACCACGACGCACCCCACTCCTCGCCTCTTTGTGCTGGCTGGCACCAACGGGGCGGGCAAAAGCAGCATTGGTGGCGCCACCATTCGCGCACGCGGGGGGCACTATTTCAACCCCGATGAAGCGGCCGCAGGCATCCGCGCAGAGCAACCGCACCTGAGCGCCACCCAGGCCAACAGTGCGGCGTGGCACGAAGGCAAGCGTTTGTTGCAACACGCGATCGCCCACGGGATGGACTACAACTTTGAAACCACGCTGGGTGGTCGCAGCTTTGCCAAGTTGCTCAAAGATGCGGCGGAGGCAGGGTTTGAGGTTCGGATCTGGTACGTGGGTTTGGCTAGCCCTGAGCTGCATCTGTCGCGCATCAAGGCACGCGTCCAACACGGTGGACATGACATCCCTGAGGCCGACGTACGTCGCCGTTTTGATCAGAGTCGACTGCAGTTGATCGAACTGCTGCCGCATTTGACCGAGCTGCGCGTGTATGACAACAGCACCGAGTCCAGCCCTCAGCGGGGCCAAGCACCTCGCTTGCAACCGGTCTTGCACTACAAGCGTCACGCCCCCAAATCCCACCCCGCGGTGTTGAGCCCGGCGTCGCCCGAAGCTTTAGCTCAAACACCTGAATGGGCCAAACCCATCGTGATGGCCGCGATCAAGCTCTCAGCAGGCGCTCGGCCAAAGCAAAGTCGCCCGGCCAAGTGACCTTGAAGTTTTCGTAATCGCCACGAACCAGCAAGGGCTGATGCCCTAGCCACTCAACGGCGCTGGCTTCATCCGTGATGGATGCAGCCCGCTCTGGCGTACTCAAGCCCAGCATGAGCGCCGGACGCAACAAACCCAAACGGAACATCTGTGGCGTCTGTGCTGCCCACTTGGCAGAGCGATCAATGGTCTCAGCGGCTCTCGTCAACCCTTGAGCATCTGGCACGGCCGCTTTCAAGGTGTCAGCCAATGGCAAAGCCAAAATGCCGCCCACCTCATCAGGCAAACAAGCGTCAATCAAACGATTCACGGCGGTCACACTGATCAGACACCGGGCGGCATCGTGCACCAGCACCCAATCATGTGGCTGTGCACCACGCGCCAGCAACTCCTCTAGCCCGTTGGCCACGCTGTGCGCGCGCGACGCTCCCCCCACACGGGCCACCCAGGCATCATCCCCTTGCCACTCCGGCACGTGGTTTTCGAATTGATCATCTTCGGGCGACAACACCACCAGCGTGGCGTCGATTCGCGGCACCGCACGCAGCGACGCCAAGGTGTGCGCCACCATGGGCCGACCCGCCACAGGGTGGTATTGCTTGGGGCCACCAGCCCCGGCCCGCTCGCCCACCCCAGCACAAGGGACCAGAGCGAAACAACGGGGCTGGAAATCGGGAGATGCAATCGTGAGCGACATAGGGAGATTGTCGCGCACCTACAATGCCTCATCGTCTGAAACACGCCTGCACACCCCACCCTTGGTGGTTTGCGGGCGCTTTGTCATTTCTGCTCGGCCATGCTTCCCAAGCTTTCGATCCCCAGCCTGTCTACCGGTAAACGCTTTGCTCTGCCCCGCCCCATTGGCTCGTCAGACGCGTTGTTGATCAGCCAATTTGCCAACGCCCAGAAACAGGCGGGCAAGTTGACGGCGGTGATCGTGGCTGATCCAGCCGATGCAGCCCGATTGCTGGACGAGATGGCGTTCTTCGAGCCATCCTTGCGCTGCGCCGTGTTCCCGGATTGGGAAACCCTGCCCTATGACACCTTCTCGCCACATCAGGATCTGATCTCGGAGCGTCTGGCCACGTTGTGGCGGGTACAACAAGGCGTCAAGGCAGAGACGGGTGTCGATCTGGTCTTGCTGCCCGCCACCACCGCACTGACGCGCCTGGCACCGCCCTCCTTCCTGGCGGCCTACACCTTCCATTTCAAGCAAAAGCAAAAGCTCGACGAGGCCAAGCTGAAGTCGCAGCTGACCTTGGCGGGCTACAACCACGTCAGCCAGGTGGTGTCGCCCGGCGAATATGCCGTTCGGGGCGGTTTGATTGACCTCTACCCCATGGGCTCGCCCGTGCCCTACCGGGTCGACCTGTTTGGTGACGAGGTGGACTCGATCCGCACCTTCGACCCCGACACCCAACGCAGCCTGTACCCCGTGCCCGAAGTACGCTTGTTGCCCGGCCGCGAGTTCCCGATGGACGATGAGGCACGTGGGGCATTCCGCAACCGTTGGCGCGAGAAGATCGAAGGCGACCCCACCAAGTCTCGCATCTACAAAGACATGGGCGCAGGCGTGGCCACCGCAGGTATCGAGTACTACCTGCCCTTGTTCTTTGATGAGACAGCCACGATCTTCCAACACCTGGGTGCAGAGGCCCAAGTGGTCTTGCATGGCGATATCGACGAAGCCCTGCGCCGCTTCTGGGTGGAAACACGTGAGCGCCATCGCTTCCTGCAGCACGACCCCGAGCGCCCCATCCTGCCGCCCGAAGACTTGTTCCTCAAACCGGAGGACTTCTTCACCTTGGCCAATGCCCACGCGCAATTGGCCATTCGTGGCAGCGAGCCCGTGGACTGGGCGCGCCCCCTGCCCAGCCTGAGTGTGGAGCGTGGCGGGCAAGACCCTTTGCGCAGACTGGAGCAGTACCTTTCGCAAACCACCTATCGCACCTTGATCGTGGCCGAAAGTGCGGGCCGACGCGAGAGCCTGTTAGAGCTGCTGCGCGACCACCGGATCGAGTTGCCCGCGATCGACAGCCTGAAAGCCTTTGCGGACAGCGATCACCAGCGTGCCATTGTCGTGGCGCCATTGGCGGGCGGCTTCATCTGGCAGGAACCTGGTCAGCCCGGACAAGGCCTGCAGTTCATCACCGAGACCGAACTGTTTGACGCGGCCCCAACCACGCGCCGCCGCCGCAAAGCCGAACAAGCCACCGATGTCGATTCGCTCATCAAGGACTTGTCCGAGCTGAACGTGGGCGACCCCGTGGTGCATGCCAACCATGGCATCGGACGCTACCAAGGCTTGATCAATCTGGACCTGGGTGAAGGCCCCTCCGAATTCCTGCACTTGGAATATGCAGACAAGGCCACGCTGTATGTGCCGGTGTCGCAACTGCACCTGATCAGCCGCTACACCGGGGTCAGCCCCGAAGAAGCGCCGCTGCACAAGCTGGGATCGGGCCAATGGGACAAAGCCAAGCGCAAGGCCGCAGAACAGGTGCGTGACACCGCCGCCGAGCTGTTGAACCTGTACGCCCGGCGTGCGGCGCGCGAGGGCTTTGCCTTCCGCTTCAACGCCCAAGACTACGAAGCCTTTGCCGCCAGCTTTGGCTTTGAAGAAACGCCTGACCAGTTGGCCGCCATCCACGCCGTCATTCAAGACATGATCAGCCCCCGCCCCATGGACCGCCTGGTGTGTGGCGATGTGGGTTTTGGCAAAACCGAAGTAGCACTGCGTGCCATGTTCATGGCTGCCACCTGTGGCAAGCAAGTGGCCCTGTTGGCCCCCACCACCCTGCTGGCCGAGCAGCATTACCAGAACATCTCTGACCGCTTTGCGCAGTGGCCCGTGAAGGTGGCCGAGATGTCTCGCTTCCGTTCGCCCAAAGAGATCAAAGCCGCGATGCAAGGCATTGAAGACGGCACCATCGACATCGTGGTCGGCACCCACAAGCTGCTGAGCGAATCGGTGAAATTCAAGCGCCTGGGTCTTTTGATCATTGACGAAGAACACCGGTTTGGTGTGCGCCACAAAGAAGCCATCAAGGCCATGCGCGCCGACATCGATGTGCTCACCCTGACGGCCACCCCTATTCCACGCACGCTGGGCATGGCCATGGAAGGCTTGCGTGACCTGAGCGTGATCGCAACGGCCCCACAACGCCGACTGGCCATCAAGACCTTTGTGCGCAATGAAAGCTCGGGGGTGATCCGCGAAGCGGTCCTGCGCGAACTCAAGCGTGGCGGCCAGATTTACTTCCTGCACAACGAAGTCGACACCATTGAGAACCGGCGCGACAAGCTGCAGGAATTGCTGCCCGAGGCCCGCATTGCCGTGGCCCACGGCCAGATGCCCGAGCGTGAACTTGAGCGCGTGATGCGCGACTTCGTCGCTCAGCGCTACAACGTGCTGCTGTGCTCCACCATCATCGAAACCGGCATTGACGTGCCCTCGGCCAACACCATCATCATCAGCCGCTCAGACAAGTTCGGCCTGGCGCAGTTGCATCAACTGCGGGGCCGTGTGGGCCGCTCGCACCACCAGGCCTATGCCTATTTGCTGGTGCCCGATGTGGAAGGTTTGACCAAGCAAGCGGCGCAGCGCCTGGAGGCCATCCAGAACATGGAAGAGCTGGGCTCGGGCTTCTACCTGGCCATGCACGACCTCGAAATTCGTGGCGCGGGCGAGGTGCTGGGCGACAGCCAGAGCGGCAACATGATGGAAGTGGGCTTCCAGCTCTACAACGACATGCTGGCCGAAGCGGTGCGCGCCTTGAAGTCGGGCAAAGAGCCCGATCTGCTCTCGCCCTCAGGCATGTTCGGCAGCAACACCGACATCAACCTGCATGCACCGGCCCTGCTGCCCGATGCCTACTGCGGCGACGTGCATGTGCGCCTGAGTCTGTACAAGCGCCTGGCCACCACCGATTCGCTCGACAAGATCGAAACCATGCTGGAAGAGATCGTGGACCGCTTCGGCAAGCTGCCACCGCAAGCCCAAGCCTTGTTTGATACCCACAAGCTGCGCGTCATGGCCAAGCCCTATGGCGTGATCAAGATCGATGCGGCCCCTGGCGTCATCAACATCACTTTCCGCCCTAACCCGCCGGTGGAGCCCATGCGCATCATCGAGCTGGTGCAAAAGAACAAACAAATCAAGCTGGCCGGCAACGACAAGCTGCGCATTGAAAAGGAATTGAAGGATCCGAAGGATCGGGCGCAATACGTACGCGACCTGTTGCGCGCGCTGGGTCAACCGCTGAAGGTCTGACCACCTGCCCAGCGGTGGCTGCGAGTCACTGAGTCTCTAGGCCATGTGGCGCTGGACATCCTCCAGCGCCATCAAGAGGCTGGCTCGGTCCTGCTCGGCCACCTCTTGCCAAGGGCGGCCTGACAAGGCGCCCTCCAAGGCCCACAGCAAGTTCAAACTGGCTTGTTTGCACACAGCTTTGGTTTTCGCATACGCCATTACGGAGCCAAGCTGCTTAAGCTGCTCAGGCGTATGAATTCCCGCCTGCGCCAACATGGATTGACTCTTGGGTCCCAGGTTGCGCAAGTCCGCCATGGGCTCATGGGCAAGATGGGTTGACATATGGGTTTGTTGGCCGTCGTTAACTGGCAAAGCGCTCGGCTTCACTCGCTTGCTCGCACTGGCCTTGGTTGCACTGGATTTGGATTTGCCCGCAGCCTGCCGACACGTGGCTTCGTAGGCCAAACTGGCCCAATGCCGCATGGCGTCTCGGTCATCAAACACCTCAGGGGGCGCCAAAAAGTAGCGCAAGGCATGTACCTTGCCTTTGGACTCATACCGAAACGGTTCCATCCCGCGGGCTTCAAAAGCAGGCTGATTCTGATCATCGGCTTTGAGGTAAAGCTGCTCGTCGATGCTCAAAGCAAACATGCCCTCAGCCAAGTAATAGCCAAAACCGCCAAACATCGCTTTCGCCTGCACGGCACCCAAGCCAGACATTTGCTCGCACAACCACTGCGCATACTGGCGCTTGGCCTCTGCGGTCGAACGAGCCATGTTTCTCTCCAATCAAAACGAGGGTGGGACCCGAAGCGTAGATAATCGCGGCTCGCCTGTCGAGTTATCGTTTTTGTTGAGCCACACCATGTCCGCCCAAGAATTTGCCCCCGGCCTCGTGATCCAAGGTTTCCAGCCCACTCTGCCCTGGAGCCAATTCAAGGCCATCGCCTTTGACATGGACTCCACGCTGATCAGCATCGAGTGCATTGACGAAATCGCCGACGCGGTGGGCAAGAAGGCCGAGGTTGCCGCCATCACCGAAGCGGCCATGCGCGGCGAAATCACCGATTTCAAAGACAGCCTGCGCCGCCGTGTGGCCCTGCTCAAAGGGGTCCCGGCCGAAGCTCTTCAAGAGGTGTACGACCAACGCCTGAAGATCAACCCCGGCGCGCCCGAATTGATCAATGCCGCCAAAGCCGCAGGCCTGCAGACCTTGCTGGTGTCGGGTGGCTTCACCTTCTTTGCTGACCGAGTCAAGACGCGCTTGGGCATGCACGAAGCCCACTCCAACACCCTAGAGATCGAAGGCGGCTTGCTGACTGGACAGGTGTTGGGCGACATTGTCGACGGCGAAGCCAAAAAACAGCACTTGCTTGCCCTGTGCGCCCGCATTGGGTGTGACCCCAAACAATCCATCGCCGTGGGCGATGGGGCCAATGACCTGCCGATGATGGGCGTGTCCGGTCTGAGCGTGGCCTACCACGCCAAGCCCAAAGTGCGCGAGCAAGCCATGGTCGCCATCAACGAAGGCGGCTTGGATCGGGTTCTGGCCTTGCTGCGCTAACCCTCAGGCCTCGGCTTCGGCTGCCTCTTGGTGGAACAAATCACAGATTTCATCTGTCCACGAATCGACGTCAGCCTGACTGATGGCCAGCACACGCATGGCAGACTCTCCGCCTTTGGCCCACTCATTGTGCTGATTCAGCCCTTGAAAACGCTGAATGATGTGCTCAACGACCAAGCATAAGGCGATCAAGTCGGCAACTTCCTGAGCCGCCGCTGACGACTCGTTCAGGATGTCGTAATCGTGGTGCAACCTGATCGCCAAGGTGGCGGCTTGGCACATGCCCCAAGCCCGCGCCAGAATGGCCCCCACAATCGCATGATCCGTGCGATGGCGTTCTTGCTCGATGTCTGTGAAACACGCATCGCTGCGATTCGCTTCAGCCAGGGTTTCCAGATATGAGGGGTCTTTGAATCGCCCCACCAAAAGTGGAATGCCCACGTCGGCGAACAGGCCTACTGTGTGCGACAGCGCAGGGTTCAAACCCACGCGCGGTGCCAGTGACCACATGGCATGACTGCGTTTGGCCGATACATCCCAGAACCGCCATAGGGCGGGCCCATCGCCGGGCAAAGCGTTTTTCAGCGCGATTTGTGTCAACAACTGCTCACAGCGCGCTGCGCCCAGCAGCATGAAGGCTTGCTCAATCGATTCTGCTTTTCTGGACAGTCCCATCAAGGGTGAATTGGCCACCTTCAACAAGGCGCCTGACATCGCCACATCCGATCGCACAGAATGCGCCAGGATGTGCATTCGAGGTTCGTCTTGCTTCAGCTCACGTTGAACGTCCGCGAGCGCGGCCGGGCACGGGGGAATAGACAACTCCTTGATGAGGCTGACCACCTCAGGAGCGTCCATCGATGCGGAAGCTGCCGCCATCTTTGCCATGCCAAATCCCTGTCCAAGGTTCGATTTCAAGCATATTCGTCTTCAAACCGGAAAACATGAGGAATTTGTTTACAAATCGCTGCGAGGGATTCAACCCCACCCCGGACGTTAAATAGTTCTCAAATACTGTCGCAAATGGAAGAAAGCCAAGGCGCATCCCCCCTAACTTGGCGACCCATCTTTTGGCACATCGAAGCTGCCAAAGGTAAACTCGCTGCAACGATTTCGTTACAAAATGGAAATCGTCCCTGAACGAGCCCTATTCCCAGAGAGTCACCATGCGCAACCGCACCCGTACTTCCACCTTTGGCACGACATTCGCGGCTTCCATGCTCGTGATCGCCGCCTTGACAGGCTGCGCATCCTTCAATCGGTATCCCCCTGCGCCACAAGTCGCTAACAATACCGATCAAATGTACAAAATTGGGGCGCTCGACACCTTGAACATCGTGGTTTGGCGAAACCCAGAACTGTCGGCAACCGTTACGGTGCGCCCCGACGGCCGGATCTCCATTCCTTTGGTCGAAAATCTCGTTGCTTCCGGTAAACAAACCGTGGAACTCTCCCGAGAAATCGAAGCAGCCCTGTCCAAGTTCATTCGCGAACCCGTGGTCACGGTCATGGTCAATAACTTCCAAGGCGTATCGACCGAGCAGATTCGCATTGTGGGCGAGGCCGCAAAACCACAGTCTGTAGCCTACCGCCAAAACATGACTTTGCTGGATGTGATGATTCAAGCAGGTGGCCTGACTGATTTTGCGGACGGCAATAACGCTGTGTTGATCCGCGGCTCTGAACAAAGCAAACCCTATAGCGTTCGCATCAAGGATTTGCTCAAGCGCGGTGACATTTCCGCGAACGTCGAAATCAAGCCCGGCGACATCATCATCATCCCCCAAAGCTGGTTCTGATTACACGCTGAACCACTCCTGGACGGATCGCAAATGGAAGAGTTGTATACACAAGTTCGCGGCATCATGATCGCGATGTGGCAGCGCCGCTGGATCGGCGTTGCTGCTGCATGGGCGGTCAGTTTGCTCAGCGTCGTTGGCGTCGTGTTGATGAAAGATCGATTCGAAGCCAATGCTCGCGTCTATGTGGATACGGCCACCGTCTTGAAACCTCTGATGACTGGCTTGGCGTTCCAGCCTGATGTGGACCAACAGGTGAAGATGTTGGCCAAGACCCTGATCAGTCGCCCGAACATTGAGCGCATCATGGATTCGCCTAAAGTGGGCTTGGGCCACCTGCAAGGCAAAGAGCGCGAGAAAACCATTGATCGTCTGCTCAAAGACATCAAGGTGATGCCCAGTGGCAATACAAACCTCTACGAGATCACTCTTCGAGACCGGAGCCCAGAGCGTGCTGTAGGCACCGTGGAAGAATTGGTGGCCTTGTTCGTTCGATCGGGCGTCGGCGACAAGCAGCGTGACTCAGCTGAGGCCCGGTTATTCCTGGATGAACAGATCAAAGCCTACGAAGAAAAGTTATCGGTGTCTGAAAATCGCCTGAAAGACTTCAAGATCCGCAACTTTGGGTTGACCGGAACCTCTTCCCAGGACTACTTTGGACGCATGTCTGAACTCACGGATGCGGCGTCCCAACTCCGTGTCGAATTGCGTGCTGCCGAACGTGCGCGTGATGCTTTGAAGCGCGAACTAGCAGCCGAGGATCCCTCCATGCCATCCGAGGCGTTGCCTGGCATCGCCCAATCCGCGACCAGCGAAATTGATACACGGCTCGAGGCTCAACACAAGCAGTTGGATGAATTGATGCGCCGATACACCGACGAGCATCCCGATGTCATCGCGACCAAGCGCAACATTGCGTACCTCGAGTCGCAAAAGCGTGCAGAGCTAGAAGCACGCGCCAAGTCGGGCAAGTCGAAAACTGCGCCCACAAGCCCGATCTTTCAGCGCATTCGTATCGCTTTGGCCGAAGCTGAAGCAAAAGTGGCAAGCTTGCGCGGACAGTTGTCCGAACAGGAAAGCCAGTTGGCACAGGCCCGCGCGATGGCCGGCAAACAACCTGAGGTTGAAGCGGAGTTGGTCCAACTGAACCGCGACTACGAGGTGGTGCGCAAGAACTACGAGCAACTGGTGACCCGTCGTGAGCAAGCGTCGCTGGGTGAAAAAATCGACGAAACGACCAAAGTGGCCGATTTCCGAGTGATCGAACCACCCCGCGTGACGCCGCAACCCGTGAAGCCAAATCGCATGATGGTGGCCGTACTGTCCTTGTTCGCAGCGATTGCAGCGGGGATCGGTGCGACCTTTGCCATGAGTCAGATCTTCCCAACCGTCAACGACACCCGACAACTCAAAGTCCTGGGCCAGCGCCCCGTGTTGGGCAGCGTTTCCATGGTGATTGGCCAAGAGATGACTACCGAGCAGGCTCGTGACAAACGCATGCTCGCACTTTCGATGGCTGGCTTGGTTGGCGTGCATGTCGTCCTGGTCGTTTTGCTCAAGCTTCATGCCCTATCTTGAGAGCCGGCAACCATGAATACCATCGAACAAGCAGCAAAACGCCTTGAACAGCTTCGACGTGCGGGGGTGGACCTCGGCGAGAGCATCACCCCTTCCACTACGCCTGACAATGCGCCTCCACGGTCCACATCGCCAGAGGACTTGACGGCAACAGCGCCCGTCGCTGTGACTGTCACCGAGCCGGAAAAGAAGGCATCGTCGACACCTGCTTCCGACAAAAGATCGCGTGAAGTCGAACTCGACTTCCGCAAAATGCATGACTCTGGACTGCTGATTCCGGGCAGGGAGCGCTCATCTCTAGAAGAAGAGTTCCGCATCATCAAACGTCCCTTGTTGGAAAACGTCAAAGGACACGGTGCATCCAAACCTGAGCGCGCCAACTTGATCATGGTCACCAGCTCCTTGCCTGGAGAGGGAAAGACTCAAACTGCCATCAATCTGGCTATCAGCATGGCGATGGAGTTGGATCACACCGTACTCTTGGTCGAAGCCGATGTGGTCAAGCCATCGGCCCTCGCCCGACTTGGGGTGCCTTCAGAAAAAGGGCTGATGGACTTGCTGTCAGACAGCACATTGGACGTGGCAGATGTCCTGCTCAAAACCAATATCCCCAAGCTCACGCTTTTGCCTGCGGGCACATCCCAAGCGCGCTCCACCGAGTTGCTGGGTAGCGCGACCATGGACGCCTTACTCGATGAACTGGCGACCAAGTACAGTGACCGCATCGTGGTGTTTGACTCCCCCCCTCTGTTGCCCAGCACGGAAGCGCGCGTGATGAGCGCACACATGGGACAAGTTGTGATGGTGGTCGAAGCTGGCAAAACCCCACTCAACGCCATCAAGCAGTCCTTCGCAACACTGGAAGAGCATCCCGTTGTACTGAGCATGCTCAACAAGTATCAGGGCCCCAAGGGCAAAGAGGCCTATGGCTACTACGCCCCGTAAAGCATTCAAGCCAACATCCTTTGTGGCGCTAGCGCCATGGGGCTGGTGCTTGGGGCTGTCAATTCCGTTGATGGCCCATGCCCAATCCACGTCAATCCAGCCCTCGCTGGCGGTCACAACCACGGCGCAACAACAAGACAACCTGCCTGGTACGCCCAGTAGCGGCGGACGCAGCCGTGACGTCGTGACAGTCATCAGTCCATCCTTGGCCATTCAGAGCCAAGGTGCGCAGTTGAGTGTCAACGGCATCATTGCATTGGATATTCATCATTACGGCCGGCAGACCCAATCCAATCAAACCACCCCACGTGGTGGCGTGGATGCGGTCTGGTTTGAAAAAGATTGGGGATTGGGTCTGGAGGCCGGCTGGTCTGCCAGACAAGTGCCTGCGCAGTTCATTGCCAACACCAGCGCCTCGTCCAACCCAGCCAATGAGTACACCACCTCCGAGTGGAAGCTGGCCCCCTATTTGAACAAAGCGCTGAGCCCGACCACCGAGTTGAAAGCCAAGCTGAGCAAAACGTTGGTGCACTCCAGCCAACCATCTACCACGCTGGCCGAACGCCCGGACACAACGGTCAACACTGCGATCCTTTCATTGAACGAGCGCCCCAGCCCTTTGGGCTATGAACTCTCGCTCAAGCAAGAAGAAACTCGCTTATCCGAACAATCCGACCCCGTGCTCAACCAACGCACGGGTTGGGTCAAAGCCACCTACGCACCCGCGGCGGAGATCGAGCTGGGCGCGATTGTCGGCCGCGAGTCCACCAAGGTATTGCTCGAGTCCTACAACGACCGCATAGTAGGGTGGAGTATTGAGATCAGGCCTCAAGAACGCTCAAGCCTGAGAGCTCAAGTTGAATCACGATTCTTTGGCCAAGCATGGGATATTCAGGCCAACCATCGCACGACATGGGTCACCGCCAGCGCCAACTTCAAGCGCTACCCATCGACCTACGCCACATCAGGCGGCACCACGAGCGAAGATGGTTTACGTCGGCGAGTTGGCGAAACGCCCAACGATCAAGCGACCAAAGATCGTATCCTGCAATCTTTTCTGAACAAGCTGGGGAACGACGCGCTGTCTGGGAATGCCAAAGAGTTGTATTCGATCACCGCGCAACTGCGCCAAGAAGCATCTGGCCGGCTGACCTTCCTGGGGCGCCGCAACTCGATGTCTATCGCGGCAGGCAGAACCGACTCACAACCACTGACGGCGGCACAACTTCTCTTGAACTCCGCATCCACCACGAGGGATTACTTTTTTGTGGCCGATTGGCTGCACCAGATGGCCCCGACCTTGCGTCTCTCAGCTCAACTGCGTTGGACTCGCTCGCACCAAACTCCGACCAATCAACCCTACGTGTTTGGCCGTGAGTTTTCCTGGCAGACTGCATTGATCAAACAACTCAGCCCATCCGCTTCAGGAACCTTGGGTTTGAGACGAAAAATCGTGCATTCGACGAATTTTGGTGATGGTGCAGACAGTGCTGCCTTTGCCGGACTCGACTACAAGTTCTAAGTCGCGCCCATGTACGAAACCTATTTTGGCTTCTCTAGCCCCCCCTTCCTGCTGAACCCTGACCCCAGCTTCTTTTTTGACAGCAAGGGGCACAGCAGCGCGCTCTCGTATCTGAAATTCGGCCTATACCAGGCAGAAGGGTTCATTGTCATCACTGGTGACATTGGTGCGGGCAAAACCACCCTGGTCCGCACGCTACTGAGCGATATCGACACCGAGAAAGTGGTGGCAGCGCAGTTGGTCAGCACCCAACTGGAAGCGGGTGATTTGCTTCGATCGGCCATCACCGCATTTGGTATCCCCTACAAGGGCACCAGCAAAGCCGAGCTCATTGCCACGCTAGAGGCCTACCTCACACTGTTGGCGACCCAGAAAAAACGCGCCGTTTTGATCGTCGATGAGGCACAGAACCTCAGTCGTGATGCCATCGAAGAGCTGCGCATGTTGTCGAACTTTCAGTTTGGCAACCAAGCTCTGCTACAAAGCTTCCTGATCGGTCAGCCTGAATTGCGCGAGATGTTGTTGTCGCGCAGCCTCGAGCAACTCCGTCAACGTGTGATCGCGTCCTATCACCTCGGCCCCATGGACCGAGAGGAGACGCGCCGGTACGTCGAGCACCGACTCAAAAAAGTTGGCTGGGACGGCGAGCACCCCAAATTCGAGGACGATGCTTTCGACGAGTTGTACCAGTGGACCACGGGCACGCCCCGTCGGATCAACCTGTTGTGCAATCGTGTGTTGTTGTCCACCTTCCTCGCCGGCAGCCACGAGATCACGGCAGCGGCTGTGGCCCGAATCGCCATGGAGATTCGCGCCGAAATTGGTGAGGCCGCACCTGCCCCGGTCTACACACCCTCGCCCCAGCCTGCCGCTGTCGCGGGGCAACACGACGCACCGCTGCGTTCTCCTGCCTTCACACACTCCACGCCCGGCGCACTGGATGCGATTCCGACCCTGACCGAACAGGCAGACATCCCGGTCGCATACACCCAGACATGGGCCCCGCCCCCAGCACCCAGTAACTACGCCCTGCAATTCTCCGAGGGCCAATTCAATCCCGGTGGTCCCTTCTTCCTGCTGGTGTGTGGCTCCATGTCCGGAGCCGTGCGCGCAGCGGCCTTACAGCAGTCTTTTGCCCGCCGAGCGGCTGTACCCAGCCTGAAGATCCTGCAAATCGATACCCCCGGCCACTTTGAGTTAACGCCGGACTGGATGGAACACACCGGCCTCAAAGAACCTGATTTTCGACTGCGCTTACCCGGCGGCACCCCTGTGACCTTGTTGGCCGAAGGCATTCGGCAGATGGATCACCTGCTCTCGGAATACCGGCCCTTTGCCGTCATCGTTCAATCTGGAGACGATTGTGCGATGGCCGCAGCGCTGGCCGCGCAACGTTTGGGGATCCGCCTGGTTCACCTCGAAGCGGGATTGCGAAGTTTCGAGCGCAGCAGGCCCCAGGAGATCAACGCGATGATGTGTGACCACATGTCGGAATTGTTGTTGACCTCCGAGTGGGTGGCGCACGACAACCTGGCCCGCGAAGGCATTCCAGCCGACCGTATCCAATTTGTCGGCAATGTGTTGATGGACACGATCCGAAACATGTTGCCCCTGGCCTCGCCCCCCAAGTACACACTCCGCCAATTCAACCAGAACCCAGAGTTCATCAAGGGCAAGCATGGTTATGGCTTGGTATACTTGGAAGGCCGAGGGGTCGCGTCTGATGCACCGCGCCTGAACGAGTTGGCACAGATTATTCACGGCGTGAGCCGTGACCTTCCCTTGATATGGGTCGCATCAGAACAGGTTCGACAGTTACTGAACCACCCCGATTTGATCAAAGCGCAAGCCGAAGGGCGCCTGATCCTGCTGCCGACCGTTCCATATTTCAAAATGATCGGATTGGTGGGCACCGCCGCTTGCATCCTGACGGATTCCTGCACGCTGCAGGAAGAGTCAACCATTTTGGGTGTGCCGTGCTTGACGCTTCACAATTACACCGAACGAAGAATCACGGTCGAACAGGGATCGAATATCGCCCTGGGTAGAAACCCTGGACTCATTACTCGTGCAGTCGCCGATATTTTGCGAGGTTCCGGTAAAAAAGGCCGGCTTCCGAAATTCTGGGATGGATTATCTGCAAATAGGGTGACAGACCATTTGACTATTTGGGCTCGGGCTCAAATGGGCCCCGCAGGGATTACGCCGGGCCAAACCCAATACTGAGTGTCTTTCCACGGGCCATACCACCTTTTACCCAGGGGTCGTGACATATTCACGGTCTCCCCCCAAGGTTAGGGCCATCCCCCACAAACAAAGGATATCGGGTTCGACGCGTCACGAAGACAATGGACTAATTACAAAAGCTTACTGATTTGGGCGGCAAAACCTCGGGTTTACCCGCTCATCCTCAATAGCGAGGCAAGCATGTTCCAAGTCTTTCAACATCACATTTCCATGGCCACACTGGCAGAGCTGATCGCAGACAGCTTGACCAGTTTTTTCGCTGTGGTTTTGGGTACGCTCACTCTGATGCACTTCACCGGCGCGACCGAATTGGGCGTCGGCACGGCCTTGCGCACGGGGGCCGTTTTCGCGTTGCTGATCCCGCTGCACTGCGGCTTGGTGGGCGTTTACCGCGAAGGGTCCCAACGCAAGAGCAACAAGGAGAAAATGGGGCGAGCCATTCTGGGTAGCCTGATCGCCGCTCCCATCGCTTATCAGTTGGCCGTCAAGACTGAGATCGCAGGCAACCAAGGCCAGCAGTTCATGCTGTTTGCTGTGGCTTACTTGATCATCGGCTTCTTGCTGGTGCGTGGTCTGTTGATGTCGACCTGGCGTGGCGCCTTGGTCAAGCAACGAGTCCTGATCGTGGGTACAGGCAGCGAAGCCTTGACTGTGGCCGATGACCTGCGTTCGCGTCGCGTCAACAGCCATGCTGTGGTGGGCTTCTACCCTGCTGGCGAATCGGCCCTGCCCGGCGATGACAAGCGCTTCCGCGTCTTCCCTCGTGCCATGAACATTCAAGACATCGTGCAACGTCACGAAGTCAACCAGATCATCGTGGCCATGAAAGAGCAACGCGGTGGCAACGTGCCCATGGATCAACTGCTGTCGGCACGTATCCAGGGCATCCCCGTGATGGACTTGTCTGACTTTTACGAGCAAACGACGGGTGAAGTGCCCATCGACAGCCTGAAGGCGAGCTGGTTGGTCTACGGCCGTGGTTTTGTGCAGCATCGCACCCGCATCATCACCAAGCGCATTTTTGACATCCTGTCCTCGCTGGCTTTGTTGACGATTGCCTCGCCCTTCATGCTGATCACGGCCATCGCCATCAAGCTCGAGAGCAAGGGCCCTGTGATTTACCGTCAAGAGCGTGTGGGCCTGGCCGGCCGCTCCTTCATGTGCTTGAAGTTCCGCTCCATGCGCACCGATGCCGAGAAGGATGGCGTGGCTGTGTGGGCCACCAAGAACGATTCGCGTGTGACCCGCGTGGGTGCCTTCATCCGCAAGACACGCCTGGATGAACTGCCTCAGTTGATCAGCGTGCTCAAGGGAGAAATGAGCATGGTGGGCCCTCGCCCCGAGCGCCCTACCTTCGTGGCCCAACTGAAAGAACAAATCCCGTATTACGACATTCGCCACAGCGTGAAGCCAGGTGTGACTGGTTGGGCTCAAGTTCGCTACGCCTACGGTGCCTCGGTCGAGGACGCACTGCACAAGCACCAGTACGATCTCTACTACGTGAAGAACAACTCCCTGTTCCTCGATCTGCTGATCTTGTTTGAAACCGTGAGCGTGGTTCTGTTCCGCGAAGGCGCACAATAAACTCACCGCTGCTCGGACACCCCAAGGCGCACAGTTGTGCGCCTTTTTTCTTGCTTGGTCACCGCCCAGAGGTTCACGCCGCAATTAGGCCCAAAGATGCGGGACAATATCGGGTTTGTCCTCGCCCGGTTCTTTTTCAACTCGTTTGCCTCTGCCGTGACCTCGTCCCTCGACTTGCGTACCGAACAACCGACTTCAGCGCGGCCATCCTGGCTGAAGCTGGTCGCGGCGTGGGCCTTCGGTTTGGGGTTGCTGGGATGGCTGCTTCATCACACACCACTGCCCCAGGTCGTTGACGCATTTGGCCGCCCGAGTTGGATCATCTGGTGCGTCACCATTGGCGGCATTTTCGCGAGTTACCTGATTCGTTCGGCTCGGCTCCAAGTCGTTCTCGACCTTGAGAGTCTGGGTCGCCCCACGCGTCATTGGCTGGGACTACGGACGGATGCCCTGAGGGTCATCCTCATGCACAACGCTGCAGTCAACTTGCTGCCCATGCGCGCGGGCGAATTGAGCTTTCCTTGGCTGGCCTCCCGAGAACTGGGCATGCCGGTCTCGCGTGCGATTGCCTGCCTGCTGTGGATGCGCATGCAAGACTTGCTCGTCTTGCTGCTACTGGGGCTCATGGTCTGGCCGGGCTTGCCTTTGACTTGGCGCTTGGCCGGGTTGTTGTCCGCCGTTGGAGGCTGGTTTGCGGTTCAGTTCCTTGTGCAGCGCGTGTCGCCGCAACAAACCAACTCTGGCATCGTGAGCAAGGTGCGAGCCGCGCTCACTGAGTCTGCCCACCATCGGCCTGCTGCCTGGGCCTTAACCACCGCCAACTGGTGTCTCAAATTGAGTGCGGGTGCGTGCATGCTCGACGCCATTGCCGGATCTGGATGGCTGCAAGCGTGGTCTGGGGCGCTGGGTGGCGAGCTGGCTGCGGTCGTCCCCCTGCAGGGTCCTGCTGGCTTCGGCACCTACGAAGCCGGCGTGTGGGCGGGTTTAGCCACCCAATTACCTGCCAACTCGTCTGCATTGGGTTTGGCCGTGAGTGCGGCCCTGGCCCTTCACATCTGTTTCATTGTTTGCGCCGTGTTGGCGGGCCTGGCTGCCTCTGCGCTGACGCGCTGGCGCTCTGCGCCACCCGGCACAAACTAAATACGTTTTCTGGAAAGTCTTTTCATGAGCATCAACAACATGCCGGCCCATCGCCTGTCCATCGTCGTCCCGATGTACAACGAAGTCGACAACGTCGAGCCGTTTGTCTCTGCCGTCCACCAGGCCTTGGACAACTACCCCTACCCATGGGAGTTGATCATCGTGAACGACGGAAGCCGCGATGGCACCCAAAAGGCGCTTGACGAACAAGCGCGCCTGCGTGGACCTCACGTACGCCCCATTCATCTGTGGCGTAACTTCCGCCAGACTGCGGCCATGCAAGCGGGGATTGATGCATCACGTGGCGACGTGATCGTGACCCTGGATGGTGACTTGCAAAACGACCCGGTTGATATCCCCAAACTGGTCGACAAACTGCTCCGTGAAGACCTGGATTTGGTCGCCGGTTGGCGCCAGAACCGCCAAGATGGCATGTTCCTGCGCAAGATTCCATCCAAGATCGCCAACCGACTCATTCGCCGCATCACTCAACTGGAGTTCCAAGATCTGGGTTGCAGCTTGAAAGCCTATCGCGCCAGCGTGCTCAAGCGCGTCAGCCTGTACGGCGAAATGCACCGCTTCATTCCGGCCTGGATGGCCACGGTGACCTCGCCCGCGCGCATGTCTGAAGTGGCCGTCAGCCACCATGCCCGCACACGTGGTGAGTCCAAATACGGCATTTCTCGCACCTTGCGCGTGGTGCTGGACTTGTTGGCCGTGAACTTCTTCCTCCGCTTCTCCGGTCGCCCCGGTCATTTCTTCGGTGGCGTAGGCTTGGGCGTCGGCCTCATTGGTGGGTTGATCTTGAGCTACCTGGCTGCCCTGAAGATCATGGGCGAAAACATTGGTGGCCGCCCCTTGCTGTGGTTGGGCTTCTTCTGCGTTCTGGGCGGTCTGCAGTTTTTGACCACCGGCGTGTTGGCTGAACTCTTGATCCGCATCTATTACGATCGCGGCGAGATTGCGCCTTATCACACCAACAAGGCAACTGATCTGGAACACGACCAAGCTTGGCATCGTCCTCAACGTTGATCGTCTGGCTTCACCTCCATGCAGCAAAACCCAACGACACCCGCATCCCCTGCTCCACGGCAACACCGTTGGCCTCAAGTCTGGGGGCCACGCTTTGTGCAACTGCTGGCGTTTGCCATCCTGATCACGACCTATCGCTTCCTGACTGTCAAGTTCAGTGGCATCTCTTTGTTCTTTGACGAGGCCCAGTATTGGGACTGGTCGAACCACCTGGACTGGGGCTACTTCTCCAAGCCCCCCTTTGTGGCAGCCATGATCTGGTTGAGCACCGCCCTGTTTGGGGACGGTGTGTTGGGTGTCAAGGCCTTGGGCATGCTCACCTACCCAGCCACAGCATTGGCCATGGTGCTCTACGCGCGAGCCCTGTGGCCCACATCGGGCGGCGTGCGAACGGGTGTGATCGCGGGGGGCCTGTATCTGACCCTTCCCATGGTGGGCCTGTTGGGCCTGGTCGTGAGCACAGACGGCGCCTTGCTGCTGTGCTGGACCTTGGCGTCGTGGGCGCTGTGGCGCGCACAAGTCACCAACCGACTCAAGTACTGGGCGACTTTGGGTTTGATCTGCGGCATCGGCATCATGGACAAATACACCATGGCTGCCTTTGCCTTGACGGCCATCTGGGCGTTGTGGGGGGTGCACGGCCCTCAACGTGGCTTGGTGCGATTGGGTCCCTGGTTAGCCATCCTGATCGCCGCCGCAGTGGTATCGCCCAACATCATCTGGAATATCCAGCATCACTTCCCGACCTTGGAGCACACGGCTGAAATCACCACGCAAAGCCAGCGTTCAGGTGGCATCGGTGCGGCGATCGTCTTCTTGCTGGGGCAAGCCGTCATGCTGGGCCCGGTCGCGGTGGTGGCAGGCATTTGGTTGACCAAACGCCCCTATCAACAAGACGCCGACACCATTCCGGCCAGCCAGTGGGCGCCATCGACCCAATTGTTGCCACCGGGTCGCCCCGCGCCCGATGCGGCACACAAGGCCATCGCCAAAGACTCCCCCTACTACTTTGCGGCCGTATCGTCCTATCGCTATTTGTGGATGACCAGCGTGCCTCTCCTGCTGGTCGCCCTGGTTCAAGCCTTCCACGCCAATGCACACGTGAACTGGGCGGCCCCCGCCATGATCGGCTTGACCATGCTGATCGCCAGCCGTTTGAGCCCGCCTTTGGTGCCGATTGCCACCCCGAAGCCCAACCGTTGGCTGGTGTGGGTCCTGGTCAGCAACCTGCTGCTGACCGGCATCGTGGTGCACCTGCACGCCCTGTCGGGCGGCAAGTTGCCAGGCAAGTTGGATGTCATGGTGCGCATGCGCGGTTGGCAAGAGGCGTTTGACAACCTCCGCCCAGCCATTACCTCTCCTGAGGTCAAAGGCCTGCCCATCCTGTCACCTCAGCGCCTGTACCTGACCCAGTCGGTGTATCACTGGCGTGACCTGAATGTGGAAGTCATGGCTTGGAACCCCCAAGGGAAACGCCAAAGCCACTACCAACTCATGCACAGCCTGCCCGATCAAGTCGGCCTGGATGCGTTGCTGGTCACCGACAACCCTACGCCGGACGACATCCTGCAGCGCTTCAGCAATTACAAGCTGCTGCAGTCCACCAAAGTGATGACAGCACCTGACAAGGCCATTGAGCTGCACGTGTTCGTGTTGCGCGGCTTCATGGGTTACACCCAGCAGAGCTACGACGAACAAACCAATGTGCCCTCGTTGGATCAACCCTGATCACCCCGACGCCCTCCTACCGTGCAACGATTCGAAGACTCCCACATTGAGGATGACACACCCGCAGAGATGGATACCCGTCTCATCTGGGCAGGGCTCTTCTTTGCCGTCGCTTTGTTTGCCAAGGTGCCACAGCTGGACCTGATGGCAACAGCGCGCTACTACAGCCCAGAACTCGGCTTCATCTACCGTGACGATCCCTTCGTGCAATGGTTGTACTGGTGGACGCCCTGGATTGGCCGCGGCCTCATCGTGATCCTGGCCTTGATGTGGGCATTCAACAGTGTGTGGGGCAAACTGTTGATGAAGGCAGGCAAGGCCGCGTGGGCCGAGCTTTGCACGGGTAGCTTGCGCACGGTTGCCATGTTGATGGTGATCGCATCTCTACTGGGCCCTGGCTTGCTCATTGAAGGCATTTTCAAGAACACCGCCGGCCGCCCCCGCCCCGTTCAGGTCCAAGAATTGGGCGGCACAGTGCCTTACCAAGGCCCCTTTCAGTGGGGACCCAACACGGACAACCACAAGAGCTTTGTGAGCAGCCATGCAGCAGCAGGCTTTGCCTTGATGGGCTTGGGTTTGAGCTGCGGACCGATCTGGCGTCGGCGATGGTTCTGGATTGGCACCATCAGTGGCGGGGTCATTGGCATGGGCCGCATGATGCAAGGCGGTCACTTCCTCAGTGACATCATCTTTTCGTTCTACTCGGTATGGATTTGTTGTGAGCTGGTGCGCTGGTGGTATCTGCGCCAGACCTCTGCCACAACCCATCGCTGACCCACTTCGCGGAGTTAGGGACCATGTCCTCCACCCTCTCGACCATTTCGTACGACTACGATCGACAAGACGCCAGCGGCGCGACATGCACCGCCCATGCCTGGGCCAAAGTGCCCCCGGCACTTAGCGCCGATGAAAAGGCGGCGACCAAAGAGCGCATCAAGGCGCTGCTCAAGCAAAAGAACGCCGTCTTGGTGGCGCACTACTATGTCGATGGCGACCTGCAAGATCTGGCCCAAGAAACCGGTGGCTGCGTGTCTGACTCCTTAGAGATGGCCCGCTTCGGTCGCGATCATGCGGCACAGACCCTGGTCGTGGCCGGCGTGAAATTCATGGGCGAATCGGCCAAGATTCTGAGCCCAGAAAAACGCGTGCTGATGCCCGATCTGGACGCGACCTGTTCGCTCGATCTGGGTTGCGCTGCGGATGACTTTGCCAAGTTCTGCGACGCCCACCCCGATCGCAAGGTCGTGGTCTATGCCAACACCAGCGCAGCCGTCAAAGCCCGCGCTGATTGGATGGTGACCAGTTCGTGCGCGTTGTCCATCGTCAAGCACCTAAAGCATCAAGGCGAAAAGATCTTGTGGGCCCCTGATCGCCACCTGGGGCGCTACATCCAGAAAGAAACCGGCGCCGACATGTTGATGTGGAACGGTGCGTGCATCGTGCACGACGAGTTCAAAGGCCTGGAGTTGGATCTACTCAAAAAAGATCACCCCAAAGCCTTGGTGCTGGTTCACCCAGAATCACCCGAGAGCGTGGTCGCGCAGGCCGATGTGGTCGGTTCGACATCGCAATTGCTCAAAGCCGTGGTCGAGTCTGATGCGCCCGAATTCATCGTGGCCACTGACAACGGCATCTTGCACCGCATGCGTCAGATGGCGCCCAACAAGGTACTGATCGAAGCGCCCACCGCCGGCAACAGCGCCACCTGCAAGAGCTGCGCGCACTGCCCCTGGATGGCCATGAACAGTCTGCAAGGCGTGCTGGCTTGCCTGGAGCAAGGCACAGGCGAAATCACCGTTGATGAAGGCATTCGCGTCAAGGCCCACGGCTGTATTGACCGCATGTTGAGCTTCGTGGCGCAGAACCCGGCAGCCATCAACAAGCCAGCCCAGGGCTTTGTGCCCAACATCGGCGCAGCCTGAACATTGACACGCATTTCATACCATGTTTGATCACAACGAAACCCTGCAAGAAGCCCTTGAGCGCAATGTCCGTGACGCCCTGTTTGAAGACGTGGGCGTGTGCGACTGGACGGCGCAATTGGTTCCTGCCAGCCAACGTGTCAAAGCGCGTTTGATCGTGCGCGAAGAAGCCGTGTTGTGCGGCCGCGAGTGGTTCGAGGCTTGTCTGTTCAAGCTCGATCCTCAGGCCACCATCACCTGGGCCTATAACGAGGGTGCTTTGATGAGCCCCAACACCGAGGTGTGCGCCATTGAAGCCAATGCCCGCGCCATGCTCACCGCTGAGCGCCCTGGCATCAACTTCCTGCAAACCTTGTCGGCGGTGGCCACCCTCACCCACCGCCACATGAAGGCCATTGAAGGTGCATCGCCCAACCCACGCGGCTGCGTGGTGCTCGACACTCGCAAAACCTTGCCTGGACTGCGTCTGGCGCAAAAGTACGCCGTGCGCGTGGGTGGCGGCGCCAACCAGCGCTTGGCCTTGTATGACGGCATCCTCATCAAGGAAAACCACATTGCTGCCGCAGGCAGTGTCACAGCCGCCGTCCAAAACGCTTTGGATCTGGTGGCGGCACAGCCTTCGCCCCAGCGCGAACAAATCACCGTGCAGGTTGAAGTCGAAAACCTGGACGAACTGCGCGAAGCTCTGGCCGCCGGTGCCAAGAGCATCCTGCTGGACAACTTTGACTACGCCATGATGCGCGCCGCCGTGGGCATCAACCAAGAGTTGCTGCAAGGCGAAGCACTGCTGGAAGTCTCTGGTGGCGTCACCCTGGATCAACTGCGCGACATCGCCGTCACCGGCGTGGACCGCATCTCGATTGGCAAACTCACCAAAGACGTCAAAGCGGTCGATTTTTCCCTGCGCGTCATCGAACGCATCGACTAAGGCAGCGCCATCCGGTGTCGACCAGCGCCGAGACAACTTGAGCCCAAACAAAGCGCCCATCGCGGCGCTTTTTCACGCCTCAAAAACACGCCCTTGGGCCACACTGTGAAGTCCATTCATGGAGTGACACCCCATGCCAGCCGATTTCACCTCTCTGCGCAACTACTACGAGCACCCCGTCGTCGACGCTGTGATGGCCATGGCCCATCACTTTCCAGCGTTAGACGAAGACTTGCTGCCTGACGTGGCTTGTGTGGCTCTCAACCGTCTCCCGACTCGCTACATTCGCCACCAGGTGGACTTGGCCTTTTACCTGACTGAAAAAGAGCGTCAGGAAAACGAACGCGTGGTGAACGAAGCCGTGGGCTATGCCTTCGAATTCGTGCAAGCCCGCGTGGCCATGCGCGCACGGCGCTGAGTCGCTGCCGCCGTTGTTGCCGTCAAGGCAACCAGGCATCCCGCTTCTTGGCTTTCTTGCACAAGATGGTCGGGAAGCTCACAGGCAGGGTTCGTGGGTAATCGCGGCTGAAATGCAAGCCGCGGCTCTCCTGCCGGGTCAAGGCTGAGCGAACAATCAGTTCCGCGCAGTCCACCAAATTCCGCAACTCCAGTAAATCGCGCGACACGCGGAAGGCGGCGTAATAGTCGTCAATCTCACTACGCAAGAGCTTGATGCGGTGCAAGGCGCGCTCCAGGCGGCGCGTGGTGCGCACAATGCCCACGTAGTTCCACATCAGCAGGCGCAACTCGTCCCAGTTGTGCGAGATGACGACTTCTTCGTCGGCATCAGACACCTGGCTTTCGTCCCACGACGGCAAGGCCGGCACGGTTTCTGGAATCTGCGACTGGATGTCTTCGGCGCAAGTTCGCCCCAGGACCACACACTCCAGCAAAGAGTTGCTGGCCAGGCGATTGGCCCCATGCAAGCCGGTGTACGACGTTTCACCCACGGCATACAAGCCGGGCATGTCAGATCGACCATGCAGATCGGTCACCACACCACCACAGGTGTAATGCGCCGCTGGCACGACGGGAATGGGCTGCTTGGCGATGTCAATGCCCAGCGACAAGCAACGCGCATGAATGGTTGGGAAATGCTCTTTCAGGAAGGCTTCGCCCAAATGCGTCGCGTCCAGCAAGACATAGTCCAGGCCATGCTTTTTCATCTCAAAGTCAATGGCGCGGGCCACGATGTCACGAGGCGCCAACTCACCGCGCTCATCGTGCTCGGGCATGAAGCGGGTGCCATCGGGTAACTTCAATAAGCCACCCTCGCCACGCAAGGCTTCTGTGATCAAGAAACTGCGCTCTTGTGGGTGATACAAACAGGTGGGGTGGAACTGGATGAACTCCATGTTCGCCACACGACAACCGGCACGCCAGGCCATGGCAATGCCATCACCGGTGGAGGTATCTGGGTTGCTGGTGTAGCGGTAAACCTTGCCGACACCGCCGGTGGCCAAGACCACTGCAGAGGCAGCCAGCGTTTCCACACGGTGGTTTTCGATGTCGAGCACATAGACACCGTGGCAACGCGGCTCTTGATCCGCGGGCAAAGTGCCATTGCGTTTGAGGTGTCGGTTGGTGATCAGGTCAATGGCCAGCCACTTTTCACGCAGCGTGATGTTGGGGTGCTGCTTGACCTTGTCGAGCAGCACATCATGAATGGCTTTGCCGGTGGCATCTGCCGCGTGTGCAATGCGGCGCACCGCGTGGCCGCCCTCTCGGGTCAAATGCAAGCCCAAGGGGCCTTCGGGGTCTGGCGAAAACGGCACGCCACAATTCACCAACCACTCCACGGCTTGCGCGCTGTTGCGGGCAATGAACTCTGCCGTGCGTTCATCCACCAAGCCAGCGCCCGCGTCCTGGGTGTCCTTCACGTGGGAGTCGATGCTGTCATCGCTACCCAGCACCCCCACAATGCCGCCTTGCGCCCAAGCCGTCGCGGCCTCTTCCAGGTTGCGCTTGGCCAGCACCACCACCGCTTGGGTCTCGGCCAAATGAAGCGCCACTGTCAAACCAGCCAGACCGGCCCCCACAATGACCACGGGCAAGGAAGATTCCGACACAGCTGACATAAGTTTGGCGCCGCCTGCAAGGCGGGTTCAGTGAGAAGTTCCGATCAAACAGGACACCATTCTATGTGAGGGGCTCCTTATCAAGGTTGACAGCGTGGCGATCCGCAATAGCGCTCGCAGAAACTACATCCCCATACGGGCAACCAAGAGGGAAAACGGTAGTAGGACTCGTTGATCTGAGACAGCACTTGGCTTCGATACGTGTCATAGCGGAACCCGCGGCCTTCGACCACATAGAAGGCCACACCGTCTTGATTCAAGGTCATGACGCGAACCGCAGCAAAGTAATCTTGATACTGCGACAAGTCTGGGGCTTTGCGGCCTGCGATGATCCGCAAGGTGCGTCCGTCAAATTGTCGGTAATCGGTGATCAAGTCATCCTGCCGCGCATGGAAGCCACCAACCCCAAACACCGGCACATACTGCCCCACCGCATAGCCATACAAGGCGGCGGCCGAGTAAACATTGGCCATGAGCACCGTATCAGGTGCCTGCGCTTGCTTGGCAATGTCTGGGGCACGCGCGGCTTCCACCAAGCGGTGATACAGCTTCATGTGTTTCCAGTCTTGCAAGCTGGTCAACGACACCCCCACAGCCAGCACCACATGCGCTGCCACAAACCATGCCAAGGCACGCGCCAAGCGCTGACGCTGGTCAGGCGACAAAGCCCACGCCAACAAGATGAACAGGAAGGGGTAGAAGCCCAACACCCAGTGCAAGCCAATGACCTTTTTGCCAGACATGAGGGCAAACAGCGCCAAAGGCACCCAGGCTGCACAGGCCACCCATGGCATACAGCGAATGGCCGAACGCATGCCTGCTCGCGCCCGCCACATCCACCACAAGCCCATGGGGCTGATCAAATAGACCAGCGTCACCAGATAAGTCAATGGATTGGCCCACGCAAACACCGCATCCTCATTGCGATTGAACAGGTTGAACATGATGTTGGTCCAGCAATGCTGGAGATTCCACATCACATTCACACCCACGGCTGGCAACATGGCCAGCAGCCCCAGGATCAAGCCGCGCCAGTGTGATCGCGCCCACAGCCCGAAATACACCACATAGGCCACCCCCAAGAGCACGGCGAAGTATTTGGACAGGAAAGTCATGCCCAAGCAAGCGCCACTGAGCACATACCAGTGCCAGGCTGATGGCCCCTGATCCTGCCGCGACCGGACCGTCCACTCCGCCCTCGTCAATGCAGCCACGGACCATGCCGCCCAGAAGATCAAGGGTGTGTCCGTGGTGACCAATGCGCCGAGCCAGTTGATCGGCATCAGGCTGTAGAGCAACACGGCCCATGCGGCTCGCACGCGGTCGATGGGCGCAAAGGCCCACCAAATGGCGCCAGCCACACCCAGTGGCAATAAGGTGGCGGGCAAGCGCACCACCCATTCGGCATGCCCCAAGGCAGCCACCACACCAGCAATCCACCAACCGACCATGGGCGGGTGATCGTAGTAGCCATAGTCCAAAAACTGCGCCCACCAGTAGAACAAGGCTTCATCGCCGGTCATGGGCAAGATGGCCGATATCCAGGCGCGGCACAACAAGGACAGCAGCAACACCAGCCAGACGCTGCGCATCAACTTGGGGCTCACAGTGGATAAAGGGGCGGACATAGAGTGGGTGGCAGAGGGGCGAGGCTACGACCGGCCCGTGAAACTTCGAAAGGAAGCCCGCATTCTAGGCGGGGCGGCACTGCTAACATGGCCACCAAACTTGGTCATCCACCGCAACCAAATACCGGAGACAACCATGCAAGCCTGGATTTGCGATAACCCCTTGGGTCTGGACGCTTTGACCTGGAAAGAAGCCCCCACACCAGAACCCGGCAAGGGCGAAGTCCGCGTGGCCATCAAAGCGGCCAGCGTCAACTTCCCTGACCTGCTGATCGTGCAAGGCAAGTACCAGATGAAGCCCAACCCGCCTTTCGTGCCGGGCGCCGAATTCGCCGGTGTGGTCGAAGCCGTGGGCGAAGGCGTCAAGCACCTGAGCGTGGGCACTTCGGTGGCTGGCTTTGCTGGCTTGGGCGGTTTCAGCACCCATGCTGTGGCGCCTGCCGCCGTGCTCATGCCTTTGCCTCCCGCCTTTTCTTTTGAAGATGGCGCTGCGTTTTTGTGTACCTACGGCACGACCTATCACGCGCTGATGGACCGTGCGGCCTTGAAGTCGGGCGAGACCGTGTTGGTGCTGGGCGCAGCAGGCGGCGTGGGCACAGCGGCCATCCAGATTGCCAAAGCCGCTGGCGCCAAGGTAATTGCAGCCGCATCCACCGACGAGAAATGTGCGCTGTGCCGTGAACTGGGCGCCGACGCCACCATCAACTACAGCACCGCCAATTTGCGCGACGAGCTCAAGACGCTGACCGAAGGCAAAGGCCCCGATGTCATTTATGACCCCGTGGGCGGCGATTTGACCGAGGCCGCTTTCCGCTCCATCGCTTGGCGCGGTCGACACCTGATCATTGGCTTTGCCAACGGCACCATCCCCAATCTGCCCTTGAACCTGACCCTGCTGAAAGGTGCTTCGGTGATGGGCGTGTTCTGGGGCGAATTCGCCAAACGCGAACCCCAAAACAATGCCGCTTGCCTGATGCAATTGGCCGCCTGGTACATGGAGGGCAAGATCAAACCCGTGATCGAGCACAAGTTGCCCATGTCTCAACTCAAAGAGGCCTTTGCGATGATGGGTGCGCGTCAGGTGCGCGGCAAATTGGTCTTGGTCAACGACTAAGCGCCGCTTTGCGCCAAGGCCCAACGAATGTGTTGGGCCACCAATGCACTACAACCGCCTGCTTGTCCCTCGGTCAACAGGCGGTTTTGCAACGCGGCCACCATCTGGTCTCGTTGATCCGGTGTCAGGGCCTGCACATCCTTCGTCGCCAAGGCATTGCCCATGGCCACGGCCAAGTTGCGTTGCCAACGCTCATGACCAATGCGGCGGATCGCGCTGCCCTCTGTGAGGCGCAAGAACGTGCTCTCATCCCAGGCCCACAGGTGCATCAGGGTGGGCGCCTGAAAATGCCCACGCGTGTCAAAGTCAGGCAGCACCGCGCGCTGCGCGAACTTGTTCCAGGGGCAGACGAGTTGACAGTCGTCGCACCCGTAGATGCGATTTCCCAGCAAGGGGCGCAGTTCCTCAGGAATAGGGCCGTCATGTTCAATCGTCAGGTACGAAATACAGCGTCGCGCATCGACCTGTTTTTCTCCCACGATCGCCTGAGTTGGACAGACATCCATGCACGCCGTGCAGCGACCGCAATGGGCGGATTCAGGCGGGGTCAAGGGCAGAGGAAAGTCAATGTAGATCTCACCCAGGAAAAAGAAGGATCCGGCCTCGCGCGACAAGAGCAAGGTGTGCTTGCCACGCCAACCCAAGCCGCTGCGAGATGCCAACTCCACCTCCAGCACCGGCGCAGAATCGGTGAACACCCGAAAGCCAAACGGCCCGATCTCATCAGCCAACTTCTGAGCCAGGCTTTGCAAGCGTGCGCGCAGCACCTTGTGGTAATCGCGGCCTCTGGCGTAGAGGGAGACGCCTGCGTGCTCTGGCTGGGCCAATGTGCGCCACTCCACCTCTTGCCAACCGTCTGGCAAGTTTTTGGGCAAGTAATCCATGCGAGCCGTGATGACGCGCACCGTGCCCGGCACCAACTCCGCCGGCCTCGCTCGCTTGAGTCCATGAGCCGCCATGTATTGCATCGAACCATGAAAGCCCGCATCCAGCCAAGCCAGAAGACCTGGCTCGGCGCTAGACAGATCGACATCTGCCACGCCAATCTGAGAAAATCCCAACTCTTGCGCCCAGCCCTGCAATCGGTCCATGACCTCTGCGTGCGACGGCGTCCTTGCTTCCTGATTCATGTGACGATCCTAACAAGCCCCGCGCCTCACCCACCGATTCTTGCCAACGGGCACTGGCCCGATGAGGCGGCATGCCAACGAACGGCTGAACAATTGGCCGATGCCTTGGGCCCGGTCTTGCAACAAGGCGGATCAGCCACCATTGAACTGCAAGGCACGCTGGGCGCCGGTAAAACCACCTTCACCAGACACCTGTTGCGGGCCATGGGCGTGACGGGCCGCATCAAGAGCCCCAGCTACGCCGTCGTGGAACCACACGAGACGACGACCGGTGTAGCCCACCATTTCGACTTCTACCGTTTCAACGACCCACAAGAGTGGGAAGACGCCGGTTTCCGCGACATCTTTGCGGCGCCTGGCCTGAAGTTGGTGGAATGGCCAGACAAAGCCGCAGGCTTGATGCCCGCAGCGGATTTGATCCTGGCGATCACCCCCGACACAGAAACCAGCCGCACGGTCACTGCCACCGCTGTGTCGCCCAAAGCACGTGTTTGGCTGCAAAAGTTGACAGATTTCACGCAAGCGCCATCATTAACGGAAGACGCCCCTGATGTTGCGCAAGGAGGGTCTGAGGATGACTGAGTCTCACCGCGTGAAAAAACCGTCTCGCCGCCGCCTGTTGAAGCAGGCACTGGGTGGCACTTTGGTATTGGTTTTGGGCCCCAAGGAATTGGCTTGGGGCGCGCAGCTATTGGCCGTGCGCGTCTGGCCCGCCCCCGAATACACGCGGCTGACCCTCGAATCTGACACCGAATTGCGCGCACAGTACTTTGCCGTGCCCGACCCCGACCGCCTTGTCATTGATGTGGAAGGCCTGGAGTTGAACGCGCAACTGCGCGAGTTGGTGAAAAAGGTATCCAAAGATGACCCCTATATCGCCGGCATCCGCGTGGGCCAGAACCGCCCCAAGGTGGCGCGCCTGGTGATCGACCTCAAACAGCCCATCAAACCCCAAGTGTTTGGTTTGGCCCCAGTGGCGGCCTATCAGCACCGCCTGGTGTTTGATCTGCACCCCACGCAAGGGCTCGACCCGCAATTGGCCTTGCGGCCCAAAGAGTCCCCTGCCCCTTCGCTGACGCCACCTGCGAGCAGCGCGCCCAGCCCTCGTACCAATACGGGGGGAACGAACGCAGCGCCCAGCACATCGACCCAGACCGCCCAAGCTGACGATGCGCTTGGCGAGTTCATTGGCGACTTGAAGCGCAAACCCGTGGCTCCGCAGACAGCGGAGAAAGGGCCCGAGAAATCAGGCGACAAAGCGGGCGACAAAACCACCGTCGCCAAAGGCCAGGTCGAGCACGACAACGACACGACGCCGGTCGCCAATATGGGTGACAAACCCACTGGCGTCACAGGCCGCCGAGGCGCACAACGCCTGGTCATCGTCGCATTGGATGCGGGACACGGCGGCGAAGACCCCGGCGCCATCGGCCCCAGTGGCCTGTACGAAAAAGACGTGGTCTTGTCGGTGGCCAAAAAACTGCGCGCCAAAATCAATGCCCAACCCGGCATGCGCGCCCTGATGACCCGTGAGTCAGACTATTTCGTGCCACTGCAGGAGCGCGTGACCAAAGCGCGCCGGGTGCAGGCTGATCTGTTCGTGTCCATCCATGCGGATGCCTTCATGAACCCCAAGGCACGCGGAGCCTCCGTGTTTGCCTTGTCGGACAAAGGTGCATCCAGCACCACCGCGCGTTGGATCGCTCAAAAGGAAAACGCCAGCGATTTGGTGGGTGGCGTCAATGTCAAAGCAAAAGACGTTGGTGTCCTGAAAGCCATGTTGGACATGTCGACCACCGCCCAGATCAAAGACAGCCTCAAACTCGGCCATGCTGTGCTGGGTCACTTAGGCAAGGTCAGCAAGCTGCACAAGCCGCATGTGGAACAGGCAGGCTTCGCCGTGCTGAAAGCGCCAGACATTCCATCCATTCTGGTGGAGACCGGGTTCATCTCGAACCCCGAAGAAGAGTCCAAACTGAACGACAACGATTATCAGGACGAGCTGGCTGAAGCCTTGTTCAAAGGCATTCAGCGGTACTTCGAAAAGAACCCACCGCTGGCGCGCAACCGGTCGGTCTAAGCGCCAAGTGGTTTAAGCCGCTTGCTGCGAACGCCCGGCCTTCCAGGCCCCAAAAATGGCGATCAAGCCGGGGATGATGATCATGGCCCAGATGATTTTGCTCAGGTGGGTCTGCACAAAGGGAATGTTGCCAAACCAGTAACCGGCCAGGGTCAGGCCGACCACCCACAACAAGGCGCCGCCCACGTTGTAGGCGGTGAACTTGGTGCGATCCATCTCAGCCACGCCGGCCACGAATGGGGCAAAAGTGCGGATGAAAGGCATGAAGCGCGCGATCACAATGGTGATACCGCCGTGCTTGTCATAGAAGCTGTGGGCCGAGTCAAAGGCTTTGCGGTTGAACCAGCGGGAGTCTTCCCACTGGAACACCTTAGGCCCGATGTAGCGACCGATGGTGTAGTTGACCTGATCACCTGCAATCGCGGCCACCAGCAGCACGCCCATGGCCACCGGCAAGCTCATCGCATCGGCGCCACACAAAGCCCCCACGATGAACAGCAAGGAGTCACCTGGCAGGAATGGCATTACCACCAGACCGGTTTCCACGAACACGATCAAGAACAGCAGGCCATAAACCCACACGCCGTAGGCTTGGACGAATTCGGCCAAGTGTTTGTCGACGTGCAAAATGAAATCAATCAGAAAGTATGCGATGTCCATCCGCGCATTATCAGGGTAGGTTCGTACAATCCCGGGCATGACCACACTCCCACCCAACCGCCGCTCGATTCGTGAGCTGCCCGACGAACTGATCAGTCAAATCGCCGCCGGTGAGGTGGTGGAACGCCCCGCCTCGGTGGTGCGGGAGCTGGTGGACAACGCGCTGGATGCGGGTGCCAGCCAGATCACTTTGAAATTGATGGCTGGCGGCATTCGCCAGATTCTGGTCGAAGACGATGGTCATGGCATCCCCGTAGATGAGTTGCCCTTGGCACTTCGCCGCCACGCCACCAGCAAAATTCGATCCTTGGACGAACTGGAACACGTGGCCACCATGGGTTTTCGGGGCGAGGCGCTGGCCGCCATTTCTTCGGTGTCTGAAATGGCCGTGGCCAGCCGAACAGCTGATGATGCCCACGCCCACCGGCTGGACGCGCGCTCTGGCGAGCTCAGCCCTGCAGCTCGTCAAATTGGTACCAGCGTGGAAGTGCGGGAGCTGTTTTTCAGCACCCCGGCCCGCCGCAAATTTTTGAAAAGTGAAGCCACTGAGCTGGCGCACTGCCTGGAGTCGGTCAGACGCCACGCCCTGGCCCGGCCCGACGTGGGGTTTGATGTGTGGCATGAAGGCAAGCTCATCGAAAAATGGCGTGCCGGCTCACCCCAAATGCGTTTGTTGGACGTGTTGGGCGACGACTTCATCCACAACAGCCGCGAGGTGGAGCTCAGCATCGGCCCCATGCGCATCACTGGACGCGCCGGACTGCCAGACGCCGCACGTTCGCGTTCAGACCTGCAGTACTGCTACGTGAATGGCCGCTATGTGCGCGACAAGCTGATCGCGCACGGTATCCGCGCGGCGTATGAGGACGTGCTGCATGGCTCCCGCCAACCCGCATACGTGCTGTACATCGACATCGCCCCCGAATTGGTCGATGTGAACGTGCACCCCACCAAGATCGAGGTTCGGTTCCGCGATTCACGCGAAATTCACCAAGGCGTTCGCAAGGCGGTCGAGGCCAGCTTGGCCTTGTCTCGCGCCCAGGCCGAGGAAGCGCCTGCGACCAAGGGATCGCACACTCAGGCCATCAGCTCTGCCATGGACCGCCCAGCGGCCCAAGCAGATAACACGACCGAGACCAGCCCCGCCTTCCCGCCCCTGCCCTTGATGACCCGCAACCAAAGCGGGTTGCCCTTGGGACCTGGCGGCGCCACCGATGCCCCACGCGAGCAACGCTGGGGCGGATGGCCCACGGCCCCAGCGCAGGCGACGGACTCGACTGACGGCGCCAACTGGCTCGACAAAATCAAACGCAACCCCTTGCAGGACGACGGCGCCCTGCCCACGCCGCTCACCGCACCGATCGCGCAAGAGCGCTTGAACAGCACGTCCTGGACAGCCAGCGATTTGGAGTCCGCCACGCCCGAAGCGACATCTGCGTCATCGAATATGGGCGCAGTAGCTGGTGCAGATTCGGCCCACGACTGGCCCATGGGCCGCGCCATTGCGCAAATTGGTGGCATTTACGTGCTGGCAGAAAACGCCAAAGGCCTGATCATCGTCGACATGCATGCCGCGCATGAACGCGTGGTGTACGAGCGGCTGAAAGCCCAACTCGCCCACGAACGGTTAGAGAGCCAACCTTTGTTGATACCGCTGGTGTTTGCCGCCACGCCTGCGGAGATGGCCACCGCAGAAACACAGCGCGATGCGCTCTTGAGCTTGGGACTGGACCTGGACGCCATTGGCCCCGGTAAACTCGCGCTTCGCTCGACACCGCAAGCCCTGACCCAGGCCGACGGCATCGAACTGGCCCGATCCGTCCTGGCTGAATTGGCGCAACTGGATGCCAGCGACGTGATCAAACGCGCGCAGCACGAATTGTTGGCCACCATGGCTTGCCATGGCGCCGTGAGAGCCAACCGCCGCCTGACCCTGACCGAAATGAATGCCCTGCTGCGCGACATGGAAGCGACCGAACGCGTAGACCAATGCAACCACGGTCGCCCCACCTGGCGCCAGCTCACCTTGAAAGAGCTGGACGCCCTCTTCTTGCGTGGCCGCTGAGCGACCGCCAGAAAGCACAACATGACCGAACGCAAAAAGCTGTCGCTGAACAAAGCGACAGCCACCACCGAAGCCGACAACGATCGCAGCCGCAAACGACCCGTGCGTGGCAGCGGCACGGCACCCCGAGCCCGGATGACCGCCGAACAAGCGCAACAGGCCCGTGAAGAACGCGCCCGCCGCGAGCAGTTTGCTCCGCAAGATCGCGACCCACGCCGCGCGCCGGATCGCCGTGATGACCGTCGCGACGACCGAGCCGATGGCCGCCGGGATGGTCGTCAAGAAGACGGCTACGGCGCTCGTCGCAGTGAAGGTGGCCGAGGACCCGGTGCCCGCGCTGGGTTTGACCGCCCTCGCTCGGAAGGCCCCTATGGGGATCGCCCTCGTACACGCTCTGACCGAGCCCCGTCTGATCGCGCTCCATCCGACCGTCCAAGGTCGGACCGTCCCTCCTCGCCCTTTTCGGAGTACCGCAACTCGGACCGCCCTCGCACTGATCGCGGTGGCCGCCCTGCGCCGTCAGCAGATCGCTTCGCGCCAGACGCGCCACGCCTGCCCTCGCCTCCCAAAGTCAGCTCGCACGACGACGGCAAAGTCCGCCTGTCCAAGCTGATGAGCGAACGCGGTATCGCCTCTCGCCGCGAAGCCGACGAGTGGATTGAAGAAGGTTGGGTTCGCGTCAACGGTGAAGTCATCGAAGAACTGGGCACACGCGTGTTTCCCGACGTCGAGATCACCATCGACCCACTGGCTCGCACCCAACAAGCCCAGCGCGTCACCATTTTGCTGAACAAGCCCATTGGCTACGTCAGTGGTCAAGCGGAAGACGGTTACGAGCCCGCCTGGGTCTTGGTCAAACCAGAAAACCGCTGGTCCGAAGACAAGGTTCAGTTGCAGTTGACACGGGGCCATCTGCGCAACCTGGCGCCAGCTGGACGCTTGGACATCGACTCCACCGGTTTGTTGGTGCTGACCCAAGATGGCCGTGTGGCCAAAGCGCTGATCGGCGAAGACTCGGGCGTGGAGAAGGAATACCTGGTGCGTGTGCAGTACACCGCCGAGCCCGAGGCGCAAGATGTGTCACGCGCTGTGCCTCCCGACGCGATTGAGCGCTTGCGCTTTGGCCTGGAATTGGACGGCAAACAACTGAAACCCGCCAAAGTGTCTTGGCAAAACGAGCACCAGTTGCGCTTCGTCCTGCGTGAAGGCCGCAAGCGCCAGATTCGCCGCATGTGTGAACTGGTCGGCCTGAAAGTGGTCGGCCTCAAGCGCGTTCGCATGGGCCGCATTGCCCTGGGCGACCTGCCCGTTGGACAGTGGCGCTTCCTGCGTGCCGATGAGCGGTTCTGACGCGCGCGCGGCCATGGCGCCGTGGGTGGTGGTGGTCGCATTGGCGCTGCTCACGGGCCTGCAACCCCTGACCACCGACATGTACTTGCCCGCCTTGCCCCAGATGCAAAGCGGCTTGGGCATGTCCAGCGCAGCAGCCCAAACCACCTTGTCTGCCCTCATCCTGAGTTTTGGATGCGGGCAACTGGTCTGGGGCCCCATTGCTGATCGATTCGGTCGGCGCGTGGTCTTGCGCTCAGGCTTGGCGCTGTTTGTCTTGGCCAGCATCGTGACCGTGGTGGCCCAAGATGGCTTCACCATGATTGCCGCACGTGCCGCCCAAGGCGCCACCTTGTCGGCAGCGGTGGTGTGCGGGCGAGCCATGGTGCGTGATCTGTACGCGCCACAAGAAGGCGCTCGCGTCATGTCTCAGGGCATGACAGGTCTGGGCGCCTTGGCGTTGATTGGTCCGATCACAGGCGGCTTGACGGCCACTTGGTGGGGCTGGCGCGCCACCATGGGCACCTTGGCCATCTTGGCTTGCCTGATTCTGCTGTTCGTGTGGTTCAAGCTGCCTGAAACCTTGCCCCGTGAGCGTCAGCAAACGCAATTGAATTGGGGCTTGCTGCTGCGCCAATGGCGCGACATCAGTCGCCATCGCACCTTCCGGGCGCATGCCTTGTTGACTTCGTCAACCTATGGTGGCCTGTACGTCTACCTGGCCTTGTCATCGTTTGCCTTCATCAATGTGCTGGGCACCAGTCGCACGGCATTTGGAGCCTCCATGGCGACCTTGTCCCTGTCTTATCTGGTCGGCACGCTTTTTTGCCGGCGCTGGCTCCCCAAGCATGGCTTGACCGGCACAGTGGCCTTGGCCGGCAAGTTCTCGTTTGTGGGCGGGCTGTACATGGTGTGCATGTCGCTCGCTTGGTGGGCGCAATGGTCACTGTCAGCATGGTGGATCCTACCGGGCATGGCGCTGTATGCCTTCGCGCACGGTATCCATCAACCCTGCGGACAAACCGGCGTGGTTGCGGCCTTCCCGCATCAAGCGGGCGCAGCATCGGCCTTATCTGGCTTTGTGTTGTCCACCGCTGCTTTCGGCATCGGCCTGCTGTTGTCCTACCTAACGGCTTTGCCGGCGCTCAGCCACACCATCCACCCGATGAACGTGGGCGTAGGCTTGGGCGGTATGCTGACGGCATGGGTTGCACACACCTTGATCCAACGCGATGGGCTTCCCCAAACCGCGGACTGAACCCACCTTCTCAGCTAGCCGACGCAAGCACATCGCCATGCCTCAACTGGACACCAACAAAACCTGGATTCTGGCCGGCCCCACAGCCTCCGGCAAAACAGCCTTGGCACTGGCCTTGGCCCAGGAAGTTGACATGGAGATCATCAGCGTTGACTCGGCTTTGATCTATCGTGGCATGGACATTGGCACGGCCAAGCCCACAGCCGAAGAACAGGCCCAGGTACCGCACCATCTGATCGACATCCTCGACCCCTTGGAGAGTTACAGCGCCGCCCGCTTTGTGGCCGATGCCGAACGCTTGATGGCCGACATCCGGCAGCGCGGCAAAACGCCCCTGCTGGTGGGTGGCACCATGCTCTACATCAAGGCCTTGATGGAAGGCCTGGACGACATGCCGGCGGCCGATCCCGCCGTTCGTCAACAACTCGACGAACGCATGGCACAAGAGGGTCCACAAGGTTTGCACCAGCAACTGCAACAGGTCGACCCCACCACGGCGGCCCGACTGGCCCCTGGGGATAGCCAACGCATTCAGCGGGCGCTGGAAGTCTGGTACACCACGGGGCGACCCTTGTCGGCCTTTCACAGCCAAAAAGATGCCGCTGCGCTGCAAGCCAAGCAAGACCAAACCGTGCTGATCTCCCTCGAACCCCAAGAGCGGAGTTGGCTACACGAACGCATCGCCCTGCGCTATCGCCTGATGATGGAGCAAGGCTTTGTGGACGAGGTTTTGCGGCTGCGTGGACGCGGCGACCTGCATCTGAACTTGCCCTCCATGCGCTGCGTGGGTTACCGACAAGTGTGGGAAGCCTTAGACGCCGGACTCGATCTGAATCAAACCGACGTCCGCGCCCGTGTCATGGAACAAGGCATCGCTGCCACCCGACAGTTGGCCAAACGGCAGATCACCTGGCTACGCAGCATGCCTTGGCGCCGCGCTTTGGCCTGTGATCAGGGTGTGTCGGTGTCTGACGTGTTAGCACTACTGCGCTGAACTACTCGGCTGAACCACTGGGCTGATCAGGGCGCTCCGCAAACGATTGGCCATCACGCATAGCCTCAGCATTGACCACCATGCGGCGCAGCAAACCCATCAGGGTCTCCCATTCGTCTTTCGAGAACCCCGCCAACAAATGGTTGTGCACATCGGCCAGCACCTCGGGGACCCCTGCTGTCACGGCTGCACCTTCAGGCGTCACCGCCAGATGCACCACCCGACGATCCACTGTGGAGCGCTCACGCTTGCACAAGCCTTTGGCTTCCAAACGATCAAGGGTGCGTGTCAAGGCGCCTGCATCGATCTGCATTTCTCGCGACAACTCTGCCAAAGTCGTGGCTCGGCCTTGCTGAATCAGAAACAAGGGCCCCCACTGCGCTTGGGTTAATCCGATCGCATCGAGCCGCTTGTCAACCTGGGTGACAATCATCAACATGATGCGCCGCATGAGGTACGCCGCCGAGTTTTCGCTGTTGTAGCCCTTGGCGGTGTAGAAATCGACCGGAGCGTCCAAGCCACAGTCCCTGGTTTGAGACGCCTGAGTTGTCTGTTTTGTCATCCGCGCAATTTATTTGCCTAATCAAATATTGTCAAGATTGAACCGCATGGGTGAACCCTGTTCGTCCCATTTGGCCCCCACATGAGTGAAGTCAGCCCCCCCTCGTCCGACAAGTCCGTGCAATCCTTGTCTGGACTGATCCCCTTCCTGCGCCCCTATACCGGTCGCATCGCCCTGGCCTTGGTGTTTCTGGTGCTCGCAGCACTGACCACCTTGGTCTTGCCCATTGCCCTGCGCACCTTGATTGACCAAGGCTTTGTGTCCAGTGACCCAGGTGAGCGCATCATGGCTCTGCGTGGCCACTTCCTGGCGCTGTTTGGTGTGGGCTTGGCCTTGGGGTTGTTTTCTGCCTCGCGCTACTACTGCGTCACCTGGTTGGGTGAACGGGTTACGTCAGACCTCAAACAAGCGGTGTACGGCCATGTGCTGAAACAAAGCCCGGAGTTCTTTGAAACCACGCGCACGGGCGAAGTGCTGTCTCGCTTGTCTGCTGACACCACCTTGATTCAAACCGTGGTGGGGTCGAGCTTGTCCATGGGTTTGCGCAACACCATCATGGGCCTGGGCGCGCTGGTGATGCTCATCGTCACCAACCCCTATGTGATGGCCCAAGTGCTTGGCGTGCTGGTGTTGGTCGTGCTGCCCGCCATTGTGTATGGCCGCCGCGTGCGCAAGCTCTCTCGGGTCAGCCAAGACAAACTGGCCGATACCAGTGCCATTGCGGCTGAAGTGCTCAACGCCATTCCGGTGGTGCAAAGCCACGTGGCCGAAGCACGCGAATCGGAACGATTCAACACCGCCACCCACACAGCGTTTCGGACTGGCGTGCGGCGCATTCGGGCGCGCGCCATTTTGGTCGGCTTCATCATCTCAGCCGTCACCGGCGCTTTGTTGTTTGGCCTGTACCAAGGCACACAAGCCGTCGTGGAGGGCCGCATCTCGGCCGGGCACATGGGCCAGACCGTGGTGTACGTGATCCTGCTGCTGAGTTCCGTGGCTGCGTTGTCCGAGGTCTATGGCGACATCCTTCGTGCGGCCGGTGCCACAGAGCGCTTGATGGAGTTGCTGGCCAGCCAGTCTCGCATCCAAAGCCCTGCGCAAGCCCTGCCCTTGCCTGCATCACCTCAGGGTGCCCAGCTGAGCTTGCGCGATGTGGTGTTTCATTACCCCTCTCGTCCTGGTCAAACTGCACTCAAGCACATCACGCTCGAAGTGCAAGCGGGCGAGACCATCGCCCTGGTAGGTCCCAGCGGCGCGGGCAAGAGCACAGTGTTCCAACTGTTGATGCGCTTTTACGATCCTCAGTCTGGCGCCATCGCATTCAACGGTGTGCCCATTGCATCGGTGAACCTGCATGCATTGCGCGATCAGATCGGCATCGTGCCGCAAGACAGCACGATCTTCTCTAGCTCGGCCATGGACAACATTCGCTATGGCCGCCCTGATGCCACCGATGAAGAAGTGATCGCTGCTGCGCAAGCCGCACACGCGCACGACTTCATCTCGGCACTGCCCGAGGGCTATCAAACCTACTTGGGTGAGCGCGGCGTGCGGCTGTCGGGTGGACAACGTCAACGCATCAGCATCGCCCGCGCCATCTTGAAAAACGCGCCCTTGCTGCTGCTCGACGAAGCCACCAGTGCGCTAGACACCGAATCGGAACGCGCCGTGCAAGCCGCCCTCGAAGCGGCCATGAGGAACCGAACCACCTTGGTCATTGCGCACAGATTGAGCACCGTGGTCAACGCCCACCGCATCGTGGTCATGGACGGCGGTGAGATCGTGGACATCGGCACCCACCACGAACTCATGCAAAAAAACGGCCTCTACGCACGCCTGGCCCAAGCTCAGTTCAATGGATAGCCCGAGCACCTCGCCGCGCATCCTCCCCGATAATTGCCCTTTACGCATCTCTACCGGAATCTCAAAGTGAGCCGCCCCATTCGCAGCCAGTACGAAGACTTCATGCGCCACGTTCACACGAACGGCGTCCTCAAGACCGACCGCACCGGCACCGGTACCCGCAGCGTGTTTGGTCATCAAATGCGCTTTGATTTGAGCGAAGGCTTCCCCTTGGTCACGACCAAAAAGGTTCACCTCAAATCCATCATCGTGGAATTGCTCTGGTTCTTGCGTGGTGACGACAACGTGAAATGGCTGCAAGAACGCGGCGTGACCATTTGGGACGAATGGGCGCGTGAAGACGGCTCCCTGGGCCCCGTATACGGCGTGCAATGGCGCAACTGGCCCAAGCCCGATGGTTCGCATGTGGATCAGATTTCGGAAGTGGTCAAACAGCTCAAGACCAGCCCCGATTCGCGCCGCATCATCGTCAGTGCCTGGAACGTGGGCCTGATCGAGCAGATGGCACTGCCACCCTGCCATGCGTTCTTCCAGTTCTACGTCGCGCCACCTCAAAAAGACGGCGACAAGCCCAAGCTCAGCTGCCAGTTGTACCAACGCAGCGCCGATATCTTTTTGGGTGTGCCCTTCAACATCGCCAGCTACGCGCTGCTGACCCACATGTTGGCCCAGCAATGCGACATGGATGTGGGCGACTTCATCTGGACCGGCGGCGACTGCCACATCTACAGCAACCACACCGAGCAAGTCGAGCTGCAACTCAGCCGCGACCCCATGCCCTACCCGGTGCTGAACATCAAACGCAAGCCCGCTTCGATCTTTGACTACGAGTACGAAGACTTCGAGGTTCTGGAATATCAACACCACCCAGCCATCAAAGCCCCAGTTGCTGTATGACCATCGCCAGCTTCAAGCCCACCGTCTTGAGTTTGATCGCAGCGGTGGCCCGCGGCGGCGCCATCGGCAAAAACAACGACCTACTCTGGCAAGAGTCGGCAGATCAAAAGCACTTCCGCCAGACCACCATGGGCTGCCCTGTCATCATGGGGCGCCGCACTTGGGACTCCCTGCCTGAGCGTTTCCGTCCACTCCCTGGTCGTCGCAACATCGTTGTCACACGCAATGCTCAATGGCAGGCAGAAGGCGCCGAAGTGGCGCACACAATGGACGAGGCGCTCGCGCTGGTGGCAGATGCTCCCAAAGCCTTCGTCATGGGGGGCGGAGAGCTTTACGCTTTGGCCCTGCCACAAGCAGACGAACTGGTGCTGACCGAAGTCGACGCGGACTTCGATGCAGACACGTTCTTCCCTGCCTGGTCACCCGACGACTTTGTTGAGTTGCAGCGAGAGACCCATCAGTCTGCCAGCGGGATCACGTTCCATTTCGTGACTTACCAGCGAAAAGCCGCCTGACGATTTCGGTTTTTTCGAACTATCGTCCTCGATTATTCGAATTTACTTTCAAATCCAGATTGAATATCCTTGCGCCTTTGCCCCTCTAAAACCAATATTTTCGTCATATGGACTTCCTACTCGATCCCAATATCTGGATTGCTTTTGCGATGTTGACTGCCCTGGAAATCGTCCTGGGCGTTGACAACATCATCTTCATTTCCATCCTCGTGGGTCGGCTGCCACCCGAGTTGCGCGACAAGGCGCGCCGCCTGGGCCTGGGCTTCGCCATGATCTCGCGCTTGGCCCTGCTGTTCTCGCTCAGCTGGGTGATGAGCCTGACCAACGACTTGTTCCATGTTTTCGGACAAGGCATCAGCGGCCGCGATCTGGTCTTGCTGCTGGGTGGTCTGTTCCTGCTGTACAAGGCCTCTCATGAGATCTTCGTAGAAGTCGAAGCCCGCGAAGAAGACGGCCCTCCTGCCACGGATGCCGAAACACTCAAGGCGGCCGGCAATCGCTTGTTCTGGGGCATCATCGGCCAGATCGCCGTCATCGACATCGTGTTCTCTCTGGACTCCGTCATCACGGCGGTGGGCATGGTTGACCAGATCGGTGTCATGGTTGCGGCAGTCATCGTCGCAGTTGGCGTCATGCTGGTCGCAGCCAAGCCCATCGGCGAGTTCGTGGATCGTCACCCCTCCGTCAAGGTGCTGGCCCTGGCCTTCCTGGTGATGGTGGGCATGGCCCTGACGGCCGAAGCCTTCGACGTTCACATGCCCAAAGGCTACATCTACGCGGCCATGGCCTTCTCGCTGGCGGTAGAAGCCCTCAACATTCGGGCTCGCAGTAAACGTTTGGCAGCCAAGAAAGCCAACTAAGCGCTAAACCTCCGTTCAGGAAGCGGCCTTTTGGGGCCGCTTTTTTTCTACCCCGCTTGGCCCGGCTCTCGGGTTTTGCGCAAAAACTTGCTCAATCATGTTGAACATCGTTAAATGATCGTTACTTGCCTCAAGTTCAAGGCATAACCTTCCGACACGATCTCACGAAGTACACACAAACGGGTTACAACGGGGGTTACGAAAACATGGATGCAGCCAGCATTGTCAGCAAGGTTCTGGTCGTTGACGATGGAGACATCGATACGCTGTCGGAGATCAAACGGTTTTGCAGCGATCACCATCTGATCGGCCTGAAAACGCACAGCAACAATGTCATGAAGTTGCTCCGGTCGAACGTCGACCTAGGCGGCATCCTGTTGTCGGAGAGCTATCACGACAAGGCCAACGGTGGCATCAAACTGGGCCAGGAAATCCACTCGCTCAGACCTGAGCTCCCGATCTTCTTGCGCCGACGCAAGAAAGCCACCCTTGAAGACATTCCAGAAAAAGATCGTCACGCCTTCTGTGCGGCCTACACCATTGGCGAGATTGATGACCTCAAAGACAGCCTGAACGACTACATCTTCAGCTTTGTCTTTCCCAATGCCATGGTGCGGGGCATCCAAGAAATCACAGAAGACGCGATCCGCTCGCACTTCAAACATTTCAGCTTGAGTTGCGACACGCCCTACATCGTCAAAGATTCCATCGTGTGCGGTGAAGTCTTCACACTCATCCCTTTGGAGAGCACCTGGTGTCGCGGCTACATGATGCTGCAATGCGATAACCGCACAGTGAAACTGGGCCCCGAAACCATCGACCCCAACGACCCGCCCTCGCACAGCCGCATCTCCGAAGTGTTGGGAGAGGTCACCAACATGATCTGGGGCTATTTCAAAGCCCGTTACGTGGGCGACGAAGACCAGCGTCTGATCTCTCAGATTCAGGTTCCTATGCTGGTCAAGCTTGAAGAACGCAATGTGTCCTTCGGCTCATCGACCCCACAGCTTTGCTTCAAGTACACCCTCAACGACCTGGCTGATCAGAGCGAACCTCCGGTTAACATCTACCAACGCTTCGTATTCAACCTGAACTGGAATCCCGACGGGTTCAAGGAACTGGAAATCGCCACCACCGAAGAGTTGGTCGAATCGGGCGAACTGGAAATGTTTTAAACAAGCCCCTCGCGATCATGTGGGAGGGCTTTGCCCCTGCCACGTGACGACCGCCCCAATTCCTCATGAGCCGCTGATCCGGTAATGCCCCCAATTTTCACCGCTGTCAGAAGTAGACAGGTTAAGCGGCCATGGCCAACCGCTGTTTTGGGGTGATGCCGCCCAGTGCCATGTTCGGGCGGTCGTGATTGTATTTCCACATCCACTGAGTGGCGTGGAGCTGTACTTCGTCCAAGTCAGCCCAGTGATACTGAGACAGCCACTCGTAGCGCACAGTCCTGTTGAACCGTTCAACATAAGCGTTTTGTTGAGGGTTGCCAGGCTGGATGTATTCAAGGTGAATGCCCCAGTCCTTGGCCCACTTGGTGATTGCGTTGCTGATGTTCTCAGGCCCGTTGTCGCAGCGGATAACACTAGGCTTGCCACGCCAGGAAATGATCTGACGCAGTGTCCGGATCACACGCTCTGATGGCAATGAGAAGTCAATCTCGATGCCCAGGGCCTCGCGGTTGAAGTCGTCAATGACATTGAACAGTCCGAAGCTGCGACCGTCTTCCAGCTGGTCATGCATGAAGTCCATGGACCAGACCTGGTTGATGGCCAGCGGCACACTCAAGGGCTCGGGCTTGTCGCGCATGAGCCTCTTGCGCGGCTTGATCCGCAGGTTGAGCTCAAGCACCCTGTAGATGCGGTACACACGCTTGTGGTTCCAACCAAAGCCTTTGACGTTGCGCAGGTACAGGTAGCACAGCCCAAAGCCCCAGTTGCGGTTGTTGTCGGTCAGACGAATCAACCAGTCGGCGATCTCGTCGTTCTCAGCGCTTTGCTTGGACTCGTATCGGTAGCAGGACTCGCTGATCACAAAGGCTTGGCAGGCCAACTTGATCGGCACGCCGCGTACAGCTACAGCTTGTTTGGCCATCTCGCGTCGGCGAGACGGCCTCACCACTTTTTTGCAAGTGCCTCAGCGACGATCTCTGCCTTGAGCTTCTCGTCGATGTACAGCTTCTTGAGGCGCCGGTTCTCCTCCTCCAGCTCCTTCATCCGGGCCATCATGGATGTGTCCATGCCGCCGAACTTGGCGCGCCACTTGTAGAACGTGGCCGTGCTGATGCCGAACTCACGGCACAACTCGGGAACAGGCAAACCAGCCTCGACCCGCTTGAGGGCCTCCATGATCTGGCTGTCCGTGAATTTCGATCTCTTCATACAGAACTCTTTCCTTGGGAAAAAATTCTACTTCTGAGGTCAGTGGATTCTTTGGGGCATTACCATCCCACGCTGATGAAACGCCGGAGGCAAAAGGGGCATGTCAGTCTTGATTCAGCCTTCACTCTGACTGACTTGCTATCGGGCCATCTGAACCCAAATCGCGAATGAGATACGGTAAGCTGCCTGCCGTTTGCCGCGAACAAATAACGAATTGGGAGTAATGATGAATTGGCGCAGCGCGTTCGTGACTTTTGGGTTGCTGGTGTCCTCATTTGCATTTGCAGGCTTCGACGAAGGGCTGAACGCTTACAAAAGAAATGATTTTGCACAAGCGATGCAAGAATGGCGCCCCTTGGCCGAGCAAGGCCACGCGAACGCCCAATTCAATTTGGGCAACATGTACTACAACGGCCGAGGCGTCGCCAAGGATGAAGCCAAAGCGGTTCAGTGGTACACCAAAGCTGCCGAGCAAGGCGTTGCAAGCGCCCAATTCAATTTGGGCGTGATGTACAACAACGGCCAAGGCGTTACCAAGGATGAAGCCAAAGCAGTTCAGTGGTACACCAAAGCCGCCGAGCAAGGCGATGCAAGCGCCCAAAACAACTTGGGTTTGATGTACGAAAACGGCCGAGGCGTTACCAAGGATGAAGCCAAAGCGGTTCAGTGGTACACCAAAGCCGCCGAGCAAGGCGATGCAAGCGCCCAATTCAACTTGGGCAACATGTACTACAACGGCCGAGGCGTCTTACAAAATGACCTCAAGGCTGTAGAAATGTATTCCCAGGCAGCACGACAAAACCACGGGGGAGCGCTGAATAACCTAGGAACCATGTATGAAAAGGAGCGCGGTGTCGAGCACGATATTGTGTTGGCTCACGCGTTTTATAACTTGGCTGCAGCGGCTGGCGACCAAACTGCGGTTGAGAACCGATCCCGTATCGCTGAGCAGCTTTCGCCATCGCAATTACGCGAAGCCCAAGCCATCGCCCAAGCATGGAAGGTGGGCACGCCCGTACCGACAAAAAGCAAAACAGGGCGAGTCAAGGCGCCACCGCAAAAAGTGGTTGACGCAAAACCAGAAAAGCCACTCAAGGAATGCCAACCGCCCAAAGGAAGAGTGCTGCGCTACTCAGACAACTGCCACAACGGTGATTGTGTGCGAACCTTTGAGAATGGTTGTTCTAAGCGCTTTCAAGCGCCGTACTGCTACGACATGCTGCAGCAGCATTGGACATGGAAGCCCGACGGCTGCTGAACGATAAGCGTGGAGATGCCGCAAGACTGAATTGAGCATCCAATCCAAACCATGAAACTAGCCACCTGGAACGTCAACTCCCTTTCCGTCCGTTTGCCTCAACTGCTGGATTGGCTCGCAGCCAACCCGGTGGACGCACTGGTTTTGCAAGAAACCAAACTCACGGACGACAAATTCCCCCATGCGGACCTGGAAGCCGCTGGTTATCAGGCCCAGTGGTTTGGTCAGAAAACTTACAACGGCGTGGCGCTGCTCACGCGCGAGGGTGCTGCACATGACATCGTACGCAACATTCCTGGCTTTGAAGACGACCAAGCGCGTGTGATCGCAGGAACGGTGTCGCACCCCGCTCATGGCCAAGTTCGCGTGATTGGTGGCTATTTCCCCAACGGACAAGCCCCGGGCAGCGACAAGTTTGCCTACAAGATGGCTTGGCTCGACGCCCTGCAAGCGTGGCTGAAAGCTGAACTCTCAAGCCATGAGAAATTGGTGCTGATGGGTGACTTCAACATCGCGCCAACCGATGCGGACGTCTACGACCCCGTGGGTTGGAAAGACCAAATTCACTGTACGGTCGAGGAGCGCCAACACTTTCAGAACCTGCTGGACTTGGGTCTGGTGGATGCCTTCCGCTTGTTTGAGCAAGCACCCAAGCCCTGGAGCTGGTGGGATTACCGCAACCTGGCATTCCGCAAAAACCAAGGCCTGCGCATTGATCACATCTTGGTCAGCAACGCCCTGAAGGTACAGGTCAGCGCTTGTGTGATCGACAAGACACCTCGCAAGAACGAACGCCCCAGCGATCACGCGCCCGTCATCGTGACCTTGGCTTGAACTGCTGATACGACAACCAAGTAGCGCTCAAGCGCCTACAAGCCACTTACGAAAAGGCGCAGGCAAGCCCCACTGATCCAATTCAGACAGAGGCACCCAGCGGCCACTGGGTGCCAACTCGCGCAGACGTGACTCCACCGCAGGCACGGTCTGCTGTGTCACCCATCGCTTGGGCCTCAAATGCCAGTCCAAATGAGTCAAGATATGCTTGAGGGGCGGCTGTGGCACCACATCGCTCTGGTGAGACGCCACAAGGCCATCCAGCGCAGCTTCGTCCTCCAACAAAGGCATGGTCCAGAGACCGGCCCATATGCCGGTGGCAGGCATTTGGGATAACCAGACGGCATCACCACACTCCCACCAGAGCACCCAACTCTCACGCACAGAACGCTTGAGCTTGCGCGTTTTGTTAGGCAAACGCTCGGGATCACCGCTTTGACGCCCGCGGCACAGGTCCGACCACGGACACATCAAACAAGAGGGACTCTTGGGGGTGCAGATGGTGGCTCCCAAGTCCATCAAGCCTTGGGTATAGGCAGGCATGTCTTGCGGAGCTTCTGGCACCAGCGCATTGGCAGCCTCCCACAAGGCCTTTTCGTGCACACGCATTGCGAGGTCTTGATCGAAGTTCAGCACCCGCGACAGCACACGCTTCACATTGCCGTCCATGATCGAGGTGCGCACGCCAAAGCAAAACGAGGCAATGGCCGCGGCCGTCGACGGCCCAATCCCGGGCAAGGCCACCAACTGGTCTAACCCAGACGGAAACTGGCCCCCATGCTCGGCCACCACGGCTTGCGCACACCGATGCAGGTTCCGGGCACGGCTGTAGTAGCCCAGCCCGGCCCACAAGGTGAGGACATCGTCAAGTGGCGCTGCAGCCAGGTCTCCAACGGTTGGAAACCTTTGCAAGAACCGTTCGTAGTAACCCAGCACCGTGCTGACCTGGGTTTGCTGCAACATGATCTCTGACAGCCACACACGGTATGGATCGCGCGTTTGCTGCCACGGCAAATGATGCCGCCCAGACTGCGCCTGCCACGCGACCAAACGTTTGGCCAGATCGCTCTGCAAGGCATCCACAGCAGCCCATAAATCAAGAGGGCGTGCCTCTTGCACGCCCTGCTTGTCAGGTCCCAGCCCGGTTGGGGCCGTTCGCTTCGACTTCACCGCCATCTCACCATCGCATCAATTGAGGTCCAGCGAGATCGCCTTCATGGCTGCCAGCCCAGGATGCTCTGGCGCAGCCGACGGAATCTCAGCCACGTGAACCAACTCGTCCACCAACGTTGCCAGTTTGGTCTGCAATTGCAACACTCGCTCGTCTTGGGCTTGCACCTCTTGCAGGCGCACATCCAGTTCGCCCGAGGCCGACTGGATGCGATCCAAGGACTCGTAACGACGCTTGAAGTTGCGACGACGTTCGCGCAACTGCCCATCGACCTGCGCCGAGGCTGTCTTGTTCCACAGCTCGATGTCGTTGCTCACGGTCTCGAAGACCACGCGCAGACGCGACACCAGCATGCGGCGGAACTGTTCCTGGAAGCCAGGCTGGGCCAAACGGAAAGCCTGCCCCAAGCCCAGATACTGCACATAGTTGCGCTCGATCAGGGTCAGGTCATCAGCGTACTTGCGCACATCCAAGGGCACATCGGCCACCAGGCTGAAACCGAACTCGGCGTTCAACTTGGCGAACGAGGCCACCAGCATCGCGTGAATCTCTTCATTGCGCTGTTGCGCCGATTCAATCAGGCTTCGCAGACGCGCGCACAGTTCAATGAAGGCTTTCTTGGCGCCCAGGGGCAACCAGGAACCACCCAACACCTGTTGCAGACCATCGACTTCCTTGCGCACGCGATCGGCCGACAAGTCAGCCAAGGTGTCCTTCATCATGCGGGCATGCACACTGCGCATGGCAGCCAAGCGAGCCGTACATTGCTCGAACTCTGCGGCCTCCGCCTGCACGCGCTGCAGCATCAGCTGGACCTTGCCCGAGCTCTTGCCACGCAAGCCACGCAATTCGACCAACTGGTCGGCGTACAGCATGCGCAACTCACCAAAGCGACGGTTCAACTGGTGCTGGAACTGTTTGGCGCCATCCACGGCGGCTTGCGCCAAGTTCTCACGACGCTTGGGCAACAGGCCATCGGCCAAGGCGGTTTCAAATGCCTCCAGGCGGCTCGCTACCAAACCTTGCGCATCGCCATTCAGACGCGCAGCCAACGCCTGTCGCGCAGAGATGGGGAACACATGCTCGGTAGGGATCTCCAGCGTCTGCGCCACGCTTTCGCATTGACGCGTGATGGTCTGTTGAACCTGGTCCGGTGTACTCAACGGATCAGCCAGAGAGTCGATCTTGTTCAGCGCCACATAGCGAGCCAAAGCAGGACCACTCAGGTGATCACGCCAGATCGACAAGTCAGACTTGGTCACGCCCGTATCCGCCCCCAGAATAAAGACGGTGGCATGCGCCTGGGGCAGCAAACCCAGCGTCAGTTCGGGTTCGGTACCAATCGCATTCAGGCCTGGGGTATCCAACACCACCAAGCCACGCTTGAGCAGCGGGTGAGGCAAATTGATACGCGCATGACGCCACACCGGCACTTCCACCTGGCCGTCAGCCGACATAGGGGGGTTGTCTTCGGCGCGCTCGTCATCCCAGAAGCCCAGCTTTTCAGCTTCTTCCTTGGACACCAGGCGGGTCCGCATCACTTCAGCCAACGCTGCGGCCATGCCATCAGGGTTGGACAAATCCAACTCAATCATGGTCCAGGCTTGACGCTGCGTGCGCAGTTCAGACAAGGACGCGGCTTGCAAACGCGTTTCGATGGGCAGCAAGGTCAAACCGACGGGGTCTTCCGCGTCGTAACCCAACTCCACAGGACACATGGTGGTGCGACCTGCAGACGCCGGCATCATGCGACGACCCTTGTCTGAGAAGAAGATCGCGTTGATCAGTTCGGATTTGCCACGAGAAAACTCGGCCACAAAGGCGACCATGAGCTTTTCGCCAGACAAACGGTGCCGCATGGCTTCAAACCATTCGGCAGACGATTCGTCCAGCAAGTCGTGTTCACGCGCAAAGCGCGCAAGCGCGGCCAACTTGGCATCAGTAGCAACTCGCCACTGACCCAAGGCGTCCATGTGGCTGGCAAAAGTAGGCATCATGAAAACATCCTAGCGCAAGGCTTCCTCGGGAGGGTAGAAGCGCCATCGGCAAGTTGGGACAAAAAGTACAGTCCTATCTTGCACAAAAGCCAAGTCTGTCACCTTTTTTGACAAACTGGGCAGAAATACGTGGCTCGCTGTCCCTGTACGATTTTCCTCACAGGCGTGGCACAAACCCGACAAGGTAAACCCTCACGTCCATACACCTGGGTCGACAACTGGAAGTGCCCCTGGCTGCCATAGGCATCTTTGAAGTCTCTGAGGCTGGTCCCTCCCTGCTTCAAGGCCTCGGCCAAAACCTGCTGAATCGCCGTCAGCAGTTTCTGGCACCTGGGGCGACTCAGCTTGCCCGCAGGCATGCGCGGATCAATGCCCGACATGAACAGCGCCTCACACGCATAGATATTGCCCGCTCCCACCACCACGTCGCCAGCCAAGACGGCCTGCTTGATCGGTACGCGCCGCCCCTTGAATCGGTCATGCAAATAGGCGCCATTCAGTGCAGGGTCAAAAGGCTCCATCCCCAAGGTTGACAACAACTTAGCAGCCCAACCAGACGTCATAGAAGGGCACCAGATCACGGCGCCAAAGCGTCGCGGGTCCGTCAATCGCAAGGTACCACGACTGGTTTCCAGCTCAAAATGATCGTGCGCACCAGGCGCCCCCAACTGCTGCCCAAACGTCAGAGAACCAGACATGCCCAGGTGCATCAACAATCCACCTTGACCCAGCTCACCTCCATCCAGTGGCAGCCAAAGGTATTTTCCTCTGCGTGTCACCGCCCCCACTTTTGCGCCCACCAATTGGTCTGGCGCAACACCCAAAGGCCAACGCAAAGGCTTGCCCAGACGCAAGGCATGCACCACGCCCCCCTCAATGCGCGAGGCAAAACTCTGTCGCGTGACCTCCACTTCGGGCAATTCAGGCATGGCAATCTCGTTGAACTGGTATGAAATACATGAATCTACGTCGGATAACTCACCGCGCGACCTCAATAGAATGGGGCACTCACCGGAGTCCACATGCCCGAATTGCGTCCAATCGCCAACCCAGCCATGTTCAAGCCCATACATTCGCTCGCGGCGGCGATGATTGTCTCTCTGGGGCTCACATCCCTGACGCCGGCATGGTCGGCTCCCGCCAACCTCGACAAGCGCCTGGAAGCCGCTGCGGTCAAAAAAGAAGACCACAGCAAAATTGTCCCAGACAGCTCGGACATGGATGGCGACATGTTCCTTCAGGTCCTTGTGGCCGAAGTTCAAGCCAATGCCGGTGATCGAGGCACGGCCTATCAGATCTACCTGGAGCTGGCACGCCAACACAAGAGCAGTCAGCTCTACCAACGCGCAGTGACTCTGGCGCTTCAGGGGCGTGCAGGCGAACAAGCCCTCACGGCCGCCAAAGCGTGGCGCCAAGCCTTCCCCAATTCTCGCGAAGCCAGTGAGTACACCGTCCAGATCCTGCTGGCACTGGATCGCAGCAAAGACCTGGCCCCACACCTGCGGGCCATGATTCAACAAACAGCCGCCCCGCAGCAACCCCAACTGTTGCTGGCCGCGCCGCGCATGCTGTTTCGCCTCACAGACAAAGCCGCCGCCGCACGGGTGCTCGAGGAAGCCAGCGAACCATGGCGCACACCGCCACTGGAGTTGGCTGAAGCCTGGATCGCCATGAGTGAATCCTTCCTGCTGGCCAAAGACAACCCAAATGCCTATCAAGCTTTGCTGAAGGCAGCCAAACTCAAACCCGATCATGCGATGGTCGGCTTGCTCGCCTCCGACCTGATGGCCGACAACGCTGCTGCGGAACAAATCATCCTGTCGCAGTTAGGACACGCAGACAGCACACCACTCGTTCGCCTGGCTTATGCAAGACGGTTGGCAGCCATGCAGCGGATGCCGGAAGCCACTCAACAACTCGAGCAATTGGTTCAACTGCAACCCAAACAGAGTACCGCTTGGTTGACCTTGGGCCTGGTTCGCTACGAACAAGGCCAAATCGAAGCAGCCGAAAAAGCGTTGTTCAAAGTCCTGGAGATCAACGGACAAACCGCTCGCGCAGGCACCTCCTCATCGCGCAGAGGTTCTCAGAACACTGAGCCAGCCGTTCAGATCACCACCTCTGACGATGGCGACGCCGAAGTTGGCCCCAACAATGGCCCGAAGGGCGAACTGGAACAAGCCAACCTGTTGCTCTCGCAAATCGCTGAGAAGCAAGGCAAGCTCGATCTGGCCGTGCAGTGGCTGCAGTTGGCCGACCCCAAACAGGCCAAGCTGGCTATCCAGAACCAACGCTCACAGCTGTTGGCTCGCCAAGGCAAGCTGGAACAAGCACGCGCGGTCGTGCGAGCCATCCCAGAGGCCGAACCCCAGGATGGCGTGACCAAGGTTCAGCTCGAAGCTCAATTACTGCGCGAAGCCAAACAACTGAGCGAGGCACAAAAGGTTTTGAACGCGGGCATCGAGCGCTTCCCCGATGAGCCGGATCTGATGTACGACCTGGCCATGATCTGCGAGCGCCTTAAGCAATTTGAGCGCATGGAGTCCTTGCTCCAGCGGGTCATGGAACTCAACCCCGACGACCCCAACGCTTTCAACGCCTTGGGCTACAGCTTGGCTGATCGCAATATTCGCCTGGACGAGGCTCGCACTCTGCTCGAAAAAGCACTCGCATTGCGCCCCGCCGACCCCTTCATCACCGACAGCCTGGCTTGGCTGGAGTACCGGCAAGGCAATGTGGAGCAAGCCACCAAGTTGCTTCAACAAGCCCTGGCGGCCAAGCAAGACGGCGAAATCGCCGCCCACTTGATTGAAGTACTTTGGCAAACCGGCCAACAAGATGAAGCGCGCAAAGTCTTGAAGCAAGCTCTCGCGAGTGAGCCAGGCAGCGAACCCGTCAAGAACATCGTCCAAAAGCTAAAGATCACGGCCCCTTGATGTTCACCCGGATCTCTCTTCATTCGCTGGCCATCCCGGCCAGCTTGTGCGTCCTTGCCTTGTTAACAGGCTGCCAGACTCCCGCGCCTGCGCCCCTGCAGTTACCTGCTGCGCAATTGAGTCAACTGCAGCAATGGCAAGGGCACTTCAGCATCAAGTTGGGCCCCTGGCGGCAGCTGTCCGCAGATGGACAAAGCTTCACGTTCTATCTGCAAGCCGGCTCGGACACAGGTCAGTTAGACCTGATGACACCACTAGGCACACAACTGGCCCAAGTCAACTGGACCCCGCAGGGCTCCCGCGTGCAATCCTCCGAGGGCACCCAACAGTTCGACTCCATCGGCGCCATGTCGCAGCAGCTATTGGGAGAAGAAGTCCCGCTCTTGGCTCTACCCTATTGGTTGCAAGGCATCCCCTCGCCTGACCTGCCCTCCGCGTCCGTGGCCGAGGATCACAGCGGATTTCAGCAGGCAGGCTGGCACATCACCACAGTGGGCCTGGGACAGGGGCGATTGATCGCCAACCGACCCGCATCCCCGCAACAACGCGACATCAGCATTCGCATTCGCCTGGAGCGCTGATCTGCTCCCTCGCAAACCATGAACCGCCTGAATGACCTGGCCGCGCCAGCCAAGATCAACCTGTTCCTCCACGTCACGGGCCGCCGCCCGGATGGCTATCACCTGCTCCAATCGGTGTTCTTGCCCATCGACTGGGCAGACACCCTGCATCTGGAGCGGCGCCAGGACGGCCAGATCCATCGCCATGATTTGGGCCCCCAACTGCCTCCTGAAGACCTGTGCATCCGTGCCGCCCGCCTCCTTCAGCAAGCCAGCGGCACCTCATATGGATGCGACATCCATATCGACAAACACGTGCCATGGGGCGCGGGGCTCGGCGGCGGCAGCTCAGACGCCGCCACGGTCCTAATGGGATTGAATCGCCTGTGGGGACTGCACTGGAGCACAGATCAATTGGCGCATCTGGGTTTGCAACTGGGCGCAGACGTGCCTTTTTTCATTCGAGGCAAACCCGCTTGGGTGGAAGGCATCGGCGAAATCATTCAAGCCATCGACTTGCCGCGAGAGTTATTCGAAACCCCCATCGCCATCCTCAAGCCACCTGTTGCAATTCCAACACCGGCCATTTTTTCCAGCCCCAATTTGAAGCGCGACACAAAACATGCTATAGTCGCAGACTTTCTTGCAGCGCCTAAGCGCTTTGGTCATAACGACTTGCAAGCTCCAGCCATGGAGTACAGCAGCGAAGTGACACAAGCGCTTGGAATCATGCAGAGCCGCTTCGGCAACAGCCGAATGACCGGATCAGGCAGCGCGGTGTTTTCTTGGGTTGAGCCCAACACCCCCCCGATCCATTCGTTCAGGCCAAGCGATGTGGGCTTCAATGATTCCGAATGGGTCGGCCGCCTTTGTCGTGGTCTGGTTCAACATCCGTTGCTTGATTGCTGAGTGGTGTAGCGAGTTCGCAACCAACAACAATCAACAACAAAATTGAACAGCAGACTTGCAACAAACGCAAAAAGCTGGCTATAATTTGAGGCTCTCGACAAGAGAACACTTACTAGGTTTTGAAGAGAAACTTGTTTCGAAGCAAGACCTGTGTAGGGGAGTCGCCAAGTTGGTTAAGGCATCGGATTTTGATTCCGACATACGAGGGTTCGAATCCTTCCTCCCCTGCCAAATTTCCTTCCGGTCATCTTTTGATCTGCACCCTGCCTGACACCTTTGCAATCCTATGCTAAGGGGCAAGGTGAAAGGGCAAGATGCTTACAAGCCATCTGACGCCCATGCTCTCCGACACCGTACTGTTTACTGGCAACGCCAATCCTGCTCTCGCTCAGGAAATCGCAACCCATCTGGGCATCAGCTTGGGCAAGGCCTCTGTGGGTCGTTTCTCTGATGGTGAAACCACCGTCGAGATCCAGCAAAACGTGCGCGGACGCGAAGTCTTTGTGGTGCAGTCCACCTGCGCGCCCACCAACGACAACCTGATGGAACTGCTGGTGATGGTCGACGCCCTCAAGCGCGCTTCGGCACAACGCATCACCGCCGTCATCCCCTACTTTGGTTACGCGCGCCAAGACCGTCGCCCACGCTCCACTCGTGTGCCAATCTCTGCTCGCGTCGTGGCCAACATGCTGGAAGCCGTCGGCGTGAACCGCGTGCTCACCATGGACCTGCACGCTGATCAGATCCAAGGCTTCTTCAACATTCCCGTCGACAACATCTACGCATCGCCCGTGTTGCTGTCTGACTTGCAAGCCAAGAACTACGAAGACCTGGTGGTCGTGTCGCCTGACGTGGGCGGCGTGGTTCGCGCTCGCGCACTGGCCAAGCAACTGGGTTGCGATCTCGCCATCATCGACAAGCGTCGCCCCAAGGCCAACGTGTCGGAAGTGATGCACGTGATCGGCGAAATCGACGGCCGCAACTGCGTGATCATGGACGACATGATCGACACCGCCGGCACCTTGGTCAAAGCTGCTGAAGTCCTCAAGGAGCGTGGCGCCAAGAGCGTTTACGCCTACTGTACTCACGCCGTGTTCTCTGGCCCTGCCATCGAGCGCATCAAGGCTTCTCACCTCGACGAAGTGGTGATCACCAACACCATTCCTCTGACTGAAGCCGCCAAGTCCACCCCCAAGATTCGTCAACTGTCGACAGCATTCCTGTTTGCAGAAACCATTCGCCGCATCACTGACGGCGAATCGGTGACATCGCTGTTCTCTGAACAGAACAACAATTTCTAAGCATCAGCCCCTGCGCAGATCGGGCAACTGATCTGTTGGGGCCCGGGTGACAAACACGTTTGCCACCCAAACCTCAAACCGGGAGCTACAATCTCGGTTTTCCTCAAGCGCCTGGTCGCGGGCGCTTTTTTAATTTACTTTGGAGTTTTCCATGAAATTCACCGCCTTTGAGCGTAATTTGCAGGGCACCGGAGCGAGCCGCCGCCTGCGCAACACCGGCAAGACCCCTGGCATCGTTTACGGTGCGGGCAAGCCTGCTCTGAACATCGAACTGGACCACAACGCTCTGTACCACGCCATGCGTAAGGAAGCGTTCCACTCCTCCATCCTCGAGATGGAAGTGAATGGTCAAGTTGAAAAAGTGCTGCTGCGCGACTACCAAGTTCACCCATTCCAAAAGCTGGTGCTGCACGTTGACTTCCAACGCGTCGACGCCACCACCAAGATTCACAAGAAGGTGCCTCTGCACTTCGTGAACGAAGCTGAGTCGCAAGCCGTCAAGATCGACAAGTGCATCATCAACCACGTCGTGACCGAACTGGAAATCGAGTGCTTGGCTGAGCAATTGCCTGAGTTCCTGACTGTGGACCTGAGCACCGCTGTGAAGGGCCAATCGATCCACGTGAACGATCTGAAGCTGGACAGCCACATCAAGGTTCTGACCCATGGTCGCAAGAACCCCGTGGTCGCCACCGTGGTCGAGCCAGTGGAAGAAGTCATCGCCGCTCCTCAAGCTGCTGCCGAACCCGCCAAGGGCAAGAAGAAGAAGTAATCTTCAGCTTCAGCCAACAAGGCCTTCGGGCTTTGCGTCAAGCCCCGCCAAAGCGGGGCTTTTCTGTTTGTGGACCACACTCAATAATTCGCCCTCATCATGATTCGACTGTTTGTTGGCCTCGGCAACCCTGGACCGGAATACGAAGACACCCGTCACAACGCGGGGTTTTGGTGGATCGACACCTTGGCTCGCCAATTGGGTGTGACCTTACAGCCCGACCGCGCCTATCACGGTCTGGTCGCGCGAGCCAACACGCCGCAAGGCCCCGTGTGGCTGCTGCAGCCACAAACGTATATGAATTTGTCGGGCAAGTCGGTCGCGGCGCTGGCGCGCTTCTTCAAGATCAATCCCGATGAAATCCTGGTCGCCCATGATGAACTTGACGTCCCCCCCGGACAGGTCAAGCTCAAAAAAGGTGGCGGGCATGGTGGTCACAACGGCTTGCGTGACATCCACACGCAATTGGGTACGCCCGACTACTGGCGACTGCGTTTGGGCATTGGCCATCCGGGGGTCAAAGCCGAAGTCTCCGCATTTGTCTTGCGCAAACCGCCTCAATCGGAGCGTGAGCTCATCTACAAGTGCATTGACCAAGCCAAAGCGGCCCTCCCCGCCCTGCTCGACGGTGACATGAACAAAGCCACCACGGTCATTCGCGCGCAACCTCAACGCCCGAAGCCGCCGCGTAAACCGCCTACCCCCGCAGGTGGTGATGCACCTCCGGACGCGGGCACGCCTCCCACTCAACCTTGATCATGCTCGAGCGCACCCACACCTTCCGTATTTGTCTGGCCGCCCTGTTGTCTACCGCCATGAGCAGCGCAGCAGCCACGTCTGTTTATCGTTGTGAGGGTGCCGGCTCAGCCGTTCGTTATCAACAGCATCCATGCACGGACCAACCATCTGCATCACCGCTGGCGATACAAGACCGCCGAACAAGGGAGCAAACCCAGCAGGCCAGACGAGATTGGATGAGTGCCGAGGCACAAGGTGCACGCATGGAACGCGAGCGCCTGCGACAAGAAAAGCGGGATCTGCGCCAACATCGCTATGCGGGTGCGTTGACGATTGCCAGCGCCAAAGAGCGTCCTACTGCCGAATCAAAGCGCACCCAAACCAATCGAGGCAAAGGCGCTCTTCACACGGGCGTGCCTTTTGAAGCCAAAGAGCGTGATTTTCGAGCCGTCTACCGCCCCAATCGCCCCTCACGGACTGGCGCTGATCGCCTGGTTGCGAGCGGCCAGCACTGAGACTGTCTGTCAGGCAGGTTTTTTAGCCAAGGCCTGCAGGTTGATGTACTTGGCCATCAACTGATCTTTGGTTTCAATGTGATCGGGGTTGACAGGGATGCACTCCACCGGACAGACCTGCACACATTGCGGCTCATCAAAATGGCCCACACATTCCGTGCACTTGTTGGGATCGATCACATAGATGGTCTCGCCCATGGAGATGGCCTGGTTCGGGCACTCCGGCTCGCAGACGTCGCAGTTGATGCACTCTTCCGTGATTTTCAGGGCCATGACTCAAGCCTTGGACTGCGACACACGCGCCTGCAAACGAGCCAAAACACTCGGGGCCACAAACTTGGACACGTCTCCACCCAACATCGCGATCTCACGCACAAAGGTGCCTGAGACAAACTGATATTGATCCGAAGGGGTCAAGAACACGGTCTCCACGTCCGGCATGAGTTGGCGGTTCATCCCGGCCATCTGGAATTCGTATTCGAAGTCGCTGACCGCGCGCAAGCCACGCACGACCACATGCCCACCTTGCTGCACAACGAAGTCGCGCAGCAGGCCGGAAAATGCAACCACTTGAACATTGTCCAGCCCCTGCGCCATGTCTTGCGCGATCGCCAAACGCTCATCCAAGCTGAACATCGTTTTCTTGTGATGCCCCGCAGCCACGGCAATGATCAAACGATCAAACAAACGACTGGCACGACGCATGAGGTCCACGTGTCCCAAGGTCATGGGATCAAATGTGCCGGGATAAATAGCCAGAGTCTTGATGGATGCAGGCATGGATCAAATCAATCAGATCTTATTTGGCGGCAGTGTAGCCCTTTGACAGGACCTCTAGGCCAAGGAATCAATCAGCCCGACGCCGAAAAAGGTGAAAGTGCACCGCACCGGCCTGCCCTTGCTTGACCAAGTCGAGTTGCGTCTCGGGTGCGAGCTCATGGGCGCGGGGCGACTCTAAGTACACATACCCGCCCTCGGGAAGGCAAGCCACGGCTGCGCGCAAAGCCGGCTCGAACACATCGTCATCAAACGGCGGATCGAGAAAGATCAGATCCACGGTTTGCCCTTGTCGCTGCATCTGCTGCATCCAGCCAATCGCATCGCCTTGCTGGCAATGAACCCGGTCTTCGGCCTTCAGTTTCGCAACCGTGGCACGGATGGCTTTGGCCAACTGCGGGTCGCGTTCGACCAAGGTCACCTTGGCCGCCCCACGCGAGGCGGCCTCCAGCCCCAGGGCGCCACTGCCAGCATAGGCGTCCAACACCGTCCAGCCACGCATGTCCTGTCCCAACCAGTTGAACAAGGTTTCACGGACGCGACTCGGCGTAGGACGCAGACCCGCTGACACCGGAACCGCCAACGGGGTGCGACGCCATTCACCGCCAATGATGCGGACCTCCTGCGCAGCGTGGCGAGCCACTTTCTTGGCTGCCACCAGCCCGGTGGTGGCGTTGGCCGGCGCGACGGCGCGTGGGGTGCGGCGTGAGTTGTCTCGCATCAAATCTGTGGGGGGAAGAAAGCAGTCAGGCCGTATTGTAGGAAGCACAGGCCCCTACAATGCCGGGATGTTCAGTTTCATCAAGAAAAAGCTCGGTTGGGGCCAATCTGCCACCGAGTCGTCCCCCGCCGCCAGCGAAGCGCCAGCCGCCCCAGCGGTGAGCGCTCCCGCGTCCGCTCCTGCGCAGGCACCCACACAGACGTCCGTTGCCCCGCCCGCGCCGGCGCGCCCAGCCCCCACCGCACCCGCATCGACACCCGTGGCGTCGACAGCGACGGAAGCGCCCTCGCCTGCCGTCACGGCGACGCAAGCCAAGCCTGAACGCCAGTCGTGGCTGGACAAGCTGCGGCAAGGTCTGCGCAAAACAGGTTCGAGCATTGCCCAGGTTTTCACCGGCACGCAGATTGACGACGCCCTGTATGAAGAGCTGGAGTCAGCCCTTCTCATGGCCGATGCTGGCGTCGGCGCCACAGAATTCTTGCTGCAAGACCTGAAAAAGCGCGTCAAAGAAGCGAAGGCGACCGCACCCGAACAAGTCAAGGGATTGCTGATTGATGCCATCACCGAGCTGTTGAGCCCGTTGGAAAAATCCCTGGAGGTAGGCCATCACACCCCCACCGTGATCATGGTCGCTGGCGTCAATGGCGCTGGCAAAACCACCACCATTGGCAAGCTCACTCGCCATTTGGCCGATGCTGGCCAAAAAGTGCTGCTGGCCGCCGCGGACACCTTCCGGGCCGCGGCGCGAGAACAGTTGCTGGTGTGGGCTGACCGCAATCAAGTCGACATCGTGGCGCAAGAAGGTGGCGATCCGGCCGCCGTGACCTTTGATGCCGTGCAAGCCGGCCGCGCTCGCGGCTGTGATGTGGTCATTGCGGATACGGCAGGTCGCTTGGCCACGCAGCTTCACTTGATGGACGAGCTGCGCAAGATCAAACGTGTGATCGGTAAAGCCATGGATGCGGCACCGCATGAGGTGCTGCTGGTGGTTGACGGCAACACAGGACAAAACGCCTTGGCGCAGGTCAAAGCATTTGACGAGGCACTCGGCCTTACGGGCTTGGTCGTGACCAAGCTGGACGGCACAGCCAAGGGTGGTGTCTTAGCGGCCATTGCGCTGTGGTCGCAGCAACGTCACAGCCCAGTGCCGGTCTACTTCATTGGCGTGGGCGAAAAGCTGGAAGATCTCCAAACCTTCCAGGCCCGCGAATTCGCACATGCTCTCTTGAGTTAAGCGAACCGCACACAAACCGCAACGCTTAAAAAAAGGCTGCCTCGATGGCAGCCTTATTGATTTGGCGCACAAGCCCATCAGCGAGACAGGGGCACATCCAAAGGCATAGAGGCAGACTCCATGTCATCGAACCATGTCGAAGGCGGCGGATCTTTGCGCTCATCCATCATGATGGGAGAAGGCTCCCACTCATCTAGATTGAGATCAACCTCCGTGGCTTGCACATCGGGCAAGGAGTATGGGACCACCTTAGGGGCAGGCTTCGCTGCAACCACCGGCGCTGCCGACTTGATGGGCTTGGGTGTGGGTGCCTGCATCGAGGCCACGACAGACGCTGCTTCTGCGCTGCGGCGGGCCGCCTCCGAGTCCAACTGCTTGGAATGCGTCACGGTCGACGCCGCCGCTCCCAAGATGGCTTCGCGGGCGATGGCAGGACCAGGGATCGCACCTTCCAACCAAACGTGTACAGGGATGCGTGCAGCCGTCAAGACACGGTCCATCCGGCTGTGACGACGCAGTGAGCGTTCTTTTTCCTTGGATGCGGGCTGGCGTATTTCAACCACCGCGATCACTTGCGACGCCGAATCACAGACCACCAGGTCTGCGCACAAGGCCCCGGCTCGTTTGAGCCACTCGGCATAGGAGTTGCGCGTGGGCACCTTGATGAATCGAGCCAAGGGAACCTGGGCCAGCACGATGTGTTCAGGCAGCGCCTTGACCAAGGTGAGGAATGCGTCACGCTCAGATGTGGTCAGGACGCGGGTGGCCATGGGCTCCCACGCTGCCAAAGTGTCCAAGGCTTCTTCGGGCGCTCGTCGTTTGGACTTGGCATCTTTGCCAGCGCCCACGGTGGCGTGCTGGCGAAACCACCACGCAGTACCCAACCCCAAAGAACCAAAGATACCGGCCACCATCAGGGGCCACGTTGCAATCACGTCCATGGTTGACGCCTTCCTTCATCGAAAAAGCCATGTGCAGGACACACCCGGCTGCTTCGATGTCTTTCGGCTGTCATCCCTGAAGATGTAGGGCTTGAGATCAAGCGCTACACACGTCACAAAATCTAACAGTTGCCTTCAGGGGGCCACCATGGGTGGCTTCACGGGTCGAACTGGCGTCAACGCCCCAATCCGGGCATGCCTTTCATGCCACCCATGCGTTTCATCATCTTGAACAAGCCACCACCGCGCATCTTTTTCATCATGGTGCGCATCTGGTCAAACTGGTTGAGCAAGCGATTGACGTCTTGCACCTGCACACCCGCCCCCGCTGCGATACGGCGCTTGCGGCTGGCTTTGATGAGATCTGGCTTGCGACGCTCCAAAGGCGTCATGGAGCGGATGATGCCTTCCATGCGGCGCATGTCACGCTCGGCCTTGCCCATATCCGCTTGGCCGGCCTTGGACGCCAACTCGGTTGGCAGCTTGTCCAGCAAACCCGACAAACCGCCCATTTTTTTCATTTGACTCAACTGGGACAGGAAGTCCTCCAGGTCAAAGTCTTCACCGGCTTTGACCTTGTCGGCCAATTTTTGCGCAGCAGCGACGTCGACGCCCTTCTGGACCTCTTCGACCAAGGCGACGATGTCCCCCATGCCGAGCACACGGCCCGCATGGCGATCGGCATCGAAGACTTCCAGGCCATCAATCTTTTCCGAGACACCGGCAAACTTGATGGGAACACCGGTGATCTGACGCACAGACAATGCCGCACCGCCACGCGAGTCACCGTCCATCTTGGTCAAGACGATACCCGTCAGGGGCAAGGCATCCTTGAACGCTTTGGCCGTATTGACAGCATCTTGACCCTGCATCGCATCGACGACAAACAGTGTTTCGACGGGTTTCAGGTAGGCATGCAAATCGCGAATTTCTGCCATCAAGGCTTCATCAATCGCGAGGCGACCGGCCGTGTCGAACAGCAGCACATCAAAGTAGTGCTTGCGTGCGTAGTCGATGGCCGCCGCCGCAATGTCCAATGGCTTTTGGTCTGCCGTGGAAGGGAACCATTCGGCCCCAGCTTGCGTGGTCACGGTTTTGAGCTGCTCGATGGCGGCAGGGCGATACACGTCGGCAGACACCGTCAGCACTTTTTTCTTGCGCTTTTCGATCAGCAGCTTGGCCAGCTTACCGGTGGTGGTGGTCTTACCCGCACCTTGCAAACCCGCCATCAAGATGATGGCTGGCGGTTGCGTTGCTAAATCGATGTCGGCCACCCCTTCGCCCATGGTGGCGGCCAGCTCTTTTTGAACAATGCTCACCAAGACTTGACCCGGTGTGAGCGAAGCCACCACCTCTTGGCCCAGGGCTTTGTCTTTGACGCGTGCGATGAAGTCGCGAACAACCGGCAAGGCGACGTCCGCTTCCAGCAAGGCCATGCGGACCTCACGCAACATATCCTGCACATTGGACTCTGTGATGCGGGCCTGGCCACGCATGGTTTTGACGAGTCGACTGAGGCGTTCGGTGAGGTTGGATGCCATGTAACTGATTTGGAGCTGTGGACGCAATGTTGCGTCAATTGAAATGGATCGCACTGCAAGCAGTCAGTCCACTTTAAACTGTGTGCATGATTTTATCGCCCACCACCCCCAGCTTTTGGCCCAGTGTGGCAGCCGTGGTGGCCTATTTGATGGCCGTCATGCTCCCACCGGCCCAGCAAGTAGAGCCGACCGACTCCAAATACCGCGTTGAACGTGGCATCTGGCTGGCGCTGTGCGCTGGTTGGTTGGCTCAACTGGTAGCCATTCTGGTCGATGCCTTATCGGTCGGCGCAGGCACCAATGCGGCGCGATTTGGCTTTGGCCCAGCGCTGTCAGTCACCACATGGTTGGTCTTGGCTGTGTATGCGATTGAAAGCCATCGTTTGCGCTTGCCTCAAATTCGGCGTGTGTTAGCGGCATTGGCTGCGATCACGGTCGCGCTGGCTTGCCTGTTTCCGGGGCAGCCTCACCCTGTTGCCGGCGCATGGACACCTCTGCATTGGCTGACAGGTTTTGCGTCATACGGGCTTTTTGGCGCCGCACTGGTTCACGCTGCCGTGCTGAGCCAGGCCGAACGCCAGCTGCGCCGCAAGGCCCCCGGCCAGAAGTCTCCTTCGCTGACACCACCGAGCGCTTTGGGTATGCCTTTGCTCAAACTGGAGTCACTGACCTTCAAGTTTGTTGGCGCAGGCTTTTTGATGCTGACCCTGACCTTGGTCTTGGGTGCATGGCTATCGCCCAACTGGCGCTGGGATCACAAGACCGTTTTCGCCATGTTGTCCTGGCTCGTGTTTGCCACACTCCTGGGTGGACGCCTGCAATTTGGTTGGCGAGGGCGAGTGGCCATTCGCTGGTTGATTGTCGGCTCGGTCCTGCTGCTGTTGTCTTATGTCGGCTCACGCTTTGTGGTCGAGGTACTGCTGCACCGAACAGCCAACGCTTCTTGACATGCTGAAATACCTCCTGCTCGCCTTGGTCATCTTGTGGTTGTTTTACTCACCGGCTGTGCGCAAGATGGTGAGAGGCGCCAAAGCGGAAGCGCCAAAAAAGGAAACCACGCCCCAACCAACGTTGATGCTGACCTGTGCACACTGTGGGGCGCACTTCCCTGCCGACGAAGCCGTCTCGATGAGCTACGGTGGCACGACCCAGCACTTCTGTTGCAAGGAACATCTGCAACGCGGTGCAAAGCGTCCTGATTGAGATGGCCACAGACGAGCGGTCCATGCCACATTCCTCGTCCTCCAACACGCCTCCAAGGGACAGTGCATGGTTTGACGGGCCTGCACTGACCGACCTGCGTTGGCAGGAAGATGACCCGAGCGAACTCGACACCCCCGACATCACAGAAGATCTCGCGAACACGGGTGAGCCCACCTCTGCGCCGACCGCCACAGTCGAGCGTCCGAACACCTTTTTTCGGATCTATCGCGCCTTCTTGACGGCGCGCGCTGCACTGTCGATCACTTTGTTGGCCGGCGTGATCGGCTCATGGTTGTTCGGTTCACGTCCAACTTGGTGGATGGTCTTGTTGGCTGCGGTATACGCCATCACCAATGTGACTTGGTGGGCCTGGCCGTCCGAACGACATCCCAAGCCTACCGTTCAACCCACACTCAGAACGCGGCAAGCCCTGGCCACCATCGGTTTGGACTTGTGCACTTTCGCGCTGCTGCACCACCTGGCATCGGCTCAAATCAACTCGCAAGCCCTGCTGATCTTGCCTGTATTGATGGCCGCGGTGCTGATGAACCGGACCATGGCCATGGGCGTCGCGGCCGCCGCCACACTGAACTTACTGGCCGCGGCGTGGTTGCAATACATCGACTCATCCAGCCCCCCCTCGGTCTTGCTCACGCAAGCTGGTTTGACGGGATTTGGCTTGTTTGCGATTGCGCTGTTGGCCAGCGAACTGTCGACTCGCCTGGCACGCGAAGAGCGCACCGCGCAAGGCAGCCGCGAACAAGCTCGACATCAAGCCGAACTGAACAAGCTGGTGATTGAGCAGATGGTCGAGGGGGTGCTGGTCGTCGATCGCATCGGGCGCGTTCGCACGGCAAATCCATCGGCACGCAGGCTGCTGGCCGCCGCAGGCCAAACCGCGCCCGCACCGTTCCAATTGAGAGGCGTGCCGGCATGGAAGCCCCTGATCGAAGTCATTGAGCATGCCCTGCATCATCCTCAACATGCGGAAGATGGCCTTCAAGCCAGATTGCGTTTCAGTGACGACACACAACGTCTCTTGAAGATCCGCATTCGATTCACGCGAGGCCCCAAAGCCGGTGAAGATGTGTGTGTGATGTTTCTGGAGGACGTCCGCACATTGCAGCAAAGGCTTCGCCAGGACAAACTGGCTGCCATGGGGCGCATGTCCGCCGGCATTGCCCACGAAATCCGCAACCCCCTGGCTGCCATTTCCCAAGCGAATGCCTTGTTAGCTGAAGACCTGAACACGCCGACGCAAATCAAACTGACCCAAATGGTTCAGGACAATGTCAACCGCCTCAAACACATCGTGGATGACATCCTGGCCGTGGCCCCAGGCGCTCGCCCCCCTGCGCCTATCATCGATGCGCTCGGCTCGGTCAAACAGATCGCCCAAGAGTGGGCCAGAACCCACGGCCTGCAAATGGCCGAGCCATCGGACCCGGCCGCACTGCTGGTGTGGCGAGACCATAGCACATCGGCGCCCAACTACCCACACCTTGGGGTTCGCTTCGAATTGGAGCACTTGCAACGCGTTCTGATCAACCTACTCGACAATGCGCTCCGGTACAACTCTGGCGCACCTGGCAGCATCATCGTGCAACTGACTTGGCGACCTGAGGGTGGTCCACAGGGGCAACTACGGGTCTCGGTCTGCAGTGATGGTGAACCCATTGGAGCGGACATCGAACGATCACTGTTCGAACCCTTCTTCTCGACCAGTAGCCGTGGGACTGGCTTGGGACTGTATATTTCTCGAGAACTCTGCGAACGGCACGGGGCCCACATCGACTATCAACCTCACCCCTCAACGGAGCGGCATCGCAATGAATTCTTTGTGAGCATTCCGATCGAGCCCCCACACTCATTGCCTTGACCATCATGAGCACCCCCAACTCGCACCGACTCCTGGTCGTTGACGACGAACCCGATTTGCGCACGCTCTACGAGCTCACGCTCCTGCGTGAGGGCTATACGGTGGACACCGCGGGCTCGGTGGATGACGCTTGGCAGCATCTGCAGAGCCATACCTATAGCGTGGTCATCACCGACATGCGTCTGCCAGACGGCCTGGGATTGGACTTGCTTCAACGCATTGAAGCGGCCAAGCGCCCTGAACGCACCATCGTCATCACGGCCTATGGGTCAGCCGAAAACGCCGTCACGGCACTCAAGGCAGGCGCCTATGACTACCTGACCAAACCGGTCGACCTCAAGCAGTTCCGCGCGGTGGTGGCATCGGCCGTTCAAGGCGACACCCTGAGCGGCAAAGTGGCGACTGGCCTGTCTGCTGCTTCCACCAGTGGGAAAACGCTCCCTGCAGGCTCCAGCTGTCGTACAGCTCCCCAAGGGTCAATGCCTGCCAGCCTGAACCCAACCGTCACCAGCCGATTGACCGGGCACAGCCCTGCCATTGAACAAGTGCGGGCCATGATCGACAAGGTGGCCCGCAGCATGGCGCCCGTGCTGTTATGGGGAGAGTCCGGCACCGGTAAAGAATTGGTCGCCAAGTCCATCCATGAGGTCAGCACACGCTACAAGGGCCCCTTCATTGCGGTGAACTGCGGCGCCATTCCTGAGCACCTTCTGGAGGCTGAATTCTTCGGCTACCGCAAAGGTGCCTTCACGGGCGCCAGTGAAGACCGAGAGGGCTTCTTTCAGGCTGCGCAAGGCGGCACCCTCTTCCTCGATGAAATCGGGGACTTGCCCTTGTCGATGCAGTCCAAACTTTTGCGTGCCATTCAAGAACGCGCCATCCGGCCAGTGGGCACCACCACAGAGACCCCCGTGGATGTGCGCATTGTCAGCGCATCCCACAAAAACCTAGGTCAAGAAGTTGAACTTGGCCGCTTCCGCCAAGACCTCTTTTACCGCCTCAATGTGATCCGCATCAGCTTACCGGCCTTGCGTGATCGACTGGCTGACCTTCCCTTGCTCAGCCAAAGCTTGCTTCAAAAGATTGGCCGTGAATCGGGGCTGGAGAGCCCCCCACAACTCAGTACCGAGGCACTGCAGACGCTGCAACAACACACCTTTCCAGGCAACATTCGTGAGCTCGAAAACATGCTCCAGCGTGCCGTCGCCATGTGTGCAGGCGACACCATTGAAGCCGAAGATTTGGGGCTATCCAACATCAGCACGGAGGCCGCACCAGCGCCCTTCAGCCATACTGAGCCGAGCATCCAGCACACAGACTTCGCCCCCACGCAACCTGCTGCGCTGAGCGAAGAACCTCTTGCAAGCCCACAAGCTGACGCCGACGCCTTACCCACCGATCTGGCCAGCCATCTCGATCACATCGAGCGAGAAATCTTGGTGCGGGCGCTCAACAAACATCGGCTCAATCGCACCGCAGCGGGCGCCAGTCTTGGTTTGTCATTGAGGCAAATGCGCTACCGCATGGCTCGCTTGGGCGTTCAGGTCAGTGACCAAGGTGTGGTCTTGGGCGAGCGTTTCGATCCGGAGCAAGACATTGAGTAACTGGAACGCCGGCTGGCTCGACGGGGTGCAACACATTGCGTCGCCCAACTTTGGTCCACGGCCCTTGAACATGCCCATCGACATGGTGGTCGTGCATTCCATCAGCCTGCCCCCTGGTCAGTATGGTGGGGACGAAGTCGCTCAACTGTTCACCAACCAACTCGATTGGGATGCCCACCCCTATTTTGACCAGATCCGAGGGGCCGAAGTCTCAGCGCATTTTTTCATCCGCCGCAATGGCGACATCATTCAATTTGTCTCGGTCCTCGATCGCGCTTGGCATGCCGGGCGATCTCACTGGCAAGGTCGCGACAATTGCAATGACTTCTCGGTTGGCATTGAACTCGAAGGATTGGAAGACCACCCCTTCGATTCACCACAATACGAAAGTCTGGCTCGACTGATTTCTGAACTCCACACCGACTGGCCCGTCGCCACAGTGTTGGGCCACGAACACATCGCACCAGATCGCAAACGGGATCCTGGCCAAGCCTTTGATTGGGCACATTTGGCGCAACTTTTGAGCCCCCTCCCAGGGCTCATTCCAGCCAGCATCCTGGCGAAATAAAGCGCCTACAACGGCTCGCCCAAGTTGTCATACCGACTTCTCCCATGGGCAGTTTCCCTCAAATTCTGGGCACGACTCGTTACAGCGCAGATTTAGCGTTATAGTCACACCCGAACACTACTGGTAGCGCCCGCAGGGCGAAAAAACACCAGATATAGTGTTCGAAGTCAGCAGCCCTGAGCACACAAACAGGGACACATGGTGGTCCAGTAGCACGTCGCTGACCACCATTTTCAAGAAGGAAACAAGCATGCAAACGACCACGACCAGCACCCTGTCGCCGACCGTTTCGGCCATTGCCAGCAGCACCGCCCCCGAGGCCACTGCCGCTCGCCAATCGGCCTTCTCGTCCTACCAAATCATTCGACGCAACGGTGCCGTGGTCTCCTTCGAGCCCAACAAGATTGCCGTCGCCTTGATGAAGGCTTTCCTGGCTGTTCACGGTACACAAGGTGCTGCGTCCGCTAGCGTTCGCGAAACCGTGGACTCTTTGACCGAAACCGTCGTGCGCGCACTGGTTCGTTCGCGTCCAGGTGGCGGCACCTTCCACATCGAAGATGTGCAAGACCAGGTCGAATTGGGCCTGATGCGCAGCGGCCACCACGAAGTCGCTCGTGCTTATGTGTTGTACCGCGAGCGTCGCTCACAAGAGCGCGCCAAGCAAGCTGAAACACAGCAAGCCGCCGCACTGCCCACCATGCACGTGATCGACCGCGGTCAACGCGTGCCTCTCGATCTCGATCGCCTGAAGGCTTTGATCGAATCGGCCTGTGAAGGCCTGGGCGCTGACGTGCAAGCCGCTCCCATCATTGCCGAAACCGTGCGCAACCTGTACGACGGCGTTTCCATCGACGAGGTCTACAAGGCTGCCATCCTGGCATCGCGTACCCGCATCGAACACGACCCCGCCTACACCCGCGCCACCGCTCGCCTGCTGCAACACACCATTCGCCGCGAAATCCTCGGCGAAGAAGTCACGCACGCTGAAATGGCCACGCGCTACGCCGAGTACTTCCCCCTCTTCATCAAGAAGGGCATCGAAGCTGAATTGCTCGACGACAAGATGGGTCAGTTCGACCTGGCTCGCTTGGGCGCGGCATTGAAGTACGAACGCGACCAGAACTTCGATTACCTCGGCCTGCAAACCCTGTACGACCGCTACTTCCTGCACACCGAAGGCAAGCGCATTGAAATGCCTCAGGCTTTCTTCATGCGTGTTGCCATGGGTCTGGCTCTGAACGAAATCGACCGCGAAGCCCGCGCCATCGAGTTCTATGAACTGCTGTCGTCGTTCGACTTCATGTCGTCGACCCCCACCCTGTTCAACTCCGGCACACGTCGCTCGCAGCTGTCTTCGTGCTACCTGACCACCGTGCCTGACGACCTCGACGGCATCTACGAAGCCATCAAGGAAAACGCCCTGCTGTCCAAATTCGCTGGCGGTCTGGGTAACGACTGGACACCTGTGCGTGCCCTGGGTTCGCACATCAAGGGCACCAACGGCAAGTCGCAAGGCGTGGTCCCCTTCCTGAAGGTGGTCAACGACACCGCCGTGGCCGTGAACCAAGGCGGCAAGCGCAAGGGCGCGGTCTGTGCTTACTTGGAATCGTGGCACTTGGACGTCGAAGAATTCCTGGAGCTGCGCAAGAACACCGGTGACGATCGTCGTCGTACCCACGACATGAACACCGCCAACTGGATTCCAGACCTGTTCATGAAGCGCGTCATGGAAGGCGGCGACTGGACCCTGTTCTCGCCTTCTTCCTGCCCAGACCTGCACGACAAGTTCGGCAAGGCCTTCGAAGAGGCTTACACCAACTACGAAGCCAAGGCTGACCGTGGCGAGATCAAGCCCTTCAAGCGCATCAAGGCCGTGGACCTGTGGCGCAAGATGCTGTCGATGCTGTTTGAAACCGGCCACCCCTGGATCACCTTCAAGGATCCTTGCAACGTGCGCTCGCCTCAACAGCACGTTGGCGTCGTTCACTCGTCCAACCTGTGTACCGAAATCACCCTGAACACCAACGGTGGCGAAATCGCCGTGTGTAACCTGGGCTCGGTGAACCTGGCTCAACACTTGAAGGACGGTGGCATCGACCACGACAAGTTGAAGAAGACCGTGCGCACCGCCATGCGCATGCTCGACAACGTGATCGACATCAACTACTACGCGGTCAAGAAGGCACGTGACTCGAACCTGCGTCACCGTCCAGTCGGCATGGGCATCATGGCCTTCCAGGATGCGCTGTATCAACTGCGCACGCCTTACGCCAGCCAAGAAGCCATCGAGTTCGCCGACCGCTCGATGGAAGCACTGTGCTACTACGCTTACTGGGCTTCGACCGAGTTGGCTGAAGAGCGCGGTCGATACAGCAGCTACCGTGGTTCGCTGTGGGATCGTGGCATCCTGCCTCTCGACTCCTTGAAGCTGTTGGCTGAAGAACGCGGCGGTTACGTCGAAGTCGACACCTCGACCTCGATGGATTGGGATGCCCTGCGTGCTCGCATCGCTCAACATGGCATGCGCAACTCCAACTGCGTGGCCATTGCGCCTACCGCCACCATCTCCAACATCGTGGGTGTGGACGCTTCGATCGAGCCTTGCTTCGGCAACCTGTCGGTGAAGTCCAACCTGTCTGGCGAATTCACCGTGGTCAACGAATACCTGGTTCGTGACCTCAAGAAGCTGGGCTTGTGGGACGACGTGATGGTCATGGACCTCAAGCACTTCGATGGTTCGCTGCGTCGCATCGACCGTGTGCCTGAAGACCTGAAGGCTCTGTACGCCACCGCCTTTGAAGTCGAACCCGTCTGGTTGGTCGAAGCCGCATCGCGCCGTCAGAAGTGGATCGACCAAGCCCAATCGCTGAACATCTACATGGCAGGCGCATCGGGCAAGAAGCTCGATGAAACCTACAAGCTGGCTTGGTTGCGTGGCCTCAAGACCACCTACTACCTCCGCACTGTGGGCGCCACACATGCTGAGAAGTCCACTGTGTCACGTGGTCAACTGAACTCGGTGCCCAGCACAGGCGGCATGAGCGGCGCATCGATGGCAGCTGCTGCACCGCAACAAACAGCAGCACCTGAGTTGAGCGGCGAGCCTGCCACCGACATCAAGTTCTGCTCGATTGACAACCCTGATTGCGAGGCTTGCCAATAAGGTCAGGCTCTTGATCAAGATGTGATTCGAACAAGGCCTCGGCATCAACACTGACGCGCGAGGCCTTCTTTCTCTTCAAAACATGCGCACTTCGATGCGAGGCAGCAACAACCCTGCGCCTTTTGTGTCAATAAGTGCTTGGTGTTTTTAACAACACCCTTTCATAATCCGATTCCATAGGAAGTTCACCATGCTGGTCTGGGAAGACGACTCCTCTTCGAAATCACCTTCGATGCCTCTCGGTTCTGTGCCCTCTTCGCTTGGCGATGCACGGAACACTGCAGCATCGCCACTGCAGCCCGTCGCGGCGCAGGCCGCTGCATCTTCAAGCTCAGCCACATCTACTCGTCGCGTGAATGCTGCTGACAAGCGCATCATCAACGGCCAGACCGATGTGAACCAACTCGTGCCCTTCAAATACAAGTGGGCCTGGGAAAAGTATCTGGCCACTTGCGCCAACCACTGGATGCCACAAGAAGTGAACATGTCTCGCGACATCGCTTTGTGGAAAGATCCCAATGGTTTGACCGAAGACGAGCGCCGCATCATCAAGCGCAACCTCGGCTTCTTTGTGACTGCCGACTCGCTGGCTGCCAACAACATCGTGTTGGGCACCTATCGTCACATCACAGCACCTGAAGCTCGCCAGTTCTTGCTGCGCCAAGCTTTTGAAGAAGCCATCCATACCCACGCCTATCAATACATCGTTGAATCCTTGGGCTTGGACGAAGGTGAGATCTTCAACGCTTATCACGAAGTGGCCGCCATCCGCGAGAAGGACGAATTCCTGATCCCGTTCATCGACGCGATCATGGACCCGAACTTCCACACCGGCACGCTCGAAAACGACCAGACCCTGCTCAAGTCCATCATCGTGTTCGCCTGCCTGATGGAAGGTTTGTTCTTCTATGTCGGCTTCACACAGATTCTGGCACTGGGTCGCCAAAACAAAATGACCGGCGCTGCCGAGCAGTATCAATACATCCTGCGCGATGAATCGATGCACTGCAATTTCGGTATCGACCTGATTAACCAGATCAAACTGGAAAACCCACAACTGTGGACAGCGGAATTCAAGGCCGAAATCAAGGCGCTTTTCCTTAAAGCAGTTGAACTGGAATACCGATACGCTGAAGACACCATGCCACGTGGCGTGTTGGGACTCAATGCATCCATGTTCAAGGGTTATCTGCGCTACATCGCTAATCGCCGAGCCACTCAAATTGGTTTGGAAGAACTCTTCCCCAACGAAGAGAACCCCTTCCCATGGATGAGTGAAATGATTGATCTGAAGAAGGAACGTAACTTCTTCGAAACCCGCGTCATCGAATATCAGTCGGGCGGTGCCCTGTCCTGGGATTGATCACCTTGCATCAAGTTGCAAAGAACTCAACCCTGGACATGTCTACCCGACATAACCCATTCATTGCACCGCACTCAGATCCTAGGGGGTGTTGGGCGATGAATCACTGGGCTGCATGCTGCAGCACAGTGCTCTTTGCAACTTGATCAAGGAGATCCGTATGGCAACTGCGAAAAAAGCTGCAGCGAAAAAGGCTGCACCAGCTAAGAAAGCTGCTGTGAAGAAGGCTGCGCCCGCCAAGAAGGCCGCTGTGAAGAAGGCTGCACCAGCTAAGAAGGCTGCTGCTCCCAAGAAGGCTGCTGCGCCTGCCAAGAAGGCCGCAGTGAAGAAGGCTGCACCCGCCAAAAAGGCTGCAGTGAAGAAGGCCGCTCCAGCCAAGAAGGCTGCAGCTCCCAAGAAGGCCGCTCCAGCCAAAAAGGCTGCAGCTCCTAAGAAAGCTGCACCCGCCAAAAAGGCTGCAGTGAAGAAGGCTGCTCCCGCCAAGAAGGCCCCCGCAGCCAAGAAGCCTGCTGCCAAAAAAGCCGCGAAGAAGGCGCCCGCTAAGCCTGCCCCTGCTGCCCCTGCACCTGCTGCAGTGAAGAAGCCGGCAGCTCCTGCTGCGAAGACCACGCTGAGCCCACAAGCCGCCTGGCCCTTCCCAACAGGCAACAAGCCTTAAGACCACTCGCTTGGTCTCTTGAAAGCCCGACGCTCGTCGGGCTTTTCTCTTTCTGCCTCCCCCACCCGGATCACGCTCATGGCGAGCAAACACCCACCCACAAAGCCACGCCCGCATCTCACGAACAACTGGCCACCCAAATCATGGACTGGCCCTGCTTGCGTCTGATTCAAACTGGACAGTCTCATCAGCATTTGAGTTTGGATGTGAGCGTGTCACCGAATGCCAAAAAGACCGAAGTGGTGGGATGGCATGACGGCGCCTTACGCATTCGATTGCAAGCACCACCCGTCGATGGTGCCGCCAACGACGCACTCAGACGCTGGCTGGCCGACCAAATCGGCATGCCACTGAGCCAGGTCGACCTCATACGGGGCGCCACAGCCAGGCGCAAACAAATCGCATTGCACGGCCCAGGGCAAGCCGTCATCACTTGGTTGCACACACTCCAGTCGAATGGAGCCTTCACGGACGACTAGGCGCAGATAGAATACGGGGTTTGTCGCAAGACCTCTCAGCAAAGGCTGACCCCACATGGCCCAGTACGTTTACACCATGAACCGCGTCGGGAAGATTGTTCCCCCGAAGCGCCAAATTCTCAAAGACATCACCCTGAGCTTCTTCCCTGGCGCCAAGATTGGCGTGCTGGGTGTGAACGGCTCCGGTAAATCCACCTTCCTGAAGATCATGGCAGGTGTGGACAAGGACATCGAAGGCGAAGCCGTCCCGATGCCCGGCTTGAAGATCGGATACCTGCCACAGGAACCGGTCATGAACCCCGAACAGACCGTTCGCGAGGCAGTGGAAGAAGGCATTGGCGGCGTGTTGGCCGCCAAGAAGCGCCTGGAAGAGGTGTATGCCCTCTACGCGGAACCCGATGCAGACTTCGACGCCCTGGCCACCGAGCAAGGCGAACTGGAAGCCATCATCGCCGCTGGCGGCTCCGAAAACACCGACCTGCAGTTGGAATTGGCGGCAGACGCGCTGCGCCTGCCAGCCTGGGACGCCATCATCGGCAACCTCTCCGGCGGTGAAAAGCGCCGTGTGGCTCTGTGCCGCCTGCTGCTGTCCAAGCCTGACATGCTGCTGCTCGACGAACCCACCAACCACTTGGACGCCGAGTCCGTGGATTGGTTGGAGCAATTCCTGCAACGCTTCCCAGGCACCGTGGTGGCCATCACCCACGATCGCTACTTCCTGGACAACGCTGCCGAGTGGATTCTTGAACTCGACCGCGGCATGGGCATCCCTTACAAGGGTAACTACACCGACTGGTTGGATGCCAAGGAACGCCGCCTGGAGCAAGAACAGAAGACTGAAGATGCTCGCGCCAAGGCACTGAAGCAAGAATTGGAATGGGTTCGCAAGAACACCAAGGGTCGTCAGGCCAAGTCCAAGGCTCGTCTGGCCCGCTTCGAAGAGCTGAGCGACGTCGAATACCAAAAGCGCAATGAAACCAATGAAATCTTCATTCCCGTGGCCGAGCGCCTGGGCAATGAAGTCATTGAGTTCAAGAACGTCACCAAGTCCTTTGGCGACCGCTGCCTGATCGACAACCTGAGCTTCAAGATCCCTGCAGGCGCCATCGTCGGCATCATCGGCCCCAACGGTGCCGGTAAGTCGACTCTGTTCCGCATGATCCAAGGCGTGGAACAACCCGATAGCGGTGAAGTCTCCATCGGTAAGACCGCTCAACTGGCCTTCGTCGACCAAAGCCGTGAAGGCCTGGATGGCAACAAGACCGTGTGGGAAGACGTCTCTGGCGGCCTCGACAACATCGTCGTGGGCAAGTTCGTGATGCCTTCGCGCGCCTACATCGGCCGCTTCAACTTCAAGGGCAACGACCAACAGAAGCTGGTGGGCAACCTCTCCGGCGGTGAACGCGGTCGCTTGCACTTGGCCAAGACGCTGGCCCAAGGCGGCAACGTGCTGATGCTTGACGAACCGTCCAACGACTTGGACGTCGAAACCTTGCGCGCACTGGAAGAAGCTCTGCTGGAGTTCGCCGGCAGCGCCATGATCATCTCCCACGATCGCTGGTTCCTCGACCGCATCTGTACCCACATCCTCGCCTGCGAAGGCGATTCGCAGTGGTTCTTCTTCGACGGCAACTACCAAGAGTACGAAGCCGACAAGAAGAAGCGTTTGGGTGAAGAAGGCGCTCGTCCCAAGCGTGTGCGCTTCAAACCGATTCGATAATTCACTCGAATCTGATTTCGTCGCAAAAAGGCCCGTCATTCGATGGGCCTTTTCTTATATTGGGCACCATTTTCGGGGGGTTCCCCCTAGGGTTTCCGGCAAAGGGCGAAATCCCCCCGCCGCATAGAATTTGTGCGATTTTGGGTATCAATATTCAATTGAAGCCCCCAGATTGATATTTTGTTGGAGACTGTTTAATGATTTCCCGGATGACCCGACGCTTCCTGTCCTTGACAGCGGTAGCCGCAACAGCCCTCACCCTGGGCGGCTGCGCCCAGATTCAGTCAACCGGCACAGGCATTGCGCTGAAGATCTTTGAAGAGAAGATCACCCCCAAGGTGATGGAAGTCAGCGACGTCGACATGGCTTGTAACTTCTCCTACGTGAACGCACCCTTGGTTGGTGCCATGCGCGCTTTCTATGGTGATCCATCCTTGATGGAAACCGTCATGTTGTCCGCCGGTGGCGTCTGCTCTGATGCCCAAGCGATTCAAGAAGAACTCCGTTACCTGCGCGCTTCGCGTGACAAGCGCGCCGATGAGGCGCAAGACGCACGTATTGCGCAAAAGCGTTTGCTGGCGCTGACGGCCCAACGCCAATACTTGGCCTTCCAGCGCATGCAAACCAAGCTGGAGCAAAAGTACTTCTTCAAGTACGGATCCAACTGCCCGGACTTCAAGCGTGATTTCGATGAATTGGCTTATTTGATGGGCACCATCTCTGGCCTGCAAGCCATGCAGAACGACATTGCCGCACAGCAAACCGTGGGCGTGCCGACAGACATCGCACCGCTGGCTGAATCGGCCCTTAAGTGTCTGAACAACGCCAAGTGGTGGGGCGCCCCAGAAGCCGCTCGCGCCATCGTCTGGAGCATCATCCCCGGCGCAGCCCAAGGCCGTGACATCGCTGGCACCTTTGACAAGGCCATGACCATTGCAGAGAGCAAAGGGGTTCGACTGGCTCACGTGATGGCTGCCATGGCTGCTCAATCGAACGATGACAGCGCTGGCATCCGTGCCGCGCTGAAGCGTTTCACAAGCGTCGCAGACTTCACGCCTTCTGTCGAATACAAGTTGATCGACTCGATTGCACACGAGCAAATGGTGAACATCTCCGACCGCTTGTGGACACAGAACACTGGTACCCGGACACCCTTGGGTAGCCTGGGCAAGTTCTGGGATGAAAAGGTTGGCGGAGATGTCAACGCCGACGATTTCCTGAAGTAATCAACAGAAGGGTTTTCACCAATAGGTAAAGCCCTTCCCCTTAACCACGGGTGTCCTCTGATCTGAGTCAAGCCACCGGCCGCTATAGTCCGAGTCGGCAAGTCTGGAACACAGATGTTTCCAGATCAAAGAACCCCAATTCCCGGAGGGCCACACATGTTGGCCCTCTTTTTTTACCGAGGAGCCCTTGTGAAAGCGATTCCATCCAAGCGTCTGCTGTGCGCCGCAACCCTGCTGGCCATTGGCGGGATGACTCAGGCGCACGCCGCGCAAAAGCTGTGTGTTTATGACCTGTTGGGCACCTCGGGTGACATCTTCAACATGGCCAAGGACTACGCTGTGGCCATGCAGCGCAACGGCGTCAACCTGGAACTCAAGGGCTACACCGACGAACGTGTTGCAACCGAAGACTTCCGCACAGGTCAGTGCGACGGTGTCATTGCAACCGCTTTCCGTACCCGTCAGTTCAACATCGTCTCGGGCTCGATCGACACCTTGGGTGCGACCACCATTGTTCGCGACGGCAAGATCGACATGCCAAGTAGCTACAACGTGGTTCGCAAGGTCATTCAAACCTATGCGGCGCCGCAAGCAGCCGGGCTGATGGTCAACGGCAATTACGAAGTGGGCGGCATTGCACCGCTGGGCGCAGCCTATCCTGTCGTGAACGATCGCCGCATCAACACGGTAGAGGCCTTGGCCGGCAAGCGCATTGCTTCGTTTGACTATGACAAGGCTCAAGCCGTCATGATTCAACGCATCGGTGCGCAGCCGGTGTCCGCAGACATCACCAACTTTGCGACCAAGTTCAACAATGGCTCGGTGGACATGGTTGGCGCACCTTCCATGGCCTACAAGCCACTGGAGTTGTACAAAGGTATTGGTAGCAAGGGCGGCATTGTTCGCTTCCCCATGCTGATCCTGACCTACCAGGTCATCCTGAACAAAACCAAATTCCCCGAAGGTTACGGCCTGAAGTCCCGTGAATACTGGTTGTCCCAGTTTGATCGGGCCATGCAGTTGATCAAACAGGCTGATGCGAGCATCCCTCCAGCGACTTGGGTCGAGTTGAGCGCTGACAACTCCTACAAGTACACCATGATGCTGCGCGAATCCCGTATCGATATCGCGGAGCAAGGCCTCTACGACAAGCGTGGATTGAAAGTGATCAAGAAGATCCGTTGCAACATCAATCCCGCAGATCCTGAATGCGCCACCAAGTCTGAAGAAGACTGGAAGTAATACCCGTGGGGCACCTGCCCCGCTGTTTCAAGTGTCTTGCAAGGGGGCTCACGCCCCCTTTTGATCGAAGGCTCCTGTAGTTTCTAGCCCTGAACTGATCATCATGTCATCGCCCCAAACGTCTCGCCTCTTCTTAGGCCGTTCCGCTCTCGAGTGGTTCTCCAGCCTGCCCGTGTTTGCCCTCCTGCTTTTGACATTGATCATCGGCACAGGAGAGATGGTGCATGGTCAGTTGCTCAAGTTTGGGGAATCCATGTTCGGAGATCCCAAGGCTCAAGTTCAGTATTTCATGCTGCGAGCAGATCCCGTTAAGCCGGATTGCAACCCCACGCCCGATATCGAGGCTGAAATTCAGAAGCAATCTAGCGCTAGCGCGAGTGGCGGCGGGGATGACATCGACAACTTGTTCGCCGATACAACGCCTACGGATCCAGCCGTCTTGCGCCAATCGCTCGTTCAGGCTGCCAACATCTGCAAGATGAAGCATGAGTTGTACGAAAAGGTGCTCAGCCATCAAACCACAGAGGTCAAGATCTACCGAACGATTGAGACCAGTTTCTTTGGCCTCTTCCAAATTGGTACCGACAATCGCCCCTTGATTTTGCTGTTGATGGTCGCCATCTCCATGATCACCACGACATTGGGCTTTCACCACATCGGCATCCGCCCCGGTCACTACACGAGAGACTTCACCGTACAGACCTGGAGCCAAGTGGTGGCTAACGCCTTCTTGCTGTTCTCCAGCGTTCGCTACTACCAGATCCTGCAGGCCAGCGGTGGCGTCATCGAAGATGAAAAGCTGCATTTCATCTGGATGGCACTGTTTGCGACACTCCTGATCATCAATTTGGCCCGATGCTTCAAGCCCAAAGTTTCTGAACATGGTGACGGTCAGTGGGGCCCAGCGACGCTGTCGATCCCACTCTACGCCAACATGGCGATCATCGCGGGCATCTATTTCCTCATCAACCGCCATGACGCAGGCCTGGCCATCTACATCAACCAATTGATGGCATTGCCGAGCATCTTCATGAACTTGGCCCTGTTCATCTGGGCTGGCATGTTGCTGAAGCAAAGCCGCATTGTTGACTTGCTCTTGGACGTGGTGCGTCCTTGGAGCCTGTCACCTCAGTTGCTGACCTATTTGATCCTGTTGGGTGCCTCGGTTGCAACAGCCTACACCGGCGCATCCGGTATCTTTGTGATCGCAGCCGGTGGTGTGATCTATCACGAGGTTCGCGCCTCGGGTGGTTCGCGTCAATTCGCTTTGGCAGCAACGGCCATGTCTGGTTCTCTGGGTGTGGTGCTGCGCCCTTGCTTGCTGATTGTGATGATCGCTGCTTTGAACAAGCAGGTCACCACCAACCAGCTGTATCACTGGGGCTTCTACGTCTTCATCCTGACTTCGACACTGTTCTTCATCGTGTCGCAAATGGTTCGCACACAGCGATCCAACATCGAAGCACCGGCCGTGGCGATCCCTGCCATGTTCAAGCAGATGGTTCCTGTACTGCCCTACGCGGCCGTGGCAGTCGTCATCGTTGCCATCTATGAATATGGTCTGGACACCAAGCTCAACGAGATCACAGCGCCCACCATCATGCCCGTGATGCTGCTGCTGATCCTGATCTTCGATAAGGTGCTGAACAAGAACAAGGCAGAGATCACCCCAGACTACGCCAGCCATCGTCAAGACGGCGTGGAGAAGTCGGTTCGTTATGCCACCACCGAGACCATCGGCCACGTGGGCGCATTGTTGTCCCTGATGACGCTGTCTCTGGCGGTTGGCGGCATCATCGAACGCTCAGAGATCATGCACCTGTTCCCCAGCGTGTTCGAGTCGACCTGGCACGCCATGTTCTTCCTGATGGCTGTGATGGTCTTCCTGGGGATGGTGATGGATCCGTTTGGTGCGGTGGTGCTGGTCTCCGGCACACTGGCGCCAATTGCCTACGCGAACAACATCGACCCCGTTCACTTCTGGATGATGGTTCTGGTGGCATTCGAGCTGGGCTACCTGACCCCACCCGTGGCACTGAATCAGTTGCTGACGCGCCAAGTGATTGGTGAAGAGGAAGTCGAAGAGGCCGACCGTGAGGTCAAGCACTTGTCGTTCTTCCGTCGCTACGAGCGCTGGATCTTGCCTTTGATCGTGATGGCCATTGGCTTGGTCGTGGTCGGCTTCGGCCCGATTGCCGCACATGACGTTCCCGCATTGAACTTCCTGAACGGTTGGTTCGAGCACGCGCCGAACTGATCAAGCACAGGTCCCGGACATCGTCTGGGACATAAAGAAAAAAGCGAGTACTGGTGAGGTACTCGCTTTTTTTATTTGCGCCGCTCGGGTATCACTCTGCTCACCCAATCAAGCACCGCTAGAACTTGTAATCGGGATTATCGGGACTGAATTCTTTATCTGACAGCTTTCGCGCCAGTGCATTGTCGATGATGATGCGCTCACGAATTTGATTGTTGTCATCCCAGACTTCAACAGAACGCACGTAAACCTTGCGTAAGTCGAATCCAAGCCTGACTCGCTTCGCATAGTAGTGAGGACGCCCCTTCGGACGCTCCCAAGTCACCGCTACAAAGCGTCGCCCTGCTTCTGGAACCATTTCGACTTTCGATGGACGCCCATCCCCACCAGCCTTCAACCACTTCTCGGAATCGGCGATGAACCGTTCAGCAAGGTAGTGAGGGCCCATATCCCTCAGCGAATGATTTGAGCTGATCTTGGCGAGCGCACTGTCAATCGGAACCCAGAAAGCCTGCAGACCCAACATGCCGGCTGCGTGACCATAAACACGATCTCGGTCGATGTTCTCATCGTAAATAACCTCTTGGCCAGCATCGGGACCGCCTTCGAGCCAAGCGATGTAAACCTGTCTAGGTTGATGGCGATACTTGACGTGGTTGATGAACGGCTGCTCAGTCCAACCACGCGCCAAGCGCTCCTGACGACGAACCCAGAACTCCGCTTCTTTGTAAATCTGGGCACTTAATTTAAGGAAGGCGCTGTAAGTTGAAACCGACATTTCCCGAAACAATTCAGCAATCATGTCGTCAGGCAAGTTCAGCAGCTTTTCTGTACGAAACCACTGAGCCAACTCTCGTGCTTGCGCATCTGGCATTTCGGAAGAGAACTCGAGCGGCACCCAGGCCCTGGCCTGTGTGGGAGCCAGCGACGCCACTCCGCCCCCCAAAGCGGTGGACAGCCCCAACAGATTGAACTCACGTCGGGACACAACCCGGGACATCTGCACTCCTTTGTTGAACTTCTGTTTTTTAGGATCCGGAACTGATGGTAAGGTTTCAGCCCTATGACCCATTTCTATCAATTGTGGATGACTTTCCTGTCTGACTGTCCCCCTGATCGGGAGGGAACTCGAACCCCTGAACGAGGGTTCTCATCCTGTAAGACAGCACTGACAACCGCCGTGCTGATCAGTTTGGTGGGATGTTCCGGTTTGAACTCAAAGCCATCAAACAGTTCCACCGCGCCCCCGACCACCAGTGCATCAGCGACACAAACGGCCACCCACATAGCGCCCAACAACACAAACGGTAGTGGCTCCAATCAGATCACTCCCGCCCCCCTCCCCACGCCAGTTGCTCAGCAAGGCAATTCGGGGCCGACTGCACCCAGCAGCAGTAGCGGCCCTACATTGCCAGCCTTCGATGCTGTGACCAAAGGCGCCGAAAAGCAAGACGGGTTCATTCCCATATGGCGAAAGCAAGACAAAGTCTTGTTCGAAATCAGCCCAGAGTTATTGAACAAGCCCCTGTTCCTGTCGCCCAAACTCGCGACAGGCTTGGGTGAAAACGGCCTGTTTGGCGGTTTGATGCAAAGCCGTTGGGCCCAGATGGGCAAACCACAGTGGGTGGAGTTCCGCAAGGTTCAACAATCCATCCAATTGGTGGCCATCAATGCGGCGTTCACCGCCAAAGCGGGCACGCCCGCAGCGCGTTCGGTCGAAGCCGCATACTCTCCTAGCCTGCTGGGTAGCACCCCGATCTTGAGCGCGGGGCAAAGCAAATCCAATGCGGTTTTGATTGACGCTCAGGCCCTGTTTTTGACGGACCTGATGGCCTTGGCGCCGCAGTTGCAGCGCACCTATCGCCAGGGCTACGCCTTCGATGCCAAGAACTCCAACCTGGCTGAAGTGCGGCCCGAGGCCGGTGGTTTGTTCTTAGAAGTGCAACACCACTTCGCCACGGCCAACTTGGCACAACCCACGGGTGCGCCAGGCCCTGCCCCCACCTACCCGGTCACGGTGCCCGATCCGCGCAGTTTGTTCTTGACGGTGCATTACAGCCTGACACCACTGCCAGACAAGCGCATGGCGCCACGGCCAGCCGACGCCCGTGTTGGCTACTTCACCACCACGGTGGCGGACTTCAGCTCCGATCTGGAACGCAACCCTCGCAAACGCTTCATCAACCGTTGGGCGCTCGAAAAGAAGGATCCCAACGCAGCCAAGTCAGATCCCGTCAAACCCATCACCTTCTGGCTGGACCCCAGCATCCCAACGGAGTACCGTCAAGCCGTGAAAGACGGTGTCTTGGAATGGAACAAAGCGTTTGAAGCCATTGGCATCACCAATGCCATCGAAGCCAAAGAGCCCCCGGCCGACAAGCCCTTTGACACCTTGGCCACCGGCAATGCGGCCATCCGTTGGATGACCAATGTGCAGCCACGCTTCGGTGCAATTGGCCCTACACACGTTGACCCCCGAACCGGTGAAATTCTGGATGCCAACATCGCACTCGAGAGCCTGTCGACACGAGGCATTCGAGCGATTCGCAGCCAGTTCATGATGGATCCTGAAGACCATCCTGGGCACGAACACTGCGAGCATGGCTCGGAAATGGCAGACCAATTGGCCTACGCCATGGACCTTCAGGGGATTGCCAGCGGATTGCCGCCCGACAGCCCCGAGGTTCAGGCCTTTGTGCTGGCCTACATCAAAGACACGACCATGCACGAGGTCGGCCATACATTGGGATTGCGCCACAACTTCCGAGCCTCGCGTTGGCGTTTGAACAGTGAACTGGGCAACAAAGCCTTGACCGAACAACACGGCAACTCGGCCTCGGTCATGGACTATGCGCCCATCAACTTGCCCGCACCTGGGCAGCCTGCCGGCGCACCGTTTCAAACCACACTGGGGCCCTATGACTATTGGGCCATTGAGTATGGCTACAAACCGCTGCCTGAGGACAGCCAAGGCACGGATGCGTTGAAGACCATCGCCGAGCGGGCCGACAAGCCAGAACATGCATGGAACCTCGCTTTTGGCACTGACGAAGACATGGGCTATGGCTATGACCCCGAGGCCCTGACCTTTGATCTTGGGCGCGACCCGATTCAATTCGCCAAGACCCGCATCGCGATCTTCGAGGACCACATCAAGAAGCTATCCGATCGTTCCGTCAAAGACATCAAGACACCCGCCGACTGGCGCCGCAGCTTGACCTACGCGTTGCGAGACCTCAGCAAGACCATGACCATCCTGTTGAGACAAGTGGGCGGCGTGGTGACTCGACGCGATGGGACGCAGAGTCAACGTGATCTATTGGAGCCTTTGCCGTCTGCCCAACAACGTCAGGCGCTGGACCTCTTGATCAAGACTTTCGTATCGACCGATGCTTTGAAAGTGCCAGCCAGCTTGCAGCGCCGCCTGGTGCCCGACTACCTGGAGCGTGCCGATGCATCCGGCCCTGACACCACGGGCAATCTGAACACCGACTTCTCGGTGGCCGAGCAATTGCTCCAACGCCAACGTGAAGTGCTGTCGTACCTGATGAGTGAAGCTTTGGCCGATCGCTTGGCAGACAACCAAGACAAAGTTCGCGACCGCGAACCGAAAGCCTTGAGTGCCAACGAGGTGCACCAGCGTTTGCAAAAGGCCATCTGGACGCCCAGCAACTATCGCCCCGAGCAAGCGGCATGGCTGCGCAACCTGCAACGCGAATATGTCAGCCGTATCAGCGTTAGCCTGTTGAAAACAGGTGCCGGGCGTGCCGACGCACGCGCCATCGTGCGTGAGCAAGCCAAACAAACCCTGGCGCAACTCAAGGCACAACGACTGCCCAGCGGCCCAAGTGAAGACGCAGCCATCTGGCAGGCACACAGGCAGGACTGCATCGAAACGCTGGAACGAGCACTGCAGTCCAGCGTCGTACGCGCGCTGCCCTGATCAGGCACACACCAGCAAACGCCCTCTCACCCAAGAGGGCGTTTTTTTATGCCCTCAGTTGGGTAGACAATCACGGCTCGTCTTAGCCGCTGCAACATGGATCTTCAATCGCTGTTTTCTGACTCTGGCCCATTGGCTCGCGCCTTCGAGGGCTACTGCGTTCGTCAAGAGCAGATTGAGATGTCGCAAGCCATTCTGGGCGCAATCAGAGAGGGCAAAACTGTCGTGCTGGAGGCGGGCACGGGCGTGGGCAAAACCGCTGCTTACCTCGTCCCATCTCTGCTGGAGGGTGGCAAGGTCATCATCTCCACGGGCACCAAGGCGCTGCAAGATCAGCTCTACCACCGCGATCTACCCGCGGTAAAAGACGCCCTGGCCATTCCCGTTAAAACCGCCTTGCTCAAAGGGCGAAGCAATTACCTGTGCTGGCACCATCTGGATCGAACCAATCAAGATGCCAGCCTCCTGGCCAGCAAGCAGGAAGTCAAAGACCTCAGCCTGATCAACCGCTTTGCGCCGCTGTCGGCCACCGGTGATCGGGCCGAGTGCCCGTCGGTGCCAGAACACGCGAGCATTTGGTTGCGTGTGACCTCCACGCGCGAAAACTGTCTGGGCAGTGAGTGCTCGCGCTACAACGATTGCTTTGTGATGAAGGCCCGACGGGAAGCCCAAGATGCAGATGTGGTGGTCGTCAACCATCACTTGTTCTTCGCTGACCTGATGCTGCGCGAGGAAGGGGTACCCGAGTTGCTCCCCAATGCGCAAACCATCGTGTTTGACGAGGCACATCAACTCCCCGACACCGCCACCCTGTTCTTCGGCGAGACGCTGTCGACAGCTCAATTGCTTGACTTCCTACGGGACACCTTGGCCACCGGGCAATCACAAGCCCGAGACGCCGCACATTGGCCGGATTTACTAGCCCCACTGGATCGCGCCACACGCAACCTGCGTTTGTGCTTTGGCCAGCCCCTGCAGCGTTTGTCGCATGCCCAGTTGGGTGAGAACCACCCCTTGATGCCCGCGATCGAAGAGCTGAAGGAAGCACTACTCGCCGTGGATGAAGTCTTGGCAGCTCAATCTGAGCGAAGCCCCGAGTTGGCTCAATTGAGCCGTCGAGCCCATGGCTTGCGTCAAAACCTCATTGCGTGGGGGGCGCCTGAGCGGGCCGATGAACCCGAGCTGTGCTGGGTCGACGTCGGCTCGCATGGCATCCAACTGCACCGCACGCCAATCTCGGTGGCAGACGTATTCAAGCGCCAAAGACTGGGGCTAGGCGAAGACGTCGATACAGAGGAAAGCAATGAATCGGCGACCAACGCAGACACGCATGCCCTAAACAAGCCATCGCACATCCCCAAGCGGGCCTGGATCTTCACGTCGGCCACCTTGGCCGTGAAGAACAACTTCAGTCACTTTACCCACGGCTTGGGGCTGGACGACGCCGAATGCGCCTCATGGTCCAGCCCATACGACTACCCCAATCAGGCCATGCTGTATGTGCCGCAGGGCCTACCGGCCCCCAATCATCCTGATCACACCCAGGCAGTGGTGGATGCGGCCTTGCCACTCATAGAAGCCAATCGAGGCCGCGCATTCATCCTGTGCACCAGCCTGAGAGCGGTGGGCAAAGCAACCGAGCGGCTCAAAGCCATCGCGCAGGAGCGTCACTGGCCCTACCCCATCCTGCAACAAGGTGATGCCCCTCGCCCCACCTTGCTGGAGGATTTCCGCCGAGCTGGCAATGCTGTTTTGGTAGGCAGCCACAGCTTCTGGGAAGGCATCGACGTCAAAGGCGATGCATTGACCTTGGTCGTCATCGACAAACTGCCCTTTGCGCCACCGGATGACCCTGTGCTGGCCAAACGACTGGAGTTGCTTGAAAAATCAGGCGGCAACCCCTTCATGGAACATCAAGTGCCGCAGGCCATCATTGCGCTGAAACAGGGCGCAGGCCGTTTGATCCGCAGCGAGACGGATCGTGGTGTTTTGATGATTGGCGATACGCGCCTGATCGATCGCCCCTATGGCCGCCGTATCTGGCAGAGCCTGCCGCCCATGAAACGCACACGGGTCCAACAAGAAGTCGTCGACTTCCTGCTGAGCCTGTGAGCGCCAACGCCCCTTAGCGCAACGAGCCGACGTAGCGCCGCCGACCTTGCAGGGCATCCATGGCCGCCCCGTACAAGCCTCCCGGCTGCGTATCGGGTGCAAGCTGAGCGCCTACCTGCTGAGGGCGAACCTCAGGCATCGGCCGCATCGGCTTGATGCCCGCAGGGAACAAGGCTGCCTCCAACTTGTCTGCCATGGCTTGCAGATCCGGCTCGTTTTCAGCGCGGGCGACGCGAATGATCTCGCGGGCGTAGTCCGGACTTTTCATCATCCACTCCACATCCGTCACGCGTCCACATTTGCGTCGCAAGACCACATGCATGTGTGCTGCCACTGCAAACTTATCGCTTTCAAGCATGTTCACCTCCTGATTGCCATTCACATCTGAGAAGTCATTCGACGCGCTCTCCGTGCTGGCTGAGATCCAGTCCATCACGCTCATCTTGTTTAGACACCCGCAAGCCCACCACACGGCCGATCACGATCAAGATCAAGGTCGTCATCAACGCGCTGTAGACCAAGGTCACAGCCACGGCGACCAATTGGGTCTGGACATTGCCCTCGACGCCGCCAATTGTGGGTGACGCGAACACGCCGGTCAGGACCGCGCCCACAATGCCGCCAATGCCATGGACGCCGAAAACGTCCAAGGAGTCATCCACACCCAGAATGCGCTTCAAGCCTGTGGCACCCCAATAGCAGGCCACACCGGCGATGCCACCAATGATCACGGCGGAACCAGGCGAAACAAAGCCTGACGCGGGTGTAATGGCGACCAATCCAGCCACCACACCACTACACAGGCCCAACAAGGTCGGTGTGCCACGCACCATCCACTCTGCCGCCATCCAAGTCATGGCGGCCGAGGCTGCAGCCAATTGCGTCACCAGAATGGCCAAGCCAGCACGACCATCAGCCGCCACGGCCGAACCGCCGTTGAAACCCATCCAGCCCACCCAGAGCAAAGAGGCTCCGATCATCGTGTAGCCCAGGTTCGCAGGCATCAATGGCTCTTGGCCAAAGCCCATGCGGTGCCCCAACATCCACGCGCAAACCAAGCCCGCCACACCGGCGTTAACGTGCACCACGGTGCCGCCCGCAAAATCCAAGGCGCCCATGCGGGCCAACCACCCAGTGGGCTCCCACACCCAGTGGGCCACCGGCACGTACACCAGAATCGACCACAAGCCCATGAACCACAACATGGCAGAGAAGCGCATGCGTTCGGCAAACGCACCAGCAATCAAGGCTGGGGTGATGATGGCGAAAGTCAGCTGGAACATGACAAACACCGACTCTGGCACCGTGGGCGCGAGATGGTGCACAGACACCAGCCCTGCACCTTTGTCGAACACCAAGGACTTCAACCAAACCGCACTGAGCGTGCCCAGGTAGTCGTCACCGGGCATGAAAGCCAAGCTGTAACCCACCGCAAACCACAGCACGGTCACCAAACCACACACGGCCAAGGTTTGGGCCATGGTCGCCAAAATGTTCTTCTTGCGAACCATGCCTGCGTAGAACAGAGCCAAGCCAGGCACACTCATCATCAACACCAAGACCGATGACACGCTCACCCAAGCGGTATCACCTGCACTGATTTGAGCCATTGGCACCGCATGTGGTGCAGACGTGACCACGGGTGTCGGTTCTGACGAGGCCGCATCCGATGCTGCGACCGCAGGTTCCACCACGGCAGGTTGGGACGGTGCAACGCTCGAAGCGCTTGCACCGACTGTCGTGGCTGCATCCGATGCTGAAGCAGACGCTGATGCACTGGCGACAGGTGCACTGGCACCCTTTGAAGCCGACGCAGGCTGAGCCAAAACCGGGGATTGCACCACACTGATGGCCAACACCAGCGCAGCACACAAATGGGGAAGACGGAGGTTCATCGGATGCCAATACTCAAGGAAAACCCTGAGGTATTAGCAATTTACGAACCAGCCCCAGCCCCCTTCAGATGGCCCGATGCGGGCTTCAGATTTCGAGGTTATCGATCAGGCGCGTCTTGCCCAAGCGAGAAGCGGCCAAGATGACCAAGGGCTCACCTGCTTGCAATTCGACATCGGTCGCAGGCAGGAGGTCGCGCTGGCGACGAACCAACACATAGTCGGTCTTCCAGCCACGTTGATCCAAGCCAGCCGCAGCCTGTTGCTCTTGCTCGCTGAGCAGCGCTGCAGACAATTGGCCGGTAGAGCGTGCATCCAGGGCAGCTTGGCGAACGGCGCGCAAGGTGGTGATCAGCTGAACCGCCTCCACACGCTCCTCGGCACTCAGGTAACCATTGCGAGAAGACAGCGCCAAGCCATCTTCTGCGCGCAAGGTCTCGCCGCCACGGACGTCGATGGGCAACGCCATCTGCGTGACCATGTTCCGCAACACCATCAGCTGTTGGTAGTCTTTCTTGCCAAACACGGCCAAACGAGGCTGCACGATGTTGAACAGCTTATGCACCACGGTACACACACCCGTGAAGAAGCCAGGACGAAACGCTCCTTCGAGAATATCGGCCAACTCGGTGGGAGGCACCACCTTGTAGGTCTGAGCCTGCGGGTACAACTCCGCCTCAGAGGGCGCAAACAAGATGTCGCAGCCCACGGCACGCAGCAACTCGGCATCGCGCTCCAGGGTACGCGGATAAGTGTCAAAGTCTTCGTTTGGACCAAACTGCAAGCGATTGACAAACACCGATGCCACCACAGGGCTGTCCGTGCCGGCCACCAAGGTGCAAGCCTGGCGAATGAGGCTCAAATGCCCTTCATGCAGGTTGCCCATGGTGGGCACAAATGCAGGAGCTTGAGCGTGTTGAGCCAGCGCCTCACGCAGCTCAGAAATCCGATGAATGATGCGCATGCAATGACCGCTGGAATCAATAAGCGTGAATGGTTTCGTCGGGGAAGGAACCGTCTTTCACGGCAGCCACATAACGACGGATGGCGTCTTCGATGGCACCACCTTCGGCCATGAAGTTGCGCACAAAACGCGGCAGCTTGCCACGCGTGACATTGAGCATATCGTGCAGCACCAGCACTTGCCCCGCTGTGGCCGCGCCAGCGCCAATACCGATGGTCATCATGCCGGGGTTGTCAGCCTGAACCTGTGCGGCCACCTTGGAAGGCATCAATTCCAGCACCATCATGGCGGCACCCGCTTGGGCCAATTCACGCGCATGACGCCGCATGGTTTCTGCGCCAGCTTCGTCGCGGCCCTGGATGCGATAGCCGCCCAAGGCATGCACGCTTTGTGGTGTCAGGCCCAAATGGGCACACACCGGAATGCCTCGCTCGGTCATGAAGTGCACGGTCTCAGCCGTCCAACCGCCGCCTTCGAGCTTGACCATGTGTGCGCCCGCTTGCATCAGTGCCACACTCGACCGCAAGGCCTGCTCTTTGTTTTCCTGATAGCTGCCGAATGGCAGGTCACCAATCACCCACGCCGTGCGATTGCCCTTGGCCACACAACGTGTGTGGTAGACCATCTGCTCCAGGCTCACAGGCACAGTGCTGGACTCGCCCTGCACCAACATGCCCAGGGAGTCCCCCACCAACAGGCAATCCACGCCACAGTCGTCGGCCAAACGCGCAAAGGTCGCGTCATAGCTGGTGAGCATGGTGATTTTTTCGCCTTGCGCGTGCATCTCACGCAGACGATGCAGGTTCACGGGCTTGCGTGGCTGCGCGAAATTCGGGGTCGTCATGCTTGTGTCTTCCTCAAACCACCAGCCCAGGGTGTCGGTGGTGGCGCGATTCTAGGCCTTGCGCATTGATTTGCAAGCCAGTGTCTTGCTGGCTCATCAGGCAGGCTGATAAGCCAGTCGCACGTAGATCGGGGCAAACGCCTCGGCTTGGGTGATTTCGAGCAAACGCTCTTTACCCAACTCCAACATGGCAATGAAGGTCACCACCATCACGGGTGCCCCACGGGTGACATCGAAGAGGTCTTCAAACTCCACGAATCGACGCCCCTGCAGGGTTCGCAGCACGATGCCCATGTGCTCGCGCACAGACAATTCTTCGCGCGAAATGTGATGGTGCGTGTGCAACTTGGCGCGCTGCAAAATGTCGCGCCAAGCGTCTCTGAGATCATCCAGGCTGACATCGGGGTGGCGCACGCGCACCGTCGGGTCGTTATGTGCCTGCACCCGCATGAAATCACGGCCCAGCAAGGGCACTTGATCCAACTTGGCGGCCGCCAGCTTCATCTGCTCGTATTCGATCAGACGACGGACCAATTCGGCGCGGGGGTCTTCGGCCTCCTCCCCCTCTTCGGTCTTCTTCGGGGGCAGCAACATCCGAGACTTGATCTCGATGAGCATGGCTGCCATCAACAAGTACTCAGAGGCCAACTCCAGATTGCGCTTGCGAATCTGGTCCACATAGGCCAAGTACTGCCGTGTGACGTCTGCAAGGGGGATGTCCAGAATATTGAAGTTCTGCTTGCGGATCAGGTAGAGCAACAGATCCAGCGGCCCTTCAAAGGTCTCCAGGAACACTTCCAAGGCATCCGGCGGGATGTACAAATCCTGCGGCATGGCAAACAAGGGCTCGCCATACAGGCGCGCCACGGCCACGTTGTCGACGACCTCAGGCAAGCCTTTGTCGTCCAACGCAGCGGCGTTCAGCTCAGAAGTGTTCTCAGTGGACACGATGGTGGGCTGGGTCAGCCCTTGGTCTGATAGACGTAAGGCTTTTGGGCCACGCGGCTTTCAGCGTATTCCTGCTGCGCCTTGCGATCGACAGCTTTGTCCCACAGCAAAGAACGGCCCTGGCGCTGACGCTCTTCCAGTTGCGGATCGCGCTGCTTGAGGCTGTCGATGAACTGAGTCACGTCGGACTTGTAGGGTTTCCAGAAGAGAGGCATATCTGTCACCAAAAAAACGGTTTAGGCACGCATTTTATCGGCCTAGATCAGAAACACAGCCATCTGACAGGCGGACAATGACGCTTATGCAAGAAATTGAGCTGAAATTTCAGATTCCGGACGCCTCGTTGGACACCGTTGTCGCGGCATTGAATCATTTGCCCGATCGCCCCCCCAGCCAACGGTTGGCCGCCGCTTACTTCGACACGCCCGACCGCAAACTGGCGCGGGCACGCGCAGCGCTGCGCGTTCGGCGCGAAGACGATGAATGGGTTCAGACCCTGAAGGCCTCGGCGGCCAACCCCATGATCCGACTGGAAGACAACGTTCCAGCTCAAGCCCCAGCAGATGGACAGGCGATCTGGCCTGATTTATCGCGACACCGAGACGATGCCGCCGAAGCCCTGCAACGCGATCTTGGCTGGCAACCGATTGAAGATCCGCAAGGTCACCAATGTGGTTTGGTCCAACTGTACCGAACCGACATGTTGCGACACCGGGCTGAAATGCAAATCACCGATGCGCAAGGCCACAGCCTCGGTTGGGTGGAGCTGGCTGTGGACTTGGGGCAGATCCATGCAGGCGACCACAGCAGCCGTGTGCAAGAGCTCGAAATCGAACTCGTGAGTGGCTCGCCTTTGGCCGTGTTGGCCTGTGGGCGCGACTGGATGGCACGCTTCGGCCTGTGGCTAGACGTTCAAACCAAGGCGCACCGCGGTGACCAACTTGCCAGACAAGCGGCCCAAGGACACTACGCCCCAGCGCCCCCAGCCCGCCCTAAAGCACGCGCCCCGCATCGGTTGCAAGCCTTGCAGGCCACGCTAGAGCAAATTGCATTCAACCAAAGCGAACTGGCTTCGCCCAGCCATCCGGTTGGGTTTGACAAAACCCCATGGCAGCGTGCTTGGTTGAGCGGATTGAAGCGTTTGACTTGGTTGCTCCGCCATGAGCCAGAACATGCAGCCCTGCGTGCCCGCGCGCACCATCAGTTCCGGCAGGTACGGCAAGCCTCGGCCGCAGAATGCATGACTTTGGCGCGTTCTCCCATCGCCACTCAGATTTGTCTGGACTTGATCGAGATGACGCTGTGAGTGTGATCTGAACTCTGGCAGACCAGAATGAACAAGGCCCGGTCAATGCCGGGCCTTTGTGTTGGGCGATCAAGCCCGTTGGATTCGATCAACGAATCCGCATACCCGGCTGAGCGCCTGGGAAAGGCTCCAGCACAAACACACCTGGATTGGCTTTTTCGTCGGCATGCGATGCAGCCAGCACCATGCCCTCCGACACGCCAAACTTCATCTTACGTGGCGCCAGATTGGCCACCATCACGGTCAGCTTGCCGATCAGGTCTTCGGGCTTGTAGGCTTCTTTGATGCCGCTGAACACATTGCGGGTGCGACCCTCACCCACATCCAGGGTCAAGCGCAACAGCTTGGTGCTGCCTTCCACGTGCTCGGCGTTCACGATCTTGGCCACACGCAGGTCCACCTTCACGAAATCATCGATGGTGATGACAGGGGCAATGTCTTCACCACCAGGCTTGGGCAACTCCAGCACTGGGGCGGGAGGCGGCTCAAACAGGGCATCCAGCATCTTCACGTCCACACGCTGCATCAAGTGCTTGTATTCGCCAATCACATGGGCGCCCAGCAGCTTGGCGGCATCGTCAAAGCCCATGGCATCCACCTTCAAGAAGGCTTCCACATTAGCCACCAGCGCAGGCAGCACGGGCTTCAGATAAATGCTCAACAAACGGAAGGCCTCAATACAGACCGTGCAAACCTCTTGCAAGCGGGCATCTTGCCCCTCTTGCTTGGCCAGCTCCCACGGCTTGTTGGCGTCCACATACTCGTTGACACGGTCGGCCAACAGCATGATCTCGCGCAGCACCTTGCCCAATTCACGCTGCTCGTACTGCTCCGCAATCGCGGTGCGACCCGCTTGCAATTGGGTCAACAAAGCTTGGCCGTCTGCGCCAATGCTTGCGGTGGTTTGACCGCCAAAACGCTTGGCCAAGAAACCTGCAGCACGGCTGGCGATGTTGATGTACTTGCCGACCAGGTCAGAGTTGACCCGGGCCATGAAGTCGTCTTTGTTGAAGTCCACGTCTTCCACATTGGCGTTCAACTTGGCGGCGATGTAGTAGCGCAGCCATTCCGGATTCATGCCGATGCTCAAATACTTGAGCGGGTCCAGACCCGTGCCACGGCTCTTGGACATCTTCTCGCCATTGTTCACGGTCATGAAGCCATGCACGTTGACTTGGTTGGGCAGCTTGCGACCGCTGAACTTCAGCATCGCGGGCCAGAACAAGGTGTGGAAGTAGGTGATGTCTTTGCCAATGAAGTGGATCTGTTCCACATTCGGGTCGGCCATGAACTCGTCAAAGCTTCGCGTTTCGCCATACTTGGCCTGGGGGCCACCGGCAGTGAAATAGCTCTTCAGCGAGGCCAGGTAGCCAATGGGCGCATCTAGCCACACATAGAAATACTTGCCTGGGGCATCGGGAATTTCAATGCCGAAGTAAGGCGCATCACGGCTGATGTCCCAGTCGCCCAAGCCACCTTCGCCGTTTTCGTCCTTGGTGAACCACTCGCGAATTTTCTTGGAGACAGCGGGCTGCAGTTTGCCGTCTTGGGTCCAACTTTGCAGGAAGTCAAAACAACGAGGATCAGACAACTTGAAGAAGTAGTGATCCGAGGTCTTCAGAACCGGCGTGGCGCCAGACAGGGCCGAGAACGGATTCTTCAACTCGGTGGGCGCGTACACCGCACCACACACCTCGCACGAATCGCCATACTGGTCCTTGGCTCCGCACTTGGGGCACTCGCCCTTGATGAAGCGGTCGGCCAGGAACATGCCCTTTTCGGGATCGAAGAATTGCTCGATGGGGCGAACATCGATCAGGCCCTCGGCCTTTAGGGCACGGTAAATGCTCTGCGCCAATTCATGGTTTTCAGCGCTGTCGGTGCTCGACCAGTGGTCAAAACTGATATGAAAGCCGTCCAGGTAGGGCTTGCGACCGGCGGCAATGTCAGCCACAAACTGTTGAGGGGTTTTACCAACCTTCTCCGCAGCGATCATGATGGGCGCACCGTGGGCATCGTCGGCACCCACAAAGTGCACTTGGTTGCCTTGCATTCGTTGGAAACGCACCCAGATATCAGCCTGGATGTATTCCATGATGTGGCCAATGTGGAAATGGCCGTTGGCGTAAGGCAGTGCAGTGGTGACAAAAAGCTGACGAGACATGGTTCGGCAATTTGGGGGGAGACCCTGATTTTAGGCCGCGCTAGACTGCCTACCTTGGCAAGTTGCCTCAAACTTGCACTTTCGCTCCTGGTTTTTGCATGAATTCGACCGCTTTACCCCCCTCCTCCGCTCTTGAAACTGCTGCCACCGACGCGCTGCGCGTGGTCAACGACCCGCTCACGGGCCAAGACTGGGTCAGCGGCCGACAACTCAAATCGCTCAAGGTCGACCAAGGCGTGGCCAAGATCGAAGTGGCGCTGGGCTACGCAGCCCAATCGCGTTGGCCCGAATACACCGGCTTGATGGAGCAGGCTCTGGCCTCCGTGGCAGGCATCACAAGCGTCGAGGTGAACTGGCGCACCCAAGTGGTCACCCATGCGGCACCGCGTGGTCAAGCCCCCCTGCCCGGCGTTCGCAACGTGATAGCCGTGGCATCTGGCAAAGGTGGCGTCGGCAAAAGCACTACGGCCGTGAACCTGGCCTTGGCCCTGGCCGCTGAAGGTGCTTCGGTAGGCTTGCTGGACGCCGATATTTACGGCCCCAGCCAACCCTTGATGCTGGGCCTGAGCGGCAAACCCGAAAGCCCCGACGGTAAAACCATCACCCCTCCCATCAACCACGGCATCCAAATGATGTCGATTGGCTTGCTGATTGATGAAAACGCGCCCGCCATCTGGCGCGGCCCCATGGCCACACAAGCCTTGGATCAACTGCTGCGCCTGTCTAACTGGGGTCAACCGGATCACCCCCTCGACTATTTGATTGTGGACATGCCCCCCGGCACCGGCGACATCCATCTGTCGCTCTGCCAACGCTCGCCACTGACCGCCGCCGTCGTGGTCACCACCCCGCAAGACATCGCCCTGCTGGATGCCCGCAAAGGCTTGAACATGTTCAATAAGGTCAGCGTGCCTGTGCTCGGCGTGATCGAAAACATGGCGGTGTACCACTGCCCGAACTGCGGCCATGAAGCGCACATCTTTGGTGAAGATGGCGGCAAGCGTCTGGCGGAAGAAACCGGTGTGCCCGTGTTGGGATCCATGCCCCTGGACTTGAACATCCGCCTCCAAGCGGACAGCGGTCAACCCACCATGGTGGCTGATCCCAACGGTCGCGTCGCACAGTTGTATCGTGGCATGGCCCAACGCTTGGCAGCAGGCTTGTCGAAGCTCCCCAAGGACTACACCGGCAAAATGCCTGGCGTGACTGTTCAAAACCAAGCTTGATGCCCATTGCATGACCGCACCTGCCCACATGGATGACGCCTGGTTCGATCTGGTTCCTTTGGCCATGCTCGAGTTCAACGAGCACGGCAAGATCACGCGCAGCAATGCGGCCATGTCCAAATTGGTCGGGCATGGCATCCCGAATGGCGCCAGCCTGACCCATCTGCCCTCCGCCATTCAACGGCTGTGTGGATGGGATGCACCTTTGGCTCTGCTGGCCTTGGGGCCCGAAGATGGTCCCCTGAATGGACAGGCCGCCCTGCCGCGCCCCAATGGACAAAACGGACAAACCAACGGCGCATCTCAAGGCAAATTGCTGAACAGTCAAGTGTGGTGCAACGCCACCCCAGACACAGGCACGCCGCGTCGGTTTTTGTGTGCCATCCAAGAAGCAGCGGTCATCACACCCACCGGTCAGCTGACACCTCCCAGCTCGTCGATTCAAACCAGTGCGAACAAGAGCGTCAGCCAGGATCAACTGCTGCACGAGCTCAGCACCATTCTCGACAGCACCCCTGCTGGCATCGCTTACATGCGTGGCGACGTGTTGCTGCGTTGCAATCGACGCTTTGAGCGCATGCTGGGCCTTACACCAGGCACGACCGCGGGCGAGCGCATGGATGTCTTGTTGGCCAAAGATCCGCGCATCAACCGCGTGATGCTGCAGTCCACCTCCGAGCTGCAAAAAGGTGCCCTGTTCGAAACCGAACTGGAAATCGTGGTGCCCGGTCAGCACGCTCGGTGGTACGGCTTGTCGATTCGGCGCATTGGCGATTCGACCACGCCGATGGAGGCCATTGCCGTGTTGTCTGACATCACGCGCATCCGTGCACAGCAGGCGCAATTGCAGGCGCTGGGCCGCGACCGCGATTTGATGTTCTCGCTGTCTGGCGTTGGCATCGCCTTTGTGCGAGACGGCATCATTCAAAGCGCCAACCCTGCTTTGTCGCATCTCGTTGGCGACGAATCTGGCAGCTTGGTGGGTAAGAACCTGAGCAGTCTCTACGCCACTGAAATCGACAACAACGCCGAACCCGATGTCATGAGCGTGCTGCGCAGCTTGGGGCATTGGCAAGGTGAGCGAGCCTTGCGCCACCGACGTGGCAAGGCGCTGTGGGCAGAAGTGGCCCTAAGACTGGTTGACCCTCACCGGGCGGAAGAGGGCTTCATTGCCTCGTTTGTGAACGTCGATGATCGACATCGTGCGGAACACAACCTGAAGCTGCAGGCGGATCGCACACGTGCCATTCTGGATTCCGTCTTCGTCGGCATCGTGACCTTGGACAGTCAAGGCATCGCCTGGATGAACCGCTCTGCGCGCCGCATGTTTGCCGGCGATCTGGCTGACTTTGTGGGGCAGCCCCTCAGCACGGTGGCCACGTCTGACATCGACCACCCCTTCCGGATGACCGACTATCTCGATCATTTGCAGGAAGGTCAAACGCACACGTTTGAATGCCAAGTGGTGGGGCGTGATGGCCGGGTGTTCTGGGTGGTCGGCAATGCGGTGGCCACCTATGGTGAACTCAACCAGCGCCAGATCACCTACGCCTTGCTCGACATTGATCGCCGCCGTCAGGCGGAAGCCCAAACAGCCGAAGCGCAAGCCACGCTGCAACGCATCATCGAAATGGCCCCCATGGCCATCGCCGTGCTGGACGCACGAAGCTTGGCCGTCACCCAGGCCAACCAGGCTGCCGCAGCCTTCCTGCTACTGGAAGCACACAAGTCCTTGGGCAAGACCCCAGAGGATTTGTTTGACAACCATCGGGCCAAAGTGTTGCGCGCCGACATGCAAGGCAGTCTGGACAGTGGTCATGCCTTGCATCGCGAATACCTTGTCAACAACAAATCCGATCACCACCAGATTTGGGATGTGAATTACCTCCCTCTGAACCGCGATGGGCAAGTCGCGGATCAGCTGCTTCTGGTGGCCACAGACGTCACTGAACAAAGGAAAGCGGAGCAGGCACGCCTGGATGCCGCGATTGCCCAGCGTGAAATGCTGGTCAAAGAAGTGCACCACCGCATCAAAAACAACCTGCAAGGCGTGGCCGGACTGTTGCAGCAAATTGCGGCCCGCAAACCAGAGGTCGCGTCGGCCATTTCCGAAGTGGTCGGCCAAGTGCAGGCCATTGCGCAGGTTTATGGCTTGCAAGTCGGCGCAGGTGGCCCCCTGCGTTTGAAGAATGTGATCGAAGCGATTTCCAACTCGGTACAGCGCACGTTTGGTCGCCCCATCAGCCTGACATTTGAGGGCAACCATGGTGGCGATTGGTTGTTGCCCGAGGCCGAATCGATCCCGATTGCCCTGAGTCTGAATGAGCTGCTCACCAACGCACACAAGCATGGCAACCCTGCCAGCTCCATGTGTTGCGTCGTGAACAGTGATGATGCACACGTGTGCATTGACATTCGCAATCAAGGTCAACTGCCCGACGGCTTCAATCTGGCGCGCGTGCCTGGCGGCGTATCGGGCTTGGGCTTGGTTCGCGCCCTGCTACCGCGTCGTAGTGCAAAACTGTCATTGAGCCAGGATGGCGCTGACGTTTTGACCAGGATCGAACTGGCACCCCCGGGTATTCATATGGCCCCCACCCCCCACGTATCAGGTGCCGGCTCTGGTCATCAGATCGCCCTTTGGCCACAATAGGATCCAACAATACAAAATGGCGCCGAATCTCGTGGTCGTTAAACGGTCATAATGTTGTCCCACGTGAGTGATGACGCGTCAGAACAGAGGGTGCGAGTGCAGAACAAAGGCAAAATCCTGGTGGTAGACGACGATCGGCTGGTGCTTGCCACGCTGACGCACGGCCTATCGCAGGCTGGCTATGAGGTCATCGACGCCGACAACGGTGACGATGCCATTCTGCTCGCCCGCCAACACCGCCCAGAATTGGCGCTGTTGGACATCCGCATGGAAGGCAAATCCGGCTTTGATGTCGCCGAGTACCTGCGCGATTACTGCCAAATCCCTTTCATGTTCCTGTCGGCGTTCACCGACGAGGCCACAGTCAATCAGGTCAAGAAGCTGGGCGCATTGACTTATTTGGTCAAGCCACTCGACATTCAACAGATCGTGCCGGCGGTCGAGGCTGCTTTTGCGCATCGCGCCAACGCCCCTTCCTTGGCGCAAGGTGCATCAAGCAACGCAGAGCCTCAAAGGGCCGAGCCAGAAGCTGTCGTGACCGAGGCACCCGCGCCTGCGGTTACCACGCCTGCCAATGTCACGCCGCTTCATGCAGCGGCCCCGGAGCCTGCACCGAAAGCAGAAACCGTCACATCCGCACCGCTCAACCCATTGGATGACACGATCGCCTTGGCGGTGGGGATTGTGATGCACCGCTACTCGCTGACGCGACAAGCCGCACTGGACAAACTGAACCAACAAGCTGCGCAAGAAAACAGAAGCCTGATGGCATTGTGCGAGCGCTTGCTAGGTGCCCAGGAAGTGCTGGCCTCTCTCGGCGCCGTTTAACGAACCTCCGCGCCACCATGCCAAGACCGCACGGGTCTTGCCACCTTATAGCTTGGTCGCTCGTTGCTGCGCTTCTGCCGTCCCCATCAGGGTGAAATAGAAGCATGCACCTTGGCCAGGCACCGCCTCGGCCCATACCTGCCCGCCATGGCGGCGAATGATGTTGTGGACACCGGCCAGCCCGACGCCAGTGCCAGGAAACTCTTTCGCACTGTGCATGCGCTGGAACAGGCCAAACAATTTGTCCGCGCGCTGCATATCAAAGCCTGCGCCGTTGTCTTTGACAAAGAAGACGGCGGGATTGGTCGCCGGCATGACACCAACCTCGATGTGTGGTTCAGCCACTTTTCCGCTGTACTTCAGCGCGTTGCTGATCAAGTTTTCCAGCACCCGTCGCACCAAGATGGGGTCAGCCGCCACCTGCAAGCCCTCTGCGATCTTGAATTGGGCCACAGTGCCCGCATCAGGCAAGGCTGCCATCTCTGCAGCGATGTCACGCGCCAGCGCGGTCAAATCGATGGGTTCACGTTTCAGCGGAGCCCCCGCCAGTTGCGCCTGCGCCAAGATGGCGTCGATCATGCCGTTCATGCGCGCAGTGGCCGCCAACACGCGATCCAGATGGTCCACGCCCATCTTGTCGAGCACCTTGGCGTAGTCTTCTTTCACGATCTTGGTGAAACCATCCACCACCCGCAAGGGCGCCCGCAAGTCGTGCGACAAGGCATAGCGCAAGACCTCTTGGTCGGATTCGGTCATCGGCGTGGGAACCACCGCCACATCTTGTTCGACCGCGTCCGTACCAGCATTCGGAGCCAACTGCGCGAAGGATGCGATGGGTTTGGGCGTCAAAACACCATGAAAACCAAGGAATCGTCCTTCGGCACTCCTGCGAGGCTGGGCTCGCAACCAACCGCTTGGCGAAGATTCGGAGGCCAACACGGCTGGCATCGGCACTTCCAGGACATCCGGCACAGGCTGCGACTGCTTAAATGCAAAGGCCAATCGATCCAGGTTCTGCTGCCACGAGGCCTCAGCACCACGCATCGCGTCCAACCAGTCCGGTGATGTGGCCACCCATTCAGAAACCAAATTCCAATCCAGACCATCCGCTTCGACGCCCACGCCCGGTTGCAAATGCGTCAGACGGTGGGTGCTATCGGTTTCCCAATACCACCCAGATACCCATTGGGACCAAATTGGAGAAACCCATTCTGGTGAGGGTGCTGGCATTGGAATTGCGTCGGGTAAAACGGCCTCTTTCTGGGCGACGGGCACGTCGCGCTGCCACCACAGCCATCCCGCACCACCCCAGATGAGGGCAGTAAATACCAGCACCCAAGGTTCTACCTCGAGTGCAGACAAACTGACCAAGACAACCACGGCACCGAGTAGCCACGCGGCAAAACCCAGCATATGCCCCTTGAAATACCGGTCAGCAGGGGAGGAAAAATCGTTGTCTCTCCGCATCCAAATCATTGTAAGGACGTCTGCAAGGGGTTTGTTCTGCTGGTTAAAGTTTTATACCGCACTGTAAAGTTCGTGAATTAACTGACGAATGTTCAGAGTATGCCCTGTCGTAATCCTGGCGACGAGGCTGTATTACCCAAGGATTGAGTAGGCGATGCCGCAGGATCTGAACACCACACGGACTCCCTGGACCTTGTTTTTTGGTCTGGGCGCACTGGCCATGACCACCGTAGCCGGCTGGCTATGGGGTTGGGCCGGGCTTGGCTTGGCGTTATCAGGTTGGGCATCAGCCGGTATTGGCTATTTAGCCAGACAACGCTTCGACGCAGCCCCGGATCAACCCGGTAGCACGCGGCCACCCGACAACACTTTGTTGATGTCAACGGAAGAAGATCTGGCTCGTGAGCGTTTGGCCGCTGCTGAACGATGGCTCACGCTCAGCCGAGACATTGCCGCCGCCGCACAACAAGCGGGCAATCTGGCGCAAGCCCTTCAAACCGTCGGTCAAGCCTTGCATGGTCCCTTGGGCTCCAAAGCCTGGGTTTGCTTGCGCGTGGACGGCTGGAACCAAGAATCGGCCTTGCTGCGCCCCTGGCTGGAATCTCAAGCCGAAACCAACGAATTGATCGACGTGTCGACCTTGGCGAGCACCAAGCGAGACGAACGCCCACTGGGCCAAGCCCTGAGCACCCTGCGGCCCACCGTGGGGGCCGTGTCAACTGGCGATGCCCCCGCCTACCCATGGCGCGCGCCAGGTACCCGCAGAGTGCTGGCCTTGCCCGTGGCGGTGGATGGACAACCCATTGCCTTGCTGGAGTTTGATGACCCAGCACAAATCACGCATGAACTGACTCCACTGCTCGACATCGCGGCCGTGCAACTCGGTTTCGTCGCGCAACGCGAAGCCAACCGCACCCTGATGGCACACAGTGCCCAACACCTGGGGCGCCTGACCTTGGTCGCGTCCCGCATCAGCAGCGGTGTGGCCTTGACGGACCAAGAAGGCACGATTGAATGGGTCAACCAGGCTTTCAGTTCGCTCACCGGCTGGTCTGAGGAAAAGTCCATCGGGCGCAAACTGTCTGAGTTGCTGTCCAAAGATGTGACCGACGGGCGTGCCGTGAAAGAACTGGAAGAACAGTTCACCAAGGGGGTCCCCTTCCGCCTGCCCTACGAGGCATCGCGCCAAGACGGCCAGATCATCACCCGGTATTGGGGCGAGATCGATGCCATTCAGATGCTGGACGACACGGGCACCCGCAGCCAGTACGTTTGCCTGTTCAACGACATCACCAAGCGCAAAGCGCAAGAACACGTTCGAGAACAAGAGCGCGAGTTCCTGGAAGCCTTGCTGGGCAACTTGCCCGTCAGCCTGTTTGTGCTGGATCCGGTCAACTTGAACGTGGTGGCCATCAACCGCTACACCGAGATCGAATTCAACATCAAACGCGACCGCGTGGTGGGCAAATCGATCGCCCATGCATTGGGTGCGTCTGTGTTGCGAATGACACAGCCCTACATGGAACAGGCCGTGCAGTCCGGCCAAACCATTGAACACGATTTCACATGGCAAAATGAACAAGGTAACCGCGTGGTCAACGCTCGGCATTTCGCCTTGCGCCACAGCAATGGACGCCCTCGTTTGCTCATCTCATTGGTGCGAGACATCACAGCATCCCGTCAGGCCCAAGCCGACCTGGAAGAGTCGGAGCGTCGCTTCCGCGAGTTGGTGGAATCGATGGACGATTGCGTCTATGTCGCCACCGAACACCGCAACAACTACCTCTACCTCAGCCCACGCACCGATGACGTCTGGGGCATTGATGCCGAGAACATTCGCCTCAACCCTGGCCTGATCAAGTCGCTGTTGGTCCCAGAGGACCAGCCCTTGCTGGCTGAACAAGAGATTCGGGAAGCCAATCACGAACCCACCGACGCCATCCTGCGTTTGCAGCATCCGACCAAGGGGCTGCGTTGGTTGCGTCATCGCACACGCTCACGTAAATTGCCCGACGGCCAATCACGGGTTTACGGTCTGGTATCTGACGTCACCGACGACCACCGTCAAGCGATGGAGTTGGCACGGGCGCGCGACCTGGCCGAGGCGGCCAGCCAAGCCAAGAGTCAGTTCATGGCCAACATGAGCCATGAAATCCGTACCCCCATGAACGGCATCCTCGGCATGACGGAGTTGCTGTTGGGCACGCCGCTCAATGACAAACAACGGCGCTTTGCTCAGGCGGTCTACCGCTCGGGTGAAAGCCTGCTGGAAATCATCAATGACATCCTGGACTTCGCCAAGATCGAAGCGGGCCGACTCGAACTTGCCAACAGCGACTTCGTGCTGCGCACTTTGGTGGAAGACACTTTGGAATTGATGGCTCCCCGTGCCCATGAAAAGGGGCTGGAGTTGAGTTTCCGGGAACAACCCGGGCTGCCAGCCGTGATCCATGGCGACCCCCTGCGCCTGCGTCAGATCCTGACCAACCTGGTGGCCAATGCGATCAAGTTCACAGAGCACGGTGAAGTGGTCGTGGACATTCGTCGTGCACTCGCCAGCTCCCACACGCACGCGTCCAGTCATACCGAGTCCATGGACCTGGAGTTCATGGTACGCGACACCGGCATCGGCATCCCTTCCGACATGATTCCGCGCCTGTTCAGCGCGTTCGTGCAGGCCAACAGCGGCATGTCGCGTCGCTATGGCGGCACGGGCCTGGGTCTGGCCATCTCCAAGCAGTTGGTCGAGTTGATGGGCGGACAGATCGAAGCACACAGCGCGCCTGGCGTCGGTTCTGAGTTCGTCTTCCGCATCCCCATCTCTGTGGGCGTGACGCAGGCTGACATGGCCATGCTGGAAGAGCCTGAGATGCCGACCTTCAACGTCTTGGTCGTCGATGACAACGACACCAACCGTACCGTGTTGGAGAACATGCTGTCGGCCTGGGGCATGCGTGTCACCGTGGCCAAGGACGGCCAAGAAGCGCTCGACATGCTCATGGCGCACCCGAAACAAGATGCCGATTTTGAGTTGGCACTGGTCGACATGAACATGCCCCGCCTGGACGGCCAAGGTTTGGCCGAGGCCATCAAGGCCAGCGGTCGGTACGCTAACTTGAAGATGATCCTGCTGTCGTCGGTGTCTTCGCCCGATGACGTTCGCCGCGCGCAAGATGCAGGCTTCCAGCGATTTGTGCCCAAACCCCTGCGTAAAGGCGAATTGCGCCAGGCTATTTTGGGAATCTCGGCTGAATTCGGTGACGGCAGCTCAGACATACCTCGCCTGAACAAGAGTGTGCTGGTGGTCGAAGACAACGCCGTCAACCAAGAAGTGTGCAGCCAGATGCTGCGCCGCCTGGGTTGTGAAGTGAAGGTGGCCAACTCGGCGCTGGAAGGCTTGCGCCGATTGGGCGAGCACCGCTACGACCTGATCCTGATGGACGTCCAGATGCCCGGCATGGACGGCATCGAGGCCTTGCAATGGTTCCGCAAAGGCTCCAACAATCGCTTCCAATTCACCACGCCATCCGACACACCCGTGATTGCGGTGACCGCCAACGCCCTCGAGGGCGATGAGCAACGCTTCCTGGCTCAAGGCTTTGACGACTACTTGTCCAAGCCCTTCCGCCAAAGCCAGTTGCAAAAAGTGCTGATTGAGCACCTGGGGGCCCCCGAAGCGCCACCGACAGAGGCGCCCGCGCCTACTCAGGCTGCCATCGCAACGCCAACGGCTGACGAAGCGGCCAACGCTAGCGACACGCGCAGTGAATCCCATTCACAGATCGACGCCATCTTTGACCAAGAGTCGCTGCGCCGCCTGCGTGAACTGGATCCCAAGGGTGAAAACAAACTCATCGAGCGTGTGGCCAAGGCCTTTGAAACCTCGGTCGGCCGCCTCCTACCCCAATTGGAAGACGCCATCAAGGCGTCGGACCATGCCGGCATCTTGCATGTGGTGCATACACTGAAATCGTCATCGGCAAGCCTGGGTGCCCTCAAGTTGTCACATCTGTGTGCCGAAGTCGAGTCCATGATCCGTCGCCAATCAGGGGAAGACTTGACCCCACGCCTCACAGAGATCCCGCCTGAGATTCAGCGGGTGGTGGCAGGTCTGCGTCTGATGTTGGAGTCTCACGCATGACCAACGACGACCTCATGCTGGACAACGACCTGGCGCACCAGCCACGCGTCTTGCTGGTCGACGACGACGAGGTCAACCTGTTGCTGACGTCGATTGCCTTGCGCGAACGCGGGTTCTCGATCACCGAGGCCAGCTCTGGCGAACAAGCGCTGCGCATCATTCCTGAATGCATGCCCGACGTCGTCGTTCTGGATGCCGTGATGCCCGGTCTGGATGGCTTTGCCACCTGCATGGAATTGCGCCAACTGCCGGGATACGAGTCCATCCCCGTTCTGATGCTGACTGGCCTGGATGACGAAGCGTCGATCACCCGCGCTTACGAAGTGGGCGCCACCGACTTTTTCGTCAAGTGCAATCAATGGAGCCTCCTGGCTGGCCGATTGCGCTATTTGTTGCGCGCCTCGCGTACCCGTCATGAACTGGAACGCAGCAAAGCCAAGCTGGCACGCGCTCAGGATCTGGCCCGCATGGGCAGCTTTGACTGGCGCAAAGGTTTGGGTGACATTGCCTTCTCGATGGAAGGCATGCGCGTGTTTGGGCTGCGCCCCACTGACAAGTTGGGTCTGCGCAAACTGATTCGTCTCATGCCCAAAGACGAGCAAAAAGGATTCATGCGAATCCTCAAAGAGGTCTTGCACCACAGCACGGTGTTGTGCAACGACGTTCAGATCAGCATGCCTGATGGGCGCATTCGCATCTTGCACATTGAAGCGGAACCCGAATTCAACGAACTGGCCAATCTGATTGGCTACACCGGCATCATCCAGGACGTGACCGACCGCCGGGTGGCTGAAGACAAAATCAAGCACCTGGCCAACTTTGACACCCTCACCGGCCTGCCCAACCGCCGTCAGATCTTCTGGCGGGCCGAACGTGCCATTGACCATGCCAAGCGCCTCAATCACTGTGTGGCCTTGCTTCAAGTGGGCCTGGATCGATTCAAGATCATCAATGAGAACCTAGGCCACCACGCAGGCGATGAACTCCTCGTCGAGGTCTCCAGACGCTTGCGCAACTGCGTTCGTCACTCCGACCAGGTGATGGAGGGCAGCTTGGACATGACCGGCCTGCGCGTGCACCGCACCCTTGAGGCCGTAGGCCGATTGGGCGCCGATGAATTCGTGGTCTTGCTGCCTGAAGTGGCGAACGAGGCCGAAGCCACCGAAACCGCCGCGCGTATCTTGCAGGCCCTGCGCGAGCCCATGATGGCATCGGGTCAGGAATGCTTCATCACCGCCAGCGTAGGCATCGCCGTCTTCCCGGCCCATGGCCTGACGGTGGCTGATTTGCTGCGTCATGCCGATGTGGCGATGGACCTGGCCAAGACACAGGGCCGCAACAACGCCATGTTGTACGACCCACAACAAGCCAGCAAGGGCCGCGTACGACTGGACCTGGACACCGCGCTACACAAAGCGCTGGAACGCAATGAGCTGGTGTTGTACTACCAGCCCAAGATCGACATGCGAACCAGCAAGATGGTGGGCGCCGAGGCCCTCATGCGCTGGATTCGAGATGACCAAATCATTCCCCCCGGCGACTTCATCCCGCTGGCGGAGGCCACCGGCTTGATCAATGAGATGAGCCTCTGGGCCATTGCTGAAGCAGCTCGACAGGCTCAACGCTGGGAACAGCAGTTCGGCTTTAACGCATCGATTGCTGTCAACTTGCCCAGCCGCCTCTTTGAACAACCTGACCTGGTCGAGAAAATCCAAACCATCTTGGGCGAACTCGGTGCCTCGCCTCGCAGCATCGAGTTGGAGATCACCGAAACGGGTCTGATGAAAGATCTGCAAGGTGTGGTGCCTTCATTGCATCGCCTCAATCAATTGGGTACCGAGATCTCCATTGATGACTTCGGCACCGGCTACTCTTCCCTCGCCTACCTGACCACATTGCCGATCAGCGAAGTGAAGATTGACCGATCTTTCATTCGCGACCTGGGTGACACGCCCCAAAGCTCCGCGGTGGTGTCCGCCATCATCGCCTTGGCGCGTGCCTTGGGCTTGCGTGTGGTGGCCGAAGGGGTGGAAACCGTCTCGCAAATGGAAGTGCTTTTCAATTTGGGTTGCCACATCTGCCAAGGCTTCCTGTTTGCTCGCCCGATGCCCGGTGCGCAGGTGGAAACATGGGTGCAAGAGATTCAATCTGGATTGGTCTTGCCTCGACTCCAATCCACTGATTCGCTCACTGCCTCGACAGAATCCTCGGCCGCCTAAGCCTCTCAACTTTCAGACTGGGCCATGCGCAAATCACCGATTCATACGCCCCCGGTCAAGACACCGGCCAAAGCTAACACTGCGTCGGCGGGTGCCGCCAAACCCGTCAAGGCGACAACGCCAGTGGCCTCAAGCTTGAGCGCCAACACACCCGCCGCCATTGCCAAAGGGGCCTTGCGACGCATGGCCGAGCAACGACTCGAGCCCACGCCGGACAACTATCTCAAGGCCTATGAAGCCGAATCGGGGCAGCCTTACCGCTTGCCCGAGCTGACGCCACAGGCGCCCGCTCCGGCCTCATCTGAGAGCGCGGAAGGGGCACCCAAAGAAACCACCCCTGCGAACGCCGCCAAAACCGATGCCCCCGCCGAAGGAGTCTCACCCAGCGACGACGGCGAGCGCTGGTCGAGCCTGATCACACGCATCCTCAAGGGTTCAGAGCGCGGCGGCCGCCAATGGACCGCTGCGCGCAAAAAAGACAGCTTGCAACGCGTCTTGCAAAGCAGCCGCAGTTCAGGCCAACTCTTGCATCAACGCCTGAGCCAATTGGTCGCCAGCTGGGACAGCGATACCTTGGACTCCAGCTTGGTGGATGCCGTCGCAGAGACGCCCGATGCGCCGTCAGGCAGTGTCGTCCCCGGCAACACTCCAGGCAGTACGCCCACCGCGGGGGTAACGAACACTGCTGTGGCCGCGCCAACCGCTCCGGCCGCCCCAACCGGGGTTTGGCCAGACATCGCCACCCACGCGCTCAATCAGTTGCATGCCACCATTTCCGTGGCGCTGCCCACTCAAAACATCCAGGCCGCAGAAGCGTCTTTGGAGTTGACCAAGGCCTTGCAACACAGCCAGGAAGTGCCACTGAGCACGGGGCGCTATGAGTTGGTCAGAGGCGAAGTCACCGAGGCTTGCCATCAGGTCCGCCGCATCATTGAGCACCGCCACCACCTGCTCGACCAGCTCACCGACCTGTGTCACTCCCTCACCGATAGCTTGGTTGACTTGTCGGAAGACGACTCCTGGGTGCAGGGGCAATGTCAGGCGATGCGTCATCAGCTCACCGAAGGCATGAACAGCCGCGGCGTGCGCCACGTTCAACTGCTGCTGGCAGACACCCGCGAGAAGCAGCAAGCCCTCAAGGCCGAACGCGCGGCAGCCCGACTGGCCCTGAAGCAACTGATCCATCAGATGCTGCAAGAAATCGCGGAGTTGGGTTCCACCACCGATCGCTTCCAAGGCAATTTGACCCGTTATGCGGACACCATCGGTGCGGCAGACAGCCTGGAAAGCCTGGCAGGTGTCGTGCGCGAAATGGTGGAAGAAAGCCGTGCAGTGCAAACGGTGGTCTCACAAACGCAAACACGTTTGAACGACGAGCACCTGCGGGCCACCGAACTCACAGAACGCGTCAAGCAACTGGAAGACGAGATTCGCCGCTTGTCCGACGAAGTCTCCACTGATCCGCTGACCCAAATCGCTAATCGACGCGGCATGATGCGCGCGTTTGAGACCGAACAAGCCCGCATGGCCCGCAATGGCGGCACCTTGGCTGTCGCTCTGCTCGACGTCGACAACTTCAAGAAGCTCAACGATCAGATGGGCCACCAAACGGGCGACGAAGCCTTGAAATTCCTGGCGCGACGCGTCGGTGAATTGCTACGCCCCGGTGACGTGGTCGCCCGTTACGGCGGCGAAGAGTTCGTGGTCATGCTGCCCGATACCGGCGTAGAAGATGGCCAGCAAATCCTGACCCGTTTGCAGCGCACCATGAGCGCCGAGTTCTTCACGCACGAAGACAAGAAGGTTTTCATCACCTTCTCAGCGGGTGTCACCCTTTATCGCAAAGGCGAACCCATTGAGGGGGCGCTTGAACGAGCCGACATCGCCCTGTACGAAGCCAAACGCACCGGCAAGAACAAGACCTGCATGGCTTGAACGCCTGCTTCAGGCCAACTCAGCGCGGAAACAGTCGCTGCAAAACGGCTGGGATCTGATGCGGCAAATCGTCGGCGATCAAGCCTCGACCAAAGGCCAAGCCGGCTTGGGCATGCACCCAGGCGGCCGCACAAGCGGCTTCCCAAGCCGGCATGCCCTGCGCCAATAAGCCGGTGATCATGCCTGCCAACACATCGCCGGCCCCGGCTGTGCCCAACCACGCCGGCGCATCAGCCAAGATCGCCGCCCGCCCGTCCGGCGCTGCCACCACGGTATCTGGCCCTTTGAGCAACACGACTGCGCCACTTTGCATGGCTGCTGTCCTCGCTCGCACAAGTTTGGATGCGGAAGTGAACGCATCGCCCTCTGAACCAAACAGCCGAGCAAACTCCCCCTCGTGCGGGGTCAGCACCACGGGCCTCGGCGCCGCTTGAATGAGGTCAAACAAGTCTTGAGAATGCCCCTGCCAGGCCGTCAACGCGTCCGCATCCAAGACAATTGCCCGATCAGCCTTCAGCGCCACACTGGCCATGTCATGCGCTTCCGCGCCCGCCCCTGGCCCCACCAACACCGCATTCAAGCGGCGATCTTGCAGCCAGTGCTGCCAGGCCTGAACCCAGTGTGCTCCCGCTGGCCCTTCCAGCGCATGCACCATCACGCAATTCAACGACGCCGCATACACCGGCCATGCGGGCTCGGGTGCAGCCACCGTGGTCAAGCCCGCGCCGATGCGCGCCGCCCCCCATGCAGCCAATCGCGCCGCACCGGTCATGCGCACACCACCGTATACAGCCACATGCCCCCGCGTGTACTTGTGCCCGGCCGCATCCAGTGCAGGCCACGCCGCCAGCCACAATGCGGGCTCATTCACCCACGTGTCAATCTTCAAGGCGGGCAAAACCTCTGGGTTGATGCCAATATCAGCCACGACGACCTGCCCGCAGCGTTGCTTACCAGGCATCAAGAGATGACCGGGCTTTTTGCGGAAAAAGGTCACCGTGGTGTGCGCGGCCACTGCGCCATCCGCTTGACCAGAATCCCCCCAAACACCACTAGGCACATCCACCGCTACCACCGGCACGCCCCGCTCCGCCACCGCAGCCAGCAAAGACGAAACATCGGTCCCCAACGGTTTTGATAAGCCCGCGCCAAACACCGCGTCGATCACCAGCCCAACACCCGACAGGTGCTCGGAGGACCATGTGTCGATCTGCCCGCCTACGCCTTGCCATTGCTGTGCCGCCCAGGCTGCATCGCCGCGCAAAGCGGCTGGATCACCCAACAACATCACCCTCACTGGCCAAGCTGCCTGCTGGAGCGCAACCGCTGCCACAAAGCCGTCTCCGCCATTGTTGCCGGGGCCACAAAGCACCAGCACGGGTCGTTGAGACCAACGCGACATCACCACGCGCGCCACGGCTTCACCGGCGTGCTGCATCAATTGGGTAGAGGGGGTTCCTGCTGCGATGGCGGCCGCATCGGCCTGCCCCATCTGGCTCACTGTAAGTAGTTCGTGATCAGGCTTCATGGATCAAGCCTAGCATGTCCCAACCCGATGCCGTTTGAGCCACATACAATGGCGCCCCCAATACTGTGAACGGAGATCAAGACCATGGCCAAGCAACGTAGCCGCCGCCTGCGCAAGAAACTGCACGTGGGTGAATTTCAGGAATTCGGTCTGGCCTACAAGACCCGCATCACACCCGGCAGCAATGAAGTCCTGTTTGTGGATGCCTTGCTCGACGCGTGGTACACCGACTTCGTCACCGACGAGCAACTCGCGCAAGTCAAAGGCTAAACCAGGCCATGCGAAGGGCAACACCTGTTGCCCGTGACGGTTCAAGCAGCCCCATCGGGCTGCTTTTTTTGCCCATCTGCCCCCTCACACCCACCACCGCACACATTTCGCGAAACAGACTTAGTCTCTGTGGCCGTCAGAGTTTTGGGGAACAAGCCACCGCAAACCGAATACCCAACAAAAAACTCAACCTCACACGGCGTCGGGTATGTCGGGCACGGTGTCGGGTAATCGTCGGGTAATGAGTAAACACAAAACCCAAAAAACAGAAAAGCCCTAAGTGTCCCGTTGGCGATAAGGTGACCGGCGGTTAAGCCATAAGCTGTCCGCCGGCACCAGGTACGCCCCAGCCGCAGTAAGCGGCCGCTAAGCCATAAAGTGGCCTAACGGCGAAAAATAAGCCATATGGTGGCCAATCGTGAGATGAGCCAAAGGTGAACGCCAGAGCCGCTCGTTGTGAGGCGATGGCGACGGAGAGGGCACTCAGGGGCGAGACTCGTTAAATCAAGCAGAAAGCAGCCTGTGCTCGATTTAACGAGCGCATGGCGTACCCGACAAAACTCCTGTAGAATGTTCGTTAAATCAAGCCTTGTAAGCTGAATCAACGATTTAACGAGCATGAAGGTCAGTCAATCCGCCACACTCTCTGCCCAACGGCTGGATGAGTGCGCCCGCATCGGGGCGCTGCTGGCCCGTCTGCGCGTTGCTCGCAAAATCAAGCAAACCGACGCTGCCTTGCGCGCTGGTCTGTCACGCAACACGGCCTATCGCTTAGAAAAAGGCGACCCCGGTCTGGCCATCGGGCAGGTCCTCCGTTACTTGGAGGCCATTGCTCCAGGCAGCACCCTGCTTGACCTGCTCCTGGAGAAAGACCCCGCCTTGCGCGCCCTCGCTTCACGAGAGCAAACCCGGCGTGTCCGCGACCTGACGGCAGCAGAGCTCAAAGCGCTCGACTTCTGAGGGGGCAAGCATGGCAACAGACACCACGCTGATGGTCTTCGCTCACCTTGGGCAAGACTGGGCGCCATGCGGTCAGCTCCAGATGACCGAAGAAGGGCCCACCGTCCTGGCCTCCACCTTTGCGTACGGACTGAACTACGCACGTCGCCCGGATGCACTGGAGGTGGACCCAGTAAGTCTGAGCCTGCAAGACCGCGCCCAAGTTTTGGGCAAACGGCTGCTGCCGGCCAATGCCCTCCCCCTGTTCGGTGGCATCCGTGACGCAGCGCCCGACGCATGGGGCCGACGCGTCATCGAGGCCAAGCTCAAAGTTCCGGCCAACTCCCTCCCTGAGTCGCAATACCTGCTCCACGCAGGCAGTGACCGCGTCGGCGCACTCGATATCCGCCCGACCATTCAAGACGGGCCAACGCCCGGCCAAAGTGCGTCCCACTCGCTGGAATACCTCATGGATGCGGCCGAGCGCATCGAAGACGGTCTGCCAGTACCGGCTCACCTTGAAGCCATCTTCATTGACGGCACGGCGCTGGGTGGTGCACGGCCTAAAGCTTCTGTGCGTGACGAGCATGGCGTGCTGTGGTTGGCCAAGTTTTCCAGCCGGAAAGATGGCTTCGACATCCCATCCATCGAATGCGCGGCGCTGCGCTTGGCTGCAGCTGCAGGACTGACCGTGCCACCGGTGAAGGTACGTACGCTGGGTGAACGCAAGGTCATGCTCATCCGCCGTTTCGACAGGTACTGGGCTGAGCCAGGCACCACACTTGATGCCAACGTCGACCTTCTCGCCACGCAACCTGGCAAAGGCAAAGCTGAGCACAGGTTAGGCTTCACCAGTGGCCTCACCCTTGTCGGCTGTGATGAAACCGAATCGCGAACCAAGGCGTACTCCGACCTTGCACAAGCGATACGCAGACACTGCCATCCCAGCGTCATCCGTGCCGACAACGCAGAGCTCTTCAAGCGCATGGTCTACAACATCTTGGTTACCAATGATGACGACCATCTGCGCAACCACGGCTTCGTCTACGAGCCACGCCTGGGCGGCTGGCGGTTGAGCCCGCTGTATGACGTGCTGCCCAGACCCAGTCTGGCAACAGAACGGCACTTGCATCTGGACGTCGGTCCGCAAGGCCGCCTGGCCACACTCGACAATGCGTTGGAAGCACACGAGATGTTCACGCTGTCTCGCGCCAAAGCCTGCGAGCTGATTGCCGACATCTGGCGCATCGTCCGCGAGTGGCGCGTCTATTTCGAAAGCTTCGGCGTCCCGGCAGCCCAAATCGAGAAAATTGCGCCTGCGTTCCGGCACATGGATGACATTTCTACGCCAGCATTGCGCAAGTCGCTTCCTTGAGCTTGTTCGGGTGTAGCGATTCACGACAAACGGCACCAATTCGATAAACCTTCGTTGCCCCAGCCTCAACCAATGGCACTGGCATACTCGCAAGCAATCTGGCCACACCTTGGCCTTGCAGTTCGAGTCATGAACCAACAATCCCTGTCCGCTTTTATCTGGTCCGTCGCCGACCTGCTCCGTGGCGACTACAAGCAATCTGATTACGGCAAGGTCATCCTGCCGTTCACCGTGCTGCGCCGGCTCGATTGCGTCCTCGAAGCCACCAAGCCCGCCGTGCTGGCCGAGAAGGAAGCCAAGTCCAAACTCGGCGTCAACCCCGAGCCCTTCCTGCTCAAAAAGACCGGGCTGAAGTTCTTCAACCAATCCGAGTTAGACCTGCCCAAACTCCTGGGCGACCCCGACAACATCGCTCACAACCTGTTCACCTACGTGCAGGGCTTCTCAAGTGATGTGCGCGACATCTTCGACCACTTCGAATTCCAGGCCCAGGTTGACCGCCTGGCCAAGGCAGGCCTGCTCTACCAAGTGGCCGAGAAGTTCGCCCAGATTGATCTGCACCCCGAGGCCGTCAGCAACATGCAGATGGGGCTGGTGTTTGAAGAGCTGATCCGCAAGTTCGCTGAAATCTCGAACGAAACGGCGGGGGAGCACTTCACCCCGCGCGAGGTGATCCGCCTCATGGTCAACCTCATCTTCGTGGAAGACGACGAGGTGCTGGCCAAGCCCGGCGTGGTGCGCACCCTGTACGACCCGACCGCAGGCACGGGCGGCATGCTCAGCGTGGCCGGTGAATACCTGGCCGAGCTGAACCCCCAGGCCCGACTGACGGTGTACGGCCAGGAGCTGAACCCCGAGTCACACGCCATCTGCAAGGCCGACATGCTCATCAAGGGGCAAGACGTGGCCAACATCGCCTTTGGCAACACGCTGAGCGACGACGGCCACCCCACCATGAAGTTCGACTACATGTTGGCCAACCCGCCCTTTGGCGTGGAGTGGAAGAAGGTCGAAAAGGAAGTGCGCAAAGAGCACGAGCAACGCGGTTTTGACGGCCGCTTTGGCCCCGGCCTGCCACGCGTGTCTGATGGCTCCATGCTGTTCTTGCTGCACCTGCTCAGCAAGATGCGCCCCGCCAAAGACGGCGGCAGCCGATTCGGCATCGTGCTCAATGGCTCGCCCCTGTTCACGGGCGGCGCGGGCAGTGGCGAAAGCGAGATCCGCCGCTACGTGCTGGAAAACGACCTGGTCGAGGCCATTGTTGGCCTGCCCAACGACATGTTCTACAACACGGGCATTGGCACCTACATCTGGGTCATCAGCAACCGCAAGCCCAAGGCGCGCCAAGGCAAGGTGCAGCTGATCGACGCCAGCGGCATGTGGCAGAAGATGCGCAAGAGCCTGGGCAGCAAGCGCAAGGAACTGAGCGACGCCCACATCGACCGCATCACCCAGCTGTTTGGCCGCTTTGAAGAAGCCACGGACATTGAGGGCAAGCCCATCAGCCGCATCTTTGCCAACGAGGCCTTTGGCTACCACACCATCACCGTGGAGCGCCCGCTGCGCGATGCCGAAGGCAAGGTGGTGGTGGGCGAGAAGGGCAAACAAAAAGGCAAGCCCCAGCCCGACTCCAGCCTGCGCGACACCGAGAACGTGCCCCTGACCGAAGACGTGGGCGAGTACTTCAAGCGCGAGGTGCTGCCCCATGCGCCCGACGCCTGGATCGACCCGGACAAGACCAAGGTGGGCTATGAAATTCCGTTCAACCGGCACTTCTATGTGTTCAAGCCACCGCGCCCGCTGGCCGACATCGACGCCGACCTGAAGTGCACCACCGACCGCATTCTCGACATGATCAAGGGGCTGTCGGCATGAGCTTTCCAAGGTATCCGGAGTACAAGGACAGTGGTGCAGCTTGGCTGGGCCAGGTTCCTTCGCATTGGAGTGTGATCCGTACCCGCTGGCTGTGTCAGATTCAAAAGCGAATCGTCGGCGAGTTGGGTTATGACGTGCTGTCGATCACACAGCAGGGCATCAAAGTTAAGGATATCGACAGCAATGATGGACAGTTGTCGATGGACTACTCCAAGTACCAATTGGTTGAGGTTGGTGACTTCGCCATGAACCACATGGACTTGCTGACGGGATATGTGGATATTGCTACCACCCGTGGGGTCACCAGCCCAGACTATCGTGTGTTCTCTATAAGAGATCGCAGCAGGGTTCTCGACAAGTACCTCTTGTACTTGTTTCAAAGCTGCTATCACGACAAGGTGTTTTATGCCTTTGGTCAAGGAAGCTCACAGTTTGGTCGTTGGAGACTGCCGACAGAAAACTTCAATGACTTTGTTGTGCCTCTCCCCAGTCGAGACGAGCAGCTTGCAGTAGTGAACTTGCTCGACGCGGAGTTAGCCAAGATCGACGCCCTGGTGGCCGAGCAAGAACAGCTCATCACCCTGCTCAAGGAAAAGCGCCAGGCCGTCATCTCCCATGCCGTGACCAAGGGGCTGGACCCGTCGGTGCCGATGAAGGATTCGGGCGTCGAGTGGTTGGGGGAGGTGCCAGCGCATTGGGAGGTCAAGGCCCTCAAGTTCGTTGCAACAGTGCAGACCGGGGTAGCAAAAGGCAAAGACAACAAGGGCAAAGAGACTGTGGTAGTCCCATATCTTCGGGTGGCCAATGTCCAAGATGGCTATTTGGCTTTGGACGACATGGCCGAAATCGAGATTCCCTCATCCGACTTGCCTCGTTACCTACTGCGCAGCGGTGATGTCCTGATGAATGAGGGCGGTGATTTTGACAAGCTTGGTCGTGGACATGTTTGGCGCGCCGAGATCGAGCCGTGCATCCATCAGAACCATGTCTTCGCTGTGAGGCCACACTCTGTTGCGCCAGAGTGGTTGAACACTGTGACAAGCTCAAGCTATGCGCAGTTCTACTTCATGAGCCGATCGAAGCAAAGCACCAATCTTGCGTCGATTTCTTCAACCAGCATCATGGACCTGCCAGTGGTTCTTCCGCCATCCTCCGAGCAGGCGCAATTGCTCACATTTCTGGAGGGTTCCACAGCTCAATTGCAATCGCTGATCGAAGAGGCCGTTCTATCCATTGAACTACTGCGCGAACGCCGATCAGCCCTCATCTCCGCCGCCGTCACCGGCCAGATCGACGTACGCGACCTAGCCGCAGACAAGGAAGCTGCATGAGCGCTCACCCCATCGGCAAACTCCAACGCGTGCCCCTGCGCGAGGTCTGGAAGCACGAGGCCTATGACTTCACCCAGTGGCTGCAGCAAAACCTCGATGTACTCAACACCGCGCTGGGCCTGAACCTGGTCAATGCTGAGCGCGAGCAGGCTGCGGGCTCTTTCAGCATCGACCTGGTGGCCGAAGACGATGGTGGCGGCACCGTGGTCATTGAAAACCAGCTGGAAAAAAGCAACCACGACCACCTGGGCAAGCTCATCACCTATGTTACCGCCATGCAGGCGCGCACGGCGGTGTGGATCGTCTCTGAGCCCAGGCCCGAGCATGTTGATGCCATGAGTTGGCTGAACAACAGCACAGACAAGAGCTTCTACCTTGTCAAAGTTGAGGCCGTGCGCATAGGTGACTCACCCGCCGCGCCGCTGCTCACCGTCATCGTCGGCCCGTCTGAAGAAAACAGCGTGCGCCTGCAAAAGCAGGAGCTGGCCGAGCGCTACGGCATCCGCCAGCTGTGGTGGTCCCAGCTCATCAAGCGCCCTGGCGCCAAACTGCACAGCCACATCACGCCCGGCACCTATTCCTGGATCGGCACTTCGTCTGGCGTGCGCGGCCTCAACCTGAACTACGTCGTCACGCAAACCGACTGCGCCGCCGAGCTCTACATCGACCGGGGCAAAGATGCCGAAGCCGAAAACAGCGCCATCTTCGAGCAACTGCTGGCCTACCGCGCCGACATCGAAGGGCAGGTGCCCTTCCCCATCAGCTGGGAGCCACTGGATGGCCGGCGCGCCTGCCGCTTGCGCATCACCGTACCAGGTGGATACCGCGCGCCCGAGGCTGAGTGGGCAGGCATCCATGACAACGCGATTGCAGCCATGAATGCCTTGTATGCGGCGTTGCAGCCGCACCTAAAGAAGCTCAAGCTGGGCAGTTGAGCGCGCGTCGCGTTCTTTGAACTTTGCCGGCTTTCACGGCATTTGGTACCATTTCAGGGCACAAAACGGGTAAGAGTCATGCAAGTTGAACAGAAACAGGCAAGACGTGACAAGCTGGACCACGACGAAGCACTTCAGTCGTTCCATGGCTACGTCTATGCGCAACTCAACTCGCCGCGCAAAGACGAAATCCTCCAGCGTGCCGCCCAGCGCATCCAGCTCTGGCAGCGCGACAAGCTGTGCAGCAGCTACTACATCCGTTTCTGGTCGTCGGTCGTCAAGGCGGGTGACAGCGAGACTTTCAAAGTCAAGGTGCTGGGCGCCTCCAAGCGGCGATCTGCCGCCATGATGCAAAACACCCCGTTCTCGTTCCTGATGCGAGAGCGCAGTTGAACCGCCTGCAGTTGCATTCGCTCTTGCGCAAGGCCAAGGAACTGAGCGGCCACAGCGAATTTGTCATCGTCGGCTCGCTGGCCATTCTGGGTGCCGTGGCCGATCCGCCAGATGCCATGGTCATGTCCATCGATGTGGACACCTACATGAAAGCCGACCCGGGCCGCACGGGTGAACTCTGTGAGGCCTTGGGGCAAGGCTCATCGTTTGAAGATGAGCACGGCTACTACCTCGACCCGGTCTCACCAAACCTGCCCTCATTTCCAGAGGGCTGGCAAGATCGGCTCATCCAGATTGACTTTGGCGATGTGCGAGCCTTTTTTGTGGAGGCCAATGATGTCGCCGTGTCCAAGTACATCCGGGGCGATGAGCGTGACATGCGCTGGCTGCGGGAGGGCTTGCGCAGCGGCTTGCTCAACATGGACACCATTGAGCGCCGGATTGGGAGCGCGCCTACCGCAGACGATGGGGAGTTGCCCGCGGCCAGAAAGCGAATGGCAGGCCACAAGAAGCGTCTGAAACTGTGAAATCTGAGGAAAAAGTCTGCGCGCTGGTGGTTTCTGAAGAAAAACGCAGCACTGAAGATTTTTCAAGCCAAAACACATGGCTGACAAAGATCAGCCCAGGGAGCCATGCGTGGCATTGCACAAAGAAATCGAATTCGAGACCGACATCTGCAATCACCTGGCCGCCCACGGCTGGCTGTACGCGGAAGGCGATGCCAAGGCCTACGACACGCCCCGCGCATTGTTCCCAGCTGACGTGGTGGCCTGGGTGCAAGAGAGCCAGCCCGAAGCTTGGACAGCCATCGTCAAGGCCCACGGCGCGAATGCCGAAGTCACCCTACTAGACCGTCTGCGCAAGCTGATGGATGACCAGGGCACGCTGCACGTGCTGCGCGTGGGCCTGGAAATGATGGGCCTCAAGGCACCGCTGAAGCTGGCCCAGTTCAAGCCCGCGCTGGCCATGAACCCCGAGCTGCAGGCTCGCTATGCCGCCAACCGCTTGCGTGTGGTGCGACAGGTGCGTACCAACCACGACGACATCATCGATCTGGTACTGTTCCTCAACGGCATCCCGGTGGCCACGGCCGAGCTGAAATCCGAGTTCACCCAGGGCATCAACGAGGCGGTGGACCAATACAAGTTCGACCGCATCCCCAAGCCTAAGGGCAAGGCCTTTGCCGAACCGCTGCTCGACTTCCCCCGTGGGGCACTGGTGCACTTCGCCGTTACCAACCGCACGGTGATGATGACGACCAAGCTGCAAGGCCCCAGCACCTACTTCCTGCCCTTCAACATGGGCGACCACGGCGCGGCCGGCAACCCGCCCAACGGCAAGGGGCACCGCACCCATTACCTGTGGGAGCAGGTGTGGCAGCGCGACAGTTGGCTGGAAATCATCGCCCGTTACCTGGTGACCAAGCGCGACGAGAAAAAGCGCATCACCAGCATCCTCTTCCCCCGCTACCACCAGCTCGACGCCACGCGCAAACTGGTGCAGGCGGTGCTGGCTGAAGGTGTGGGGCAGAAGTACCTGATCCAGCACAGCGCGGGCAGCGGCAAGACCAACTCGATTGCCTGGACGGCCCACTTCCTGGCCGACCTGCACGACGCAGCCAACAACAAGCTGTTCAGCACCGTGCTGGTGGTGAGCGACCGTACGGTGCTCGACACCCAGCTGCAAGAAGCCATCTTCGACTTTGAGCGCACCGCTGGCGTGGTGGCCACCATCAAGGGCGAAAGCCAGAGCAAGAGCGGTGAGCTGGCCGAGGCCCTGTCAGGCGGCAAGAAGATCGTGGTGTGCACCATCCAGACCTTCCCGTTTGCGCTGAAGGCCGTGCAAGAGTTGGCCGCCACGCAGGGCAAGCGCTTTGCCGTGATCGCCGACGAGGCCCACAGCTCGCAAACCGGCGAGGCCGCAGGCAAGCTCAAACAGGTGCTGAGCGCGCAAGAGCTGCAAGACCTGGCCGATGGCGGCGAGGTAGGCACCGAAGACATCCTGGCCGCGCAGATGAGCGCCAAGGCCGGCATGGCGGGCACTGCATCGGCCGTCACCTATGTGGCCTTCACCGCCACGCCCAAGGCCAAAACGCTGGAGCTGTTCGGCCGCAGGCCCAACCCTGATCAGCCCGCCGGGCCTGACAACCTGCCAGCACCGTTCCACGTCTATTCGATGCGCCAGGCCATCGAAGAGGGGTTCATCCTCGACGTGCTGAAGAACTACACCTCGTACAAGCTGGCCTTCAAGCTCGCCCACAACGGCAAGGAGTGGGACGACAAGGAGGTGGAGCGCAGCGAAGCCCTTAAGGGCCTGATGCGCTGGGTGCGCCTACACCCCTACAACATCGCCCAGAAGGTGCAGGTGGTGGTGGAGCACTTCCTGGAGAACGTGCAGCCGCTCCTCAAGGGCCATGCCAAGGCCATGGTGGTGGTGGGCAGCCGCGTGGAGGCCGTGCGCTGGAAAATGGCCATCGACAGCTATATCCAAGCTCAGAGCTATGGACTCGGCACACTGGTGGCCTACTCAGGCGAGGTCAACGACCCCAATTCGTTTCCGGAACCGGTGACTGAAAACAGCGCCCAGATCAATCCAGGCCTTAAAGGCCGCGACATCCGGGACGCCTTCGCCACCGACGAGTTCCAAATCCTGCTGGTGGCCAACAAATTCCAGACAGGCTTTGACCAGCCTCTGTTGTGTGGCATGTATGTGGACAAGAAGCTTGCTGGCATCCAGGCCGTGCAAACTTTGTCACGCCTGAACCGGGCCTATAACGGCGCGCATGGGCTGAAGGACACCACCTACATCCTCGACTTCGCCAATGATCCGCAAGAGATCCTGGCGGCCTTCCAGACTTATTACGAAACGGCCGAATTGGCCGGCGTGACCGACCCCAACTTGATTTTCGACCTGAGAGCCAAGCTGGACGGCAGCGGTCATTACGACGACTACGAGGTAGAGCGGGTCGTGCTGGTGGAGCTGAATCCCAAGGGGACCCAAGCGCAACTGATTGCGGCCATCGAGCCAGTGGCCGACCGGCTGCTCAAGCGCTTCAAGGCAGCCAGCGAGGCATTCAAGGCTGCCTCCGAGAAGTTCCCTAATGGCGAGCTAGGACCAGATGGCCAGGCAGCTAAGGATGAGTTGGAGGCGCTTCAACTGTTCAAGCGAGACCTGGGAACTTTCGTGCGCGTGTATGCCTTCCTGTCCCAGATGTTCGACTATGGCAACACGGCCATCGAGAAGCGTGCCATCTTCTTCAAGCGGCTGCTACCGCTCCTGGACTTTGGCAAAGAACGGTCAGGGGTGGACCTGTCGAAGGTGACCCTGACGCACCATAAGTTGAAGAAGCAAGGGGCACAGCCTTTGGTGCTGGGTGAACCCGATGCCGAATACAAGCTAGATCCCATGACGGCCCCAGGCACTGGCCAGATCCAGGACAAGGAAAAGATCAAACTGTCCGAAATCGTGCAGAAGGTGAATGACCTGTTCGACGGCGAACTCACCGACGACGACAAGCTGATCTACGTGAACAACGTACTCAAGGGCAAGCTGCTGGAATCAGACCTGCTGATGCAGCAGGCCATGAACAACAGCAAAGAGCAGTTCTCAAATTCGCCTGACCTGGCCAGTGAGCTGATGAACGCGATCATTGAGGCGTTCGAGGCTCACGGCACGATGAGCAAGCAGGCGCTGGATTCGGAGAAGGTGCGGCAAGGCCTGAAGCACATCTTGCTGGGGCCGGCAGAGTTGTATGAGGCGCTACGTCGTCGAGGAACACAATCGGCGTAAAGCCTGTCATTCCTCGCAAAAGCCACCACCAAAATGATTGATGGCTCTTTTGATGGAACCAACAATCACTCACCGCCCTATAAGCAAAAAACCCAAGTGAAATCAATCACTTGGGTTTTGCATTTGGCGGAAGCGGTGAGATTCGAACTCACGGAGGGGATAAGCCCTCGCCGGTTTTCAAGACCGGTGCCTTAAACCACTCGGCCACACTTCCTTGGGTGCCGATTGTAGCGTGCTTATGCGCGCCCTGGCCTTTGCGCTTGCTCACAAGGGACCTGAATCACTTCACGCGTGGCGCCATCCACACGAACTGCCGTCAATTGACCGCCCCAGACACAGCCTGTGTCGAGCGCCATCAGGTCATCACGGTTGATCAAACCCAAGGTGGACCAATGCCCAAACGCGATGGGCGTCCCTGCGGTTTTGCGGCCTGGTACATCAAACCAGGGGTAAAAACCTTCGGGCGCGGCATCTGCGCCATCTTTGGTCAAAAAGTCCATGGTGCCGTCTTGGGCGCAGAACCGCAGCCGGGTCAGGCTGTTGACGACGCAGCGCCAACGGGCCACACCTCGCAAATCGTCCGACCAGCGCGCGGGCTCGTTGCCATACATCTGCTGCAGGAATTCGTGCAGGTCCTGGCTTTGCAACATGGTTTGCACTTCTTGGGCCAAGGCCAAGGTTTGCGCCGCGTCCCATTGCGGCACCACGCCGGCGTGTACCATCAACCAACCGTGGGCCTGCACCGCCAGGGGCCGCGCCCTCAGCCATGCCAACCAATGGTCGCGGTCGGGCGCATCCAGAATGGGGGCCAGGGTGTCGCTGCGATGCGGTTGCCGCACACCATGGGCCACCGCCAGCAGATGCAGATCGTGATTGCCCAGCAGGCACGTGGCTGAATCTTCCAGATCACGCAATTGGCGCAACACACCCAAGGAGTCCGGCCCGCGGTTGACCAGATCACCCAGCACATACAAATGATCGCGCGAAGGCGAGAAGTCGAGCGTTTGCAGCAAACGCATCAGCGGCTGACAGCAGCCTTGTAGATCACCAACCAAATAGTTCATGGAACGGATTCTGCTACGCTTGGGCGGTCTTCACAGCTGGGCCCGCAAGGAGCGGTGCCTGATATGGATCTTTTACTACTCATCGTCCTCGTTTTGATCAACGGCGTTTTTGCCATGTCTGAGATGGCCTTGGCCGCCAGCCGCAAAGCCCGATTACAAGTGATGGCCGAGACCGGAGACAGCGGCGCACAAACCGCCATGGTCCTCCACGATAACCCCACCCAGTTCTTATCCACCGTTCAAATCGGCATCACCTCGATTGGTGTGCTTAACGGTATCGTGGGTGAAAACGCATTTGCCCCGCCCTTGGCCGCTTGGCTCTTGGGCCATTTCCCGCTCACCGAACAAGTGGCTGGCTACACAGCCACTGCACTGGTGGTGATCATCATCACCTTCATATCCATCATCTTTGGCGAACTGGTGCCTAAGCGCGTCGGCCAGATGTATCCGGAATCCGTGGCACGGTTGGTGGCCCGGCCGATGAACTTTCTGTCGTCGCTGACACGACCGTTTGTTCGCTTACTGTCCACCACCACAGAAGGCATCTTGAGCATTTTGGGCATCCGGGACAACGGCAACCGCAGCGTGACCGAAGAAGAAATTGCAGCCCAACTGGAAGAAGGTCTGGACGCTGGCGTGATTGAGGCCCACGAGCACCAGATGGTGCGCAATGTGTTCCGCCTGGACGAGCGCCAGATCGGGTCGATGATGATTCCGCGCAGCGACATTGCCTGGTTGAACGTGGATGTGCCCATGTCGGAGAACCTGGCAACAATCGCCGAACACGGCTATTCGCGTTACCCCGTTTGCCGTGGCGGCCTGGATGATGTGTTGGGGGTGGTCACCGCTCAGCAACTCCTGCATCAACTCACGCAGAACCAGTCGAACCAACTCTCGGATGGTCTCTTGCCTGCGGTGTTTGTGCCAGAAACCTTGTCCGGTATGGAACTGCTGGAGCACTTCCGCGCGTCTGACACACAAATGGTGTTTGTGGTTGACGAGTACGGTGAAGTCCAAGGCGTGATCACCTTGCGCGACGTGCTGGAAGCCATCACGGGCGAGTTCACCCCCCAACAGGCCGAAGACGCCTGGGCCATTCAACGTGAAGATGGCTCTTGGTTGATCGACGGTTTGATTCCGGTGCCTGAACTGAAAGACCGTCTAGAGTTGAAAGAACTGCCCGATGAGGATCGCGGGCGCTACAACACCCTGGCGGGCATGGTCATGCTCTTGCTGGGTCGCCTGCCCAAAACCACCGATACCGTGGAGTGGGAAGGCTGGCGTTTTGAAGTGGTTGACATGGATGGTAAACGTGTCGACAAGGTCTTGGCCAGCCAACATCCAGATCACCACTGATCGCCATCATCGCGTGCCAGAGGCCCCTCATTGCCAATAGGCTGGGGCCATCTCTCGCCAACAGGATTGGCCCACGCGCCGATCACTGTGCCAAAAGTGCGCCCCACAAGTGGGGCTGCTGACCACCTCCGCGCCGTGTGCCTGCAAACGCGCCAACACGGTGGGGTGTGGATGCCCATAGCGGTTGAAGGCACCGGCCTGCACCACCGCCCACTTGGGGCGAACAGCGTTCAAGAGTTCATCGGTCGATGAGGTTCGACTGCCATGGTGCGACACCTGGAGCCAATCGGCCCGCAACGATGCCACCGCCGTGCGCGCTACCAAGCGCCGCTCTTGCTGCGCCTCCAGATCCCCCATCAACAAGGCACTGCGTTGCGCCCAAGCACCGTGGCCCGCCTGGGTCGATTCGATTTTCAACACACACGATCGGTCGTTATCGGACAAGCCACTGTCTTCGCGCAGGCCAGGCTCGTCGGGATGCAAGAAGGTAAAGCGCACGCCATCCCAATTCCAAGTTCGCCCAGCGACACAAGACGCATGCGCAGCGCGCGGATGGTGTTGCTGGTGTTCGCGGATCAAGTCATGATCGGCGGGCAGGGAACTGACAATGGCACCCACCGGCAAAGCTTTGAGCAATGACGCCGCACCACCGATGTGGTCCAAATCAGCGTGGCTGATGACCAAGGCATCCAAATGGCCCACACCCAGCGTTCTCAGCAACGGCGACAGCACCCGCTCACCGGCATCGCTTTGCCCCGTCTGGGGTCCCGTATCAAACAACAAATGATGCCGCGCTGTTTTGACCAACACGGCGGTGCCCTGCCCCACATCGGCGGCCACCAAGGCAAACTGCCCGGGCAACACTTCGGGCCAGGGTTGCCATCGCGGTGGCATCCACAAGGCGGGCAACACCACGGGAAGCAACACCCAGCGCCACCGCCACGACATGGGCCACACCAAGGTAGCACCGGCAACCACAGCACACACCGCATAGGGTGCAGGCCACCATGAGGCGTTCAACATCGGAAAAGGCCACGCCGCCATCTGCGTCAACACCGACAAGGTGCCTTGCAGCACCCACTCTGCCACCCACCACGCAGGCGTGAACACGATGCCAAGCAGCGCCAATGGCGTGACCAACACCGAAAACACCGGAATGGCAAACAAATTGGCCGGCCAACTGATCAAGGATGCCTGATGAAAGAAGGCCAGGGTCAATGGCAACAGAGCCAAGGTCAATCGCCACTGCGTTTGCCACAACGCTAGCGCGCTGGATCGCACCGTGTGCATCCAGGATTCACGCTGGCCATCAGACTTGCGTCGCTCGTCCACCCGTTCCAAATCTTGCCCCATGGTCATCAGGACGCCCACCGCAATGAAGGACAGCCAAAACCCAGGCGCCAGCACCGACCACGGGTCCCACACCACCACAACGACGCCGGCCAACAACCACACCAACACCCCCGGCCAGGGGCGCCCGGTCCATTTTGACCACGCGAGCACGCCCAGCATGATCACGGTGCGCTGGGCAGGCACACCCCAGCCTGCCATCACCGCGTAAATCAAGGCACCCAGCCAACCACCCCACAGGGCCGCGTGGGGCGAAGGGGTGTGCCAGGCCAGCCGCCCCAAACGCCACCATGTCCGTTGGATCAAACGAGCCAAGAGCCATCCAAACATGGCCACATGGGCGCCACTGATGCTGACCAAATGGCCAATGCCCGTGCGCTGAAAAATGGCCCAATCATCGCGAGCAATGCTGCTTTGATCACCAATGGTCAAACCCGCCAGCAACCCTGCCATACGTGGATCGGCAACCGCCATGCGTATGCGCTCACGAATCCAGGTCCGACCGCGATCAATCCATCCCGCGCCGACATCGCCCAGTGCATCGTCGGCATGACGAACCTGAGCCAAGTCACCCCGGCCCACCGCGCGGACGCCCTGCGACCACCACCATTGCATGCCATCCCATGTGCCCGGGTTGCTCAACGCAGTCACGGGCCGCAGCCGAAGCTCGCCCTCCCAAACCTCCCCGGGCCGTGGTTGGACACCAGAGTCTTGCCCGGCCAAACGCACTTGCAGTCGGCGCGGCAGCGTGTGCACGGCGTGGTCAGCCGCATCGGCATACGACAGCACGCGAGCCTCGAACGTCAGGCCCTGTGGGTCTTCGTCGACCAAGCTGTCCACTTGCCATCGAACCCATCGGGTTTCGTTCGCCCAGCTCTCTGGCAGTACCTGTTGCAATCGTTCTTGTGCTCGCCAAGTGGTGCTGCCCCACGCCAGCAAACCCATGCCCACGATAACAACGAAGGCGCCAAATGAGTGACGGTAACGCCATCCCGCTATCAACATTGCGCCACCTATCGCAATGGCACACCCCGCCCACATCCACCCCGATACAGTGGGCTGATGCACTTGCATCAACACCCCCACCAACCAAGCCAGCATGGCCAACATCCACGCAACCATTCGCCCCCTCACCGACCACCGACTGTTGCGCGGCAGTGTAGGATCGGGCTATCGCTGCAGAGGCCCCCAATCGGTAGGATCACCCCCACCAGAGGGCCGTCTGTGAAACACCCTCATTCATCGTTTCAAACCATGTCCGTCAACGCTCGTCTCGCCGAACTGGGTATCACCCTGCCCCCCGTTTCTGTGCCCGCAGCCAGCTATGTGCCTTTCGCGCAAACCGGCAAGCTGATCTTCTTGTCTGGCCACATTGCAAAGAAAGATGGACAAGTCTGGGCTGGCAAACTGGGCCAGAACATGAACACCGAAGAAGGCAAACAAGCCGCTCGCGCTGTGGCCATTGATCTGCTTGGCACACTCGCCGTGGCCGCAGGCGGTTTGGACAATGTGGTGCGCATCGTCAAGGTCATGAGCCTAGTCAACAGCACACAAGAGTTCACCGAACACCACCTGGTCACCAACGGTTGCTCGGAGTTGCTGGGACAAGTGTTTGGCGACAAGGGTGTGCACGCTCGCAGCGCGTTCGGCGTAGCTCAGATCCCGCTGGGCGCCTGCGTCGAAATCGAACTGATCGCCGAAGTGGCCTGAGTTGGCACCCCACACCATGCTGAATTGGCGTCAACCTCGTCTGTGCTTGCTGGCCCTGGGCCTGGGCTCTGCCGCCACCGTGGTGCTGGCCTTGGTGGCCCAGCACCATTTCGGCATGGAACCATGCCCCTGGTGCATCCTGCAACGCATGCAGATCATCGGCATCAGTGTGCTGGCCTTGCTGGCGGCAGCCATCCCGAGCAAATGGGTGCGGGTGGGCTTGAGTGGCTTGATCGTGCCACTGGCCATCAGCGGCATGGCGGCGGCCTTGTGGCAGCATTTTGTGGCGGCCAAAACCAACTCCTGCGCCCTGACGCTGGCCGACCGCATCATCAGCGGCATGGGCTTGGACACCCGATTCCCCGAGGTGTTTGAAGTGCGCGCCAGTTGCGCGGATGCGGCCGTGTCCATCATCGGCATCCCGTTCGAGTTTTGGTCTCTGGCCTGGTTCGTGATCAGCGCCCTGGTCGCGGTGATCGCCATCGGCTTGAGTGTGCGCCGTGCCTGACCACGCCCAAGGCACCCACCCCAGCCCGGTGGCTTGGGTGGATTTCCCTGCCTCTCCCGATTCAAGCCAAGTTCGCCTGCAGCGTTGCTTTGCAGAGCCGGTTGAATGGTTGGTGGCCCATGAGGCCGCAGATGTGCCACGCATCGTGGCACAAGCCCACGAACGTGCCCTGCAAGGTCAGTGGTGCGTTGGCTGGATCGCCTATGAAGCCGCCTCAGCATTCCAACCGGCCCTGCCCGCTCGCGCTTTGCCCGTGGGTCAAGCCTATGCCGTCTGGGCTGTTTTTGACGAGGCCCTGCCCTGGCCGAGCTCAGCCCACTCATCAACACACGAATCGACACACCAATCGACTGTTCCATGGCCTGATCAACCATGGCAATTGGGCCCTTGGCAAGCCCATTGGGACGAAGTCGACATCGCCGCCAAGGTCGAACAAATCCGCGAGTGGATTCAACAAGGTGATGTCTACCAGGTCAATCTGACGGATCGTTTACAAGGTCCATTTCAGGGGGATCTGAGTGCGTGCTTCCATGCCCTGCATCGCGCGCAACCGCAAGGCTACGCGTGCATGCTGGATGCCCGTGCGGCTGAAGCCGGCGCGGTCCTCAGCGCCTCGCCCGAATTGTTTTTTGATTGGCATCAGGGTGTGCTGACCACGCGCCCCATGAAAGGCACTGCGCCACGCCATGCCAACCCTGAACTGGATCAACAGGCACAAGCCCATCTGCGCAGCAGCCCCAAAGAGCGTGCAGAGAACCTGATGATCGTCGACCTGCTGCGCAATGACCTCTCGCAAATCGCCGAGACGGGCAGCGTGCAGGTGCCCTCACTGTTTGATATTCAAGCGCTGCCCACCGTTTGGCAGATGACATCCACCGTGCGCGCGATCAGCCGCCCCAATGCCACCCTGACCGATATCCTGGCTGCATTGTTTCCGTGTGGATCCGTCACCGGGGCGCCCAAACGCCAAGCAATGCTGCGGATTCAAGAGTTGGAGCCAGATCCACGCGGCGTGTACTGCGGCGCTTGCGGCATCATGCAACCAGGCGGTCGCGTCACCTTCAACGTCCCAATTCGAACCGTGCAATGCATGTCAATGCCCGCCACTGTGGATCAGGACGACGGCGATTCACCAGCAAATGGTGCGGCACATGGCACGACACTCGTCTCGGCCTATTGCGGCATTGGCAGCGGCATCACCCTGGACTCAACCGGAACGGGCGAGGCCGCTGAATGGCGCGCAAAGCAAGCCTTTCTGAAACGCGCACAACAGCCCTTTGATCTCTTGGAGTCTTTGCGACTGGAAAACGGCGTACTCTCGCGCCGACTTTTGCATTTGAAGCGTGTGCTGCAGGCGGCCCACGCTTTCCACTTCGCACCAGGTGAGGCCGTCGCGACACTTCAAGCGCGGATCGAGTCCGCTTTAGACAAGATCTGCCAAGAGCATCCCGAAGGTTGTTTCAAAGTCCGGCTGTTGGTGAATGCACAGGGAGAGGTGCATGCCGAAGCCGCACCGCTCCCCCCCAACCCCACGCAGATCACGGTAGCGCTGGCCCAAGAAGCCATGCCGCCCGCCGATGCCTTCATCTGGCACAAGACCACCTTCCGTGAGGCCTATGCCAAGCACCCGGCGCCCTCGGGTTGTTTTGACACCTTGCTCTACAACCAAGCCGGTGAGGTCACCGAATTCACCATTGGCAATGTCGCCGTAGAGTTGGATGGCCTCTGGGTGACCCCCCCCTTGGCTTGCGGCCTGCTGCCAGGTGTGATGCGACAAACCCTGCTGGCGCAAGGGCGCATCGAAGAAGCCACGATTCATCTCGATGATCTTCATCGCGCCACGGGGCTGGCCCTGATCAACAGCGTCAGAGGCTGGTTGCCCGCCCAGTTATTGACGGATTGAAGTCGGTGGCCTGAGCCCCGTCGGTCCGGTTGCCCCCATGAATTGGGGGCACTTTATTCCCATGAAATCAGCATGGCTATGCCACGTGTGCGACTTTTTTGATCAAAATAATACTCATCAGTTCACCAAATGACTGATTCGTTCCAATCAATACCGATTGGTTTCAAAAAGACACACACAGCAGGCAAGAGATGAACCGTTCCACACCATCCATCAAATCCCCCCTGTCATCTGCCCTGGCCGGTTTGGCCCTGGCCACAGGCTTGTTGGCCGCACCGGTAGCGCAGGCAACAGACTGGTCTGGCTACATCAAGTGCCGCCACACCCAACTGACTGAATTCCCAGGCACCATTGTGGACGCCGCCGTCGCCACGCCCGAACTCAGCACGCTGGTGAGCTTGGTGCAAGCGGCCAACTTGGTCGGTCCCCTGGCTGGTAAGGGCCCACTGACTGTGTTCGCCCCCACGAATGACGCCTTTGCCAAGGTGCCCGCCCCCTTGCTGAACCTCATCGGTAGCGATATCAACCTGTTGACCTCTGTGTTGACCTACCACGTGAGTGCCGGCACTGCTGACCCACGCCGCAGCCTGATCCCATCGCAAGTCAAGACCCTGCAAGGTCAAACGCTGTATGTCGGCTATGACGCCGATGGCGCCTCGGTCAACCAGTCAAACGCTGTCTGCAAAGGCGTGAAGACCACCAATGGCACCGTCTGGCTGATCAACAGCGTCTTGCTGCCTCAGTTCAAGTGAGCCTAACGCCCCTGGGGTTGATGCAGCGAACATCACGCGCTCGCATCAACCCTGGCAGACTCGGGGGTTGATACTTTTTTCGACCCGCCCTATGCGAATCCTTCACACCATGCTGCGCGTTGGCCACCTGCAAAGGTCCATCGACTTCTATACCCAGGTGCTGGGCATGCAACTGCTGCGCACCACCGATCGTCCCGACCAGCAGTACACCCTGGCCTTTCTCGGTTACGGTCGCAACCCAGAGCACGCCGAAATCGAGCTGACCTACAACTACGGCGTTGAGCAATACGACTTGGGTAGCGCCTACGGACACATTGCCATTGGCGTCGACGATGCCGCCGCCGTGTGCAACGCGGTCCGCGACAAAGCGGTCGCACTGGGTGGCGCGGTCACCCGTGAAGCGGGCCCTGTGAAAGGCGGCAACACGGTCATCGCCTTCATCACCGACCCCGACGGCTACAAAATCGAACTCATCGAGCGCCCAGAGGCCGCCCGCGAGTTGAATTGATCACTCGGGTCGACGCGCTGCAATCTGTGGCGTGTCGACATGCACATCGCCACACTGCGCGCGATGCTGCAAGGCGTGGTCGATCAGCACCAGCGCCAACATGGCTTCCGCAATTGGCGTGGCACGAATGCCCACGCATGGGTCATGACGGCCAAAGGTTTCGACGGTGGCCGGTTGACCATTCAGGTCGATCGACTGACGAGGAATGCGGATCGAGCTCGTTGGCTTGATGGCAATCGAAACACGAATGTCCTGCCCGGTCGACATGCCGCCCAACACGCCACCGGCGTGGTTGGAGCCAAACCCTTCTGGGGTCAATTCGTCGCCATGCTCGCTGCCGCGCTGCGTCACGCAGCCGAAGCCCGCACCGATCTCCACACCCTTGACGGCATTGATGCCCATCATGGCGTAAGCGATGTCGGCGTCAAGCTTGTCAAACAAAGGCTGCCCCCAGCCTACAGGCAGCCCAGAGGCCTCGACCTTCAAGCGCGCGCCACATGAGTCACCCGCCTTACGGAGGTCATCCATATAGGCTTCCATGGCTTCGATCTGCGACACATTCGGCGCAAAGAAGGGATTGTTGGGCACGTGTTCCCAACCCTCGTGGGCGATCTCAATCGCGCCCAACTGGGTCATGCAGGCACGGATCTCGATCCCGTGATGTTCTTTCAGCCACTTCTTCGCCACCGCACCCGCTGCCACCATGGGCGCAGTCAAACGGGCGGAGGAGCGGCCACCACCACGCGGATCGCGAATGCCGTACTTGTGCCAATAGGTGTAGTCAGCGTGACCTGGGCGGAAGGTCTGCAGGATGTTGCCGTAGTCCTTGCTGCGTTGATCGGTGTTGCGAATCAACAGGGCAATGGGTGCGCCGGTGGTCTTGCCTTCGTAAACGCCACTGAGGATTTCAACGGCATCAGGCTCATTGCGCTGCGTCACATGGCGAGAAGTGCCAGGGCGACGACGATCCAGGTCGCCCTGAATGTCTGCCTCAGACAAGGCCATTCCGGGTGGGCAGCCGTCAATGACGCAGCCAATCGCCGGTCCATGCGACTCACCAAAGTTGGTAACGGTAAACAGAAGGCCAAAAGAGCTGCCAGACATAGCGCCAACCCAAAAACGAAACGCGAAACCGCTATTGTCTCGTGAAAACGCCCGGTCGTGCCGGGCGTTGTACTCGAACCAGACGGCCAGTCAGCCTTTACAAGGTCACCCGACGATCCTGGGTAGCGGCTTCTTCCACCGGCCAGTCGCGAATGTAGGCTTTGAGCATGCGGTTCTCGAAGTCCTGTGCGTCCACCACCGCTTTGGCCACGTCATAGAAGGAAATGACGCCCATCAATGTCTTGCCGGCCATCACGGGCATGTAACGGGCGTGATCGACCAGCATCATGCGGCGAACCTCGTCGATTTCAGTGTCGGGCGTACAGATCAATGGCGCAGCGTTCATCGCCTCACCCACCGATCCGGAAACCGATCCACCATTGCGCACCAGTGCTTGCATCACTTCGCGGAACGTCAGCATGCCTGCCAACTCACCGTTGTTCATCACCACCAACGAACCAATGTCGTGCTCGGCCATGGTTTCGGTGGCTTGGGCCAACATCTGGTCAGGGTTCACGGTGAACAAAGTACTGCCCTTGACTCGCAGGATATCGCTGACTTTCATGGTCTGTCTCCTTGATCGGGTTGCAGGTGCTGGCTGACGTCACCAACTCCATTGCATCTTGCCTGATTGGTTGCCCCTCGCCAATAGGATTGCCAGGGAAGCCCTTCTAAAAGTGCGCCCTAGAACGAGAAAATTCGCAAGAAGTTCGTTAAATGCGCCGCAGTAGAAAAGGGTTGTCCCTGAGCCCAGAACCCAACTCGCCCGGCTCAGCTCAAGGCCTGACGCAGCGTGACCTCGTCCATGCGCGCGGCCGACCAGAATCCCATGGTGAAACCATCGGGCGTCAGCAATACGCGTCCCACCAACGGGGCCATCAGCGTGTCATCTGGATCACACAACAGTACATATCGCCCACCTGCCGTCGACCCCGGTTCGTCGAGCAATCCGATCCAATCCAGATCCAACAACAACTCCAGCATCGGCTCGATCTGTAGGGGATCGGTGCGCAACTGTTGCGCCAATCGCTCGGCACTCAGCCCGCGCTCGCCTTGCGTCTGCGCTGTCCACAAAGCCTTCAACACGGCCAGACTCAACTGGAAACGATGCCCCGGCGTATCCGGCCAGCGCTTCACGCGCGACAGCAGACTCGGCGCATACGCCGCCACCACGGCCCCCATCAGAATGATCAGCCAACTGACATAGATCCAGATGAGAAAAATGGGGACCGCCGCAAAGGCACCATAAATGGTGGCGTACACCGGCACCTTACTCAGATACAAGGCCAGCACCCGTTGTGCCAACTCCAAGCCGCCTGTGGCAAACAAGGCGCCTGCGATGGCATGCTCCCAGCGCACATGCGTGTTGGGCACGTACTTATACAGTGCAGCAAACCCTGCTGCCTGCATACAAAACACCACCAAGCCCAGCAAAAAGCCCAGCCCGCCCGGCACCGCATCCACCCAGCCTTTGGATGCCGACAACAAATAGGAAGTCACCGACAAGCTGGCGCCCAACATCAGCGGCCCCAGAGTCAAAGCGGCCCAATAGATCAATACACGTTGGGCAATGGGCCGCACGCGTTTGACGCGCCAGATGTTGTTGAGAGTGTGGTCAATGGTCAGCATCAAGGCCATGGCGGTCACGCCCAAGGCCACCATGCCAACACTCCCCAACTGGCTCGCCTTGCCAGTGAACTTTCCCATCGACAGCATCACCTGCTTGGCAATCGCCTCAGGCACCCATGCGGTGATGAACTCTTGCTCCACCGCACGTCGTACCTTCATGAAAACGGGAAACGCCGAAAACAAGGCGAGCATCACCGTCACCAAAGGCACCAGGGCAATGGTGGTGGTGAAAGTCAGGCTTCCAGCTGTCAGCCCCAGGCGATCCTCGCGAAAGCGTTGGCGCAGCGTGTGATACGTCTGCATCCAAGGCCATTGCTGCAACGTGGCGATCAATTCAGACCATTTCGAGTTCATCTGGCTATGATGCCAGCCAGAGCGGCTAAAGTTCGCCCCTGCCGCAGAACCGATACAAGATCCATGTCTGACTCCAAGCTCCCGCCCTCAAGCCCCTTTGCCCAACACCCGCCAGAGCGACGCCGGCAAATCGACCTGCTACGTTGGGTCACCCTGGGCTGCGTGGTCGCCTTGATCGCCCTGGGCTTGGCCTGGGAGTTGTGGCTCGCACCACTCAAAGGGGGGACGGGCGCACTGGCCCTGAAGGTGGTGCCTTTGACCTTTGCCCTGACTGGGGTGCTGAAGCACCGCATGTACACCTACCGCTGGCTGTCCCTACTGGTGTGGCTGTATTTCACCGAAGGCACCGTTCGCGCCACCAGCGATACTGGCCTGTCGCAACAGTTGGCCATGGTCGAAACAGCCTTGAGCGTGGTGCTGTTTGCCGCCTGTGCCACTTACGTCAGGCTGCGCCTGAGAGTCCTGCCCCCCAAGTCGAAAGCAGCCCCTAACTCGGAGGATTCGGCATCGTGAATGCAGGCGTGGCCAGTCATCACCCATTGCTGGCAGACATTCGCCATGCCCTGCCGGACTTGAAGCTGATCACGACCGACAACAGCACGGCCGAAGAACGAGTTCCTTACGAACAAGACTGGCGCAAACGCTACCGAGGTCGGGCACTCGCCATTGCCTTTCCCTCGTCCACAGAGCAAGTTCAAACCTTGGTGAAGCTGTGCGCCCAAGCGCAAGTCAGCGTGGTCCCCCAAGGGGGCAACACTTCGCTGGTCGGCGGCTCCGTTCCCGATGACAGTGGTCAGCAACTGGTCATCAACCTCAGCCGCATGCAAGGCGTGATCTCGGTGGATCGCGCCAACTTGTCCATGACCGTTGAAGCCGGCTGCACTTTGGCCCAGGTACAAGACGCCGCACGCCAGGCTGGCCTGTTGTTCCCGCTGAGCCTCGCCTCAGAAGGTAGCTGCACGATCGGGGGCAATCTCGCCACCAATGCAGGGGGCACCCAAGTGCTGCGCTACGGTACAGCTCGAGAACTTTGTTTGGGTCTGGAAGCGGTGAATGCGGCTGGCGAGCGCTACAACGGCCTGACCGCACTTCGCAAAGACAACACCGGCTACGCCACCCGCGACCTGCTCATTGGGTCGGAGGGCACGCTGGCGATCATCACCGCGGCCACCCTGCGCTTGTTCCCGGCACCGGCAGTTGAACAAGCCTGCTTGGCCCATTGCCCCGACCTGCAAGCAGCCGTGGATTTGCTAGCGCTGGCACGTCAGCATCTGGACTCCGCGCTCACGGGCTTTGAAGCCATCCACCATCGTGCGCTCGAACTGGCCCTGCGTCACACCCCGCTGCAGGCGGCCGTGGCGCAGCCCCTCGTGCCACAGGGCACGGCGCCCGAGGGCTGGACGGTCCTCATCGATACCCACAGCCATGCACATGGCGCTGAGCTCGTCCAACAACTGGAGCGTCTGCTCACGCTGGCGCACGAACAAGGCCTCATCAGCAACGCGATCCTGAGTCAATCAGACCGGGAATACCGGGCCATGTGGCAACTTCGGGAAACCATTCCGATGGCCGAGAAGATCGAAGGCCTCATGGTCAAACATGACATCGGCGTGCCCAGCTCTCTGCTGCCCTCGTTTGCACAACAGTGCGAACAGGCACTCCAACGCGCCTTTCCCGGCTGCCGTGTCGTGTGCTTTGGCCACTTGGGCGACGGCAACTTGCACTACAACGTGCAGGGGCCTGTCGATCAATCAGACAAGGACTTCATTCAGGCTCACGAAAAAGCCGTCAACCAAATCGTATACGACACGGTGCAAGCCCTGGGTGGCACGATTTCGGCTGAGCATGGCATCGGGCAACTCAAACGAGACGAATTGCCGCAACGCATCGACCCTGTCCGACTGAACTGGATGCGGCACATCAAGCACGCACTGGACCCGCAAAACTTGATGAACCCGGGGCGGATGTTGCCGACAGACTCCGATGAGTCCCAAGGGCGGTGAAGGGTCCGACTTTCGTCGGTGCGCGAGCTTATTGGACTGGGCCTTTGAGTGAGTCTGGTACGACAAAGGTCAGCACATCAATGCCCTCTTCGCGCAACTCCTCTGCTTCCTCGGGTGTCGCCTCGCCTCGAATCGCTCGGGGTGGCTCCTCGCCTTGATGAATCTTGCGCGCCTGCTCCGGAAAGTGCTTGCCCACGTCTTCCGTTTGCTGAATGACCTGACGCACGGCGTGCAAGTAAGCAGACTGCAACTCACGCACCACTTGATTGGCATCCTCGCTCAAACCTGTCGTTCGAGAAGGTTCTTCCGGTTGAGCCCAACGCGCAGGCGCCTGGGCTCCGGCGTCGTTGGTCGATTGGGCATTTGCGGCTTGAGGTTCAGCACCCAAGTTGATACGCGAAGCGGATGGCAAACGCTGCACGTCCTGCCCGCCACACATGGGGCAAGACAACAAGCCACGCTCTTTCTGCGAGTTCAAGTCATCCGATGACTGAAACCAGCCCTCGAAGCGGTGGCCATGGGCACACAATAAATCAACAACCAACATGGGAAGGGTCCAGGCACAGAATCAGGCCACGGTTTGCCAGTTCAGTTGGCACAAACCGCTTCGCCATTGCTTCAGCCACATCATGCCAACAATCGTTTTGGCATCCGTCAGTTGCCCATTGTGCATCCATGCCTCCAATTCGTCTTGGGAGGCCGAGAAAACGTCGAGAAACTCCCCCGCATCGAGGTGCCGCTCGCCCAGCGTCAGCTCATCAGCGAACCAGATTTCAATCACCTCGGTGGCATAACCAATGACCGGGTGCATCACGCCGGCGCGAGCCCAGCGTCGGGCTCGGTATCCGGTCTCCTCCAGGAGTTCGCGCTGAGCGCAGGCCATACCACCCTCGCCCGGATCCAGCTTGCCAGCCGGAAACTCGATCATGGTCTGGCGGACCGGGTAGCGATACTGCCGCTCCATCACCAGTCGCCCATCGGGCAACAAGCCGATCACCATCACCGCGCCGGGGTGAATGACGTACTCGCGACCAGCCTGTTTGCCGTCAGGCAAAGCCACCACGTCACGCTTGAGTTCGAGGAAATGCCCACGGTAAACGGTCTCAGAAGAGACCGTTGTTTCGATCAGATGAAGATCTGTGGGTTCAGCAGCGGATGATTCGTGCATGTCGACACACCATCAGTGGCGACGCAGATACCGCCAAACAAAACCGGGGAATGAGAAAGTCAGGAAAACGCAGAGCCACACGGCCACGAATTCCCAACGCAAGGGGCTCACCTGTCCCAGATGAGCCTCCAGCCAACGGCCCAAAGCGGCCGTCGCGAAAGAGAACACCAGCAACTCTACCAAGCGCCAACCGACCGCCTTCGGCGCCCGTACGGGACCGACGGCAAAAATGCGCTCATTCAAGAACGGCAAATTGGCCAGCAGCAGCGTAGTCACCAGGACCACCGCCACTGCCCAAAAAGGTACCAAGCCAGACATAGCGCGTGTGGTGCTCTAGGGGATCAACCAGCCAAAGACTGGGTGATGGCGCGAGCGCACAAGGCCATCAAGCCACCCGGCAGAATGCCCAACACCAAGACCGACAAGGCGTTGATGGACAGCAAGGCGCGAGCATGACCACCCTCTGGCAACGGTGTGTTGTCTGTGGGCTCGTCAAAGTACATCACCTTGACCACACGGATGTAGTAGAACGCGCCGACCAAGGACAGCAGCACCGCCACGATGGCCAACTGAACCAACAAGGGCGAGTTGGTGGTGATCAAGGATTGCAGCACAGCCAACTTGGCGTAGAAGCCCACGGTGGGTGGAATGCCAGCCAAGGAGAACATGAACACGGCCATCACGGCAGCCAACAAGGGGCTGCGCTTGTTCAGGCCGGCCAGGTCGGAAATCTGCTCAGACTCAAAACCTGGGCGCGCCAACAACATGATCAGGCCGAAGGTGCCCAATGTGGTCAGCACATAGGTCAGCACATAGAACAAGGACGAGCCGTAACCATTGCTGGCCGACAAGGTGTTGCCAGACACCACGGTGGGCACGAAGCCCAACAACATGAAGCCCAGTTGCGCAATACCGGAGTACGCCAACATGCGCTTGAGGTTGGTTTGAGCAATGGCGGCCAGGTTACCGATGGTCATGGACAACACGGCCAGGATCATCAGCATTTGTTGCCAGTCGGTCGCCAGGCCCACCAAACCTTCCACCAACAGGCGGATGGTGATGGCAAACGCTGCCAGCTTGGGCGCGCCGGCAACCAGCAAGGTGGCCGCTGTGGGGGCGCCTTGATAGACGTCAGGCACCCACATGTGGAAAGGCACCACACCCAGTTTGAACGCCAAACCGGACACGATGAAGACCACACCCAGAGCCAACACTTGCTTGTTCGCATTGCCAGTCAGGGTCGACTTATAGACTTCATTGATGTCCAAGGAACCAGTTGCACCGTACATCATGGACAGACCGTACAGCAGGAAACCGCTGGCCAGCGCACCCAAGACGAAGTACTTCATCGCCGCTTCGGTGGCTTGTGCATGGTCACGGCGCAAAGCCACCACGGCATACAAGGACAACGACATCAACTCCAGACCCAGATAGATGGTCAGGAAGTTGTTGGCGATGATCATCACGTGAATGCCCAACAAGGCAAACATGGACAAGGTGAACAACTCACCCTTGAGCATTTCACGATCACCGGCGTAGCTCTGCGCATAGATCAGACTGGCCATCACAGCCAAGGTGGCGCAGAACGACAGCAAGTGCGACATCGCATCGGTCACCACCATGCCCTGCATTGCGTAGGCCGAAGTGGGGTTGTCGATGTGTGTCAGGTGCAAACCAGCCACCGCCGCCAAGGAGATCAAAGTCATCCAATAGGTGGTGCGACGGTTAGGCGAGTTCGAGAACAAGTCCGCCAGCGCGACAAAGCACGACGTCGCCAGCAGCACAATTTCAGGCGTCACCGCCAGCCAATTCAAGTTATTCATTTGGTGTCGGCTTTCAGTTCAACTTGCTAATGGAGACGTGCTTGATCAGCTCGGTCACCGACACGTGCATCACATCGGTGAAGGGCTTGGGCTGGATACCCATCCACAGCACGGCAGCAGCCAGAACGGCCAAGATCAGGAACTCACGGGCGTTGATGTCCTTCAGCTCGCGAACATGGTCGTTGGTCACGTCACCAAAGTAGACGCGCTTGTACATCCACAGGGTGTAGGCGGCACCGAAGATCAACGCGGTGGCAGCCAGCAGGCCAATGACGAAGTCATATTGCACTGCACCCAGGATCACCATCCACTCGCCCACGAAGCCCGCTGTACCTGGCAAACCGCAGTTGGCCATCGAGAACAGCAGCGCAAAGGCAGCAAACTTGGGCATGGTGTTGACCACACCACCGTAGGCGGAGATTTCACGCGAGTGAACACGGTCGTACAACACGCCGATGCTCAGGAACATCGCGCCCGACACGAAACCGTGCGCAATCATTTGCACCAGACCACCAGCGATACCCAGCTCATTGAAGATGAAGAAGCCCAAGGTCACAAAGCCCATGTGAGCGATAGACGAATAGGCCACCAGCTTCTTCATGTCTTGCTGAACCATGGCCACCATACCGATGTAGATCACACCAATCAGAGACAAGGTGATCACCACAGGCGCAAACTCATGCGAGGCGTCTGGCACGATGGGCAGCATGAAGCGCAGGAAGCCGTAGCAACCCAACTTCAGCATGATCGCAGCCAGCACGGCAGAACCACCGGTAGGCGCTTCCACGTGCACGTCAGGCAACCAGGTGTGAACCGGGAACATGGGCACCTTGACCGCAAACGCAGCGAAGAAGGCACCGAACAGCAAAGCCTGAGGCGACGCGGCCAGAGGCAGCTTGTGCCAGGTCAGGATGTCAAAGCTGCCGCCCGACTTGTAGTACAGGTAAATCAAGGCCACCAGCATCAGCAAGGAGCCGAGCAAGGTGTAGAGGAAGAATTTGAAGGCCGCGTACACACGACGTGGACCACCCCAGATACCGATGATGATGTACATCGGGATCAGTGTCGCTTCGAAGAAGACGTAGAACAGCATGCCATCCAAGGCAGCGAACACGCCGATCATCAAGCCCGACAGGATCAGGAAGGCGCCGTAGTACTGATGGGGACGGTCTTCAATGACCTCCCAGCCCGCCAACACCACGATGATCGTGATGAAAGCAGTCAGAGGCACGAACCACATGGAGATGCCATCGACGCCCAAGTGATAGAACACATTGAAGCGCTCAATCCAGGGTGCCTTCTCGACGAACTGCATGGCTGCAGTGGTCGTGTCGAAATCGGTCATCAACGGAATGGTCACCAAGAAACCGATGATCGAACCGATCAGGGCCACCCAGCGAGTGATACCGGCATTTTCCTGACGGCCAATGGCCAGCAACAGGATCCCGAAGGCCACTGGAACCCAGATGGCCAGAGAAAGAATATTGGACATGGTTTGCATGTGCTGATCCTCGCGCTCAGGGGTGCATGAACACGAACCAGGTCATGAGGGCAAAGACCCCCAAGATCATGACCAGCGCGTAGTGATAGAGATAACCGGTCTGGAACAAGCGGGTCAAGGAACCGATCAGGCCCACCAACTTGGCAGAACCATTCACGGCCAGACCGTCGATCAGGGCCACATCGCCCACCTTCCAGAAGATGCGACCCAGCAGGCGTGCGCCAGCTGCCAGAACGTTCTCATTGAACCAGTCCAGGAAGTACTTGTTCTCGCCGATCACGATCAATGGACGCAGCACCTTGGCAAAGAAGGCTGGGATCTGAGGCGCGACGATATAGAACACGAACGCGGTCAAAACACCACCCAAAGCCAACCAGAAAGGCGCGGTGCTGAAGGCGTGCCCCGCCATGGCCATGGGGCCGTGGAAGGCATGCGCCAACTCCGTCATGACAGGGTGCTTCGCAGCATCGATAAACACGGCCGACTGCAGGAATTCACCGTACAGCAGCGGTTCGATGGTGAAGTAACCAATCAGCACCGAAGGAATGGCCAACAAAACCAGAGGCAAGGTCACCACCCATGGCGACTCGTGCGGCTCATGGGCATGGCCGTGATCGTCGTCGTGATGGTCGTGCTCACCAGGGAATGGCTTGTGGTGGAAGTTTTCCTTACCGTGGAAGACCAGGAAATACACACGGAAGCTGTAGAAGGCGGTCACAAACACACCAGCCAACACCGCAAAGTTGGCAAAGCCAGCGGCAGGCAGCGTGCTGGCGTGCACCGCTTCGATGATGGAGTCCTTCGAGTAGAAGCCCGAGAACAACGGCGTGCCGATCAGCGCCAAGTTAGCCAGCAGGAAGGTGATCCAGGTGATGGGCATGCGCTTCCAGAGACCACCCATGTTGCGGATGTCTTGGTCGTGGTGCATGCCGATGATCACAGAACCCGCGCCCAAGAACAACAAGGCCTTGAAGAACGCGTGGGTCATCACGTGGAACATGCCCACGCTGTAAGCCGACACGCCCAGGGCCACGGTCATGTAACCGAGCTGCGACAAGGTGGAGTAAGCCACCACACGCTTGATGTCGTTCTGGATGATGCCCAGGAAGCCCATGAACAAGGCGGTGATCGAACCGATGATCACGATGAAGTTCAGTGCTGCGTCGGACAACTCGAACAAGGGCGACATACGAGTCACCATGAAGATGCCAGCCGTCACCATGGTCGCCGCGTGAATCAGCGCAGAGATGGGGGTAGGACCTTCCATGGAATCAGGCAGCCACACGTGCAGCGGGAATTGCGCCGACTTACCCATCGCACCGATGAACAAGCACACGCAAATCACGGTGATCAGCAACCAGTCGGTCTGAGGGAACAGAACGGCACCCAGTTCATCACGCTTGGCAAAAATCTCGGTGTAGTTCAAGGTGCCGGTGTAGGCCAGCAGCAAACCGATGCCCAAGATGAAACCAAAGTCACCGACGCGGTTGACCAAGAAGGCCTTCATGTTGGCGAAGATGGCGGTAGGCTTCTTGAACCAGAAACCGATCAACAGGTACGACACCAAGCCCACAGCTTCCCAGCCGAAGAACAGCTGCAGCATGTTGTTGCTCATCACGAGCATCAACATCGAGAAGGTGAACAGGGAGATGTACGAGAAGAAGCGTTGGTAGCCATCATCTTCTTCCATGTAGCCGATGGTGTAGATGTGCACCATCAGCGACACGAAAGTCACCACGCACATCATCATGGCCGACAAACCGTCGATCATGAAACCGATTTCCATCTTCAAGGAACCCAGCGTCATCCATTCGTAAACGGTTTGGTTGAAGCGAGCACCATTCATGACCTCATTCAAGGTCATGGCAGAGATGATGAAAGAAACCAGAACACCCAGGATGGTGATCAGGTGGGCACCGCGACGGCCGATGACCTTGCCGAACAAGCCGGCGGCGATCGAACCGACCAACGGCGCCAGGGGCACCGCGAGCAGCGAATTCAGGGAAAGTTCAGACATTATTGTGGTTCTCCTGTCGCGCCGATCAACCCTTCAGGGTGTCGAGTTCGTCCACATTGATCGACTGGCGATTGCGGAACAACACCACCAGGATGGCCAGACCAATGGCCGATTCAGCCGCTGCCACCGTCAGGATGAAGAACACAAACACCTGCCCTGCCATGTCACCCAAGTAATGGGAGAAGGCCACGAAGTTCAGGTTCACAGCCAGGAGCATGAGCTCGATGGCCATCAGCAGAACGATCAAGTTCTTGCGGTTCAGGAAGATTCCGACCACCGACATGGCGAACAGAATCCCGCCCAGAGAGAGGAAATGTCCCAAAGAGAGCGCGGTCATGCCTGGCCTCCATTGTTCGATGCTTCAGGCGCAGCAGGCGCTTCGACTTGCGGGGCCACCTTGACCACACGCAGACGATCGGCCTTCTTGACGCGCACTTGCTGAGAGGGGTCTTGGTAGTGAGAGTCTTTGCGGCGACGCAGGGTCAATGCGATCGCGGCGATGATGCCCACCAGCAGGATCAACGCAGCCACCTGCACAGGGAACAGGTAGTTGGTGTAGAGCTCAATACCCAAGGCCTTGGTGTTGGCCACATTGGCCACCTCAGGCGCCATGGGCTTGGCTTCGGTGTCATCGAAGCCACGCAGCAGCACAAACGCCATTTCGACGGCGATGGCCGCACCGACCAAACCGGCGGCTGGGAAATGTTTCCAGAATCCCTGACGCAGCGAGTCGATGTTGATGTCCAGCATCATCACCACGAACAGGAAGAGCACCATCACGGCACCCACGTACACCAGCACGAGGGCGATGGACAGGAACTCAGCCTTCAAGAGCATCCACACGCACGAGGCGCTGGCAAACGCCAACACCAGATGCAAGGCTGCGGTCACAGGGCTCTTGGCCGTGATGACGCGAAAGCCCGCGTACACCAGGACCAAAGAGAATGTGTAGAACAGAGCGGTAATGTTATCCATGATCTATCTTGCGAGTGGCACCACTGATCAGCGGTACTTCGCATCCGCCTCCTTGTTGGCTGCGATTTCCTTCTCGTAGCGATCACCCACGGCCAGGAGCATGTCCTTGGTGAAGTACAGATCGCCACGCTTTTCGCCGTGGTATTCGAAGATGTGCGTCTCGACGATGGCATCCACAGGGCAGCTTTCTTCGCAGAAGCCGCAGAAGATGCACTTAGTCAGATCGATGTCGTAGCGTGTGGTACGGCGTTGGCCGTCGGCACGCACATCGGACTCGATGGTGATCGCCATGGCGGGGCACACGGCTTCGCACAGCTTGCACGCGATGCAACGCTCTTCACCGCTTTCATAGCGACGTTGGGCATGCAGGCCACGGAAACGAGGTGACATGGGGGTCTTCTCTTCGGGGAACTGCACGGTGATGTGCGGCTTCAAGAAGTGACGACCAGTCAGAGCCATCCCCTTGAACAATTCAAGGAGGAAGAAGCTCGAGATGAATTCTTTGAGGGACGTTGCCATTCGATGGGCCCCTTATTTCCAGATGTTCCAGGGCGACATCATCCAGCCACCGACCAACACCAGCCAAACCAGCGTGACGGGGATGAAGATCTTCCAACCCAAACGCATGATCTGGTCATAGCGGAAGCGGGGGAAGGATGCGCGAACCCACAGGAACAGGGTAACGATGATGAATGCCTTGAGGCCCAACCAGATCCAACCGGGGATGAAGCTCAGCGCTTCAACCGGTGGCAACCAGCCGCCGAAGAACATGATGGCGCACAGGGTGGACACCAGAATCATGTTGGCGTATTCGGCCAGGAAGAACATGGCGAAGGCCATGCCGGAGTACTCGATCATGTGACCGGCCACAATCTCGGACTCACCTTCCACCACGTCAAAGGGGTGGCGGTTGGTTTCAGCCAGACCGGAGATGAAGTACACCACGGTGATCGGCAGCAGAGGCAACCAGTTCCAGGACAGGAAGTTCAGACCCATGTCAGCGAACTGGCCCTTGTCCTGACTCAGCACGATGTCGGTCATGTTGAGCGAACCGGCGGTCATCAGCACAATCACGAAGCAGAAGCCCATCGCGATTTCATAAGACACCATCTGCGCAGACGCCCGGATGGCACCCAAGAACGCGTACTTGGAGTTGGACGACCAACCGGCGATGATCACGCCATAGACTTCCAAGGAGGTGATGGCCATCAAGAACAGCAAACCTGCATTGACGTTGGCCAACGCCACTTCGGGGCCAAACGGCACCACCGCCCATGCCGCCAGAGCCGGCATGATGGTCATCACGGGGCCCAAGAGGAACAAACTCTTGTTCGCTGCGGTGGGCAGGATGATTTCTTTGAAGATCAGCTTGACGGCATCTGCAATGGGTTGCAGCAAACCGAAAGGACCCGTGCGGTTAGGACCTGGACGGATCTGAGACCAACCAATCGCCTTACGCTCCCACAGCGTGAGGTAAGCCACGCAGCCAAGCAAAGGCAAAAGCAAGGCCACGATCTTGATCAGCGACCACACCACGGGCCATGCGCCCCCCAGGGCGTCGGCACCAGCTGTATACAGGGCATCAATCATGTGTCATTCCTTCCCTGCACTCAGGCTTTCTCAACACGGATGGCACCGAACATGGCACCCAGTGTGGAGGTGGCAGCGTGACCAGCAGGCACACGCACGACGTTGGCAGGCAACGAGGCATCCAGCACAGCCGGCAAGACCACAGACGATTGATCTTGGCTGACTTTCACTTGTGCACCAGCCGACAGGCCCAACTCAGCCCACAGGGCTTGAGGCAAGCTGGCCACAGGCGCGGCCGCGTCGGCGGTTTGTTGCAAGGACTCTGAACGGCGCACCAGGGCGTCCGCAGCATAGATGGACACATCAGCCAAACGCTCCAGACCACCTTGGATCGCGACCGAGGCCACCGCAGCAGAGGTTTGGTTGTTCAGACGAGTGGCCAATGCGCTGACATCACCCAGGGCGCGCTGACGAACTTCCTCGGAGGTTTCGAAATCGAAACCATCGACGCTCAACAGATTGCCCAGGACACGCAAGACCTTCCAGGCTGGACGGGTTTCGCCCAAGGGCTTGACCACACCGTGGAAGCTTTGTGCGCGGCCTTCGGCGTTCACGAACGTGCCCGATGTTTCGCTGAAAGGCGAAACAGGCAACATCACGTCAGCATAGTCTGCGGCAGCCGACTTGAATGCTGTCATGGCAACCACCATTTCAGCACCGGCCAAGGCAGCGCGGGCAGCGGCAGGATTGGCAGCGTCGAACTCAGGTTCGGTATTCAGCAACAAGAAAGCCTTGATGCCTTGGCCCGACAACATCTGGGCTGCGTTCTTGCCGCCGTTTTGCGGTTGAGCGCCCACCAACTGAGCGCCAACCGTGTTGGCCGACTCGGTCAGGAAGCCCAGCTTGGCGCCGGTTTGTTCGGCAATCCACTGCGCCAGGGCCTGCAGGCTCGATGCCTGTGGGTGCTGCGCTGCGGCGTTGCCCAACAAGATGGCCTTGCGATCACCCGACAGCAGCGAAGCGGCGATGGCTTTAGCGGCATCGGTGGCCTGGCCTGCGGCAGGAGCGGTTGCACCTGTTTGTGCAGCAACGGCTGTCGCGACATCGGCCAAAGCTTGAATCCATGCGCTCGGCGCCACGGTCAGGCGGTTGGCCACGGGCATCAGCCAGTCGTCATTGGCACCACCAATGGCGCTGATCTGTGCACCACGCTTGGCTGCGTGACGCAGACGCGACGCAAACAGAGGATGATCTTTACGCAGGAACGAGCCCACGACCAAAGCGCGGTCCAAAGTCGACAGGTCGGCAATGGCCATACCCAACCAACGTGCGCCCTGCCCTGCTGTGAAATCGCTCAAACGCAGACGCGTGTCGACGTTGTCGCTGCCCAGTCCGCGAACCAACTGGCCCAACAGGAACAGCTCTTCAGCAGTGCTGTGTTCGGTCGCCAGCGCGCCGATGGCGGCCGCACCGTGGTCGTTCTTCACGCCCTTGAGGCCATTGGCCACGTATTCCAGGGCCGTCGTCCAGTCCACTTCGCGCCATTGACCGCCTTGCTTGAGCATGGGCTTGGTCAAACGATCGGCGCTGTTCAGTGCTTCGTAGCTGAAACGATCGCGGTCAGCGATCCAGCACTCGTTCACGGCTTCGTTTTCGAAGGGCACCACACGCATGACCTTGCCGTTCTTGACCTGAACAATCAGGTTGGCACCGGTGGAATCGTGTGGCGACACGCTCTTGCGACGCGACAGTTCCCAAGTGCGAGCGCTGTAGCGGAAAGGCTTGCTGGTCAACGCGCCCACGGGGCACAAGTCGATCATGTTGCCCGACAACTCGGAGTCAACGGTCTTGCCGACGAAGGTGGTGATTTCGGAATGCTCACCACGGTGAGCCATACCCAACTCCATCACACCCGCGATCTCTTGACCGAAACGGACGCAGCGTGTGCAGTGGATGCAGCGGCTCATCTCCTCCATGGAGATCAGCGGGCCGACTTCCTTGTGGAACACCACGCGCTTTTCTTCAGCGTAGCGTGAGGCAGAACCACCGTAGCCCACGGCCAGATCTTGCAACTGGCATTCACCGCCTTGATCGCAGATGGGGCAGTCGAGCGGGTGATTGATCAACAAAAACTCCATCACGCCTTGTTGGGCCTTGATGGCTTTGTCGCTCTTGGTGCGAACAATCATGCCCTGGGTGACGGGCGTGGCGCAAGCCGGCATGGGCTTGGGCGCCTTTTCAATGTCGACCAGACACATGCGGCAATTGGCCGCGATGGAGAGCTTCTTGTGATAACAGAAGTGGGGAATGTAGGTGCCGGCCTGTTCGGCAGCATGCATGACCATGCAGCCTTCAGAGACCTGGACCTTTTTTCCGTCGAGTTCGATTTCAACCATGATTTTTGCCCCGCTCAGATATAGGCCGGGACCACGCAGGTCTTGTGTTCGATGTGATGAACGAATTCATCGCGGAAATGCTTGATGAAGGCACGCACTGGCATCGCAGCAGCATCACCCAAAGCACAAATCGTGCGACCTTGGATGTTGTCCGCCACAGAATTCAACATGTCGATGTCCTCTGCGCGACCTTGACCGTTCTCAATGCGATCCATCATGCGCCACAACCAGCCCGTACCTTCACGGCAAGGCGTACATTGACCGCACGATTCGTGCATATAGAAGTAGCTCAGACGCAGCAGGCTCTTGACCATACAACGGCTGTCATCCATGACGATGACGGCGCCAGAACCCAGCATGGAGCCGGCCTTGGCAATGGAGTCATAGTCCATCGTGCACTGCATCATGATGTCTGCAGGCAGCACGGGCATAGATGAACCACCAGGGATCACAGCCTTGAGCTTGCGACCCTTGCGCACGCCGCCGGCCAACTCCAGCAAGGTGCTGAATGGCGTGCCCATGGGGATCTCGTAGTTGCCAGGACGTTCGACGTCGCCGGAAATCGAGAACAACTTGGTGCCACCGTTGTTGGGCTTGCCCACATTCAGGAAGGCTTCGCCGCCGTTGCGGATGATCCAAGGAACGGCCGCAAAGGTTTCGGTGTTGTTGATGGTGGTGGGCTTGCCGTACAGACCGAAGCTGGCTGGGAACGGCGGCTTGAAGCGAGGTTGACCCTTCTTGCCTTCGATGGATTCGAGCAAAGCGGTTTCTTCGCCGCAGATGTAGGCGCCAAAGCCATGGTGCGCATGCAGCTGGAAGCTGAAGTCGCTGCCCATGATGTTGTTGCCCAGATAACCTGCAGCGCGGGCTTCTTCCAGGGCAGCTTCGAAGCGTTCGTACACCTCAAAGATTTCGCCGTGGATGTAGTTGTAGCCGACGGTGATGCCCATGGCATAGGCTGCGATGGCCATGCCTTCAATCACGGTGTGAGGATTGAAGCGCAGGATTTCGCGGTCTTTACACGTACCGGGTTCGCCTTCGTCCGAGTTACAGACCAAGTACTTCTGACCAGGGAATGCGCGGGGCATGAAGCTCCACTTCAAACCCGTGGGGAAGCCGGCACCGCCACGGCCGCGCAAAGCAGACGCTTTGACTTCGGCAATGACTTGATCCTGGGTCATGCCAGGACCACCGTCCTTGCCCAGAATCTTGCGCAAGGCGGCGTAACCACCGCGCGCTTCATAGTCCTTCAAGCCCCAGTTGGTGCCGTCGATGCCGGCATAGATCTGAGGGTTGATGTGGCGACCGTGGAAAACGGTTTCGGTACCGGTCGCCTGGAATTGGGAAAGGTCAAGCATCTTGTCTTTACCTCACTTGGCCTGTGCCTTGAGCACATCAACCAGCTTGTCCAGCTTGTCGTTGCTCATGTAGCTGACCATCTGACGGTCGTTGACCAACATCACGGGCGCATCAGCGCATGCACCCAGACACTCGCATTGCTGCACCGTGAACAGGCCGTCAGGTGTGGTGCCACCGGCTTCCACGCCCAGCTTGTCGCACAGGTACTGCAAGGCCTTCTGACCATCGCGCAGTTGGCAAGGCAGGTTGGTGCACACGTTCAGCTTGAACTGACCGGGTGCCTTTTGGTTGTACATGTTGTAGAAGGTGACCACTTCGTGCACCGCAATGGCGGGCATGCCGATGTAGTCAGCCACTTCTTGCTCGCTCTCAGGCGAGACCCAGCCGCGCTCTTGCTGGATGATGGACAGACAGGCCATGACAGCCGACTGACGTTGGTCAGCCGGATACTTGGCCAGTTCGCGGTCAAAGCGCGCTTTGGTTTGTTCGCTCAGCATGGTGTAAGTCACTTAGCGGTCGCTATCAACGGTCGATTTCACCGAACACGATATCCATCGTGCCGATGATGGCCACGGCATCAGCCAGCATGTGGCCGCGAGACATTTCGTCCAGGGCAGCCAAGTGCGGGAATCCGGGGGCGCGAATCTTCAAACGGTAAGGCTTGTTGGCGCCGTCTGAGGCCAAGTAAATGCCAAACTCGCCCTTGGGGTGCTCCACTGCGGCGTAGGCCTCGCACTCTGGCACGTGGAAACCTTCGGTGAAGAGCTTGAAGTGGTGAATCAGCTCTTCCATAGAAGACTTCATCTGCACGCGAGAGGGTGGCGCAACCTTGTGGTTGTCAGTGATGACAGGACCGGGGTTCTTGCGCAGCCAATCGACGCACTGCTTGATGATGCGATTGGATTGACGGAGCTCCTCGACGCGAACGACGTAGCGGTCATAACAGTCGCCGTTGGTACCGACGGGGATGTCGAAATCCAACTGGTCGTAAACGTCATAAGGTTGATGCTTACGCAGGTCCCAGACGATCCCGGAACCACGCAACATCGCGCCAGTCATGCCCATTTGCAGCGCGCGCTCAGGCGAGACAACTCCAATGCCAACCGTACGCTGTTTCCAGATGCGGTTGTCGGTCAGAAGGGTTTCGTACTCGTCGACCAGCTTGGGGAAACGCTGCGTGAAGTCATCGATGAAGTCCAACAAGGAACCTTGACGGTTCTCGTTGAGCTTGGCGATGGTCTTGGCGTTCTTGATCTTGCTGACCTTGTACTGAGGCATGGTGTCAGGCAGATCGCGATAGACACCACCGGGACGGAAGTAAGCCGCGTGCATGCGCGCGCCGGAGACGGCTTCGTACATGTCAAACAGATCTTCGCGCTCACGGAAGCAATAGATCAGGATGTTCATCGCGCCGCAGTCGAACCCGTGACAGCCCAACCACAGCAAGTGGTTCAGGATACGGGTGATTTCGGAGAACATCACACGGATGTACTGCGCACGCACGGGCACGTCAATGCCCAGCATCTTTTCGATGGCCAAGCAGTAAGCGTGCTCGTTGGACATCATCGAGACGTAGTCCAGTCGGTCCATGTAAGGCAAGGACTGGATGTAGGTCTTGGACTCGGCCAGCTTTTCAGTGGCGCGGTGCAACAGGCCAATATGGGGGTCGGCGCGTTGGATGACTTCGCCGTCCAACTCCAACACCAAACGCAACACGCCGTGTGCTGCAGGGTGCTGAGGACCGAAGTTGAGGGTGTAGTTCTTGATTTCTGCCATGACTCAACCTTGTTGCATCAGTGGAGACCACCGTAGTTGTCTTCGCGAATGATGCGCGGGGTGATTTCGCGCGGCTCGATGGAGACGGGCTGATAGATCACGCGCTTCTGCTCTGGGTCGTAACGCATTTCAACGTGACCCGAGGTGGGGAAGTCTTTACGGAAGGGGTGACCAATGAAGCCGTAGTCGGTGAGGATGCGACGCAGGTCAGCATGACCATCAAAGACGATGCCGTAGAGGTCAAACGCTTCACGCTCGTACCAGTTGGCGGCATTCCAGACGTCGTTGATGGAGGCAACAACCGGGAAATCGTCGTTGGGCGCGAAAACCTTCAGACGCAGGCGCCAGTTCTTGGTGACCGACAGCAAGTGGTTGACGACGCAAAAACGGGGACCTTCAGCGTAGATGCTCTCAGCGCCGTCTTTGTAGGTGGAGTAGTCCATGCCACAGAGGTCGATCAACTGTTCAAAACGCAGATCGGCGTGGTCACGCAATGTTTGACAAACGCCCAGGTAATCAGCCGAAGACACGGTCAAGGTCAGTTCGCCTTTGACATTGTCCAGTCGCTTGATCTTGTCGCCCAGGATGGTTTCCAGGGACGCTTGCAGGGTGGCGAGTTTTTGGCTCATGTGTACCTTCCTGATCAGCGAGCGATGGTGTTTTCACGGCGGATCTTGGCCTGCAGTTGCAGGATGCCGTACAACAGTGCTTCAGCGGTGGGAGGACACCCTGGCACATACACATCAACAGGCACGATGCGATCGCAACCACGCACCACCGAGTAGCTGTAGTGGTAGTAGCCACCGCCGTTGGCGCACGAACCCATGGACAGCACCCAACGAGGTTCAGCCATCTGGTCGTACACCTTGCGCAGCGCGGGTGCCATCTTGTTGCACAAAGTCCCAGCCACGATCATCAAGTCTGATTGACGGGGACTGGGACGGAAGAGCATGCCGAAGCGGTCGATGTCATAGCGCGCCGCACCGGCGTGCATCATCTCGACCGCACAACATGCCAAACCAAACGTCATCGGCCACAAAGAACCGGTCTTGGACCAGTTGATCAGCGCGTCTGCCGATGTGGTGATGAAGCCCTCTTTGAAGACGCCTTCGATACCCATGTGAATTTACCTCTTGAGAGTCCTGGCCCGGCTTATTCCCAATCCAGGGCGCCCTTTTTCCATTCGTAGGCGAAGCCCACGACCAAAATACCCAGGAACAACATGACAGCCAGGAAACCGGCCATGCCCACCTCTTTCAGGGCCACAGCCCAAGGGAACAAAAAGGCGATTTCGAGGTCGAACAGAATGAACAGGATCGCAACAAGGTAGTAACGCACATCGAATTTCATGCGCGCATCTTCGAAAGCTTCGAAGCCACACTCGTACGGAGAGTTCTTTTCAGCGTCAGGGCGACGTGGGCCGAGCAAGAAGCCCAGCAGTTGAGGCGCGACGCCGACGCCCACCCCCACCAAAATGAACAGGATGACGGGAAGATATTGCTCAATGTTCATCATTGCTCAGGCCTTCAGATTGAACGACTCGGGTGATTGAACCACACTCAGATAACAAAAAAGCGCGCCTGGCTGGAGCCAAGTGGAATACGACCACTTGAATACCTACCTTCAGCGCGCTCTACAGAGCGCTTCGTGTTGAAACTTGTCATGTCAGCTGGGATGCGGGGACCTTGGCTGAACATGAGGATGACCACACGAAGACTCAGTTTGGAATTTTGATTGGTGCCGACGGCGAGACTCGAACTCGCACAGCTTTCGCCACTACCCCCTCAAGATAGCGTGTCTACCAATTTCACCACGTCGGCATCGGGCCTTGAGAGCCACTCGCTTCGGCTTGCATGAGGTTTGCTGACCGAAGACTTGAATTCTAAACTGAAAATCAGCTGCTTTCGGATACACGGCGTCACATTGTCGCCAATGGACGCCAGTTGAATCCGTTTATTTGGTCGGAATCAGAGCCGCACCAGAAGCGGCTGCGGAAGCAGCCTGAGCAGCCGATGGGGCCGAGGCAGACACCGCAGCCTTTTCCAGCAGACTCGACTCTTGCGCAGCGCCCGCACGGTGATTACCCATGAAAGCCAAGAACAAGGTAGAACCAAAGAAAAAGGTGGCAGCTACCGCTGTGGAGCGGGACAGGAAGTTGGCACTACCGGTCGCACCGAACAGACTGCCCGACGCGCCACTACCAAAAGAGGCCCCCATGTCTGCGCCCTTGCCGTGCTGCACCAACACCAGACCGATCATGGCCAGCGCCGACACAATCTGCAGCAGCAGCAAGAAAGTCAACATTGCTTGTTGCATGTATGAAAACTCCTTAATTCAATCGACGCAGTCAGATCACTGCGCTGCGCGTGCGATGGCAGCGAAGTCAGCCGCCTTCAACGAAGCGCCACCAATCAAGCCACCATCGATGTCAGGTTGCGCAAGCAACTCTGCCGCATTGTCGGGCTTCATGCTTCCACCATAGAGCAGAGGCACTGAAGCAGCCTGAGGTTGAGCAGCAATCAATTGCTGACGCAAGAAGGCGTGCACAGCCTGAGCTTGGTCAGGCGTCGCCGTTTTGCCGGTACCAATGGCCCAAACAGGCTCATAAGCCACCACCACCCTGGTGATGTCTGCACCCAACAAAGCGACCACAACCTTCAGCTGCTCAGCCACCACAAACTCGGTTTGATTGGCTTCACGCTCAGCAAGCGTTTCACCCACGCAGACGATGGGGGTCAAACCCTCATCCAATGCAGCTCGGGCTTTTTGAGCCACGAGCGCACTGCTCTCGGCGTGGTAGCTACGACGCTCAGAGTGCCCCACGATGGCGTACTTGACACCAAACTCCTTGAGCATGGCACCCGACACCTCACCGGTGTAGGCACCCTGCTTGTGGCAGGACACGTCTTGCGAGCCAAACGCGATGGCGCTGCCACCCAGGGCGGCTTGCACATCTGCCAGATAGACAAATGGCACGCACACAGCCACATCAGCACGAGGCGCCGACGCAGACAGGTCTGCGTCGAGCAAGCCCTTGAGCAGCTCAGCGTTGGCTGAGCGGCTGCCGTGCATCTTCCAGTTTCCGACAACCAGCTTCTTCATGGCCAATCACTGCTGCTGTTGTTGCGCCTGGTCGTCTTGGGCACCCTGCTCGCCCGCACCTTGCTCGGCACGGGGGGCACGGTCACGACGCTCGCCACGATCACCGCGGTCACGACGCTCGCCGCGGTCACCACGGTCGCTACGCTCACGACGCTCACGAGGCTGCTCTTCTGGCATGCCCTCAGGACGCTCCAACAAGGCCTTCATGGACAGCTTGACACGGCCCTTCTCGTCGGTTTCCAGAACCTTGACCTTGACGACTTGACCCTCTTGCAGGTAGTCGGAGACCTTTTCGACGCGCTCGTGGGCGATCTGGCTGATGTGCAGCAGACCATCCTTGCCAGGCAACAGGTTCACCAAAGCACCGAAGTCAAACAACTTGGTGACCGCGCCTTCGTAGACCTTGCCGATTTCGACTTCAGCGGTGATCTCTTCGATGCGCTTCTTGGCGAATTCGGCTTTGGCCGAGTCGGTAGAGGCGATGGTGATGGTGCCGTCTTCACCGATGTCAATCTGGCAACCGGTTTCTTCACACAGACCACGGATGGTGGCGCCACCCTTGCCGATCACGTCACGGATCTTCTCGGGGTTGATCTTCATGGTGTACAGACGAGGCGCGAACTCGGAGACTTCCTGACGCGCGCCACCCATGGCTTCAACCATCTTGCCCAAGATGTGCAGGCGAGCTTCCTTGGCTTGAGCCAGGGCCACTTGCATGATTTCCTTGGTGATGCCCTGGATCTTGATGTCCATCTGCAGAGCGGTCACGCCGGTGGTGGTACCTGCCACCTTGAAGTCCATGTCACCCAGGTGATCTTCGTCACCCAGGATGTCGGTCAGCACGGCGAACTTGTTGCCATCCTTGATCAGACCCATGGCGATACCAGCCACGTGCGCCTTCATGGGCACGCCAGCGTCCATCATGGCCAAGCAGCCACCGCAAACGGACGCCATGGACGAGGAACCGTTGGATTCGGTGATTTCAGACACCACACGCACGGTGTAAGCGAAGTCTTCCTTGGCAGGCAGCAGCGGCACCAGAGCACGCTTGGCCAGACGACCGTGGCCGATTTCGCGGCGCTTAGGCGAACCCACGCGACCGGTTTCGCCGGTAGCGAACGGAGGCATGTTGTAGTGGAACAGGAAGGTGTCGCGGAAGTCACCAGCCAGCGCGTCGATGCGCTGAGCGTCTTGCTCGGTACCGAGGGTGGCGATCACCAGAGCCTGGGTTTCACCACGGGTGAACAAGGCGGAACCGTGAACGCGTGGCAGCACGCCAGTGCGGATTTCGATGGGACGCACAGTGCGGGTGTCGCGACCGTCGATGCGGGGCTCACCGGCCAGGATCTGGCTACGCACGATCTTGGCTTCGATTTCGAACAGCAGGCCTTCGACCTTGACTTCGTCGAAAGCAACGCCTTCGGCAGTCAGGGCAGCCTTCACGGAGGCATAAGCCTCACGGCAAGCTTGGGTACGGGCTTGCTTGGAGCGGATTTGGTAAGCAGCGCGCAGAGGACCTTCGGCCAGCGCGTTGACCTTGGCGATGAAGGGCTCATCCTTGGCGGGGGCTTCCCATTGCCATTCTGGCTTGCCAGCGTCACGCACGAATTCGTGGATGGCCTGGATGGCGACGTTGCCTTGCTCGTGACCGAACACCACGGCGCCCAGCATCACGTCTTCAGACAATTGGTCGGCTTCGGATTCCACCATCAGCACGGCGGTTTCTGTACCGGCCACGACCAGGTCCATCTTGGACTGAGCCAACTCGGAGGGGCTCGGGTTCAGGGTGTATTCGCCGTTGATGTAACCCACGCGAGCGGCACCGATGGGGCCATTGAATGGGATACCAGAGATCGACAGCGCAGCGCTGGAAGCGATCATGGCGGCGATGTCAGCCGACACCTCAGGGTTCAGCGAGACAACGTGGATGACCAGTTGCACTTCGTTGAAGAAACCTTCGGGGAACAGAGGACGGATGGGACGGTCGATCAGACGCGAAGTCAGGGTCTCCAACTCGGAAGGCTTGGCTTCACGCTTGAAGAAGCTGCCAGGGATCTTGCCGGCGGCGTAGGTCTTCTCGATGTAGTCGACAGTCAGGGGGAAGAAATCTTGACCGGGCTTGGGGTTCTTGGCGCACACCACGGTGGCCAGAACGGTGGTGCCTTCGATGTCAACGAGGACGGCGCCGGTGGCTTGACGGGCGATTTCGCCGGTCTCCATGGTGACGGTGTGCTTGCCCCATTGGAAGGTCTTGGTGACTTTATTGAACATGCTCATGCGAGAGATCTCCATTTTGAGTAGATGCCTTCACTCTGTCGCGATGCCATTCCAGCGAAGCTGAGGACTCAGCCTCGTTGGAATGACACAGCGGTCGCTAGTCGAGAGTGTCTGGCGTGAAAAAACAAAAAGCCTGTGCTGGCAGACCAGACAGGCTTTTTGTCGTCATGCGTGCCTTACTTACGCAGACCCAGCTTCTGGATCAGTGCAACGTAACGAGCAGCATCCTTGGACTTGAGGTAGTCCAACAGCTTACGACGACGGCTGACCATGCGCAGCAGGCCGCGACGACCGTGGTGGTCCTTCTTGTTGGCCTTGAAGTGAGGGGTCAGTTCGTTGATGCGGGCAGTCAGCAGAGCGACTTGCACTTCGGGGGAGCCAGTGTCGTTGGCGCCACGTGCGTTGTCCTTGACGATGGCTGCGGTGTTGATGTCTGCGACGGACATGATGTTTCCAATCAAATATGCAGTCCTGGGCGAAAACTACCGCCTCGGTTTCTGCGTTGAACTTGCGGCACCAGGTGAAACCGACCCAGGCCGTGCTGAATTACCAAATAGTGGTAAGCCGTCGAGTATAGCAGGATTCCGCCTTGACCCGATAGCTCAAATTGCTGCCAGATCCCAGCGCGGTTTGACCTGGAACACAGGATCATGGGTGCCTTGAGCCAAACCGGCCTGCAAGCGCATGCCAGCAGCCAGGGCAATCATGGCACCGTTGTCTGTGCAGAGATGGAGTTCTGGGTAGTGCACCCGAATGCCACGGCGCGCGCACGCCTGATTGAGTTGCGTACGCAGGGACGCATTGGCCCCCACCCCACCGGCTACGACCACCCGCTTGAGGCCGGACGCCTTCAACGCCGCGAGGGTCTTCTTAACCAGAACCTCCACGATCGCAGCCTGGGTGGACGCCGCCAGATCAGCCAAGGTGGCTCTGGCCGCAGCATCTTCAGCGGAGGGCAACTGATCCAGCCAGCCCAAACGCACCAAATGAGTGCGAACAGCGGTTTTCAAGCCCGCAAAGGAAAAATCCAAATTGCCACTGTGAAGCATGGGCCGAGGCAGCTCGAACGCATCCGCTCGCCCGCCCGCCGCCAATTTTGCGAGATGAGGCCCGCCAGGATAGGGCAAGCCCATGAGTTTGGCTGACTTGTCGAACGCTTCGCCAGCGGCATCGTCTACGGTTTCACCCAAAAGCTGATATTGCCCCACGCCATCAACGCGCATCAATTGAGTGTGGCCGCCAGACACCAAGAGCGCCACAAATGGGAATTCCGGAGGATCGGCGGACAAAAATGGGGACAACAGATGCCCCTCCAGATGATGCACCCCCAACAAAGGCTTGGACAAGGCCACGCCCAAAGCGCATGCCACGCCCGCGCCAACGAGCAATGCACCCGCCAATCCGGGCCCTTGGGTGAAAGCGATCACACCAATATCCTCCAGAGACCGACCTGACTCTGCCAACACCTGCCTAGCCAATGGCACCACCCGACGAATGTGATCGCGCGACGCCAACTCGGGCACCACGCCGCCATAAGCCTGATGCATGTCTATCTGACTATGGAGGGCATGCGCCAGCAATTGAACCGCGCCAACTTGGGGCACCTGCACCAGAGCGACGCCTGTTTCATCGCAAGAAGACTCGATTCCCAGAATCAAAGTATCTGAGGAAACACTAGAGAGATGGGTTGACATGCCCGAAGTGTAGAGGCCACAAGCCCTTTGTATCGAGGGCCAGCGCATAAATCGATGCCCCAGTCTTCACAAAGCTGGCATAGGGATTGCTTAAACCCCAACAAGCAAAGTCAACGGCGACTTTGCGTGCCTTGGGACCCAATGTTGGGCCCGAGCTTCCGACAAAGGTGTCGTCGAAACATGCGCCCAAAAAGCGTCATGTCGCGAAGACACCTTTTTTGTTTGCCAACAGGAAAGCTACGCACCATGAACACGCAGGACCAAAAACTCTCCCGCCGCACCATTTTGAAGACCACCGCCGCTGCCAGTGCAGTTGGCGTCGTTCCCGGCCTTCAACACTCGGTTTGGGCGGCAGGCTCAGACAAGCCCGAACTGGAAGAAGTCAAGATCGGCTTCATCCCATTGACCGATTGCGCTTCGGTCGTGATGGCATCGGTGCTGGGCTTTGACAAGAAATATGGCGTCAAGATCATTCCGACCAAGGAAGCATCTTGGGCCGGCGTGCGCGACAAGTTGGTGAACGGCGACCTGCACATGGCTCACGTACTGTATGGCCTGATTTATGGCGTACACCTCGGCATTGGCGGCCCCAAGAAGGACATGGCTGTGCTGATGAACCTGAACCACAACGGTCAGGCCATCACGCTGTCGAAGGCACTGGCAGACAAGGGCGCTGTAGATGGCGCATCCCTGGCCAAACTGATGGCCACCGACAAGCGCGAATACACATTCGCGCAAACCTTCCCCACCGGCACCCACGCCATGTGGATCTACTACTGGCTGGCGGCCCATGGCATCAACCCCATGAAGGATGCCAAGGTCATCACCGTTCCCCCACCCCAGATGGTGGCGAACATGCGTGTCGGCAATATGGACGGCTTCTGCGTGGGTGAACCCTGGAACCACCGCGCCATCATGGACGGCATCGGCATCACTGCCGCGACCACCCAACAAATCTGGCAAGACCATCCCGAGAAGGTGCTGGGTACCACCGACGAATTCACGAAAAAGTATCCCAACACGGCTCGCGCTGTGATGATGGCCATCATTGAGGCTGGCAAATGGATTGACGCCGGCCTGCAAAACAAGCTCAAGATGGCTGAAACGATCGCTGCCAAGTCTTACGTGAACACCGGCGTGGATGCGATCAACCAACGCATCTTGGGTCGTTACCAAAACGGTTTGGGCAAGACATGGGATGACCCCAACCACATGAAGTTCTTCAACGACGGCAAGGTCAACTTCCCGTACTTGAGCGATGGCATGTGGTTCCTGACCCAACACAAGCGTTGGGGCTTGTTGAAGGATCACCCTGACTATCTGGCGATTGCCAAGCAAGTCAACAAAGTGGATCTCTACAAGCAGGCCGCCAGTGCCGTTGGCGCATCGATTCCCAAGGATGTCATGCGCACCACCAAGATGATCGACGGCGTGGTGTGGGATGGCAAAGATCCCAAGAAGTACGCCGACGGTTTCAAGATCAAAGCCTAAAGATGGCACCGCTTTTGTGCAACCCGCCCGATTCGACGCTTTCGCATTTCCACACTGAGTCCCGCTGAGACCCGACCGCAAGGGGCGCCCTAGAAGGCACCGACGCATCACCCAAGTGAATGCGCCAGGTCATCCGATCAGGATGGCCCCAACCGGTCAACTTGCAGACATCGAATCGGGCGGCCCCTGCGCAAGGCCCTCACTCATTTGTTGTACGGAACAGGAGCCCAATATGGTCAGCGCCGTTTTTCACAACCCCTCAGAAGCCAGCGAAGCACACCGCGCTTCGAAAGCCAAATCTTCATCGCCCTCCCCCATGAGCACTGCCAAAACCGCTCCCGCACCGCAATCCAAGTCCCCCATTGACTGGGGTGGCTTGCTCCTCCAAATCCTGTCGCCGATCGCCGGCTTGGCCTTGCTGGTCGGCATTTGGGCCTTGTTGACCATGAAGTCGACCACATTCCCAACGCCACTGGCAACTTGGGAGGCGGCTGTCGCCCTGTTTTCCGATCCGTTTTACAGCAATGGCCCCAATGACCAGGGCATTGGCTGGAACATCTTGTTCTCGCTGAAGCGTGTGGCCATGGGCTTTGGCCTGGCCGCCTTGGTTGGCATCCCGCTGGGCTTCCTGATCGGCCGTTCGCAAATCGCGTCGAGCATGCTGAACCCCATCATCAGCCTGCTGCGCCCGGTCTCGCCACTGGCTTGGTTGCCCATTGGCCTGCTGGTGTTCAAGTCTGCTGACCCTGCCGCCATCTGGACCATCTTCATCTGCTCGATCTGGCCCATGATCATCAACACGGCCGTGGGTGTGCAGCGCGTGCCTGAGGACTACCTGAACGTGGCCAAGGTGCTGAACCTGAGCGAGTGGAAGATCATCACCAAGATCCTGTTCCCATCCGTATTGCCTTACATGTTGACCGGCGTGCGTCTGTCGGTGGGCACAGCCTGGCTGGTGATCGTGGCTGCTGAAATGTTGACTGGCGGCGTCGGTATCGGCTTCTGGGTGTGGGACGAGTGGAACAACCTGAATGTTCAACACATCCTGATCGCCATCTTCGTGATCGGTATCGTCGGCCTGCTGCTGGAACAAGCCCTGGTCACCGTGGCCAAGCGCTTCAGCTTCGAATAAACCCAACCTGTTGACTGAAGGAGTAAACCATGTCTAATTTCATCGAAGTCAGTCAGGCTGAAATGGTGTTCAACACCAAGAAGGGTCAATTCCACGCCTTGCGTGACATCAACCTCGGCATCAAGAAGGGGGAATTCATTGCCCTGATTGGTCACTCCGGTTGCGGCAAGTCGACCCTGCTGAACTTGATCGCCGGCTTGCTGATGCCCACCAGCGGCGGCCTGATTTGCGACAACCGCGAAATCGCAGGCCCCGGCCCCGAGCGCGCCATGGTGTTCCAGAACCACTCCTTGCTGCCCTGGCTGACCTGTTATCAAAACGTCTACCTGGGTGTGGAACGTGTGTTTGGCGGCAAGGAAAGCAAAGACCAACTCAAAAAGCGCACGCTGGATGCTTTGGAGTTGGTGAACATGTCGCACGCCACGCACAAGCGCCCCAACGAGATCTCAGGCGGCATGAAGCAGCGTGTGGGCATTGCCCGCGCCTTGGCCATGGAACCCAAAGTGCTGTTGATGGATGAACCCTTCGGCGCGCTGGATGCGTTGACCCGAGCCCACTTGCAAGACGAGTTGCTGAAGATTGTGGCGCGCACGCAGTCGACCGTGGTGATGGTGACGCACGATGTGGACGAGGCTGTGTTGCTGTCCGACCGCATTGTGATGATGACCAATGGCCCAGCGGCCACCATCGGCGAAGTGCTGGAAGTGCCCTTGGCTCGCCCACGCGACCGTGTGGCTTTGGCCGAAGACCCCACCTACATCGGCTGCCGCAAGGCGGTGCTGGACTTCTTGTACACCCGTCACGGTGTCGCGCACAAACAAGCAGCGTAACTGGATCAAGCGCCCCAACTTTGGGGCATACCGAGGAGCAAACAGAGGTCAGGCGCGAAGCTGGCACACCCCTTGCTAATTAAACGTTGACTGCCTGATTCGCCAGAGCCAGGCAGTCTTCCTCAGCGGGGGTCAGTGGACAAGCGAAAGCACCACAGACCTCTTCAACGCCTTCCAGGCTGGTCCTGGAAGGCGTCTTTTTTTGCCATGAACCAGAACACTGCACCAAGGACGATCATCGGAACGCACAGCCATTGGCCCATGCTCATATTCAGTGCAAGCAAGCCCAAGAAGCTATCGGGTTCGCGGAAGTACTCGGCGGTGAAGCGCATCAGCCCGTAACCGAACAAGAAGACACCGGCGACTGCACCACGTTGGCGCGGCTTGAGCGAATAGACCCAAAGAACGGTGAACAACAACAAACCTTCCAACGCAAATTGGTACAACTGGGAAGGATGCCGCGCGATATCGGTGCCAGAGCTGGGGAAAATCATGGCCCATGGCAGCGAAGCGTCGGCTTCACGCCCCCAGAGCTCCCCATTGATGAAGTTACCAATGCGGCCTGCAGCCAAACCGATGGGCACACAGGGCGCGACCAAATCAGCCACATCAAAAAAGTGGTAACCCTGCCTTTTGGCATACAGGTACATGGCGGCAATGACACCCAACAACCCCCCGTGGAAGGCCATGCCGCCTTGCCACACCGCCAGAATTTCGGCCGGATGGGCCAGGTAATAGCCGGGCTTGTAGAAAAGCACATAGCCCAAACGGCCACCCAAGATGACGCCCAGCACCCCCACGAAAAGCAGGTCTTCGACTTTTTGCCGATCCCACCCCGCTTGCGCAAAAGGTGGACGACTGGCACGCCAGGTCGCCAAGAAGTAAAACGCGGTGAACGCAGCCAGGTAGGTCAGCCCATACCAGTGGACTTTGACCGGCCCCAAGGCCAGCGCGACGGGATCAATGTGTGGATGGATCAGCATGGCTGCGAAAGATACCCGAAGTTAAAGGTGGTTTTGAGTTTGTTAGGATGGAAGGATGAATCCGAGCACCATCCAGATGATTGGCGCAGGCATTTTCGCCATCGCGCTGCTACACACGTTCTCGACCAAGTTCTTTGAGCACTTGGCTCACACGCGCCCCAACCATGCGGGCCTTTGGCACTTCCTGGCAGAAGTGGAAGTGGTGTTTGGCTTTTGGGCCATGGTGATGATGGTGGCGATGTTCTTTGTGGAGGGCAAGACCACCGCAACGCAATACCTGGATACACGAAACTTTACCGAACCGCTGTTTGTGTTTGCCATCATGGTGGCAGCCGCCAGCAAGCCGATCATCCAATTGGCAGGGGCTTTGACACGCGTGTTGACAGCATTGATCCCCCTGCCCTACGGCATGGCTTCGACTTTTGTGTTGTTGAGTGCCGTGCCTCTGATGGGGTCGTTCATCACCGAGCCCGCTGCGATGACCTTGGCCGCGCTGTTGCTCAGAGATGGCGTTTTTAAATCCGGTATCCCAAACCGACTCAAGTACGCGATCTTGGGCGTGCTGTTTGTGAATGTGTCGATTGGCGGAACCCTGACGCCCTACGCAGCCCCACCCGTGTTGATGGTTGCCGCCGCATGGGGATGGGATCTGCAATTCATGCTCACACACTTCGGCTGGAAGGCGGCATTGGCCGTAGGCATCAATGCCATGGGTGTGGTCCTGCTGTTCAAAGGCCCCCTGAGCCAGGTGAAGCCGTCCAGCAAGGGTGGAACACAGCTGCCTCCGCTCTGGGTTCTGTCAGTGCACTGCGCATTCCTTGTTGGCATCGTCGTCTTTGCCCACCACCCCGCAGTCTTCTTGAGCCTGTTCCTATTTTTCCTGGGTTTCACTGCGGCTTATGAGCGATTCCAAAGCCCACTGATTCTCCGAGAGGGGCTCTTGGTGGCGTTCTTCTTGGCTGGATTAGTGGTCTTGGGTGGGCAACAACAATGGTGGCTGGAACCCTTGTTGATGAGCATGAGTGCCGATGCGGTCTTCTTCGGCGCCACGGCCTTGACCGCCATCACGGACAATGCCGCCCTCACCTATCTGGGCTCTTTGGTGCCGGGCCTGAGTGATGAGTTCAAGTATGCGCTGGTGGCCGGCGCGGTGGCAGGCGGTGGTTTGACGATCATCGCCAACGCCCCCAACCCTGCTGGCGCATCGATTCTGAAATCCGAGTTTGACGAAGGCGCGATCAATGCGGGTGGCTTGTTCATGGCCGCACTGGGACCCACACTGATTGCGGTGATTTGTTTGAAGTGGCTTTGATTTCAGCCCCTGCCTGAACCACGGATCAGGCCCCCGTTCAGGTGAGGATTCGAGGTCGAAGTACCATCTTCGATCAAGCACGGATATTGCTTCGCCCCTTGTAGAGTAACCCGCCTCTGCGAGACCCCGTGCCCCCTTTGCTAGACATCCATCGTTGGCCTGCCACCGCTTGGCGCGAATGGGCCACGCGTTTGGTTCTGGTCGCGTTTGCCGTGATGACTGGACTAGCTATCGCCGCGATGACCTGGATGAGCGAGACCGCCCTGGCTCATTTCAGACTGGTTACGGCACACGCTTGGTGGGTGCCATTGCTTTGGACGCCAGCGATCACGTGCGCGGTGGTGTATCTCACCCAAAGATGGTTTGTTGGCGCAGCGGGCTCGGGCATTCCGCAGGTGATCGCTGCCTTATCCTCGCCGTCTCTGGATGACGAGGCTCAGCGAATCAATCGCTCGCTGTATGTGTCACTCAAACTATCCGTCGGGAAGGCGTTTCTGACCGTTGGTGGCCTATTCGCTGGGTTGTCCACTGGACGTGAAGGGCCATCCGTTCAAATTGGTGCCGGCATCATGCACCACGCACGCAGGTGGCTCCCCAGCGGTTCGGGCATCTCGTCGCGAGATTTGATTGCCGCGGGTGGCGCTGCTGGCGTGGCGGCGGCCTTCAATACCCCATTGGGTGGTGTGCTGTTCGCGATCGAACAACTTGCTCGACGGCCAGAGCGTCGGTCCAGCGGATTGTTGATCATGGTGATCGTCATCGCAGGACTGGTCGCGATGTCCATTCATGGCGACCGCACCTACTTTGGCGCCATCCATACGCCGCCCCCGAGTCTGGCCATGCTGTGGCCTGCTGTCGTCACCACATTGTGCGCAGCCGCCTGTGGCGGGCTCATGGGGCTCGCGTTGACTCAAACACTCAGTGGGCGCTGGGATCACTGGTTGACTTGGCGACAACGACACCCCCTGGCGTTGGCTGCCTTGTGTGGGCTGACTGTTGCCGCGATTGGCGTTGCCACGGATGGCCGCAGTTTTGGGAGCGGCTACTTGGCCACACGGGACTTGATCGAATCAGGCCATGCCTCAGTCGCCAGTTGGGACTTCCTGACGCGCATGTTGTCGACGTGGTTATCCCTATTAAGCGGCGTTCCGGGCGGGATCTTCGCCCCAGCCTTGGCGATGGGCGCCAGTGTCGGTCAACACGTCGCGATGTTGTTTGGCTTCCTGGATGCACGAGCCTTGATTGCGCTCGGCATGGTCGCCTTCTTGTCGGCCGTCACGCATGCCCCCATCACAGCAGCCGTGATCGTGATGGAAATGCTGGCGGGGCACGATCTGGTGATGGCTTTGCTCGCATCAGCCTGGATCGCACACGCCTTGTCGAGACTGGTCAGCCCTTCCATGTACGACGAGCTCGCGACCGTACAGCTACAACGACAAAGGGCCCTATCGCCCGACTTCGATGTCAGACAACAGAGCCCTCAGAGGACGACCTAGGAATCAGGACGACTGATCAGCGCTGGATTTGGGTGATGTCACGGACAGCACCGGTGTCGGCCGAAGTGGTCAGCAAGGCATACGCTTGCAGGGCTGCCGACACATAGCGCTCGCGCTTGGCAGGCTTCCAGGCTTGAGCGCCCTTGGCTTCCATGGCCGCACGACGTTGGGCCAACTCTTCCGCGCTGATGGCGAGGTTGATCGAGCGGTTAGGGATGTCGATTTCGATGGTGTCACCGTCTTCAACCAACGCGATGGCGCCACCACAAGCTGCCTCAGGCGACGCGTGACCAATAGACAGACCAGATGTACCGCCCGAGAAGCGACCATCGGTCAGCAGAGCACACGCCTTACCCAAACCACGGCTCTTGAGGTAGGAGGTGGGGTACAGCATCTCTTGCATGCCAGGACCACCCTTGGGGCCTTCGTAGCGAATGATGACAACGTCACCGGCTTGCACCACTTCGCCCAGGATGCCCTCGACAGCATCATCTTGACTTTCAAACACGCGGGCCTTGCCGGTGAACTTCCAGATCGACTCATCGACGCCTGCCGTTTTGACGATGCAGCCCTTCTCAGCGATGTTGCCGTACAGCACCGCCAGACCGCCATCTTTGGTGAAGGCGGCTTCCGTCGAGCGGATCACACCCTTCTCACGGTCCAGGTCCAGCGCTTTCCAGCGGCTGTCTTGCGAGAAAGCAACCTGGGTTGGGATGCCACCGGGTGCGGCCTTGTAGAAGGTGTGAACAGCCTCGTCTTGGGTGACTTTGACGTCCCACTTCGCGATGGCCTCGCCCATGGTGGCACTGTGAACGGTCGGCACATCGGTGTGCAGCAGGCCGCCACGAGCCAATTCACCCAGGATGGACATGATGCCGCCAGCACGGTGAACATCTTCAATGTGAACATCGGGGACCGCAGGGGCCACCTTGCTCAGACAAGGCACCTTACGAGAGATGCGGTCGATTTCCTTCATGGTGAAATCAAGGCCAGCTTCTCTGGCGGCTGCCAAGAGGTGCAGCACCGTATTGGTGGAGCCGCCCATGGCCACGTCGAGCGCAACTGCGTTCTCAAAAGCCTTGAATGTAGCAATGTTGCGAGGCAACACCGAAGCGTCGTCTTGTTCGTAATAGCGCTTGGCCAGAGCAACCACCGTGCGCCCAGCTTGACGGAACAGTTTTTCGCGGTCAGCGTGAGTAGCCACAATGGTGCCGTTGCCTGGCAGGGACAGACCCAGCGCCTCGGTGAGACAGTTCATCGAGTTGGCCGTGAACATGCCCGAGCAGGAACCACAAGTGGGGCAAGCCGAGCGCTCGATGGTGGCGACTTCTTCGTCGGAGCAACTCTTGTCTGCGGCTTTGACCATGGCATCAACCAGATCCAGGGCAATGACCTTGCCTTCGATCTTGGCTTTACCGGCTTCCATGGGACCACCCGACACAAACACGACAGGGATGTTCAGGCGCAAAGCGGCCATCAGCATCCCAGGGGTGATCTTGTCGCAGTTAGAGATGCAGACCAGCGCATCCGCTGTGTGGGCATTGACCATGTACTCGACGCTGTCGGCGATCAAGTCGCGCGATGGCAAGGAGTACAGCATGCCGCCGTGACCCATGGCGATACCATCGTCCACAGCGATGGTGTTGAATTCTTTGGCAACACCACCCGCCGCTTCAATTTCGCGAGCCACCAGTTGCCCCAAGTCTTTCAGGTGCACGTGACCCGGAACGAACTGGGTGAAGCTGTTGGCAATGGCGATGATGGGCTTCTCGAAATCACCGTCCTTCATGCCTGTGGCGCGCCACAGTGCACGGGCACCAGCCATGTTGCGACCGGCTGTAGAGGTACGGGAACGATACTGAGGCATGAAGCGGCTCCGAATGAGGGTCAGACTTAGCCCGTCATTTTATCTCGCCCCCAGCCATCCCTATCGTCAAAAGGGCCTGAATTGGGCCTCGTTCAGCCCTTGCGACGCTTTTCTTGCGACTTGGCATCCAACCCCAAATTCACCAAGTGTTGCTGCCGACGCGCCTCGCGCTTGGCATCGACCTTGTCCATGGCCTTTTTTTGGGTCCAGCCAGTGGAATCAACGAAGGCCCACCAAATGATCGCCATGGGGAAGGGAGACAGGATCACCCACCACTTGTCGGCCCACACCCACTGCCCAACGGGCCCGATGCCGCCGAAATGCATGACCAACATCAAGACTCCGATTCCTACAAACCACATCTGCTTATCTCCGTTGCAAGGCCATCCTGTCGATGGCTAGAATGAACCGGTCACTATTCGTTGACGACACTTGAGGAAGGATCTTTCATGAAATTCGTGCCCTCGATGCTGGCCGCACTGGCCTTGAGCGCCACAGCCCTGACACCTGCCCTGGCGAGCCAGGAACTGGCCCAGAAAAAGGCCTGTATGGGTTGTCACGGCGTTGACAACAAGATTGTCGGCCCTGCGTACAAGGATGTGGCCAAAAAATACAAGGGTCAAAAGGGCGTTGAAGCCAAATTGGTGGAAAAAGTCCTGAAGGGTGGCAAGGGTGCTTGGGGCGAAATCCCCATGCCGGCCAACCCACAAGTCACCGAAGCCGAAGCCAAGCAATTGGTGAGCTGGATTTTGGCCATGAAGTGATCCCACTTCACGCTGAATGAAGAAGCCCCGCAGACGCGGGGCTTTGTTTTTGTACCGATTAAAAAGCCACCACGAGGGTGGCTTTCGTATCAGGCGTCAGTCTTGAGCGTAGATGTCGACATCCTTCGTTTCGCGCACGAAGAGCAGACCAATCACAAAGGTGATGGCAGCAACGATGATCGGATACCACAAACCGTTGTAGATGTTGCCTGTTTGGGCGACGATCGCAAAGGCGGTGGTAGGCAGCAAGCCACCAAACCAACCGTTACCAATGTGATACGGCAAGCTCATCGAGGTGTAGCGGATGCGGGTTGGGAACATTTCCACCAACATCGCCGCGATGGGGCCGTAAACCATGGTCACGTAGATCACCAACAAGGTCAGGATGGCCACGATGACAGGCTTGTTGACCTTGGCTGGATCAGCCTTGGAAGGATAGCCCGCCGTCTTCAGCGCAGCACCGACAGCCTTCTTGAACTGAACATCCATGATCTTGCCAGCAGCCGCCTTGGGATCCTTGTCGAAGGCGGCCAGGTTGGCGGTCGCATCCTTCAAATCCTTTTCGGCTGCCTTCAACTTGTCTGCTGCGTCCTTACCAGTCGCGCCGGCGGCTTTAAGACCGTCGAGCTTGGCTGCAGCAGCTTCCTTCATCTTGACTGCGGCTTCTTGGGCGGCTGGCACGTCGGCATCGGTCACCTTGGAGGGTGAGTAGCTCTTGATCATGGTCTCACCGACCTTGACCACAGCGACGCTGCCTGCTTCACCAGACACGTTCTCATAGTTCACCGAGTTAGACGCCAGATACTGCTTGGCGATGTCACAAGAGCTGGTGAACTTGGCGGTACCTGTTGGATTGAACTGGAACGAGCACTCACTTGAATCAGCCACCAAAGTGACTGGGGCATTGGCTTGTGCACGTGCCAAATCTGGGTTGGCCGCCTCTGTCAGGCCCTTGAACAATGGGAAGTAGGTCAATGCCGCGATCAGGCAACCCGCCAAGATGATGGGCTTGCGTCCAATCTTGTCTGACAAAGAACCGAACACCACGAAGAATGGGGTGGCAATCAACAGCGAGATCGCAACCAGGATGTTGGCGGTAGCACCATCCACCTTCAAGGCTTGCGTCAGGAAGAACAGGGCATAGAACTGACCTGTGTACCAAACGACGGCTTGACCGGCAACCAAACCGACGAGGGCCAGAATCACAATCTTCAGGTTCTTCCACTGTCCAAAAGACTCAGACAGAGGCGCCTTCGAGGTCTTGCCTTCAGCCTTCATCTTCTTGAACGCGGGAGACTCGTTCATGCTCATGCGGATCCACACGCTGATCGCCAGCAGGGCAATCGACACGATGAACGGAATGCGCCAACCCCATTCCTGGAAGGCCTCTTCACCAACCGTGGTACGAACACCCAGGATCACCAACAGCGACAGGAACAAACCAAGCGTGGCGGTGGTTTGAATCCATGCTGTGTAGGCGCCACGGCGACCATGTGGGGCATGTTCGGCCACATAAGTGGCTGCACCGCCATATTCGCCACCCAAGGCCAAACCTTGAAGCAAGCGCAAGATAATCAAAATAACCGGTGCTGCCACGCCGATCGCAGCATAGTTGGGAAGAATACCCACGATGAATGTGGACACACCCATCAGCAAAATCGTGACCAGGAAGGTGTATTTCCGACCAATCATGTCGCCTAAACGACCAAACACCAACGCACCAAACGGACGAACGATGAAGCCAGCGGCAAAGGCCAGCAAGGCAAAAATGAAGGCTGACGTAGGGTCGAGACCAGCAAAGAATTGCTTGGCAATAATGGCCGCCAAAGAGCCATACAAATAGAAGTCGTACCACTCAAAAACAGTACCCAAACTCGAGGCGAAGATGACTTTCTTCTCCTCATTCGTCATGGGCGCGTGTGCCGTCGTTGGACTCGCCATGGTTTTGCTCCTCTTGAAAACAGGATTGTTCGGGCTTATGACCCTCACCCCCCAATCTAGGGGGTTTGCATCCATTTGTAATGAGGGTGATTGCTAGGTCCGCTGGCCAAAATGCACAAATCCCACAGGGGTTTTCACGGTCAAGAAAAAAGCCCGAAATCCAAATCGGATTCGGGCTTGATTTTGTTGCGTGACTGTTAATTAATTACTTTGAGCCAATTGATCCAAAATGGCCGGATTCTCCAGCGTACTGGTATCTTGAGTCACCGATTCACCCTTTGCAATCACACGCAACAATCGACGCATGATTTTTCCGGATCGGGTTTTCGGCAAATTATCACCAAATCGAATATCTTTGGGTTTGGCGATGGGACCAATCTCCTGCGCGACATGATTGCGTAATTCATTGGCAATCTGCTTGGCTTCTTCGCCTGTGGGGCGCGGGCGCTTCAAGACCACAAAGGCACAGATGGCCTCACCGGTCAGATCATCGGGTCGACCCACTACAGCCGCCTCTGCCACCAAGGGGTGCGAAACCAAGGCGGACTCGATTTCCATGGTCCCCATGCGGTGCCCGGATACATTCAAGACATCGTCAATGCGGCCAGTGATGGTGAAGTAACCGTTTTCGGCATCGCGAATGGCCCCGTCACCTGCCAAGTAGTACTGGCCACCGAAATCAGCCGGGTAGTAACTCTTCTTGAATCGTTCTGGGTCGCCCCAGATGGTTCGAATCATGGAAGGCCACGGTTTTCTAACCACCAGAACACCGCCCTGCCCCCATGGCACCTCTTTGCCGGTTTCGTCGACCACGGCAGCATCGATACCTGGGAATGGCAGGGTACAAGAACCAGGCTTCAACGCATGGGCGCCAGGCAAAGGCGTGATCATGTGTCCGCCGGTTTCGGTTTGCCAGAAGGTGTCGACAATCGGGCAGCGACCGCCACCGATCTCACGGTGGTACCACTCCCATGCCGCGGGATTGATGGGCTCACCCACTGTACCCAACAGGCGCAAGCTGCTCAGATTGAACTTGCGGGGGTGCACGGCCTCGTTCGTCTCGGCCGCCTTGATCAAGGCACGGATCGCGGTTGGCGCCGTGTAGAAAATGGTGACCTTGTGCGCTTCGATCATGCGCCAGAAGCGAGATGCGTCTGGGTAGGTCGGCACGCCTTCGAAAATGATCTGCGTGCCCCCCAATGCCAATGGCCCGTAGGCCACATAGGTGTGCCCAGTCACCCACCCGATATCAGCTGTACACCAGAAGATGTCTTCAGGCTTGAGGTCGAACGTCCATTTGGTGGTGAGTGCCGCATGCAGCAAATACCCGCCCGTGCTGTGCTGAACGCCCTTGGGCTTGCCTGTCGAACCTGATGTGTAGAGCAGGAAGAGCGGGTGCTCCGCCTCCACCCACTCGGGTGCGCATTGATCCGACTGCGACGCGGTCACATCGTGCAACCACACATCGCGACCTGCTTGCATCTGGATCGCGCCACCGGTGCGCTTGAACACCACGACCTGCTTGATGGACTCGCACCCACCCATGGTCAGGGCTTCATCCACGATGGCCTTCAGGGGCAGCGCCTTGCCACCGCGCAGTTGCTCGTCGGCAGTGATCACCATCACGGCGCCAGCATCCTCGATGCGATCGCGCAGACTCTGGGCAGAGAAGCCACCAAACACCACGGAGTGTGTCGCACCGATCCGGGCACAGGCCTGCATGGCGACCACGCCCTCAACCGACATGGGCAAATACAGCACCACGCGATCGCCCTTTTTGACACCCTGCGCCTTCAAGGCATTGGCCAAACGGCTCACGCGGCCCAGCAGCTCGCGGTAAGTCACACGGGAGACTTGCCCATCATCGGTTTCAAAAATGATGGCGACGCGATCACCTCGACCAGCTTCGACATGCCGATCCAGGCAGTTGTAGGACACATTCAAACGCCCATCGTCAAACCACTTGAAGAAAGGGGCATTGCTGTCGTCCAGCACGCGCGTGAAGGGTTGCTGCCAAGTGAGGAACTCTTTGGCCAAACGCCCCCAGTAAGCCAGATGGTCGGTTTGGGCTTCTTGGCAAAGCTTGTCGTAAGCTTCGCGGCTACCAATGTGCGCTTTGGCTGCAAAATCGGCAGATACGGGGTAGAGAGCGTTGGTTTGGGTACTGGTTTGGCCAGTCATGGCGATGACTCCTGCTCAAGTGCTTTTGGCACCTTTTGAAAATAGGGCGGGCCTTCAGATCGGACTTGAAAGCCTCACCAGCACAAGACCATGCTCCCAACTCTAGAATTTGTTACCTCGGACTATCCCCAACACCACCCATGAATAACTCCAAAACCCCGGTCAAACTTGGCACGATTCCCAGGCTGATCTTTGCCAGCCGTTGGTTGCAACTGCCCTTGTACTTGGGCTTGATTGCTGCGCAAGCGGTCTATGCGTATCACTTCTGGGTCGAGTTGGTGCACCTGATTGAAGCAGCATTTGGCAACCAACAGGCCTTGCAGTTGATCTATGCAGCGTCTGGACAACAGTCCGCCACCCCACCGACCCACCTGACCGAAACCACCATCATGTTGGTGGTGCTGGGTTTGATCGACGTGGTGATGATCTCCAATCTGCTGATCATGGTCATCATTGGCGGCTATGAGACCTTTGTGTCACGCATGCATTTGGAAGACCACCCGGACCAGCCCGAGTGGCTGGACCATGTCAACGCATCGGTGTTGAAGGTGAAGCTGGCCACCGCCATCATTGGGATTTCGTCGATTCACCTGCTGAAAACCTTCATCAATGCACAGAACTATTCGGACAAGGTGCTGATCGCCCAAACGGTGATTCACGTCGCGTTTTTGTTGTCGGCCATGGCGATTGCGCAAACTGACCGAATTCTTCACGCCGCCCATAGCAAAACGGACAAGCCCCATTAAGCACCGCTGTGCCTTTGGCACAATGTCGGTTTATTCCAATCACTGCCCCACAAAGGCCCTGCCATGACGACCATTCGTTACGACGATCTCGTTGAAAGCGTCTCAGCCGCTCTGCAATACATCTCTTACTACCACCCAGCGGACTACATTGCCCACCTGGCACGTGCCTACGAGCGCGAAGAGAGCCCCGCAGCCAAGGACGCGATCGCCCAGATCCTGACCAACTCGCGCATGTGTGCCGAAGGCCACCGCCCGATCTGCCAGGACACCGGCATCGTCAACGTGTTCTTGAAGGTGGGCATGAGCGTGAAGTGGGAAGGCTTCGGCGCCCGCAGCATTCAAGAAGCCATCGACGAGGGCGTTCGCCGTGGTTACAACAACCCCGACAACAAGCTGCGCGCTTCGGTCCTGTCTGACCCCATTTTTGAACGCAAGAACACCAAGGACAACACGCCCGCCGTGGTCTTCATGGAACTGGTGCCCGGCGACACGCTGGACGTGACCGTGGCCGCCAAGGGTGGTGGCTCCGAGAACAAGTCCAAGGTCTACATGCTGAACCCGTCTGACAACATCGTCGACTGGGTGCTCAAGACCGTACCCACCATGGGTGCAGGCTGGTGCCCTCCTGGCATGCTGGGCATTGGGGTGGGCGGCACGGCTGAAAAGGCTGCGTTGCTGGCCAAAGAATCGTTGATGGACGACATCGACATGTACGAACTGCTGGAGCGCGGCCCCCAGAACAAGCTGGAAGAGCTGCGCATCGAGCTGTACGAGAAGGTCAACGCCCTGGGCATTGGCGCCCAAGGCCTGGGTGGCCTGACCACTGTCCTGGACGTCAAGATCAAGACCTACCCGACACACGCCGCCTCCAAGCCCATCGCCATGATCCCGAACTGCGCGGCCACCCGCCACGCCCACTTCGTGATGGACGGCTCCGGGCCCGTGTACCTGGATCCACCTAGCCTGGACCTGTGGCCCAACGTGCACTGGGCACCCGACTACAACAAATCCAAGCGAGTCGATCTGAACACCTTGACCAAGGAAGAAGTCGCCAGCTGGAAGCCCGGCCAGACCCTGCTGCTCAACGGCAAGATGCTGACCGGCCGCGATGCCGCCCACAAGCGCATTCAAGACATGCTGGCCAAGGGCGAGAAGCTGCCAGTGGACTTCACCAACCGAGTGATTTACTACGTGGGCCCAGTGGACCCTGTGCGTGACGAAGTGGTTGGCCCCGCAGGCCCCACCACCGCCACCCGCATGGACAAGTTCACCGAGATGATGCTGGCCGAAACCGGCTTGATCAGCATGGTGGGCAAGGCCGAGCGTGGCCCCGCTGCCATCGAAGCCATCAAGAAGCACAAGTCGGCTTACCTGATGGCCGTGGGTGGCTCGGCCTACCTGGTGTCCAAGGCCATCAAGGCTGCCAAGGTAGTGGGCTTTGAAGACCTGGGCATGGAAGCCATCTACGAATTCGACGTGGTGGACATGCCTGTGACCGTGGCAGTCGACGCGGGCGGCACCAGCGCACACATCGAAGGGCCCAAGACCTGGCAGGCCAAGATCGGGAAGATTCCCGTGTCGGTGGCTTAAGGCTGCACGCACCTTGAGGTGACATCCAAACCCCGAGCCGCAAGCCTCGGGGTTTTTTATTGCCAGCAACACTTCAGCAACAGAGCTCAACTAGTCTGACCGCATGAAGAACCCTTACTACAACCCCAACAAGAAACACCATCGCCCAACTGGCTTTCAGAACAACTACATGTCGTTCAGGGGCAAGCGCTGGCATGAGATTCTGCGTTGGCGTTGGCAGGCCTGGCGTGCTGGCCACCCTCAGCCGCTTCAATCACCAATCCCTGTTGTTTCGCCCGACCTGAATTTCATTCACAGCAACGCCAAAGCAGGGCTGGCCATGCAACCGGCCGCCACGTGGATCGGGCACATCACCGTGCTGATGCAGATGGCCGGGCTCAACATCTTGACTGACCCGGTGTTTTCAGAGCGCTGCTTTCCCGTTCAATGGGCTGGTCCCAAGCGACAGACGCCACCGGGCTTGACACTGTCTGAGCTACCGCACATTGATGTAGTTCTGCTGTCTCACAACCATTACGACCACATGGATGAAGCCTCGCTGGTGGCCTTGAGTCAACAGGCTGGGGGCGCTCCGCTTTTTGTCACGCCACTGGGGCACAAACATTGGTTTGCCCGGCGCGGCATTCACAAAGTGGTGGAGTTGGACTGGTGGGATGACCATGTGCTGCCCGCCAGTGACCATTCGGAACGCGTTGTCATCACGCTGACCCCGGCCCAGCACTGGTCAGCCAGAACCGCCACAGATGCTTTACTCAGCCTATGGGGCAGCTTCGTCCTGCGCAGCCCGAGTTGCCACTTGTTTTTTGCCGGAGACACGGCCTACTCGGATGACTTCAAGGACATCCGGAAGCACTTTGCACAAGATCAGCACCCCGAGCAGGGCGGTGGATTCGATCTAGCTCTGCTGCCCATCGGCGCCTACGAACCGCGTTGGTTCATGAAAGATCAACACGTGAACCCCGAAGAGTCAGTGCAGATTTTTCAGGACATCGGCTGCAAGCAGGCCCTGGCCGTGCATTGGGGCACGTTTCAGTTGACCGATGAGGCTCTGGATGAGCCGCCCAAGGCGCTTGCTTCGGCGCTCGATAGAGCCCACATCGCGCAATCCAGGTTCACCGTTGCAGCGATCGGACAAACCTGCAGGATCAAGCCACGCAGCGCTGAGTAGCGAGACCCTTTTGTTGACGTCGCCATGCATATGCCGCAATACCAACGCCGGCAAACATCATCCAGATTGCGGAAGGTTCAGGGACTGCGGGAATCGCGGGGCGAGCAAAGACATCGCCGTCGTGAACCGCCCATGCACCACCGGGAAAGACCTTCCCCAGAAACGCCTGAGAACCCACGAAAGGCGATGAGGTCCAGAGCGCCCAAGCGAGTGCAGGATTGGGCGCATAAACATCTTCAGTCCAATAGAGCTGAGCCCTGAAGTTCTTGATCGACTCCCCTGGCAAGCCAGGAATGGCCACAATATCTGGCACGGTGGAGCCCCCTGGCGGCAATTGCAAGTTGACATAGAACATGTGTCCCAACTCGCTTTTACTCACCCCTGCCCCGAATCCGACCTGGAAATCGGCTGGTGTCCCGGTACTGATCTTGGACTGCACACGAGGCAAACGCCATTCAGTTGCGCCAAAATAGTTCAGCGATTCAGCCCAATTCTTGGACCAACTCCACCATGAACCTGTGGCGGGCAGCGCATTGCTGGTTTCACCAAAATTGGGATCCGCCAGCCATGTGATGTCCAAGGTGGTGTCATAGAACGCCTCATAGCCGTTTGCTATGTTGCCATCGACGTTTCGCCCTTGTAGCGCAGCGTGGGCGCCGAGGGCTGACAGGGCAGTTAATGCCGCAACAGCGGCCTGAAGCACAACCGGGAAAGCATGAGCCTGATGCATGATGACCTCCGCTCGACAAGTTTTGACATTTGAAAGCCAAGAATTTCGGCCATCAATCCGACAAACTACCTAGAGAATCGTGACAGGCTGCACAGAATTCCAAAAAAGCAAAAAGGGGGGCCAAAGCCCCCCTTCACTGCCCTCACTGAATGATCGTGGGGGCGAATGGTCAACTCAGATTCAAGCTTGACGACGGCGACGCAATGCGGTCGCCCCCACCACACCCATGCCCGCCAGGAACAGGGCGTATGTTTCAGCTTCTGGGACTGGCGCAGCACTAAACGAAGCCGCCAGACCCGATGACGAGGATCCGCTGGCCAAAACGCCAAAATACAAGCTAGCCTTTTGCTCCATGTTGGTGGTGTTCATGAAAGCGACGGTCAACATGCGGTCGGAAGACTGCGTTTGCTCGACTTTGGGAACGTCGGTGTATTGATAAATGGGGTTGTAGTAGTAATAGGTGTAGCCAGTCGAGTCGGTGTAGTACGGCACCATTTCGTAACCGACATAGTCCTGACGGGTGTAGGCTGGGGTAGCAGACGAATTCAAGCTCGTCGTGTCACTGAAGGAGTAATTCATATAGCCACCTGGCATGCCGTAGCTGTAATTCAACGACAGCGTAGCAGAAGCATTGGCTTGGTCGGTAGGTGAACAGTAGTAGTACCCGCAAGAGCCTTGTGGATTGGTTGCGGAAGCGAAAAGGCTCGCATTCGCTGAAATCACCAAGACCGAGTTAGCAGACAAGGTCAGATTGAGCGGCGAAGAATAGTAGTAGCCAGACATCCCGGTGGATGCAGAGGCGCTGTAACTTGCGCCGGGAGCTGTCGCACTGCCGGAAGCGGTCAGCGCCTGGTTACTGATCGAGGCTGTGGAAGCTGTGTCGACGACGTCTGTAGCGAACAATTGCGAGAACTTGAAAGTTCCAGTCCGAGTCTTGCTCAGAGAATCAGATTCGCCTTGGGGGTTGTTGGTAGCACTTGCACTGAGCGAGGTGGAACCTGCTCCAGTGACGAAGGAATAGCTCGTAGCAATGCCATCAAACGGATTCAGATCGATCAATTGAAAACTGATCGAATCGATCGATGCAGAAGATTGCGCGGCGGCGAAAACGCTAGGCGCGACACAAGACAAAGCGCAAGCAAGCGCCACTGATGCATTCCGGACCATTTTCTCTCCCTAGATAACGAAAACTGACTCGGAAGCATTGTTGTCTAAAAGTTCACACTTCAAACGGCCCTCCCCCTCACAAGAGGGGGAAGCTTTCTCAAAATTGACCGAAATACCCAGCGTCATTTAACGCCACGTTACACAGCGCTCGGTAATCAATGAACGATGCGATCAAACGTGAAATTTCCGTCATGGTTGACATTGACCGGAATCACGTCCTTGGCGCCAAATTTACCTTGCAGGATCAACTTCGCCACCGGATTCTCGATGCGCTGCTGAATTGCGCGCTTGAGTGGTCGCGCACCGAATACAGGGTCAAACCCAACCTTGGCGATTTCCGCCAAAGCCTCTGCTGACACATCCAGGCGCATTTCCATGTGTGCCAAACGTGCTTCCAGACCCTTGAGTTGGATCTTGGCGATCGATTCGATGTGGGCCTGATCCAGCGCGTGGAACACCACCACTTCGTCAATCCGGTTCAGGAACTCTGGGCGGAAATGCTGTTTGACCTCGCGCCACACGGCGTCTTTGATCGTCTCGGCGGGTTCCCCTGCCATCTGCATGATGTGGTGTGAGCCCAAGTTCGACGTCATCACGATCACGGTGTTTTTGAAGTCCACGGTACGGCCTTGACCGTCGGTCAGGCGACCATCGTCCAGCACCTGCAGGAGCACGTTGAACACGTCAGGGTGAGCCTTCTCGACCTCATCGAGCAGCACCACGCTGTAGGGCTTGCGACGCACGGCCTCTGTCAAGGTGCCGCCCTCTTCATAGCCCACATAGCCGGGAGGCGCCCCAATGAGACGGCTCACCGAGTGCTTCTCCATGAACTCGCTCATGTCGATGCGAATGAGGTGCTCTTCGCTGTCAAACAGGAAACCTGCCAGGGCCTTGCACAGCTCGGTTTTACCGACCCCTGTTGGGCCCAGGAACAGGAAAGAGCCATAAGGACGGTTCGGATCAGACAAGCCCGCACGCGAGCGACGGATGGCATCGGACACGGCCACGATGGCCTCCTGCTGGCCGACCACGCGCTCGTGCAACTTGTCTTCCATCGACACGAGCTTGTCGCGCTCGCCCTGCATCAGTTTGGACACGGGGATGCCGGTAGCACGGGCCACCACTTCGGCAATTTCCTCCGCGCCCACCTGGGTACGCAACAAGGTGGGCCGATCGGACTGGGCACCCTTTTTGGCATTCTCTTTGTCTTGCGCTTCCTTCAGGCGTTTTTCCAGCTCAGGCAGCTTGCCGTATTGCAACTCGGCCACTTTGTTGAAGTCACCCTTGCGCTTGAACTCTTCCATCTGGAAGCGGATTTTGTCGATCTCTTCCTTGATGGTGGCAGAGCCCTGAGCCTGAGCCTTTTCGGCTTTCCAGATCTCTTCCAGGTCCGCGTATTCCTTCTGTAGCTTGCCGATCTCTTCTTCGATCAGACCGAGGCGCTTGATGGACGCTTCGTCCTTCTCACGCTTGACGGCTTCGCGCTCAATCTTCAATTGGATCAAACGGCGATCCAGCCGGTCCAAAGCCTCGGGCTTGGAATCGATTTCGATCTTGATCTTGGCTGCAGCCTCGTCGATCAAGTCAATGGCCTTATCGGGCAGGAAACGGTCGGTGATGTAGCGGTTAGACAACTCGGCCGCGGCCACGATGGCGGGATCGGTGATCTCGACGCCATGGTGGACTTCGTACTTTTCCTGAAGGCCGCGCAAGATGGCGATGGTCGCCTCCACGGTCGGTTCGCCCACCAGGATCTTCTGGAAGCGGCGTTCCAGCGCAGCATCCTTCTCGATGTACTTGCGGTACTCATCCAGCGTGGTCGCGCCAATGCAATGCAACTCGCCGCGCGCCAGAGCGGGCTTGAGCATATTGCCAGCGTCCATCGCGCCATCGGCCTTGCCTGCACCGACCATGGTGTGGATTTCGTCGATGAACATGATGGTCTGGCCTTCGTCCTTGGCCACTTCCTTCAAGACCCCCTTGAGGCGCTCTTCGAAGTCACCACGGTACTTGGCGCCGGCCAACAGCAAGGCCATGTCCAGCACCAGCACGCGCTTGTTCTTGAGCGTGTCGGGCACTTCGCCAGCCACGATGCGCTGGGCCAGGCCTTCCACAATGGCGGTCTTACCCACGCCAGGCTCACCAATCAGCACGGGGTTGTTCTTGCTGCGGCGTTGCAGCACCTGTATGGCGCGACGAATTTCTTCGTCACGGCTAATGACGGGGTCGAGCTTGCCCTGGCGCGCACGCTCGGTCAGGTCCAGGGTGTATTTCTTCAGCGACTCGCGCTGGCCCTCTGCTTCGGGGTTGTCCACTTTTTGGTCTCCACGCACGGCTTTCACAGCCGCTTCCAAGGACTTGCGCGACATGCCATGGTCACGCGCCAACTCGCCGGTTTCACCCTTGTGATCGGCCAGGGCCAGCAGGAACATTTCGCTGGCGATGTAGGGGTCGCCTTGTTTGTGGGCTTCTTTTTCAGCCCCTTGCAGCAAGCTGACCGTGTCGCGCCCGGCCTGCACCTGATCGGCGCCCTGCACTTGCGGCAGCTTGTCGAGTTGCTTGGTCAAGGCCGCCGCCAGTGGGCCCACCTTGACGCCAGCGCGTTCAAGCAAAGCCTTCGGGCCATCGTCTTGCTGGATCATGGCCAGCAAGATGTGAGCGGGCTCGATGTAGGGGTTATCGCGGGTCACCGCCAGGCTCTGGGCCTCGGTCAGTGCTTCCTGAAATTTGGTGGTGAGTTTGTCCAGTCGCATGAGCACTCCTGTTGCCCCCGGGTTGAATCGACTGGGGGCCGATTGCTTTGGGAGATGGGGCACGCTGGGCTCATTTCAAGACCCCGGACAATTCCTAGTCTTGAGGCAAATCAATTTGGAAACGCATCAGAGGGCGGCTCAGTCGGCGCACCTTCATCCACCGAGGCCATCATGACCCGATTGCGTCCGGCCTGTTTGGCCTCATACAGGCAGGCATCGGCGGCGGCCAGGGTTTGCTCCAACGTCAACTCGGGCCGGTGAATGGCCACACCGATGCTGACGGTCACCTTGATCAGCCCCGCGGTGGACTGGGCTGGACTCAGTTCGACCGCCTGACGCAAACGTTCCGCCACGATGACGGCCTCGTGCGATTGACGGATGGGCAACAGCACCACAAACTCTTCGCCGCCATAGCGAGCCAGCAAAGCACCATCACGCAAGCGGTCTTGCATGACCGCCGCAATGTGCTTGAGCACATCATCACCCACCAAATGCCCGTAGGTGTCGTTCACCCGTTTGAAGTGATCGACATCCATGATCAACACGCCCAAGTAAGGCATGTTGCGACGGGGCTTCATCAACAAGCGCTCACCCAACTCGCGCAGACCTCGGCGGGACAAAGCGCCAGTCAATTCATCCGACAACGCGCGGGTGCGCAGTTGCAAAGCCAAGCGCTCGTTGATGATGGCAAACACCACGGTCGCCACACACAAAGGCAGTAAGGCATAGCTGATCGCGCCAATCGGCAGCCACCAGGCAGGCGAATGGACCCAATGCGTCGGATAAGGGCCCGGATAAGCGTAGCCATACCACACCAGCACCAACCAATTGACCAGGTAGCCGCCCACCAGGACCACCAGACACCAGTCGTGGTACGACGCCTGAGCTGATCGAATGACCAACCAAAACTGATCCAGAAACAGCGCCAGAATCAACACCAAGAACACCAGATTCAGGACTTGCAAATAGACCTCTGGTGACGCCAGCCAAGCCGTGACCCACAGCAAGGCTGCCACCAACGCAGCAGTGGACCAGCCCAACCAGGGCGGCGTACGGCGCCCCTGCAGCTGCCGGGTACCCCACCCCACCATGACCACCCCGACACCCACGCAGCCATATACGGCTTGAAAGATGACCGACAAACGATCGGGCGGGGCGAACGCCACCATCAACATGCTGGCAATGAACAAGAAGCCCCAGCGGAAAAGGGTCAACGCATATTGAATGCGTGCCTGCTCGGCTTGTACGGCGGCCATCAAGGCCAGCCCCAACAAGGAGGCTGCACCGCCGCAAGTGAAACTGGTGATCAGATCAGGTTGAAACATGCCGAGCATGAAGGAAAGACCTTGCTCAGCATGCCACTTTTGTCACGAAACAAGAAGGCGGATTAATCAGGGAATTCCACCTCGCGAGAAGCGATCAGAGGTTTGGGCGGTGTTAAGCCGACGTGTCCTGCCAACGCGCCATGGCTTGTTGATCGGTCTCACGGGCATCTACCCACTGCCCCTGCCCGTTGGCCACTTCCTTCTTCCAGAAGGGGGCGTCGGTTTTGAGCCAGTCCATCAGGAACTCGCAGCACTGGAAGGCTTGACCGCGATGCGCGGAGCTAACGGCGACCAGCACGATCTGGTCCGCAATGGCCAAAGGCCCCACCCGGTGAATGACCCGCGCATTGAAGATATCGAAACGTTCTTTGGCTGCGTCGATCATGCGAGCAATACTCAGCTCGGTCATGCCGGGGTAGTGCTCCAACTCCATGACCGCGCCATCAGCGGAGGGCGCATCTGGGCGCCATTCACGCACCGTGCCGACAAAGGCGACCACGGCGCCCACGCGGTGATCACCTTCACGCAGGCGGGCCACCTCGGCAGACACGTCAAAGTCGTCTGGGCCCACGGTGACACAGGGCAAGGATGGGCTTGTGTTCGCGGCAGCAGTCATGCGCAACTCAACCACCCGTCACAGGTGGGAAGAAGGCCACCTCGGCGCCGTCAACCAGGGGCTCATTGGCAAAGCACATGGTCTGGTTACAGGCAGCGCGCAGACCTTTGGTTTGCGCCAACACCTCGGCATGGTCATCCGATTGCCGAATCAGCCACTCACGCAATTGGCCCACGGTGGCGGGTTTGTCGGCCGAGTCATCGGGCCACGACAGGTCTTGCCCCGCCCCCAGGCGCTCGCGCACCGAGGCGAAATAACGAACAGAAATTTTCATGCAGTCTCCTGGCGGGCATGGGCCGCCGGCTGCATCAACTCTGCCACAGGCCAATAGGCCACGGTATCGCCCGGTTGAACTACCTGTTGGGGTGCCAGATCGACCAAACCGTCAGACCAGGCTGCCGAACTGAGTACGCCGGAGCCCTGATGTGGATGCAGCAGCACCCCCATGTCGGCATCGAGGCGCACGCGCACGAACTCGCGTCGCTTGTCTGGTCGGGGCCATTCGAAGTGGGCCTTCAAGCTGATGGGACGGGGCAAGACCCAACCCAATCCACCCAACACATCCATAACCGGTCGCACCAGCATCAGGAAGGTCACATAACTGGCCACCGGGTTGCCGGGCAGTCCCATGTACAGCGCCTTCGAGCCATCCTGGCGGCGAATCCAGCCGCACACGAAGGGCTTGCCGGGTTTGATGGCCAGAGCCCAGAAGTCCAAGCCGCCTTCGGCCAGCACGGCGTTGCGCAGGTGGTCTTCTTCGCCCACCGACACACCGCCGCTGGTGATGATCAGGTCATGGCCTTCAGCGGCTTGCCGCAGGGCCGCGCGGGTCTGCTCCAGATTGTCTGGAATCACCCCCAGGTCAGCGGCTTGGGCGCCACAGGCTTGCACCAGGCCACGCAAGGTGTGTCGGTTGCTGTTGTAGATGGCGCCTGCTGGCAAGGGCTGGCCGGGCATGACGAGTTCATTGCCAGTGGTCAGCACGGCCACGCGGGCACGCCGATACACCGGCACTTGCGCGCCCCCCACCGAAGCGGCCACGCCCAGTGCAGCTGGCGTCAGGCGCACACCGGCAGACAACACCGTCTGGCCGGATTGAATGTCTTCACCCGCACGGCGAATGTTCTGCCCCAAGCGAACGGGCTCATTGAAACGAATCAGGCCCTCGCCGGCGGCTTCGGTGTGCTCTTGCATGACCACGGCATCAGCACCCGCAGGAATTGGCGCGCCGGTGAAGATGCGAGCACAGCTACCAGGCCGGAGCGTCGCACCCACCTGCCCCGCCGCAATGCGCTGCGACATGGGCAACACGGCACCGGGGCCAGTCAGGTCAGCCACCCGCACGGCGTAACCGTCCATGGCGCTGTTGTCCAGCGGAGGCACCGCCACGCTGGAGACGAGATCTTGTGCCAGCACCCGGCCCAGGGCGTCAAAGCTGTCGATCTGTTCCAAAGACAGGGGGTTTGACGCCACGTGTTGCGCAACCATGTCGCGCAACCGGGCCCATGCCTCGTCCAGAGGCATCAGGGGCTTGGGTGCCATGCAAAAACTCGATGCTGATTCAGTCAGCGCAATGTTGAACGACGTAGTCCTTCACGGCTTGCGTGAGCTTGGGCATGACCGTGAAGCGCTTGGGCAGCGACTCCAGGCCATCCAGGCCAGCAATCCAGTGTGGACGCTCGGGCTGACGACCGGTGGCTTCGACGATGGTGTCGGCAAACTTGGCAGGTAAGGCCGTTTCCAGCACCAGCATCGTCACGCCAGGCTTGACGTGTTCGCGAGCCACCTTCAGGCCATCGGCCGTGTGGGTGTCGATCATGATGCCGAAACGATCAAAAGTATCCTTGATCGTCTTCAAGCGATCAGAGTGCTTGCTGCAACCCGATACGAAACCGTATTGCGCCACCTTGGCAAACTCTTCGGCAGACACATGGAACTCGCCGGTTTGCTCCACAGCATCTTTGAACAGAGCCTTCACGCGCGCACCATCGCGGCCCAGCAGGTCAAACACAAAGCGCTCGAAGTTCGAGGCCTTGGAAATGTCCATCGAGGGCGACGAGGTCTCATACGTTTCAGCACTGCCGCGCACGCGATAAGCGCCGGTGCGGAAGAACTCGTCGAGCACGTTGTTTTCGTTGGTGGCAACCACCAGTTGATCAATGGGCAAGCCCATCATGCGCGCCACGTGGCCCGCGCACACGTTGCCAAAGTTGCCCGAAGGCACGGTGAACGACACCTTCTCGGCATTCGACTTGGTAGCGTAGAAGTAGCCAGCAAAGTAGTACACGACCTGAGCCAGCAAGCGCGCCCAGTTGATCGAGTTCACGGTGCCGATCTTGTACTTGCGCTTGAAGTCCAGGTCGTTGGACACGGCCTTGACGATGTCCTGACAATCGTCAAACACGCCTTCCACGGCCAGGTTGTGAATGTTGGGGTCTTGCAGACTGAACATCTGCGCCTGCTGGAAGGGGCTCATACGGCCGTGTGGCGACAGCATAAAGACACGCACGCCCTTCTTGCCGCGCATGGCGTATTCCGCCGCACTGCCGGTGTCGCCCGAGGTGGCGCCCAAAATGTTCAACTGCTCACCACGACGACCCAGCTCGTATTCGAACAGGTTGCCCAGCAACTGCATGGCCATGTCCTTGAAGGCCAAGGTTGGGCCGTTGGACAAGGCTTCCAGCGCCAGACCAGGTTCCAGCGGCTTCAGAGGTGTGATCTCATCAAAGCCATAAACCTGCTTGTTATAGGTCTTGGCGGTGATGGCCTTCAGGTCAGCCGCAGGGATGTCGTCGATGTACAGCGACAGGATTTCGAACGCCAGCTCGGCATAGCTCAGGCCGCGCCATTGGGTCAGCGTGGCATCGTCCACCTTGGGGTAGGACACGGGCAGATACAGCCCGCCATCGGGGGCCAGGCCTTCGAGCAGGATTTCAGAAAAGCTGCGCTGGGTTTGATCGCCGCGGGTGCTGATGTATTTCATGGTCGGTCCAGGGCGAGAAATCAGGCGAGTTCTTCTTTACGCAGGCGCACGATTGGGGCCAGCACGGTGGGCAGCGCTTGCATGGCGGCAATCGCCTTGTTCATGCGGCCTTCCTTGGTGTCGTGGGTCAGCAGGATCAGGTCGGTCTGATTACCGTTCTCACCACTCACCTCGTCGGCTTCGCGCTGAATCACGGCGTCGATGCTGATGCCTTGCTCAGCCAGGATGCCGGTGATCTTGGCGAGCACGCCGGTTTGGTCGGCCACGCGCAGACGCACGTAGAACGAGGTCACAACTTCTTCGATCGGCAGGATCGGCAGGGTCGACATCGAATCGTGCTGGAAAGCCAGTGGCGGCACGTAGGACGCGGCTGGGGCATCGGTCAAGCGAGCGATGTCGACCAGGTCAGCCACCACAGCCGAAGCGGTGGGCTCAGAGCCGGCACCCTTGCCGTAGTACATGGTCGTGCCCACGGCATCGCCCTGCACCATCACGGCGTTCATGGCGCCCTCCACATTGGCGATCAAGCGACGCTGAGGCACCAGGGTTGGGTGGGTGCGCAGCTCGATGCCAGCAGCCTGGCGGCGAGCAATGCCCAGCAGCTTGATGCGGTAGCCCAGTTGCTCGGCGTATTTGATGTCCACGGCCGACAACTTGGTGATGCCTTCCACATAAGCCTTGTCGAACTGAACGGGAATGCCGTAGGCAATGGCGCTCAGCAAGGTGGCCTTGTGGGCCGCGTCCACGCCTTCGATGTCGAATGTGGGGTCGGCTTCGGCGTAGCCCAGGCGTTGGGCTTCTTTCAGCACCACGTCAAAGTCCAGGCCCTTGTCACGCATTTCGGACAAGATGAAGTTGGTGGTGCCGTTGATGATGCCGGCCACCCATTGAATCTGGTTGGCGGTCAGGCCTTCACGCAGCGACTTGATGATCGGAATGCCACCAGCCACAGCGGCTTCAAACGCCACCATCACGCCCTTTTCACGGGCCGCGGCAAAAATTTCTGTGCCATGCACAGCCAGCAGGGCCTTGTTGGCGGTCACCACGTGTTTGCCAGCAGCAATGGCTTCCAGAACCAGGGCCTTGGCGATGCCGTAGCCGCCAATCAGCTCCACCACCACGTCGATGTTGGGGTTGGCAATCACTTGGCGTGCGTCGCTCACCACTTCAACCGCATCGCCCACCAGTTCCTTGGCGCGCGCCACATTCAGGTCGGCCACCATGTCGATGGAAATGCCACGACCCGCACGACGGCGAATCTCTTCCTGGTTGCGCTTGAGAACGGTGAAGGTGCCACCACCCACGGTGCCAATGCCCAACAGGCCGACGCGAACAGGTTTCTGGTTATCTTGGCTCATGACGTTTGTACGTGTAATGGGATCAATTCAAAACAATAGACAGGATCGCAGAAAGGATCAGGCTGTGCCGTGACGCTTGCGATAGCCTTCCAGGAATCGGGCGATGCGACCAATCGCATCCGTCAAATCATCGCTATTGGGCAAGAAGACCAAGCGGAAGTGATCGGGGTGCGACCAGTTGAAACCGGTGCCTTGCACGATCAACACCTTCTCTTCGGCCAACAACTCGTAGGCGAATTGTTGATCGTCAGCGATGGGGTACATCTTGGGGTCCAGGCGCGGGAACATGTACAGCGCGCCCTTGGGCTTCACCACACTCACGCCGGGAATGGCATTGAGCAGTTCATACGCCAGATCACGCTGCTTGCACAGACGGCCCGTGGGGGCGACCAGGTCCTTGATGCTTTGGTAGCCGCCCAATGCCGTTTGAATGGCCAGCTGCCCAGGCGTGTTCGCGCACAAGCGCATCGACGACAGCATGTTCAGGCCTTCGATGTAGTCCTTGGCATGGCGCTTCTCGCCCGACACCACCATCCAGCCCGCGCGGTAACCGCATGAACGATAGTTCTTGCTCAGGCCGTTGAAGGTGAGGAACAGCACGTCATCGGCCAAGGACGCCATCGAGGTGTGGGTGTTGCCGTCGTACAGGGTCTTGTCGTAGATCTCGTCGGCCAGCACGATGAGCTGGTGCTCACGCGCCACCTGAATGATTTCCTTCAACAAGCTCTCGGGGTACAGCGCACCCGTGGGGTTGTTGGGGTTGATGACCACAATCGCCTTGGTCTTGGGCGTGATCTTGGCGCGAATGTCGGCGATGTCGGGGTTCCAGTCGGCCTGTTCATCACAGATGTAATGCACAGGGCGGCCACCCGACAGAGACACCGCTGCGGTGTAGAGCGGGTAATCAGGCGCGGGCAGCAGCACCTCATCGCCCTCGTTGAGCATGGCGTTCAAGGCCATGACGATCAGCTCAGACGCGCCATTGCCCAGGTAGACGTCATCCACCGTCACGCCCTGGATGTTCTTTTCCTGGCAGTAATGCACCACAGCCTTGCGCGGGGCAAACAAACCCTTGGAATCGGTGTAGCCGGCTGCGCCCGACAGATTGCGAATCATGTCCTGCACGATCTCGTCTGGCGGCTCCAGACCGAACACAGCCAAGTTGCCAATGTTCAACTTGATGATCTTGTGCCCGTCTTCCTCCATCTGGCGCGCCTTTTCCAGCACGGGACCACGAATGTCGTAACAGACGTTGGCGAGTTTGCTGGACTTGGCGATGGGCTTCAAAACGATCTCCTGGACCTGATTTACCCCCGGACCGACCAGTCCAGGACATGCAAACAGGGAATTTTGGGGAAAGCTACAATTTAACCACACCCATCCATGCCCTTCCATGAAACTGCACGCTGATCGCGCCGAAGGCGTCAACGTTATCCACGCTTACACCAGCAATTCCGTATCGGTGAACGGCCAGGTGTACACGCATTCGCTATTGGTCCCCCCTACTGGCGAGATGTTGCCGTGGAGTGCCCAACAACTCGCCACCCTCACCGAGGCCGATTTTTCCCAAATTGTGGAAATGAAACCCGAGTTGGTCATCTTCGGTAGCGGACAACGTTTGCGCTTCCCGCCGCCGCATGTCTTGCAACCACTCATGGCTGCACGCATTGGCATCGAAACCATGGACACGGCTGCGGCGTGCCGCACATACAACATCTTGGTGGGCGAAGGCCGAAAAGTGGTGGCCGCGCTGTTAATCGAAGCCTGAAAAGTGTCTGTCTCGTAAAGGTCGCAACACCGATCCGGATCACACCTCACAAGCACTTTATAATTGCTGGCTATTCCTGCAGGCTGATCACTAGAACATGACACCCGCCCTGAACAAACCTTTGCCCGAATTTGAAGCTGTCGCAACTGGCGGCGTGAAATTCACTCCCCAAGCTTTTGCGGGTCGCACCGTGGTGTTGTACTTCTATCCAAAGGACCACACCCCAGGTTGCACCACAGAAGCCATGCAGTTCCGCGATAAGCACGACGAGTTCGTGAGCGCTGGCGCTGTGGTGTTTGGCGTCTCTCGCGACAACCTGGCTTCGCATGACAAGTTCAAGCAAAACCTCGAACTGCCCTACGAGTTGATCGCTGACACCGAAGAAAAGCTGTGCCACATGTTTGGCGTGGTCAAGAACAAGATCATGTACGGTAAGAAGGTGAAGGGCATTGAGCGCTCCACGTTCCTGATCGGACCAGACGGCGTGCTGCGTGAAGAATGGCGCGGCATCAAAGTGGCTGGCCACGTCGACGACGTGTTGAAGGCTGTACAAAATCTGAGCCAAGAAGCCGCCTGATTCCCCCAGGCAGGCTCGCGATAGCCAGACGACAAGGGCGCCCCAGGCGCCCTTTGTTTTTTGCCTGTCGCAAAACACATTCACCACGACGGGAAAGCCCCTATGGGGACTGCCCCTGAGGTGCGTGTTGCATCACGCTGACAGCCATTCCGAACGGGCACGAACTGTGCATAATGAATTTCATGCACCTGAGATTTTCTCGACACAGTCCCACACAGGCATACCGACCTGCTCCAGTCTGCGAGGACGCTCAGGCACTGGCCGCACAAAGTTCTGTGCGGCCTTTTTGTTTCTGCTTTAACTGACAGGGACCACACCATGCCTCTGCCCAAGCCGCCCACCAAACGCGCTGACATGCTGCCTGCTGACGCTTATACCGATCAGCCCAAACCAGCAAAGAAACCGAGCAAAGGCACCAAACGCACCAACGTCGTGCCAGACACTCCCGCTGTGGTCGCAGCGCCGGTTCTTGAACTGGTCAAACCCAAGAAAGCGCCCACGCCTGCACCCGTTGTGGCTGAGAAAGATGCAGTCGCTACGACCGCACCCACCACACCTGCAGCATCCAAAGCCAAACCACAAACTGGCAGCCACACACGCAAGCGCAAGCACCGCGACAGTGGCCCAGCCAAGCTGTTTGTGCTGGACACCAACGTGCTGCTGCACGATCCGATGTCTCTCTATCGTTTTGAAGAGCACGACATCTACTTGCCCATGATCACGCTCGAGGAGTTGGACGGGCACAAGAAGGGCATGACCGAAGTAGCGCGCAATGCCCGTCAGGTCAGCCGCGAACTGGATGCACTGGCCACAGACCCTACGGGACAGCAGCGTCAGTTTGACCCAGCCTCGGGCATTGAGCTGTCCAAGAATGGGCATGTGGAAGCTGGCGGCAAGCTGTACTTCCAGACCACCGCGATGACGGTGCAACTGCCGATGGGCCTGCCGCAAGGCAAAGCCGACAACCAGATTCTCGGTGTGGTGCAGGCCTTGCGCGATCAATACCCCGGTCGCGACGTCGTGCTGGTGTCCAAAGACATCAACATGCGGATCAAGGCACGTGCCCTGGGCTTGCCCGCTGAAGACTACTTCAACGACAAGACCCTGGAAGATGGCGACCTGCTCTACACCGGCGTCTTGACACTGCCACCCGATTTCTGGGAGCGTCACGCCAAGGGCATGGAGAGCTGGACCCAAGGCGGCCTGACCTACTACCGTGTCAGTGGCCCCATGGTGCCCGCGCTGATGGTCAACCAGTTTGTGTACTTGGAAGCCCCTGGCGCTTCGCCTTGGTATGGCAAGGTCACCGAAATCACCGGCAAACACGCCGTGATGAAAACGGTGAAGGACTACACCAATCCGAAACACGGCGTTTGGGGTGTCACGGCACGCAACCGCGAGCAAAACTTTGCGCTCAACCTGTTGATGGACCCCGAATGCGACTTCGTGACGCTGACGGGTTCAGCCGGCACCGGCAAGACCTTGATGACGCTGGCGGCGGCCCTGAGCCAGGTGCTCGACGACCGTCGCTACACCGAAGTCATCGTGACCCGTGTGACCGTGCCTGTGGGTGAAGACATCGGCTTCCTGCCTGGCACGGAAGAAGAGAAGATGTCGCCTTGGATGGGCGCACTGGACGACAACCTGGAAGTGCTGGCCCGCAGTGACAACAGCGCCGGTGAATGGGGGCGTGCCGCCACCAATGAATTGGTGCGCAGCAAGATCAAGATCAAGAGCATGAACTTCATGCGGGGTCGCACCTTTTTGAACAAGTTCGTGATCATTGACGAAGCACAGAACTTGACGCCCAAACAAATGAAGACCTTGATCACCCGGGCGGGCCCCGGCACCAAGATCATCTGCATGGGTAACCTGGCTCAGATCGATACACCTTACCTAACTGAAGGCAGTTCGGGCCTGACTTATGCCGTGGACAAGTTCAAGGGCTGGCCACACAGTGGTCATGTCACGCTGGCTCGCGGTGAGCGCTCTCGTTTGGCCGACTTCGCTTCAGAAGTGCTCTGAGCACAAACCCACAGGGGCACGAGGCTGCCTCACCCCAAACAAGCCGGGCTCATTGCCCGGCTTTTTCATGGCGGGCCGCTGGCTTACATGGATGGCCATCGACCTTGCCAAGGTTGCGCCTGCTCCAATTGCCCCGCCAAACGGAACAGCAAACCCTCTTGCCCCATGGGTGCCATGAAATGGACGCCACTGGGCAGCCCTTGCTCGTCCCAATGCAAAGGCACAGACATGGCCGGCAAACCGGTGATGTTGGCCAATTGCGTGAACGGCAACCACGCCATGTTGTCGCGCACCAGCTGTTCCACCACGCCTGCTTTGACCGCGACTTTGCTCAAGCCTAAGGTGGCCACCAAACGCAGGGCTGCGACCTGCCAGACAGGCACAGCCGTGCTGCCGATCGCCCCCGGCGCTGTAGCCAAGGTTGGCGTCAACCACAGGTCATACCCTTCAAAGAAGCGCCCCATCGCCATGGTGCAGGCCTTGGCATAGGTGTGCGCGTTCAAGTATTCAGCAGCCGTCAAGGCTTTCCCAAGAATCCACATGGACCGCGTATCGGCTTCAAAGCCGTCCCAACCACTGCCCGTCTGCGCACGCACCTCATCCACGAACTGCCCAACCTGCACACACCACAGCTTCATGAATTCGCATGCGGCCCGGAAGAAGTCGATATCGGGCCGCGCCTCCACCACCTCATGCCCCAGGTCCTGCAACAAGCGAACGGTGCGTTCCACCGAGCGAACCGCGGACGCCTCCACCCCCAGTCCCAATGGCGACTGCGTACTGAAGGCGATCTTCAACACGCCCGGCGCATGAGACACCTCTTGCAGATACGGACGCTCAGGAGGAGCCAGCAGCGCCATCGCACCCACCTCGGGTCCATGCGTGGCGTCCAGCATGGCCGCACTGTCACGCACGCTGCGGGTCAGCACATGGGTCATGACACCGCCATGCATGTATTCCGACAACTGGGGACCCCACGGGTTGCGCCCCCGGCCCGGCTTCAGGCCAAACAAGCCACAGCACGCAGCGGGAATGCGGATGGAACCACCACCATCATTGGCCCCCGCCATGGGCACCACACCCGAGGCCACGGCAGCGGCCGATCCGCCCGATGAGCCTCCTGTGGTCACCGATGGATTCCAAGGATTCCGCGCCGCGCCAAACGCCGTCGGCTCCGTCACCCCCTTGGAGCCAAACTCTGGCGTGTTCGTGGTGCCAAACACCACCACACCAGCATCCAGCCAACGCTGCGTGATCACCGCCGTCTGCACGGGCGTGTGCTTGACGCGGTGCAAGGCCTTGCAACCGTTGAAGTTGGGCACCCCAGCGATGTCTTGGAACAAGTCTTTGGTCAGAAATGGCACCCCACCAAACACACCCAAGTGTTCACCGCGTTGGAGGGCCTTTTCCTGCGCCACAGCTTTGGCCCGCGCGATCTCAAACGCTGGCGTCACCACCACATTCAAGGTGGGATTCACGGCCTCCAGGCGGGCAATCGCTGTTTCCAGCAAGGTCACCGGGCTCACAGCCCCTTGCTTGACGAGTTCTGCCAGCGCCAGCGCATCATGTTGTCGGTATTCCTCAAACTTCACAAACGTATCCTTGGGTGATGATCGATGGGTGATTGTCTGAAGGACAAGTCAGCGAGCGTGAGAGACAATCGCGCCATATTGATTGCCATTTCGGGCCATGCTTGTTCCCACGCCACACGACGCCTCCGACAAACCCTTGGTTTCAATGGCCTATTGGTCGGTCGTGGAATCGGTATTGCGCGATCACGGCATCGATGAAACCTGGATGCACAACCATCCCGGCTTGAGCTTGGGACGCCAGACTGGGCGCCTGCGCTGTCGCGACTACGAGTCTTTGTTGCTGCATGCGCTGCAACGGATGGGCCAGGCCTTGGGCATCGAAACGGGCTTACGTGGCTACCCCACCAAACATGGTCCCTTGGGCGTCGCTTTGATGAGTTCAGCCACCTTGGCCGATGCCATGGCGCTGGGTATGCGCTACCACCACACGCGCATGCCTTATTACGACATCACCCTGCAAGCACACGGCGATTGGATCTGCGTGGACGTGCATGAGCGCATCACCGTGCAGGGCTTGGAACAGTTCGGCAAGCTTTCAGCCCTGGTGGAAATGGTGACCCTGTTGCGCACCATCAGTCAGATCCCCATGGCGTGGCTCCAATTGAGTTTTGTGATGCCTCAGCCGGATGCTTTCTCTGCCTATCAAGAGCGACTGCCGGCTTGCACGTTTGGCGCCGCGGTCGACAGGCTGTCCATTCACTCGCAGGCACTCGGTGTTCGCTTGCCGTCTGCCAATGCGGAATCCCTGAAGGAAGCTTGCGCGCAGTGTGATGCGGAGTTGATTCGCTTGGGTCTGGCAGGCAGTTGGCGTGAACGCGTGTTGGCCCGACTGCAAGACGGCCCCACAGCACCCCGCACGATTGAGCAAATGGCGGCCGCCTTGCACGTGTCTGAACGCACGCTCAAGCGGCATTTGCAGCATGAAGCATGCACGTTCAAAGGGCTGCAAGACACCGTCCGTTTGCGACGCGCCCAATCCTTGTTGAACGAGGTGAATCTGGCCCTCGCAGACATTGCACAGCAAGTGGGCTTTGACGACCCGGCTCACTTCACCCGCGCCTACAAACGCTGGACAGGCGAGACGCCCAGTGCGGCGCGCGCGCGCTTGGGCGGCTAGTTGCGTACACTCTCGCCCCATGCGTATTCAAGAGATCCGACAAAGGCTACAAGCGGCCGGCGCCAAAGACTGTCATGAGCACCGCGTGCTGCGCCAATGGTCGCAAGCCCTGCCCTATGACGGTGGCAAACGCCGACCGAAGGATTTTTTGCCGCAAGCCGTACGCGAACTCATGCCGGACCTGACGGCGCAATTGCAAGGTTTGGCTCAACTTCAATCCGTCCACCCTGGTGAAGACGGCTCTGAGCGCCTGCTGGTGACCCTGGCCGACGGGCAGACCGTGGAAAGCGTATTGTTGCCACGCGACGGCTTGTGCGTCTCGACGCAAGTGGGCTGCGCGGTCGGTTGCGTGTTTTGCATGACCGGTAAAGATGGCTTGCTGCGCCAAATCGGCAGTGCAGAAATCGTGGCGCAAGTGGCCTTGGCCCGCACTCGCCGCCCGGTGAAAAAGGTGGTCTTCATGGGCATGGGCGAACCCGCCCACAATCTCGACAACGTGATGGAGGCCATCGACCTGCTGGGCACCTCAGGCGCCATTGGCCACAAGAGCCTGGTGTTCTCCAGCGTGGGCGATCCACGCGTGTTTGAACGGCTACCGAAGGGGCCTGTAAAGCCTGCACTGGCCTTGTCTTTGCACACGACACGCGCCGATTTGCGGGCCAAACTCCTGCCTCGTGCACCGCGTTTGACACCAGAAGAACTGGTCGATCTGGGAGAGCAGTATGCCCGCGCCACGGGCTACCCCATTCAATACCAATGGACGCTGCTGCAAGGCATCAATGACACGCAAGAAGAGGTCGATGGCATCGTGCGTTTGCTCAAAGGCAAGTACGCCATGATGAACATGATCCCCTTCAACTCGGTCGAGGACACGCCCTATCGGCGCCCGGACTGGGAACACGCCGCATCCTTGGCGCGCCAATTGCACCAACGCGGCATCTTGACCAAATTACGCCATTCGGCTGGACAAGATGTGGATGGGGGCTGCGGTCAACTCCGCGCACGCGCGCTGGGAGAAGACCGCCCAACCTTGCCCCTACAGGTCCAGCCCACCACCGTGCGCTTCGAACGCCGCGCACGGGCGGGCGGATCTGCCGATCCTGCCTGAGGGCAGGCCGCTGGCAGATCAGGCCTTTTCAAACACCGCCATGCTCTCGACGTGCGCGGTGTGCGGGAACATGTTGACCGCACCCGCAGCCACGCAACGGTAGCCGGCCTGATGCACCAGCAAACCGGCATCACGGGCCAAGGTAGCAGGGTTGCAACTGACGTACACAATGCGCTTGGGCGGGACCCAATCGGGCACAAGCGTTGGGTCTTGATGCAGATCTGCCATGGCCTTGGCCAGCGCAAAGGCGCCTTCACGAGGTGGATCGACCAACCACTTTTCGGCATAGCCATAGCCAGCCAGCTCTTGCGGGGTCATCTCGAACAAATTGCGAGCGACAAAGCTGGTGGGCGTTTGAATGCCGTTGGCCACCACGTTTTCGCGTGAGCGAGCCACCAACTGTTCACTGCCCTCGATACCCAGCACTTCACGCGCCAGCGTCGCCAAAGGCAAGGTGAAGTTACCCAGACCGCAGAACCAGTCGATCACTCGCTCATCGCGCTTGACACCCAGCAAGCGCAGCGCCCGGCCCACCAACACCTGGTTGATGGCATGGTTCACCTGGGTGAAGTCTGTGGGCTTGAAAGGCATCGTGATGCCAAATTCAGGCAGGGTGTAATCCAAGCCCGGCAGAGCGGGATCCAAGGGGTGAACCGTGTCTGGCCCCTTGGGCTGCAACCACCACGAAATGGTGTGCTCGCCATCGTTCCATTGGCTGTGCTCGGCCGCAAAGTCTCTCAACTTCTGGCGATCGCCCTCACCCAAGGCTTCCAGGTGGCGCAACACCAACACCGTCACTTTGGTGCCCACGGCCACTTCAATCTGAGGCAGTCGATCGCGCTCAGCCATCGAGCCAATCAACTCGCGCAGCGGCATCAGCAAACGGCTGACATGCGGAGGCAAGATGGCACAGGTTTGGATGTCGGCCACGTAACGCGATTTGCGCTCGTGAAACCCCACCAACACGGTGTTCTTCTTGGCCACATAGCGCACGGACAAACGCGCGCGGAAGCGGTAGCCCCAAGCGGGCCCTTCAATCGGGCGCAACAGGGTTTCGGGCTTGACCTTACCCAGGTGCCACAAGTTGTCTTCCAGCACACGCTGCTTGACGGCCACCTGTGCCGACGCATGGAAGTGCTGCATCTTGCAGCCGCCACACACACCAAAGTGCGGGCACCCCGGGGTCACACGCTGCGAACTTTCGCGGCGCATTTCGGTGATGTTGGCTTGTTCCCAGTTGTTTTTCTTGCGTGAGACGGAGACACGCACTTCTTCACCGGGCAAAGCGCCTTCGATGAAGACCACCTTGCCATCGGCACGGTGGGCCACCCCTTGGGCTTCCAAGTCGAGCGACTCGACCTTCAGCCACTGCAGACTGGGATGGACAGGAGGGACCGGCGCAGCTTCAGGAGCTTGCGCCACAGATTCAGCGGAAACGGATTCTTGACTCATCCCCGAATTGTCTCAGGGATGAGGCCCCATTCAACGCACCGGCAGTTGTTTTGCTGGGTCGATGGGTTTGCCTTGCTTGCGCAACTCGAAATGCAGCTGCACGCGATCGGCGTCTGTCGAGCCCATCTCGGCAATCTTCTGACCTTTGCGAACCACCTGATCTTCCTTGACCAGCAACGCCTTGTTGTGCGCATATGCGGTCAGGTAGTCCCCACTGTGCTTGATGATCACGAGGTTGCCGTAACCACGCAGACCCGAGCCGGCATACACCACACGGCCATCACCGGCAGCCACCACGGGGTCACCTTCTTTGCCACCAATGGCCACGCCTTTGCGCTTGCCCTCTTCATAGCCGCCCAGCACGGGTCCATTCGAAGGCCAAACCCAAGCGTCATCGGCGGCATCCTTGGCCGCGCTATCAGAGGCTGCGGGGGCCACGGCCGTCGGCGAAGTCGCCACGGCGGTCGTTGCTGCGGTGGTGGCAGCCGGCTTCACACTGGTCGGTGCGGATGCGGTGGCGGCATTGCCCTTGGCATCCAGCCCACGCGCCTCCACTTTGGGCACCGTGATGGGCTTGGCTGCGGGCAATGCCCCAGCCGTTGCGCTGCCAGTGCCCTCAGCACTGGGCGGCACCACACGCAGCACCTGCCCCACTTCGATCAAGTTGGGATTTTCCAAGCCATTCCAAGCCGCGATGTCCTTGTAATTCTGCCCGGCCTCCAGGGCAATGCGAATCAAGGTGTCTCCGGGCTTCACCGAGTAATAGCCTGGCTTGCCGGCGTTTTCGGCGCCAGGCGGAGGCTTGGGCGTCGGCGCCGACGGACTGGACACACTGGCCCGCCCTCGATCCTCGACAGGAGCACGGTGGTGCTGCGTGGCGCAACCGGCCATCAGCGAGACAACTGCCGCAGAAACGGCCAAACGGGAAAAAGAAATCATGTGCATGCGCGTCACATCAAGTGATGCCCGATTTTAGGGGCACGAAAAGCACTGCGCCGGCGCGTGTGTGCTGCAAACTGCCATCGGGCAAACGGTCGACCACGGTGAGAACCTGCCCACTGCCACGAGGCTCTTCCATGGGCGCGATCAAGCGACCACCGGGCGCCAATTGATCCAACCAGGCTTGCGGCAGCGCAGAACCACCTGCAGCCGCAATGATGGTGTCATAAGGCGCCTGCGGCGCATGGCCAATCATGCCATCGCCATAGATCAAACGAACATCCTGCCAAGAAGGCACGTGCTGGCGCAGCAAGTCCAGATTGCCACGCGCTTTCAAGTGCAAATCTTTGAGTCGCTCAATGGACACCACATGACGGGCCAACATGCTCAATAATGCGGCTTGATAGCCGCAACCAGTCCCAACCTCCAGGCAGGCCCCCAAGGGCCGCAGAGGATCGATGTGCGGACACGCCAGCCCTGGACGCATGCAGAGCAACTGCATCATCGTCCCCACGACAGACGGCTTGGAAATGGTTTGCCCCAAGCCGATGGGCAGACTGGTGTCTTCATAGGCCTGATTCACCAAGGCCGTGTCGACAAACAAATGCCTCGGGGTGCGCGCAAAAGCATCTAAGACAGCGGGATGCGTGATCCCATCCTTGCGCAAACGCTCCACCATGCGCATGCGAACAGGTGCAGAGTCCAGCCCCAAGCCCTGTGGCACGGACACACGTCGACGCTCTTGTTCAATCTGATGCAAATGGGCCTGTGGGCGCAGCACCTCTCTTTGCGGTGCTGGATGCGGCGAGCGATGGCGCCCCGCCACGGAAGGCGAACTGGCAACCTTGTCCAGCGGCAAAGGAAACCGCCGCGGGGGTTTGTTGTCAGACCCGCTGTGACTCATTTGAAGCCCAACCAACCATGCCAGGCAGGAATGCTGCCGTGATCGGTCATGTCCACCTGCAAGGGCGTGATCGACACACCACCATCGCGGGTGACTTGGAAATCTGTGCCATCACCATCCTCACGCGCATCGCCTGCGGGGCCAATCCAATAGATCGTGTCCCCTCTTGGGTTGGTCTGCGCAATGGCGGGGCGACTGGAATGACGACGACCGAGTCGCGTCACGTGCCAAGGCGCATCGTCCAATTCATCGATGGCCGGCATGTTCACGTTCAACAACCAAGGCCCCATAGCCGGCGGACGAGCCAACACCGCATCGACCACACGCCGAGCCACACGCGCTGCAGCATCCAGATTGCTCCAGCCCTTGTCTGTCAAAGAAAACGCGATGGCTGGAATACCAAAGAGATAGCCCTCAGTGGCTGCTGCAACGGTACCCGAGTACAGCGTATCGTCGCCCATGTTGGCGCCGTTGTTGATGCCCGTGAGGACCAAGTCGGGCTTGGGAATCAAGCCTGAGGTCAAGGCCAGATGCACGCAATCCGATGGTGTACCAGACACAAAGTGAAAACCATTGGCCGCTTTGTGCACCGTCAACGGGTGATGCAGGGTCAAGGCATTCGACGTGCCGCTGGCATTACGCTCCGGGGCAAACACATCAATGGTGCCCAAGCCTTCGCAAGCTTTCACGAGCGCAGCAATACCGGGCGCCAGATACCCATCGTCATTGGCAATCAAGATTCGCATGGTCTCCATTGTAGGAGCCAACCGAATCAAAGCGACGCCGTAGGGGTTAGCCCTCAATAATCACGAAACACCGTCAATACAAGGGGGGTACGTGGGGTGACGAAGCCCAGGATGGCGCTGATAATCTGAGCGCTAAGTCATCGTCCAAACGGACGACCTGTCCAACATTTTTTGGGCCCCGGATGTTGGAGGGGCACCTGATCAACCCAAGTCGACACCAGACAGTCACTTCGGGAGGAGATTCATGGCTGTCAAGGTACTGATTTTGGAAGACAACCCCGTCGCGCGCGGCTTCTTGAGCCGTGTCGTGAGGGAGAGTTTCAGCGATGTCAGCAGCATCACAGAAGCAGGTGATCTGGAGGCTGCGCGCAAGTTGTTGACCCAAGCGGGCCCGGGGGCCGAAGCGTTTCAACTCATTCTGGTCGATCTGGAGTTGCCCGACGGCAGTGGCTTGGAGTTGCTCAAGGAGTTGGCAGGTTATCCAGCCACCCGGATCGTCACCACGCTTTACTCCGATGACGAGCACCTGTTCCCCGCCTTGCAATGTGGCGCCGACGGCTATCTGCTCAAAGAAGATCGCTTCGAAGTGTTGGTGGAAGAACTGCAGAAAATCGTTCGCGGGCAGCCTCCCTTGTCGCCCGCCATTGCTCGCCGCTTATTGACGCATTTCCGCAGCGGCGAAGGTGCTGCTTTCGCCCAAGCCACACAAGCCCCAGCAGTGCCAAGCGCACCTCCAGCAGCCTTGGACCACGAGCGCCTGACGCCAAGAGAAAGCGAAGTGCTCACTTACCTGAGCAAGGGCTTCACCATCAAAGAGATCGCCGGATTGATGGGCATCAAGTGGTTCACCGTGAACGACCACATCAAGTCGATTTACAAGAAACTCAATGTATCCAGCCGTGCAGAGGCCGCTGTTTTAGCCAGCAAGCAGGGCTTGGTCTAAACCAAGGTATCGAACATGTCGAGCATCCTGCCGCCAGGCCTAGACGCCGAGGTGAACAGAGGACACTCGACTTGGCCCACGCTCGAAGCCATCCTGGCTCGCCCAGACAAGTTGCCACGTTGGATGGGCTGGCGCTTGAAAGCCCTGGTCATCTGGGTGCTTTTGGGCTGTGCCATTCTGTTTGGACTGGCCAATTGGCTGGCAGGCCAGCCTAAGTTGCCCATGACTTTGCGCGGCAGCCCAGATGGGCAGGTCGTGGTGCATGCCGTTGATTACCCCACGCTGCAAGCACTGGAAGGCAAGATCCTCACAGGGGTTGCATGGCCCAGTCGCGAGGCCGACACGCCAGGGTCAGAGATGACCCAATCGGCGGCGATCGACCTCCTGATCTTGCAACGATCCGCGCGCTGGATCAGCGATGAGGAAGAACGGCTGAGATATCTGTCTGAGCATGGCGAACTGTCTCAGCTTCTCCAAGACTGGCAACACAACAAGTCGATGTCGGTCACGCTCACGTTCTCGGATGGCACTCGGGAGCGTGTACTGATCACACCCCGAGGTGTAGGCGGCATCAGCCCGCTCTTTTGGATTCTGGGTGCGCTGGCGCTGATGGTCTTCGCGGTGGGCGCCGTGGTGGTGCTGGCCAATCCGCAAATTCGCAATGTGGTCTTTGCTTTGATGACCTTGTGTCACGCCATGCAATTGGCGTTGATCGCGATCTCCACCAGCCTGGATGTCTTCACTTCGTCCCGCTTTGTGCTGGCAGATTGGTACTTGCGTACTTGGGGCGATCTGGCCCTGGCCTTGACCACGGTGGCGATTGCCACGCTCCACCCCAGGCAGAACAAGCACTGGGTTTGGTGGATCGGCGGCGCGGTGACGTGCTTCGTGCTCGCAACGGTGAGCCTGCATGTCTGGATACCATCGCCCTGGCGTTGGACTGCCATGCAACTGTTTTGCATCATGGCTGGCTTGGTGGCCTTGGCCATCACCACCCATGCGCTGCGCACACAACCCCACCCGTTCACGCTGGTGATGCGACGCTTCATCGCGATTGGGCTGGCATCGTGGACCTTGCTGTCGGTGGCCGTTGCGACGGGCGGCGATCGGCCTGACATGCATCTCAATATCACCACCTTTGCGGTGATGACCTGGCATGTCTTTGCCGCATCGCAACTGCTGTTGTCCCCATATTTGTCGCGATCCAAGCTGATTTTGCAGGAGTTCTCACTGCTGGCGGCATCCAGCACCGTGGCTGCGTCCTTGGATTTGTTGTTCGTGGCCTTGTTTTCACTGGGGCAACTGCCCTCGATGACCCTGTCGCTGTTTTTGGCCTTTGGGCTGTATCTGTCGCTGCGTCGGTGGCTGATAGCGAAACTGCCTGGGCAAGAATCCTTGTCCATGGCGGGCATGTTCCAACGCCTCTACCGCATCGCGCGTGAGGTGGAACGCCGTCCAGATGTCCTGCACGAGCGACTCCAGAACTTGCTCAAAGAACTGTTCGATCCATTGGAAGCAACCCTGGTCAACGGCAGTGTCGGATCAGCCACGATCAAGGGCAATGGTGCGGTACTCCTGATTCCCTTGCCCCCCGAGCGAGCCGCCATGCATGAAAGCCAAGTTGTACTGGTGATCAAACATGCGCAGAAGGGTCAGCGATTGTTCACACAAGATGACGTACGACTGGTCGATCGCATCATCGAGCAGCTGCACCGGGCTTTGCATTTTGATCAGGCGGTGGAACAAGGCCGCAGCGAGGAACGCCTTCGCATCGCCCAAGACCTGCACGATGACATCGGTGCACGACTGCTGACCTTGATGTACCAAGCGCCCAATCCTGACATTGAGGATTACATTCGCCACACCTTGCAGGACCTGAAGACCCTGACGCGAGGGCTGGCTGCGCAATCGCATGACTTGACCGAGGCGGCCGGGGAATGGAAGCGCGACCTGAATCAGCGGCTGAGCGTCGTGCGATGCGAGTTGGATTGGCACATGCAAGTCGATACTGACCCGGCCTTGACCATGGTGCAGTGGTCTGCGCTGACTCGGATCTTGCGCGAACTGGTCAACAACACCATCAGCCATGCCAAGGCCAACAAAGTTCAGGTGTCCTTGTCTTTGGCCGCCGATCGCCTCACGCTTTCCGTGGTGGACAACGGCATGGGCCGCGCACCCGACACATGGTCGCACGGCTTAGGCCTGGGCGGGGTTCGCAAGCGTGTCAAACAGCTGGGCGGAACGGTACGCTGGTCGGAGGTGGAGCCCAAAGGCATTCGTTGCGACGTCGTGGTCGAGCCCTTCTCCAGCTCAGCTTCCCCGGCCGCCGACGCTCAGCTTTCCCACTGAGGCGTGCTTCTCAGCACTTCGTCTAAGGTGGTCAAGCCTTCGGCCACCTTCATGGCCCCCGACAAGCGCAGCGGACGCAGGCCCTCTTTGGCGGCCTGTTTACGCAAAGCGTGCATGTCCAACTGCGGATGCATCGAAGCACGCACCGCATCGGACACGGGCAGCAACTCATAGAGACCGACACGACCTTTGAATCCGGTCATGCGGCAGTCCAAACACCCCACCGGTTTGTATGCCTGGATCTTGCCACTCATGCGCCAAGGCCGAATGACTTCCGACAAATCTTCGGGCTTCAGATCGGTGTCGGGTTGCTTGCAAGATGGGCACAGGGTACGAACCAAACGCTGTGCCAGCACACCGATGACGGTGTTGCTGATCAGGTAAGACGGCACCCCCAAATCAATCAAACGTGTGATGGCCGAGGCCGCATCGTTGGTGTGCAGTGTTGAAAACACCAAGTGCCCCGTCAGGGAGGCCTGGATGGCCATGTCCGCGGTTTCCAGATCTCGGATTTCGCCAACCATGATGATGTCCGGATCTTGCCGCATCAAGGCCCGCAGGCCTTCGGCAAAACCAAGGTCGATGCCCGACTGCACTTGGGTCTGGTTGAAGGAAGCCTCGATCATTTCAATCGGGTCTTCGATGGTGCAAACATTGACCTCATCGGTCGCCACGCGTTTGAGCGTGGAATACAGGGTGGTGGTTTTACCTGAGCCGGTGGGCCCCGTCACCAAAATGATGCCGTGGGGGCGCGCCACCAATTGCTCCCAGATCTGGATCTCATTGGGGGCAAAGCCCAATGCCTCAAACGACTTGACGGTGTTCTCAGGATCGAAGATCCGCATCACCAGCTTTTCGCCAAAGGCGGTGGGCATGGTCGACAAGCGCATTTCGACCTCTTCGCCTGCCGGATTGCGGGTTTTGATGCGACCGTCCAAGGGGCGGCGCTTCTCCACCACATCCATGCGACCCAGCAACTTGATGCGAGCCGTCATGGCCTGCATCACGGCCAAAGGCACCTGGTAAACCGTGTGCAGCACGCCATCGATGCGGAAGCGAATCGCCCCCATTTCGCGTCGTGGCTCCAAGTGAATGTCGGACGCGCGTTGGTCAAACGCGTATTGCCACAACCAATCCACCACCTGGATGATGCCTTGGTCATTGGCGTCGAGTTGACGATTGGTTTTGCCGAGCTCAACCAGTTGCTCAAAGTTATGCGCAACCGAATCACCCGTTTTTTTGCTCGCGTCTTTGACCGATTTAGCCAGCGTGTAAAACTCGGTGCGATAGCGTTGCAAGTCCAGTGGGCTGGAGACCACCAGCTTCACCTTCTTCTTGGTGTGCGACAGGATCTCATCGATCCAGGCCACGTCCAAAGGCTCACAGGTCGCAATGGTGATGTCGGTCAGCCCGACCTGCACAGGCAGCGCAGACCGCCGCTCGGCGTAGTTGATGGACATGACTTCGGCGACCCGGCCCACATCCACCTTCAAGGGGTCGATCCGCAAATATGGCAAACCCAGGTGGTGCGCCAACCATTCGGTGATGGCTTCCAACTCCAGGGCAACGCCGTTGTCAGCGCGTTTGAGCCCCAAGCTCGACAGACGCACCAAGGCGTGCTGCGAGCTGCTTCCCGCAGCAAACCGCTGTTTGACGCGCTGTACGTCGTCTTCCGTCAATACGCCGTCGGCAGCCATCCAGGCGAGCAAGGTTTCCCACTGCAGTGGACCATGGGGATGCTTGGCATGACGTTTGGACGAAGCACTCATCTCATGATTTGGCGGACCGTTTAGTCGCCTTGGGCTGGAAGGTGGACAAGAGTTTGAGCCATTTTCGCGCGGGCAGATCCCATTTGGTCTGTAAAGTTTCGGCCCGTTGTGCCAGCACTTCGCGATCTGGCAGATCGAAGCCCTTCCATGCCAGGACGATGGTGTTGCCATCGGACGTGGGTTTGAGCATGGCCATGCGCTCCGCACCAAAGGCCGCACGAATGCGTTCGGCACTGCGGTCGAAGCTCGCTTCTCGACCAAACAGGTTCACCGTCATCACGCCGCCGTCGTCCAACACGCGCCAGCAGGCTCGGTAAAAATCTTCATCGTCCAAGACCGGGCTGGCAGCCTCATGGTCGTACAAGTCCACGCACAAGGCATCGGCACTGGCGACCTGTTGATCGTCGTCGACATATCGCGCCGCATCGGCATGAAGCACCCGGAGTCGATCATCGTCTTCTGGGAGATGGAACCAGGTTCTGCAAATGTGGATGACGGCTGGATTCAATTCGACAGCCGTGGTTGGCAGGCGCAACACACTGTGGCAGAACTTGGTGATGGCAGCAGCCCCCAGGCCCAGTTGCAAGCAACGGGTATCGTCCCAGTGCTCGGGGTCGCGCAAAAGGGTCCAAACCATCATGCGCTGGATGTATTCCAACTCCAGTTTGGTGGGCTGGCGAATGCGCATGGCGCCTTGAATCCAAGGCGTTTCGAGGTGCAGGTAGCGCACACCACGCTCTTCGGAGATGGTGGCTTCGGGGAGGACGGGTTTGCGTTTCACGGGTGTGGAGTGTGGCACAGTCCATGTATGTCTGACCCGGCCTATGCGGCCTGCAACACGTCCCATGTCAAACACCGCGCCCCTGCAAGGATTGGCGCCTGTTGTCACGCCGCAGGCCAAGCTCTTGATTTTGGGCAGCTTCCCCAGCGTGGCATCGCTGCGAGATCAAGCCTACTACGCACACCCGCGCAACCAGTTCTGGCCGATTTTGTCGGCCATCTGGCAGCCAACTGGCACGCATGCGCTGCACGATTGGCCCTATCCTGAGCGCATCGCCTATGCACAGCAAAAGGGATTGGCGATCTGGGATGTGTACGCCCACTGCGAACGTGAGGGCAGTCTCGACAGCGCCATCCACAACGCCCAGGTCAATGATTTGAGTGGGCTGATCCAGCGCACACCCAGCCTGCGCGCCATTGCTCACAATGGCGGAGAATCGGCCAAGCACATCAAGTTGACAGCCTCCTTGGGCTTGCCCGTTTACAAACTGCCATCCACCAGCCCCGCCAATGCCTCATGGTCGTTTGAACGCAAGTTGGCAGCTTGGCGTGAGGTCTTTTTGGCAGCCGGTGTGGCCTGAATGAATGAGCCCGAACATGGCAATCGATACCCCAAACCAACACACCCGATTGAATGGATCTCGCCTGTGGGTCGCTCTGGCCCTGTTGGCTGTGGCCACGTGGGGGTTCATCGAGGTCGCTGAAGAGGTTCTGGATGGCGACGCCCACGCCATTGATCGGATGATCTTGCAATGGTGCCGGGTAGAGGGGCAACCCGGCATGCCTTGGGGCCCAGTGTGGTTTCAAGAAAGCGTGCGCGACGTGACCGCCCTGGGCAGCCCGGCCGTCCTGATCACGGTGCTCACATTGACATGCTTGCAACTGTTCCTCAAAGGCGAGCGCCTGCTGGCCTGGTTTGCGGCCGCCACGGCCGGCGGCGGACTGCTGATGGCCGTGGGGCTGAAATCACTGTTTTCCCGCGATCGACCTGATCTGATCTTTCATGCCACGGTGGCCAATGGCTACAGTTTTCCCAGCGGTCACGCCATGATGTCGACCGTGGTATTCCTCACCCTTGGGGTCCTCATGGCCAGGTTGACTGAGCGTCGCATTCTGCAGTGGCACGCACTGGGCTCAGCCATGTTGCTCAGCGGTTTGACCGGGTTGTCTCGCATCTACCTGGGCGTGCATTGGGCATCGGATGTGGTGGCCGGGTGGGCTGCAGGCGCCGCTTGGGCCATCGCCTGTTGGCTACTGGCACAACACTTCCAACTCAGGCGGCAGCAAGCATGAAGGGACATCACTTTTTGCAGCGGCTCGGATTTGCGTGGGATGGCCTGAAAGCGGCTTGGCGACAAGAACAAAGCCTTCGAACGCACGCAGTTGCTACCGTGTGCGTGTTGGCCGTGGCCGCCTGGGTGGGTGCGCCCGCACTGTGGTGGGCGGTTTTGTGCTTGACCATTGGCCTGGTGGTCGCGGCCGAGCTACTGAATACCGCCGTAGAGGCCCTGGCCGACCATCTCCACCCAGAACGGCACCCTGCCATCAAACTGACCAAAGACGTCGCAGCGGGCGCGGTGTTGGTGGCGAGCATCACCGCACTGGCGGTGGGCATGGCCTTTGTTGTAGACCAAGTCTGGCCCTACTTGCGGGCTCACTGAACGGTGCGAAGCGTGAGCGATTCGGCCTTGAATGCCCGCCTGCTCAGGACGTGAGCAAAGGGCCCAACCGAGGCAAGGCCGCGATGGCATTGGCTCGGGTGATCGCCGCCACTTGGTCTGGAGGGCATCCCCACAGCTCGGCCAGGGTGTTGGCAATGCGAGGCAATTCGGCAGGCTCATTGCGGCTGCGAGCCCCTGCGGCTCGTTCGGCAGCCGTTTTGTAGAGCCAAGCAGGAGGGATGTCGGGGGCATCGGTCTCCAAGACGATGGCCTCACGCGGCAAGGCAACAGCCAAACGCCTGAGCTGTAGCGCACGTTCATAGGTCATCGCGCCACCAAAACCCAGCTTGAAGCCCAATTCGACAAAGACTTGGGCCTGCTGTTCACTGCCATTGAAGGCATGCGCAATGCCCCCCACCACGGGCCGTCCCTGATCACGCCAACGCCGCAAGGCCTTGAGCAAGCCGTCGGCGCTGCGACGCACATGCAAAATCACCGGCAAGCCAAAGCGAACGGCCAAGGCCAACTGGGCCTCATACATGCGCTCCTGCGCAGATCGGCGTTCAGGGTCTTGCCATTGCGGCACAAAGGCATCCAAACCGATTTCGCCCACCGCCACCAAACGTGGGTCATCAATGTCACGCATCAGCCGTTGCGCCAGAATGTCGATTGCATCGGGCATGGCCTGCGGCACATACAGCGGGTGGATGCCCAAGGCATAGGCACCATGGCATTGGTCCGCTGCTTGGCGCGCAGACTCAAACGTGTCGACCGACACTGCGGGGACCACGATCATGTCGACGCCCGCCTCTTGGGCTCGAGCGATGACCTCAGCGCGGTCGTGATCGAACTCTGGGGCATCCAGGTGGCAGTGGGTGTCCAGCCACATGTGGGGAATCACTCGGCGAACGCGCCGTTGACCAGCAGAAAACGACGATGACAACGCGCGGCCAGCTCATTGTCGTGGGTCACCATGACCACAGCGGTGCCCTGCTCTGCCGCCAACTGCAGCATGAGCTCGAACACCGTGTTGGCGGTGTTGCGATCCAGATTGCCAGTGGGCTCGTCGGCCATCACGCACGCAGGCCCGGTGACCAAGGCACGCGCCACCGCCACGCGTTGACGCTCACCGCCAGACAACTCCGCAGGCCGGTGGTCGACGCGATGACTCAGGCCGACACGCGCTAACCACTGACGGGCCTTGTCACGCGCCTCGTCGATCGGCGCACGCCGGATCAGCCAGGGCATGGCCACATTGTCCAGTGCAGAAAACTCGGGCAACAGGTGATGGAATTGGTAGATGAAACCCAAGTGCTGATTGCGCCAAGCGCCTTGCTCGGCGGCAGATTGGTTGTCCCAGGCTTGGCCCATCAAGCGAACCGTTCCGGAGGTAGGCTTGTCCAGCCCGCCCAGGATGTGCAGTAAGGTACTCTTACCTGAGCCAGACGCCCCCACCACGGCCACGGTTTCGCCTCGATGCACGGCCAGATCCACGCCCTTCAGAATGGTCACATCGAGTGCTCCTTCATGAAAGCGTTTCACCAAGCCCTGGGCTTGCAGAATCACGGCATCAGTCATGTACTGCCTGCTCCATCAAATGTTGAGAATCCAGGCGATCACATTCTTGGCGATGTAGCCCAGCATGCCGAAACCCAGCACGATCAGCAGGATAAACGTGCCAAAGCGGCCCGCCTTGGACTCTTTGGCCAACTGCAAAATGATGAAGAACATGTAGGCAATGAATCCGCCCACACCCAGAGTCAGACCGAGTTGTGCGATCTGCTCTTCATTCAAACCAAACATGTCAAACCTTCTCGCGCACCACCAGGTCGCGGTAGGCATGCCAACTGGCATGACCCAGTATTGGCACCACCAGAACCAATCCAAACATCAGTGTGGCCAAACCAATCAAGGTCAGCACCAGAACCACGCCGGCCCACAAGCCAGTCGCCACGGGATTCGCCATCACAGCGCGCCAGCTCGTTAACACGGCCCGATTGACGCTGACCTTGCGATCCATCAGCAAGGGGATCGACACCACACTGGAGGCAAACACCGGTGCGGCCATGAAGGCCCCCACCATCAACCAGATCTCAAACAAACCTGGGTCTTGAGCTAGCACCACGCGCAGCAGAAAATCTTCTGGCGTGGTCACAGGCGGCTTCACACCCAGAGAAATGAGTGCGGCCGAAGTGACGACCCAGCCCGTTCCCAAACAGGTCAACAGAACGCCAAATTTGATGAGACGCCGGTCCAGCGAAGCCCACACCTTCCAGACAGTAGAGAAGTCTGCTGGCTCGTCTCGCAGCAGGGCGCGACTGACGGCATAGAGGCCCGTCGACAAGAGCGGCCCGACCAATAAAAAGCCGGAAAACGCGCCAGCCAAGACCCAGAACTTGTCCCAGGCCAGCCACAGCAGGGCACCGCCAAATAGGCCCATGATCAAGCCATGCACCACACCCACCAGGGGCGCATCCATGAAGTCGGTCCACCCGCGAATCAGCCAGATCCAGGCACGCAGGGGATGCACCTTGCGCACACGCAGCGGCGTTTTGATCGTGGTTTGAACTTCACTCATATCGAAGGGCCTCGGCGGGTTGCACTCGGCTGGCTCGCCAACTGGGGTAGATGGTGGCCAACAAGGCAAGAATCAGTGAAATGACCGTAATGGGAACGATATCGGACCATTGCGGATCGCTGGGCATCTTGCTGATCAGATAAATGCTACCTGGCAAGAAACTCACACCCAGCATACGCTCGATGGCCGGCACGATGATGTCGATGTTGAAGGCGACCAACAAGCCTAAACCCACCCCGCTCAGCGTACCCAAGATGCCCGAAGTGGCCCCTTGCACCATGAAGATGCCCATGATGGAACGAGGTGTCGCACCCAGTGTCCGCAAGATAGCGATGTCGGCACGCTTGTCAGTCACGGTCATGACCAGGGTGGAGACCAGATTGAACGCGGCCACGGCCACGATCAAGGTCAGGATGATGAACATCATGCGTTTTTCGACCTGCACGGCCTCAAACCAATTTCGATTGGTCCGTGTCCAATCGCGCACGATCACATCCGGCATCGCGTCAGACAAGTCTGCCCCGACCTGGCGCGCCTGTTGCGGGTCTTTCAGGCGCAATTGCACGCCAACCACGCCCCCCGTTCGGAACAACTTGGCCGCATCGTCCATGTGCATCATGGCCAAACCTGCGTCGTACTCGTAATGGCCGGCCTCAAACAAACCGACCACTGTCAATTGCTTGATGCGAGGCACCACGCCGGCAGGCGTCACCTGACCGCTGGGCGCGACCAAGGTGATGCTGTCACCCTCACGCACACCTAGACTGCGGGCCAATTCAGCCCCCAAAACCACGCCCCAAGTACCTGCTGTTAGGCGCGCAAACACGGGCTGCATCGATGCTGCCAGCGGCGTCACTTTGGCCTCGTCCGCAGGCAAGATGCCGCGAACCAACACACCTCGCATGTCATCGCCGCGCGCAATCAGAGCTTGAGCCGGCACATAAGGAGCGGCGCCGACCACGGCTGGATTTCGCCCAGCTTGATTAGCCAGCTTCTCCCAATCCGCAACCGGGCCCCCCATGGCGTCAAACAACTCCACGTGGGCCACCACCGAGAGCATGCGATCGCGCACCTCTTTCTGAAAGCCATTCATCACCGACAAGACGATGATCAAGGCCGCCACCCCCAGGGCGATGCCGATCACCGACACCCCGGAAATGAAAGAAATGAAGCCATTTCGGCGGTCGCTGCGGCTGGCACGGGTGTATCGCCAACCTACTCGCCATTCATAAGGTAAGTTCATGGTGACAGGAGTGTACTCATTCGATAATGCCCCCCATGGCTTCTCCACCCACCATTCACTGGATTGTTCCGTTTGCCGCGAGCTTGTCGGAGCCCTGTCAGCATGCGCTGACACAGTGGGCCCGACACGCTTCGTGCCCTCATCTGGAAATTTTGCTGAGTCAACTCTCTATCCAAGCCCGCCTGGAGGGCGAAGAGTTTGACTTGCTCATGCCTCACGAAAAATTGCTGGGGCGGCATTGGGGCTGGCCTGACGATCAGGCCCCTTGGGCCCTGTGGTGGGCCAAACAAGATGGATTGAGCCTGGATACGCACAGCCCTTGGGGCTTGCTCAGCCCCTGTCATTGGCTGATGGGCCGCGATCACCTGACGCTGCTGGACCCACAAGCCCTGAACCTGACCGAAGCTGAATCGAAGCAACTGTTGGAGGCCATTCGCCCCCTGTTCGAAAGCGAAGGCTGGACCGTCGTATGGGGGCACCCATTGCGTTGGTACGTCTCCCACCCCAGTTTGGCCGATCTGCCTGCAGCGTCCTTGGACCGTGTGATTGGCCGTAATCCGGATTTATGGTTGACCGATCACCCCCAAGCAAGGCTGCTGCGCCGACTGCAAAGTGAAGTGCAGATGACGCTCTACCAGCACCCCGCCTACGACGAACGACAGGCGCGCGGCGAATTGGCCGTCAACTCGTTCTGGCTCAGTGGCTGTGGGGCGCTGCCCACTACCGCCAAGCTGACCAGCGAAACACAAGACCTTCAGTTGGTAACCACCTTGCGGCATGCCATGTTGAGCGACGACATGGTCGCGTGGATGGAAGCTTGGAACAAGCTCGATGCCACCGTACTGAAAGAGATTGCGCAGCGCATGCAGGACGGGCAAACGGTCGCGCTGACGCTGTGTGGTGATCGACATGCGGTCACCTGGTCTAATGCTCAGCGCCCATCGCCCCTTCAACAAGCGCTTCGCACCATCCGGGCTTGGGTGAGTCGCCCGACCCTGCTTGCCCCCACCGCACTCCAAGACCTATGAAAATTGCGACACGAGACGTCCCGCCGCGCGCGGTCTGGGCTTTGGAGCAGGCCGGGGTTCACCCCTTGTTGGCACGCTTGTACGCCGCGCGCGGCATCCGCCAAGCCGAGGAACTGGACGACACACCCGCCAAATTGCTGCCCCCGACCGAACTATTGGGTGCCACCCGCGCCGCTCAATTACTGGCAGATGCCATTTCGCAAGGGCAAAAAATCTGCATCGTGGCCGACTATGACTGCGACGGCGCCACAGCTTGTGCGGTGGGTGTCCGGGGCCTGCGCATGCTGGGCGCCGCGCCGGAGCAAGTGACCTATGTGGTCCCTGACCGCGCCATCCACGGCTATGGTCTGACCCCGCCCATCGTCGACATGGTGCAACGCACAGGCGCCCAGATTTTGGTGACCGTGGACAACGGCATGGCCAGCCATGAAGCGGTCCTCAAGGCACGCGCCATGGGCTTGACGGTCGTCATCACCGACCACCACTTGCCCGTGGTGACCGAACAAGGCGAAGTCAGCCTGCCCGATGCGGATGTGATCGTGAACCCCAACCAACCCGCCTGCCCCTTCCCCAGCAAGGCCTTGGTGGGAGTGGGTGTGATGTTTTATGTGTTGCTAGCGCTGCGGGCCGAATTGCGCCAACGCGGTGCTTTCGATGCGGCCCAACAGCCCCGCATTGACGCCCTGCTGGACCTGGTCGCCTTGGGCACCATCGCCGACGTGGGGCGACTTGATCCCAACAATCGTCGATTGGTGAGCTTGGGCCTCAAACGCATTCGCAGCGGCCGCATGCAAGCGGGCATCGACGCCCTCTTCCGCGCTGCGGGCCGCGACCCCGCCAAGGCGAGCAGCCAGGACTTTGGCTTTGCACTGGGGCCACGCATCAATGCGGCGGGCCGTTTGGCAGAAATGGGCTTGGGCATTGAGTGTTTGATTTGTGATGACCCCGAGCGTGCCCTCGCGCTGGCCCGACAGCTGGATGCCATCAACCGCGAACGCCGTGAGTTGGAAAGCGGCATGCGCGAACAAGCCGAACTGCGCTTGGAGTCATTGATGCCAGAAGGCGAGCCGCCAGCAGCGATCGCCATTTTTGACCCCGACTTTCACGAAGGCGTGGTGGGCATCGTGGCCTCACGTCTCAAAGACCGCATGCACCGCCCCACCTTCGTGTTCGGGCTGGGGCATGAAGGCATGATCAAGGGCTCAGGCCGATCGATCCCCGGCTTTCACCTGCGCGATGCATTGGACCTGGTCAGCAAGAAGCACCCCGGCTTGCTGAAGAAATTCGGCGGGCACGCCATGGCGGCGGGTTGCACCATCGCCGAGGAAGACTTTGAGTTGTTTGCCTCAGCGCTGCAGCAAGTCACCCACGAGACCTTGGACCCAGGGCTGCTAGCGCGCCAAGTGAACACCGATGGCCCCCTGGACGCCCAATGGTTCAGCCCAGAAACGGTGGCTGCACTGGATGCAGCCGTGTGGGGCCCCGGATTTGAGCCGCCTGTGTTCAGCGATCAAGTCGAAGTGATGGGGCAGCGCCTGGTGGGCGAAAAGCACCTCAAGCTCAGCCTGCGGGTGCAGGGTCAAGTGCGAGATGGCATCTGGTTTGGGCGCACCGAACCGCTGCCCGCCAACACTCAATTGGCGTTCAGGGTCAGCTTGGATGAATTCCAAGGACGGCAGCGCGTGCAGCTGATGGTCGAAGCTGCGGCTTAACTGCGGTAGGCGCTGGCCACCCGGCCGGCAGGTCCAGCGGTCGGGCTGTTGTAAGTGGGCGAGGCCTCTTTGGGCAGCAGGATGTCGAGCGTGCGCTCGATGGCCGTGCCGGCTCGGTGAACCAAGGCCTGCTGCGCCGTGATGCGAGCTTGCGCGAGCATCAAACGCTGTTTGAGTTCTTCGCTGATGGGCGCTTTGCCCTCCAGCGTGGCATGGCGGAAAGCCGCCAACGAGTCAGCCAGACTGCGCTGCAATTGCTTGCCCACGACCTCAATGGCGGTGGAATCACCAGCCACCAAAGCGGCATCCAAATCGGTCAAGCATTGCTCGATGTCTGCCACATGAGCAGACAGATCGAGCGCTTGAGCGACGGTGTCAGGACGTGCAACGGCCATAACTTGACGCAGCCCCTTCTCAGGTTGGTGCGCGCTTGAGCAGTTCTTGCGCGTTGGCAATCAACTTGTCAGCGATCACTTCCGCATCAATTTGGTAGGTGCCGTCTTCAATGGACTGCTTGACCTTGTCCACCTTGTTGGCGTCAAAGTCAGGATCCATGCCTGAAATCAGGCTGGCGGCCGTTGGCGAGAGAGAAACCTTGGCGCTTTGGGACACGCCCCCGTCCAGAGACGAGGTCTTGCCCGAGGCACGGGTCGAGGTCGTCGCCCCTTCGGCCCGCGAGCTTGCCGCGCCGCCGGTCGCTTTATCAATGGGGTTGCCGATCTTCATGATGTACTCCTTTGTCTCGGTCATTACCGAGTGGTCACATCCGCGATATCGACGCGGCTTGTTTTGACTTTAATGCCAAACACCGAAACCCCCTTGTACAGGGGGGTGCAATCGGCAATAAGTGTTTCATAAGACCAACTCTACCTGCCGATCACCCACGGGCTGGGCGCATACAACGCGGCCATTATCGGTGCGAACTCGGGCACAACGCCCCTCGTCGCCCGGCATCAGGGCCGTTCCTTCAGATGAAATCAGAAAACCGGGGCCTTTGACAACCACCTTGACTGGGTCGCCAGCGGCAAACCAGCGACGCATCTTGATGTCATCTTGACGGATGCTTTGGCCGGGTTCCACATGGCGAACAACAGCGCGTCCGACGATATCGGTCAATTTCACCACCGCTGGAGAGGTACTGGCCGCCAAATCAACTTCCGCCATGCGCAAATCTGCCGCATTCACCAAGGCACCTGGGCGCAAAGGCACCACAGCCACCAAAGCTTGACCATAAACCTTGACCGTGACCGGCCAAAACACATTCCAACGCGCCACGCCTTGTTCGCAACGCAAGCCAACGCGGCTGCGGCCCCACAGCGGCACGCCGTTGGGTACATAGGCCTTGACCTTGTCGCAGGGCGCTAATTTCAGGCGCGGATCCAACTGTCCCAACTCCACCTCGACTCGACGGGTGCGGGTGTCGGGCTCGTCGGCTTGTTCTTCCAGCCCACCGGACTGGTGTTTCACAAATTCTTCAATGGTGGCCTGCAGGCCGCCCACCTGAGCCTGCGCAGCGCCAGACCACATGGTGAAAACAGCGAGGCACGACCACAACCAGGCCCGGAGCAATGCCACCGAGCGCAATGCAGCGCGTGATGTCGTCATATGGGAGGTGTGAGTCGGATTCATGGTGATGTCGACTCTACGGATCTGGCTGATGCACAAGGGTCCGAAATGAGGCGGAAATGGCCTGTTATTCGCACTCATGTTTTCCCGGCGGAAGTTCAACATGTCCAGCAAGCTGCGTGGAGAACCGCCATGTTGAATCGACTGACAGACTCACTGAATTTCAATGCCGAAGCGCTGAGCTTGCGGTCAGAGCGCCAGCGCCTGATCGCCAGCAACATCGCCAATGCCGACACCCCAGGCTATGTCAGCAAGGACTTCAACTTCTCTGAAGCACTGAGCCAAGCCACAGGGCAGCGTTCGGTGGGCAACACCGCCCTGCCCCCCCCTCGACTGGGTTTGCAAACGGCCAACCCTGGTCACATGGGGCTGAACGGCGCGCCAGCGGGCAGCCGAGCACAACCTGAGCTGGGCTACGCCACCGCTTCGCAAACCAATTTGGACAGCAACACGGTGGATCTGGATCGCGAACGCGCCAACTTCGCCGACAACACCGTGCGTTATGAGGCCACGCTGCGCTTCATCAACTCGCAAGTGCGCACGCTCAACACGGCCATCACCGGTCAATAAAGGAGATCGCGATGTCGATGTTCAAGATCTTCAACGTCTCGGGTAGCGCGGTCAGCGCGCAGTCTCAGCGCCTCAATGTGGTGGCGTCCAACCTGGCCAACGCCGACACCGTGGCCGGCCCCGACAAGTCCCCCTACAAAGCACGCCAAGTGGTCTTCACGACCACGCCCATGGGCGATGTGGGGACCGCGGGCGTCCAAGTCAGCCAGATCACCGAAGACAACACCCCTGGTCGCCGCGTCCTGGACCCCAAGCATCCCCAAGCCGATGCAGACGGATACGTCACCTACAGCAACGTCAATGCGGTGGAAGAGATGGTCAACATGATCTCCGCCTCTCGCTCCTATCAAAACAACGTCGAGGTCATGAATACGACCAAGAGCCTGCTGATGAAGACCCTGCAGATGGGTCAAAGTTAATCAGCCCGGCACCTAACTGACACAAGGATCGCAACATGACCACCACCACCGCAACAGGCTCCCCCACCGGTCTGGACGCCTATCTGGCGAACCAGAAGACCACGACCACGAAATCGACCACGGATGCCTCCGCTGATCGTTTTCTGAAACTGCTGGTCACGCAGATGCAGAACCAGGATCCATTGAACCCGATGGATAACGCTCAGGTCACCAGCCAGATGGCGCAGATCAACACCGTCACCGGGATTGACAAGCTGAACAACACCGTCAAAGAGGTGAGCAGCAATTTCGGACAGATGCAGTTGCTGCAGGCCGCCAATCTCGTGGGGCATCAAGTCATGATTGAGGGCAACCAGTTGAACCTGGACACCAATGGCAAAGCCGTGGGCGCCTATGACTTGGATGCAAATGCTCGGACCGTCACCATCGAGGTGATGAATGCATCGGGCTCGGTGGTCGACACCATCAAGCCTGGCACGCTGGCTGCTGGCCGTCACGACTTTGAGTGGACGCCACCCGATGGCGTCAGCAAGAACCAGGCGTTTACCTTCAAGGTCAACGCCACCACAGGCAACACCAAGATTGGCACCACCAACTTGATGCTTGACCAAGTCGATGCAGTCAGCAACACCAGCACCGGCGCCGTCAATCTCGAACTTCGTCACAGCGGCACCATGGCCTACAGCAAGGTCAAGGCCGTGGGTTGATTCACTCAATCCAGCATTACTCACATTGAAAGGATCACACCATGGGCTTCCAACAAGGTCTTTCTGGCTTGAACGTCTCCTCCCGTAACCTGGAGGTGATTGGCAACAACGTCGCAAACTCCGGTACCTATGGTGCCAAGGCGTCGCGTGCCGAGTTCGCTGACATGTATGCCGCTGCACTGACGGGTGCAGGCGCCAACACCGTCGGCATTGGTGCCACCGTCGCTGCGGTGTCCCAGCAATTCACGCAGGGCAACATCACGACGACTGACAGCCCCATGGACATGGCCATCAACGGCAATGGCTTTTTCCAGGTGACCGATGGCAACAAGCCAGTGATGTACACCCGGAACGGACAGTTCAAGGTTGACCGCGAGGGCTTCATCGTGAACAACCAGGGCCACAAGCTACTGGGCTACCAGGCCAACCTGCAAGGCACGATCGTGTCGGGTGCCGCGACGCCACTGCAGTTGCCAACGTCTGGTATCGCGCCCAATGCCACCGATGAAATCACCCTGGAAATGAACTTTGACTCGCGTCAGGCTGTACCAACGCAGACGCCGATTGATTTCACCGATCCCCGCACTTACAACTTCTCGACCTCGCAAACGGTGTATGACACCAAGGGTCAAGCCGTGAGCTTGAACTACTACTTTGTCAAACAGGCCCCGGTCAACCCTGCCGACCCCACCGAGCCAGAAACCTGGAATATGTTCGCCACCGCGAATGGCACCCCCCTGATCAACGATGGCGGTAGTCCCGCGCTCCCCATGCGTGTGGCATCGATCACCTACCCATCCTCCGGTGGTACCGCTACCAACACGGGAGGGGTCACCAGCCAGTACGGCGCGGGCACGATTTCGACCTATGACGGGGCAGGCAATGTGTTGAACACAGTTGCCAACGGCATCTTCACCTTGCCCGACATCCCCGCTGCCACACTGACCGGTGGTGCGATCACGCAACCCATCACTGGCATCTCGATTGACATGTCTCAGTCGACCTCCTATGGCGCCAATTTCAGCGTGACCAATTTGGGCCAAACTGGCTACGCGCCAGGACAACTCTCGAGCATCTCCATCGACTCCTCTGGCGTGATCATGGCCCGTTACTCGAACGGCCAATCCAAGCCCGCCGGTCAAGTCGAACTGGCTACCTTCCGCAACCCTCAAGGCTTGCAACCACAAGGCGGCAATGAGTGGTCCACCACATACGCCTCCGGGGACCCCATCGTCGGTATTCCTGGCTCGGGCAACCTGGGGCAGTTGCAGTCCGGCGCCTTGGAAGAATCCAACGTCGACCTGACTGGGGAATTGGTCAACATGATGGTGGCCCAACGTGCCTACCAAGCCAACGCGCAAACCATCAAGACCGAAGACCAAGTGTTGCAAACCTTGGTGAACCTGCGTTGATGACACATGACTGACCGCAAGGCCAAGAGGAGTCGAACATGGACCGCATGATTTACCTGGGCATGACCGGCGCCAAGACCAATATGCAGCGTCAAGACGTGCTGGCCAACAATTTGGCCAACGTCAGCACCACCGGCTTTCGTGCGGAACTGCAAGCCGTGCGTGCGGTGCCCGTGCGAGGCGATGGCGCCAGCACCCGCGTCTACGCGCTGGAGACCACCGTTGGCTACGACGATTCGGCGGGCCCAGTGTCCTTCACCGGTCGCGCGCTGGATGTGGCGATTCAAGGCAAATCGTGGATGGGTGTGCAAGGTCTGGATGGCACCGAGGCCTACACCCGGTTTGGCGCCCTGACCACCAGCGCAGACGGCACCCTGATGACACAAAACGGTTTGACGGTGCTGGGAGATGGTGGCCCGATCACCCTCCCCGCCAACACCACCCCCAGCATCGCACCCGATGGCACGGTGAGCGCCACCGCAGCCAATGGCCGAACCACAGCCGTCGGCAAGATCAAATTGGTCACCCCCGAGAACAAGCTGGTGCGTGGCGACGATGGGCTGTTCCGCAGTCCGGATGGCACCGAGTTGCAAGCGGATCCTTTGGCGCGCCTGCAAGACCGATCGCTGGAAGGCTCCAACGTCAACCCGATTGAAAACATGGTGGCCATGATTGCCGCGGCGCGCCAATTCGAAACCCAGATGAAGCTGATTCAGACCGCAGAAGCGGATGAAAAAGCCGCATCACAGCTGTTGTCCAACAACGGCGCCTGATTGAATAGCCCTGATTAAGGAGTACGGCCATGATGCGTTCACTGTGGATCTCGAAGTCCGGTATGGAAGCCCAGCAAACCCAGCTGGATCACATCTCTCATAACCTCGCCAACAGCGGCACCAATGGCTACAAACGCGCACACGCAGTCTTTGAGGACTTGATGTACCAAAGCCTGCGACAAAGTGGTGCCAACAGTTCTGAGCAGACCCAATTGCCCACCGGTTTGCAAGTGGGCCTGGGTGTACGGCCGGTCGCGACCTCTCGCGTATTCAGCCAGGGCAATCTTCAAACCAGTAGTAACAATCTGGATGTGGCCATCAGCGGCAATGGCTTTTTCCAGATCTCGATGCCTGACGGTACCACCGGCTACACCCGTGATGGCTCATTCAAGCTGGATGCGCAAGGCCAAATCGTGACCAACAATGGTTACCTGGTGCAACCCGGTATCACCGTACCGGCCAATGCACAAAACTTGACCATTGCCAACGATGGCACCGTAACTGTCCTGATGCCCGGAGAAGCGATTCCCCAAACACTAGGACAGATTCAGACTGCGAGCTTCATCAACCCCGCCGGGCTGGACCCCAAGGGCCAAAACATCTATGCAGAAACAGCGTCGTCGGGCACACCACAGTCAGCCGCACCTGGTAGCAATGGGCTGGGCATGCTGCAACAAGGGTTCGTCGAAACATCCAATGTGAACGTGGTGGAAGAGCTGGTCTCCATGATCCAAACCCAACGTGCATATGAGCTGAACTCGAAGGCGATTCAAACCTCCGATCAAATGCTGCAACGTTTAGGACAGCTGTGATGACCGCACGACGCATCAGTCAGGTCGCCGCCTGCGTGCTGACCTGCTTCACATTGAGTGGGTGTCTGATCACCTCTCCTACGGTCGACGTCGTCGAGCCGACACAAGCTCGGCCCGAGGCCGCTCGTTATGTGCCCATGCAAAATGGCGCCATCTTCCAGGCGGCCAGCTATCGGCCCCTGTACGAAACCTATCGTGCCCGCATGGTCGGCGACATCGTCACTGTCAACATCAACGAGAAGATCTCCGCCAAACAAGAAACCAGCAGCACAATCGAAAAGACAGGCACCGTCACAGGCACGATCGCAGCGGTCCCCCTGGTCAGAGCGGACCAATTGGGCAAACTCGATGTGAATGGCAAATCAGCCAACACCTTTGATGGCAAAGGGACCACCGAGAGCAGCAATGATTTCTCTGGTGTGATCACCTGCACCGTCATTGAGGTGCTGCCCAACGGCCACCTGATCATTGCAGGTGAAAAACAAATTGGCGTGGCCAAGAACGTCGACATCCTGAAGTTCTCCGGTCAGATCGACCCCGCCACCATTCAGCCCGGCAACTCGGTGTCTTCCACACAAATTGCGAACGTTCGAATCGAGCAAAAGGGACGCGGCGCACAAGCTGATGCCCAAGGAATTGGCTGGCTTGCACGCTTCTTTTTGAACATTCTCCCGCTCTAAAGTTGGCAAAAATGGGGTCGAACCTTCTAGAGAGTCGGCCCCATGAACACCACCGATCGCATCATCAAATGGCTCATCGCCATGGCCTTCACGGCTGCATCGGCAGCCATGTGGTGGCCGGTCGAAGCGCACGCCGTGCGCTTGAAAGAAATTGCCGCCGTACAGGGCGTCCGGCCGAACCAGTTGATGGGCTACGGCATGGTCGTCGGTCTCGATGGCACGGGTGACCAAACCACCTCCGCCCCCTTCACGGCCCAAAGCATGAACGCCATGCTGCAACAGCTGGGCATCACCGTTCCAACAGGGGCAGCCATGCAGCTGAAAAACGTGGCCGCCGTGCTCGTCACAGCCACGCTGCCGCCCTTTGCACAACCCGGCCAGGCCTTGGACGTGAATGTCTCGTCCCTCGGCAACGCCAAATCACTCCGCGGCGGCACCCTGATTGCCACCCCCCTCAAGGGCATGGATGGCCAGATCTACGCCATGGCACAGGGCAACCTGATCGTGGGGGGCGCGGGCGCATCAGCCGGCGGCGCTAAAGTTCAAATCAATCACCTGAGTGCAGGCCGCGTACCGAATGGCGCGACAGTGGAACGCAGTGTGCCCACACCGTGGATGCAAAACAGTGTGGTCCAACTCGACCTTCAGGCCGACGATTTCAACACCGCTCGTGAAGTGGCTGACACCATCAACAAGGCCAAAGGCGCGGGCACCGCAGAAGCCATGAATGGTCGAACCATTTCGGTTCGCTTGCCCATTCAGCCCGGTGAGCGTGTGGCCTTCATGGCCGACCTGGAGAACCTTCCGATCGAGCGGGCCACACCCGCTGCCAAGATCATCATCAATGCGCGCACGGGCTCCATTGTGGTGAACCAATCTGTGGCGATCGGACCCTGTGCCGTGGCACATGGCAATCTGTCCGTCACCATCAGTTCGACGCCGGTGATCAGTCAACCCAACCCACTCTCTCAGGGCCAGACTGTCGCGACAGAGAAAACCGATATCCGCATCAATCAAGAGCCAGGCACCATGATCCAGTTGCCGGCCGGAACCAAATTGACCGATGTAGTCAAGGCGCTGAACACCTTGGGCGCCAACCCTCAAGATTTGCTGGCCATCCTTCAAGCAATGAAGGCGGCAGGAGCATTGGAAGCTGAGCTGGAGGTGATCTGATGGCACTGCAGACAGGTAACAACTCTTTGTCGATGGACCTGCGGTCCTTGGACCGGCTGAAAACGGCTGGAGGCGATCAGCGAGCCAACATCCGCGAGGCAGCCAAGCAGATGGAAGGCCTCTTCATGCAGGAACTGATGAAAAGCATGAGAGCCTCGACCATGAGCAGCGGCATGATGGACAACCAGGCCTCTGAAATGGGAATGGGCATGCTGGACACCCAGTATGCCAACCAGATGGCGGGCATTCCGGGTGGCTTGGCCGACAAGATCGCCAAGCAATTGGAGCGCCAAATGGGCATCAAACCAGATGCTTCCGACGCTGGCTTCTCCAAGCCCGTGACCCTGCCCACGGTGCAAATTCCTTCGAATCGCATCGCAGAGAATCCAACCGGAACCGCATCTACCCGCGCCGCTCGCTTGGCCGACGACAAGAACTTGTCGGCACCTGAGCGCTTCATGTTGAAGCATCAAGTGGCTGCGAAAGCTGCAGAACGTGCCACCGGCATTCCCGCCGCCAATATCTTGGGCCAGGCCGCACTGGAGTCAGGCTGGGGCAAGCGCGAGATCAAGATGGCAGACGGCAGTCCAAGCCACAACCTCTTTGGAATCAAAGCTGGCCCTGGCTGGAAGGGAAAAGTGGCAGAAGTGACAACCACCGAATTTGAAAATGGTGTTGCCAAAAAAGTCACGGCCAAATTCCGCGCCTATGACTCCTACGCCGAGGCGTTCACGGACCATGCACGCTTGTTGAGCCAAAGCCCACGCTACAGTCAGACGGTGGCTGCAGCGGGTTCCGTACGCGACTACGCTCAAGGCTTGCAGAAGGCCGGCTACGCGACCGACCCCGCCTATGCTGACAAGCTCACCAATGTGATCAACACGGCGTTGCGTGTCCAACGCTCGATCACGTAAGGCTGATCGGAGTTCAAGATGGGATCGAGCATTCTCAACCTGAGCACGCGGGCCATGCTGGCCAACACGGCCTTGCTGCAGACGGTCAGTCACAACATCAGCAACGCCAACACAGAGGGCTACTCACGGCAGTCTGCGGAACTGGCGACTGAAGGTGGCCAGTTCTCTGGCGCCGGCTTCTTTGGCCGAGGTGTTCGTGTTCAGGATGTGACCCGCTCGAGCGACCAGTTTTTGACCCGCGAGGCCAATGTCAACTTGGCGCTCTACTCGGCCGATCAAACCCGACTCGACAAACTCAAACAGCTCGAAAAAATCTTCTCGACTGGCGAGGCCGGCATTGGTTACGCTGCGACGCAAATGCTGAACTCGTTTGTGGATGTGGCCAACCAACCGCAGGACCTGTCGGCTCGCCAAGTGGCTTTGGCTCGGGCCCAAGACTTGGCTAGCCGCATGCAGAGTGCCGGATCACAGTTGGTACAAATGCAGTCGGGCATCATGGCCGACCTGAAAACCACTGTGGCCCAAATCAATGACCTGGCCAAACAGATCGCAGATGTCAACCAGAGCATCGCGATCACCCAGGGCTCCGGCCATGCGCCAAACGATCTGCTCGATACACGAGATCAGCTGGTCAAAGAGTTGAATTCCAAAGTCCAAGTCTCGACGGTCATGGCTGACGACGGCTCGATGAGTGTTTTCATGGGTGGTGGTCAACGCCTGGTTCTCGGGACGAACGCCGAAGAGTTGGCGATCAAGGTCGATGACTTTGACGCCACCTACGGTCGGGTCGTGGTCAAAACGCCCAACGGTTCGGTTGAGTTGGATGCAGCCACCTTCACGGGCGGCAGCTTGAAGGGCTTGCTCCAAACTCAAGATGTGGACATCCCTGCAGCACAGAATCAGCTCGGGCAGATGGCCGCAGCGCTGTCTTGGCGATTGAACAAGCAACAGTCCCTGGGTCTGGACCTGGGGCAACCCGCATCGTCCGGCGTGGCGCTTTTCAGTGTTGGCGCACCTGCGGTCATGCCATCGCGCTACAACACCTCGTCACTGTCCTCTCCTCCTGTGAGCCTCACCGTGACAGACGGGCGAGAGCTTCAAGCCAGCGACTATCTGCTGGAAGATGACCCCGCCAACCCCGGCGCCTATCGGGTTACGCGGATGAGCGACCAGACGGTGTTCAGCAACATCAGCAATGGCTCTCAGATTGATGGCTTGACCATCAACATCACCGCGCCCACCGGTGCGGGTGATCAATTCTTGCTGCGCCCCGTCGGCAACGCGGCTGTCAACATGCAACGCGTGCTGGATCGCCCCGCCGGGATTGCAGCGGCGTCGCCCATCACCGGCACAGCATCTCCAGCCAATAAGGGCACTGCGTCGATTGGCAGCCTGAATGTGCTGGATGCCCCCACGACCACGTACAACAGCGTTCAAATCCAATTCACTGACGCACTGGGCAACTACACACTGACCGATGCGACCGCCGGTGTCTCGATCACGGGCACATGGCAAGCAGGCCAGCCCATCAGCTACAACGGCTGGCAACTGAATCTCAACGGCAACCCGACCACCAACGATGTCATTGATGTTGGGGCCACACGATACCCCACCAGCAACAACAGTAACGCGTTGACCATGCTGGGCATCCGCGATGAAGACATCGTCGGGCGTCAACGATTTGTCAACAACCCCGCCGATCCGCTGGACGATGTCATCGCACCGGGCGCCAGCATCACCACGGCCTATTCGCAATTGATTGGCAATGTCGGGGTCATGGTTCAAAGCGCCACGACCTCGGCAGATATTTCGGGCAAGTTGTCGAATGATTCGGAAACGCTGCTCAAGAACAAGACTGGCGTCAACTTGGATGAAGAGGCCGCCAAGATGATTCAGTACCAGCAGAACTATCAAGCGGCGGCCAAAGTGCTGCAGGTTGCGCAATCGGTGTTCAACACACTGATGGGCATCATCAATGGATAAGGAGTAGTCCATGCGAGTTGCAACAGCCCATACCTACGACAAAGCCATTGAGTCGCTTCAAAAACGTCAGGCTGACATGGCCAATGCGCAGACGCAGTTGACCACGGGAAAAAAGATCAATGTCCCCAGCGATGACCCCATCGCTGCAGCGCGGGCCGAGCGAGCCCTGTCGAGCATCGGTCGCGCCGACGCCAACCAACGTGCGCTAGATGCCAGCCGCAACGTCTTGCAGATCGCAGAGTCTTCGATGGCCGATGCTGTCGAATTGATCCAGCAGGCGCGCGAGGCCCTCGTCGCATCAGGCAACGCCAGCTACACCGATGCGGAACGCGCCAGCGTCACCAAAAAACTGCAGAACATTCGGACCCAGCTGCTGACGGTCGCCAATCGATCGGATGGCGGAGGTGGCTATATCTTTGGCGGTCAAGGCTCCGCCTCCCCTCCCTTCGTGGACGCGATCGGTGGCGTGCAATTCATTGGTCAAGGCGGCGAAGCGAAAGCACCCGCCGGCGAAACCATGAACCTCACGGTCGACGGACAAAACGTCTGGTTGAAGGCTCCCGCAGGCAACGGCGTGTTCGTGACCGACCGCGCGCCCACCAACACTGGCAGCGCATGGATCAATGCAGGGTCCATCTCAGACCCCACCGTGAACCCCTACCTGGCTGGTACCTCGACAGCCCAATACACCATTGACTTTCAGGTCGGCCCTGGCGGCACCACCTACACGATCGATGGTGGGGCACCGATTGCCTACCAAGACGGTAAGTCCATCACCATTGATGGCATGTCCTTCACCATCAAGGGTTCGCCCGCCAATGGTGATCAGTTCACCATCAATCCGTCCACCAAATCGCTGAGCGTGTTTGATGCCCTCGATCGCGCCATCTCGACCCTGTCGTCGACCAACCAAAACAATGGCGTGATCACCCAAGCCGTCAACAGAGGCATCTCGGACATGGACAGTGCACTGTCGACCATGCAGGGTGCGCGCTCAGAAGTCGGTGAAACACTGACACGACTAGACGGCGCCGAAGGCCGCATCACCGCCTCCAAGCTTGCTGCTCAAACCGAGCGCTCCAATGCCGAAGATCTCGACATGACCAGCGCGATTTCCGAATTCCAAGCCAAACAAAACGGCTACAGCGCCGCTTTGCAAAGTTACGCGATGGTTCAGAAGATGTCTCTGTTCCAGTACCTCAACGTTTGATTCAATCAGGTAGCCCCCATGGACCACTCCATCCTTGGTCAACTCGCCCTCGCTTACTCTCCTGTCATCGACCGCAACCGCAATGTCACGGCGACCCGTTTGAGCGTTTTCCCCTTGGCCCAAAACAGCCATTTGCAACCGCAAGACTTGTTGGCTGCCATCGCCGAAACCTGGCCCGCAGATGGAGGACAGCTTTGGTTGAACATCGTCAGCGAAAACCTTTTGCGCGACATGTTGCTGGCACAGCCGGGCACGCACATCCTGATCGAAGTCCCCGCGTTCATGGCTTGCGATGCCAACTACGTGGATCCACTCTGCACGCTCCAAGCCAATGGCAGCACCTTGCTGCTCAAAGGCAGACCCTTGCAAGAACTCCCCAGAGAAGTTCTCAATGCGTTCAAGTATTCCATCATCGACTTTGATGATGACCGTCGCTACGACCCTGCAACCGCCACACCTTCTGCGGCAGCGGGTGACGGCTTCATTCGCAGCATCGCCAACGTCCAAGCCGGCATCACCAATGTGGCCGACATGGAAACAGCCTTCCGTCGTGGAGCCACCGCCGTGCTGGGTTGGCCCATCGACAACATCATCGATGAGTCGGCGCGCCCTGCGGATCAACCGCAACTACAGGTCATCGTCCACTTGATTGACCAAGTCCATAAACAGGCCGACATCGACGACCTGGAAAACACCCTCAAGCGAGACCCCGCACTGGCCTTCAAGCTGATGCGCTACATCAACTCGCCAGCCTTTGGTTTGTCGGTCGAGATCAACTCCTTCCGCCACGCCATCATGATCCTGGGCTATCAACGCCTCAAGCGCTGGCTGGCCCTGCTGCTGGCCACGGCCTCGAAAGATCCCAATATGCGCCCGGTCATGTTCGCGGCGGTGCGTCGCGGCTTGCTGATGGAAGAGTTGGGCAAACTCAGCGGGGACGATGAACAACGCAGTGAACTCTTCATCTGCGGCGTGTTCTCGCTGTTGGACCGCATGTTCCGCCAACCTTTCAGCGAATTGCTGAAAACCATTCCCGTACCCGAGCGGGTGTACCAAGCCCTGGTGGACCACACCGGCCCGTTTGAACCCTATTTCAACCTGGTCACGGCGGTGGAAGGCAACATCATGTACGACATCAAGGAAGCAGCTGACAACATGCTGCTGACCTTCGATGACATCAACGGTGCCATCCTCCGTGCACTCAAGTCGGCGAGCCAATTGGAATAAGCGGAGAGCCCCGACTGAGATCAGACCAAATGGAGCCATAGGCTCCATTTTTCATTGGGCGATACCCCATTCCGAACCACACCCCGCATTCAAGGGTTTACCCTTGTTTTTCATGTTCACTTCGGTATTCTCCGAAGGGATATGAACGCAGTCACTCCCCTCATCGGCATCATCGTGTTGTGCTTGGCCTTGACGGCCAACTTCTTTCGCACGGCATGGAAGTTGGGCATCCTGCGTTCCTTCGGTCGGCGCCAGCCACTGAACTGGCGGGCCTGGATAGCGGGGGCTTTGGCTGCCTGTTTGCCCATGTCTGGCGCCATGGCCGCGATGGTCATCATTCCAGAAACAGGTGCCGATGACGTGGTCCATATTGGCGCGGCCGAGTTGGCGCTACAACTCGCACTGGCTGGCTTGGTGTTTCATTGGTTGAACGACAAAGTGTTGCACTGGGGCAAGAACCCCAAGTGAGACAGGATTCATGCGTGCCATCCTCTAAGATGCCCGCATGCCCTCTCACCAAGCTCACGCCACCACGCCTTTCGCTGACCTGACCCCAGACCGCGTTCTGGATGCGGTTCAGGATCTCGGCTTTGATGTGGACGGTCGCCTGCTACAACTGAACTCTTACGAAAACCGCGTATTCCAGATTGGGCTAGACGACGGCTCCTACGTCATCGCCAAGTTCTACAGACCAGGACGTTGGAGCGATGCACAGATCCTCGAAGAACACGCTTTTGCCCGCGATTTGCAAGCATCAGAGGTGCCGATTGTGGCCCCCTTGACTTTGACGCCTCGAGGCGCAATGGAAGTGCTTGGCAACGGTGCGACCCTGGGCAAACACAACGACCTGCGTGTGGCCATCTGCCCTCGCAAAGGGGGACGAGGGCCCGAACTAGAGGATACCGAAACCTTGACATGGATCGGACGCTTCCTGGCTCGTATCCATGAGGTCGGATCGCGTCAACCCTTTGCGCACCGCCCAACGCTTTCCGTGGCCTACACCGGGGTCGCTTCTCAGCAGTGGTTATTGACCAGTAACATGATTCCCCCGGATCAAATCGGGAACTGGGAACAAGCCAGCAATCAGGCACTCGCACTGGCTCAAACCTGTTTTGACGAAGCCGGAGACCTCACATACAAGCGCTTGCACGGCGATTGCCACATTGGCAATATTCTCTGGACACCCGATGGCCCTCACTTCGTGGATCTGGACGACGCGTGCATGGGCCCTGCGATACAGGACTTCTGGATGTTGCTCAGTGGCGACCTCGCCCAACGGCAAACCCAGCTATATGCCCTGCTGGATGGCTATGAATCGATGCTTGAGTTCGATTGGCGTGAGATGCGCCTGATCGAAGCGCTCAGAACACTCCGCATGATTCACCACAGTGCCTGGATTGCCCGGCGCTGGTCCGATCCCGCATTTCCTGCTGCGTTCTCTTGGTTCAACCAGGGTTCTTACTGGCAACAGCAAACCGATCAACTCAGACAGCAGATCGAACTGATGCAAGACCAGTTGGATCGCCCCCATCCTTAATGGCCGCTTGATGTCTGCGCGATTGAGCTCTTACACAGCCTGACTCAAGAACGGTACGCAGCGCTGACTGCCCAGCACGTGCAGGTATCGTTCGAGCAGGGCCGCATGTTCTCTGATCAACGCCTCGGCTCGGGCACCTTGATGCTTCTTGATCGCATCCAGCACATTGCGGTGCTGCTCTTGCGCAAATTGCAAAGACACACGAATCTGAGGCAAGGCACCAGCGGTATTGAAGAAGACCCGCGCGGCAATCGACAAGGGGTGCGCCACCACATGCGCGACGGTGTTGTCGACCATGGGGCTGTTGGCCATTTTGACCAACAGGTCATGAAACTCGGCATGGCGAGCCACGAACAGATCAAACTGCGCCTCGTCCCAGTTCTCATCCTCAAGCAACAAATCCATTCTGACGAGCAGCTCTCGGGCCTGAGACATCAACGTCGCAGGCACGCCTTGCTCCGCCGCCAAGCGCACAGCCAGGCCTTCCAACGCGGCGCGAACTTGCAACGCGGAGGCCACTTCGGTCAGAGAAAACTGTCTGACCCGATAACCACCATTGCTGGTGCAATCCAGCCAACCTTCAATCTGAAGCCGCTGCAAGGCTGATCGGATGGGGGTACGAGATACGCCCAGGTGATTGGCCAGGGCTGGCTCTGACAAGCGGGAGCCAGCGGGGAACTCCCCTCTGAACAAGCACTCCCGCAGTCGGTCAACAATTTGCAAAGGAGGATCGTCCTTGGTCGATTCACCGGCGGAATACACCAATCGCGGCGACGTGTTCACATCCAACATGGTCGAACCTTATTCCAACAATCCCTTGGCCCGAATCCGCTCATCGGCAGGAAAATGAGCTTGGATGTATTGGTCAATGGCTTGCTGACGCTGTAGTTCAGACAGTTCGGCGCTGGCTTGCAAGCGTTGCCACTCCGCCTTGGCGCCTGCCAATCGCTGCTCCCACTGTGCCCACTCTGCATCTGCCTGCGCCAAACGTTGCGCAGCGGCTTCGCCATACAGTGCGACGCGTTCAGCATGCACCGCTTGCGCATCCTTACCAGGGCCCATCTGCGGTACAGGTAAATCAAGATCAGCACGCACGCCATCGGCTTTGCCCTCAGACTGCGCGACGAACCGCTCAAACTCCTGCTCCTCGGCGCTGAAGAATGCCTCGGCCCACTCGACTCCCAAGAACTGACGGCGCAAGGCCTTTTGCTCCTGGAATGCGGGTGCCCACGTCTCACGCTCATTCAACACCAAGCGATTTCTCGGCTGCTGCAAACGCAATGACCAATACTTGTCAAAAATGGCCATGACCTCCGCTGCAATGCGCGGGCCATGGGCTTTCTTCACTTCGTCTTCGATCAGCAAACGAATTTCGTTGGGCGCCACCTGCCCCAACGCCAACAGGTAATACTCGAAGCGCTGCCTCAAAGCCAGATCCGGCTTGAGCTTGCCATTGGCATCCACCGCCCAGCTCCCAGCGGCTTGTGTCTGAGCGATCAAGGGATCGGCCATCACCATCGCTCGAATCTTGTCGAGCGCACGCATGGGCGCTTGGCCTTTGGCAATTTTGTCGAGCATGTCGGCGTCACCGCCGGCGCCCATCAACGACCAATTTTGCTGCCCGGCCAGCGTCACCCCTTCGTGGTCCACGCGCCAAGACTGAGACCACCAAGTCACGCCCACAGCGGTCAAGACCAGCGCACCACCGACCAACCAGAAACGAGCGTCGTTCAGCCGTCGCATCACATCACCTCAATCCATCAACACAAGACCCCGAGCCAGGCACGCCAAGCTCGGGGCTGTTGGCGGGCGCATCGGGCGTCCCGCTCCTATCTAAACAGAAATCACAAACCCTGGTTCTTCAAACGGTTAGCCAGACCGGTGTAGAAGGAAATAGGATCGGGGGTGAACAAACCGCGCAGACCGAAGATGTGGTTCATCTCGTCCAAGTGGTTCCATGGATAGTTGTCTCGCAACACGGTACCCCAGTGATTGGAGCAACGGCTCACCAAGCCATCGTTGGGCTCAGAGCCGAATGGCAGAGCCGACAAGGCAAACACCGCATCAGAGATGTCCAACACATTGGTCAGCACCGAGGTACCGCCCGAGGAGTAGTAAGCCACGTTGTTGACCTTGGCAGGGCCTTGGCCGCAGTAGGAGGTCGGCTGACCTTGGGGGAACTTGGCATTGAAGGCCAGGGAACCGGCGGTGGACAAAGAGCCCAGTGCCTTGTTCATGTCGGTCGCGGAGATCGAGGTGCCTGAACCGCCGTAGATGACGTTCAACACCTTGGCGATGGCTGTAGCCATCGCATTCACGGTGGGCGAGCCCAGATTGGCGTTCCAGAAATCAGCGGTCTTACTGCCGTAGTGTGTCGCGGACAAAGTCCCCACCGAGGCTACCAGGCCGGGCACAACGGCTGCGGCATAGCGCGATGTCGGGCCACCCTGGCTGTGTGCGATCAAATTGAACTTGGTCACGCCATCGCGTGCGGCCCACTGCTTGAGTTGCTGCACCAGTTGCTCACCACGATACTCATTGGACTGAGCTGGATTCACCTGGGCGATGTACACCTTGGCCCCTTCGGCACGCAGCGCCGAAGGCACACCATAGAAGTAGTTCACTCCCAAGACGCTGTTGAAACCCAACCAGCCATGGACCAACACAATGGGGTACTTGGTTTGAGCATAGGTGCCGGCATGTGCCGCAGGTGCGGCCAGTGCGGCAGCAGACAAACAAACGATGGACAACAAGGAACGCATGGACGAGAGAAAGCGCATGTAATCCTCCTGGAAAAGAACAAAAAGGAATCAGGTAACTGTTGTTCTCACTTTCGCTGATTCCTTCATGTTTGTGATTCAGGTCAAGCCATTCAGGGTTAGCCCCAGGCTGTACACAGCCCTTCACGATGCGAAAGCTCGCACACACGCCCCTGATGCCGAAAACTTGTCGTGATATGCCTATCAATCCCTTGAATACGGGGGGTATATGTGTACACCTCCGCGTTCACCAGCTCTTACCCGCGCTCAGTTCGAATTCCAACTTACAGTTCCCAGATGCAGAAAACTGACAGCACCCTGAGACAAGAATCCAAAACCATCGGGTTGATTGGCTTGGCGCACGGCACCTCACACTTCCATCACATGCTGCTGGCGCCGCTGTTTCCGTTCTTCATCCAAGACTTTGGCCTGAGCTATGCCGAGTTGGGCTTGCTGGTTTCTCTGTTCTTCACCATCTCCGGCGTCGGGCAAACCTTGTCTGGCTTTCTGGTCGACAAAATCGGCGCACGCCCTGTCCTGATGATGGCCATCGCATGCTTTGTGGGCGCCTCGATCAGCGCAGCCTTGGCTCACAGCTATCTTGGCTTGGGGCTGGCCGCAGCTCTGGCGGGATTGGGTAATGCGCCATTCCACCCGGCCGACTTCACCATCCTTAACAAACGTATCTCGCTCCCCCGCCTGGGGCACGCCTTTTCTGTGCACGGCATCAGTGGCAACTTGGGCTGGGCTGCGGCGCCTCCGGTGTTGCTGGGCATCAGCCACTGGCGGGGTGACTGGCGAGATGCCTATTGGGCATCGGCACTGATCACGGCGGGCATCTGGCTGCTGTTGTGGTGGCAGGCACGCGCCATTGAAGACCGTCCACCCGGCACCACGCCCACACATCCCCCCCCCACGGCCCAAGGCGTCAGTGGGGTGAATGCTGAGCACCCTATGGCCTTTCTCAGGTTGCCCGCGGTGTGGCTGTGTTTCTCGTTCTTTTTCTGGTCGACCGCCGCCCTGTGCGCGGTGCAGAGTTTTGCCACCCCAGCGCTCGCCCAACTCCATCAACTGCCCGTATCAGCCACAGCGTTTGTGGTCACGGGGTTCATGCTGTTTGGCGCGGCAGGCATGGTCATTGGGGGCTTTTTGGTCAACCGGGTACAGCGCTTGGAACGAACCATTGCCATGGCACTCCTGGCCTCGGCCGGCATTTTCGTGATCAGTGGCTTCGCGTGGGTGCCAGATCATGCCGCCGTCTTGCTTCTGGCCACGGCGGGTTTTGGCGTAGGACTCGCGGGTCCCTCACGAGACATGCTGATCAAAAAAGCGGCACCACCTGGCGCAACCGGACGCGTGTACGGCACGGTTTATTCAGGCCTGGATCTCGGCTTTGCGCTTGCAGCCCCCGTGTTTGGCTGGCTGCTGGATCACCAACTCACCCACGCCGTGTTTTGGGGCGCCGCCATGGTGCTGGTCTTGGGGGTGCTGTCGGCCGCTGCTGTGGGGCAAGGACTGCTCAACAAGCGCTGAGCCATCAGCTCACCAACCGTGATGAAGATGTTAATCGTCTGTTGAGCGAGACGAGGTTTGCCCCGAGGCGTCAGGGCGCTTGAACGCTTTGGGGGTGATCACATTGCCCTCGCGCTCGACTTGCTGCTGCCGCATCAAGCGCTGCAACACCTCTTGGGTGGCTTTTTCCGCCTCTTTGCGGGTGGCTTGCCGGCGATACAGGCGCACCGCACGCGACTGCCAGCTTGTCCAGGTTTGGCGCAACCAACGATCCAAACGATCGCGCGCAGAGGCCCCGAGGGCCAAACGCGCCAACATCACCAAACACGCCACGCCAATCAAACCGGAAACAATACGCTCGCCGTCCACCATAGCCACTTTCAAACTGAGCTATGACTTTAACCCCAAGCCAGGGGCGCACTCAAGCGAAATCCGGCACGATCAATTGTTGCTTAATTATGAAGCAACCTAAGCTTTTACAGAGGGGCCACTGCCGTTCCCCCCTGTTTGCCAACAAGGTTATCCACAGATCTGGTGGATAACTTCAGCGCTTGGGTTCTGTTCTCGACCAGAGTTGGTCTTGCAGGCGCTTCACAAAACGAGCCGCATCAAATCCTGCGCGTTTCGTCAATTCTGACAAGGGACCTGTCTGTTGAGGCATCCAGTTGTTCACCAGCGTCTGCATTTCTTGCTGACGGCCATACCAGCGCGACTTGGCCAACAAAAGCATGGCACACGCCTTTTGCTCAGGCGCGACGGCATCGAAGGATGACCAGGCGTCTGGATTGAATCGGCCCTGCTGAGCCACGCAAAAATTCAGTAACTGTTGCTCGGAGTAGCGGTTCATGTCTCCACAACCCATAGAACTGAGATAGTGACTCAACGCAGCTCACATGAATCTGGATGACAAGCCATCAACACTTCGAAACGATTTTCACCCATTGAAATACATCACTGATTGGCCTGTTGCCGCGACTTGAGCCAATGCCCCAGTCGACCCAGCATTTGCTCGATCTGAAATGGCTTGCCAATGAAGTCATTCATCCCTGCATCCAGACAAGCTTTCTGATCCTCGGCCATCGCATTGGCGGTCATGGCAATGATGGGAATGCCACTTTGAAGGCCTTGCTGCCGAATGGTGCGCGCAGCGGTCAGGCCATCCATTTCAGGCATCTGCATGTCCATCAACACCAGGTCAAAGGGCTCCGCACGCAGATAGGACAAGGCCTCCTGTCCACTGCGCGCCACGCGAACGGTGGCACCCTGTTGCTCCAGAATGCTGCAAGCCAGCAGTTGGTTGAGCTCATTGTCTTCGGCCAACAAGATGCGCGCACCATCCAGCACGCGAGCCTGGGTTCGACCACTGCCATCCAAGCGTGAGGGCTGCGACACCAGGCGAAGGGCCTTCTCCAAGCGCACCGTGAACCAGAAGCGACTGCCCTGCCCCGGAATGCTCTCAACCCCCACATCGCCATCCATCATGGTGGCCAATCGTTTGCAGATGGCCAGCCCCAAGCCGGTGCCACCAAACCGACGGGTGTTGGAGTTGTCCGCCTGCTCAAACGCATTGAACAACCGATCTCGAATGGCAGGGTCCATGCCCATGCCCGTGTCGGCCACATCCACACGTAGCGTCGCGAACTGATCGTCTTCAGACACCAAACGCGCCTCCAAGCGAACACTGCCTTGCGCCGTGAACTTGATGGCGTTGTTGACGTAATTCAGGATGATTTGCTCGACACGAAGGGGGTCCCCCATCAGAGGCTGATTCGCCGCAGGGTCTATTTGAAGTGTCAAGGCCAAGCCCTTGCGCTTGGCCAAGTCCACCGTTTGCAGTTCCACCGACCGGAACACGGAACCCATGTCAAACCGAATGCGCTCCAGAGACAACTTGGAGGCTTCGATCTTCGACATATCGAGGATGTCATTGATCAAACGAAGCAGTTGTTTGCCCGCCAACTGGATCTTGTCCATGTACTCCTGCTGAGCAGCATCTCTGGCATTCATGGCCGCGATCTGCGCAAAACCAATCACCGCATTGAGTGGCGTTCGAATTTCGTGGCTCATGTTGGCCAGGAACTCGCTCTTGGCCTGACTGGCCGCCTCCGCCGCTTCACGCGCCTTGACCAGATCCGCCGTCCGCGCCGCGACGCGCGCTTCCAGTTCCGCTTCCCGCTGACGCAGCATGCGCTCCACCACGATCAAACGATCACGTTCCCCCAGCAACAGGGCCTGACGGACAAACGCCATGGCCACCACCAAAGCCCCCCCCACCTGTACCGATACGCGGGTGACATCTGGAATGTTGGGGAGAGAGGTCGTTAACACGACACCCGCGGCAGCCATCAACACCAAGGTGAGTGGCAGCATGCGCAAGATGGCCTCGCAGCGACGATCCCAGGCCGCGTCATCGACCGTCTCGAGCTTCCAGCCATGAATGGCGATCCCCATGAGCAAAGCGGCCGCCGTGAAACTTTGGTTAACAGCGCCACCATCGACAGTGGTCCCGGTCAATAACTGCAGGTTCCAAGTTCCCCAAGCCCCCGTCAGCCAAGCCGTACTGACAGGCAACAGCCAACTGCGCCAACTCAACCTGGCTCGGAGCTTGAGATTCAAGATCACCGCCAAACTGGTTGGCGCCATCAAGCACAAGGGGTACGCCGCCAACAAGCACACATGGATCAGACTGGCATCGCCCTGCCTTGGCAAAAACACCGCGAATGTGATGGCCAAGGTCGCGGCCAACAATGCCGCCGCATCGAGCCGTAACGCACGCCATTCGGTCTCATTGAGTCGAGATGCACCAAATCGCCACAACCCGACAGCCATCAATGGCCCGATGGCCAAAAAGAAGGGATCAGCAGGATTGGGGACTGGGATGTAATCGACAGCCGCCATCACATCCCATGCGAGCTGGCCCAGCGTCAATGCAATCGCTGAAGCCATCGCCCAACGCAACATATGCCTGTCACAGGGATCCGAGGCTTGTTTGTAAGCTTGGTAGGCCATCAAGGCCGCAAACGAAAAGCTCGCCGTCCAATGCACGTTGTCGAACCAGATCGCCAGAGAGCGATCCGCCACGTACAAGCCCAGCACACCTGACACGGCCAGCATGAACAGCAGCGCCGCGGTCACGCGAAACAGCTTGGTATTCACAATACACCCCCTTTTATTTTTGAGATGGGGTTGCACGCATCGGCCTAGACAGCCTTTGGACATCAGCATAGTCCAGAGCGCTCGATTCATCTGATGGCCTGTATGGGTCTCAGCCATTTGGCCGACACACCCCATGCCAAGCCCCCCAATTTGTCCGAAATTATGATACCCGAGGGAGGACACGAACTCATCAGGGCGAATCCGCCCCTCAGTCATGGTGAGAAATGAGCCGAAAAGCTCATAGGAATCGTATTTTTCCTTCACAGGCCCTTGCAAATCGGTCAAGTGATCTCTACATTGAAAACAGAAGGATGCTTGATATGCAAATGATCACTCTCCACATCGCCGTGACCAGCCTCAGCGGCATGCTTCTTTTTGCAGTATGGAAAAAGTGGCAGAGCTTGAAGCTCAAGCGTGTTGCACGTCGGCCCCATGTTGAAGACACACTGCGCGCCGAACGCGAAGCTGAAATCCGCGCCTGGATGCAGCGAAACGGTCATCGCTGAGCCATGTTGCTCGAAGACATTCGGCCCATTTTGCCGGTGCTGATGGCTGCGCCAATTGCGCTGGTCGTGCACCAGATGCTGGTCGGCTGGCGACTGAAGAAACAAGTTGATCGCGACTTGGCTGCTTTGCAAGCCATGGATCGCGCGTATGAAGCCGAAGTGCTGGCCGAACTGGGCCTGACCCGCTCACAGCGCTGAGCGATTCCACACACACGACTGCAGCCTTGCGCTGCAGGGGAAGTGGTAGGCCGTATTGGACTTGAACCAATGACCAAAGGATTATGAGTCCTCTGCTCTAACCAACTGAGCTAACGGCCCCCAGATGTGCGGCTGCCATTGTAGGGCCTGCCCAGGCTTTGCTCAGGGCCAACACCCTCGACTGGATGCTGTTTTCAGACACCGACGTGCACAGCAAGCCAATGCGCCGCTGAACCGCATGCAATTCAGGCACATCGTTTCGCACGCAGACCTGGGCCAAGTCGTCGCCCACATGCACCGGCGCCAAAGTGACGCCCACCCCAGCAGCCACCAACGCCAGTGCCCATTCATGGCTGTGCACCCGTGCGCGCACATCGGGCGTGATCTGCATCGTCTGCAGGCCCGCATGCCAATACTTGGCCAATTCGCACTGGGTGCGCTCAACGAAGGCCACCCCATGCAAATCGGCCAAAGACACCTGTGGCTGCACGGCCAGCGGGTGATCCTTGGGCACGATGAGCGCATAGGCCTCTTGCCACAGAGGCTGAAACGAGGAACCGGCCGGCACACAACTCTCAGGCATCAATTGCACGTCGGCCTGACCCGGCTCTTCCACCACCGAGATGGCGAGATGGTCAATGTGTCGACGCAGCCAACTCAACCAACTTTGCAAGCGGGCCACCCCAATGCTGGCATGTGCATGAACGACCAAACTTGGGCGTTCAGCCGAGTCTTGAAAGGTTTCGACGATGGCCGACGCGTCAGCGAGGAGCTTGCCGCCCAAACGAAACAAGCGAATACCGGCTGGCGTCGGGGTCAAGCCGCGTTGACCTCGCACAAACAAGATCACGCCCAACTCCGCCTCCAACGCGGCAATGGCCGCCGAGATGGCAGGCTGGGTGACATGACACGCCTTGGCGGCGCCCACGGCGGAACCCGACTCATAGACCGCGCAAAAGTATTGCAGGTGTCGAAGATTCATACCCTCACCTCAGTTCTGAAACCGAGGAAAAATGGGGAGATACTGCAAGACGTTTTCATCATGAGCGGGCACCACGTTCAAGCTTGGGTAGCGCTTCTGAATGTGATGGAGTCGCACGATGGCGGCCTGGTTGGCAGATTCATCATGATCGAGATGAACGATTTGCCTCAAGGCCCAAGAGCGGTCGGCTGGCCAATCCACGCCCTCTTTGGTCCAGGTGACGTCTCCGGTGAAGAAATAGCGCTGCCCAGAAGGCAAGCTTAAGAACATCCCCACTTGCCCCGCCGTATGACCACCCAGCGGCACCAATACCACCGAGCCATCCCCAAAGAGATCCAAGCTTTGTTCAAACCCGACGTGTGGCTTGGGCTCGAACGCCAGCTCGCGCCAACGCTGCACGCTGGCAAATTGGCTGGCAATGAAAGCCGGGGGCGCACCGTGGCTGGCCTGCTCCCGTTCAGCCGTTTGCGCCCATACCTCGGCATGAGGGAAGTCAGGTAGACCGCTGATGTGGTCCCAATGCATGTGCGAAGGCACGACCCAGCGCACCTGCTCCAACTTCCAACCAGCCCGCAACAGTTGGTCGGCGGCTGGATCTACCTGCCGGTAGGCAAAAACTTGACGATGAAACCAGCCGTTGGCCTCAAATTGCTGATCGACGAGACGACCCAACCCTGTATCAAACAGAAAGGTGGCCTGGGGGTGCTGCACAAGCACGGCCATTTGCGAAGGCTGGCGGTACTTGAACCACGAGCCACCGCCCACAATCAATGCCTCAAATGCGCCCAATGACGCACCCGTCTTCAAAACGGAAAACCGCAACCCAGCGGGCGGCTGCGCTGGGGGCAGCTGCGCAGGCAGATCCACTTTGACCAAATGCCCCGGCAGGTGTGCATCCTGTGCGCTGATCCACGTGGCCAACAGCGCGCCCACAGCCACCACCCCACCTAACACCATGCCCGCCCACTTGGCTTTGCGCATCAACCCCGTCATCACTGCCCCGCTTGTTGTGAATGCGTGCAGATTAGTGAGGCTCACCCCATAAAGCAAATCTTATTTTCTTATTCCAGACATCAGATCGCCTGATAACCGAGCGCGTCATCGCCTGCCAACCTTACTTGGTGCTCAGGGCGTTGCTCACCAAACGGGAGGTGATGTCGACGATTTCGATCATGCGGTCGTAGGCCATGCGGGTGGGGCCGATAACCCCCAGCGTGCCGACCACCTGTCCGTTGATTTCGTACGGCGCAGACACCACCGACAATTCCTCAAAAGGGACGATCTGGCTTTCGCCGCCAATGTAGATCTGCACGCCTTCGGCCCGACTAGAGCCGTCGAGCAAACGCATCAATTGGGTCTTTTGCTCGAACAGGTCAAACATGCGGCGCAGCGAGCCCAAGTCGTTGGAAAAGTCTTCCACCGTCAAAAGATTGCGCTCGCCTGACACCACCACCTGATCGTTCTCAGCCAAGGCATCGCTGCCGGCTTGCACGGCCTGTTGCATCAAACCCGCCATGTCGCTGCGCAACTGGTCGACTTCGTGTTTCAGGCGCTCGCGCATCTCCTCAATCGAGAGGCCCGAGTAATGCGAATTCAGGATGTTGCTGGCTTCAACCAACTGTGCCTGGTTGAAATCCTGCGCGGTAAAAATGACACGGTTTTGCACATCGCCATCGGGCGCCACCAAGATCACGAGGATGCGCTTTTCGCCCAACCGCAGGAACTCGATGTGTCGAAACACAGATGGTTTTCTGGGTGAGGTCACCACGCCCACAAATTGCGACAAGCTGGAGAGCATCTGCGCCGCATGGGTGATCACCCGTTGGGGCTGGTCGGGCAACAATTGCTCGCGCGTCTGGGCGTCGATTTCATTGAGCGAGACGGGGCGCGCGGTGAGCATGGTGTCGACAAACAGCCGATACCCTCGCGCAGTAGGCACCCGGCCCGCCGAGGTGTGAGGACTCACGATCAGGCCCAACTCTTCGAGGTCGGCCATGACATTGCGGATGGTCGCAGCAGACAACTCCAAACCAGACGCGCGCGACAGCGTGCGCGACCCGACGGGTTGCCCATCTGCGATATAGCGCTCTACCAGCGCCTTGAGAAGTATCCTGGCTCGGTCATCCAACATGTTCGTTTCATTTTAGAACGGTTGACGCTCAATCGGGGGTCGGGGCTAGCCGGATACACCATATTGTTTGCATGCCTGCTGTGGTGTAATTGCTCGCATGCCAAGCCCCTTGCCCTGCCGCTTTCGCCACGCTGCCTTGATTGGTAAGTACCACGCCCGAGGGATACGCCCCCTGCTGGAAGACGTGGCACACACCTTGTCGCGGACCGGGGTCGAGGTCTACCTCGAGGCGGACACGGCACACAACACGGGCATGACGGATTACCCCTCGTTGACCTTTGACCAGATTGGCCGTCAATGCGACGTGGCCGTGGTCGTGGGTGGCGACGGCACCATGCTGGCGGTGGCTCGCGAGTTGTCTCAGTTTGATATCCCGCTGATCGGTATCAACCAGGGGCGCTTGGGTTTCATCACCGACATCCCGCAGAAAGATTTCCACACCACCTTGCCCCTGATTCTGAGAGGCGACTACGAACGCGAGTGCCGCTCGATTCTGGAAGGCGCGGTTTTACGCCCTTCGCCGGATGGGGGGTTCGAGACCATCTACGAAGGTTATGCCATCAACGAAGTGGTGGTGAGCCGTGGCGCCACGGCGGCCATGGTGGAACTGCGCGCCGAGGTCGATGGTCAATTTGTGGCCAACTATCGCGCCGATGGCTTGATCGTGTCGTCCCCTACTGGCTCGACCGCCTATGCTTTGTCTGCCGGCGGCCCGATCCTGCACCCTGGCTTGGGCGGTTGGATCATGGTGCCCATTGCCTCGCACACGATGTCGAACCGTCCCATCGTCGTGCCCGACAGCGGCACCATCACCATCGAGATCGTGGCTGGCAAAGACGCGAGCATGAACTTCGACATGCAGTCTCTGGCCAGTTTGTTGCACGGCGACCGGGTCACGGTGAGGCGCTCGGCCCACCGCGTGTGCTTCTTGCACCCACCCGGTTGGAATTACTACGCCACGCTGCGGCGCAAAATGCGCTGGAACGAAGGAGTGAGTTGAGATGTTGCGTCGCCTGATCTTGCGCGACTTCGTGATCGTGACCGCGCTGGACATCGATCTGCACACGGGCTTCACAGCCCTGACAGGAGAAACAGGCGCAGGCAAGTCCATCTTGATCGATGCCTTGCAATTGGCGCTCGGTAGTCGGGGCGATGCAGGCGTCGTGCGTGAGGGCGCGACCAAAGCCGACATCACCGCCGAGTTTGAACCCAGCACTGCCCAACGTCAGGCACTGACGCCTTGGCTGGACGAAGCGGGCTTTGAGGCGGCAGACGGTGAACCCTTGTTGTTGCGCCGTGTGGTGGACAACCAAGGAAAAAGTCGCGCCTGGATCAACGGACGCACGGCCACCGTGACCCAATTGCGGGAGTTGGGCGAGTACCTGGTCGACATCCATGGTCAACACGCCTGGCAGAGTTTGACCAAAGCGGACGCCATTCGGACCTTGGTGGATGCGCAAGCGGGTGTGGACAGCGCCGGCTTGATGCAGGCATGGCAAATGCGCCGTCTGGCGCAACAAAAGCTGGAAGAAGCCCGCGCCAAACAAGCCGACTTGGAACAAGAACGCGAACGCTTGCAATGGCAGATCAGTGAGCTCGACAAACTCGCCCCCCAGGCGGATGAGTGGGACGAGCTCAATACCGAACACCAGCGTCTCAGCCACGGCCAGGCCATTCTGGATGGGGCCCAGCAAGCGCTCCATGCCGTATCGGAAGCCGATGACAGCGCTGACTCGCTGACGGCTCGGGCGATTGGTGCGCTCGAAGAGGTGGCCGAATACGACGCCGAGCTGGCCAATGCGCTGGAAGTGTTGCGAGGCGCCCAAGCGCAGCTGCAAGATGCGGCGCACACGCTCAATGCCGCCTTGCGGCACACCGAACTCGACCCCGAACGTTTGCAAGAAGTCGACAACCGCATGTCGATGTGGATGAGCCTGGCGCGTCGTTACCGTCGTCAGCCTCAAGACCTGCCGGAATTGCTGCAAGGCTGGAAGCAAGCCCTGCAGGAGTTGGATGCGGCCACGGACTTGAACGCGCTCGAAAAGCAAGCGCAGGCCGCACACGATGCGTGGCACAAGGTGGCCAAAGCCGTGTCCAAACAACGTGCAGCTGCGGCGCCAGCTTTGAGTCAACAAGTCACCGACGCCATGCAAAAGTTGGGCATGGCGGGCGGTCGTTTTGAAGTGGCTCTGGTACCTCAAAGTGAACCCCAAGCCTTTGGGCTCGAGGCCGCTGAGTTTCTGGTGGCTGGTCATGCGGGCAGCACGCCACGCCCATTGGCCAAAGTGGCATCTGGTGGCGAGTTATCGCGATTGGCCCTGGCCATTGCGGTCACCACCACCCAACGCAGCGATGAGCAAGCGGCGGTTGACACCTTGATCTTTGACGAGATTGACTCCGGCGTGGGTGGTGCCGTGGCCGACACCGTGGGCCAATTGATGCAACAGTTGGGTCAGCAACGCCAAGTGTTGGCCGTGACCCACCTGGCACAAGTGGCCGCCTGCGCGCATCAGCACCTGGTGGTGTCGAAATCTTTGCAAGATGGCCAGACGTGCAGTGACATTCGCCCCGTGGAAGCCGACGCACGCATCCACGAACTGGCTCGCATGCTGGGTGGACACATCACCGACACCAGCCGTGCGCACGCATCTGCCATGCTGGCCCACGCCCACACCCAACAAGAACCCACCTCCACTGCCCGAAAGAAGGTCGCCGCATGAGTGTGCTTGACATCGTCTTGCTGACCGGCATTTCAGGTTCAGGTAAATCGGTAGCGCTCAATGCCCTGGAAGACACTGGCTACTTCTGTGTCGACAATTTGCCGCCAGAGTTGTTGAGAGGGCTGGTCGATCTGGAGCAAAAGCGAGCACCTGAATTGCAGCGCCGCTTGGCCGTGTCCATCGACGTGCGCAGTGCCCAGTCTTTGCCAGACTTGTTGCCTGTGGTGGCCCAACTGCGCAAAGAGGGCATTTCAGTGCGATCCGTGTTCCTGGATGCCAGTACCGATGCCTTGGTGCGCCGATTCTCTGAAACGCGACGCCCTCACCCACTGTCACAAAGTGTGCAGGTGGATGGCAGCTCAGGCGAACAGATTTTGATGGACACCATCAACCTGGAGCGGGAGTTGTTGAGCCCGCTGCGTGAGGTGTCCACGGTAATCGACACCTCCTTATTGCGCCCGACACAGTTGCGCACCTGGATTCACAACGTGGTGCAAGCTTCAGCCTCCAAGTTGACGCTGGTGTTCGAGTCCTTTGCGTTCAAGCACGGGGTGCCGATTGATGCGGACTTCGTGTTTGACGTGCGCATGCTGCCCAACCCCTACTACATCAAGGAACTCAAGCCCTTGACGGGACGCGATCAGCCGGTGATCGATTACCTGGCGCAGCAACCTGAGTCAGCTGAAATGATCGCGCAGATTGAAGCCTTCTTGCTGCGCTGGTTGCCCACCATGGAGGGCGATCAACGCAGCTACGTCACCGTGGCCATTGGCTGCACCGGCGGACAGCACCGCTCGGTGTACTGCGTCGAGCAACTGCAAAAGCGTTTCGCACCACGAGGTGTGGTGCTGGCTCGCCACCGGGAGCAGGATGCCCGCTGAAGCGGGGCATCCAATGTAGCGAGCCATCCGGCGGCCATCATGGCCGCTTCTTATTTTTGAGGCGCCGCCTTCAGGCCCGCCTTCAAGGCCTCACGCAATTGCTCTCGCAATTCGGGCTTGGCCGCAAAGGGGTCGCTCGGATTGCGGCCCTTGACCACATCTTCGAGGCGCGTCTGCACAATGGCCAAGGCCTCGGGGTGGCTGTAGATGTAGAACTGCCCTTTTTCGATGGCGTCGTACACCATACCCGCCACATCGGCCGCCGACACCTTGCCCGAGGTCACGGCCTTGGTGCTGGTGGCATGCGCCACCATCTGGCTGACGGTGGGCTTGGCATCGCTCTTCAGTTCGGCAGGGCGATTGAGGTGCGAGTTGTGGATGCTGGTGGGCACGAAGTAAGGGCACAGCACCGAGCAATGCACTTGCTCTGACACCAGGGACAGGTCTTGGTACAAAGTTTCGCTCAAGCTCACCACGGCATGCTTGCTGACGTTGTAGGCGCCCATATTGGGCGTATTCACCAAGCCTGCCATAGAGGCCACGTTCACCATGTGGCCGCGCCAGTGGGGGTCTTGCGCAGCCGCTTCCAGCATCATGGGCGTGAAGTAGCGCATGCCGTGAATCACACCCCACAGGTTCACGCCCAAGACCCATTCCCAATCGCGCTGGGAATGCTCCCAGATCAAACCACCGTGAGCCACACCCGCGTTGTTCACCACGATGTGAGGCGCGCCAAAGCGTTCGCGGCACATATCGGCCAATGCATGCACATCTTCTGCGCGCGACACGTCGCCACGCAAAGCCGCAACCTGAGCACCCATGCCACGCAATTCAGCGGTGACCTTGTCGAGCGACTCGCGCTGCACATCGGTGATGACCAGGTTCAGGCCCTTGCTGGCACCCAGTCGGGCCAACTCCAGGCCAAAACCGCTGGCCGCACCGGTGATGACGGCGGTCTGGCCGGCTTGCAACTTCAAGTAAGACATCGTTTTTCCCTTCAGCAGTGGTAGTCCACCACGTGTCGGGTGGCCGCCATTTCGCGAATCTGTGCGACCACACCTTGGTGGTGGGGATGAATCTGGTACGAAGCCAAAGTGGCCTCGTCTTCAAAGGTCGAGACCAACACCGCGTCGCAATTGGCTTCCAGGCCGTCGGTTTTGATCCCCACCTGAAACTCATGGATGCCGGGCACCAAGGTCTTGCAGCTGTCCAGCAAAGCCTTCACTTTGCCGGCGTCTTCCGGACGCTTGAGCGTCCACATCACAATGTGTCGAATCATGTTGATTGGGGTTCAGAACCAGTCGGCTTGCATCTCGGCGCAGGTCATGTCGCGCTGCGACACCACTTTGAGCCAAGCGTCAATGCGCGGCAGTTCAAAACGATAGAAGTAGTCACAGGCTGCCAGTTTGCCTTGAAGCAAGGCTTCGTCATTTGGGCGGTTTCCACTAGCTTGGAGCGCACGCGCGGCCACGGCCAACTCCAACCAGATCCAGGCCAGCACCGTATGGCCAAAAGCTTGCAGATACGGGGTGGCATTGGCTAAGGCTTCCTCTGGCTTGCCGGTTGACCACGCAGACTGCGTGGCTTGTGCAATGGCGTTCAAGGCCTTGCCCAAGGCTTTGGCATGTTCGGCCAAACCGTCCATCGGGCCAGCCTTTTGAATGGTCTGGGTGATGCGCGCGCCCAGCACAGCCAAAGCCTGACCATTGTTCATGATCACCTTGCGGCCCAACAGGTCCAGGCCTTGAATGCCATGCGTGCCCTCGTGGATCATGTTGAGGCGGTTGTCGCGCCAGTACTGCTCCACCGGGAAGTCGCGGGTGTACCCATAGCCGCCCAAGACCTGAATGGCCAGACTGTTGGCTTCCAGGGCCCATTCGCTGGGCCAGCTTTTGGCAATGGGGGTGAGCAACTCCAGCAACAGCGTGGCTTGCGCCTTGTCCTCGGGCGTGCCGGTTTGCTCTTCATCGACCAGGCTCGCACAAATCAGCCCCAGGGCCAGGCCGCCTTCCGTGATGGCCTTTTGGGCCAGCAGCATGCGTTTCACATCGGTGTGCGCAATGATCGGAATCTGCGGGCTGGCCGCGTCTTTGCCTGCGGCCGTCATGGGGCGACCTTGGGGGCGCTGCTTGGCATAGTCCAGCGAGGCTTCATAGCCTGCATAGCCCAACATGGTGGCACCCAAGCCCACGCCAATGCGTGCCTCGTTCATCAAGGTGAACATGGCTTGCAGACCGCGCCCCTGCTGGCCAATCAGGTAGCCCACCGCACCGGCCTGACCACGCACCTTGAAACGACCTTCGCCAAAGTTCAGCAAGGTATTGACGGTGCCACGGAAACCGCATTTGTGGTTCAAGCCTGCGAGCGACACATCGTTGCGTTGATCGGTGATGCGACCATCGGCCTCCACCAGCTTGCGCGGCACGATGAACAACGAAATGCCCTTCACACCGGGAATGGTCTTGCCCGTCTCATCGGGGATCTTGGCCAAGACCAAGTGAACGATGTTCTCGCCCATCTCGTGCTCACCACCCGAGATCCACATCTTGTTGCCAGTCAGACGGTAGCGTGGGCCCAGGGGATCGTCTTGCCATGGCGTCACACCCGCATCGGCTGCGTCATCGGGCACAGCCTTGGTGGCAATGTCTGACAAGCTGGAGCCGGCCTGGGGCTCGCTCAAACACATGGTGCCAAAGGTGCGCCCCTCGAAGCCCGGCTTAGCAAACACCTCGATCTGTTTGGGGGTGCCATGCGCCAGGATGGTGTTGGCGTTGCCTCGCGTCAGCATCAAGTAGCCGGACATGCCAATGCTGGCTTTGCAGAAGTAAGCACGGGAGGCCATATCCACCACGGTGGGCAACTGCATGCCCCCCACCTCGTGATCCATCGCTGCGGCCATCAAGCCCGTATCCCGAAAGGCATTGAGGGCTTGTTCCGTTTCAGCCGGCAGGTGCACGCGCTCGCCATCGAACTCGGGCTCGTGGATATCAACCAGCCGGTTGTAGGGGGCGAACTGCTCGTCGGCCAGCTTCTGGCTCAGGTCCAGAACGGCATCAAAGGTTTCACGGTTGTGCTCGGCGTGGCGGGGACGCTGGCACAACTGCTCCACGTTCAGCCAGTCATAGAGCATGAAATCAAGGGTGGCACGCAAACTCATGAAACATCCATCCAAAATGGGGGTTGGGCAACCTAACCAGGCCAGTCACGCCAAGCCGGTCATCGGCCTTTGAACACCGCCTCGCGGCGCTGCATGAAGGACATCACACCCTCCACGGCATCTTCACTTTTCATCACAGCCAGCATGTCGGTGAACAGACACGCCATGGCGGCTTGCTCCCCCTCCGTCCACGCCAGGCGGGTGGACTTCAATACGTTTTGCACACCCAAAGGCGCCGCCTTGGCGATCTTCTCAGCGATCTCACGCGCCTTGTCGAGTTGCTGCCCCGCCGGCACCACTTCCTGCACCAGGCCCAGGCGATGGGCCTCTTGGGCAGACCAGGCGTCCCCCGTCAGCAAATAGCGCTGCGCATTGGCCCAGCCCATTTGCTGGGGCAACCGCAAAGTGGCACCACCACAGGGGAAGATGCCGCGTTTGACTTCCAGCATGGCGAAGCGTGTGTCGTCGGCCGCCACACGCACTTCGGTGTTGAGCAAGATCTCCACGCCCCAGGTAAAGCAATTGCCCTGCATGGCCATGACCACGGGCTTGCTGTGGCGCGGGCCTTTCAAGCCGAAGGGGTCAATCTCGCCCTCGCCCACACTGAAACCGTTGCCACCCGAGAAGATGGGCGCCCACTTGTCCAACTCAATGCCCGAGGTGAAATGCTTGCCATCGGCATACAGCAGCCCCACGCGCAATTCCGGGTCGTTGCTCAATTCAGCATAGGCGCGAGCCAGGTCTCGGTACATCTCCGGCGACAAGGCATTGTGCTTGTCGGCACGGTTGACCTTGATCTCCAGCACATGGCCGTTGCGGGTGGTTTCAATGAAGGACATGGGCACACTCATTGGTTTTGCTCAACGATGGGATGCGCTAATTTGACATGAATCCATGTCAAATTCAACCCCCTCATTCCATCGGTGCCAAAAAACAAAAAGTCCGCAGGGTTTTAACCATGCGGACTTCGTAGACCAGGCCAATGAGGCCCGACTGGCGAATGGGTGACCTGGGGCGCCATGCCCCCAGCCATTACTGCTTCACACCAGTGAAGGTCTTCCCCTCTTCAGCCAGTTTCACCAACAAAGGTGCGGGCTGCCAGAAGGCCTGATCATCGTTCGGGTTGGCGGCAAACTGCTTCATCTGGGCCACTACCTTGGGCAAACCGAGCAGGTCGGCATACAGCATCGGGCCGCCCCAGACCAAGGGGAAGCCATAGCCGGTCAAGTACACCATGTCGATGTCGGATGCCTTGTTGGCAATGCCCTCTTCCAGGATCTGAGCGCCTTCATTGACCATGGCCAGCACCAGACGCCCGACGATCTCTTCGTCGGTGATCTCGCGCGCAGTGATGCCCTTGTCAGCACGTACCTTGTCGATGGCGGCTTGCACTTCGGCAGAGGGCGCGGGCTCGCGCTTGCCGGCTTCGTAGTCGTACCAGCCCTTGCCCACTTTCTGCCCAAAACGACCCAGTTCGCAAATGGCATCACCCACCTTGCTGTAAATCACATTGGGCTGTTCCACCGCACGGCGTTGGCGAATGGCAAAGCCGATGTCGTTACCGGCCAGATCGCCCACGCGGAAAGGCCCCATGGCAAAGCCAAAAGCCTCGGCGGCCTTGTCCACTTGTTGCACAGTCGCGCCCTCTTGCACCAAGAAGAAGGCCTGGCGGGTGTACTGCTCGAACATGCGGTTGCCAATGAAGCCATCGCACACGCCCGACACCACGGCCACCTTCTTGATCTTCTTGGCCACCTGCATGACGGTCGCCATCACATCCTTGGCGGTGTGCTTGCTGCGCACCACTTCCAGCAGGCGCATCACATTGGCAGGGCTGAAGAAGTGCAAGCCCACGACATCGCCAGGACGCTTCGTGACTTCGGCGATCTTGTCCACGTCCAAGGTCGAGGTGTTCGACGCCAAGATGGCACCCGCCTTCATGATTTGGTCCAGCTTGGTGAAGACCTGCGACTTGACCTCGAAATTTTCAAACACGGCTTCGATGACCATGTCAGCCTGAGCAATGTCGTCATAGCTCAAAGTCGTTTTGAGCAAGGCCATGCGGGTTTCGTACTTGTCTTGGGCCAGCTTGCCCTTGGCGACCTGGGCTTCGTAGTTCTTGCGAATCACGCCCACGCCACGGTCAATGGCTTCTTGCTTCATTTCCAGCAAGGTCACCGGAATGCCAGCATTCAAGAAGCACATGGTGATGCCGCCACCCATGGTGCCGGCGCCGATCACGGCCACTTGCTTGATGTCGCGCACGGGCGTGTTATCGGGCACATCAGGAATCTTGGCGGCTGCGCGCTCGCCAAAGAAGGCGTGCTGCATGGCTTTGGCCTGCGAGCCCACCATGATGTCCTTGAAGATCTCCAGTTCGCGGTCGATGCCCGCGTCGATGTCCATCTGGGTGGCCACTTCCACCGCGTCAATGCAACGCTGAGGCGACACCAGTCCCTTGCGGGACTTGGCCATGTCGGCACGGAATTGGTCGAACAACCCGGCATCAGCCACGGCTTGCACAGGCAGGTCACGGATCAATGGCATCGGGTGCACGCCCGCCACTTCCTTGGCAAAGGCCACGGCACCAGCCAGCAAATCGCCGTCAATCAAGCGGTCAAACAGCTTCTGGCCGGGCACCTTGAACAGCTTATCGCTGGGCACCGAGGCGCCACTGGTCACCATCTGCAAGGTCATCTCGACAGGAATGACGCGAGGCATGCGCTGCGTGCCACCGCCGCCAGGAATCAGGCCAATGTTCACTTCAGGGAAAGACACTTGCACGCCTGGCACCACGACGCGGTAGTGGCAGCCTAATGCCAACTCCAAACCACCACCCATGACGACACCGTGAATGGCCGCCACCACGGGCTTGGTGCTGGCCTCGATGGCTTGGATCACGGCATGCAGACCTGGGGTGGCGAACGCGGCGGGCGTGTTGAACTCGCGAATGTCCGCACCACCACAAAAGACCTTGCCCGAGCCCATCAGCACGATGGATTGGACGCTGTCGTCAGCCAAAGCTTGATTCAGGCCATCCACGATGCCAGCTCGGGTGCTTTGACCCAAACCGTTGACGGGGGGATTGGCCAGGGCAATGACGGCCACGCCGTCGTTCACGCTGTAGGTAGTGCTCATACAACTCTCACAAGATGTCAGACACCGGGCGACCCAGATGTCACGATACGGCACGAAAGACAAATCGCGCCATTTCTGAAAAGACGTATTGTAAGAATTATTTAGAAGTCGTAACCCAATGTACATCAAACCCGAGTCCCGCGTGCGGCGATCCGGGTAGGTGACTCCTCAACCTACTAGCTTGGCTACGACTGTCATTCAGGCTGTGGGCAATTTATGGCTTTTGAACTGCTCTCGCAGCCCCAATTTGTAGATCTTTCCGGTCGCGGTGTGGGGAATTTCGGCCACGAACACCACGTCGTCCGGCAATTGCCACTTCGGAATCTTTCCCTCGTAGAACGCAAGCAGTTCCTCGCGCGTGACCTCAGCGCCTGGCTTTTTCACCACCACCAGCAAGGGGCGCTCATCCCATTTCGGGTGATAAGCGGCAATTGCCGCAGCCTCATGCACCGCAGGGTGAGCCATGGCCACGTTTTCCAGGTCGATGGAACTGATCCACTCCCCGCCCGACTTGATCACGTCTTTGCTGCGGTCGGTGATCTGCATATAGCCATCGGCATCGATGGTGGCTACATCACCCGTAGGGAACCAACCATCATGCAAGGGGGACTGGTCCACATGGAAGTAGCTGTTGATGACCCAATGGCCACGCACTTCCAAGTCACCCGAAGTCTGACCATCCCAAGGCAAGACCACGCCCTCGCCGTTCACGATGCGCATGTCGATGCCGAAGACCGACTTGCCTTGCTTTTCAAGCACCTTGCGCTTTTGCTCTGCCGGCAAATCGCGATGTTTGGCCTTCAATCGGCTCAAGGTTCCAACGGGTGACAACTCTGTCATCCCCCATGCGTGAACCACCTCTACGTCGTAATCATCTTCGAACGCTCGAATCATGGCGGGTGGACAAGCGGCTCCGCCGATCACCGTGGTCCGGAAGCTTGTGAACTTCAGGTTGTTGGCTTTCACATGGTTGAGCAGGCCCAACCAAATGGTCGGCACCCCCGCACTCATGGTCACCTGCTCTTGCTCAAACAGGTTGTACAGCGACGCGCCATCCAGATAAGGTCCAGGCATCACCAACTTGCATCCGACCATCGCCGCCGCATACGGAATACCCCAAGCGTTCACATGGAACATGGGCACCACCGGCAACACCGTGTCGGTGGCTTTCAAACACATCGCATCAGGCAAGGCTGCAGCAAAAGCGTGCAACACGGTGGACCGGTGCGAGTAAACGGCGCCCTTCGGGTTACCTGTCGTGCCGGAGGTGTAGCAAATCGAAGCGGCTGCGTTTTCATCAAACGTAGGCCAGGTGTATTGACCATCTTCCGCTTCAATCAAATCTTCGTAGCAAAGCAAACGCGGAATGCCATGCGTGGCAGGCATGTGCTCGCGGCCCGCCATCAAGACCACCGCTTCCACGGATGACAATTGATCGATCAACTTCTCAACCAAGGGCAGCAGATTGACATCGACCAGCAAGACCTTGTCTTGCGCGTCATTCACAATCCATGCGATCTGCTGCGGGAACAAGCGGGGGTTCACGGTATGGCACACCAACTGAGAACCCGAACTGGCGTAATAGACCTCCAGGTGCCTGTACCCGTTCCAGGCCAAGGTGCCCACACGGTCACCCGCCACACACCCCAAACGAGCCAGCGCTTGTGCCAATTTGCGTGAGCGCAACTCCACCTCAGACCATGTCGTGCGATGCAGGTCACCTTCCACCCGCTTGGACACGATCTCGACGTCTCCGTTGTGTCGCGCCGCATGCGTCAACAAGGAAGAAATCAACAAGGGCATGCTCATCATTTGGCCCATCAGGCTCATGATCTGTCTCCGTCAATCAGGATGTAAGGGGTTGGGCTCAACCGGTTGAGCCACTCAGTCCAGGAAGCGAGTGAAGCCGGCCACGGGCTCACGTTCGGTCAAGAGCGTGTTGTCCAGCGCATCGGGGTCGGCATAGCCCAGCGCCATGCTGACCACGACCATTTCCTTGCTGGGATCCAAGCCGAGATGCGCCTCCAACACATCATGGAAATGATTGAACGCCGCTTGAGGACAGGTATCAAGACCACGCGCTCTGGCGGCAACCATGATGTTTTGCAAGAACATGCCGTAGTCCAACCAACTGCCACGCCCCATGACGCGATCGATGGTGAACACCAGGCCCACCGGCGCATCGAAGTAGGTGTAGTTGCGGCCTTGCTGCGCATGCATGCGCTCACGATCAGCCTTGCCAATGCCCAACAGCCCATACAAATCCCAGCCCACCTTGCGGCGTCGATCAATGTAGGGCGACACCCATTCTTTGGGGTAGTAGTCGTACTCCTCGCCATGCTGGGCCACCTGCGCGGGGTCTTGATGGATGGCCATCACCTTGTCGACCAAACTCTGCCGACTCGCTCCCGTCAACACGTGGACCTTCCAGGGCTGCGTGTTCGTGCCCGATGGCGCACGCGAGGCCACAGCCAAGATGTCCTCGATCAATTGGCGATCCACAGGTCGATCCAAAAACCGACGAATGGACCTGCGAGAGGTCATAGCGTGGTCCACCGCAGCAATGCTCTCAGCGGTGATGCGATCGGGCTCGCGAGGGACAGAAGCAGGATGTGTCATGGCAGTTGTTCACCCAGGATGAGTTCAGCAAGATGAAAACATTATTGATTGGGCGAGATTCGGTTTGACAACAGAGCCGGCCAGATTTACCCCAATACAACGGGGTGATTGCAATTTAGGGTTCACTGAGCACGAGGGACATGCCTACCGGCCTGATGCAAAGCAGGCATAGGCTTGCCATACTCGCATACCCTGCAGGGTATATATTGACCAAACGATCCGCAACACGCTACATTACTGACTCACGAGTCAGTTATTCATTCCAAGTGACCAGCAGTTCTCTTTCCGCGCCGAACAACTGCCCGTTGACGAACCTGGTTCGCCGACGGAGAAAGGTCGCGCGTCCGCAAGAATTGCTGGAAGCCGCCCTCACCCTGTTCGTGGAAAAGGGCTTTGCCGCCACCCGTGCGGAAGAAGTGGCCAAGCTTGCCGCCGTCTCCAAAGGCACGCTGTATCTGTACTACCCGAGCAAGGACGAATTGTTCAAGGCGGTGGTGCGCAACCACCTGGGCCAAGTCATCGTCGAAGGCAAAGACCTGCTGGAACAGTACGAAGGCTCCACCTCCGAATTGCTGCAAGACCTGGCGCAAACCTGGTGGTCTCGCGTCGGGCAATCGAAAGCGGCGGGCATCATCAAGCTCATCATCGCTGAAGCCTCGAATTTCCCCGAAATCGCCCAGTTCTACATGGACGAAGTCGTCGAGCCCTGCCATCAGTTGCTTGGACAAGCCGTCCAGCGTGGCATTGATCGTGGTGAATTCCGCCCCATGGATGTGTCATCGGTGGTGATGGCCCTGGTCGCGCCGGTTCAATTTTTGGTGCTTTATCAGCAGTGCGCCAACGCCTGTACGTCCACACCGATCCCGCTGAAACCGGACGTTTTCATCCGCACGCAGATTGAACTGTTGCTACGGGGACTAGAAATTCGTGGTGAGACCCCTGATAGGGCCAAACATTCCTCATCGGATTGAGTCAGATCGCGTCTGTCCTTCTTAAAATCCCGTTTTTGCGTTTGCACTCAAGGATGCCAGCATGAACATCGAACAAGCCCGCTTCAACATGATCGAACAACAGATTCGTCCCTGGGACGTTCTGGACACCTCGATCCTGGCGCTGCTGTCTGCCGTTCGCCGCGAAGAGTTCGTTCCCGCTCAGCACCGCAGCCTGGCGTTCATGGACTTGGAACTGCCCCTGGACAACGGTGGTGCCCTGCTGGCACCCCGCGTCGAAGCGCGCTTGGTTCAAGACTTGAACTTGAACAAGCACGACGTGGTCCTGCAAGTGGGCGTGGGCACGGGCTACGTGACTGCCCTGATCGCCCACAAAGCTCAACGCGTGGTGGCACTCGACAGCCAAGCCGATCTGGTCAATACCGCACGCCAAAACCTGCGCAAAGCGGGCATTGCCAACGCCGAAGTTCAACAAGGTGATGGCGTCAACGGCCTGAGCGGACAAGCCCCTTTCGATGCCATCTTGCTGACAGGTTCGGTGGCAACTGTTCCTCAAACCCTGTTGGATCAACTCAAGGTGGGCGGCCGTTTGTTGGCCATCGTGGGACAAGAGCCCATCATGCAGGCGACGCTCTTCACCCGCACAGGCGACAAACAGTTTGAGAAACAAGAACTGTTTGACACCGTCGCAGCACGCCTGCCCGGCTTTGCTGCTGCCAATTCGTTCTCATTCTGAGTTTGCTGGGCCGAGCTGGCCACAGGCTTTCCAAGGACACAAGGATTCACATGCCGTCATCCCAAGCGACATCTCTCCGCATGACAATCATGAAGGGCCACCCACACCTGAGCTGGCGTACGGTGGCCATGGCTTGTGCAGCATCCCTGTGTAGCGTCACAGCGGCCCAGGCCGAAGGTTTGCTGGAGCTGTACCAAGCCGCCAAAGCCTACGACGCGCAGTACCTGGGAGCCAAAGCACAAGTCGAAGCCACAGGATACAAGCCCGCTCAAGCTCGATCCACATGGATGCCCCAAGTGGGCGCCCAAGCATCGATCACACGCGCCGAAGTGGACTCCTCCGTTAACTCTGCATATGACACCAGCGGCACCACTCGCAAGGTGGGCATTCAAGCCAAACAGGCGCTCTTGAACAAGACGAACTGGGACACCATCAGCCAAGCCGACCAAGCCGTGGTGGCCGCAGAGGCCGACCTCAAAATGGCTGAAGACGATCTGGCCGTTCGGGTCAGCCAAGCCTATTTTGACGTGTTGGCCGCCCAAGACGTGCTGGCCACAGCCCAAGCCAACAAGAAGGCTCTGGCCGAGCAACTGGCTGCCGCCAAGCGCAGTTTTGAAGTTGGCAACGCCACCATCACCGACACCCGAGAAGCCCAAGCCCGCCACGACCTCGCGACCGCGCAAGAGTTGGCCGCCGGCAATGACCTCCGTGTGAAACGCGTGGCACTGGATCAACTGGTCGGCCGCAGCAATGTGCAACCAGATCCTTTGGTGACGCCCGCGAATCTGAGCCAACTGGCTCCGGGGCAATTGGAAGACTGGGTGCAACAGTCCAGCCAAGCTCCCATCGTGCGCAAAGCGCAAGCGGGCTTAGAAGTGGCTCGACTGGAAACCAGCAAGGCGCGTGATGGCCACCTGCCTACCCTGGATCTCGTGGCAGCTGTTGGGAAATCCTCCACGTCGGGATATGCCGTCCAGCAACAAATAGGTATGGGCGTCGGCACCCAAAAGTCGATCGGGCTGGAGTTGAACGTGCCCCTGTTCACTGGCTTTGCCATCCAAAACCGCGTGAAAGAGACCCTGGCGCTGGAACAGAAGTCGGAGAACGACCTGGAAAACGCCAAACGCAGCGTGGCCCTAGGTACGCGTCAGGCCTACTTGGGCGTGCAGTCGGGTTTGGCTCAAGTTCAAGCCTACGAAGCCGCCGAGGCGTCTGCCAAATTGGCGTTGGAAGCCACGCAGTTGGGATACCGCGTAGGGGTTCGAATCAACAAGGATGTTCTGGACGCTCAGACCTACTTGGCCTCGACCCAGAAAGACCTCTACAAGGCCCGCTATGACGTCATCATGGCCACAGTGAAACTGCGCCAAGCCAGTGGCACCTTGAAGGCCGATGACCTGGGCGATTTGAACAAGCTGCTCAAACGCGCCAACTGATTCGAAGGCACCAAAGAAAAAGCCCAGCATGAACATGCTGGGCTTTTTTATGGGGTGGTGCCGGCTATCGGATTCGAACTGATGACCTACCGCTTACAAGGCGGTTGCTCTACCAACTGAGCTAAGCCGGCGACCTGAGCTTTGAATTCTACAACGAAAAATTACTTGATTCGACGCAGAGAGGGACGACCAGTACCCGGAGAAGGTGTTTCTGGGGGAGTTTCATCCTCAGAAGTGTTGTCTTGATTCGACACATCCTCTTCATCGGCCTTGGCCGCATCGCCCGCCAAAGGCACAGACGCCAAGCGCAAACCGGCTGAAGCACCTTTACCCTCGTTAGAGCCTGCTGAACGCAGCGCTGTGACTTGCGCACCAGACGAAGCGGGGGCACCCTCGTCGTCGTCAGCATCAATCGACGAGGGAACGGGGAAGGCCATCCCCTGCCCGTTCTCGCGCGCATAAATCGCGATCACATGATCCACGGGCACGATGATCTCTCGCGCCACGCCACCAAAGCGCGCCTTGAACTCGACGAATTCGTTACCCAACTGCAATTGGCTGGTTGCCTCAAAGCTGACGTTGAGCACGATCTCGTTGTTCTTGACGTATTCCTGCGGCACCTGAACGGTACGGTCAACGTAAACCGCCAAATAAGGCGTGAAGCCATTGTCAGTACACCAGTCGTGCAAGGCACGAATGAGGTACGGGCGAGTGGAACTGCCTTGGCTATCCTGTTCGGTGGACATGGTCATGTGAGCCGCAATCGAATCGAATTACTTGCGCATTACTTTTTCGGATGGCGTCAGCGCTTCAATGTAAGCCGGACGAGAGAAGATGCGCTCAGCATACTTCAACAGCGGCAAAGCATTCTTCGACAACTCCACACCGTAGTAATCCAGACGCCACAACAGCGGAGCGATGGCCACATCCAACATGGAGAAGTCATCACCCAACATGTACTTGTTCTTCAAGAAGATGGGCGCCAATTGGGTCAGACGATCGCGGATTTGCGAACGCGCCTTCTCCAGTTGCTTGTCGTTGGCCTTGACGCCGCCGCGACCTTCCAGGGTGTTCACATGGGTGAACAGTTCCTTTTCGAAGTTCAACAAGAACAGGCGCACACGAGCACGTGCCACGGGGTCACCGGGCATCAGTTGAGGATGCGGGAAACGCTCGTCAATGTACTCATTGATGATGTGCGACTCATACAAGATGAGGTCACGCTCAACGAGGATAGGCACCTCGTTGTAGGGGTTCATCAAGGCGATGTCTTCGGGCTTGGCAAAGATGTCGACGTCACGGATTTCAAAATCCATGCCTTTTTCGAACAGCACAAAACGGCAACGATGCGAGTAAGGGCAAGTCGTTCCGGAGTAAAGCACCATCATCTGGGTGGACTCCTCAGGTCAAAAAAAGGGAAGTGGCGACAAGGACCACAAAACAACGAAGCGCAGGGGCTTGCAACGGAAGCAAACCACTGCGCTGAAGACGCCTCACCCGCGAGGTGAGGACGCCACGATTACTTCACGTCTTTCCAGAACGCGGCATTCAAACGCCATGCGATGAAGAAGAAGCCAGCCAGGAAGATCAGGACGCCAACGCCCAAGCGTGTGCGTTGAGTCTGCATGGGCTCAGCCATCCACTGCATGTAAGCCACCAAGTCTGCAACATTGCTGTCGAACTCTTGAGGACTCATGGTGCCAGGCGTCAGCTGCTCATAGCCATCGAAGGCGTGAACCTTCTTGTTGGCATCGTGCGGATCAGCCTTTTCCACGAACTTGGCAGCGCGTTGACCTTGCAATTCCCACAGCACGTGAGGCATGCCCACGTTGGGGAACACCAGGTTGTTCCAACCGGTTGGACGGGTGTCGTCGCGGTAGAAGCTACGCAGATAGGTGTACAGGTAGTCTGGGCCGGTACCGCTGTGGCTGGCCTTGGCTCGCGCCATCAAGGTCAGGTCAGGAGGCACGGCACCAAACCATTCCTTGGCGTCCTTCGCATCCAAAGACACTTTCATCACTTCACCGACTTTTTCAGTCGGGAAGAGCAAGTTGTCTTTGATCTGCTGCTCGGTCAAGCCAATGTCTTTCAAGCGGTTGAAACGCATGAAAGCCGCAGCGTGACAGTTCAAGCAGTAGTTGACGAACAGCTTGGCACCGTTTTGCAGTGCAGCCATGTCGGTGATGCGCTCTTTCGGGAACTTGTCCAGAACCAGATCACCACCGGAGGCTTGCGCACCCGACACCAAAGCCAGGGCAGCCAACAAAGAAGCAAGAATTTTTTTCATAAGAATGTCTCCTGCTGCGATCAGTGGGGCTTGAAGGTCACACGATCAGGCACTTGCTTGAACGTACCCAATTGGCTCCACCAAGGCATCAGCACGAAGAAACCGAAGTAGATCAAGGTGCCAACCTGGCTCACCAACTCACCAGTGGGAGATGGAGGCTGCACACCCAGGTAACCCAGGATGATGAAGTTGATCACGAAGACGCCATACACCAGCTTGTGCCAGGTTGGGCGATAACGGATGGACTTCACAGGGCTCTTGTCGAACCAAGGCAGACCCGCCAGGATCACCACAGCACCACCCATCACGGCCACGCCCCAGAACTTGGCTTCAAAGGTCTTGAGCAGACCGATCACCACAGCAGCGATGACCAGACCGGCCACCTTGGCTTTGCCGTCGCCGGAACCCTTGATCAGGTTCAGCACGGCACCCAGACCAATGATGACTGCCAACACGTTGACCATCAGGTCGGTAGTGGCACGCAACATGGAGTAGAACGGGGTGAAGTACCAGACAGGTGCAATGTGAGGCGGTGTCTTGTAGGGGTCAGCTGGAATGAAGTTGTTGTATTCCAGGAAGTAACCACCAAACTCAGGTGCGAAGAAGATCACAGCCGAGAAGACGATCAGGAAGCCGACCACACCCATGATGTCGTGCACGGAGTAGTAAGGGTGGAAGGGAATGCCATCCAGCGGCTTGCCGTTGGCGTCCTTCGGACCTTGCTTGATTTCCACGCCATCAGGGTTGTTAGAACCCACTTCATGCAGCGCGATGATGTGAGCCACCACCAAGCCCAACAGGACCAGGGGCACAGCAATGACGTGCAGAGCGAAGAAGCGGTTCAGGGTGGCATCGCCCACAACGAAGTCGCCGCGGATCAGGATCGCCAGATCAGGACCAACGAAAGGAATCGCTGCGAACAAGTTGATGATCACCTGAGCGCCCCAGTAGGACATCTGGCCCCAAGGCAACAGATAACCCATGAAGGCTTCGGCCATCAGGCACAAGAAGATCAGGCAACCGAAGATCCAGACCAGCTCACGGGGTGTGCGGTAAGAACCATAGATCAGGCCACGATACATGTGCAGATACACCACCACAAAGAACGCCGAAGCGCCGGTGGAGTGCATGTAGCGAATCAACCAGCCCCAAGGTACATCACGCATGATGTACTCGACCGAGGCAAACGCCACAGCCGCGTCAGGCTTGTAGTTCATGACCAAGAAGATACCGGTCACGATCTGGATCACCAGCACCAACATGGCCAGCGAACCGAAGAAGTACCAGAAGTTGAAGTTCTTCGGGGCGTAGTACTCGGACATGTGCTCCTTGTACATCTTCGTGGCCGGGAATCGATTGTCGATCCAGGTCATGAACTTCTCGCCTGCCGAGGCGCCCGCAGGCGCTTGCTTGAATTCAGCCATTGTTTATCTCCGATCAGGCCTTCTTGTCTTCACCAATCAGCAGCTTGGTGTCAGACAGGTACATGTGGGGAGGAACTTCGAGGTTGGTCGGAGCGGGCTTGTTCTTGAACACGCGGCCGGCCAGGTCAAAGGTAGAGCCGTGGCAGGGGCACAGGAAGCCACCGGGCCAATCGTCGGGCAGCGAAGGCTGCGCGCCAGTCTGGAACTTGGACGAAGGCGAGCAACCCAGGTGGGTACAGATGCCAACGGTGACCAGAATTTCTGGCTTGATCGAACGATGTGCGTTACGCGCGTACTCGGGGCACTCTTCAGGCTTGAGCTCAGACTTGGGATCAGCCAGTTGGCCGTCCAGCTTGGCCATGGCGGCCAACTGCTCTGGCGTGCGGCGCATGATCCACACAGGCTTACCGCGCCATTCAACGGTCATCATCTCGCCCGGCTTGAGGGCGCTGATATCAGCCTCGACAGCAGCACCAGCTGCGCGAGCACGTTCGGAAGGTTGGAAGGTCGAAACGAAGGGGATCGCGGTGGCCACGCCACCCACGCCACCGGCGGCGCAGGCCATGGTCACCCAGGTCCGACGGCTTTGATCCACTGGCTGATTGCTCATGGTTATCCTCAAGGACGATGACATTAGATTGGGGTCAACCTGGGATTCTAACGGACGCGAGAGACGTTATCGCGTCGATACCGCACAAAGGTTTCTAGCCCTGCGCTTTTCAGGGGCATTATTTTTTTTACAACACCCGCCCGAGAGGGACTCACGCGCCCCGATACGTGACAGTTTGAAACAAACCCAAAAGATCCAGAAAACACTGCCGATACCCAACGTAGCCAGATGGCTGGCCTTTGCAATGTTGAGAACCACACGACTGGAACAGAGCAGTGACCGACCCCCGTCTTGATTCCGTTCTAAAGACGGCCTTGATTCGTCTGGAATCGGCTGTGTCTTTGGCAACCGACTCGTCCAGCACCGTTTTGGGGCAGTTGGCAGCCAATGCCACCAATGCGATGCAGCGTCAGATCATGATGGACGCTGAACACCTTTTGCACAAAGAAGGTGCCAAGCTGCTCAAGACGTTCGCCAAAGAGTTGCAAACTCGCGTCGACAAAGAAACCCAGAAACAAGCGGGCGACAGCAAGGGCAACCAACTGAGCGACACAGATTGGTCTAGTTTGTCCTTGGTCGATGACGCGGAGATGGAAAGAGGCGTCGCGGCTGACAAGCTGGCTCAACAACTGGCTGCCGAATGCGACAAAGCCCTGGCCACGTTGAACAGCTACATTCAGTCCGCATTGGGCGATGGCTCGCCCGACAGCAACCCGCTGCGCCCACAGGTGATTGCGAAAGCCTGGTTGAAAGCCATCGGCGAAATGTGTGACGACCTGCAGGTCACACAACTGATCGTCCAGCAGATGGGGCGACAGTTGTCTGCGCAACTCAACAAGGCCTACGAACAGACCGCCCTGGAACTGAAAAGCCTTGGCATTCAGCCCGCGTCGCCTACTTTGCAGCGTATACGCTCCGGCAACGTATCGTCTGGTTCTGCAGGCCCCAACTCCACCCAAGACGCTGTCCCCACCCGCCCCGCCAGTCTCAGCGACAGCCAATCCGGCGCCTGGCAGCAGCAAGGCCAACCCCATGGCTACACGGGCGCGCCATACCAGGGCACCCACCCGGGCAGCCTTGGTCAACCGCATTTCGCCCCCACCCATGGCGGCTACCACCCAGCAGTCAACCGAGAACATCACCAGCGTGCAGCCCAAGCGCTGAGCGAGATGTTTGGCGTGAATGTGCCGATGGCGTCGCCAGACGCGCCGGCGCCGATGAGCATGCGCGCCCCCGCAGCGCCCGGGCATTTCGCGCCGATTTCCGCTGACTTTCAACACCTTCTGCAGCAACTGACGGCTCAAACCGCTGTGATGGACTGGTCTGCCACGTCCTTGAGCGCTGCACCAGGCGAATACGATGGTCAATTGGGCGGCATGGGCTTCGCCGGCCCGCTGATGGCGCCGAACTTGATTCGCGCCAATCGGGAAGAGTTGATCAAGGCCAGCGGAGGCGCTGCGATTGACCAAATGGTCATCGACATCGTGGCCGCATTGTTCGACCAAGTTCTGTCTGACCCCAAAGTCCCGCCCGAAGCGGCGCGCCAGATTGCACGCTTGCAAATGCCCGTGCTGCGTGTGGCTCTGGGCGACATGACCTTTTTTAACTCTCGCAAGCACCCCGTTCGACGCTTCGTGAACCGCGTGGCATCTCTGGCCAGTTCATTTGAGTCGCACACCGAAGGTCCGGGCAAACAGTTTCTCGAACATGTCACCAACCTGGTTGACGACATTGTCGAAGGCGACTTCGACAAGATTGACTTGTACGAGGCCAAGCTCAATGAGCTGGAATCGTTCAGTGAGGTCGAATCCGAGCGCGATCTGGCCGAGAACGCCGCTGTCGCCGCCCTGCTGAACAACAAGGAAGCGGATCTGCGCGTACAACAGCGCTACATGCAGATTTTGCGCAAGGAGCTGTCTCAGATCGAGATGCCAGAGTTCGTGCGCGACTTCCTCGCACAAATCTGGAGTCAGGTGCAAGTGCTGGCGTCAGCCAAGGACGGCGCCAAGTCGGAGCTGGCGATGCGCATGCGGAAGGCTGGGCACGACTTGGCCTCCAGCGTGCAACCCAAAGGCAGCCCCCAACTACGCAAAGATTTCTTACTGAAGCTGCCCAAGCTGATGAAGGACTTGAATGATGGTCTGGCACTGATCCAGTGGCCCGAAGAAGCCAAAAAGGATTTTTTTGCGCAATTGCTGCCCGCTCATGCCGCCTGCCTGAAAGCCGAACCCGAACACGAACTCACACAACGTCTTCAAGAGCATGCACTCACGAAGGTCGAGCAAATTGCCATCCCGAGTCGGGAAGATGCGGCCAACGACCCACTCCCCAATCACCTGGAAGACCTGAGTTCACCACCACTGCTGACGGTGGTCACCGCCCTATCACCAGACGAGGTGCAGCAAGCGGGTTTTGTGCACGAGACGGCCATCACCGTCTCCGGCGATCTGGATATCAACCTGGATATGCCAGGGGAACCAGACCCAAGCCTGGCCGAACTGGACATCAATCTCGACACCCCTCCCCCACCCGCTGCGGGGATTCAGCTTGTGCATCACATCCAAAAGGGCACGGCATACCAGATGATGATGCAAGGGGAATGGAAGAAGGTTCGCCTGACTTGGGTGAGCGAGGGCCGCTCATTCTTCATCTTCACGCAGGGCCACCTGCATAAGAAGACGATTTCGCTGACCGGTCGAACCCTGGCCAAGATGTGCGAATCGGGTCGCTTCAAAGCCTTCGAGCAGTCGGAGTTGATCGAGCGCGCCACCGTTCGCGCTCGTCGCCAATTGGCCGCGCTGGCCAGCCCGAAGAAACCGGTCGCTGCCTGATCAAACCTGGGGGGACGCCCCACGGATCAGAATTTGCGCCACGCGGGTGGCCTCAATCAGACTGGCCGGGTCAGCCCGCCCGGTTCCTGCCAGATCAAAAGCGGTTCCATGATCGGGACTGGTGCGCACAAAGGGCAGCCCCAGGGTCACATTCACCCCGTGATCCAAGCCCATGTATTTCACGGGGATCAGCCCCTGGTCGTGATACATCGCGATCACCACATCGAATTCGCCAGGGTGCGCGGGCGGCGCGTGCCGTGCGCGCATGAACACCGTATCCGGAGCAAAAGGACCTTGGGCATCGATGCCTTGCTGGCGCGCGGCCTCAATGGCCGGACCGATGATGCGAATCTCCTCATCGCCAAACAAGCCCCCCTCGCCCGCGTGCGGATTCAGTCCCGCCACCGCAATGCGTGGATGCGTCAAACCCCACAAGCGGGCGCTGCGGTGGGTGATCTGAATGGTTTCCAGAACGGCCTCGAAGCTCACTTGATCGATGGCCTGGCGCAGTCCCACGTGAATGGTGACCAACACGGTTTTGAGTTGATCGTTCATGAGCATCATGCGCACCGGCGCAGGCGGCTGCCCCGGAGGCGCCCCTTCGGCCTGCAGCAATTCTGTGTGCCCCGGGTAGCTCTCACCCGCCAGGGCCAGAGCCTCTTTGTGGAGCGGAGCGGTCACGATGCCGGCAGCCAAGCCACATTGCGCCTGTCGCACGGCGGCTCGGATACAGGCCGCTGCTGCGATGCCTGCGCGTCGATCCACCTGCCCGATGGGCGCCAACATCAAGTCATCCGGCAACCCGTCGGGCTGCCATACGCCCATCTGCCCCGGGGACAGCTTGGACCAGCCCTCAGGCAAGGCCAAGGCCACCACTTCAGGCAAAGACGCAGCCGATTCAGGGCGTCGTTGCCGCAAGGTGTCGGCCGCTCTTTGCAACGCGGACACGGATCCATTCACCCAGCCCCTCGGCTGACACTGGGCCCAGGTCTGCACCAAAATCTCCGGGCCAATGCCACACGCATCCCCCATGGTGAAAACCAGAGGCGCATCGGGAATCGTGGGACAAACGGTATCGGGCATGTCGATGGCAGGCAAACAAGCAGCTCAGGGGATTGTCCTTCAGCTTTGGCCGACCATCCTGAACGCGCACGAAATTGCGTGCGGCGGTTGATACACTGACGCCCATGACTTGGTTAGATGAAATCCGTTGGGACGAGAACGGCCTGGTGCCCGTGATTGCCCAAGAGGCCGCCACCGGCGACGTCCTCATGTTTGCCTGGATGAACCGCGATGCTTTGGCGCAAACCGCCGAAACGGGCGAAGCGGTTTATTGGAGTCGTTCACGCAAGAAGTTGTGGCACAAGGGCGAAGAGTCCGGTCACATTCAGAAAGTGCATGAAATCCGCCTCGATTGCGACAACGATGTGGTGCTGCTCAAGATCACACAACTTGGGCACGAACCCGGCATCGCGTGCCACACCGGCCGACATAGCTGTTTTTTCAGCAAATTGGTGCAAGGTGAATGGCAACCCGTCGATCCGGTCTTGAAAGACCCACAAACCATCTACAAATAAGAGCCATGAGCGACTCCCCCACCAACACGCTGGACGTTTTGACGCGACTGGCCGAAGTCATCGAATCCCGCAAAGGCGGCGACCCGGACAAGAGCTACGTGGCGCGCCTGTTCCATAAAGGCACCGACACCGTCTTGAAGAAGGTCGGCGAGGAAGCCACAGAAACTGTCATGGCTGGTAAAGACATGGCGGCGCATCCCTGCGATGATCACCGCAAGGCATTGGTCGGCGAGTTTGCAGACTTGTGGTTTCACTCCATGGTGGCGATGGCGCACCTTGGCGTGCATCCGCAAGACGTCGTGGGTGAGTTGGCGCGGCGTGAAGGCTTGTCAGGGTTGGAAGAATTTGCACGCCGAGCGCAAAAATAACGACAGCTGGCCTGCACCTTGCTTGTGCATGCAGTACATATCAATATGACACGGAAGTTCAATACAAACGTTATAGAGTCTGGCTTAGCGCCACTCGACCGTGTGCGTGATTGAACTTGGATCGATTTTTCTTACGGAGTACTGAACATGGGTTCCTTTAGCATTTGGCACTGGTTGATCGTGCTGCTCATCGTCGTGATGGTGTTTGGTACCAAGAAGCTCAAGAACATTGGTTCTGACCTCGGGTCGGCCGTGAAGGGCTTCAAAGACGGCATGAAGGGTGAAGAGGGTGCCGCCGCCCCTGCAGCGCAGCAGCAAGTGACCAACGCTGCCCGTCAAGACAGCAACACTGTCGACGTTGACGCCAAGACCAAGTCTTAATCCGTGATTGACTTCGGTTTTGACAAGCTGGCCTTGATCGGCGCGGTGGCGCTGATCGTCATCGGGCCGGAGAAACTCCCGCGCGTGGCCCGCACGGTAGGCGTTCTCGTTGGTAAGGCGCAGCGCTACGTCTCGCAGGTGCAATCTGAGGTCAACCGCTCCATGGAGTTGGATGAACTCAAGAAGATGAAATCGGGCATCGAAGAAGCGGCCCGAGACATCAACCAGCAAGTCAGCCAAGGGGTGGACGAGGTGGCTCAAGGGCTCTCCGACGGTCACGATCCGGACCCCGCCCGTTACGGCAGCTTCAACGACGACCCTCAGCCCTACTACGGCAGTGGCCAGCCTGTCCGCAAGAACTGGCGCCTCAAGCGTGGGGCCACGCCGCTTTGGTACAAACAAAAGCACGGTGTTCGTCGCCATGCGCAGTCTGGGGCAGCCCGCGTGGCACGGTTTCGTCCAGCACCCAGCAAATCTTCTCACCTTTGATCGAGTGCCGTGAGCGACTCCAACCAACCTGACGAGCTGACGGGCTCGGAGCAATCTTTCGTTGCTCACCTCGTCGAATTGCGAGACCGTTTGGTGCGCGCCTTGATCGCCGTGGGCGCCGTGTTTCTGATCCTCGCGCTGTACCCGGGGCCTGCGGGCTTGTACGATTGGCTAGCCGCACCACTGGTGGAACATCTCCCCAAGGGGGCCACACTGATTGCCACCAATCCGATTTCACCATTCATGGTGCCGATCAAAGTCACCATGTTGGCCGCTTTCATGTTGGCCTTGCCTGTGGTCCTGTATCAGCTGTGGGCTTTCATCGCACCGGGCTTGTACAGCCATGAGAAGAAGCTGGTCATGCCCTTGATCATTTCCAGCACCCTGCTTTTCTTCGCGGGCGTGGCGTTTTGCTACTTCTTTGTGTTTGGCAAGGTCTTCGCCTTCATCCAGAGCTTTGCGCCTAAAAGCATCACTGCAGCACCCGACATCGAGTCCTATCTGAGCTTTGTGCTCAATATGTTCATTGCCTTTGGTGCAGCATTCGAGGTGCCCGTTGTCTTGGTGATCCTGGCACGCATGAACATCGTTTCAGTGGAGAAGCTGAAAGCTTTCCGCAGCTACTTCATCGTCATTGCCTTCGTGATTGCAGCAGTGGTCACGCCGCCTGATGTGGTGTCACAGCTGGCTTTGGCCATTCCCATGTGCATCTTGTATGAGGTGGGGATCTGGGCCGCTACCTTGTTCATCAAGCATACCCAAGCGCCTGCTTCCCAAGAATAAGCAAGGTCTCAGAAATAAAAAACGCCCTCTTGATCGAGGGCGTTTTGCTTGGTGATCAACTCGGGCTTCGGCCGAGCAATCTCGCCGCTTACTCTTCCTGCGCGCGCTGCTGGGCCGGTGCACGCGGACGCTTGGCAACCACGATTTGCAAAGTCAGCGGATCATTGCCCCGCTGGATGCGAATCGCAGCCGCTTGGCCAGGCGGCAAAGCCGCCACGGCATTGAGCAATTGCGCGGTGTTGGCCACCTTGGTCGCCGCCACTTGCACCACAACGTCCCCAGGACGAATGCCGCCCAACGCTGCGGGGCCGTTGTGCAACACACCGGTGATCAAAACGCCTTCCTTGATGGGCAAATTGAAGGTTTCGGCAATCTCTGGTGTGAGATCGCGGGGCTCCACACCAATCCAACCGCGTGTGACTTGCCCCTCTTTGATCAGGCTTTCCATGACCTGACGCGCCACCGACACGGGAATCGCAAAGCCAATCCCCAAATTGCCGCCAGAACGCGAATAAATGGCGCTGTTGATGCCGACCAGGTTACCCTGGGCATCGACCAGCGCGCCGCCCGAGTTACCTGGGTTGATGGCCGCATCCGTCTGGATGAAGTTTTCAAAGGTGTTGATGCCCAACTGGTTACGGCCCAGCGCGCTCACAATCCCGGCCGTCACGGTTTGACCGACGCCAAACGGGTTGCCGATCGCCAAAACGGCATCGCCCACCATGAGGTTGTCAGAGTTGCCAAACGTGATCGTTGGGAGTCGATCGAGATCCACCTTCAACACCGCCAAATCCGTTTCGGGATCGGTACCGATGATCTTGGCCGACGCCTTGCGCCCATCGGTCAACATGACCTCGATGTCGTCCATGGAGTCGACCACATGGTTATTGGTGAGCACATAGCCCTCAGGCGACACGATCACGCCCGAGCCGACGCCCGCTTGACTTTGACCCGGTTGCTCACCAAAGAAATAGCGGAACCATTGATCACCCTTTTGTTGGCGCGCTGGCGACGAACTGGTCACCACGCTCACCACGGTGGGCGCGGCCAACTTGGCCGCGTCAGCAAAGCCCATGTGCGCCAAGACACCCGAGGCGCGCCGGCCGGCCGGATTCGCGGCATCAGGCGCCACCGAAACCGTTGGGCCTGGCAATGCCGGACGCCACGTGGCACTTTGCAGCCATTGCGGCTTGAAAGTGGCCACAACAAACAACACCGCCATGGCAACGGTAGCGGTCTGCGAAAAAATCAACCAAACTTTACGCATGTGAATGTCACTACCCGATTGGGGGACTACCTTGATAGAACGAGACGCTTTGGTACATCACCTAGATAACCTGCTCGAGGTATCGCGGTTCAAGGATTATGGGCCGAATGGTCTTCAAGTTGAGGGCAAAGCCACAATTCGCAAGGTCGTCAGTGGCGTTACCGCCAGCATGGACCTGATCCAAGCCGCCATTCACGCCCAGACCGACGCCATCATCGTGCACCACGGCCTGTTCTGGCGGGGCCAAGATGGCCGCCTGACCGGCTGGATGAAGAAACGCGTGGCGGCCTTGATGGCGCACGACATCAACTTGTTCGCCTACCACTTGCCGCTCGATGCTCACCCCAGTTTGGGCAACAACGCGCAATGGGGCAAGCGTCTGGGCTTGGCAGCCGACCAACGCTTTGGTGACCAAGATCTGGGATTCATTGGCGACGCACCCGAGGGCATCGAGCTCGATACCTTGGTCGCACAGGTCACGCAAACGATGGGGCGCAAACCTGTTGTGGTGCCAGGCGACAGCCGAACCATCAAACGCATCGCCTGGTGCAGTGGTGGCGCACAGGGCTACTTCGAGCCGGCCATTGCTGCCGGCGCGGATGTGTTCCTCACGGGCGAGATTTCAGAACCGCAGACCCATTACGCGCGGGAAACCGGCGTCACCTTCATGGCCTGCGGACATCACGCGAGTGAACGTTTCGGTGCCCAGGCCGTGGGCAAGAAAATCGCCCACGATTACGGCCTGGAGCACGAGTTCATCGACATCGACAACCCCGCCTGAGAACGGTTGGCGCTCAGTGCGCCAATACCGATTCCAATTCGGCAAAGGTGCGCGAATGGAGGTCCGCCTCAATGGGCTGGCGCATGGCCATCTCCAGGCGGCGAGCTGAGAACAGACCACGCAGGAATGTTTGGCCGTTCTTGGTTTGCGTCACCAGCAGGTAGCGCAAATTGTGTTCGTGCAGGGTTTCGGCGATGTCACCCAGGCGTGCCGTGCGAACTTGGGCCATGTCGACCACGTCCCACGAGCCCACAGGCACCATCACATGCGCCAACTCCAAGTCGCTGATGGGCACGTGTTGACCGGTTGCGCGCACCACAGGACGTTCACCCTGGATGTCTTCAGCGGTGACCATGCCCACCAACTCCCCTTCCGCCCCCGACACGAAGACCATGCGAACACCCGCCCGCTTCATCAAGTGAAGGGTTCGGTTCAGGTCATCGTGCTGGTTGGCGACCACGCATGCGCTTTGGTGCAAATCGGTCAGCAAGCTCAAAGCAGGATGATGCGGCTCGGCATTCTTGGCCACATGTGGCAGATGCGGAGCGCTGTTCAGCGACATCAAGGACAGGGGCTTGAAGCGGTTGGCTTGCGGCATGGCAGGGGTCCTTTCGTGGAGAAGAAGTCACTGAAGGTTTATCGGCAGATTACGCCGATCCTGCAAAAACGGAAATATCTAAATTCCGAAAGTCACGCCAAGAGCGTGATGCGCATCACAAATTAAAAGAGGCCCCGAAGGGCCTCTGTGGTGATACCAAGACAGGTGTCAAACCATCAAATCCGGACGGGAATACCGCGCTGGGCCATCAATGCTTTCGCTTGCGCCACGGTGTACTCGCCATAGTGGAAGATGCTGGCCGCCAGCACCGCATCGGCGCCGCCTTGCTGCACGCCATCGGCCAGATGGTCGAGGTTACCGACGCCGCCGGAGGCGATCACGGGCACGCCCAC